>CAWHNN010000030.1:0-81432 GCA_963830815.1 uncultured Acidobacteriota bacterium | reverse complement strand
GGTAAGGGCCGCGACATACTGCGCGCGAAGCAGCGCGTCGACGTCTCGACGTGCGTCGCATCCTTCAGGCCGCGGATCGCGCTCACCGAGTGAAGCCGTTCTCGCCGAGCCACCGTTCGAGCCCCTCGCGCATGGTCGAAAGGTGCTCCGGCCCGTTCCGCAGCAGAGCCGACGCTGTCGTGACGACGTCGCGCCGACGAGCAGATATTTGATCACTTCGACGTGGGTCTCGACACCTCGGCTGGCGGCGAGCGAACACGCCACGCGACGCGAGAGGAGTGCGATGGACACGAGCGATAGCGGCAGCTCGGCGGCCGTGGACAGCGGCAGCGACCGTGTCACGCGCAGCGTCGCGATCGATGTCGGGCGCATAGTAGCGATTGAAGAGCACGAGCCGGCGGCCCCGGCGCGCACCGAGTTCGGCGGCCATGTGCGGCACCGAGCTGAAGTAGGGTGCCAGCTTGATGGCGACGGGAATCGGCACGCTCGCGGCAACCTGCCTTACGATCTCCACCGTCCGCCTTCGACCTCGGCGCCACTCACCGTGGGGTTGACCGGCACGGAGTAGACGTTGAGCTCGATTGCGGCGGCGCCGGCCTGTGCGAGCGCGCGCGCGTGGTTGACCCATCCCTCGGCGGTCGTGCCGTTCAGGCTGGCGATGACCGGAATGTCGAGCGCGGCGCTGGCGCGCTGCAGCGTCTCGAGATGCCCCGACACGCCATTGTCGTAGTCAACGAGCTCGGGAAAGTAGCTGGTGGCCTCGGCCTGACTGTTCGAGCCCAGCTCCGTGTAGAGCGTAGGCCGTGTCCCCTCGCGAATCTGCTCTTCGTTACAGCGAGGCCATCACCACGGCGGCCGCACCGGCGTCCTCGAGCCGGCGCATGCCGTCGAGCGTCGCGCTGAGCGGGGAGGCAGCCGCGACAATCGGGTGCGCCAGCTGCAGGCCGAGATATTTGGTGGCGAGACTCATGATCGGGTGTCCTGCGATGCGAGCTGAAACCGGCTGCCGTCGCGCGTCGCCAGATCCTCGTAGACCCGGTAGCGCTCCTCGAGGCCACGCTGGCCTCGTCCAGCATCCGTTTCGCGGCGTCCGGGTGTGTCTGCGTCAGCGACTTGAAGCGCACCTCGTTGTAACTATATTCCTCGAGCGGAATCCGCGGCCGCGGCGAGTCGAGCCGGAACGGATTCATTCCCCGCGTCCTCATCGTCGGATCGAATCTGAAGAGCGGCCAGTAGCCGGACGCCACGGCGCGTGCGCCTGCTTCATGCCGTGCCGCAAGTCGGTGCCATGGGCGATGCACTGCGAGTTCACCAGGATCCGGGACGTTCCCGAATTCGCCTCTGCCTCACGCATCGCGACGAGCGCCTGCTCGTTGTTGGCTCCCATGGCGATCTGGGCGACGTAGACGCTGCCATAGGCGACGGCCATCAACGCCAGGTCCTTGCGCGGGATGGTCTTGCCGCCCGCGGCGAATTTTGCCGTCGCGCCGAGTGGCGTCGCCTTCGACGCCTGGCCGCCGGTATTCGAGTAGACCTCGGTGTCGAGCACCAGGATGTTGACGTTTTTGCCCGTGGCAGGACGTGGTCCAGCCCGCCGGAGTCGATGTGGTACCGCCCAGCCGTCGCCGCCGACGATCCACGAGCGTCGCAGCAGGAAGTCCGCGAGCGCGAGCAGATTGGCCGCATCGGGATCTGTCGAGCCGGCGAGCTTGGCTTTCAACGCGTCCACGCGCTGGCGCTGCACGCGGAAGTCGGACTCGGTTATCTGCGGCGCCTGCAGAATTGCGGTCACGAGATCCTCGCCGATGTGCGGGGCGAGCTTCTCGCCAGGCTTCGTGCCGCGCGTCTGGCTGTCGATCGCGAGGCGATAACCGAGGCCGAACTCGGCGTTGTCTTCGAAAAGGGAGCTGGCCCATGCCGGTCCACGGCCGGCGGCGTTGGCGGCCCACGGCGTGGTCGGGAGGTTCGCGCCGTAATGGAGGAGCAGCCCGTCGCGTTGGCGATCTGGAGGCGATCGCCGAAGAGCTGCGACATCAGCTTGAGGTATGGCGTCTCACCGCACCCGGCGCAGGCGCCCGAGAACTCGAACAGCGGCTCGAGGAACTGCACGCCGCGCACGTTCGCGAAATTCACGCGCGTGCGGTCGGCCCAGGGCAGCGTCTCGAAGAAGCGGATGCTCTCACGCCCGCCTCGAGTGCTCGAGCCGATCCTTCATGTTGATCGCCTTGACGGCGGAGTCGGTCTCGCTGTGCGCCGGACAGTTCTCCACGCAGACACCGCAACCCGGTGCAGTCTTCGACGTAGACCTGCAGCGTGAAGCGCGAGTCGGGATAGCCGCGGGCGTTGATGGGCGCAGCCTTGAAGACCTCCGGCGCGCCCGTCGAGCCGGCTCTCGTCGTAGTCCTGGCCCTTGATCACGCTGTGCGGGCAGACGATCGCGCACTGGCCGCACTGGATGCAGAGGTCGGACTCCCAGACCGGAACCTCGTCGGCGATATTCCGCTTCTCGTACTCTGGCCGTGCCGGTCGGATACGTCCCGTCCACGGGAAACGCGCTGACGGGGAGCGTGTCGCCGCGCAGCTCGAGGATTGGAAGCGTCACGTTGCGCACGAACTCCGGTGCGGTGTCCGGGACGAGGGTCAGGCGCACTTTGTGGCCGGATGCCTTCGCGCGGAACCCGAACCTCGTGCAGGTTCGCGATGGCGCTGTCGATCGCCGCGAAGTTCTTCTCGACGATGGCCTTGCCCTTTTTCGCGTACGTCTTTTCCGTCGCGCGCTTGATCGCTTCGATGGCCTTGTCGCGGGGCATCACGCCCGACAGCGCGAAGAAACATGTCTGCAGGATCGTGTTGACGCGCGAACCGAGTCCCAGGCCGGACGGACGCCCGATGCATCGACGACGTGGACCTTGAGGTTCTTGTCGACGATCTGCTTCTGGACGTCGCGAGGCAGCTCGTCCCAGACAGTGTCCGGTCCGTACGGACTGTTGATGAGGACCGTGGCGCCAGGCGCCGCCGCCGTCAGGGTATCGAGCTTGTAGAGGAAGTCGAACTTGTGAACGCCGACGAAGTTCGCCGATTTGAGGAGGTATGGCGCGCGGATCGGCCGCGGGCCGAACCGCAAGTGCGAGATCGTGTACGAGCCCGACTTCTTCGAGTCGTAGACGAAGTAACCCTGTGCGTGGCGCTCCGGATCGGCCGCCAGGATTTTCGTCGAGTTCTTGTTCGCGCCAACGGTGCCGTCGGCACCAAGGCCGAAGAACAGCGCGCGGACCACGTCCGGCGGCTCGATGTCGAAGCTTCCGTCGACGGTCAGGCTGGTGTGCGACACGTCATCGTTGATCCCGATCGTGAACCCGCGCTTCGGCTGCGGCTTCTTCAGCTCGTCGAAGATCGTCTTGGCCATCGCCGGATCGAAGTCCTTCGACGACAGCCCGTAGCGGCCTCCCACGATCGTCGGCATCGACGCGATGCGCCCCGCGGAGAGCGCCTCCGCGAATGTCGTCACGACGTCGAGATACAGCGGCTCACCAGGTCCACCTGGCTCCTTCGTCCGGTCGAGGACCGCGATGCGCTCGACTGTCGGCGGCAGCGCCGCACGAAACGCTCGCCATCCCAGGGACGATAGAGCGTCACGTGCAGCACGCCGACCTTTTCGCCGTGAGCGTTCAGCCAGGCGGCGGTCTCGTCGAGCACTTCGAATGCCGAGCCGATGACGACGACGACGCGGTCCGCCTCGGGATGGCCGCTATAGCGGAACAGGCGGTACGACCGTCCAATGATGGCGCCCACGCGATCCATCGCGCGCTGGACGATTTCAGGAACGCGCGCGTAGAACGGGATTTGACGATTCGCGGGCCTGGAAGAACGTGTCCGGATTGTGAGCCGTGCCGCGGATCACCGGCCGCTCCGGCGTCAGCGCGCGTGCCCGGTGCGCCCGGACCAGGTCATCGTCTATTGCCGCCCGGATCTGCTCGTCGGGAATCAGCGTGATCTTGTTCTCTTCGTGCGACGTGCGGAACCCGTCGAAGAAGAACAGCACCGGCACGCGCGCTTCGAGAGTGGCGGCCTGCGCCACGAGCGCGAGATCGTGGGTCTCCTGTACCGAGGCCGCGGCCAGCATCGCGAACCCGACCATGCGCGCGCTCATCACGTCCGAGTGGTCGCCGAAGATGGACAGCGCCTGTGTCGCAAGCGCCCGCGCCGTGACATGAAAGACGCACGGCGTCAGCTCGCCCGCGATCTTGTACATGTTGGGCAGCATCAGCAGGAATCCCTGGGATGCCGTGAACGTCGTGGTGAGCGCGCCGCTCTGAAGCGCGCCATGTACCGCACCGGCCGCGCCGCCCTCCGACTGCATCTGCTGGATGACCGGCACCTGCCCCCAGATGTTCTTGAGGCCCTGGGCGGCCCAGGCGTCGGCCAGCTCCGCCATCGTCGACGAGGGCGTGATCGGAAAGATCGCACAGACCTCGTTGACGCGATAGGCGATGTGGGCGGCGGCCGTGTTGCCGTCCATCACGACCGACTTCAGTGCCATGCGGCGACCTCTCCCTGGATGAAGATGTGTAGCGTCCGGCTTTAGCCGGACTCCGTGGGTCCGCCTGAAGGCGGACACTACAGTTGCTACGTTCGCACCGTGAAGCGAGCGGGCACTCTCTCGGCTGCCGGGCGTTCGACGCCGCCCTCGACTCCCGGCTCCGGCGCCATGTCGATGGCGTGACACGGGCACTGTTCGAAGCACGTCGTGCACCCGGTGCAGAGATCGAGCTCGACCCGGTAGAACCGGCCCTTCCCAAGCTTGACGATCGCCTGCTCCGGGCATGCGGCATAGCAGTTGTCGCATTCGAAGCAATTGCCGCAGGAGAGGCACCGCATCGCCTCGTATCGAGCTTCCTTTTCTGACAGGCCGGACACGATCTCGTCGAAACCCGTTCGCTTCGCGACCGGCAGTTCGGCGTGCTCGCGCCGATCGGCGTCGAGGAACACGGTCAGGTTGAGCAGCTCGTACGGAACCGGCGGGTGCTGCGGCGGCTTTTCGTAGACTTCGCCCCGCAGCCACGCGTCGATATTGCGCGCCGCCTTCTTGCCGTGGCCGACCGCCGCGGTCATCGTCCGCGCGCCGCCGATCATGTCGCCGCCCGCGAAGATGCCGTGGCTCGCGTTCATGTGCGCGTCCACTTCGACGACGTTGCCCCGGCCGATGCGAAGGTCTGGCACCTTCTTCAGGAACTCGACGTCGGCATGCTGCCCGACGGCCAGCACCAGCGAATCGGTCTTGAGCGTCTGGAACTGGCCGGTGCCGACACACCCCGAATCCGTCCGGCAGCATCTCCATCTGCTCGACGACGATCTCGTCCTCGCCGAACTGTTTGACGGTGGACAGCCACTTGATCTTGACGCCCTCGGCGAACGCTTCCATGGCCTCGTAGGGGTGGGCCTCCATCTGCGCCTTGTCGAAGCGAAAGATGATCACGGCCTCTTCGGCGCCGAGACGTTTCGCGATGCGCGCGGCGTCCATCGCGGTATTGCCGCCGCCGACGATGCCGACGACCCGCCCGAGCGATGGCGCGCGGCCCTGTTCGACACGCTCCATCAGCGTCACGGCGTCGATGATCTTGCCGCCGTCCATCGCCGGAATGTCGAGGTGATTCGCGACCTGCGCGCCGATCCCGAGGAACACCGCATCGAACGATCCCGCGGCCTTCTCGGCCAGCACGTCGTTCACGCGCGAGTTGCGAACGATCGTGATCCCCATCGCCTCGATGCGCGCGATCTCCTTGTCGAGCCCCTCCCGCGGCAGGCGGTAGGCGGGAATCCCGTAGTGCATCATGCCGCCAGGTTCGGCGTTGGCATCACGGATCTCGACGTCGTGTCCGAGGCGTCGCAGGTGGTAAGCGCAGGAGAGCCCGGCCGGTCCGGCGCCGACCACGAGCACGCGCTTTCCGGTGGGAGGGCCCGGGGCGATCGTCCAGCCCTTCTCGTTCGCGAGATCGCCGAGAAACCGGTCGAGCGAGTGGATCGAGACGGCCGAATCGAGAAATTGCCGGTTGCAGGCGCTTTCGCAGGGGTGATAGCACGCGCGGCCGTGGGTGCCCGGCAGCGGGTTTTCTTCCATGTACTTCCGCCACGCCTGCTCGTAGTTGCCGGCCTGCGCCAGGGCGAGCCAGGCCTGGATGTTCTCGCCGGCGGGACAAACGTGGTTGCAGGGCGGAAGGTGATCGACGAAGACCGGGCGCTGCCATCGGCGCGCGCCAGCGCCTTTGCCGATCGTCTCTTTGTAGACCGGCGTCAGATCCTTCGGAACGAGACTCACGGATGCCCCTCCATCGCGACGACATGCCGATTCCGAGTGGTCAACACTGCCGGGCAATTCGCGTGCCTGTCGGATGTAGTTGAAAACACGTGGAAGAGGCGTCGCGCGCCTCTCCGGTATTCCGTGGTAACTACGGCGGTGCGTGGGGCGTGTGGAGTGCGGAGGCGGGCGAGGAGAGCACGCTCGGCGGCGAAACGGCCGAACGACCGTTTCGCTCGAGCGTGACGCTGGCGCAGTTCAGAGCGATTTGAGGAATTCCACCAGGTCCGCCTTCTGCGCCTCCGACAGATTCAGCCCGAACTGCTGGTCGTAGTGATTGACCACCGCCAGGAGATCCGGCGCGCTGCCATCGTGAAAGTACGGCGCATGCTGCCACAGCCCGCGCAGCGGCGTCGTCCGGTACTTGCCCGTGGCGCTCCGTGCGGCGTATCCCGGTTCGGTGCCGACTTCGTCGGGATCGTGCAGCACCGGCAGGGCGTGCCTGGGGCCGCTGAGCACATCGGTGAAGTTCGGCCACTGATGACAGCTGGCACATCCCGCTTCATTGCGGAACAGTCGCCTGCCGCGCAGCGCCGCGGCGCGGTTGAAGCTGCCCTTCGGGGGAGCAGGCGTCTCGAGGCTCAGTTGATAGTCGAGCAGCGCCGGCAGCTTCGGCGTGACGACGGTCTGGCCTCTGCCTGATGAAGAGGCCGATGCGCGGGTCCTTGAACGAGCCCTGACCCCCATTTGTCCGACGCCGACGTAGCTGTTCCAGTCCAGGAGATCGGGCCGTCTCCGGTGTAGGTCTCGAAACCGACGCCTTTCAAGCCATAGATGGCGGGTATGACGATTGGCAGCGACGGGCTGTTCAGCGGCAGGATATTGGTACCGTCGAACGCATGGTGCCGAGGATCGTATTTGCCCGGACCCCACGTGTTGAATTCCGCCTTGGTGGCGGCGTCGAGCGCGGGCGACAGGGCGACGATGGCGCCGACATTCAGATCGGTGTTTGCCCACCCATCCAGCCGCCGGCCGATGCCGCTCGCGAACGAGTCATCGACGGTCGAGTGGCAGAGCGCGCAGGTGATGCCAATGCTTGCCAGCTGCCCGGCACGGTTGACTCTTCCGCGGACGCCGACGACGGCGTTGAGCCGAAGCAGTTCGACGGTCACCGCCGGGTCGTTCAGATCGACCTCACCGCTCTTCAGCGCGGCGACGATTCGCGCGGCAGGGCTTCGAGGTCGACTTTGAGACCAACGGCGAGTGCTGTGCCGGGGGAACAGTCGCGAGGACCTCGTGCATCCGCAGCACATCGGTCCACAACTGTTCGTCGCCGAAGGTGTCGTAGCGGAAGATGCGCTGGCCGAGTCGATGTCCTCGGGCGCCATCGTGCTGACTGCCCGCATGCTCGACCGTAAAGTCCTGCGCCGATTGTTGTGCGGCCAGCAGAAGGGCCCGACGAAGAAGCGGCGAACGCCAGGGCGACAACGAACACGGTTGAGGCTGCACCGATGAGCCGCATGGCCGATCCCTCCTTCGCGCCGGCGAACAGATTCCGGACGCGCGGATTGGATGCAGCACACACACGTTTCGTTCCGGGACGAGCAATGCTCTGTTACCTGGCCGCAACGCGGCGGGCGATCTCAAGTTACCCGGCGCAGCTCCGCCAGGAAGAGCTTGGGATCTTGATCTGGTGACGGCGGCCGTCAGGAAATCGCGCCAGGCCGGCGGCCAGTTGTCACCGCGAACACCATGAAGACACCAGTGGCGAGGGCCACGGTCGCCCCCGCACGCAGAAGTGTGGGACGCATGGTCTCCCATTCAAGGACCGTTCGCGCGTGTTCAGGTCCAAGGATCGCAGCTGCGAGTCCTTGCATGCACATCAGGGCGCCCAGGAGGCGCAGAGTCTTTGGCGCACGAGAGGCCGTGGCGCCGAGGATCACCACTAAGTCCCATGGCCAAACGGACAGCGGCGGCCGTGTAGAGTGTGGTTGGCGTCGCAAAGTACTGTCGGCGAACCGCGGTCACGCTTTCCGGTGAAACGACGCCGACCACGCCGACACCAACAGTGAAGAGGGCGACGAGCAACGCCGCCATCCTCATTGGTGGGCCGATCCGGGCAGCCCAGAGTGCCCAGTCAGTCATGCGGCTGACTGTACACCCGGCATGGGCTCCGCGAGCGCCGGTATCTACGGCGAATCCGCATACGCGTGGCGAAGCGGACAGAGAAATCGGTGTCCGCTTGCTCTCGCGCCGGAGTCGCGTCTCCTCAAAAGCGCGGCTTCCTCGTGGAGTACCAAACCCCGTGCGGGCGGCCAGAGCCCGGATACGTCCACGTCGCGACGACCGTGCGCGTCGGCACGTGAACAACGGCCACGCCTCCTTTATTGGTGCTGCTGGTGGTGGCAAAGTCGAACGTCGCGAAGACGTAGCGACCGTCAGGCGTCATCACCGCCAGATCGCCGGCCGTCCCTGTTCCGCCGATCGGCAGCGTTCCCTCGAGCGACAGGTTCACGGTGTCGACGAACGCGAGCGCGGCCGGCATGCCGCGCAGACTCACGACGAGAGTCCGCTCCGACGGCGTCAGCATCAGCGATTCGGGCTGCACGCCGACAGGAATTGATTCAGTGATGGCGTTCCGGCCGATCTTGATGCGCTTCACGCTGCCGTCGCCGCGCGACGACACCCAGAGAAACGTCCCGGAACGAGTCGGGATGACTTCTTCCGCCCTCACGATAGGCGCGACGCTGAAATCGATGGTGCCGGTGGGCGTGTCGATGGCCGTCAGCTCGTCGCCCGTGTCGTGCGCGATGTAGACGGTTTGCCCGTCACGCGAGGGATACGGCCCGTGCGATCTCGCGAGCGGGTTGTTGCTGCTCGTGACGTAGGCGACCGAATTGTCCTCAGTGTTGATCGTCGCGTATTGCGGGGCTCCTACGCTTGGAGTATGCGAGGCGAGGGTGACATAGATGGTCTTCCCATCCCGGCTGGGCTCGACGTGGTGCGGCAGCGGACCGACATCGATGGTGTCGATCTCCAGCGTTCTTGTATCCACCGTCGTGACCTGGTTGAGCGTTTCGGCCGTGATGTAGGCCTTGTGCGCCTGCTCGGAGATGCAGATGTCGTGTGCTCCGGCGCCGACGGCCAGTTGCCTGATCGTCTTTCCCGACCTGGCGTCGAAGATCGTCAGCTCGCCGAGGTCGCGATTGACGACCCAGACGCTGCCATCCAGGTCGTCGTGGTCTCGCCAATCATTACCAGAACGCTCGGCCGCCGCAGCGGCGGTTGGGGCCGGCCGCGCGGTCGGCAGGCCGTCGGCGAAGATGGACATGGAAGCGAGGACGGTGATTCCGGCAAGTGCGGCGATCGAAGAATGGGTGCCTCTCATGAGTCGCTCCTTGTGTGCGGTCATTGGTAGAGGTCGTTTCTCGATACGCCTAAACGCGGACCATCCCGGAAGCGATCGGCGATGACGGTGTTTCGTGGGTGAACTGAAGGTGAACTCGAGGTGAACCGGTTCGTGGGCTGGATCCAGCTGTGCCGCCGATGCGTTGACCGTCGCTTCGGCGCGAACTAGAATTCCCGGCTCAGCCGATATGCAAGACGAATTACGGCCCGCACGTCTGCAATTTGCCGGATTCGTATTCGATTCGGCGACCTGCGAGCTCCGCCGCGACGATGGCAGTCGCGTCCCTCTGCAGGAGCAACCGTCCCAGGTGTTGGCGGCACTCCTCGACCGGCCTGGCGAGGTTGTCACGCGCGACGACCTGCGCGACCGTCTCTGGAAGTCCGACACGTTCGTCGACTTCGAGCACGGCCTCAACACGGCGGTAAAGAAACTCCGGCAGGCGCTCGGCGATTCCGCCGAAGCGCCGGCGTTTGTCGAGACGGTACCTCGTCGAGGGTATCGGTTCGTCGCGCCAGTGGCGCCTGTCCGTGCACCGCCGCCGAGGAAATCCGACCGCTCCCGGACGTCGCGGTCCCGCCGGTGGCGCCACGACGCAGACGCCCAGGGTGAGCAGGGCGGCGCTGTTGGTCACCGCGCTCGTCACTCTCGTCCTCCTCGCTGGGCTTGCCTGGCGCGTGCAAAGCAGGCCGCGAACGACAACGCAACTGGCGGTGATGCCGTTCCGAGTACTCGGCGATCCTGGCGGGGATGCGGCATACCTGGGCATCGGGATCGCCGATGCCATCACCACGCGGCTGGCGGCGACCCGGCAGATCGGCGTGCGGCCAACGTCGGCCGTGCTGCCGTTCGTGGCGTCAACCGCCGATCCAGCAGCTCTGGCGGCAGCGGTAGGCGTCCAGCATCTCGTCGTCGGCACGATTCAGCAGACCGGCCAGGCCTTCCGCGTCACGGTGCAGCTGGTGCAGTCCGACGGCGTCGCCATATGGGGGCACACCTATGACGAACATCCAGCGGCATTGCTGTTCGACCTTCAGGATCGTCTCGCCGAACAGGTCGTTGCCGCCCTGAGTATCGAGCTCGCGGGCCCGGACCTCGCGCGCCTGCACGTCCGCTACACCAGCAATCCCGCCGCCTACGACCACTATCTGCGCGGACGGAGCCTGCTCGTCAACTACACCGAGGCCAACATGCGCTCGGCGATTCGAGCATTTCGAGCAGGCCCTGAGCCTTGATCCCAACTACGCCCTCGCCCGTGCGGGCATCGCGACCGCCAGCGCCTGGTTCAGCGTTCGGTACGCTCACCTGGCCGAAGAGGCTCATCTGGGCGAAGCGCGCGGACGACGAGGCGAAACAGGCACTGGCGCAGGACGCCTCACTGGCGGAAGCGCATCTTGCTATTGCGAGCGCGGCAGGAACGGCGTACGGCGGTTGGGATTGGAAGATCCTGCTCGAGCGAACCGCTGTCGCGCTGGCGATCGATCCCTCGCTCGAGTTCGCTCACCTGGCGCGAATGCGGGCCTTCTACCATCTCGGCATGTTCGACGCGGCGGCGGCCGCAGGGCGCGCTGCCGTGCAGATTGAATCCTGGTCACAGCGTCGAGTTCGATCGGCTGGACATCGCACTGATGCTCTTCCGCGGGGAGTTCAAAGCGGCGGTCGAGCGGGCGGAGCCGCTGTTGAAGCGCACCGATGCCCCCGCCGTGCGCGCAATACCTCGGTCTGGCGCGCTACTACACCGGCGACGTCGATGGAGCGAGGGCGATGCTCGGGTCGATCATGCGCGCCGATCGTCCGGATATCCGCGCGCAGGCCTCGCTGGCTTCGATCGAAGCCGCGAGTGGGAGGCGAAGGAAGCGCAGGCGCGAATTGCGGAAATCCGCCGCGTCTCCGACCTCGATCATCACGTCACCTACAGTCTCGGCGCGGCGTATTCCCAGCTGGGACAGCCGAAGAGAGCATCGGGTGGCTGGAGCGGGCGGCCGACGAGGGCTTTCCCTGCTACCCGTGGTTCGAACGCGATCCCCTGCTCGACCCCATCCGGAAGCATCCGCGCTTCACCCAGCTGCTCGCGCGTCTGCAGGCGGCGCACCGCGAGCTGGAGCGCCTTCAGCGATAACGCGGCGGCGGTTCAAGGCGTCCGTCGCAGGATCGTCAGCATGGCTCGATCCATGGCTTCGAAGGTATCAAGATCGAGCAGCGCCATCACCTTGTTCCGGAGCGCGGGTTCGTCGCGCTCGGTGAGCTTGCGAGTATTTCCGCTTCGAGCATCCCAGCTGAGGGCCACCAGCGGCGCAGACGGCCGTTGCGACCATTCCCGGATGATACGGCGCGTGCGCTCCATCCATTGATCCCGGCAGCAATCGATCAGCACCGGCGAAACGATCGCCACCCGTTCGGCAAGATCGGTCTGCGTGAAGGGCGGTTGCGCGGCGAAGGGCAGCGACCACTCCCAGCTGCGCGGCGGAGCGCCGACGATCAGCAGGCTTCCTTCCGGTGCCGCAAGGGCTTCGCGCTCGAGGTCGGAGACGACCTTCTGCGAGACACGCGATCTGACAGCCCAGTCCGCGACTTCCGCTTGCAGTGTGACCGCGTAGAAGATCAACAGGGCTGCGCTCGCGGCCTGGATTCCGTAGCGCACGGCTGTATGGCGGATGCGCCAGAGGGCGTCGACCACGACACCCAGGACGACGGCCCATCCGGCAGCTGCGAGGTACACGTGCCGGGTCGATTCGTATCCGACGACGACGAGAGGCGCCAGGCAGAGGAGCCACCAGCACGGCCCGAAGTAGAGAACCATGTTCGGCGCGGTGGCGCTCGGCCCCGGCGGCGGACGAACGCGCGATGAGCCAGGCGCCCGCCGTCAGGACCAGCACGGCGATGTAACCGCTCGGGTAGCGCGAGATCTCCAGTCCGAAGAACATGCGCTGGAGGTGCTTGCCGACGAAGATCCTGGAGACGCCGAGTCCATCGGCGGTCAGGTGTCCTTCGCGCGCGACCTCGCCGAATAACGCGTAGCGCAGCAGAAGATAAGCAATCGTCAACAACGCGAAGGGCACGTAGGGCGCGAGCCATGCCCACGAGGCCCGGATCGGCCGTCCCTCGGCCACGCGGTCGTACAACATGAGCGTCGCGACCATGACGATGGTGTTCTGCTTGCTGAAGAGCGCGCAGAAAAACAACGCCAGCGAGCACAGATAGACGCGCGTCGATTCCATGCCGCGCTGGCGCCAGTAGGCGTACGCGAGGAAGGAGCCCAGGAAGAACACGGCCGGAATCGTGTCGACCCTGCCCGTGATCCAGACAACGCTTTCAGCGTGGAGCGGCAGGATGGCAAACACGAGCGCCGCGTAAGTCGAGGCGAGAAGGCTCAACCTGGCAGCGATGCGGGCGATGGCCAGTACGAGCAACGCACTCGCGGCGTGGAACGCGATGTTCGCTGCGTGATTCGCGACAGGAGACGTCGCTCCCCAGAGCCCTGCGAGCTGATAGGTGACAGCGGGGAATGGGCGAATCTCGTCCTGCGTCGCGCCCCAGATGTTATCCATCCATGACGTCACGAACCATTTCGGGAAGTAGAGGAGAGGCTTCTGCGTGAGGAGTTGCACGACGCCGAAATCGTCGTTCACGAAGTAGTTGTTGATGGTGGAGGCGTAGGGAAGGCTGGCGGCGAGGCAGACGGCGAGGACGGTGTACCGCTCGAGCACGCGAAATCGTCCGACTGTCTCACCGCTGAAATCGCTGGCCACGGGACGCGCCATTCTACGGTTCCAGGCTTGGCTCCGGGCGCTGGACCCGAGGTGGCGGCGGAAAAACTCGAGGGCGACGTCGAAGACGCCGGCGCGTTCGCTGCGCTGCGCTTCCGGCCCGCCAGGCCGGTACTCGCGGACCTGCATCTGAAACGGCCCGCGACATCGTCGAGGTCGGTGCGGTTGAAGAACGTGTGCGGCAGTCCGTCGATCAGGCGGAGCGTGACTTCGCGTCCCTCGCGCTTCAGCGCTTCGTAGAGCATGACGCTCTGGCCATGCGGCACCGAGCTGTCCGCGAGGCCATGCATGATCAGAAACGGCGGCGCGTCCTTCCCGACATACGTGATCGGGCTCGCGGCGCGAACGCGATCCGCAACACTCTGCACGGGCGCGCCGAGCAGCCGCGATTCTGGCGACGCCGGGTCGTCATGCGGGACCGGCCTCTGCCGCCGCCTGCCCCTCTTGCGCCGGCCCCGCGCCCGCACCGCCGGCGGTGCTGGCCCACGTGCGCCACCGCCGACGTTGATGGTGACGACAGGAGGCTGCAGCTTCGGCCGCTCTGCCTCGGTCTGCGCGTCCATCACGTCGAAGCGCGTCGGACCGTAGCCGTCCAGAACGCAGCTCACCGCGCTCGAGACGCTCAGGTTGTCCGTGCCCTCGAACGTCCCACGCGGCGCGAGCCCGGCGACAGCGGCCAGGTGGCCGCCGGCGGACGTGCCCCACAGGCAGATGCGATCGGGATCGAGGGCGTGCGCGGCGGCGTTGGCCTTCAACCATCGCACGGCCGTGCGCACGTCCTCGACGTTGGCGGGGAACGTGATCGACGGCGTCAGCCGGTATTCGATCGACGCCATCGCGAATCCGTCGCGCGCGAAATAGCGCCTGAAGTCCGGGCCCGTAGTTCGCGTGCCGCCGGACCAGCCGCCACCGTGAAGAAAGACGATCACGGGAACGGGCCGGCGAATCGGCTCGGCGGGCAGATACAAGTCGAGGACGAGGTCGGCGCCGCCGCGCGACGCGTAGGTCAGCGTACGCATGTCCCCGGCGTGGCTCCTGGACGCGCGAGCGTGGTTGCCCCGGTGAACCACGCCGCGAGAACGACGAGTACACGGACGCACGAGCGCCGGCGCTCAAATGAAATCCTCCGGCCGTGGTTTGAGCGCGAGCGCGCGTCGCAGCTCCGGGGTGATCTCCCGGCTGATCGGTACGCCACAGAGCGCCTGCGCGTGCGCGAGAAGCGCGGCACGGTCCGACAGCGCCGCCGCCACGCCCTTGGTCCAGATCGGATCCTGCGGCGGCAGCGGCAGCTTCGGGGCGTGCACGTCGAGCGGATATCCGTCGGGTCCGCGGCCGCTCATCTGCAGAGCCTTGAACATGTCTGGCGCACCGCCGGCGAACGCTCCGCGTCCCCGCCGCGTCGCCCTCTCCCCGGCCTTCGGCTCGGCCACGACCGTCGCCGCCGCGGCCCGCGGCTGCCCATCATCACGAAGAAGCTCTCGAATATGCCGGGCGTCAGAAACGCCGCGAACCGGTTGTAGGCCTGATTCAGGCGGAACCCGTGCAGGTTGCGCGGCGGCGCCTGGAAGTAGTCGCCGGTGTGCAGCGGCACGGCCTTGCCATACGCCCACCCGAGCGTTTCTCCATCCAGACCAAAAAAGTTCTCGAAGTGACGGGCGTGGAAATGCGCGCCGACGCCGCCGCCAGGCCCGCCTTCAGTGATGATGAACAGGAACTGCCCGCTCGTGTTGGCATTGCGCGCGAGGAAGGTATTGCCGCCGAACCTCTCGCCGCCGCCATCCGCGAGCACGTATGCGCCAGGCGTCAACGGCAGCTGCTTGTTGCTGACGCGGACGGCGCGCGGGTGCAGACGCCGCAGCTGGCGCCAGCTGGAAGTCGCCGGCCGCCGCGGCACGCGCCAGCGCCAGCAGGCGCAATTTCAGCCGGGCACGCCGGCAGCGACCTGCGGCCCGTCGTGCCGTTCGCCCATCGCGGTGAACGCCGCGCCGACACGGTTGTTCATCGAGAACAAGGCGATCTGCGCGCCGTCGGATCTCATCGTCCAGCCGTGAGGCGTCCCGGGCGGCAGGTTGGCGAAGTCGCCGCGCATCATCGTCCAGCGCTCGCCGCCAAGCTCGAATTCCACTTCGCCGCGCAAGACGAGCACGGCCGCGTGGCTGCTCAGATGCGCATGCCGCGGCATCGTCGCACCCGTGTTGCCGGTGAAGGTCGCGAGCTCGTGAACGTCGCCCGTGTCTGACGCTCGCGCGATGCGTTTCATGGTGTGGCCGCCGACGCGGTAGAACTCTCCGGCGTCAGCGGGCAGAACGTACATGCGTTTCTGCCCGGGCAACTTGCCCATGACCGGCTCGGCGTCGGCACCGCTGACTTCGACGGGGTTGAGGATCTCGTCCGGGACGCCGACCAGCTGGGCCTGCGCGAGCAGACCGCGCGTACCGAGTCCGTGCCATCCAGCGAGCCCGCTGCCAGCAGCGATCGCTGCGGTGCTGATGAACCGTCGTCGATCCCACTGTTCCATCGCTACCTCCTCGGGTCGAGCCGCTGCCATGCGACTCGTGAACGATCACCGCGCCGCGCGCTCGATAGCCTGTCGCACCACGTCGTAGAGCTCCTCGGGTCGCCATGAATTCGACTCGAGCATCCGGATGATACGCCCATCATGGGAAACGACGACAGTCATGAGCGTGTGGGTAACGAGTCCACCTTCAGCGCGATAAGCCACGCCAAGGAACCGGGCGACGTCTTCGACCTGGCGCCGGGGTTCCCGTCGCCAGCGTCCACTGGTCGAACCGGTTGGAACCTTTCAGCACCGATTCCCCGTAAGTCCGCAATACGTCGGGCGTATCGAAGGTGGGATCGAGCGTGATTCCCAGCATCGCGAACCGCTCGCCCAGATTCGCCTCATTCAACTGCCGGCGCACGCTCTCCAGGTGCTTGACCATGAGCGGACAGAAATCCGGCAGCGGACACCTTGTATAGATGAAGGTGACGACGAGGACTCGGCCGGCGAAGGCGCGCAGTCCGGTTGGCCTGCCGTTCTGATCGAGTAACGGCAAGTCCGGTGCGAGGACACCCGGCATCGCATGACCTGTAGTCGGCGTGCGCATGCCGGGAGCGCCGGAGCGCCCGATCACCTTGACGTCCTCGAGCCAACTCTTCGTGTCGCTCACTACAAGCGTGGCCACGATCCGATCGCCGTCGGCGAGTGCCGGGGCCGACAGGTCGCCGATCTCGAATCCCATGCTCATAGCCGGCATCAGGCCGGGCACGGCATCGTGCGCGATCACGATACGAGGAGGTGACGTCTCGCGACCGACCACCACGCCGTTCAGTTGAAAGCGGCGCAGTGCGAGCGCTGTGTCCGCCGAACACGCGGCAGTAGTCACGACGAGCAGGAGGATGAGCTGTCGCATCGCACGCGTCTGCCGCGAACTGCGCTCGGGTCGAAGCCCGCGCGGCCCGAGCGTCAGTGTTTGACGCCCATCGCCGCGCCGCCAGAGCCTCCCGCGCGTCGGGCTCTCGATGAGCGCCTGATAGACGAGCGTGGGGAATCGGTTGCCGAGATCGGTGCGGTTGGGGATCTGGTTGATCATGAACACGATCACCAGTCGCGCCTCGGGATCGACCTTGTAGTTGGAACCATACGCGCCGCCCCAGCCGAAGGCGCCTACCGAGCTCAGGCCGGCGCGCGCCGTAGCGATCGACAGTCTCGAAACCAAGGCCGAAACCGAGTCCGGTCGTCGAGTGCAGCGTGCCGATCTGATTCGTGGTCATCAGCGCCACCGTGCGCGGCGAGAGGATGCGCACGCCGTCGAGAGCCCCGCCGTTGCGGATCATCTCGAGGAAGCGCGCATAGTCGCGCGCGGTCGAAAGAAGGCCGGCGCCGCCCGAGAAGTTCTTCCGCGGGCCGTCGACGTAGTGTCCCTGCCCGCGCGCCCCTTCCGGCGCCCGGATGATGGTTCCGCCGTCACCGCTCGCGTAGACCGTGGCCAGCCGCGCCCGCTGATCAACCGGCAGGAAGAACCGCGTGTCCTTCATGCCGAGAGGAGTCGTGATCCTCTCGGCGATGAACGCGATCGAGCGGCACGCCGGACGCACGTTCGACGACGCAGCCGAGGATGTCGGTGTTGTAGCCATAGACGTAGGCATCGCCGGGCTGAGCGACGATGGGAAGAGACGCCAGGCGATCCATCGTGTCGCACACGCCCTCGTCCTTGTCCGCGGTGTACCAGCCGTACCCGGCGGCGGGGCCGAGGCCCTTCGCTTCGTAGAGCGCCGATACCGTGGCGTCCGTGCCGTACGACATTCCCGCGGTATGCGTCAGCAGATCGCGAATCGTGATGGCACGCCGCGCCGGCGACCATCGCCGTTCCGGTATCCATCTTCACGGCGACCGTCGTCTTGGCGAAGCCGGGAATGAACTCGCTGACCGGCGTGCTCAGCGACAGCCGGCCTTCCTCCATCAGCGCCAGGATCGCGACGCTCGTGAGCGCCTTCGATTGCGACGCGATGCGGAAGATCGTGTCGACGGTCATCTGGCGTTGCGCTTCCTTGTCGCTCCAGCCGAAGGCATGCTCGTACACCGGCCGGCCATCGCGAAGCACGAGCCCGACGGCGCCGGCGATGCGATTCTCGTCGACGTGCTGCTGCAGCAGTCGATCGACGCGGGCGAGACGTTCGGCGGAGAAGCCGTTGTCGGCTGGCGGTTGAGAGGAGCGCTGCGTTGCCGAGAGCGGGGAGAGGCAAAAAACGAGCGCGACGAGGACCGGGACTGTCTTGAGATGCAGCATGCGCGGCATTCTGACAGTGCGCCCGTCGGGCTGCAAGGCGGGCGGAGTGACTTCCATCCGCCGCCTCGCGCCGAATCGCCCGGCTCTACATGTCTTCGAGCGGACGCACTTCGCACTCGCCCTCGAACTCCGGCCAGTGCTTGAGGTGAATCTCCATGAACTGGCGAGCGACCTCTCGAGCTTCCGCCATCGATTTCACTTCTACCATCGCAAATCCGCCGACGACTTCCTTCGCCTCGGTGAACGGCCCGTCAGTCACGTGCAGCTTGCCGCCGCTCTGTCGAATTTTCATCGCCTCGGCCGTGCTCTTGAGGCCGGCCGTATCCTTCAGGACGCCGCTCTTGAATCCCTCCTGGACGAACGTTCCCATCGCCTCCATCAAGGCCGGAGGAATGGGCTTCGAGCGCTGCGCTTCCGAATGTTTGATGAGCATCAGGCACTTCATTATCTGGTCTCCTCGTCTGTAAGGCAGAATGTCGTTGGCGGTGTTTGTCCGCCCCTTACCTAGACGTCGAATGAGGGGGGGTGGGATCGACACGGGGGGAGGGGGTCAGGGTTCAGGGTTCAGGTTCAGCGTTCAGGGTTCGAGGTTCAGTTCCAGGTTCAATGTTCTGAACCCCGAACCCGAACGCTGAACCGAACCCTGACTTGAACCCGAACCTTGAACGCTGAACTTCTGAACCCTGAACGACTTAGTTCGCCTTCAGAAACGCGACCAGATCCGCGACGTCCTGCGCCGTGAGGCCGAGCTGCGCGGCGCTCATCATCAGCGATCCCGGTATGCGCCGCCGGGTCGCGACGCGGTCGGCGGGGATGATCTGCGTCACGCCGCCCATGCTGCGCATCATCAGCGGATCACCCTGCTTGATCAGAACGCCCTGGATCGTCAGGCCGTCCTTCGTCTTGAGCTCGGTGCCGTCGTAGCCGAACGCCACTTCGGCATTGGGATTGACGATGGCCGTGGCGATGACTTCGGACGACTTGCCGCGGCCCCAGCCGTCGAGATTGGGGCCGAGCTCGGCGCCGGTGCCGCCGATGTTGTGGCACATCTGACAGCGCGCCGCGGTTTCCTTTCCGCGGGCGGCATTGCCCGTGAGGCGCGCGATCTCTTCGGTCGACAGCGTCGGCAGATCGGCGCTCGGCGGCGGAATGACCGCTTCCTTCAGCACGATCGCGTCCGGATCGTAGACGCCGGCGGTCTTGAGCGCCGGACCCAGGCCCAGGCTGGCCCAGTCGCCCGTGAGACGGTTCAAGAGCCAGAAGGTCGCGCCGTCACGCAGCGCGCTCGTCGGCGCCGCGAGCGCCAGCATCGCCTTCGCGGCGGCGTCGTCGTTCGTGAACGCGAGGGTATCCATGGCGAAGGTGCGGTCAGCAGTCGAGAGCTTCGGCGACTGCGCGCGCGCGGTCAGGTCCGGCACTGACGCCGGCACGTGCAGCCGCCACACGATCCACGTGAAGGCCGGCGACCAGGTCAGCGGATCGTCTTTCACGCCGAGAGCCTTTCGCACCTGCTCGTAGAGCGCTGGCTCCTTGCCGGTGGCGCCGGTTCCGAGCGCTTCGAGGTAGCTGCGATCCTGGCCGTCGAAGCCGCGCGCGATGTCGACGAGGATGGGCAGCGCCTTGTCTGCCGGCTGATCCCGCAGCGACAGCGCGACTTCGCGGCGGACGCCGGCATCGGTGTCGCGCGCGAGCTTGACCGCAACGGGCAGGACATCGAGGTTGGCGCGGCGCATGGCGCGATAGGCGGCAATGCGCATGACCGGATCGCTTTGCGATTCCGGTGTCCCCGCGCGCTTCTGCCCCTCGGGCCCGAGCTGATAGAGCAGGTAGAGAGCGCGGCCGCGGATGTAGATGTTCGGATCTTTGAGGAGCGCGGCAACCGCATTGACGGCAGCCGGTCCGCGCGCCTTCAGGCCTGTGAAGCCGAGGGCGCGGACGTTGACCGCCGGCGAGCGCAGTGCCGTGATCTGGCCCTCGATCGTCGTGACATCGAACTTCGGAACCTGCGACTTGAAGCCTTTCGGCGCGATGCGGTAGATAGCGCCAGACAGCGAGTTGTCGAGATCCTGGTGGCCGCCGACGCGCTGGTCGATCCAGTCGCTGACGTAGATCGCTCCGTCAGGCCCGACGGCAATGTCGGATGGCCGGAACATCGTCTCGACCGAACCCATATTGCTGCCACGGCCGCCGACGAAGTCGGAGCCGGCGTACTGCTGCTTGACGTTGGTCGTCACGAAGATTTTGCGATCCAGCGCGAACCCGGCGCCCTTGCGCGCCGGCTGATACGAGAAGATCTCGTTGCGCCCGGCATCTGCGGCGAGGAACGTGCCTTCAAACGCTGCCCCGAGCGCGCCGTTCTCGTAGAACACGTTGCCTGTCGGCGAGCCGCCGCCGTAGACGTCGCCGACCGGCGCCATCCCCGGATCGTCCTGCCGCCACTCGGCCACCGGGGTGGTCTGGCCTGGCCGGCGGTCGGCCTGCCACGTCCGCTGCCCATCGTTCGACGAGAAGCCGAAGTTCGCGTACTCCATCACCCAGCTCACGCGGCACGCCGGCGGATCGTCGTTGTCGTTCTGAAAGATGTCGCCGAGCGACGTTACCGACTGCTCGTAGCTGTTGCGATAGTTGGAGCCGATGATCTCTGCGTTCGTGCCATCGGGATTCATGCGCACCGTGAAGCCGCCGACGTAGACGTGCCCATCGTCGCTCGGCTTGCCGGCGTATTCCGCCGGGTCGTGCGGGAACTTGAAGGGTCCCACCGCGCCGGGACGATAGGAACCGAAGACGCGGAACGTCTTGCCTGACTTGTCGGTGAACATCGCGCCGGTGTTGCCGGCATTCCACACCCACTTGCCGTCAGGGCCGACGGTGACCGAGTGCAGCGAGTGGTCGTGGTTGATGCCCTGAAAGCCCGAGAGCAGCACCTCGCGCTTGTCGACCGCCGGATCGAATTTCAGGTTCCGGTCGACGTCGGTGTAGACGATCATGTCCGGTGGCTGCGCGACGATGATCTTGTTGTCGATCACGGAGACGCCGAGCGGGGCGATGAGCGCCGGCTCCTGCACGAACGTGTGCGTGCTGTCGGCCTTGCCGTCGCCATCGGTGTCCTGCAGGACGATGATTTTGTCGCCCTCGGGCTGGCGCGCGAAGTGCGAGCGGTAGCGCACGCCTTCCGCCACCCAGATGCGGCCGTCCTTGTCGATGTCGATGTTCGTGGGGTTACGCAACATCGGCGTCGTCGCCCACAACGTCACCTCGAGACCGTCGGGGACCTGAAAGAGGTTCAACGGCAGCTGCACGGGATCGGTGGATGGAAAAGACGGCGGCGGCGGACCTCCACCGCGCTGGCCGCGCTGACCCGGGGCATCTGGTGGCGGGCCCTGGGGCGGGCCCTGCGGGGGTCCCTGAAACGCCTGCTGCGGTACGACGGCCGTCAGCATCAGCACGAGCATCACGTTCAGCGGCGAAAACAGTCGACGCATAAATCTCCATCCATAATCGGCAGCTGAGCCGTCGCCGGCCGAAGCCGGCAGCGGTCTGAGCGGACCCAGGTTGTGTGTACCACTGCCAACTTTACACGGATGCGATGGAGCGAAGCGAGTAGTCGACTGGCCGGCCACGCCGGGCCGCCCGTTACCTCGAAGTTTTCAGGCGCCAGGCCGCGACGGCGCGCGGAGTTTGACCATTACGCGAGGCTCGGCATAGGCTGACCGCGGAGGTGCGATGAAGGCAGGTTTTGGCGTGGCCCTGGTGCTCTTCACTCTCGCGATCGGCGCGCTCGCGATCCTTCCGTTTCGCGGCAACCCTACGGCGCGGGAGATTCGAACCGAGCTCATGGCCGAGCTCCAGCCGGTGACGCTGTCCAACTGCACGCTGCAGCGCATGGGCAGCGCGAATGACGGCGGCTACCTGATGTGCGCCAACCTTCTGGACGCGGTGCGCTCGGCGTACTGGTACGGCATCGGACCCTCAGACGATTGGGGATGCGAGATCTCGCAAACCTACGGCGTGCCTGTGCACCAGTACCGATTGCTTCAGCCCGCCGAATGATGCCTGCGCCAGCGGCCGCAGCACGTTTCACGACGAGTGCATCGGCCCGCGGCGCCGAGATGATCGATGGGAAGCCCTTCGACACCCTGGTGCGCCAGATCGCGCGCAACGGAGATACCGGCAAGCGCCTCGTCGTGAAGGTCGATATCGAAGGCGCCGAGGTGGATTCGCTGATGTCGGCGGCTGGCCGCCAGTTCGATCAGATGGATCAGCTGGCGATGGAGATTCACGGCACCGACGAGCGTTTCCTCCGGCTGGTTCGCCGGCTCAAGCGCCACTTCTACCTCGTGCACCTGCACTTCAACAATCAGTCGTGCGGCGTTCGCTACCGGCCGATGCCGGCGTGGGCCTACCAGGTGCTCTTCGTGAACAAGCGAATCGGCATTCTCGATCCGGCCGGGCGGCGGCCCGTGCTGCCGCATCCCCAGGACGCCCCGGACTTCTCTGTCGGCCACGACTGTCAGGTCGCGGCTCCGCGAAGTAGAGCGCGCGCCCGAGGATGGCTCCTCGAGCGCACGCATCTTCATCGAGTGGCAATCCTCAACTACTGGTCGTTGTGGCCCCCGTCCGTGCCCGTTGTGATCGTTGCCGCGGTTGTCGAGCTGGCTGCGGATCTCGCCCGGCAGGAACTTTGTCGTGTGCACGTTGACGTAGGTCTTGCCGGCGCGGATGAGCGCGACGACTTCCTCGAACTCACCCGGCGTAGTGGCCGTTGCGCCAACGATGCCGTTGGCGGCGAGGGTCTGCACATCGGCGGCCGTGAGCGTGCCGCTCACTCTCCCGCTGCGCAGGTCGCTCGGATTGTCCTGATTGCACATGGGCGTGGTGGCGACAGGCGACGGGTTGACCGTGGAATCACACAACCACAGCACGACGCCGCCTGAATTCTGCGGCAGCCCGATGTGGATGTGCGCCTGCGTGACGTCGCCCTCCATTTCCTTGTAGGTCAGCTCGTAGTTGATCTCGCTGCCGTCCTTGCTGATCGTCGCCCGGAACGTCCCGTTACCCGTCGTCGACACGACCGCCGCCGCCTCGTTGAGTCCGTTCAGGAATTCGCTGAACCGCCGGCTGCCTTCGTCCGTGAAAGCGAACGCCGTTCCCGCGCCGGCTAGAATCGCAACCGCCGCCAACGTGATTCTTTTCATCACCAACCTCCAGGTTCGATTGAGCAAGGTCACCCTGTGCAACCGACGCGACAAGGCAATGGCGCTGCCAACGAAACGGAGCTCAATACTTGAAGAATTGAGGCGAGGTTTCCGAGAGCCTTACTGACCGCGAAAAGCTGGTTACCCGGCGCGTAATTTTGATGGTTTCCGATCCGTGTGATCCGTGTTCTCCGTGGCTGTCTGTTGGCCCGTGTCTGTCCGTGGCTTGCGCTCAGTACCCCTCGCGCCCCGTGGCCCCGGCGGCTCGTCCGCGGTGGAGCCGGAAGAGGATGATGAAGTAGATGATGACGAGCGGCAGACCTACGGCGTACCACGTCAGTGCGATCCGCAGACTTTGATCGGCGGCGCCGGAGTTGAACACGGTCAGCGACCGTGCATCGTCGCCCAGCGCTCGCAGCAGTACCGGAAAGAGGCAGACGGCCGTCGTGGCGAGCATACCGGCGATGAACGCGCAGGATCCCAGAAACGCCAATAGGTCGCGGCGGCGACGAAGGCCGGTGCCGACGGCCACGAGTCCGGCAATCGCGAGAGCGAGCGTCAGCCACGCCAGTGGACGCCCCGGCAGCGCCGCCAGCATTGGCGCATTCACGACTCCCGTTGCGATCGTCATCGGCACGAGGAGGATCGCGGCGGCGCCGTAGAGCCACCTGGCAGCGCTGTGGCTCCGCTCCGCGACGACGCCGTCCGCTTTCCAGGCGAGAAACGTCGCACCATGACCGGCAATCGTCACCCAGGCGAAGACGCCTGCCGCGACCGTATACCAATCGAGGATGCCAACCGGAGCGCGCGCCGAGAAGTCAGTGAAGAGCGCGAGCGAGAACCAGCCGTCGCCGTCGAGCGGCAAGCCGCGAATCAGGTTGCCGAGCGCGGCGCCGAAAAGAACGGGCAGCAGCGTGCTGGCGGCGGCAAAGGATGCGTCCCACGCCGCGGTCCACAGCGGCGACGCGATGTGGCTCCGCAGCTCGATTGAGATGCCGCGGAGGATGAGCGACCACAGCACGAGAAAGATCGCGAAATAGAATCCCGACAGGCCCGATGCGAGCACGCGCGGAAACGCCACGAAGAGCACTCCGCCGAGCGCCAGCAGGCAGACCTCGTTGCCGTCCCAGTAGGGGCCTATGGCGGACAGCACCTGCCGCCGCTCGCCATCACCTTTCGCGACGAAGAGGTGCAGCGTTCCGGCGCCGAAGTCGAAACCATCCAGGACAACGAATGCCGCGGCCATGATCGCGGCGAGACCGAACCAGATCTCAAGCATGCGCGCCCTCCGCATGCGGCGCGAGCCCGCTGCCGTCGCCGGCCGGTCCGTGCGCGATCTCGCGTCCGATGACGAAAAGGAAGAGCACTCCGAGCACGAAGTAGATTCCCGTGAACCCAATCAGCGTGAAGAGGGCCGTTCCGGACTCGACGTTGAGGCTCGATCCGTGGGCGGTCCGCATCAGCCCGTAGATCAGCCACGGCTGGCGCCCGAGCTCCGCCGTCATCCAGCCGGCAGTCGTCGCGATGTACGGAAACGGAAACGCCAGCATCAGCACCCACAGCCACGCGCGATTCGTCAGCAATCGTCCGCGCCATTCGAGCAGCACGGCGACGCCCATCGTCAGGATGAAGAGCGTGCCGAGGCCGGCCATGATGTGGAACGAGTAGTAGAGCAGCTCGACGTTGTCGGGCCACTCGCTTTGCGGAAAGTCGTTGAGCCCCCTGACGTCGGCATGCCACGTCCCGTAGGCGAGAAAGCTGAGCACGCGCGGAACGACGATCGGATTGTCGAGGCGCCGTTCGCGCACGTTGGGCTGGCCGATGAGGACGATGCCAGCGCCGGCGCCGGTTTCGAAGTGGCCCTCCATGGCCGCGAGCGCGATCGGCTGATGCTCCGCGACGAGCTTGGCCTGGCGATCGCCAGTCGGGAAGGCGACGAGCACGCTCGAGACGAGGCCGGCGATGGCGCCGACGCGCAGCATGATTCTGGCGTGCTCGCGGTGGGCGCCGAGAAGCGCGTAGTAGGCGCCGACCGCGGCGACGACGAACGATGCCGTCACCACTGAGGCAATCATGGTGTGCGCGTACTGCGCGATCGCCCACGGGTTGAGGAGGAACGCCCAGAAGTCCGCCAGGAACAGCGTGCCGTCGGCCGCGATACCGTGGCCGACTGGGTGCTGCATGAAGGCGTTGGTGCAGACGATGAAGTAGCCCGACAGCCAGGTGCCGGCAAAAAGCGCGACCGCGGCCATCAGGTGCGCGCGCCGGCTCAGGCGCCGCTCGCCGAAGACGAGCAGGCCGATGAACGTCGACTCGAGGAAGAAGGCGAACAGGCCCTCCATCGCCAGCGTCTGCCCGATCACGCTCCCGGCGAACTTCGAGAAGCGAGCCCAGTTGGTCCCGAACTGAAACTCCATCGGGATGCCGGTAACGACGCCGACGACGAAGTTCACGGCAAAGATCCGGATCCAGAACCGCGCCGTTTCGTCCCATTCGGGGCGGCCCGTTCTCAGCGCGCCGATCTTGATCACCACGATGAGGAGGGCGAGACCCATCGTCAGTTGCGGAAAAATGTAGTGATAGACGATGGTGAAGGCGAACTGCAGGCGGTGCCAGAGAAGAGGGTCGGACATTGCCGCCAACAGGATAGTTGATTCGGACTATTGAAGGGATGCGACCGTTCTCCTAGAATCCGCCCCGCCAACCTTTAGGAGACCAATGCCCCACATTGCCTTGCCGGAGGGCCTGCCGGGAATTACCAGCGCCTTCGCGTATCGCCCTGAAACGGCCAAGCCGATGCGTGAGCTGGCCGAGACGCTGCTCCGCGGACCGAACACGCTGACGAGCGGCGAGCGCGAGATGATCGCGGCGTTCGTGTCGTCGCGGAACGGATGCGTGTTCTGCCACGCGAGCCATCGCGCCGCCGCGGCGCATCACCTCGACGGCGACTACGACCTCGTGGACTCGGTCCGGCGCAACCTCGAGACGGCGCCGGTGTCGCCGAAGCTGAAGGCACTCCTCAGGATTGCCGCGAAAGTGCAGGAGAGTGGGCGCCACGTCACCGCGGAGGACATCGCCGACGCGCGCGCGGAAGGCGCGACGGATCTCGAGATTCACGACACGGTGCTGATTGCCGCCGCCTTCAGCATGTACAACCGCTACGTCGACGGCCTGGCGACGGTGACGCCGATCGATCCGGCGCTCTACGACGTGATGGGGAGGCGTATGGCGAAGGAGGGGTATGTCCGCGCCGGCCAGTAAGACGGCGTCGCTCTATTTGCCGAACGTCGAGGCGCACCCGCAGCCCGGCGTCTATCGCGACCTCATCGAGTCGGCGCGCGCGCGCAACGTCGAGTACCTCCAAGATCTGGGACCTCTTCGCCTTCCAGCAGTCGTTCACGGTCCATCTCGCGCGCTTCACGCACGGCGTGCTGCGCGAGCCGGCAGCGATCAGCCCCGGCTTTCGCGAATTGATTGCCGCCTACACGTCATACCAGAACGAGTGCGGCTTCTGCACGCAGGCGCATGCGGCGGCGGCGAGCGAGCTCATCGGCGACTCCGCGCTCGTGTGGGCGGCGCTGCGCGACGTCGACAGCGCGCCGCTTCCGGAGAACGAAAAACTGCTGCTGCGCTTCGTCGGTAAGGTGACGCGGCAACTGGGGAACGTCGACGAAAACGACGTAGCGGCGCTCCGCCACGCCGGGTGGAACGACGAGGCGATCTACTACGCCATCACCACATGCGCGCTCTTCAACTTCTATAACCGCTGGATCACGGCTTGCGGCGTTCCCCAGATGTCGCCGGAAGCCCATCGTGAGCAGGGCAGGACATTGGCCGCGCGCGGTTACAGCCGGGACTGAGACCGCGATGGCGCACATCACGCTTCCGGACGGACTGCCCGGCATCCGCGGGCCGATGGCCTTTCGGCCCGAGACCGCAAAGCCGCTCAACGAGCTCGTCGATGTTCTGCTGCGCGGCCCGCACAGCCTCTCTCCAGGTGAGCGCGAGCTCATCGCGACGTTCGTGTCGGCGCGCAACGAGTGCCGCTACTGTCAGACGATTCACGGCGCCATTGCCGCGCATCACCTCGGCGGCAACGAAGACCTCGTCCGGCACGTGAAGGCCGATCCCGAACGCGCCGCGATTTCGGAAAAGCTCAAAGCCCTTCTCGTCATCGCCGGCAAGACGGCGGAAAGCGGCAGGCATGTAACTGGCGAGGACGTTGCCCGCGCGCGCGAGCTTGGCGCCACGGACCTCGAAATTCACGACACCGTCCTCATCGCCGCGGCTTTCTGCATGTTCAACCGCTATGTCGACGGCCTGGCGACATGGGCGCCGGACGATCCCGAGTTCTACCGTCAGAGGGCAGCAATCGTCGCGGAAAACGGCTACGCCGCCGCCACGCTTCAAGGAGCGAAAAAATGATCGCCGCCGCGATCGGCATCCTGCGAGTTGACCATGGTCGCGGTTCGACAGTTTCTCTGACGATCCTCATGGCCCTGTTCGCGACTCTGTTTACGCCCGCGGTGGCGTGGGCGCAGGATCCGACGGGCGCCATCGAGGGCGCCGTCACCGACCGGACGGCGAGCGCCATTCGCGGCGCGCGCGTCGTCGCCATCAATCACGAAACCGGATTCACGAGAGAAGCAGAGTCGGGAACCGACGGTTTCTATCGGCTGTTGCTCCTGCCGGTGGGGCAGTATGGCGTCACCGTTCAGGCGCCAGGCTTTGCCACGCTGGTGCGCGAGCCGATCGAGGTCAACGTCAGCCAGAGCGTGCGCGTCAACGTTCAGCTCGAGCTGCCGACGGTCAGCGAGACGGTCAAGGTTACGGGCGGCGCGCAGCTCGTCGAGACGTCGAGCAACGCGCTCGGCCGAGTCGTGACCGGGCGCGAGCTCGTCGATCTCCCGCTGAACGGCCGCAACTTCACGCAGCTCGGGCTGCTGCAGACTGGCGTCGCGCCGCTCACCGCTGGCGTCGCGACCGCGGGCGGCAGCCTGCGCCAGGGACAGGCGTATGCCGTCAACGGCATGCGGCCCGAGCAGAACACCTACCTCGTCGACGGCGTGCAGAATCAGAACCGCATGGATGGCGGCTATGCGCTGAAGCTGCCGGTAGAGGCCATCGGCGAGTTCCGCATCCTCACGCAGACGGCGCCACCCGAGTACGGCGGTACCGCCGGCGCAACCACGAGTGTCGTCACACGCTCGGGAACCAACCAGTTGCGCGGCGCGCTGTACGAATTCGTGCGCAACGACGCGTTCGATGCGCGCAACTTCTTTTCGGCGGAGGTCGAACCGCTCGATCAGAATCAGTTTGGAGCCACGCTTGGCGGGCCCGTCCGCCGCGACCGTGTACTCTTCTTTGGCTACTACGAGGGTTTCCGCAACAAGCAGGGCCTGACGACCAGCTCCACGGTCCCAACGGCGCTCGAACGTCAGGGCGACTTCTCGCAGCTCGGAGTGCCGCTCGTCAATGTCGCCGCCGGCGGAGTGCCGTTTCCTGACAATCGGATCCCGGCGGCGGCCATCAACCCGGTGTCGAGAAATGTCCTGGGCATGTACCCGCTCGGCAACATCTCGCCATCGCTCTACCGCGAAACCGTGGTGATGGACAACGACTACGATCAGGCGGGCGGCCGTCTCGACTTCAACTTGTCGCAGAACGACCAGATCTTCGCGCGCTACCTCTATTCCGCCGGCGACAACATCAATCCTGTCTCGGTGCGAGGCTCCGATGTCCCGGGGTTCCCGACGCGGGACGACTTCTCGACGCATCTCGCAACCGTGTCGAGCACGCGGATCCTCACTCCGTCGTTGACCAACACGCTGCGTGGCTCGTTCCTGCGCCACAAGTTCTTCTTCGATCAGCGCCTGAACCAGACGCCGCCGAGCGATCTTGGCTTCGGCTACAGCTCGTCGAATGCCGTCGGGCAGGGGCCGCCATTCTTCAACGTCAGCGGCTATTCACCGATCGGCGGCGCCATCACCGGTCCGCGCAATACCACGCAGAACACCTTCGAGATCCAGGACAGCGTGGCGTGGTCGAAGCGGGCGCACCTCGTCAAGGCTGGCGGTGAGTTCCGGCACACCGGCATCGACATGTTCCAGGCGATCGCGCCGAACGCGTTTTACGTCTTCGCAAGCACGTTTCCGACGAACAACGCCGTCGCGAATTTGCTGCTTGGCGCACCGGTCACCTTCTATCAGGGACTGGGCGAATTTTCGCGCGGCGTCCGCGTGTGGAGCTTCAGCGCCCACGCGCAGGACGAATGGCGAGTGAGCTCGCGCATGACCGTCAACTACGGCGTGCGCTACGAACGCATCAATCCGTTCACGGAGATTGCGGATCGCCTGAACGGCTTCATCCCCGGCGCGCAGTCGCGGGTACGCCCGGACGCGCCCGCCGGTCTGGTCTTCCCTGGCGACGACGGCATTGGCCGCGGGATAGCCGATGGTGTCAACGCGTTCATGCCCCGCGCCGGCATCGTCTGGGACCCGACGGGCACCGGCATCTGGTCCGTGCGCGCCGCATACGGACTCTTCTACGATCAGTTCCAGAACGGCGCCGGGACATCCTCGCAGGTGGCCATCAGCGCCACGCCCTGGGCGCAGTTCGTCCAGTTGAGCGGTGCCGGCATCAACTTTCAGAATCCATTTCTCGGGCGGCCCATTCCCGAGCCCGAGACGTTCACGCGTCCGACGACGGTCTTTGCGCTGGACCCCGACGCCAGGCCGCCGTCAGTCCAGAATTGGAACGCCAGCGTCCAGCGATCCTTTTTTGAACGTTACGTCGTGGAGCTGCGCTATGTCGGCGCGAAGGGAATAGACCTGCCGCGCAACGTCGAAGCCAATCCCGCCGTCTATGGCCCCGGCGCTACTGCCGGCAACGCCGATCGCCGGCGCATCTACGCGAATTGTCCGGCGGACGGGAGCGCATGCGCGCTTTCGACCGTCGCGATGCTGCGCAGCGTGACGCGTTCGAGCTACCAGGCCGCCCAGGCGAGCATCTCGAAGCGGTATGGCGGCTCGGTCGCCTTCAACGCATCGTATTGGTACTCCCGTTCATACGATCATCTCTCCGCCATGAACCTCGGCGGCGCGGCGGCGCGGCCGCTGGCGGGCGAAAACGACCTGGCGCAGAATCCGTTCGATCTCGATGCCGAATGGGGGCCGTCGCTCTTCGATGCGCGTCACAGGCTCGTGGCCAGCGCCAGCTGGATGCTTCCGTCGCTCGCGAGCGCCGCGACGGCGATGCGAGCCGTTTTCGGCGGATGGCAGGTAAACGCCATCGCGTCGCACAATTCCGGAACGCCGTTCACCGTGTCGGATTCGGCCAACGTCGCGCTCCAGGCCAACAGCCCGCCGATCTCCGGCTTTCCGGCGAGCCGTCCCAACCTCGTCGGCGATCCGAACGGCGGCCCCCACACGGTCGATGCCTGGCTCAGCCGCTCGGCCTTCGAGCGCCTCAACCTCCAGACGCAGGCAGGACAGTTCGGTAACGCCGGCCGCAACATCGCTCGTGGACCCGGGTACACGAATCTCGATCTCGCGCTCGTCCGCGACTTCCGGTTTGGCGGCGACACGCGGCTGCAGTTCCGCGCTGAAGTCTTCAACGTCGCCAATCACGCGAACTTCGGGCTACCGGTCGCCGACTTGAACTCGCCCAACTTCGGCCGCATCTTATCCGCCGGGCCGGCGCGTCTCCTGCAGTTTGGAGTGAAACTGCTCTTCTAGCCTCCCAACCCTCGTCGCGGCTGGCCCGTCCAAGGACAACATGCAGACCTTTGTCCAGGACGTGCGCTACGCGCTTCGGCTTCTGCGCCGCTCTCCCGGCTTTGCCGATCACAGCCATCCTCACGCTCGCAGTGGCGATCGGCGCCAATGCCGCGGTCTTCAGCGCCGTCGAGGGCGTCCTCATCGCGCCGCTCCCATATCCAAAGCCGTCGCAGCTCGTCCGGCTGTTCGAGGAGTCCTCGACGACTCCGCGTTTCCCGATGTCACCCGCGGACTTTCGTGACTACCGCGAGGAACTGCAGACCTTCGCGGGGCTCGCCGCCTATCTCCGCGCCGACCTGCAGATTGGCGACGGCCAGCAGGCCGAGCAGCTGCGCGGCATGCAGGTGTCGTCCGGGTTCTTCACATTGCTCGGCGCCGCGCCGGTGCTTGGCCGTGAGTTCGAAGCCAACGACGAGATTTCCGGCAATGACGCCGCAGTGATTCTGAGCCATGGGCTGTGGCGCCGGCGCTTCAGCAGTGATCCCGGCGTTGTTGGCCAATCGGTCCGCCTCTCCGGCAAGCTCTATCGCATCGTCGGCGTGTTGCCCGAGGGTTTCAAGCACGTGGGAGGGACTTATCGGACGTACGGCCACGATTCTTCCGTCGATATCTGGTCGGTCCTGGCGGTGCCGCGACAGGACAGCCGGCAGCTTCGCTTCTCGCACTACTACAACGTCGTCGGGCGGGTGCGTGACGGTGTCGACTGGGCAGTGGTGCAGGATGATCTCCGGCGCACCGGCGCCAGCGTGGCGAAGCGATATCCAACGCCGAACAGTCCGTGGATGCCGCGCGCGATCCCCCTGAAGGATGAGATCGTCGGCACGGCTGACTCGACGCTGGTGCTGCTTGCGGCAGCGGCTGCCGCAGTCCTCGTCCTGGCGTGCGTGAACATTGCCGGGCTGCTGCTCGGCCGCGGAGCGATCAGGTTCCGCGAGATCGGCGTCCGATCGGCGCTGGGAGCGACCCGCTGGCGGCTGTCCCGTCAGCTGATCGTGGAGAGCGCGGTACTCGCCGTGGCCGGCGCTGTCATGGGAACCGGCCTTGCGTATCTTGCTGTCGCCGCGCTTGCGCGCTTCGGTCCGGCAGATCTGCCGCGGCTCCAGATGATCGCCGTCAACGCACGGGTTCTGATGTTCGTGGTCGCGGTTACATGCGTCAGCGCGCTCATGTGCGGGTTTCGCACCAGCCCTGAGGCTCGTGCGGGCGGGCGAGAACGCGACGCTGCGCGAGGACACGCGGACCGTCGCCGGATCGGCGCAGCAGCGCCTGCAGCGGATCCTCGCCGGCGCGGAAGTAGCGCTCGCCTTCGTGCTCGTCGTCTCCGGGGGCTTGCTGCTGCGCAGTTTCGCGACGATGCTGAGTACGAACCCTGGGTTCGATTCGCAGCACGTTCTTACGGCGTCTCTCGAGTTGCCTACGGCCCGCTACGACACGAAAAGCAGCGACGGACTTCTATCGGCGAGTTGTCGATCGCGTGCGCATTCTGCCCGGCGTGCGCGCTGTCTCGGTCAGCTCCGATCTGCCGTGGACGAACTACGACGAGAACACCGGCTTTGAAATCGTCGGGAGGCCATCCCCCGCCGGGGACGGCCCGGAAGCGCGCTATCACTTCCTCACTGCCGACTACACGAAGGCGGTGGGCACGCCGCTCGTGGCTGGAAGGGAAGTGAGCGCTGCCGACGGGCCCGAAGCGCCGCCAGTCGTGCTGTTGAACGAGGCTGCGGCGCGGAAGTACTGGACGCGTGCCGAAGCTGCCGTCGGTGCGCGGGTGAAGCTCTGGGGCGCGGAGCGAACCGTGGCTGGTGTCATCGGCGACGTGCGAGATACGCCGTGGCATCTCACGGCCGAGCCGGCGCTGTACTTCCCGCAGCCGCAGATGTGGTACGCGCAACCGATGTTCCTCATCGTTCGATCGGATCTGCCCGTCGAAGCGATGGTCGAGCCACTTCGCCGCGCGGTTCGTGAGCTCGACTCGGAACTGCCGCTCGCCAATGTCAGGCCGCTCGACGCCGTCGCTGGCGCGGCCATTTCGGCGCGCCGCCTGGCGCTGTCGCTCGTCGCGACGTTCGGACTGGTCGCGCTTTTTCTCGCCGTCATCGGCATCTATGGAGTCATCGCGCAGGCCGTGCAGCAGCGCAGCCGTGAGTTCGGCGTTCGACAGGCGCTCGGCGCGACACGCGGCGACATCATGCGGCTTGTCTTCTCGAGCGGCGCCGTGCTGACGGTCGCCGGTCTGCTTGGCGGGATTGCGCTCGCGATCGTCTCGACGCGCCTGCTGACGGCGCTTCTCTACGGTGTGACCCCACTCGACCTGCCGACGTTTGCCGGTGTCGCCGTCATCCTTCTGACGGCCGCCGCAGGTGCCGCTTACGTGCCGGCGCGACGCGCGACAAGAGTCAGTGCTGCTGCCGCGCTTCGGGATTGAATCAAGAAGGAGACAGGAGGTAGGAGGTAGGAGACAGGGCAGGCGTAGCCGAGGTAAGAGGTCATGGCGCAACGTCAGGAGACAGCGTAACGCTCGCCCTACGTTCATCCCGGGATTCCCAGAGATAAAACAAATCCTACGCGACCCCGACGTCTACGAGTACCCATATGACGAATCTCGCCCGCGACATCCAGTTCGGCGTGCGGCAGCTTCGCCGCAGTCCGGCCTTCACCGTCGTGGCTCTACTGGCATTGGCGCTGGGCGTTGGTGCCAACACTGCCATCTTCAGCGTCGTCTACGGCACGCTGCTCGCGCCGTTGCCTTATCCGAAAGCCGATCAGCTGGTCATGGTGTGGTCGCGCATGCAGGACAGCCGCAACGTCGCGTCCACCGGCGATTTCCTCGAGTGGAAGAGACAGTCGACTGTCTTTCGAGGATGGCTGCGTGGACAGGCGGCCCGGTGAACATTGCTACGGCCGATCGTCCCGAGCAGGTGGACGCGGTGCGGACGACGCCGGGGTTCTACGACATGCTCGGCGTGCCGTTCGTCCTCGGGCGCGATCTCCGAGAAGAAGAAGGGCGCCCCGGGCAGGACGCGGTGGTCGTGCTTCGGTACCGGTTGTGGGACGAGCGCTTCAGCAAGGATCCGGACATCATCGGCAAGCAGATTCGAGTCGACGGCACGCCGCGCACCGTCGTCGGCGTCGTCAGCCCGCTGCCGTCGGAGTATCGCGAGCCGCCGTCGCTCGTTCTCCCGCTCGCATTCGCGCCCGATCAGGTCAACCATGATTTCCACTGGCTGCTGGTCATGGGGCGGATGAAAGACGACGTGACGCTGGCGCAGGCGAACGCGAACATGCAAACGGTGGCGCGTCAGCTGGCGGCGACGTATCCGAAGTCGAACACTGGCTGGGACGTCAGGGTCGAGCCGCTCAAGAACAATTTCCTGCCGCGGGAGACGCGGTCTTCGTTGTGGCTGCTCCTTGGTGTCGTCGGCTTCGTGCTGCTGATCGCGTGCGTGAACGTCGCCAACCTGATGCTGGCGCGCGGCACGGCGCGTCAGCGTGAGCTCGCGGTGCGCGCTTCGATCGGCGCCAGCCGCGGCCGTCTGTTCTCGCAGCTGTTGTCGGAGAGCCTCGTCCTGTCGCTGTCCGGGGGCCTGCTCGGCGTTGGACTGTCGGCGATTATCGTGCGCGTGATCGTTGCGATCATGCCGCCAGACACTCTGCCTTACGAGGCGGACCTGACGCTGAACGTTCCGGTCCTTCTCTTCACAATTGTCGTCTCGTGTCTCTCCGGTGTGCTATTTGGCTGTGCTCCGGCATGGCAGGCCGCGCGAGCGAACGTGAGCGACGTGCTGAAGGACGGCGGGCCGTTCCGCCGCCGGAGCGGGTCGCCATCGCGCCCGCCGGGCGCTCGTGGCCATCGAGTTCGCGCTGGCGTTGTCGCTGCTCGCCGGCGGCGGCCTGGCTGTGCACAGCCTGATCAAGCTGACGCAGGTCGACCTCGGCTTCCGCACCGATCATCTATTGACGTTCCGCCTGCCAGTGCAGCCCGGGCGGCTGGTCGCGCCGGAGCAGATCAACGTGTACCACCAGTCGCTGCTGGAGCGGATCCGGGCCGTGCCCGGTGTCGTCGCGGTCTCGGCCTCAACCGGCATGCCGGTCATGGGCACGAATTTCGGCATGGCGTTCGCGATCGCCGGCCGTCCGGCGCCCGATCCGTCGCAGAGGCCCGGCGCCGGTTTCAACATGGTGTCGCCCAGTTATTTCGATACGTTCGGAATCCGCGTGATACGCGGCCGCGCTTTCACAAACAGCGACCGTCTTGGTACGCAGCCAGTGGCCATCGTCAACGAGACGTTCGTGCGCAGGTACTTCGCGGACGTCGATCCACTCGCGCAAAGAATCGTCGTCGAGCAGTTGATTCCCGGGGTGACGAGGCTGGGTCCGCCGATCGAATGGCAGATCGTCGGTGTCTACCGCGACATCAGAAATGCCGGCCCGCGAGACGCCGGTTTTCCCGAGATTGACGTGCCGCTGGCGCAGAGCCCGTGGCCGGACGTGAGCGTGGCCGTGCGCACGGCTGGCGACCCCGCCGGTGTACAACGCGCCATCGCCGACGTCGTTCGCGGCATCGATCCCGATCTGCCGATGGTCGGCGTCCAGACCATGCAGCAGCTCGTCGATCGAAGCATCGCGCCCGATCGTTTTCGGACGGCTCTCTTCGGCAGCTTCGGCGCCGTTGCCCTGCTCCTCGCGGCGCTGGGGATCTACGGGGTGATGTCGTTTCTTGTCGCGCAGCGCACGCCGGAAATCGGCCTGCGGATGGCGCTCGGCGCCGAGCGCCGCCGCGTCGTCGGCCAGGTCGTGAAGGAGGGGATGGCTGCGGCCGGCGCCGGCGTCGCACTCGGCTTCGATCGGCGCCTACTTCGTCGGCCGCGCGATGCAGGGCATGTGGTTTGGTGTCGGCGCCATCGATCCGATCGCGTTCAGCGCGGTCGCTCTGGCGCTGATCGTCGCAGCGCTCCTCGCGTGCATCGTCCCCGCACGCCGCGCGGCATCGGTCGATCCGCTGACAGCGCTGCGGGAGTAGTGGCAATGCTGAGTGCTGAATGCTGAGTGCTGAATGAATTGTGAATGATTCGATTGGCCTCTACGGCATTCGTTCAGCATTCAGCACTCGACATTCAGCATTGCTATCTTCCGATCGCCTCGGACCACACGCGCAGCTCTTCCCGGCTCATGTTGCCTCGCGGCTCGAGCCGCGCATCCTCGTATCCGAGTTGCTCGACGTCGGGAAGGAATTGCTCACGCGAGAGCAGCGTGCCGTAGCACACGTGGTTGCCCGGCTCGTTGGGCTGCGCGACGAGGCGCGCTGCGAGATCGCTGACGAGTCCCGACGGTATGCTGTCGCGTCGATCGGGATAGGCGAAGTGGAATGTGACAAGGTGCCCGAGCAGCACCGGCCAGTAGTCCCCGAAACGGGCGAGGAGCCGCGCCCAATTGATGTCGCGTCCAGCCTCGCGCAGCAGGTGAAGGACATCGCCGCCGTCGAAGCGCTCCCGTTCCTGCACGAAAGCCTTCGACCAGAGGATCTCTTCGATCGGACAGAGCTGCAGCCGGCGTCCGAGCACTTCACTTTCGGCCGCGTGCGCGAACCACTCGTCGTCCACACGGGCGACGCCGTTGCCGGAGCTGAAGATCAGGTCCATCACGTACTCGCCCTGCTTGACCTTGGCGAGCCAGTGCGGGAACGGCAGGTCGGTCTGGTAGCCCGCCGCCTCGAAGATATGCCGCGCCCGCTCGACGTCCTCCGGGCGCACGAAGATGTCGAGATCTTTCGTCTCGCGGTCGATCCCCGTGTAGCGCGCATACGCGAACGTCCCGCCGACTAAAAAGGGGACGCGGCTGGCTTCGAGAAGATCGAGCGCCGCCATGTAAAACGTCGCGAGCGGATCGCCGACGATGGGGGAGTCAGTGGTCACCATGGCTCTCTCCAGTCGCTGACGATCAGGCGGGGCCCGGTCCGTCAACGGGAAGCGTCATGACGCGGAACGCGGGACGATCCGGAAACGTGCGCGTCAGCAGCGGCATCGAGACGTTGTAGACGGGAACATTGCGCGCGGTCACGCCTTCGGGCTGGCCGCGATGCGCGTGGCCGTGGAATGCGACGGTCACGGGGTAGCGGTTGAGCGGCTCCTCGAGCCGGCTGGAGCCGACGAACGCGAAAATCTCCGGCGGTTCTCCTTCGACCGTCTGCTGTATCGGCGAGTAGTGCATGAGCGCGACGATCTGGCGAGTGCGCAGCCGCGCGAGGGCGGCTTCGAGCTTGAGCGCTTCGTTGACCGCCTCGTGAACGAACTGCTTGATCATCGGCTCGCCCCACGGCCCCAGCGCGCGCTTGCCGAAGCCCCCGGCGAACCCCTTGACCCCGGCGATGCCTATCTTCAGTACTTCGCACGCCTCGCCGTCGAGCATGGTGACGCCGGCACCCATGAAAATGTGACGCACCTCGTCCATCTGTCCGGATTCGAAGTCGTGATTGCCGAACACGGCGACGGTCGGCATGCGGAGGGTTGCGAGCTCGTGGGCGAGGACCTTGGCCTCCTCGGGCAGCCCGTGGTCGGTCAGGTCACCGGAAAGGAGCAGCAGATCCGCGGCGTCGGCGATCTGGGAGAAGAGCGGTTGAAAGGCGCCCTGCGAAGTCCTCGTGCAGTGAAGATCGCCAACGGCTGCCACTCGGACGACGTCTTTGGCCATCGCGCAACCCATCTGCAAGCCGTGATCCAAGCTGTAGAGCGAAAGCACATCAATAGGTGCGGCGCGAAGCGTCAACGCCGGGATTCGGAACCCACTGGAGAGGGCGAGCGCTTGCCCCTCCATGCGGCAGGAAGGTACACTGATGAATCCCGTGTCACCACACGGTGGCTGACGGCCCGGAGCATCGCACCGCGGTCCGGAACCTGTGCAATTTCAGCCTGCGAACCGCGTCAGGGCCGGAAGGCAGCAGCGCTAAGCAGTCACTGACCTGTGCCGCAGGCTTCTCCGGGCCGCGGTGGGGCGCTTTGGGCAATGCTGAGTGCTGAATGCTGAATGCTGAAGTAAAGTTCAGGATTCAGACATTCAACGTTCAGCATTCATTCAGCATTCAACATTCAGCATTCAGCATTGCCAGTGTCCTCCTTCCAGGTAATCGCCCGCAAATGGCGGCCGCAGCGGTTCGATGACGTCATCGGCCAGCGCGGCGTCACCCAGACGCTCCGCAACGCGATTGCGGCGCAGCGGATCGCCCAGTCGTTTGTCTTCGCCGGGCCGCGCGGCGTCGGCAAGACCACGACGGCGCGGATTCTCGCGCGCGCGCTGAACTGCATCCAGGGGCCGACGTCGGATCCGTGCGGAGTCTGCGACGCCTGCGTCGAGATCGCTCAGGGCCGCGACATGGACGTCCTCGAGATCGACGCCGCGACCAATACCGCAGGTCGAAAAGGTCCGCGACATCATCATCACCGGCCTCGGCATCGCGCCGGTCCGCGATCGCTACAAGATTTTCATCATCGACGAAGTCCACCGGCTCTCGAACAACTCCTTCGACGCGCTCCTGAAGTCAATCGAAGAGCCGCCGCCGCACGTTGTCTTCATGATGGCGACGACCGAGCTGGAGAAGGTGCCGCCGACGATTCAGTCGCGCTCCCAGGTCTTCGAGCTCAAATCGATTGGCGTCAAGCAGATTGGCGATCAGCTGCAGGCGATCGCCGCTGCCGAAGGCATTGTCATCGACGACGGCGCGCTGACGCTGCTGGCGCGCTCCGGCGACGGCAGCATGCGCGACGCGCAGAGCGCGTTCGACCAGGTCATCGCGTTCGCCGGCAAGAGCATCACCGCTGACGATGTGACGACCGTCCTCGGGCTCGTCCGCCGCGACCTCCTGATGGACATTGCCGAGGCCGTCGCGCGCGAGGACAGCGCCGCGACGTTCGCGCTCGCGGCCAGTGCCGTCGAGTCCGGCTACGACATGCGTCATGTCATCCGCGAGCTGTCGCGGTTGTCTCGTGACCTGCTGCTCATCGGGCTCGACTCCTCCCGGCTCGAAGACCCGGAGATTGCCGCCGAGAGCGAGCGCGATCGTCTGCGCGCGCTGGCGGCGCTCTTCTCCAGCGAAGATTTGATGCGGGCGTTCGACGTCCTGACGAAGGCCGACTACGACATCCGCGGTTCGACGCAGCCCCGCTACCATCTCGAGCTGGCGCTGCTGCGCTGGATTCACCTGCGACGGCTCGTGCCGCTCGGCGACATCATCAACGGACTGGAAAAGGGCGTCAGTGTGGCTCCCCGTCCCACGCCCGCGGCGCCGGCACGTCCTGTCGCTGCTGCGCCGCCGCCTCGTCCCGCAGCGAAGCCGGCCGTGTCGAATGCCGCGACCGTGCGCGCCGTCGAGGCCAGGCGTGCCGACGCGACCGTCGCGAAGGCGGAACCGGCACCGGTACCTGCCGCCGCTCCCGCTGCTCCGCTGTTGCCGCGCCCGTAGAACCTGCGGCTGCCGCGGCGCGACCCGAGGCGGCCGACGCTGCAGCGCTCAAGGCAGCGCTGCTCGAAGAGCTCAAGAAGACGAAGAAGTTCTTCTACGGCACCGTCATCGCGCAGGCGCAGAAGATCGAGATCGAAGGCGATCGCCTCGTCCTTGCCTTCGCGCCGGGCCAGGGCGCGCTCCGCGTGCAACTCGAACAGAGCCGCCCGTGGCTGGAAGACGTCGTGACGCGACTCGCCGGCCGTAAGATCACGGTCGGTGGCGTCGAAGGTCCGGGACCGGCGCCCGGCAAGGCCGCCGCAGCCGCCCGTGGCGCCGGCGGCGCCGACGGCGATGCGCAATCGGCGCTGAAGCAGAAGGCGATGGCCGACACCGGCGTCCAGGCGATGCTCGACGTCTTCCGAACGGACATCAAAGAAGTAGAAGAAATCTGAACCCCTGACCTGGACGACGAATGAACATCCAACAAATGATGAAGCAGGCGCAGCAGATGCAGGATCGCCTGCAGAAGCAGATGAGCGAGCTGCGCGTCGAGGCAACGGCGGGCGGCGGGATGGTGACGGTCGTGATGAACGGCGCCAAACAGCTGCAGTCGCTGAAGCTCGATCCGGAGGCCGTCTCCAAGGACGACGTCGAGATGCTGCAGGATCTGATCATGGCGGCAATCAACGACGCGCAGCGCAAGGCAGACGAGGCGATGCAGCAACAGATGGGCGGGATGATGGGCGGGCTGAAGATTCCCGGCATGTTTTAATGTCGCGTCCCGATCCGCTGACGAGACTCATCGAACAGCTCCAGCGTCTGCCCGGTATCGGCGCCAAGAGTGCGCAACGGCTCGCGTTCCACGTGCTCAAAACGCCGCGCGAGGATGTCGAGCGTCTCGCTGAAGCCATGCGCGAGGTCAAGGATCGAGTCACGTACTGCTCGGTCTGCAGCAACATCACCGATACCGATCCCTGCTACTACTGCACGCACCCCGAGCCGCGACCATCGCCTCATCTGCGTCGTCGAAGAGCCTGAGAACGTCAACGCCATCGAGAAGACGCGCGACTTCAAGGGCGTCTATCACGTGCTGATGGGCGCGCTCTCGCCGCTGCATGGCGTCGGTCCCGACGATCTGAAGATCAGGGGCCTGCTGACGCGCGTCGGAGCGGCGGCGTCGAAGAAGTCATCCTCGCCACCAACCCGAATGTCGAGGGTGAAGCGACGGCCATCTATCTCGCCAAGCTGCTCAAGCCGCTCGGCGTTCGCGTCACACGCATCGCCATGGGCGTGCCTGTCGGCAGCGACCTCGACTATGCCGACGAGGTCACCATGCACAAGGCGATGGAGGGCAGGCGCGAAGTCTAGAGTCGCTGGACTATCGTGCCCCTGGGATAGACTCTGGGCATCGCCGTGTCCCTGACTTTTTCGCAGAAGATCCTCGTCGGCCTGACGCTCGGCATCCTGACCGGCGTCTTTCTCGGCGAGCGGGCGCTGGCACTCGAGTGGGCGGCGGAAGGCTTCGTCAAGCTGCTCCAGATGACCGTGCTGCCCTATGTCACGGTTTCGATCGTCGAGAGTCTCGGATCGCTGTCGCTGGCCGAAGCCCGGCGTCTCGGCTATCGCGCCGGCGCCGTGCTCGTCACGCTGTGGATCGTCGGGCTGGCCTACGCCCTCCTGGTTCCGTCACCTTTCCGCACGTGCAGACGGCGTCGTTCTTCAGCACGACGCTGCTCGAACAGCGGCCGCGACTTCGACCTCGTCGACCTCTACATCCCGTCGAACCCGTTCTATTCGCTGGCGAACAACGTCGTGCCGGCAGTCGTGCTGTTCTCAATCGTTCTCGGCGTGGCTCTCATCGGCACCGATCGCAAGCCGGTCCTGCTCGACGTCTTGCGCGTTGCTCGCGTCGCCCTGTCTCGCGCGCCACCCGCTTCATCGTCCAGTTGACGCCGTACGGTCTCTTCGCCATTGCGGCGAGTCGCTGCGGGAACGCTCAGCCTCGATCAGTTCGGCAGGCTGCAGGTGTTTCTCGTCGCCTACGTTGGCGTATCGCTCCTCGTCGCCTCTGGGTGCTGCCGGCATGGTGGCGGCGGTGACGCCGATCAGGGCGCGCGACTCTTCGCGCTTGACGCGCGACGCGCTCATTACCGCGTTCGTCGCCGGCGATCTCTTCATCGTCTTGCCGGTGCTCATCGAGTCGAGCCGGACGCTGGTCGAGCGCGCAGGCGCCGCGGGCGAGGAAGTCGCGCTGCCGGACGTCATCGTCCCGGCGTCCTTCAACTTTCCACACACCGGCAAGCTCCTGTCCATCAGCTTCATCCTGTTCGCGGGCTGGTTCTCCGACTCGCCAGTGCCCGGTCCTTGCACTATCCGCGCCTGGCGCTGACCGGCCTCGTGACGTTCTTCGGCAGCCTCAACTCCGCCGTACCGTTTCTGCTCGACCTGTTCCACGTCCCGGCCGACACGTTTCAGCTCTTCGTCGCCAGCAGCGTCATCAACTCCCGTTTTGGCACCCTGGTCGCGGCGATGCATACGCTGGCGGTGGCCCTGCTCAGCACCTGCGCGATGACCGGGCTGCTGCGCTTCGAACGCGCGCGCATCGTCCGCTACCTCGTGATCACCGCGGTTCTGACGGTCGCCGTCATCGGCGGCACGCGCGTCGTCTTTGGCCGCGTCTTCCACCAGGAATACACGAAGGACAAGGTGCTCGCGGCGATGCACCTCAAGCGGCAGACGACTCCGGCGACGGTGCACCGCGTGCCCATCGCGACGTCGTCCGGCGCCGGAACGCGGCGCGATCCTCAGCCTCATCAAGCGGCGCGGCGCGCTCAGGGTCGGCTACATGCGCGACTCGCTGCCCTATGCGTTTTTCAACGCCGCCGACGAGCTCGTCGGCCTGGACGTGGAGCTGGCGTACCATCTCGCGGCGGAGCTCAACGTGCCGCTCGAGTTCGTGCCCATCGATCGCGAGCGCATGGTCGAGCAAGTGAACATCGGTGACTGCGACATCCTGATGTCGGGCGTCGCGATCACGACCATGCGCGCCAGCCAGATGGTCTTTTCCAATGACTACGTCGACGAGACGATGGCGTTCATCGTTCCCGACAGCGCCCGCGGAGACTATGCGTCGTGGCCGCAGCTCGCGAAGCTGACCGGCGTGCGGCTCGGAATCCAGGGCGTGCCGTACTACATCCAGAAGGTGAACGAGCGTCTGCCAGCGGCCGACGTGAAGGTCATTGACAGTCCTCTGGACTTCTTCAGGGATCATGAGCGCAACGGGCTCGATGCGATGGTGTTCCCGGCCGAGCGCGGTTCAGCGTGGACGCTGATGTACCCGAACTTTTCGGTCGTCATTCCGGAGCCCAATCCGGTCAAGGTGCCGCTCGCCTATGCGATTGGCCAGCAGGATCAGGCGTTTGCGACGTTCGTGAACACCTGGATTGAACTGAAGAAAAAAGACGGAACTGTAGACTCCCTTTATAGATACTGGGTACTCGGGCAGGACGCCGCGCCGAAACAGCCGCGCTGGTCTATCATCCGGAATGTTCTGCATTGGACGAAGGACTGAGTGCGCCGACAGGGCGACTCGAGGAGAACTAGGGCTGAATGGCAACCACAGATACACGACCCCGGTCGGCGCTCGATCGTTTTCTCGGGATCTTCGCCGACGTGCACAGCGGCGAGGGCCTCACGGCCATCCTGCTGGCCCTGAATGTCTTTCTGATCCTGACGGCCTATTACATCCTCAAGCCGGTTCGCGAAGCGCTGATTCTTGAGCGAGGGTTCCGCGGAGTTGAAGACCTACATGGCTGCCGGCCAGGTCGTCGCGCTGGCATTCATCGTGCCCTTCTACGGGCAAGCTCGTCGCGAGCCGCCGCGGATGCGCCTCATCAACACCGTGACCGCCTTCTTCACGGGCTGCCTGATCGTCTTCTACTTCCTCGCCAAGGCCGGCGTGCCGCTGGGAATCCCGTTCTTCATCTGGATCGGCGTCTTCAGCCTGATGATCGTGGCGCAGTTCTGGTCGTTCGCCAACGTCATCTATGACGAAGTACGAAGGGCGAGCGGCTCTTCGCGATCGTCGGATTCGGCGCGTCGCTCGGCGCGGTGGCCGGCTCACGGATCGCCGATGTCCTCATCGAGCCGGTCGGCATCAACCAGTTGCTGCTGCTCGGCGCGGCAGTGCTCGGCGCGCAGGTGCTGCTCACCAACTACGTCGATCACCGCGAGCGCAAGCGCATCCAGTCGCACACCAAGCAGGTCTCGGCGTCGAAGACGGCGACAAAGGCCAGTCATTCGCAGTCGTTCAGCTGGTCTTCAAGACACGCTACCTGATCCTCATGGCCATCATGCTGATGCTGGCCAACTGGGTGAACACGACCGGCGAGTACATCCTGTCGAACATCGTCAAGCAGAACGCCGAGCAGCTGCTGGCTGCCGGCGCCAGCGGCCTGACCGAAGGGCAGATCATCGGCGATTTTTACTCGAAGTATTTCACCTACGTGAACATCCTCAGTCTGCTGATGCAGTTGTTCCTGGTGTCGCGCATCGTGAAGTGGTTCGGCATCGGCTGGGCGGTCATGGTCCTGCCGTTCATCGCGCTCGGCGCCTACAACGTCATCATCTTCATCCCGACGTTGACGGCGGTCATGTCGGCCAAGGTCGCCGAGAACTCCGACCGACTACTCGCTGAACAACACCGTGCGCAACATGCTCTTCCTGCCGTGTACCTATGAGGAGAAGTTCAGCGCCAAGCAGGCGATCGACTCGTTCTTCGTGCGCATGGGCGACGTGTTGTCGGCGGCGCTGGTGTTCTTCGGCACCAACATCATGCAGCTTTCTGCCCGGCAGTTTGCTGCCGTCAACGCCGTGCTCGTCCTTGTATGGCTCGTGCTCGCCTGGCAGGTCGGCCGGATCTATGTGCAGCGCACGGGGGAGGCCGGGGTTCCGGACGCCCTACCGGCGAAGGCGTAGCGTCCGCCGCACGAGCAGCGTCGTCCCGACGAGCACCCAGACGATCGTGCGGACCTTCCGCACGATCGCCAGCGTCGTCCCCAGCGCGCCGCCGAAACCGAGCATGTCGGTGATGGTGCCGGTCGTCACCTCGTCGACGCCGGTGCGCAGCGGAACGAACTTGAAGAGCACCTGCACCACGCGATTCACGCCCTCGAAGATAAACGCCGTCAGCAGCGTCGGCGCCGCTCCCTGGATCAGCCACCACGTCACGTAGACTTCGGCGACGCCAAGGGCGTGGAACATCGCCTCGCTGAGGACGATCGGCAGCACGGCCGCTCGCCGCCGAATCACGAACGTGTAGATCTCCTCCTCGAGGGCGTGGAGCTGGCCGACGCGGTCCTGCAGCTGGGACGTCCTGGGTACGATCCGCGTCAGGAGCCGCGTAACGACGGCCGGACGCTGCCACAGCATGACCGCCGTGCCGACAAAGCCGGCGGCAATCGCGGCGAGGGAAATCCAGGCGGCGTGGCGCAGCGGTCCGGGCGGGTCGAAGGTGAGAATCAGCGCCGCCGTCGAAGCGCCGATCATCGCCGCTGCCGACAGCGTGTAGAAGATGTTTTCAATCGCGAGGGCCGTGACCGCAGGGCCAAGCGCGACACGATCGCGCACGAAGGCGGCCTTGGCCGGCTCGCTGGCGAAGAGTCCGAGCGGCGTCAGGTTGCCGAGCGCGTCGCCGGCAAGGACGGCGGCAAAACTCGTGGCGAACGGCAACACGTGCGGCGGCTCGAGACAAATGCGCCACGCGACGGCACGCATCGCGAAGCGCAGGCCGGCAAGCGCGATGATGATCGTGAAGCCCCAGCCGACCTGAATCAGCCCGGCCCAGACCTCCTCAGGACCCACCTGCCGCACCGACCAGGCGAAGAGCGCCAACCCGAGAACGGCCGCGACGATGCCGGAGAGCTTCGAGCGGCGTCGTCCGCCGCCGGGAGACTCGGATTCGAGTGGCACGCCGTCATCATATAATCGGCGGCTATGCTTCCAGCGTCCTTGCAGACGCCTGCAGCGATCATTCTGGTCCTCGGCGGCCTGATGTCCTGCTTTGCCGGCTACCGCGTCTTCCGCGTCGTGCTCGGATTCTTCGGCTTCGTGCTCGGTGCGCTGCTCGCCAGTTCGGTGATGGCCACCGACCAGACAGTCTGGATGATCGGTGCGGCCATCGTCGGCGGCATCATCGGCGCGCTGATTCTCGTCGCCGCCTACTTCGTCGGTGTCGCGCTCATCGGGGCCGGTGCCGGCGCGCTTGTCGCGAACCTCATCTGGGCATCGCTCGGCCGCGAGCCGCACATCGTCATCGTGATCCTCTTTGCGATTGCCGGCGCGCTGGCGGCGCTGGCGTTACAGCGATATGTGATCATCGCGGCGACGAGCTTCGGCGGCGCATGGACGACGATTGTCGGCGCGACGGCGTTGATGGGAGATAAACTCGCAGTAGAGGCCGCCGCGCGCAACAACGTGTGGCTGGCGTACCCGATGAATCCCGCACCCGGCCAGCGCTGGGTGATCTTCGCCTGGGTGGCGCTGGGATTGGTGGGCGTGGTAGTCCAGCTGATGGTTACCGCGAAGGGCAAAAAATAGACGCCCGCAGCGCGGATCTTCCGATCCGCGAACATAGACACCCGTAGCGCCGATCTTTGGATCCGCGAACGATTTTCAACTCAGGAGACTTCCAGATGGCAACGTTCTCTCGCACGGTGACGGTAGATTGGGCTGGATTGATCATGGAGGGGAAGGGCCAGGCGAAAGCCGGCAGCGGCGCGTTCACGCTCCCGGTGAGCTTCCCGTCGCGTATCGGCGACTCCAACGGCGTGACGAGCCCGGAAGAGCTCGTCGCGGCTGCGCACGCCTCGTGCTACGCCATGGCGCTCAACGCTACGGTGGGCCGCAAGGGCGGTTCGATCGCCAAGACCAACGTTACCGCGACGGTCATCGCCGACAAGAGCGAGTCGGGCATCAAGCTCACGACATCGAAGCTGAAGGTGGTCGTCGAAGGCCTCCAGGGCATCGAGAAGTCGGAGTTCGGCGAAGTCGCCAAGCAGGCGGAAGCCGGCTGCCCGATCTCGAACGCGCTCCGCGGCACGATGCAGATCGAGCTGGAGGCCGAGGCCAAGTAAGGGGCGAGTACTGGCGCTGCCATGTCACCCTTTTCGCGCCATGCGACACCTGCTAGAGCGCGAACGCTTGTCATCATGTCGCTGACGGTCTGCCTGGCTGCTGCCTTCAGCACCGGCTGCGACATGATGTACTACAAGGCGATGAAGCGCTTTGGCGTCGAGAAGCGCGACATTCTCGTCAAGCGGGTGCGCGACGCGCGCCAGTCCCAGGACGAGGCCAAGGAAGACCATCCGCGGCGATGTCGACTCCCTGATCGTCGAGCTTGAGCAGTCGATCAAGGAAGCCGACACCTTCATCAAGGAAATGGACGCGGAGAACGCCGCCGCCGGCACGTCGTAGCGGCCATCTGCGCGTAGCGTCCGGCTTTAGCCGGGCCCCGCTCTACTTCTTCTGCTCGGTGATCGTCACCGGCACGCGCATCGTGACCCGCACGCGCGTTTCGGCCGGGAGGACCGCGGGATCGCCGCGCGTCGCGAGCACCGCGCCCGCGCCCGCGCCGCCACCGACCGCGGCGCCGATCGCGGCGCCTTTGCCGCCACCAGCAATTGCACCAATGGCCGTGCCGACGCCGGCACCGATGCCAATCTTCTTCGCATCCTTGCCTTTCGTCGACTTGGCCTCGTGCGTGAACTGCGACGCGGAGAGGCGGACCGTGCGGCCGTCCGCGAGCGTCAGAGAGTCGAGCGTGACCGACAACGATGCCAGACCCTTGACGCGCTCTCCCGGATCGGAATCCGTGATGAGCCCCTCGACGCGCGCGCCCTTCCTGGCGACGACCCATCCGTCGTCGACGATCGATTCGGCGAGCGTCGCGGTGAATCGTTCACCGGTCGTATTGGTCTTCGTCGACAGTGTCGTCGTCGTATAAGCGTCGATGGCGCGGCCTTCCCTCAGCGTGTAGACCTTGGGAGGTGGCGGCGGAGGTGGCGGTGGCGAAGGAGGCGGCGGCGGCTTCACCGCAGGTTTGGCTGCTGACGCCGCAGTTGCAGCCCGACGGTCGTTGCCTGGGCGCTGCGCGCTCGACGTGCCGCGTTGCATGCCAGGTGTGGCCGCGTCGCGCTCGACGGCGTGCAGCCGGTGTGCTGGCGGAGGCGTTCCCGCCGGCTGCGCAGCGGCTGCGCCGCCGGTGGCGCTGCCGCAGATTCCGGGGTGCGCGAACAGCTGGCGGTGGCGATCGCGACGGCTACGCCGAGCGTGGCAACTCCCGCCGGTTGGCGAGCGTCCAGAGAGTGATGTTCTTCATGCCGCCAATTATAGGCGCCATGCCAGCCAAAAGGCGCCGAAGAGAAGCGTGGCGAGCGTCACTGGCACGCCCACCCGGCAGTATTGCCAGAAAGAGATCTCCACACCCTGCTTGCGCGCCCGCTCGAGGACGATCAGGTTGGCGATTGAGCCGACGAGCGTCAGGTTCCCAGAAAGGGTGCTCGACATGGCCAGCGTCAGCCACGACGTTCCCGGATCGGGCAGTTGCGGCACGAGTCGCGACAGCAGCATCACCGCGGGCACGTTGCTGATGACATTGCCGACAACGGTCGTGACCACCGTCAGGCCGGCTATGGTGTGGAGCCCGATTGGCGCCAGCACGTCGAAGAGCCGCTGGGCCAGGCCGATGCGCTCGACGCTCCCGATCACCACGAAGAGACCGATGAACAGCACGAGCAGATCCCAGTCGATCTGGCGGTAAATCTTGTGCGGGTTGACGCGGCGGGTGATGAGGAGCGCCGCCGCGGCAACGGCGGCGACGACCGCCGGATCCCAGCCGAGGAGAAAACCGGCGAGCACGCCGGCCGTCACGATCAGGCCTTTTGCCATCATCATCCGGTGCACGGGGTGCTGGCGGGCGGTGACGGTCTCGAGAGGGCCGGGCCGAAGTTCGTGCCGGAAGATGAACGTCAGGACGAGGGCGTCGAGAGCCAATCCGAAGAGCGCGACCGGTCCGAGTGCCGCCAGGAACGGGCCGTATCGGATCTGCGACAGGCTCGCGATGAGCATGTTCTGGGGATTGCCGGTAATCGTGGCGACGCTGCCGATATTCGCGCCTGTCGCCAGCGCCAGCAGGTAAGGCAATGGCTTGTGCCCTCGTGCGCGCGCCAGTTCTATCAGGACGGGCGTGAACACCAGGCAGATGGTGTCGTTGACGAACAGCGCCGAGAGGATGCCGCTGGCGAAAACGACCGCGACCAGCAGCAGCGCCGGGTGGCGGATGTGGTTGCCGATGACCTGCGCCGTTGCGTCGAAGAATCGCGCCATGCGCAAGTGCGCGATGAGCACCATCATGCCGAAGAGCAGCACCAGGGTGCGGAAGTCGACATGCCTGTAGGCATCGTCGAGCGAGGTGACGCCGGTGGCGATCATCAGCGCCGCGCCAACGATGGCGGCGCCCGTGCGATCGATCTTGAGGAACGGTGCGCGGCCGAGAGCCAGGACGAGGTAAGTGAAGAAGAGGATGGCGCCGGCGACGATCGACAGGAGCATGCCTGTGCGATGGTACATCGCACAGGCGTGCTGCGTGTTCCGGGCTTCGTCAGTTCGTCATCTTTGCCGATCCCTTGAAGTGCTTGTCGTACCACGCCATCGAGCGATCGAGGAAGTCGGCGACGTGCTGCGTCTCGCGCATGCCGTGTCCTTCGCGCGGATAGCGCAGCATCAGCGTTTCGACGCCGACGTCGCGCAAGGCGATGAAGTACTTCTCGATCTCGGCGGGGTTGACGAGGAGATCGTTGTCGCCGTGCGAGAGCATCACCGGCGTCTTCACCTGGTGGACGAAGCGGATCGCGGAGCGCTGCCAGAGCATGTCCATGATGCCGCCGGTGTGCGGCTTGCCGTCGTACTCCTGCTCCAGGTAGTCGTGGTAGACCGACATGTAGTTCTGGCTCACGAGATTGGAGATGCTCGCCCACGGCACCGCCGCCTTGAAGCGCGGCGTCTGCGTGATGATCCAGTTCGTGAGCTGGCCGCCGTAGCTGCCGCCCTCGACGCCGAGCCGCTCGCCGTCGATCCACGGATACTTCTGGAGCGCGGCGTCGACCGCCGCCAGGACGTCCCTCGCCTCTGCTCCATTCTGGTCGCGCGCGATGGCGTTCGAGTGCGCCTGCCCGTAGCCGGTCGAGCCGCGGTAGTTCACCATCAGCGCCGCCCAGCCGTGCGCCGGCATAGGTCTGCGCCTTGTGCACGAAGCCAGGACCCTGCTGCGAGTGCGGGCCGCCGTGGATCATCACGATCATCGGATGGCGGGCGTCGGCGATGGCGTCGAGATTTGCCGGCTTCGTCAGGAACGCCTCGACCTCGCGGCCATCGAAGCTGCGGAACGTAAAGGCCTCGACCTCCGCCACCTTCTTCTTTCCGCAGCAGGTCCTTGTTCAGCGACGTCAACGGCGCGAAGCTGCCGCTGCCGGGACGCTGGCACGAAGAGCTCTGCCGGCGCAGACGGCGTCGTCATCGCGGCGACGACCCGACCGTCCTTCGCGACGGCAAACGCGCCGACGCTGCCGCGGGTATCGAGCGCCGGTCCGACGCGTTCGGCCGCGCCGCCGGTGGCGGGCAGGCGATAGAGGCCGACGCTGCCGCGTGACTGCACCGTGAAGTACAGCGACTTGCCGTCGGGCGACCACTGCGGACGGCCCTGGCGGTTGTCGATCTGCGCACCAAGCTCGGTCGCGCACCCGATGGCGACGTCGAGCGTCCAGACGTGCGTGTCCTCCATGTTCGTCTCAGACGATGTGATCAGTCGTTTGAGGCCCGAATAGGCGATCTGCCTGCCATCCGGCGACCACGTCGGGGCCGATACTCGTTGTTCTTCGTCTCGGTCAGCCGCTTCACCGCCTTCGAGGCGACGTCGATCGTGAAGATGTCGTAGTTGAAGAAGAAGTCGGGATCGGGCTCGTGGTTCGAGAGGAAGACGAGCTGCTTGCCGTCCGGCGACCAGTCGATCGAGTGCTCGTAGTTGGTGCCGTCGGTCAGTTGCGTACCTGCTTGCTCGCGACGTCGGCGACGAACAGATGCAGCCGCCGGTTGTCGCTGAAGCGCCCGCCGTAGCCCGACGCCGGACGATACCAGTAGCGCGTGATGACGATTGGATCGGCTTCCATCGCGCGGCTCGGGCCCGGGCAGTCGCTGAGACGAACGCGATCTTCGTTCCGTCCGGCGACCACGCGAGGCGTTCGCCGACCTGCGGCAGCGGATGGTTCGATGCCGCTCACTTCGGCCAGCGGCTCGACGCCGCTGCCATCGGCGTTGGCGATGACGATGCCGCTCTTGCCGTCGCCTGTCTTGCCCTGAGAACGCAATGCGCTTGCCGTCGGGCGACCAGCGCGGCGCGCTGCCTTCCTGCCCCTCGCCTTCGCCCCACGGTTTCGCGCTATTCCGGCGCCGAGGTCCGCCGATCCAGATCCGCGTGTAGGGCGCGCCGATGCGATCGCTGTACTGGACCGTGAACACAACCCGCGTGCCGTCGGGCGACAGCTGCGGGTCGCCGGCCGATGCGGAGGTAGAAGGCAGTCGATCGACTCGATGTTCGGTGACGTCGAGCGGGCCGGGATCGGCGGCGGCGCGGGCGCCGGCGCTGTCGTTGCCGTCAGCCGCTCGCAGCTGCCGCCGCGTCGGTGCTGCCGGCGTGCACTCCCGAGCATGCCGGCGAGCTGCCATGCACGATCCGAGCGCGACCCAATGCCTCGAGACGCTCGACGAAGCAACCGCGCACTCAGCGATGCTGCTCAACCTGCGACCGATTCGCGTTGCCTCGCGCATCACCACACCGCGCGGACGGCCAGCTCGATCTGGCGTGACGGCCGCGCGCTGGTGATGCGGCCGAACGTGTTCGAGAGCGCATTCCCGACGCGTCCGCGCGCCGAACTGCGCCTGCAGGTTCGTCGTGTTGAGGACGTTGAACGCCTGCGCCAGGAGATCCATCTTGCGCTCGCCGAAGCGGATCGCTTTGCTGACGCGCACGTCCATGATGCTGATGCGCGAGCTGTCGATGTCGGCTTCGGAGATCGCCGCCAGACCGTTGAGCGTGCGATAGGCGTTGACCGCCGTCGAGGTTCAGATTGCGCGATCCCGAGTTTCTGCGTCGTGCCCGGCACGAGATCGGTGTTGAAGCGTGTCGCCGTTCAGGTCGCGCCCGGCGGTCGCCGACCACGGCAGCTGCGCTGCGGTAGCGTACATACAGCGCTCCGATCGTGATGTCCCACGGCAGCAGCACCGAGCCGCTGGCGACGATGGCGTGCCGGCGCTCGCCGCCCGACGGCCCGTAGTCGAGGCCGAGGTCGAACATGTCGAGGTAGCGGCCCATCGGGTTGTTGTCGTCGCTGTCGGTGAAGGTGTACGACACCAGGAACTGACTGCTGTGGCTGTAGCGCTTCTCGGCCTTGATGTAGAGCGCCTGGTACTTGAGGTCGGCGTCAGGCCGGATCTGATCGATGCGGCTGTACTGCGGCAGCGGGCGGACGCAGGTCACCGGATCGCGGAAGTTGATGTTGAGCGTCTTGTAGTCGCCCTTGGCGCGGTTGTAGACGTAGTCGACGTGAAGGCCCATGTTCGAAGGGCAGCGACGTCGACACGCCGCCGGTGAACTGATTCGCGGCCGGCTGGATCATGTCGTTCGCGACGACGGTGATGTTCGGCGCCTGCGACGTGACGATGAACTCCAGCGGGGTCGCGGCCCTGGTAGGGATCCGGGTACGCCGGGTTGCGAGATGTTGATCGAGAACTGCTTGAAGTTGCGGAACTCGCCGAGCGTGCCGAGCAGGCGGATGTGGCCGAAGAACTTGCCGTAGCCGGCGCGCAGCACCGTGCTTGCTGTTGCCGAACAGGTCCCAGGCGACGCCGGTGCCGCGGGCCGAAGTTGTTCTTGTCGCCGCGCACGCGGACGTCGACGTACGGCAGCGTCACCGGGAAGCTGTTCGGCGTCGAGATCCTCGTTGGCCGGCCCGTACAGGCGCTCGTAGCGCAGCCCCAGGTTCACGGTGACGTTGGGCAGCACGCGCCAGTCGTCCTGGACGAAGCCGACGTAGTACTTCGTCGGATGGCTGGTCGTGTTCGGCGTCGACGCGCTGAACGTCGGCGGCGCCGGTCAGCGCCGCGATCGACGCCGGGATCGTTCGGATCGAAGTACTGATCGCGCGATGAACGAGTAGGTGCCGGACTCGGCGAGTTGCCGGCGCTCTCCGAGACGTAGGGCATGTAGTTGTACTCGCCGCCGAACTTGATGCTGTGGTCGCCGAAGTTGAGCGCGTAGGTGTCGCGGAACCCCCAGCGGCTTTCCGGGCTGATGTAGTCGTAGTTGTTGCCGTAGGTCAGCGACGGGAAAGCTGTAGGCACGCGTCGATCGCGTCGACGCGCTCCGGCGGGAACGCGCCGGTCTCCTTCCACAGCTCGGTGCCGCCCGGGTAGCCGTAGAACGCGGCGTAGCGCGTACTGGAAGCGGAAGTCGTTCAGCTGTCGGGCGCCGCGCAGCCACGTGTGGCCGGCGACGACCGATTGCCGCGGAACGTCTTCGTCGCGGCCCCGACGCGCCGATGCCGCCGCAGCCCTGACAGGTCTTCTTGTCGTCCTTCGCCGAGGTAGCGGGCGAACGCACGACTGGTGCGTTGGTTCAACTGCCAGTCGACGCGGCCCGAGTAGAGGTTCGCGCGTCGAGGGCAGCGGGAACGTCCCCTCGAGCGAGCCGAATAGAACTGCGGCTGCCCGGTGCGAACGGTGTAGAACTCTTCGGTGTCGGTGCGCTCGAACGACGCGAAGAAGTGCACCTTGTCCTCGAAGGATCGGGCCGCCGACGCTGCCGCCGAACTGGTCGCGGCGGTAGTCGGGCTTGACGGCTTCGAAGACACCGCGTGCGTTGAGCGCCTTGTTGCGGAAGTACTCGAACGCCGTGCCGCGAAGGTTGTTCGTGCCGGACTTGGTCACGACCTGCACGACGCCGCCCGTCGCCAGGCCGAACTCCGCCTTGTAGCCGGCGTTGGTGACCTTGAACTCCTGGACGGCATCTTCCGGCAGATCCTGCCGCGGCTCGCCGTCCTCCGCCCAGTTGTTGATCATGCCGTCGACGACGTTCCCGGTGCCGTTGAAGGTCATCGATCCGCCGACGTTGACCGTGGCGAAGAACGACCGCGTCGCGTCGACGGTCGTGCCGGGGACGAGCAGCGCCAGCGACAGGTACTTCCGCGAGTTGAGCGGCAGCGTCTCGATCTGCTCGCTGCGTGACCGTGCCGGAAATCTCGGCCTTCGTCGTGTCGACGACTGGCGACTCGCCGCGCACCGTCACGCTCTCGGCCAGCGCCTGGACCTTGAGCGTGATGTCCTGCCGCAACTCGAGGCCGATGGTGATGATGATGTCCACGACCTCCTGCACGGCGAACCCGGACAGCTCGGCGCGCAGCGTGTAGCGGCCGGAGGGGCAGCGCGGCGAACACGATAGCGGCCTCGCCCTCGTCGCTGACGTGTGCGTGACACGCCGGTGGCCTGGTTCTTGAACGTCATCGAGACGCCGGGAAGCACGCCTGACTGCTCGTCGTGGATCGTTCCGGAGATCTGTCCGGCGCTCCCCTGCGCGAGCGCCGTGCCCGACAGGATGGAAAGTGCAATGGCGATGCAAAGCGGCCAAGCGATCGCCCGTTTTGCGAACAGGACGGCCTGCGTCATGGGTCTCCTCCCCTGGTAGCGTGTTCGCGGCGTGCATGCGGGTGCATGACGGCGCCTGCCGATGTCGCTGGAAAGCGGGTAGCTTACGTGGCGGGAAAGGTAACGTCCAATTCAAACCGCTTATCGAGGTATCGGCGGCGACGCATAACAGGGACGAATGTCGAACAAAAATGGACGGGGGAGGGCCATCGAGGCCCGCGGACGGTTGCGTGGGTGTCGGGCAATCCGTTAAACTTGGGGTTCTCCTGACGGCGGCCACGTCGTCCTAGAGAACGAGCGGTTCCACGCTCCCTGTTCCTCGGTAGCTCAACGGTAGAGCATCCGGCTGTTAACCGGAGGGTTGCTGGTTCGAATCCAGCCCGAGGAGCCAGCTCAGCAATTTCAATTGTTCAATCCTCAACACTTTGCAGTTGTTCGGGCCGCACCGGACGCTGTCCGCAACTCGCTCGGCTCGATGAGCCTGATTTTTCAAGGGCCGGCCGGATGCTTCTTGCCAAGATTGGCGCGCGCCGTTCGCGAAGTCTTCGACGCTTCCTCACGATCCCGTCTAGGTTGATAAACAGATCGGCGTTTTGCGGGACCTATCGCGTTCGCGATCCCTCTCGCCCGTATAAATGACGCCACCTCCCCTTGCCGCAGTACTCGCCTCGGCATCGACGAAGTCACCGCTCAAATCGGCGTATCTCTTCCGCTTCGCAATCGCATGTAATCTTTGAAACGTGGCTGTTCTGCCGACCCTGCGCGTCAGCGCCTCGTGAAGACCATCCTGGCGCGGTCCGACGTGCACGAATGGTAGTCGACGATCTGCTCCGAGGGCACTTGCGAGCAGTCGTTGTAGATGCCGCGTGCGGACTTCAACTCGCAGTACCGGAACTCACCGTAGAAAGGAATCGAGAACGACGATCCAGTGGCAACAGGGGGCTCGTTGGTTGGAGCCGCGCCTCCTATGTTCAAAAAGCGGAATCCAGGAAGATCCTCGGGGATTCCGTGATCGATCTCGAACCCGACGAACCGTCCCGCGACGGAGAACCCGAACAACGCCTCATAATGAAGGGGGCGGTTATCGGCGCGCACGTAGCGGCCGGAAGTCCCCTCCAGAATCTGCACCCGATAGGTGAACGACGCGAGATTGACGGGGAACCCCGCGCACGGGGCCTGCGGGATCCCGGGATGGCCGACCGCGGTCGCGAGGTCGATCGCGATGGTCAGCGTGTAGTCCCCGGGGTCAAGACCGATCGGCGGCTCGAGCGTGTCCAGCTGGATGAAGCCATCGACCCCGGCACCGCCGGTGGACGTTCTCCACGAGACTGACTGCGTCTTGGTCTGGAAGCCGTCCAGGCTCACGCGGAGCGTCGCCGTACCTGCGGCTGTGCCTGTCAGCTCGAATTTCCCCTCAGCGTCCGTCAGTTTCGTCGTCCCGGCGAGCGGGCCGTCCAGAACGGCGACGAGCGCGCCGGGAAGCGGGCGCCGGACCGTGTCGCTGACCGAGCCCCGAATGTGGGTTTGCCCGGCGGGCAGCGAGGAGGACACGCCGGGGTTCACATCGGGCGCGGTTGGTGATGGCTGGCGTCCGCAACCTGCTACGAGGACGCACCCGCTCGCGGCAAACAGCCCGATCGCAAGTCCCGCCGCGCGCGCGGAGGTCAGCGACCGCCGCGTCGTCCTGACCCGTCTATTCCAACGTGAAGGAATCATCCGCCCTCCATTCCTGCGCTTACCGGTCGACGCACCCCCATCATGACGAACGACTCAGTTCCCGGTTTCTCACTGAAGTTGCTCTCTTCCCGGTCCAGGTAGGTCCTGGTGTCGCCGGACAAGGTGCAGTGGCGGCCCGCGCGGCGTCGGCCTCCGGTCTACGCCAAGCCTGAGCCCATCTTTGCTGCGGAGAGACATGACTATAGCGCGCCCGCTTGTACACCACCAAGCCGGACGGCGTGGCCCGAAGCTCGGGCTCGGCGCATTAGTAACAATCAGCGCCATCTGCTTACGAATCCGGCCTGGAGCGCCAGATCGACCCTGCGGCGTTGCTGGTTACCTATCTGCTCGCAGTGCGGCCTTCGAGGTGCGGGTCGCCTCCGTCCCATATAATGGGCATGGCTGCCGAGGACTCGATTATGAGCAAAAACCCGGATACGAATTCAGCGGACAGAGACGCGGAGATCGAACGAGAAATCCGGACGAACCGCAAGTTCTCGCTGAGCGAAGCCATCGGGCGAATGGCCGGTGGCGACTTCATGAAAGGCGGATCGCCGGTCACCCGCAAGCGCCAGGCAGAACTCGAAATCGACGAGTACCTGCGTCGCCACCTGGTCGACTCGGGAGGTGTGCTGAGAAGCGTGTTATTTCGCCACCTCGGAGAAAGTCTGCTCAATGGCGACTACGATCAGCCACTCGCAGCCCTTGCGGAGTACATCCGAAGAATTCTTACGTCGGAGGCCCTCCTGGAGGAGTTCGTCCGCGAAGCCGACGCGGAGTGGGGACGAGTGCAAAACGAGCGGCCATACTTTCAAAGGCCAAGTCGGCCACCTCACCCTGACGATCCATACACAATCGATTCAGTTCGCCTCGCACTATTCCAACTCCGCGAGAGACTCGCATCGGGGGAGATGTAGACATACGAGCAAATTCCTGGGCGAGCCACAGCAGAGAATTTCGTCCATGCTCTGGGTTACCCTTTCGCGGCAAGGTGATCCTTGAACGATACCCACCTACGAGATGCGTGAGGAGAACGGCCGTTGGGCCGGTAGGTAACGAGCAGTCGCTCAGTGTTTACTCGTCCGCGACAATGATCCGCGAAACTCTGGCGAATCTGGCGAAAGAAGGCCGATTTACGCAGCTTCTCTGATGAGCCAGTTGCGGAAATCGTCCAGTGCGGCGAGCCACCTGCAGGAAGGACAGGAAGAAACTGCCAATCAACAACTTACCGGATCGGCGGAATCGCACTATCGAACTTCCACAGCCTAAGTGGTTGATCTGAGAGTCCTCTCGCGCGACAACCAGCCTGTGATCGCCTGATTACCCTCAGGCTGTGAGGGCAGCCAGGCAAATGGGCTCGTCAAAACAGGAACTTTACGCCGAACTGCATCTGTCGCGGCGTGCTCACGGTCGACCTGATCGTGCCGAAATCGGTGCTTCCCAACTCTGTATTCGGCAGACCGAAAGACGGATGGTTCGTGAGATTGAAGACCTCCCAGCGAATCTGCAGCCGGCGAGTACCTCCGAGGCGAATGTCCTTCGTCAGAGCGGCGTCGAGATTGAAGTACCCAGGACCGAGCAGGGTATTTCGTCCCAGGTTGCCGTACCGGTAAGTACCGTCGGGGTTCTGCGGTATCGCGAACGCCGCGGGATTCAGCCACGCGTCAGCCGTCGGATGCGCCACGGTTGGATCACCCACCAGATCGGGCCGCCACACGCTGCTGCCGACCGTGACTCCGAGGCGGTTCGTGGGGTCGAGCACCGTGACGTCGAAGTAGGCCCCTGACTGCGCCGAGACGATCGCCGACAACTGCCAGTCGCCGAGCAGGACGCCCAGAGGACCTCCGCGCTGCAACCAGCGGCGACCGGCACCGAAGGGGAGATCGACGGCTGCGTGCGCAACCAGCCGATGCCGCCGATCGAAGCCTGAATTCCCTCGATCGCCCCGAAGGTTGCGCCAGTCCTGGATCACCACGTTCCCTTCGCCCCCGGCGAGTTCCAGCACGTTGTCGATCGAGTGGCTCCAGGTGTAGGACAGGGAGCCTTGCCAACCGTGGCTCAGGCGCTTGTCCATCGTGGCCTGCAGCCCGTGGTAGCTGGCACTCCCCGACGAGTCAGTCATCGTGATCGCACCCAGCGACGGAATCATCCGTCGTTCGCGCTCGGTGCGGCTGTCGCCGGGTCCCGCGGCGTTCATGTTGTACAGGCGTTGAAGGTGACGCGACGATGAGCCCACGTACGCCGTCGTCACGACCCACGATGGCCCGAGCTGCCGCTGTACGCTCAGATTCCACTGCGAGATCGTGGGGGTGGTGAAGTCTGGGCTCCAGACGTTCCACGAAAGATTCGGCGGGCATCTGCGTTGCGCTTCCGAGCAGGCTTGCATCGATCCCGTCCGAGAGCTGGCCGGCCGACGTTGCCGCGGTAGAGGGCACGGTCACCTCGCGTGACTCGGGCCAGTTGTTGAGGAGGTGCACGGCCGGGCCGGCACCTTTCGGCGTTCCGTAGAACAGTCCCCACGCGGCCCGCGCCGTCCACACCTGTGCGGGTTGGTAGGCCAGGCCGATCCGCGGCGCCCAGTTGTTGGTGTCGGTTCGAACGAGCGCGCGATCCGACCACGACCGGCCGAACTCCCCGGCCCGGATCACCCGCACCTCGGGAAACACGGAGGGATCGAGTGCGCTCATCCGATCGAGGGTGTCGAACCTGGGGCTCGCCAGCTCATATCGCAGTCCCAGATTGAGCGTCAGCTGCCGGGCGATGCGCCAGTCATCCTGCGCGTAGAACATGTAGTCGCGCTCACGCAGGTTCCCGAATTGGACCGTGCTGAACTGACGGCCGCTGGTCATACCCAGCAAAAAGTCACCGAAACTCGAGCCCGTGAACCTGCCGTTGAAGTTGAAGATGCCGCGGGCGAACTGGGCGCCGATGCTGTCGGACCGGACCCACCGCAGGTCCGCGCCTGTCTTGATCGTGTGCGCGCCCCTGGCGATCGAGAGATTGTCGAGCACCTGGAATGTTCCGGCCGTCTTGTCGTTCGGGTTGAACTGGAACTCACCGAGCGGCGCGTACGAGAGGGCTCCGCCCAGATTGATGCGAGAGAGCCCTTCGATCCCAGGCACGCTCTCGACGTGCAATCCGTAGTCGTCATTCGGATAGCCGCGGCCAAGCGGTTGCTTGTTGGTCCTGAGGCTATTGACGCCCAGGCGTATTTCGTGGACGACGGATGACCCGAAGACATGCGTTTCCGAGAGTGCGACGTTATACGCCGTGTTGTCATCGCGCGCGAAGTCGTTGTTGCCGCCGCCGATGCCGGGCGCCGGAAACGAACCGAGCCGCTCGCCGCTGAAGTCCATCCAGCTGCCGCGGACGAACATGCGGTCCCGCGAAGAGAACATGTGGTCCAGGCGCACGTCGTACTGGCCCCGCAGCCGCGTGTGTGCGGGGTTGGACGAGTGATTGGCACGCGTGGTCCCTTCGAAATTCGGGGTGGGCCAGAGACCCAGCAGCCGCGCTGCAACCGGATCCCATCGCTCGCGCGGGATGGTGTTTCCTGGAAAAGGCGCGCCCGTCGCCGGATCTCGGACGACGACGACGTTCGGATCGAAAATCCCGTCTCGTTCGCCGAGCGCCGGCACCGTCAGCAGACGGTTTTCCGTGCTGTTCACGCTGCTGATTTCAAGGCTGGCGAAATAGAACGTGCGACTCTTGCGGATGGGCCCGCCGATCGTGAATCCGAACTGGTGCTGTTGCAGCGCGTTCGGGTCCGCTTTGCCATCGCCCGAACGATCGAAGTAGTCGAAGGCATCGCGCGCGTCGAAGATGTCATGGCGGAAGAATTCGTGCACCGTGCCGTGTATGACGTTGGTTCCCGATTTGATGCTGACGTTGACCACGGCTCCGGCGCCGCGTCCGAACTCGGCGGTGTAGTTGCTCGTTTGAACCTGGAACTCCTGGATCGCATCGATGTTCGGCACCAGTACCTGCGCCTTCCGATCCTGGATGCCCATCACCTGCGAGTTGTTGTCGACGCCATCGAGCAAGAAGTTGTTCTGGACCGCCCATTGCCCGTGACTGTTGAAGCCGGATTCCCGTTGGACGTGGCCGAACGCGGGCAGCACTCCTGCGGCGAGCGTCGCCAGCTGCGAAAAGTTCCGGCCGTTCAGCGGCAGCTGACCGATCTGAGAAGCGCCGATCGTGTGCGACAGAGAGGACGTGTCGGTCTGGAGGAGCGGCGCCGGACTTCGAACCGAAATCGTATCGTTGACGGCTCCCAGTTCGAGCTGAACGTCCAGCCGCGCGCGGGTGTTCGCGTGAACCTGGATGACGTCGCTGACCGCCCGCCTGAATCCGGGCACTTCGATCGAGACCCGGTACAGTCCGATGACGAGCGGGGCCAGCACGTAGTGCCCGTCGGCATTGGTCCTGGTCTGGATGGTCACCCCGGTGTCGGCCGTGGCCGTGATGGTGACGGCGGGTACGATCGCGCCGGTCGGGTCCGTGACCCGGCCCGCGATCATCCCCTGATCCTGCTGCGCGTCCGGCGCCCCGACCGACAGGGCCAGCAACCAGAGGCCGATCGCGAGCCGCGTCAGCGTCCCACCTGGCGCATGATGGCCTGGAATGCTGGTTCCGACGCGATCGTCTTGAACGGCGGATATTGGTTGACCTGTCCCAGTTCCACCGCGTGGTCCTCGAATGCGCGTTGCACGGCAGCCAGGGCAGGCGCCTTTTCGCCCAGCGCGTCGTGAATCAAGCCGATGCCGAACCAGGAGACGTACTGATCCTGCCTGTGGGCCTCGAGCTCCTTCAGCACCTTTCGAGCGTCCTCCGCACGTCCGGCCGCAGCATAGGCGTAGCCCAGATAGGCCTCGACCCTTGAATTGTGTCCCTGCGCCGGCCGTGCGGCAATTTCGAGCTCCCGAATCGCGTCAGCGGGGCGGCCCATCGCCACCAGGGTGACGCCAATCTGAAAGCTGGACCCGATTGTTCGCAGGGCTCATCTCCAGCGCCCGGCGCAATTCTCTGATCGCACGGTCGTACTCGCCCGCGGCCCGACACGCGGTGCCGACGGTCACCTGTGCGTTCACCGAGAGTGGATCGAGTTTGCGTCCGTGCTCCGCCGCGGCGATAGCCTCCTGGAAGCGTCCACGCCGGATCAGTGAGTTGCTGATCGCTTAAGGAGGGTCATCGAGGCCGCCCAGGATCGTGGCCCGCTCCAGCGCCTTGTCGCCTTCCTCCCAACGCCAGTAATACAGGCTGAGTACCTGGCCCAGCGCCCGGTGCGCCCTGGGCAAGGTTGTCGTCGAGCTGCAGCGCCTTGCGCGCCGCCGCTTCCGCCTTCGGAATGATCTGGTGCGGCGAGTAGGGACCGCCGAACAGGAATTGCACCTGCACCATCGCCAGCTCGGCGTACGCTGCAGCAAAGTCGGGCTGGATGGCGACCGCTTCCTCGAGATACCCCACCGCCCTGCGGAATCCTTCGTGTCGCTGCAGACCCCTCGCGCTGAGCCCGTTGAGGTATGCCTCGTACGCCTTCGGATTGATGGTCTGTGCGCGCGGTGCAGTCGGCCGGCGCCGCCCGGCCGCGACGGCCACATCGGACGCGATCTGTTGCTGCAGGGCGAACATCCCGCTCATGTCGCCGTCGTATATATGCGCCCAGAGATTGCGATCGGTCTCCGCACGAATCAGTTTCACCGTGATTCGCACGGTGTCGCCGGACCTCTGCACGCGTGCCCTCCACGACGCCTTCGACATTGTCCAGCTCGCGTCCGGATCTGCGGCAGCCGCTTGACCGTCTGTTTGTATTGCCGCGCCGACGTTCGTGAGATCACGTCGACGCCCTCGACCTGGGCGAGATGCGCCGTGACCGCATCCGTCACGCTGTCGGCGAAGTAGTCCTGCGCCGGGTCCCCGGTCAGGTTCTCGAACGGGAGCACGACGAGGGACCGGATCGGTTCGTTCGGCCGTGGTCGGCGTCCCGGGAGCGTGAGCAGCCCGCGGGTATAGGCAACTCCGCCGATCCCGACAACCAGGACGAACAGGAGCGCCGCCGCACGCCAGCGAGCGGGTCGCGAGGGCGCCTGATCGGCGCGGGCGCGGGTAGCGACTCGGTGAGCGAGGCCGCTGCCAGCTCTGACGGCGGCACTGAATCCTGCTCGACGGGCCTGTCGGACGCCGTGGCCGCTGGCGGCGCCCGATCGACGGGTGGCCCGATCACCGGCCCGACGAAGCGGTAGCCGTGGCGCGGCACCGTCTCGACGAACCGCGGATTGTCGGCCGAGTCGTCCAGCGCCTCTCGCAGCTTCCGCACCGCGCTGTTCAAGCCGACCTCGAAGTCGACGAACGTCTCCGCGGTCCACAGCAGCTGGCGAAGCTCGTCGCGCGTGACCAATTCGCCGGGGCGCATCAGGAGCGCTCGGAGGATCTGGAAGGACTGGTCGGGAAGACGGATCTTGAGGCCGTGCCGACGAAGCTCCCCCGACCGGGCGTCGAGCTCGAATACCCCGAAGCGAAACACGTGCGCGTCCGGCGTCGGGGATTTCATGGCTCCCTTCTAGAGCGAAAGGCGCGCAGTGTACCCCGTCCCTTCGCCAAATACCAATCAGACGCGGATCTAAACGCTTGTTTCGCAGCCACTTGGCCAGTGACATCGAAAACAGCCGCCAGCCATTGTCGCGGCGACGCGGACCGGGGCATCGTGCGGACACTGAACGTGTTGGTTAGAAGCCCGCAGGAGTAACGATGAAAACCTTGAAGAACAAACAAACCCGAGTGTTGCTGTCAACGATGGTCCTTCTGACCGTCGGCTGGTTTGCCGTCCCGCACGCGGGCCAGGAAGACGCCAACGACGGCTTCATCCTCTTCACCACCGACCGCGACAATCCACGTCCGAGGCTGGGATCTGCAGCAACTGCGAAGACATCTACGTGATGGCACCCGACGGCACCAACCCGGTCCGCCTCACGCATGGTGGCGGGGCCGAAGCAGATCCGCGGCGGCCTACAACAGCGGCGGCGCCGACTGGTCCCACAGCAAGAAGCTGGTCGCGTTCCAGAGCAATCGGGTGAATCGTGTTCCACAGATTTACCTGATGAATGCCGGACGGCAGCGAACAGCAGCTCCTGGTCAGCCTTCCACGGAGGCGCGGCATTTCCGAGCTTCTCGCAAAGCGGCAATGAGCTCTGCTTTCACAGGTCCAGACCTCGCCGCGCGACATCTACATCGTGAACGTCCACGGCACCGGCCTGACCAACCTCACCAGCCCCGACCGGCTACCCGGACAGCCCGGACTGAACGGCGACAACATCCGCTGCGACTGGTCGGCGAAAGGGAATGCGATCGCATTCACAAGCAACCGTGATGGCAACCAGGAGATCTACGTGATCGACGCGGATGGAACAGGTCTGCGCAGACTGACGAATGCCGCCGGCAGCGACGCCAACCCGGCATTCTCGCCAAAGGGAGACCTCATCGCGTTCGAGAGTAATCGCGACGGCACGCCCGAGATCTACGTGATGAACGCGGACGGTACTGGAGACGCCCGGAGGCTCACGAATTTCACCGCGGAGCCGACACCGAGCAACGTCGTCGGTCACCAAGCCGACCTGGTCACCTGCCGGGGATCGAATCGCCTTCCATCGCCGTGTCGGCGCACAGGGTGCGCGCGGTCACCTCGAGGTCTACACGATGAACGCCGACGGCACCAACGTGACGCAGATCACGTTCACACCCTCGCCGGGCTTCAGCGGCTTCCCGAGCTGGGGCAAGTGGTCGGCAGACAGCATCCGGCAGTAGCCATCAGGCCAAACTTCCTGGAGCAGTCATGAAGAAACTCACACTGGTTCTTCTCGTGTGCGTTGTGCTGCCGATGCAGCATGCCGTCATCGCGCAACAGGCCCGCTTCGCGAGGTTCGCGAATGACTGGTGCTATCCCTGGCTTGACGACTACGGCTGGACGTCGATAGACATTTGCAGAGGTACAAATCTTCGACGAGAACGGACGGACCGATATCGACGGCGTGTCACCGGCGTGGTCCCCCGACGGTCTCGCATCGCGTATCTGGCCGGCAACCTCTACGTCTACGACCGCACGACCGGCATCAGTGCATTGGTGACGGACGGGCTGCCGGTGAGTGGGCCCGTCAGCTGGTCGCGCGACGGCGCACATCTCGCGTTTGTTCGGATCGTTCGAAGGGCCTTCAGGGTGGACCCAGGAACTGGTTCTGATCGATCCGGATGGATCGAACCTCACGCGACTGACGCACGGCGTCGGATTCGGCGGGGACTACGCCTGGTCACCGAGCGGCAACGCGATCGCGTTCGGCCGCGACGATGGCGGCGTGCAGGAATTGTACGTGATGGGTGCGGACGGATCGAATGCGACGCGCCTTACCTATGGGGCTGGCCTCCGCGGCGGCATCAACTGGTCCCCCGACGGTGAAAGGATCGCGTTCGATTGCGGCACCACCATCTGTGCGATCAACCGGGACGGCACGAACCTCGTGCAACTCGCGCCCGCCGGGTCGTATGCCTCGACGCGCCATCTTCTCTCCGGTCGGCGGGGATATTGCTTTTCTGGCCGGCGGGCGGCCTCAAGGTGATGAGGGCGGACGGTTCGATCGTCGACGTGGCTCCCGGCATCGCAGCGACCAAACCGACGTGGTCGCCTGATGGCCGCAGTCTCGCGTTCGTGTGCCAGGGGACCGTGGTCGCCTGGAGGCGCCTGTAATGCCGATGGCTCCCCGTGTGGAAGGACCCCTGACGTAACGTACGCCGTTGAGGCCGACGGTAGCGGATTGCGGATGCTCGCTTACGGCAGCAACCCGGCATGGTTCGTCCCGCTCCCCGGGCAACCGGCGGCCGCATTCACGACGGCGTGCACCGGGAGAACGTGCCAGTTCAATGCCACCGGGTCGTTCGATCCCGACGGATCGATCGTGAGTTTCGAGTGGAAATTCGGGGATGGCACCACCGGCTCCGGGCCAACACCCGCGCACACCTACACGTATTCGGGTGGCAACACCTATGCCGCCATCCTGATCGTCACCGACAGCGACGGACAGAGAGATGCGACTCGCGGGCAGACCTTCACCCTTGACGACACTCGGCCCTTCGCTTCTTTTACCGTCACCTGCACCGGACTCACCTGTGCGTTCGACGCATCGGCTTCGTCCGACCCCGATGGGACATTTCGTCGTACGCGCTGGAATTTCGGAGACGGCCCGAATAGCATTGGCAGCGGTCGCGCGACGAGCCACCAATACCTCGCCGGCGGCACCTACAGATCACGCTGACGGTCACCGACAACACCAACGAGACGAGTACGGCCGAGCTGGACGGTGACGGTCGTCGCGCCGCCGCCCGACCATCCACGTCGGTGATCTCGACGGCGCGAGCACGACGACTCAGAAGTCGTGGAACGCGAACGTGACGATCGAAATCCACACCGAGAATCACGGCGTGGCCGGCGGGGTGACGGTCAGCGGCGTGTGGGACGATGGCTCGCCTGGAATCTGCGTCACGGATGGATACGGCCGGTGCTCAGTCAGCCGGGGCGGTATACCGCGCAAGATGTCGAGCGCCAGCTTCACGGTGACCGGGGCGGTCCATGCCTCTTTCGTGTTCAGCCCGGGCGCCAATCACGATCCTGATGGCGACAGCAATGGCACAACCCTGGTCGTCAAGCGGCAATGAGACTCACTGGCCGACCGCAACCTTCATTCCGGAGACACACCTGACCTGCCAGCAGGAGGGGCAGAACGGTACGGCAGGAGGCGTCAGCGTCCTACCTGCCGCATGATGGTTTGAAATGCCGGCTCCGACGCAATCGTCTTGAACACGCGGATACTGATCGATCAGACCGAATTCGACCGCGCGATCCTCGTAGGCGCGACGCAGCGCCGCAAGCGCGGGTTCCTTCTCCCCGAGCGCATCGTGAATCAACGCCGTGCCGAAAAACGACACGTACTGCTCGCGGCGGTGCGCTTCGAGCTCCTTCAGCACCGCGCGCGCGTCGGCGGTGCGGCCGCTGGCGGCGTAGGCATACCCCAGGTGTGCCTCGACCCTGGTGTTGTGGCCCGGCGTCGGCCGCGCGGCGATCTCGAGCGCGCGCGATCGCGTCGGGAAAGCGTCCCATCAGCACGAACGTCACACCCAGCTGATAATGCACGCGCGGACGCGCCGGGCTCATTTCGATCGCCTGTCGGAGCTCCTGGATCGCGCGCTCGTGCTGACCCGCGGCGCGGTATGCGGTTCCGACCGCGATCTGGGCTTCCACCGACAATGGATCGAGCTTGCGTCCGCGTTCAGCCACGGCGATCGCCTCGTCGAATCGCCCTCGTCGCCTCAGCGAGCGCTCCTGGCCCCGGTCGCCTCCTCGTGCGCCGTGCCTTCCAGCTGGACCGCCCGCTCCAGCTCCTCGATCGCCCTCGTCATGACGCCAGTGATAGAGGAGGAGGATCTGCCCCAGCGCCAGGTGCGCCTCGCGACATGGTGTCGTCGAGCTGCAGCGCCCGCCGCGCGGCTGCTTCTGCTTTCGGAATCGCTTCGTGCGGCGACAGCGGGCCGCCAAACAGGAACTGCAATTGCGCGACCGCCAGCGCCGCGTGCGCTTCGGCGAAGTCCGGCTGGATGCCGACCGCCTCCTCGTAGTAGGCAACGGCCCTGCGAAACCCTTCGAATTGCTGCTGCCCCTGCGCCGTGAGTCCTTTCAGGTACGCGCCATACGCCTGTGGATCGATGACTTGCGTCGTCGCGGTCCCGCGCAGCGCCGGCGCGCGCCCTCCGGCGGCGACGGCAATCTCCGACGCGATCCGTTGCTGGAGTCCCATCATGCGGCTCAGATCGCCGTGGTAGGTCTGGGCCCACACGTCACGCTCGGTTGCGCCACGAATCAGGTGAACGGTGATGTCGACGGCCGGGCCTGACCTGGCGACGGTTCCGGTCACAACGCCTTCGACGGCGAACTCCTCGGCAACCACCTTGAGCCGCTTGTCGGCCGTTTTGTACTGACGGGCGGATGTCCGCGAGATGACGTCGAGGCCGTCGACCCGCGCGAGATGCGCCGTGACGGCGTCAGTGACGGTAGCAGCGAACGCGTCCTGGGCCGGATCTCCGGTCAGGTTTTCGAACGGCAGCACCACCACTGAGCCGATTGGTGCGGGTCCAGCCGATCGCCACCATTGGAAGGCGGCAACCGCGGCCGCTGTGATCAGTGACGCCGAGCAGCAGCGCTGCGGTGCGCGTGAGCCGACGACGGCCGGCTGCAGGCGCGAGCACCGGCAACGACGGAAGCGCTGGAATCGGTGACGGTGTTGCAATCAGCGCCGGCGGCTGCGCTACCGGAGCGGGAACAGCGGCAGGCTCCGCGAGCGGCTGGATGGTCGCAGGCGCCAGGTCGGGAACCGAGACCGACGCCACGAACCGATAGCCGCGCCGTGGCAGTGTTTCCACAAAGCGCGGGTTGTCCGGCGAGTCGTCGAGCGCCTCGCGCAGCTTCCGCACCGCACTGTTCAACCCGACTTCGAAATCGACAAACGTCTGTGCCGTCCAGACCGCGTTGCGGAGCTCCTCGCGCGTGACGACTTCCCCGGGGCGGCTCAGGAGCAGTTTGAGAATCTGGAACGCCTGATCGGGCAGGCGGACCTTCAGACCGTGCCGCCGAAGTTCGCCCGACCGTGCGTCGAGCTCGAACACGCCGAAGCGAACTACGTGCGAGGCCAGCATCGGCATGGGATCCCGTATTGATTCGTTACGCGCCGCGCTCGGGAGTCTAGCGCGTTCACGTCCCGAATACCAATCACACGCGTTTCTAAACTCCATGGCTGCAGCGACTTGACCAGTCACACGCAAACCAGCGGCGAAACACTGGCAAACCCGCGCGTCCCGTGTGTGAATGGCGGCGGAGGTCAGCATGCGCAGCTCTTTCGTCGTCGCTGTCGTTTTCACACTCGGTCTGGCGGGGACCCCGGCATCCGGGCTCCCCCCGCCTCAGGACGTTCCGCCGATCCAGGGGGCGCTCCCTGCGCTGCCGAAGCATCACCCGTCCCGGGCACGACGGTGGTGATGTGCGGCCTCGACAATCCCCGCGGGCCTCGCCTTCAGCGGCTCGGCTCTGTATGTGGCCGAGGCGGGACGCGGCGCCGCGGACCTCGCCCCGCTCGACCGCAAGTGTTTCCCGGGTCAGTCGGGCGGCATGCGCTGTTTTGGTGCGAACGGAGCGATCAGCCGGCTGTGGAACCGCGTGCAGGAGAAGGTTGCGACAGGATTTCCCTCGATCGCCGGCGGTTCAGGACAGAACGCCATCGGCCCGAACGACATCGCTTTCGTCTACGGACCCGATCCGCGGTTTGGACCGGCACAACGCGACGACGTCCCGGACTGCGCAGCGGGCTGCGCCTACGTCGCCATCGGCCTGCAGCAGCCTCCAGCCATTCGCGATCTGGAGTTCAGATCGACCAACGTTCGGGTCTTCGCCGACTTCGCCAAACTCGCGCGCATGAACGCCGGCCGGCGACTGGGGCTACGTCGCGGACCTGGGGGCCTACGAGACGGCCAACGATCCGGATCAGATCTTCCAGTTCCCACCCAAGATCGACACCAATCCCTACGCCCTGCTTGCGGAGCCTGGCGGCCACTCAGTCCTGGTGGTGGATGCGGGAGCGAACTCGCTGTTACGGGTCCGGCGCCGCCGCAGACCGCTCGGCGGTGGCAGGCCTGGGCATCTCCACGCGTGCGGTGTTCGCGCCGCACCCGACCAGCGCGGATGACGCCGTCCCGACGTCGATCGCGACCGGTCCCGATGGCGCGCTCTATGTCGGGGAACTGTCGCGATTCCCGGTGATCCCCGGGAACTCTAACGTCTACCGGCTGAGCGGGTGACGCCGCTCCCAGCGTGTGCCTCGGCGGGTTCACGCAAATCATGGACCTGGCGTTCGACGATGCCGGTGATCTGTATGTGCTCGAGTGGGGTAATAACGCGCTCGGTGGTGGATTGGTCACTCGTGTGACACCGGCGGTTGGTGTCGAGCAGGACCTGTGCGCGAGATACGCCGGCGGCACCCGTTCCGTGGTCGCCGGCGGCTTCACCTCCCCGACGTCGGTTGCGATTGGTCCCGACGGGGCGCTCTATGTCACGAACTTCGGCAGTACGGCGAGGGTTGGCCAGGTCATCCGCATCCCGCGCTGACGATCCGCGGTGCGATACGCAACGACGTCAGCCAACGATTCAACGGAGGCCATATGAAGAAATTTGCCGCGCTGCTTGCGCTTGTATTGCTCACTGCCCCGGCGGTGGATATGGGCGCATCCTGGCTCCAGGACGGTGCAGGGTCGAGGATCGCGTTCACCCGTCTCCGCGAAGACGTCGATCGGCCCGGCAGTGATTTCCGGTTCGACGCCGAGATCTGGATGATGAACGGCGACGGCAGCGAGCCGACGCGGCTGACGGATAACACCACCGACGATCTCGGCGCGACCTGGTCGCCCGATGGACGAACGATCGCGTTCTACGGGACGCAGTACGGCCTGAATGCCTTGAATAAGATCGTCGCGATCGTCCTCCGCATGTGTTCCTGATCGACCATCGATCCCGATGGAGACCAGGTCGCAGCGGCTGTTGACGCCAATGCGAGGACGCTTCCCGAGCTGGTCGCCCGACGGACGCCGTATCGCGTTCGACAACGGCGGTCCAACGGGCGGCGACCTCTTTGTCATCAACGTCGACGGCACAGGATTACAGCAACTCACGGACGACTTCGCTTCCCGCAACATCCGGCCTGACTGGTCCCCGGACGGACGACAGATCGCCTTCACCAGCAGACGGGACGGCAACGACGAAATCTACGTGATGAATGCCGACGGGTCGGACCGTGACAACCCGCTCCGGCTGACAGTCAACAGCTTCGCGGACAACGCGGCGGACTGGTCCCCTGACGGCCGCCGGATCGTGTTTCAGAGCGACGCCGACGCGAACCCCATCGCGAAACTTCGAGATCTACGTCATGAATGCCGACGGCAGCGGCGTGCGCCGGCTCACGACCTACCCGGGACGAGACCTGGATGCGGACTGGTCTCCCGACGGGCGCACGATTGCCTTCGAGCGGGACATCGAGCCGATCGCGGCAGGGATCATTCAGGTGTTCGTCATCGACGCCGACACACCGAACGCCGAACCCGTGCCGCTGACGACGCTGCCGAGTGAAAACGGCCACCCCGGGTGGGGCCATGGGCGCGTCCGTGCGCCGCGTTGAACGATCGATCAGGCCGACGCAACTTCGTCCTCATCGACGAAACGAGCAGCGCGGTCACGCAGATCACATTTACCCCGGTGCCGCCCACGCCGCCATTCAGCGGCTTCCCGAGCTGGGGAAAGTGGTCAGCAGACAGCATTCGGCAGTAGCCATCGGGTCAAACGTCCTGGAGCAGTCATGAAGAAGCTCGCGCTGGTTCTTCTCGTGTGCGTTGTGCTGCCGATGCAGCATGCCGTCATCGCGCAACAGGCCCGCTTCGCGAGGTTCGCGAATGACTGGTGCTATCCCAGGTACGACGACAATGGCTGGACGTCGATAGATATTTGCGAGGTACAAATCTTCGACCAGGACGGAGCGACCTACATCGGCGGCGAGTCGCCGGCGTGGTCGCCCGACGGTCTGCGCGTCGCGTATCTGGCCAGCGACCTCTACGTCTACGACCGCACGACCAACACCAGTGCCAGGGTGACGGAGGGGCTGCCTCTGAGGGGGCCGGTCAGCTGGTCACGCGACGGCGCACATCTCGCGCTGCTCAGACTGTTCGAGGGGACTTCAGGGTGGACGCAGGAACTGGTTGTGATCGATCCGGATGGATCGAACCTCACGCAACTGACGAACGGCGTCGGATTCCGGGGGAACTACGCATGGTCACCAACCGGCAACGCGATCGCGTTCGGCCGCGACGACGGTGGCGTGCAGGAACTGTACGTCATGGCTGCGAACGGATCGAATCCGACGCGCCTCACCTATGGGGCCGGGTTGCGCGGCGCCATCAGCTGGACCCCCGGCGGTGAAAAGATCGCGTTTGACTGCGGCACCACGATCTGTGCGATCAACCGGGACGGCACGAACCTCGTGCAGCTCGCGCCGGCCGGGTCGTATGCATCGACCGCCGTTTTCTCTCCGGTCGGCGGGGATATGGCCTTTTTCAACGGGTCTTCGGCCGCCCCTCAAGGTGATGAGGGCGGACGGTTCGATCGTCGCCGTGGCTCCCGGTATCCATGCGACCAAACCGACGTGGTCGCCTGATGGCCGAAGTCTCGCGTTCGTGGTGCCGGCGACCCGGTCGCCTGCAGGCGCCTGTAATGCCGATGGCTCCCCTTGTGGAAGGACCCCTGACTACACGTACGGCGTTGAGGCTGATGGGAGCGGATAGCGGATGCTCGCTTACGGCAGCAACCCGGCATGGTTCGTCCCGCTCCCCGGGCAACCGGCGGCCGCATTCACGACCGCCTGCACCGGGAGAACCTGCCAGTTCGATGCCGCCGGGTCCTTCGATCCGGATGGATCGATCGTGAATTTCGAGTGGCAATTCGGAGATGGCACTACTGGCTCCGGTCCAACGCCCGCGCACACGTACACGTATTCGGGCGGCAACAGCTATGCCGCCATCCTGATCGTGACCGACAGCGACGGACAGAGAGATGCGACTCGCGGGCAGACCTTCACCCTTGCCGACACTCGGCCCTTCGCTTCGTTTACCTTCACCTGCACCGGACTCACCTGTGTGTTCGACGCATCGGCTTCGTCCGACCGATGGCACATTTCCTCCTACCCTTGGAACTTCGGAGATGGCCCTACATTGGCAGCGGTCGCATGACGAGCCATCAATACCTTGCCGGTGGCACCTATACGGATCACGCTGACGGTCACCGATAACACCAACCAGACGAGCACGTCGAGCTGGCTGGTGACGGTCGTGGCGCCGCCGCCACCGGCCATGCACGTCGGTGATCTCGACGGCGCGAGCACGACGACTCAGAAGTCGTGGAACGCGAACGTGACGATCGAGATCCACACCGAGAATCACGGCGTTGCCGGCGGGGTGACGATCAGTGGCGTGTGGGACGACGGCTCGCCTGGAACGTGCTTCACGGATGGATCCGGCCGGTGCTCAGTCAGCCGGGGCGGTATACCGCGCAAGATATCGAGCGCCAGCTTCACGGTCACGGGGGCGAACCATGCCTCTTTCGTGTTCAGCCCAGGCGCCAATCACGATGCTGATCGCGACAGCAATGGCACAACCCTGGTCATCAAGAGGCAATAAGGGCAGACCCACGTGATCGCCGCGCTTCTTCCGCGCGCCGGGCTGTCACGGCGCGCCTTCTTCAGCTCCTCATTCAGCCGCTCGGCGAGTTCGCCGAAACGGGTCGCGGCCTCCCGCAGATACCCGTTCTGTTCCTCGAGTTCGGCCAGTCTCTCCCGATACGCTTCGTTCGTCATTTGCAGAAGTAGCGTAGCGGACTCCCGGCGCTGTCGAGCTAACCGGGAAAGCCAAATCCGGCTCAACTGGCCCGCGGAATCAGGACCGTGCTCTGGCAGGATTCCAGGAATCACGAGCGTGACGTCAGAATCGCCACACGACCCTGGTTCCAAACCCGAGCTCACGATATTTGTTGCCGACTTGCGCGGGACCGCCGTAAACGAAGCGAAGGTCCGGGACGATGCCCAGGCGGTCCGTCAGCGCGATTGCGGCATCCACGCCGAACAAGAGCCCGCCGCGGGTGCGCGACGCCGTTGAGTCCTGGAAGTCGCGCGCGACGCGCGCGGGGTCGATCCCCTCCGGTATCGTCAGGATCACGTAAGACGACGTCTGGTTGTAGCGGCGCGCCGAAAGACCCACGCGGGCCGCCATCGTCAGACGCTCGGCCGCCCGGCCGCGGAAGACCAGGGCTCCCGACCCTCCGAGGCCCGGCGCGTAGCCGAGCGTGCGGCGCGCTGTCGGCGCCATCGCCTCGATTTCTGCGCGGGTTGCGTCTCTATCCTGGTTGTACGAGACGAACCAGCCTTCGTAACTGCGGCTGATCTCGCCCCCCGCCTGGGTGACCTCAGCTTCGATGCCGAGGCCGCGCCACAGCCGGACGCTCCCGGCGAACCCGACGGCAACGATACCGCCGCCCGCGCCGCCCTCGAGTGAAACCTTATCCAGGCGGGCAGTGGGTCCAACCTCGAAGCGGGGGAGCTCCTGCGCCGAGGCCCCGGCCACGGTGATCGCCAACACCGCCGGCAGAATGAGTGATGTCATCGTCGCCCTCCGCAAGCGAAGGCGAGGACCGATGAGGAAATGGCTCACCGCCGGCGTTTTCGGCGGCTATTGCGCGACGGCAAGCGAGTCAACGAACACCCGCCAGTTGTCCTGCGCCGTGTCGACTTCGGCGCCGACGCAGAATCGGTCTTCAACCGCGAGGTGAGCGGACCAGACCCGATGGGCGTTGATGATGGCTCCGCCGGAGGGTAATGCGATCGCGAACGTCGCGGGGATCTCGCACGGATCGGTGAAGGCGAGGCGGACACCGCCGTAACTCATGTCGAGGATCTGCGCGGGCGCATCGGCGGCGTTCACCTGGACGACGCCGTATACCGACTTGCGGGACCAGCGCCGCGTTGGTGCGCGCAGCGCTTCTTCCACGCTCGAAAGAAGAGCCGGATTGGTCTGCGGCGCGGCGACAAAGCCGGCCCCGTAGCGCCTGGCTTCATCTTCGGTCACCGGATCTGCAGACGAATGCGTGATCAGCACGCGCACCTCGGGATGATCGAAGTGGGTTCTGATCGCCAGGTGCAGGCCATTGTGCGCGCCGAGCCGGGCTCCGGTAATCAGGATGTCCGGCGTCAGTGAATCGAGCAGCTCGATGGCGCGTGCGAAGGAGGACGCGGCAACCACGCGGTGACCCTCGCGGGTGAGGATCGCGTCGAGGCGCCTGAGCAATCGCTTGTTGTCGTTGACGAGAATGATCAGGGCGCGCATGGCGCCCGACGCTGAGGCAAGGGGAGTTCCAAGCCTCGCAGGCCGCAAAACAGGCGCAATTCCCTCCGAGTTGCGAGATCTGCGGGAAGTGAACAGGGCAGCCGATTACGATCGTGGTGTGCGGATCACGATTGCGTCGGTGAGGAGGCCGCCACCGGTGTCAGATGGGTTAGGACGCACAGCCACCGTCCGTCCACCTTCCGGTACACGTCGGTCACCCACTCGTCGGCACTGATTCGCTGCCCCTTGAAGTGCCCCGTGTTCCGGCCGCGCGCGGTGACCACGGCGACGTCACCGTAAACCCTCACGCGGCCGACGTCCTTCGTCATCGTGTCGTGGCTCAGCTCTCCGCTCTCGATCACGTGCAGGATGCGCGAGCCCGGCACCACCCCGCTCTCGGGCGTGACCAGAACCCAGTCGTCGGCCACACAGGCGCTGATGCGCAGGACGTCATTCGAGACCATCGCGCGGTTGAAGTCCTCTTCGACCCCCGCAAGTTCGGTCGCGAGAACGTCGCTCATTGAGTTGCTGTTCATGTCCTGGAGTATTGGACAGGCACGTCAATGGCGTCTTGTAAGGAACTGACCTGGCTGTGGAGTCGTGTGAACGGGAGAAGGGCGGCCGGTCGTCGGTGTCGACGGCCGGCCGTATCCGCTTCCGGCTAGCCGATCTCGCCGTCGGGGTTGTACGGGACTTCTTCGAGCCGAAGGCGGTATCTGCGAGACGACGCTCGATCGGCATGCCGAAGCAGAACAACTTTGCGATGACCGAGAGCGGGATCCGTCGGCGCGCAGATCGCCGGTGGCGAACGACCACGGATCCGGCGACGGCGCGCCACCACCCGCGGCGCGCACGCCTTCGGTGAACCCGATCGCGGCCAGATGCTCCGCGAGGCGTGCCAGTCGCGCATGGTCAACGGCGGGCGCTTTCGCCGACTGCGTTTCCACGAGGTGCGCAGTATAACCCCGGGCAGCCCTCGATGCTACGCTGGGAAAAGACGATGGCCAGCCCTCGCGCACACGTGACGCGACACACCTCGGCGCTTGGACGCTGGGAGTTGGCGACGGCGCCGCCTGCCGAGGCCTTGCGCCCCTTCGCTCGCGAGTACGTGGGGTGGAACGAACAGGTGTCGGCGCCGCTGTGCCGCCGCGAGCTGCCCACCGAGGAGGCACCCCTCATCATCAACTTCGGCGCCCCGTTTCGTCTGTTCGCGCCAGGCGACTCCCGTCGTCACGTCGATCTCGCCAGCTTCATCACCGGCGCCTATGACACGTATCAACTCGTCGAATCGGCCGGAGCATCCAGCGGCGTCCAGGTCAATTTCACCCTTCTTGGCATCCGCCTCCTCGTGGGCCGGCCAATCGAAGACATGAAGAATCGCGCGTTTGCGCCGGAAGAGATCTTCGGCGCGTTCGCGCGCGAGCTGACCCATCGCCTGTATGACGCCACGTCGTGGGACGCGCGCTTCGACTGCCTCGACCACGCCCTCGCGAGCGCGTCATGAGCAACCCGCTGGACGTGCCCGCGGGAGTGCGTTGCGCGTGGCACCGGTTGGTGGCGTCGCGCGGGCGCGCGAGCATCGCCTCCATCGTCCAGGAGGTCGGCTGGAGCCAGCGGCACTTCATCGCACAGTTCAAGCACGAGATCGGCGTCTCGCCGAAGGTCTTCGCCCGCATGCTCCGATTCGGACGCGTCGTCCGTGCGATTCGTGCCGGCCAGACCGCCGATCTCGCAGACCTTGCCTTCGCGTCCGGCTATTACGATCAGTCGCACCTCAGTCGTGACGTGCGCGAGTTCGCGGGTACGACGCCTGGGGAACTGCTGGAAAGCCTGCTCCCCGACCGCGGAGGCTTCGCCGTATAGGTCATAAGGGAGCACCCGAACCGCGGCCTACTTTTCCCTTAACGGATGAGCCGGTTTGGCGGGATCCGATCTTTCCCGAGTTCGACGCGCTAGACTTTCGTCGTGCCGGCAGACGCCGGCAGCGAGTGAGGCATGGCGAATTCAAATCCCCCCGGAGGGCCGCAGCAGATTGCGGCGATGGTTGAGCGCGCCGATGCGGGCGATCCGGCCGCCCGCGACGCCCTGTTCGCCTCCCTGTACAGCGAGCTGCACACCCTCGCGCAGTTTCATCTCCAGCGAAGCGGCGGACAGCTCACCATGGGCGCGACGACGCTGCTGCACGAAGCCTACCTGGATCTCAACCGGCGCAGCCGCGTGGCCTTTCCGGATCGCCTCCGGTTCCTGAAGTACGCGTCGCGCGCGATGCGCGGCCTGGTCATCGATTACATCCGCGCCAGGCGGGCGCAGAAGCGGGGCGGGGAGATCACGTTCGTCTCCGTTTCGGACGAGAACGTCGGCACCGCAGCGGTGGCCGCGTCTGTGGAGGCTGTCGGTCATGCGCTCGACGAGCTGGGGCAACTCGATCCGTCACTCGCCGAGCTGGTCGATCTGAAGTTCTTCTGCGGCGTGTCGTTCGCCGAAATCGCGGCCATCCGAGGCGTCTCGCAGCGCACGGTCGAGCGCGACTGGGCGAAGGCTCGCGTGCTGCTGCACGACGCGCTCGAACACCCGCCGCTGTCGGGATCCGGCGGCTGATTCCGATCAAGAGGCAGGATGTTGCGCCTCGACAAGGACCGCTGGCAGGCGCTGAGCCCGTTGCTCGACCAGGCGCTGGAGCTCGATCCGGCGGGGCGCGAGGCGCTGCTCGCCGATCGTCGCGGGCCGGCAGCCCGAGCTGGCGGCCGTTCTTGCGCGCCTGCTGAGCGAGCATGACCGGTTGGCGGGATCCGCCTTTCTCGAGACCTCGCTGACGCTGGACGACGCGCCGCCGCCGACGCTCGCCGGCTACGCGGTGGGCCCGTACACGCTCGAAGCGCCGCTGGGGATGGGCGGCATGAGCACGGTCTGGCGCGCCCGGCGGAGCGACGGACGGTTCGAAGGCGCCGTCGCCGTGAAGCTGCTGAACCTGGCGCTGCTCGGGGAAGGCGGCGACGAGCGCTTCAGGCGCGAGGGCACGCTGCTCGCCCGGCTGACGCACCCGCACATCGCGCGCCTGCTCGACGCCGGCGTCACGTCGACTGGCCAGCCGTACCTCGTGCATCGAGTACGTCGAGGGCGCGCGCATCGACCGCTTCGCTGAGGAACGACAGCTCGATCCGATCGGACGCCTCGAGCTGTTCCTGCAGGTCGCCGAGGCCGTGGCGCATGCGCACGCCAATCTCGTCATTCACCGCGATCTCAAACCATCGAACATCCTGGTCGGCGCCGATGGGCAGGTGAAGCTGCTGGACTTCGGGATCGCGAAACTGCTGGAGGAAAACGCCTCAGGCCAGGCGACGCTGACCGGACTGGCCGCGCAGGCGCTGACGCCGGAATACGCCGCGCCCGAGCAGGCGCGTGGCGAACCGGTGACCACGGCGACCGACGTCTACGCGCTCGGCGTGCTGCTCTACATGCTGTTGACCGGCCGCCATCCGACGGGAGACGGCTGCCGGACGCCGCCCGAGCAGTTGCGCGCGCTGCTCGAGCGCGATCCGGTTCGCGCGAGCGACGCGGCTCCCCACCGTTTGCGCCGGACCTATCGCGGCGACATCGATAACGTCCTCGCGAAGGCGCTCGAGAAGGATCAGGGCCGCCGCTACGCCTCGGTGACGGCGCTGACCGAGGACATCCGCCGCTTCCTGAACCACGAGCCCCTCAGCGTCCGCGGCCAGGCGTGGAGCTACCGGACCGCGAAGTTCGTCCGGCGGCATCGCTGGCCGATGGCCGCCGCCGTGGCCGCCTTTGCCATGCTGATCGTCGGACTGCTCGTGGTCAATCGCCAGCGGCAGATCGCCGAACGCCGATTCGCGCAGCTCCGCCAGCTGTCACAGCAGGTGTTCGGCCTCGACGATCGAATCCAGCACCTGGCCGGCGCGACCCAGGCGCGGGAGGCGCTCGTCGCCGCGTCGTTGGAATACCTCGCGGGGCTCGCACGCGACACGCGCGGCGATCTGGCGCTGATGCAGGAGCTCGCCGACGGCTACTGGCGCGTCGGCCGCATTCAGGGCGTGCCGATCGGTCTCTCGCTCGGCAACCTGGCGAAGGCCGAGGACAGCCTGAGGAGCGCGGATCAGTTGCTCGACGCCGTGCTCGCGGCGAGGCCGCGCGATCGCCGGGCGTTAGAGCGTTCGGCGGTGGTCGCGCAGGATCGGATGATCGTCGCCGATACCGAGCGGCGGAACGACGACGCGCTCGCGCACGCGCGGAAGGCGCTGACGCAGATGGACGCCGTCTTGAGTTCTCGGCCCGCCGACGCCGGCCGAACTGGAGAGCGCCTTCGAGCTGTACAACAACGTCGGCACCGGGCTGGTGAACCTGCATCGCTACGACGAGGCGATTCGTTCAGTTGAACCGTCTGCTCGATCTCGCCCGGGCGAACGGACCCGAGCTGCGGCCGATGAGGAACGCGCTGACCGTGATCGCGAACGCGCGCCGATACCAGGGCGATCTGGATGGTGCGTTGCGCGCGATCCGCGAGGCCCGCTCGATGAGCACGCAAATCGCCGCCCGTCCGAATGAGACGCAGCGGATGTTCGATCTGTACCCGCTCCTGCTGCGCGAGGCCTTCATCCTCGGCGAGGACCGCGGCATCAGCCTCGACCGGCCCGAGGAAGCGGCGGCGCTGCTCCGCCAGGCGTTCGAGATGCACGAAGCCGGCGCGCGCCGCGATCCGGACGACTACCACCAGCCGCGTCCGCGTCGGCACGACGGGGCGCGAGCTCGGAGACATCCTGCGCTGGCGCGATCCGGCCGCGGCGCTGGCCGTCTACGACGTCGCGCTCGCCCGCCTCGCGGAGGTCCGGAACAATGTCGCGGCGCGCCGTGACCAGGCGCTCGTCCTCGCCAACTCCTCGTACGCGCTGCGGCGCCTCGGTCGACAGGCGGACGGCCGCAGGCGCGTGGACGAAGCGTTGGCATCCTGCAGGAAACACGCGACGATCCCGCCGACCGTGTCAGCCTCGACAGCCCGCTCTATTCGGTCCTGCTGGCGCGCGCCGATCAGGAGGCCGCTGAAGGCAAGCTCGCCGGCGCCGTCCGCCAGTACACCGACCTGCTCGCGAAGGTGATGGCGGATACGCCAGACGTCGAGCACGACCTGCGCGACGCCAACAGCCTGTCGCTCCTCTATCGCGACTTCGCTCGCCTCTACCGCGATGCCGGTGGGTCGGCCGAAGCCGATGCGCTCGACGCGCGGCGGCTGGCGCTTGGCAGCAGTGGAACAAGACGCTCCCGGACAATCCCTTCGTGCTGCGCCAGCTCACCGACGCCGGCGCGAAGACGACGTCGAGCCGCTAGACGCGGCCCCGACCCCAGCCCCCTCCTGTCGGTCTTCGCCTTCGGATTCCGATTAGTGCTCCAGAACCGGCTGCATTTCCGGGAAGGGGCCCCGATGACAACACGCTCTATTCGACATATCGCCACTTCAGCGATCGCGCTCGCCACCGTCACCCTTGCAGGCGCGAGCCCGGTGGCAGGCGCTGTGATTCAGGTCACCACCCTCCAACAGAAGATCACCAGCACCGGCGGCTGTCACTGCAGGAAGCAATCTACGCGGCGAACTACGACGCCAGCGTCGCGGTCATATTCAGCGGCAACGATCCGGTCTTCATCCCGACGCAGTGCATCGCTGGAAACGGGACGACTCAATCGTCCTGCCGGCCGGCGCGTTGTTTCAGCTCAGCAGCATCGTCGATGACGCCGACAATCCGACCGGCCCGACCGCCGACACCCATCATCTTTTCCAACATCACGATCTTTGCCTACAGCACGACGCTGGAGCGGACCGGCACCAGGAACTTCCGGCTCTTTGCGGTGCACCCGCTGGGGCACCTCACGATCAGGAACGCCTACATCAGAGGTTTTCGCGCGCAGGGTGGCGACGGCGGTCTGGGGGGCGGCGGCGGCATGGGAGCGGGAGGCGCCATCTATGTGATGAGCGGCGGCCTGGTCGTCGAGGCGAGCGCCTCAGGGCGAATATCGCCGAGGTGGCGCGGGCGGGAACAGCCCAGCGGCGGCGGCGGGGGCATCGGTGGCACGGCGGCGTGCAGTGTTACTTACGCCGTGAATCGCGGCGGCACCGGCGGCGGTGGGTCGCGGGGTGAACGGCTCGGACGTCGGGGGCCCTTCAGGTGGCGGTGGCGGCGGAACTCTGTCCAGCGCCGTTTACAGACTCCGGGCTATAGCTGCGGAGGGTCAGGCGGCGACTCCGGAAACGGCCAGGGCGGACAGTGCCCCGGCGGCGGCGGCGGAGGAGGTGGCGAACACTTCACCGGCTCCGTCTCGTACGACGGTGGCGATGGCGCGTACCAGCGGCGGTGGCGGTGGCGGCGTCTTCAACGGCGGCGGCACCGGTGCCCGCGGTGGATTTGGTGGTGGGGGCGGCGCCTCGGGTTACGCCGGATTCTTCGGCGAAGACGGTGGGAACGGCGGCTTTGGTGGAGGCGGTGGCTCAGGCCACTACGGCGACTTAGCGACGGCAACCCGGGTAACGGAGGATTCTTCGGCGGCAACGGCCGATCCGGGGCAGGTGGCGGCGGCGCCGGGCTCGGGGGCGCCATCTTCAACGATAGCGGCATCGTGATTGTCAGGAACAGCACCTTCACCGCGAACAGCGCCGTCGGAGGTGGGTCGCCGGGTGGCGCACCCGAAGGTCGTGGCGGCGGCGGAGCGATCTTCTCGAGAAACGGCCAGCTTACGGTCCTCAACGCCACGATCCACGGGAACTCGTCGGTCATCGGGCTTGGCGGCGGCATCATCGTCGCGCAAGAGACTCCAGCCCGACGCAGTTCGTACTCGGAACACCATCGTCGCCAACAACGGCGAGGCGGAGTGCGCCGTCACCGGCTCCTCGATCGCGGCGTTCGCCGGTAATCTGATCACCCAAAACGCCATTGCCAGATCATGCGCAGAGAACATCGTCGCATGCCCGGGTGTCGTGACCACCGCCGATCCTCAGCTCGCGCCCCCGGCGCTCAACGGCGGCGGAGGACCCCGACGATGGCCATCGCCGTGAACAGTCCCGCCTGGACACGGCCGATTTCGGCACGTCGCTCGGATTCGATCAGCGCGGCCAGAGACGGCCCGCCCTCGGCGGCGTGGACATCGGCGCCTTCGAGTTGTGCCCTGCAGAACATTCTCGACGCCCAGATCCCCTGCGTCATCGTGGGCTTCGAGGAATTTCCTGGCGGCACGGACCTTTCGTGCAGCTCACCATCCGTCGATCCCCTAGGCGCGGCACCACCCAGCCCGCCGAGGG
>CAWHNN010000029.1:0-175603 GCA_963830815.1 uncultured Acidobacteriota bacterium | reverse complement strand
TGGCGTCGAACACACGAGGCCGAGCCAGTTGATCGCCGTCATCGATGAGATGTCGATGGCGCGGTCGCCCACGAACACTGTCGAGTGCCATGCCGGCAGCAGCCCCAGCATGTCCGCCATCGTCAGGAGAAACACGGGGGCGCCGAGCGCCGCGGCAATCCACAACCGCCGCGTCATGTCCACGAGCTCAGGGTTCGGGCCATCGTCGAGCGAGACTGTCATCGGCTCGAGGGCCATCCCGCACTTGGGGCACGCGCCCGGCCCGTGCTGCACGATTTCCGGATGCATCGGACACGTGTACAGCGCATCCGAAGATGCAGGCGGCGCGCCCCGTCCTTCGGCTTCAAGAACGATCGGGATCGGCCTTGAAGCGCGTCAGGCAGGACGGGTTGCAGAAGTAGTAGGTCGTGCCGCGGTACTGGTACGAACCGGCGGCAGTCGCCGGCTGAACGGTCATGCCGCAGACGGGATCGATGCTCATTGCGCTTCTCCGGCAAGATCGTCGAGGATCGGGCACTCCGGGCGGCGATCGCCGTGGCAGTGCTGCACCAGTTGATGCAGTGTGCGGCGCATGGCCTGCAGCTCCGCAATTTTCTGATCGAGCTCGGTGATGTGCTGCTGGGCGACGCGGCGGACATCGCCGCTGGCGCGGCGGCGATTGCGCCACAAGCCGAGCAGCTGCTCGATCTCCTTCATCGAGAACCCGAGCGCGCGGCCGCGGCGGATGAAGCGCAGCGTGTGAACGTCGTTGCCGTCGTAGATACGGTATCCGCTGTCGGTGCGCCTCGCCTTCGCCATCAGGCCTATGGCTTCGTAGTGACGGATCATCTTGGCCGAGACGCCCGAGGCTTCCGCGGCTTGTCCGATGTTCATGCTCTCAGCATTAACCTTCCCATCATTGGAATGTCAAGCACCATTGTCCGATGTTGGCTCTTTGCCGCGGGGCACGAGGTGCCATAGCATCCTCTGATGACGACACCGCCCGTATTGACGCCCGTAAAGACCGATGAGCTTCCTGCTCCCGTTGGGCCCTATTCACCCGGCGTGATCGCCGGCAACCTCGTCTTCGTCTCCGGCCAGGCCGGGCGCGACCCGAAGACCGGCCAGCTGGCTGCCGACGTCGAAGCCCAGACCGAGCAGACGCTGAAGAACGTCGCGGCCATCCTCGAGGCCGCCGGCTCCAGCCTGAGTCACGTCGTTCGCTGCGGGGTCTTCCTCGTCGACATGTCTGAATTTCAGAAGATGAACGCCGTGTATTCGCGCATGTTTGGCGCGCACAGGCCGGCGCGCACGACGGTCGGGGTGTCGGCGCTGCCCGGCGACGGCCTGCGCGTCGAGATCGATTGCGTCGCGGTGCTGGCGAAGTAGGTGAGCCTCCGAGTGTCGGAGGTTACGGAGTCAACGGGATCACAACGGAGGAACGGAGCAACGGAGTCGCGTCACGGCATGTGTAATTCAACACGAAGTGCCGAAGTTCTCGAAGACGGCACGAAGAGAGCAGACTTCTGTCCGCGAACTCAAACCGGCAGCCACAGGCGAGGGAGTCGTGCTGGCACGCCGGCCCAGTCGGGCCGGCGTAGGGGTGGGGGCAGTACGGTGCGGTTGGAAAGCACCGATGGGGTGCGCCGGTGCTTTTCCAACCACACCGTACTACCCCCCCCCACCGCGCGCAGCGCGGTGCCAGCAGACTGACTTGGTCGAAAGAGCTCGTTGTCTTCGTGCGTCTTCGCAACTTCGTCACTTCGTGTTGAACCGTGACGCTTTGGCGACTCCGGGCAGACCGAAACTTCCGCCAGGCCCAAAGTCCGCCGACGCGACGGCGCTCGGCTCCGTTTCTCCGTTTCTCCGTTGTGATCCCGTTATCTCCGCCGCCTCGCGCTCTCGACCACGGCAGACAACAAACTCGGTACAATCCGACGATGAAGGAAACCGCGCTCGTCACCGGCGCGTCTGGCGGTATCGGCGAGGATCTGGCGCGGCTGATTGCGGCCGGCGGGCGTGATGTCGTTCTCGTCGCGCGCAGCGTCGGGAAATTGCAAGCGCTCGCCGGCGAGCTCGCGCGCGCGCATGCGATTGCGGCAACAGTCCTCACCGTCGATCTGTCGCGGCCGGAAGCGGCGGACGACATTCGCGCGGCACTCGAAGAGCGGCACCTTTCAATCGACATGCTCGTCAACAATGCGGGCTTTGGCGGCCTCGGCCCGTTCGCCGGCGAGAGCGCCGACGAAGTGGCGGGCATGCTGCAAGTCAACGTCGTCGCCCTGACGATGCTGACGCGGCTGCTGTTGCCGGGCATGATCGAGCGGCGGCGCGGACGAATCCTCAACGTTGCTTCGACCGCCAGCTTTCAGCCCGGCCCACTGATGGCCGTGTATTACGCCACGCAAGGCGTACGTGACTTCGCTGTCGCTGGCATTGAGCGATGAGACAGCAGGCACCGGCGTCACTGTCACGTGCCTGTGCCCGGGGCCGACGCGCACCGGTTTTCAGGAACGCGCGCAGATGAAGGAGTCGCGCCTCTTCAAGCGCGGCATGGTGATGGATTCGGCAGCGGTGGCGCGCGCTGGCTACGACGGCATGATGGCCGGCCGCCACCTCGTGATCCCTGGCCTGGCGAACAAGATCGGTGTACAAAGCGTTCGCTTCGTGCCACGGATGGTTGCGGCCCGCATCGCCAAGTCGCTGAACGCCGACGCCTGATGCCGCGCTTCAAGCTCGTCATCGAATACGCCGGGACGCGCTACAGCGGCTGGCAGATCCAGAAGAACGCGCGCACGGTCCAGGGCGAGATCGATCGCGCCGTCCGTGAGATCTCCGGGCGGCGCGAATTCGAGCTCTACGGCTCGGGCCGGACTGACGCCGGCGTTCACGCGCTGGCGCAGGTCGCGCACCTCGAGCTCTACACGAACCTCGCGCCGGAGATGCTGCACCGTCGCATCAACGACGAGTTGCCCGCGGACATCCACATCGTCAGCGTCGAACGCGCGCCCCATCGTTTCCATGCCCGCCACGATGCGGTCTCGAGGAGCTACCTCTATCAGATCTCCCGGCGCCGCACGGCGTTCGCCAAGCCGTTCGTCTGGTGGATCCGCGAGCCGCTCGATCTCGCCGCGATGCGCGCCGCGGCCGGCGCATTCGTCGGCCGCCTCGACTTCGCCGCGTTCTCCGACGATGACCCCGAAGAGAAGTCCACGGTCGTCGTCTCGAACGCCTCGAGCTCGTCGAAGCGGGCGCGCTGATTCTGATACGCGTGCAGGGATCGCACTTTCTCTGGAAGATGGTGCGCCGCATCGTTGGCGTGCTGGCAGCGGTCGGACGCGGAGAGATGAAGCCGGCAGAAGCGTCGGCGCTGCTCAACGTGCGCGACAAGCGGCAAGGCAGCGTGACGCCGGCGGCCCTGACGGCGCCAGCCGCGGGCCTGTTCCTCGAGAATGTGAGCTACAAGGGCGATGCCGGCCCGGGACCGATACGGCCGGTCATCGCAATCGAGTGAGGCCTCTGCCCTAGCGCAGGATGCGCAAACCGGTGGGCGGCTGTGGAGGAGTTGGGACGCGCCCCCAGCCAAGCGATACAACTTCGAAGTCGTTGGCGGTCAGCGAGTGGAACGCCGGATTGAGCACGTCATTGTTCCAGCGCGCATCCATCGTCCCAGTCACGAACATGTCTGAGCCGTTGTCGGCGAGGATGAGCCCGTAGCGCTTCATCGCCCGAAAGACTCTTTGCATCTCCGCCGAATAGCCAGAGATGTTTTTCGAAGCTTTCATGCGCAGACGTGCGCCCATCGGTAGAGCGCCCGCTGTCGTTCCTGCGGCGTGCGACGCCGGCCACACGTATCCATTCGTCGCCCGTGTGGAGAAGCGAAACGCATGCGTGATCTCGGCGGCGCCGTAGACATCCTCATAGCGCACGAGGCCGGGAAGGATCGCGAGCCCGGCAGCGTCAGCGGATGTCCAGGTGTCCGGCCGCCGGCCGTTGATGCTCAAATCGAAGATCGCGCCCGAGCCAGCATCCCATCGTCCAGCTGTCGCATTCCAGCGCGTCGCGAAGAGCTCGTAGAGCATCGAGCGATCGCGATCGATGATGAGGAGATGTCGATCGCCGGACGTGCCACCGCCCGGAACGTTCCCTTCGATATAGTTCGGCTGCGTCCGCGCCTCATCGGGTATCGGATAACCCGCCAGCCCCGGAATGCCTGTGTCGCTCTCCGAGGCGTACTGAAAGGTGACCGGCACTCGCGCCTGATCGCCGGCGACGACCACGTAAGGAATGCCGTACGGCGGCGGCCCGAAGTCCGGGTGAAGGCTTTTCGTCGTGCCGATCCAGGAGATGTAGGCCGCGGAGTTCGAATCGAGCGGCGCGGCGCTGACGTCCTGATTCCACCAGTTCGTGGCCGGAAAGATCTGACGGCCCGCCAGGGACTCCAGGAGGACCGGCGGCGCGGCCGCGGACAGGACGGCAACAGCTGCAACGGCAACGAAGGCGACGGCAGGAGTACGGGGTAGCACGCCACCTCACCTTCACGCCCCATGCCCACTCGCGCTCATCACCTAACCCGTTGATCCTGCAGCGCTTTTAACTCAACCGCACGAACCAGGGTCCGCCCGGGACCGTGCATTCCTGTAATTCCTACGTCGTGGTTGGCACACTCTCTCTCGGGGCTCGGGGCTCGGGGCTCGGGGCTCGCGGCTGGGGCTCGCTGTTGACTCGAACTCCACTCCTAGCTCCCAGCTCCCAGCTCCTAGCTCCTAGCTCCGAGCTCCTGTTACAGAACCGAGATCGCGCAAGGTTCTCGACCTCGCTCGTTCTCTCTGCATGGGACGACGAATCGAGGGAGGGAGTGCGATGGCTACGGTCCTGCGAATCCTGATGACAACTTGCGTCGGCGCTCTCGTATGCGCAGCGCCTTCCGCATATGCGCAGCAGCCGCTGTCGACAGAGGGATGGGTCGTCCTTGGCCTGGACGACTATCGCGCCCTGCGCGCCAAAGCGTATCCAACGCCCCCGGGCCCCGTGCCGCCGCCGCTCGATGCCACGCTTACTCGCGTTGACTACGACCTGCGGGTGAGCGGCGAGACCGTCACCGGCGAAGCGCGCCTGACGGTCGACGTCCTCAAGCAAGGTTGGGTGAGCATTCAGGTGCCTGCCGGCATGCTCGTGCGCGGGGCGCGGCTCGACGGACGAGCGACGGCGCTCGTCGACGGCACGCCGCCGCGCGTGCTCGTTTCGCGCAGCGGACGCTCTATTCTGATCCTCGACGTCGTCATCCCCGTCACCACGGCTGGGGGACTCGAGTCGATGGCCATCGCTCCCTCGACCTCGGCCGTGTCCTCTGTGGCGCTGACCGTGCCACGGACGGGCATCGACTTGACCGTCGTCGGCGGTTTCGTCGCCCAGCAGTCGGAAACACCGACAGAGAATCGCTGGACGGTCTACGGCCTGACCGGACGAGCGATGAGCTTCTCCTGGAAGCGGCGCATCGACGACCGCCGCGCGTCGCTCCCGCTGCGCACTCGGGCGAGGATTACCGAGCTCGTCGCGCTGGGCGAGGAAACGACCCTGATCACCGCGAGCGTTCGCATCGACGTCGTCGAGGGCGTGGCGCGTGAGGTCGCGATCGCGACACCCGAGGGCGTGACCGTCAACAACGTGACCGGCGCGACGGTGGCCGACTGGTCGCAGGCGCAGGGCACGCTGATCGTGACGTTCCTCGAGCCGCTGACCGTCGCGACCTCGGTCCTCGTCGCCGCCGAAACGCGGTTGCCGCGCGACGGTTCAATCGCCGTTCCGATCCTGCGCATGCCGTCGGCCGAGCGTGAGGTCGGCGGCGTAGCAGTCGATGTCATCGGCGCCGGCGAGATCACCGATCGTCAGCCGCGCGGCTTCGAACCAGCGGATCCGAGCGATCTCGGCGACATCGTCGCCGGCCGCGAGTCCCCGGCGATCGTTGCGTTCGGCTTCGCGCCGCTCACTGGAAGCGCGCCGCGAGCTTTGTCGGTCACCGTCTCTCGTTACACGCCGCAGCCCGTGCTCGTGGCCAACGTCGAGGAGGCGCGATACGAGGTCGTGGCCGCGGAGGACGGCAAGCTGCTCGTGCGGGCGCGCTACGCGGTCCGCAACAATCAGCGCGCGTTCCTGGCACTGCGGCTGCCACCACAGTCGACGCTGTGGAGCGCGATGCTCGCCGGGCGGCCCATCCGCCCGGGCCTGGCAAGCGACGGCGCTGTATCTCCTTCCATTGCAGAAGGGACGAGCCGGAGAGAATGCGCCGACCTTTGCTGTCGAGGTCGTGTACCTGCAGCGTTCGAGTGAGTGGGCGGCGAAGGGCAACGCGCGTCTCGAGTTGCCGGCGGTCGATCTACCGGTGTCGCGGACCGGAGTGCTGGTGCACCATTCCCCCCGTTTTCAAGTCGCGCCGCAGGCCGGCGGCTTCCGCCGCGAAGACGATCCGGGGCCGTGGAGTCCCGCCCTTCGCGAGTACCGCGGCGTCTCCATCTCGGCAGAATCTCCAGCACCTCCTCCGCCCGCGGCGCCTCCGGCCCTGGTCCCAGAGTCGGCGGACGCCGAAGAGCGAGCCGAGGCCAAGGTAGATGCCGACAGCGCTCAGAGCCTGGTCGGATCGATTGCGTAAGGACATGGGACGCACCACGGCCGGCGTCGTCCCGGTACGCGTCATCCTCCCCGACATCGGGCCATCGTTTTTCGTCACCGCCGAGTTGACGGCTGAAGCGCAGGCGCCGGTGCTCGAACTTCGCTACACGCGCACTGCGCGTTTCTAGGAACGTACATGACCTACAGCCAAGCTCTCGGCCCTTGCCGCAGCAATTCTCGCGACGACGGTCGCAGCACCGTTGGCCGCCCAGGACCGCGGCCCCGTCGGTACCGTCACGCTCGCGCGCACCGACTACGACCTCCTGCTCGACCTCGCAGCGCGTCCACCACGACCATCCGATGGCGCGCCATTACCCGCCGCGCTGACCCGGGCCGATCTGCGCGTCCGCGTCGACGCTGGCACCGTACGGGCAACGATGGCAGTCGATGGCGAGGTCTTTCAGCCGGGCGCCGTGAAAGTGCCGCTCATCAGCCAGGCGATACTGCTCGATGCCCGCGCCGGCGATCGACCGTTGCCGCTCGTCGCCGAAGGCAACTCGCACCTCGCCATCGTCAACGGGCCCGCGACATTCTCCGCGACGCTCGAGTGGGGCGCTGCAGTCACGACGTCCCCGGGCCGCGGCTCGTTCATGCTGCCGGTTCCTCCCGCCGGGAGCGCCACCGCGATCTTCGACGTCCCCGGCGAGCAGTCCGATCTGCGGGTCTCTCCCGGGCTCGTCGTACGCAGAACGTCGGCCGGCGGCCGCTCAATCGTCGAAGCGACCCTCGATCCGGGATCGCTGACGACGGTGTCGTGGTCGGCTCGCGAGACGGGACCGGCAGCGCCGCCTCGTGACACGCGACTGCTGGCGGATATCAAGACGCTCCTCACGATCGGCGAGGCCGACTTGCGACTGTTGTCGCTCGTCGACGTGACGGTCGTTCAGGGCGAGCCAGCATCGATCACGGTGCACTTGCCCGCTGGCTACGAACTCGTCGGGGCCACGGGAAACTCGCTCGAGCGAACCGAGGCGAAGGGCGACACCGTCGTGCTCTTCCTCGCTCAACCGGCCCGGCGGCGGCATCAATTCCTGCTCAACCTCGAGCGCTCGACGATGAGTGCCGCTACCGGCGCTCGGCGCGTCGCGGCTGGAAACAGGGTTCCCTACTGTGCCGGCGTCGCAACGTGAGTCCGGCGAGGTGGCGATCGAGGGAGTCGGGACCCTCGAGATCTCGTCGCAGGACATCGCCGGTCTCAAGCGCATGGATGTCCGGGAAGTTCACGCATCGCTCAGTTCCATAGCCACGCAGTCGCTGCTGTCGGCGTTTCGCTACCAGAGAACCGCGTCTGCTCCTCCCGTACTGACGTTGAACGTCACCCGGTTCGCCGATGCGGCGGTCCTGGCAGCCATCGCAGACCGCGCGGTGGCGACGACTCTGGTCACACGCGAAGGTCGTACGCTGACCGAGGTCGTCACTCCACCTGCGCAACCGCGCTCAACCCTTCATGAAAGTCGTGCTGCCGGCCGGCGCATCGATGCTGACGGTGGATGTCGCCGGCTCCCCGGCCAAGCCGGCCGACGGCAGCGACGGTGTCCGTGTGCCGCTGCTCAGACCCGGGTTCCGCCCCGATGGCACCTATACCGTCTCGTTCGTCTACCTCAACGCCGGTACCGCGTTCGCCAGGAAGGGCAACATGCAGATGACCCTTCCGCGCATGGACGTACCCGTCAACGTGGTCGAGTGGGAGCTCTTCCTGCCCGGCGAATATCGTGCCGACCGTTTTGGCGGCAGTGCGATTGCAGCCCACCTGATCGAGGGCTTCGCGGTTGCGGGATCGGTGGCCGAAACGGTTGGCGTGTCGGTGTCCGACGCCGCCCCTGGGGCGGCGGGCGCCGCGCGACAGGGCGACAAGAAAGCCAACGAGACAGTGAACCGGCCGAGCGATGACGCGTCCAGGCGCGGGGGTCGAGATCAGGACGCCGTTCAGCAGATGGCTCAGGAGGGCGCGCCGTCGGCGAACGTTCAGCTACTGCAGCGCCGGGCGGCCGGTGTTCTGCCAGTACGAATCGACGTCCCGCGCGCCGGCACGTCGCACCGCTTCGTCAAACCGCTCGTCGTCGACGAAGAAACGGTCGTGACGTTCCGCTATAAAAAGCGGTGAGCGGCTACGGCGCGGCCTTCTCCGGCACCAGCGTGACGACGGTGGAGCGGTCCGTGGGGAAATACTTCTTGAACGTCTCGTGGAGCACCGTCGGCGTGACCGCGTCGATGCGCTGCAGGCGGCTGAGGATCAGCATCGGATCGCGACCGAGGAGCTTTGCCGACTGCAGGCGGCCGAGCCAGAAATTGTTCTGCTTCACGGACGTCTCGAATGCGCGGCGGGCCGTCTCCTTGGCCCGGTTCGTAAGGTCGTCCGTCGGGCCGGCAGTCTGAAGACGAACGACCTCCTGCTTGACGCGGCCGATCATCTTCTGGAGGTTGTCGGGCGATGCGCTGAAAGAAATGTCGATGTGGCCACCGCCGCGCTGCGGCGTCGCCTGCGACAGGCCGACCGATACGCTGTAGGTCTCGCCCATCTCTTCGCGCAGGATGTCGCGCAGGGCGATTTCGAGCACTTCGGTCGCCGCTTCGACGCGCGTCTGCTCGTTCTCCTCGATTGGTGGATCGGCGAAGTAGCTGATCACCGCCTGCCCTTTGGGCTCCTTCCCTTTCTCGACCTGCGCCGTCTCGCTCTTTGCGGGAAACCCCAGCCCGACATCCTTGAAGCGCGCGGTCGCCGCCTTCGTCGACGGCAGGGATCCGACGTAGCGGGTCAGCAACGGCAGCGCCTCGTCGACTTTGAAGGCGCCGACGATGAAGAAGCTGAAGTCGCCGGCGTTGGCGAAGCGCTCGCGATAGAAAGAGACCATCGCCGGCCGATCGAGCTTGGCAATTCGATCGACGGTCAGCGGCGTCGACGTGTAATGCCCCATCGTCAAGACCTGCCCGAGCTTGTCGCCGAAGACGGCGGTCGGGCTGCTCGAGCGATTGACGACGGCGGCTTCGAGCTGGCGCTGGATCAATGCGAAGGCTTCCGGATCGTCGCCGGGCGCGGTGAACTTGATGTTGAGGAGCTGCAAGGCCGTCTCGAGGTTGGCCGGGGTGCTCGACCCCTGGATGCCGTGTGACGACAGCGAGATGAACGGCGACGCTGACGCGATCTTGCCGGCGGTCAGCTTCGGCAGATCGATCGCGCGGTGCCCGCCGGCGCCCGACAACTCGACCTGCCCGGTCGCGAGCTGGGCCTCGATGTACTTGTCGGGCGGCGCGAGCGAGCTGCCTCCAGACGAGGCCAGCGCAAAGAGGACCTGATCATTCTTGAAGTCGGTAGGCTTCAGCCACGCTTCGACGCCGTTCGACAACGTGACGACCGTGACGCCGAGCTCCGGGATCTCCCGGCGGGACACAACCGTCCCTGGATCGGGGACGGTTGCCATCAATGTCGCCGTGCTCGCCGTGTCTGTCCACGGCGTCACCGCCAGCTTGTCCGCGGCGGCAACCGCGGCGACGATCTGTGCGTCAGTCGGGATCGTCACACCCGCCTTCTGCGGTGATACGCCGAGGATGACGCGGCTGGTGTCGCCGAACATGGACTTTGCCGCGGCCGCGACCTCTTCGGCGGTGATCGTCGGGACGAGCGCCTGGACCAGCTTGTGCTCGTAGTCGATGCCCGGCGTCGGCTCCCCTTGCAGGAAGTTGCCGATGTACTCCTGCACGTATGAGCTGCTCTCGGTCTTGTCGCGCTCAGCGTAGGCCCTGTCGTAGCTCGCGATCATCCATTTGCGCGCGCGCTCGAGCTCGCCGGCGCCAAAGCCGTACTGCTCGACGCGATTGGCCTCGGCCTCGAGCGCCACCAGCCCGCGCTCGATCTTTCCGTCCTGGACGCTGGCCGCCAGAGTGAAGGTATCGACCGTCGGCGTGAGATCGCCGCCATAGGCGCCGGCATTGAGGAAAGGCGCATCAGCCTTGCGCGAAATCTCATCGAAGCGATCGTTGATCATCTCGTACGCCAGCGACGCGACGAGGGTGCGCTTGTAGTCGCCGACAGTGCCTTCGGGCGCACGCGGACGCTTGCGAACGATCGACACGGACGACTGCGTCGCCTCCGGATCGCTCGACATCTTGACGAGCACTTCCGCCGCGAGCGGCATCGGATAGTCACGCGCCGGCGCCGCAGCCGCCGGATTTTTCAACGGACCGAACTCTTTCTTGACGAGCGCTTCGAGCGCTGCCACGTCCATGTCGCCGACGGCGACGACGGCCATGCGATCGGGCCGATACCACTTCGTGTAGAACGCCTTGATCTCGGACGCTGGAAAACTCTTGAGAATCTCGGGCTTGCCGATCGGCAGGCGCTCGGCATACTTCGACTTGGCAAAGAGAACCGGAATCTGCTGGTCGCGCAGCCTCGACCCGGCGCCGAGGCCCCCGCGCCACTCTTCGACCACGACGCCGCGTTCCTTGTCGATCTCCTTGGGGTCCAGTGTCATGCCGCCGGCAAAATCCGCCAGCGCCTGCATCCCTTTCTCCACGATGCCGGGCTTGTCGGATGGCAGCTGGAACATGTAGATGGTGTCGTCGAAGCCGGTCTGGGCGTTGACGTGCGGTCCCAGTCGCGCGCCGGTCGATTCGAAGGTGGCAATCAGCTCACCGGGCTTGAAATGCGTCGTGCCGTTGAAGCCCATGTGCTCGAGGAAATGCGCCAGCCCCTGCTGCGCGTCGGTCTCGTCGACCGATCCCGCCTTCACGGCGAGCTGCAGCATCACCCGCTTCTCGGGCCTGGAGTTCTTCCGCACGTAGTAGCGCAGCCCGTTCGGCAGGGTACCCGTGGTGACCGCGGGATCGAGCGGAATGACAGCGGCCGGCGCAAACGCGGGCGACTGAGGTGCGGGTGTCTGCGCCGCCGGCGCCTGCGCGTGGCCGTGCGGCTGCGCCAGGGCAGCCATCAGGGACGCGGCGGCCGCGGTGCGGAAGAATCTGTTCGGCATACGGAAACTTTATCTCAAGCTCCGGCCAGGCGGGGCCGGAAGGGACCGATCGTGTGATGGACGCATAAGATCCACTCCCGTTGCTTCTGTAACGGCTCGCAGAGTACGCTTGCGCCTCGACTTTCCCCCTACAGCGAGGATCTCTCAGGCATGAACCCGATCACAGGACTGCTCATGGCGCTCGGCGCGTTGACAGCCGTTTATCTCGGCGGCTGGACCCGGGCGATTCGTGAGGCGCGCGCCAGCTGCGAAGTCGGAGTCCCCGGCCACCGATGGACGCTTCCCAACGGCGCTGCAGCTCGGCGTCGGCGCTGCGACCAACTTCTTCGATACGCTCGGTATCGGGTCGTTCGCCACGACAACGGCCATCTTCCGGTTGCGGAAGATGGTGCCCGATCGCCTCATTCCCGGCACTCTCAATGTCGGCCACACCATTCCCACGATCGCCCAGGCCTTTATCTACACGTCGGTAATCCCGGTGGACGTGCTGACGCTCTTCGCGATGATCACCGCAGCGATACTCGGGTCCTGGCTCGGCGCTGGCGTGGTATCCAGCTGGTCCAAGAAGCGGGTGCAGTTCGGGATGGGCGCGGCGCTGCTGGTCGCCGCCACGCTGCTGCTGATTACTCAGATTCAGGCGGTGACGGGGAGCCGCATCCTGCCGCTCGGCGGCGATGCCCTCGGGGTTCGCGGCTCGCTGCTCGTGATCGCCATCGCCGGCAACTTCCTGCTCGGCGCCCTGATGACGCTCGGGATTGGCCTTTACGCGCCGTGCATGATTCTCGTCAGCCTGCTCGGGATGAACCCGACGGCGGCGTTCCCGATCATGATGGGCTCGTGCGCGTTCCTGATGCCCGTCGGCAGCCTGCGCTTCATCCGCGAGCGCGCCTACAGCCTGCGCAACGCCCTCGGCCTCGCGATCGGCGGCCTGCCGGGGGTACTGGTCGCCGCCTACATCGTGAAATCCCTGAACCTGGACATTGTCCGCTGGCTGGTCATCCTCGTCGTCCTCTATACGGCCATCACGATGCTGATCGCGGCGTCGTCGGAGCGAGACACAGACGAGACCACGGTGACGAAGGCCTAGGCGCCTTCGAGCGTAGCGGCGATCGCGGCTTATGCGCACATAACAGAATCCGATTATCGCCAGGGGCGCACGCCCGCTAGAATGCAGCGCATCGGCCGTCTCCCAATTCTTCGAGGAGTATCCATGCGCTACGCTCGTATTGCCGTGCTCGCCGGTCTCGTGCTCGCACCGCTTGGTGCGGCACCTCTCTTCGCCCAGGGAACGATTGCCGACTACCAGCGGGCGATGGGCTTGCGCGACAAATATCAAGGCGTGGCCCTCGGCGTCGCCGAACCGGCGACATGGATCGAGAAGACATCGCGCTTCTGGTATCGCCGCACGGTCAAAGGCGGCAACGAGTTCATCGTCGTCGACGCCGCGACACAGCAGAAAACAGCCGGCATTCGATCACGAGAAGCTGGCGGCAGCCCTCACCACGGCGCTGACACCCGAGAAGACCTACACCGGCGTCACGCTGCCCTTCACTACCTTCAATTTCGTCGACGGCGAGCGCGCCATCGAGATCACCGTGACCAACGTCGCGTGGCGGTGCACGCTGGACGACTATCGCTGCCGGACCGACCCGCCGGGCGGGCGCGGCGGACGCGGTGGCCGTGGCGGGCGCGGCGGCGGGGGGCTCGGCGGCCCCGTTCGCGCCGAATTCGACATCAACGGCTTCGAGCCGAAGAAGTCTCCTGACGGCAAGCTCGAAGCCCTCGTCAACAACTACAACCTCGCCATCCGCGAGACGGGAAAGACCGCAGTGACGCTGCTGAGCGTCGATGGCTCGGAAGGCGGCTACTACGATCCCGAACTCGATCGCCTGGTCGCCGGATTCGAAGAAGATCGCGGCCTACAAGGTCAAGCCGGGCTACCGCCGCTACGTCCACTACGTCCAGTCCTCGCCGGAAGACCAGCTGCAGCCGAAACACTCGACGCTCCAGTACGCCAAGCCAGGCGACGTGCTGGATGCCGAGAAGCCAGTGCTCTTCCATCCTCGACGGCAAGAAGCAGATCTTCGTCGACGATGCGCTGTTTCCGAATGCGTACGACAACCAGACGCTGACCTGGCGCAAAGACAGCAGCGCCGTGACGTTCGAATACAACCAGCGCGGGCATCAGGTCTATCGCGTCATCGCGATCGATGGCCTGACCGGCACGCCGCGGACGGTCATCAGCGAGGAGCCGAAAACGTTCTTTGCCTACTCGGGCAAGCGCTACCGCTTCGACGTCGCCGACGGCAAGGAAGTCATCTGGATGTCGGAGCGCGACGGCTGGAACCACCTGTATCTCTATGACGGCGTCACCGGTGCGGTGAAGCAGCAGATCACCAAGGGCGAGTGGGTCGTGCGCAACGTGCTCGGCGTCGACGAAGACAAGCGCCAGATCTGGTTCAGCGCGAGCGGCATGTATCCGGGAAAGGATCCGTACTTCGTCCACTACTACCGCATCAACTTCGACGGCACGGGCCTCACCACCTACACGCCGGCCGACGCGAATCACGTCGTCATGTTCTCGAGCGATCGCAGCTACTACGTCGACACGTACTCGCGCGTCGATCTCGGAACGGTGTCCGAGCTGCGGCGCGGCACCGATGCCTCGCTGGTAACGGCGCTGGAGACAGCGGATATCGCGGAGCTCAAGAAGGCCGGCTGGAAGCCGCCGAAGTCTTCGTCGCGAAGGGCCGCGACGGCAAGACCGACATCTGGGGCGTCATCTACCGGCCGACGAACTTCGACGCGGCAAAGAAATACCCGGTGATCGAGAACATCTACGCCGGGCCGCAGGGATCGTTCGTGCCGAAGTCGTTCGCCGCCTACAACGGCATGCAGGCCACCGCCGAGCTCGGCTTCATCGTCGTGCAGATCGACGGCATGGGGACGAACAATCGCTCGAAGGCGTTCCACGATGTCGCGTGGAAGAACCTTGGGGACGCCGGGTTTCCCGATCGCATCCTGTGGCACAAGGCAGTGGCGGCGAAGTATCCGTACTACGACATCACGCGCGTCGGCTTGTATGGGACGTCAGCCGGTGGTCAGAACTCGCTCGGCGGGCTGCTCTTCCATCCCGAGTTCTACGACGTCGCGGTGTCGGCCGCCGGCTGTCACGACAACCGCATGGACAAGATCTGGTGGAACGAGCAGTGGATGGGCTGGCCGATTGGCCCGGAGTACGCGGCGTCGTCGAACGTCGACAACGCCCACAAGCTGCAGGGCAAGGTCCTGCTCGTCGTCGGCGAGATGGACAACAACGTCGATCCAGCGTCGACGTTCCAGGTCGTCAATCAGCTGATCAAGCACGACAAGAACTTCGACCTGCTGGTGATTCCCAACGCGCAGCACACGTCCGGCGGCGCCTATGGCGATCACAAACGCTACGACTACTTCGTGCAGCACCTGCTGGGCGTGAAGCCGCCGGAGTGGAAGGACCTGGAGGCGAAGACGAAGCCGACGCCAACGGCGGCGCGGTAGCGCACAGCGTTCGAATGAGGCAACGGATTCAACACGAAGGCACGAAGTCTACGAAGACGACACGAAGAGAGCCGGGCTTTGTACGAGGACTTCGATGCTGGCACCGCGCGCAGCGCGGTGGGTGGGCGAGAGGGTCGGGCCCGGTGAGAGCGCGGTCTACGATAGCGAGGCGCTCTCACCGGGCCCGACCCTCTCGCCCACCCGCTACGCCGGCCTACGGCCGGCGTGCCAGCATGCGCGTACTCTCTTCGTGTCGTCTTCGTGACTTCGTGCCTTCGTGTTGAGCCGTTTTCTCCGCTGCTCCTCGTCTACAACATCCGCTTCCCTGTCGCAGACACCCCGATCAACTTCTCGAGTCGCTGCAACCGCGTCTCCTCGCGCTTGGCGCTGAGGATGAACCAGGTCATGACCTTGCGATAGGACGGCGGCTGCGCCGCGAAGAACGCCCATGCCGCCTTGTGGCGCTTCATCTCGCTGAGGTAGGGCTCGGGCAGATCCAGCGGGCGCTGCTCGTAGGAATAGATGCCTGACTTGTTCTCGCGCCGCGCCGCGAACGCCTCCAGGCCTGCAGGCAACATGCGCTTCTCGTCGCTCAGCACCTTCACGCGCTTGATGTTGACGGCGCTCCAGACGCTGCGCGCACGCCGCGGCGTGAACCGGATCTTGTAGCTCTGCTCGTCGACGGTCTTGCGGATACCGTCGATCCATCCGCAGCACAGCGCTTCGTCCACCGATTCCGGCCATGTGACGCTTGGCTTCCCGCTTCCGACCTTGTAGAACCCGATCCACAGCTCGGTCGCGGTCGCATGATTCTTGCGGAACCACTTGCGAAGATCGGCGGGCGTGCGGAAAAACGTCGGCGTCACGCGTTACCCCTGCGCGTTGAGGCAGCCTCTCGCCAGGCGCTCATAGCCGTCGACAGCGCCATGGAGCTCGTCGAGCGTGACGAATTCGCCATCGGTGTGCGCGACGAGGATCGAGCCCGGGCCGAAGAGCAGGGGCGTTCCCCAGCGACCCAGGAACGGCACGTCGGTCGTGAACGGAAACACGCGGGTCTCGAAGCCGGCGACGGTGTGCATCCGGATCGGCGGCACCCGCAGCACCTCGCTGACTGAAACTCGCGGCGCGAGCGCCCGGAGCATGGCGAGGAGGTCGTCGGCGGATGCGACGGTCCGGAACATCACTTCAGCCGACGCGTGCGGCGGAACGACGTTGGGGGCGACCCCACCTTCAATCAATCCGACGGTGTAAAACGTCGTCCCGAGCTCGGGCTCGACTGGCAACGGTAACGAACGCAAGGCCACGAGCGCATCGAGGAGCTTCTCGATCGCCGACTCGCCCTGTTCGGGCGTTGACGAGTGCGCGGCGCGGCCGCTCGCCGTCAGCCGCACGCGCAGAACTCCTCGCGTCGCCGTCGCCAGCCGGCTGTCGGTCGGCTCGCCATTGATGAGGAATCGACAGGTGTTGGGGATCGTGTTTGCCGCCGTCGCGCCGTCACTGCCGCGCTCTTCGCCGACAACGAATAGCATGCCGACCCGGCGCTCGCCGCTGAGACGAAGGCGTTCGGCTGCCGCGACCTGCGCGGCGAGAATCCCTTTCGCATCGCAGGCGCCGCGCCCAATCAGGCGGCCATCCTCGACGCGGCTGGGAAAGAACGGCGGCACGCAATCGAAGTGCGTGGAGAAGACAACGCTCGGCTCGTCGAGCATCGCCAACACGTTGGCGCAGCCGCGCCCGACGCGCTGCTCGACGACGTCGTATCCGAGGCCCCGCAGCCGCTCGGCCAGCCACGTCCCCGCCTCCGTCTCCCGCCCCGTCGTCGAATCGATGTCGATGAGTGCCCTCGCGAACGCGAGGACGTCTAGCGAATCCATTGCTCGAGCGCCGTCCGTGCATCGGTGCGCTCGTCGCGGTACTTTACGATGACGGGCGTCGCGACGGAGAGTCCCCACTCGCGGCCCTTGCCGGTCGTGACCGGGCGCGAACCGGGAACGACGACGGCGCCCTCCGGAACGATCAACGGCTGGCCGGGTTCCGGCTCGATGATGCGCTCGTTGGGAAGATCGTAAATCGGCGTCGAACGCGTGAGGATGACGCCCGAAGCGAGGACCGCCCGGCGCTTGACGATCGCGCCCTCGTAGACGCCGCAGTTGCCACCGACGAGGACGTCGTCTTCGATGATCACCGGCAATGCGCCCACCGGCTCGAGCACACCGCCAATCTGGGCCGCGGCGCTCAAGTGCACGCGGCTGCCAATCTGCGCGCACGAGCCCACGAGGGCGTGCGAGTCGACGAGCGTGCCCTCGCCAATCCAGGCGCCGATGTTGATGTACATCGGCGGCATGCAGATGACGCCCTTGCCGAGGAACGCGCCGTCGCGGACCGTCGATCCGCCCGGGACGATCCGCACGCCACTCTGGACGTCGAGACGCTTGAGCGGGAGGGTGTCCTTGTCGAAAAACGGCCAGCGCCCATGATCGGAGGACATGTCGGCGATGTCGCCGAACTTGAAGCCTAGAAGGATGCCCTGCTTGACCCAGGTGTTGACGCGCCATCCCGTCGGTGTGGACGCGTCGGGCTCGGCGGCACGTACTTCGCCGGCGGAAAGCTGCGCGCGCAACCGCGCGAACGCGTCGCGCGCCGCTTGACGATCGATGCCCTGCCCGGCGGCGCTGAGCGCCTCGACTTCGGCCGCCAGCGTCATGAACGAACGCCCACGAGCGCAGCGTCAGTCTTGAGCTCAGCCGAGCACCTGCCGGATCCTGGCGCGCGAAGCCTCGCGCGGCGCCACCATCGGCAGACGGTAAACCTCTTCGAGAAGGCCAAGCGCGGCCATCGCGCTCTTCACCGGGATCGGATTCGCTTCGATGAAGTTCACGAGCAGGAGCGGCAGCAGCTGCGCGTGGATCTGGCGTGCCGCCGCAAAGTCGTTGCGCTCGGCGCACTCCACCATCCGCGCCATCTCGGCGGGGACTTCGTTGGCCGAGACCGAAATCAATCCGTGTCCCCCGACCGCCATCAACGACAACGTCAGCGCATCGTCTCCAGACAGCACGAGGAAATCCTTGGGAACAGCGCCGCAGATCTCGACCATCTGGCTGATATTCCCGGACGCTTCCTTGACGCCGACGATCCCGGAGACGCCGGAAAGGCGCACGAGCGTCGCGACGTCGATATTGCAGCCAGTCCGCCCCGGCACGTTGTAGACAATAACCGGCAGGCCGACCTCGCCTGCGATGGCGCTGTAGTGCTGGAAGAGCCCTTCTGGCGTTGGCTTGTTGTAGTACCGGCGTGACCGACAGCAAGCCCTGCGCGCCGGCCTGCTTCATGCGGCGGGCGGTCTGAATGACTTCCTTCGTATCGTAGCCGCCAGCTCCGGCGAGAACGGGAACGCTGCCGCCCGCTTCCTCGACCACGAGCTGGACGATGCGGACGCGCTCGTCCTCGCTGAGCGTCGGGCTCTCGCCCGTCGTGCCGCAGGGCACGAGGAAGTGAATGCCGGCGTCGATCTGGCGACGCGCGAGACGCTTGACGCCTGCTTCGTCTACTGCTCCATCACGCGTAAACGGCGTGACCAGAGCCGTTCCGCATCCTGTCCATGGCGTTCGCATTCGTTCCTCCATAAACCAGCTGTCGCTGTCAGCTGATTCTAATTTCATTCAGCATTCAGCACTCAAAATTCAGCATTGCCTAAAGCCCCAACACGTCCCGCATCGTGAACCACCCCTGACGTCCGTTGACCCATTTGGCGGCGGCGAGCGCGCCCCGCGCAAAGCCGGTGCGATCGCGGGCGGTATGCGTCAGCGTAATCGTCTCGGCCGGGCTGTCGAAACCGACGGTGTGAGTACCGGGAATCGATCCAACCCGCGTCGACGCGACATCGATGGGCAGGTTGTAGCCGGCGTTTTGCATCGCGTCGCGGATGCCGATAGCCGTCCCGGACGGGGCGTCGCGCTTGGCGCTGTGGTGCAATTCATGAATCCACGCGCCGAACTCTGGCCGCTCGGCGAGGAGCTCTGCCGCACGCGCGGCGAGAGCAACGAACAGGTTGACCCCCAGCGCGAAGTTCGGCGCCGACACCACCCCGACCGGCAGCGCCGCGAGCTCGCGCTTCAGTGCCGCCTCGTGCTCCTGCCAGCCGGTAGTACCAATCACGAGGTGCGTGCCGCGGGCGGCGAGGCGGCGGGCATTGCCGACGACCGCCGCCGCGGTCGAGAAATCGATGGCCACTTCGGCGGCGGGCCACGCCTCCGGCCGGTCGGCATTGTCGATGTCCACGAGACCGGCGATCTCGACGCCGGCCTCCGGTGCCAGCGACTCGACCAGCCGGCCCATGCGACCGTGGCCGACGATGAGCACGCGCATCGCGCTCACCGCCCCGCCTCGACCGGTGTCCCGACGGCTGACACCGCAAACCACGCGTTGTGCAGGCGCGACATCGCCGCCGGGAGATCGCTGTCGCGGATGACGACCGTGACGTTGCGCCTCGATGCCGCCTGCGACACCATCCGCAGCGGCACGCCGTCAAGACCGGCGAGCATGCGGATCGCAAACGCCGGATCGACCCGCAGGTTCTCACCGACGGCGCACAGGAGCGCCATTTCCGGTTCGATCGTCACCTCGGCAAACTCACGCAGGCCGCGGGCAATGTCCGGCAACCGTCGATCGTCGTCTATGGTGACCGAGACGCTCACTTCCGAGGTCGTCACCACGTCCACGGCCGTTCGATAACGCTCGAACACCTCGAACAGCCGGCGCAGGAACCCATGCGCCATCAGCATGCGCGTCGAAGTGACTTCGACCACGGTGATGTTGCGTTTGCACGCCAGCGCCACGATCGGGCGATCGTTGACCGGCGGCTTGGCGGTGATCAGTGTGCCCGGAGCCTCGGGACGCCGGCTGTTGAGGATGCGAACGGGAATCTCGGTCGAGACGGCAGGAAGAATCGTGCTCGGATGCAGGACCTTGGCGCCGAAGTAGGCGAGCTCCGACGCTTCACCGAACGAGAGGTGCGCGACGACGCGCGGATCGCGAACCACGCGGGGATCCGCCGTGAGCATGCCGTCGACGTCGGTCCAGATCTGGATCTCGGCAACGCCAAGGCCGGCGCCGATAATCGCCGCGGAATAATCCGAGCCGCCGCGGCCGAGCGTCGTGGCGACGCCGTCGCGCGTGGCGCCAACATAGCCGCCGAGCACCGGTATCAATCCGGCGGCGAGGTGCGGTGCGACACTGCGCTGCAGCGCCTCGGCAGTCTCAACAGTCAGCGGCGCCGCCACCGTGTATTGATCGTCGGTGACAATTGCCGTCCGCGCATCGACCCAGGCGGCACCCAGGCCCGCCGCCTGCAGTGCGCCGGCGACGATGCGGCTGCTGAGAAGCTCGCCGCCGGCCGCGATGCCGTCGCAGCGATCGCGGCGAGGCTTCACGCAGGATCGCCAATGCCGTCAGCATCGCGCGCAGCTCTTCAATCTGCTGCTCGACTTCGGCGACCACCTTCTCGCGCGCCGGCGACGGCACGAGCGCTTCGATCGCCGCCAGATGCCGCTGCCTGATTTCCTCGATGCCCGAGGTGATCGTCGCGCGCTCACCCCTGGACGCATCGGCCGTCATCCGCAGCAGCTGGTCGGTCACCTTCGACATCGCCGAGACGACCACGACCGGCGGCGCGCCGGACTTCGCCGCCTGCGCGGTCACGATGGCCATCAGCCGCCGAATGGCGTCGGCGTCGGCCACCGATGTGCCGCCGAACTTCATCACTACGTTTTTCATCGCTGAGCTGTCCTCGTTCTTCGAGTTGTCGGAGTTGACGGAGTCAACGGGTTCAACAACGGAGGAACGGAGCAACGGAGACGCTTGCTTGCACCGCGCGTAGCGCGGTCGGAGTAGCAGTGGCGGGCCGGGATCGTGAGCACTCTCTCGCCTCACGCTGTGCTCACGATCCCGGCCCGCCGCTGCTACTCCTGCGCCGGCCTGCGGCCGGCGTGCAAGCAATCCGTAAAGAGTGTGCCCTCCGTTGCTCCGTTCCTCCGTTGTGATCCCGTTATCTCCGCCCCCTCCGTCCTCTCAATCCCCTCTTAATATTTGACACCGCTCAATCCAACATCCCCTCGGCAACCATCATCTCGGCATTCAGAATCGCCGCCCCCGCTGCGCCGCGGACGGTGTTGTGGCCGAGTGCGACGAGCTTCGTGCCGAGAATCGAGCACGGGCGAATGCGCCCGACCGACACGGTCATGCCGTTGCCGCGCTCGACGTCGAGGCGGGGCTGCGGACGATCGGCGGCCTCCATGTAGACGATCGGCGCAGGCGGCGCGCTCGGAAGGCGCAGTTCCTGCGGCCGGCCGCGGAAGCTCTCGAGCGCTGCGCGCACAGCCTCGAGCGACGGCCGCTGCTCGAGCTCGATCGAAACCGATTCGGTATGCCCATCAATCACCGGCACGCGCGTCGTCGTGGCGCTGACGACCATCGGATGCGGGGTGACGTTCTCGCGTTCGAGCGTGCCCAGGATCTTCTGCGTCTCGCTCTCCATCTTCTCTTCTTCGCCAGAGATTGCGGGGACGACGTTGCCGAGGATATCGAGCGAGGCGACGCCGGGGTAGCCGGCGCCGGATACCGCCTGCAGCGTCGTCACCATCACGCGCGAGATGCCGAACTTGCGCAGCGCCGCGAGCACCACCGTCAGCACGACCGTCGAACAGTTCGGATTGGTGACGATGGCACCCGTCCAGCCGCGTTCGCGGCGCTGACGGGCGATGAGGCTGAGGTGATCGGGATTGACTTCGGGAATCACGAGCGGGACATCCGCGAACATGCGGAAGCTGCGGGCGTTGCTGACGACAACGTGACCGGCAGCTGCAAAGGCGGGCTCGATGTCCTTGGCGGCGCCGGCGTCGAGGGCCGAGAAAAGGATCTTCGGCGCTCGTCCAGGCGTGCAGGCGTCGACGCCCATGCCAAGGACGCTCTCGGGCGGCGGCGTGGACAGGCGCCATTTCATCGCCTCGCGGTAGCTGCGGCCTTCCGAGCGCTCGCTGGCGCCGAGCCATGCCGTCTTGAACCACGGATGCCCCTCGAGCAGCCGCACGAACTGCTGTCCGACCATGCCCGTCGCGCCGAGGATGCCGACCTCGAGCTGTCTTCCGCCGCTGTCCGCTGCACTCATGACTGTTCCTCAGAAAAGGGAAAAACCTGCCTGAAAATGAAAAACCCGCCGGCCTTGTGTGGCCGGCGGGTTCATGTGTTCGTTCGTGTTCCTTCAGATCACGCGCGTACTCAGACCAGCGGCCTCCGGAGTCGCTTGACTCGCTTTCGTCCGTTGGTTTTCGTCGCGCCCAGAAACATCGTGCCGGAAGTATAGCCGCAGCTCCGTTCCTTCGTCAATAATGGCCACCAGCATGGCCTCATTGCCCACACAGTCGCTCGCCGGACTCCTGCTTCTCGCCGCTGTTGTGCAGGGATCTATGTCCTATCAGTGGTCACCGCTCAGCACCGGCGTCACCGCTCGTCTGCGGGGCGTCAGCGCCATCAGCGACCGCGTGGCCTGGGCGAGCGGGACCAACGGCACGATCCTGCGGACGATTGACGGTGGCGGGACGTGGACGGCGCTCGCGGTTCCCGGCGCCGAGAAGCTCGACTTCCGCGACGTCGATGCTATCGACGACAAGACTGCCTATGTCCTGAGTATCGGCTCGGGTGAGTTGTCCCGGATCTACAAGACGTCCGACGCCGGCACGACCTGGACCGAACAGTTCGTCAACCGCGATCCGAAGGGATTCTTCGACGCGATGGCCTTCTGGGACGCGACGCGCGGCGTCGCCGTCGGTGATTCGATCGACGGTCAGTTCGTGATCCTCACGACGAGCGACGGCGGCCGCACGTGGGCGCGCGTTCCGGCCGCGGCGCTCCCGCCAGCGCTGCCGAACGAAGGATTCTTTGCGGCCAGCGGCACGAACGTCACCGTGCTGCCGCCGAATCATGTGTGGCTCGGCACCGGCGCCGCCAGCGAGGCGCGCGTGCTCCACTCGAGCGATGGCGGACGAACGTGGACGCTGGCCAAAACACCACTCGCCGCCGGTCCGTCTGCTGGGATTTTCTCGATCGCTTTCGCCGATCCCACGCACGGCATCGTCGTGGGCGGCGACTACAAGACGGAAGGCGTCGCCGGCGACAACGCCGCGCTGACGTCGGACGGCGGCAAAACGTGGACGCTGATGAAAGGGCTCTCGGGCTTTCGTTCCGTCGTCGCCTACGTTCCGGGCAATGCCAAGGGATTGTCGCCGTAGGCCCGGCAGGCACCGACATCAGCCACGACGCCGGCAAGACCTGGACACCAGTCGCGGGCGCCGGCTACCACGCGTTCAGCTTCGCGCGACGCGGGGCGATCGGATTCGGCGTCGGAGAAAAAGGCGCGGCGGGGAAACTAGCCGCGAAGTAATTCAGGGACACGGATCACACAGATAACACGGATAAACGCCGATCAGAGCATGCGAGACCGGCCGCGCCTTTGGCGCGGAGACGAGGAAGAGAATCACAAGGATCAGCACGCACGCAACGCGGAACACAGCGTGTTGATCCTTGTGACTCTCTCCTCGTCCCAGCCTGGCTTCGCCAGGCTGCCGGTCCGCGCTTTGGCTCACAACCGAGATCTCAATCCGCGTGATCCGTGATCCGCGAAATCCGCGTCCTAAATCATCGGACTCCTCGTAGATCAGTGGCTCAATGAATACAGCAGGATGTTGATGCCGACCGCGTAGCCGTTCGGTGAAAACAGATAGAAGAACCGCGGGTCCTCGGCTTCTCTTTCCCACGCATCCGCGATATCGGTGTTATGCGTCATGAGGACCATCGCGCGGCCATGCTCGTCGAAGATGCCACGGAAATTGACGCGCGCGCTGTCGTAGCCGCGCTCTGACGTCTCGCCGCCCGATCGGCGCCAGTGGTTGATCGACGGAATCTGCGGGATGGCGTCGAACTGAAACATCATGCGGAAGAGCGCGTGCGTCGGCTTGATGTCGACAATCCGGTACTGCGGCTCCGGGAGAATGCGGACCAGCTCGTTGTCGAAGCTCTCCATCGCCAGCGTGCCCCAGTAGTCGTCCGACCACAGGAACCCGCCCTTGAGCAGGTAGGCGCGCAGGCCCGCGACCTCCGCATCGGTGAAGCGGGCTGTGCCGGCGTCCTCAATCGTGACGAAGGCACAGCTGAAGAGCTCGGGCGAATCGGCGCGCACCACGACGTGATTGGGCGTGCCGTCGGGATCCTGGCTGACGCGGGTTTTGGTCAGCTCCGACAGCCGGATCATGAAGTTGGTATCGGCGTCGGGATAATCGGTCCACCAGCCCTGGCCGCCGTACTCGCTGCGGACGCTGGTGTAGAACAGGCGGCAGAAGTTGAAGGCGCCGTCGAAGCTTTCGGGGGTCGCGAATTTCGCGCTGCGCTGAAAGCGGCGCTGGAACTGGAAGTAGTCCTGCGCGAACACACTGCCGGCCAGCGTCAGGGCGACGAGGCCGGCAGTGATGACGCGACGCATTGACTACGAGCGGACCGGGTGAAAGCCCGCTACGGCTTCTTGACTGGAGGCGTGCCGCTCTCCTGAGCCTTGGCGGCGTCCGGCGCCTTCGACAGCGACCGGTAGGTACCTGTTCGACGCTCTTCCGGAACTTCTCGGGCACTTCGTCGGATCCCGACAGGAGAAGCTGGCGCTCGGCGCCCTCGACCTTGCGCCGCAGATCGGTACTCGAGGCGCTTGGCGCTGTCGGTGACCTGCGCCTGGAGCCGCGCGAGCTCATCGGCGTCCTTGTAGACGCGATCGTCGGTCAGCTGACGCAGGTTGCGCAGCATCGCATCGATCTCCTTCGGGTCGATCTTCTCGCCCTGGAGCATCTTCCGCAGCTGTTCGGCCTCGCGCGTCCAGCGCGTGATCTCGCCGCGGAACTGGCGGATGTCCTCGCCGTTCATGCCGCCGGGACGCCGATCGCCTGAGCCGCCGCCAACGACGGGCGCCTGGCCGAAGTTCATGCCCTGGCCATCACGGCCGGAGCTCGGCGAGCCATTCGGGTTCATTCCGCCCTGCCCTTGTTGCCCCTGCTGGCCGCCCTGCCCGCCCTGACCTTGCTGGCCCTGTTGCCCACCCTGACCCTGCTGGCCACTCTGGCCCTGCTGGCCGGACCTTGCTGGCCCTGCTGACCCTCTGGCCCTGCTGACCTTGCTGGCCCTGCTGGCCTTGCTGACCCTGCTGGCCGCTGACCCTGCTGGCCGTTCTGACCCTGCTGGCCTTGCTGACCCTGCCGGCCTCTGACCATTCTGGCCCTGCTGACCGTTGCGCTCGCGCATCCGCTGATCGATCGACTCCATGCCGCGCGCGAGCTCGCGCGCCTTGTCGAGCGCCGCGGTCCGCGAATCAGGCTTCGTCTGCCCGATGGCCGCCGCCGCATCGGCGATCTTCTTCTGCATCTCGGCGATGTTGTTGCCGATCTCCTGCTCGAAGTTGGACACGTCGGAGCCCTGGACGCCGGCGCGAATCATCGAACGCGAATAACGAATCTTGTCCTTCAGCCGGTTCTCTCGCATCGAGGTCGATGCTTCACCGAGCTTGCGTGACGCATCCTTCTCGCTCTTCGCGAGCTCGCCGGCGGCGGTCTCGACCTGCTTCTCGAGCGCGGCAACCTTCTGCTCCAGTTGATCCTTCCGCTCGCTGAGCTGCTGGACCTTCTCCTGTCGACCCTGTCCGGCGCTGTCCAGCCCCTTTACGCCCTCGGCGATCTGCTGCTGCTCGCGGGCAATCTCCTCCGCCTGGCGCAGCGCGTCCTGCACATCGCGCTCGGATCGGCCCGACTGCGACTGTTGCAGCTTCTTCTGCGCTTCCTGCAGGCGATCGAGCGCGGACGCGGCCTGCGCGGTACCGTTCTGTCCGTTGGCCGACGCCTGGCGCATCTGATCCGCTGCCTGGCGGAGCTGCCTGGCCGTGTCACCGAGCTCGGGCCGATTCTCTTCTCGCGACAACTGCTCGAGGCGGCGCGCCGCCTCTTCGACCTGTTCCGCGAGCGAGCGCTGCTGATCACCACCACCGCCGCCCTGCTGCCCGGCCTGCGCGCGACGGCGCTGACGCTCGGCTTCCTGCTCCTGCCGGCGCGCCAGCTCCTTCAGCTTTTCGAGGAGCGCGTCGACCTGCTGGTCGGCCTGCTGCTGTTGCGCGCGTTGCGCGGTCTGGTACTGGTTCGCCATCTTGTCGAGCTCGAGCTCGAACAGGTCGGCGAGGTCGTTGGCCATCGCGCTCTGGCCGCCGCCACCGCCGCCACCCTGCTGGCGGCCCATCTGCACCTGCGTTTCGTACTCTTCCTCGGCGTGCTGCAGGATCTGCAGCGCCTTCTGCTCGGGCTCGAGCGCGCCCTGCGGATCGGCCTTCTGCAGCCTGGCCTCCGCATTCTTCATCTCGGTCACCGCCTGCGGCAGGAGATCCGCAATCTTCTTGAACGACGGATCCTGCTGCACGAGGCGGCTGTTCATGCGCGTCAGCAGGCCGTCGACCTGATCGCGCAACTTGGCCTGCGACAACGCGAGCACAACAGAGTTTTCGCGCAGCTTGTCGGCCGACATCGTCTTGCGATCGCGGTTGACGTTGAAGGTCGCGGCGACGATCTGGCGCTGCTGCTGCGAGAGCGCCCCGACCTGGCCCGCCCCACCGCCGCCGCCACCGCCAGCACCTGCGTCGGATTCCGCGCGCTTGAACTCCTTGCGCAGCGGTCGAATCTGCAGGAAGTAGATGTCGCTCGACTGGCGCTTGCCGCCATTCACATCGTTGTCGGCAGCACGCGCGTAGTAGGACACGAAGTCGCCAGCCTTCACGTCGAGCTCTTCGAGATAGAACGTGTGGCCCGCTGTCACTTCCGCGAGACGGCTCTTGCCGTCGAACAGGCGGATCGTCTTCTCGGCGCCGCCGTTGACCGAATACACGAGATCGAGATCCTTGACGCCGAAATCGTCTTCCGCCTTCGCTTCGACGAAGACTTCCTCAATCGGCGAGGCATTGGTGTCGCGGCCGGGCTTGGCGATGGACACCGATGGCGACTGATCCGTGAGCACGTCGATCGTGTACTGCGGCGATGCCGACACACGCTCGCCCGACGGGGCATCGAGCTCGAAGCGGTAGAAGCCGTCCTTGTCCGCCTTGAAGGCTCCCGTCAACGTACTGTCCGCCGCGACCGCGAGCGGCACCTTGACGTCGTCCTGCAGGAGAATCTGTCCGCCCTTCGCCGTCATGGTCGGCGTCACCTTGACGCGAACCTCGGTCCCGCGAAGCACCGCGAGATCGCCGCCATCCTCGACCTTGCGCGGTGGCAGACCGGTGTAGGCCGGGAAATGCAGTTCGAGCTCGAGCTTCTCGACGTACGGAAGGTCGACGACCTTCAACGTGTAGATCGCGGACTTCACGCCCTCAGCTTCGACGAAGTAGTCGATTGGACCAGCAAGGTCGAAGAGCATGCCTTCGTACTTGTTGGTTTCGCCGCTCTTCTCGCTGCGCACGAGCGGCACGCGCTCGAACGGCGCGTCAGCTGCCTTGCGAACCATCAGCGACGCCTGCGCCGCCTCGAACCCGGCGAGCGTCGCCGAGATCGTCTGGTCCACTCCACGCGGCACGCTGGCATTGCCCGGGCTCACTTCAATCCGATACGGGGCCGCGGCCTCGACATCTCCCGAGACGACGAAGATCGCCGACAGGCCGTTGCGCAGGAAGCGCGGACCGAGCGCGAAGAGAGCCACAGCGGCCACCGCGATCACGACAAACGTCGTCGCGTGGCGTCGCAGCGGCTGGCGCTCGACGTTCTTGCCCCAGTCGATCGCCTCGCACTTGGCCACGGCGGACTGCACGAGGCGCTGCACGAGCTCTTTCGAGTGCGGCGAACTGTCGGAGCTGGCAAGGCGGCTGGCTTCGAGTGCGCTGATGATCTCGGCCTGCAGCGAAGGCTCGTGCTCCTCGAGATAGAGCGCGACTTGTTCGTCTGACACGTGCCAGAAAAGAGGCCGCACCAGGAACCAGCCGATCAGGCTCACGAGCGCCAGACCGACGAGAACGCGGAAGGTGATGATCGATCCCGGACTGAAGCGCCACGACTCGAGGCCCCAGGCGGAGAGCACGAGCGCGAAGGCGCCGAGGCCGAGCACCCCGACCGCGCCGCGCAGCATCAGCTTGTAGCGCCAGCGCCGGCGAATCTGGTGGATTGCCCCGATCAGATCCGAAGCATTTTCCGGCCGCCGTTCAACAATTCCCATGGGCGTCAGCTCCCTGAAACCAGCTTACACCGTCAGCCGGTTGGCCAAGACAGTTTCGGCGCCGAGCAGAACCAGCCCGGCAAACAGCAGATACCACCACACGCGTTGCGCGGACTCCTGCGCATCATCAGTCGGAGGCGCCTGCGGTCCAGCCGCATCGCCTCCAGCTCGTCCCAGTGCCGCCGCCGCGATCTCCTGCGGATCGAGTGGCGTGAGATCCGATTCCGCCAGATCGACGTTGCTGGCAACGACGACGGGCTCGTCGGTCGCCGCTCCCTGCGCGCGGAACTCGTAGAAGCCTTGTTCCGCCAGCTCGAGCACTTCGGGCCCGTCGCCGTCGAGCGAGATACGGCCGCCTGAAGGCGTCAGCGCAACCCGTGAGACATCCGCGCCCTTGGCCGGCGCCTGCAGGCCCGGGTCGACGACGTCGCCGACGGTCCGCCACGGCCTCGGCTCGCGATACGCGCCGAGGTATCGGACGATGCGATGAATGAATGGGACGAAGACCGGCTTCAAGCGCCAGATCGGACAGCGTGGTATCGAGCGTCGACGTCCACATCAGCACGCGGCCGGTCCCGACACGCCGCTCGAGCAAGGCCGGCTGTCCATCGTCGAAGCGAGCAAGCGTCACCGAACCCTTCGCCGGGGCGACGCTGCGGAAGCCGTAGAAGCGTGCGGACGCGAAGTCACCAGTGCGCGGGCCGCGAAACACTTCGAACAGAGGATGTCCGTATTCGAGCGCCCCAAGCCGCGCGGCGCTGGCTCGTGTGCGATCGACAGCCTCGCCGGGAGTTGCCGGCAGGATGTCCACCACTGATGGCCACGATGCCTTGTCGCCCAGCGACGACAAAGAGCCCGCCGCCGCGCTGGACGAATGTCTGGAGGCGCTCGGCCGTGGCCTGGGCGATCGGCGCATCGTTGAGGATGACAACCGATGCGGCTGCGAGATCTTCGTTCGACAGCGAATCGACCTGGCGGACCTTGCCTTCGATCCGCGGCGCTTCGCTGACGGCGACGGCGCGCGTCAGGTAGAGGCTCGAATTACGCGCGGATCCTGGCCTCTCGCCGATGAGGACGTTGACCGGCTTTTCCGGCGTCACGACGAAATTGAACACGTTGTCTCGCGCCAGCGCATCGTCAGCGAGCTTGACCGCCGCACGCACGTTGCGATCGGCGACCGTCACGGGATCGAAAGACACTGACGCGGACCCGTGCGCGGCGACGTTGACGCGCCGCGACTGAATCGCGCGGCCACCGAGCTCGAGCGAGACCTCGACGTTACTGACCGCGGCATCGCCGTGATTCACGGCGCCGGTGGTGACCGTGAAACGCTGCTGCCCCTGAAACTCCGATTGCTGCAACGCCACTGGCACGATCGAGAGGTTCGACTTGCCGCTGTCGGAGATCGACGACTGGCGTCAGCACGGCGCCATCAGGCAGCCGGACGCCTTCGCCCCCTTGCCAGCCGCCGCGTTGAAAGTCGCTGATGAGAACGGCTTCGCGCCGCGGGATCGCCGACTCGCTGAGGATGCTCCCCGCAAGCTTCAGCGCCGGGCCGTAGCGCGTTGCGCCGGCGCTCGGCTGAACCGTATCCACGGCAGCACGCAGCCGGCCCGCGATCCGATGCGGAACGCAGCGCCACTTCGGTGTTGGAGCTGAAGAGGACCACCGACGCGCGATCGCGCCGGCGTCAAACCGTTGATCACGTTCTGCGCTGCCGCGATCGCCTGCGGCCACTTGCCGCCGTAGCCCATGCTGTAGGAACGATCGAGGAGGATCACGACTTCGCGCGCTCCGGACGCGCTCGCCGGAATCTCGGTGCGCCGCAGGAACGGGCGCGCGAACGCCATCACGATGAGCGCCAGCGCCGCGAGCCGCAGGCACAGCAGCAGCCAGTTGCGGATTCGCCGCCGCCGTACCGACTGATACGGGATGCGCCGCAGGAACATCAGCGACGGAAACTGAACGACGTTCTTGCGCTCCTTCTGAATAAGGTGCAGGAGCACCGGAATCGCCAGACCGGCGAGACCAACCAGAAAGAGCGGGGTCAGGAAAGACATCGCTCTACCGCACCCTCGACAGACGCTCGCGCATCGTCAGGTAGCTGAACAGCGCGTGATCGAGCGGCGCCGACGTGTTCAGCATCGTGTAATCGATGCGGTTCGCCGAAAACCGCTCGCGAAGCGCGTTGACGTGAGCCTGCACCAGCTCCTTGTATTGATCGGCGAGCGCGTCGGGGACGATCGGGATCTGGTCGCCGCTTTCCAGGTCCTCGAACGCCGACGGATCGCGGAACGTGAAATCGAGCTCCGCCTTGTCGAGAAGGTGGAAGACCGCGATGTCGTTGCCACGGAAGCGCAGCGGGCCGATCGCCTCCAGCACCGCGTCAGGCTCCTCGTAGAGATCCGAGATGAGGACGAGCAGGCCGCGGCGCCCGAAGTGCTCGGCCATCTTGTGCAGCGGCGTTCGCAGGCTTCCCGGCCCGGTCGGCTTGAGACGATTGAGCACGTGCAGGACCGTGTCCATGTGCTTCGCCGACGCCGGAACGTGCTCGACGATGTCGCTGTCGAACGCCACGAACCCTACACGGTCCCGCTGCCTGTGCACCAGGTAGGTCAGGCAGCCGGCAAGCATCTTTCCGTACTCCAGCTTGGTGACGCCGCCGCTGCCAAAGCCCATCGACTTCGACACGTCCAGCAGCACCGAGAAGTTCGAATTGGAGTCGGCCTCGTACTCCTTTATGTAGTAACGGTCCGTTCGCGCGTACAGCCGCCAGTCGACGCGGCGGATGTCATCGCCCGGGACATAGCCCCGGTGCTCGGCAAAATCGACCGACGCGCCGAAGTACGGCGAGCGGTGTATGCCGTTGATGAAGCCGTCGACGACGGCCCGCGCCACCAGCTCGAGATTCCCGATGCGGGCGAGCACCGTGGGATCGACGAACCGGGCGCCTGGAACGACCGATTGATCCATGAACCCTGAACCCTCGAACGCTGAACGTTGAACGCTGAACCTTGAACCCCGCGCGCTACATTCCCGAGCGCGGAACCGGCACGGCCTCGAGCAACCGATCGATCAGCGTGTCGCTGGTGATGCCCTCGGACTGCGCGTGGAAGTTCGTAAGGACGCGGTGCCGCAGTACCGGGTGCGCGATGCTCCTGATGTCCTCGAAGTTCACGTGATAACGGCCGCTCGTGATGGCGCGCGCCTTGGCGCCAAGCACCAGGAACTGCGCCGCGCGGACGCTGGCGCCGAACGCCGCCCACTTCTTGATCTGCTCCGGCGCCGTCGGCGACTTCGGCCGGCTGGCACGGACGAGGCTGAGCGCATACCGCATGACGGGCTCGGCGACCGGCACACGCCGCACGAGACGCTGGAACGCAATCAGGTCGGCGCCGTTGACCGGCCGCTCGAACTTCGGATCGAGGATGGCCGTCGTCGTGCGCACGACTTCGAACTCTTCGTCTTCGGGCGGATGGTCGATGACGATGTGGAACATGAAGCGATCGAGCTGGGCTTCGGGCAGCGGATAGGTGCCTTCGAGCTCGATCGGGTTCTGCGTCGCGAAGACGTAGAACGGCTCTTCGAGCTGGTACGTGCGGCCCTGGATCGTGACGCGGTGCTCCTGCATCGCCTCGAGCAGCGCCGACTGCGTCTTCGGCGGCGTGCGGTTGATCTCGTCGGCAAGGACGATGTTGGCGAAGATCGGACCGGGCGCGAACACCATCTGGCGGCGGCCGGTCGTCGTGTCTTCCTGGATGATGTCGGTGCCGGTGATGTCGGACGGCATCAGGTCGGGCGTGAACTGGATGCGCGCGAACTTCAGCTCGAGCACTCGCGCGAGCGTATGCACCAGCAGCGTCTTGGCGAGCCCGGGGACGCCGACAATGAGGCTGTTGCCACCGACGAAGAGGGACGTCAGTACCAGCTGCACCGTGTCCTGCTGGCCGATGATGAGCTTCTGCAGCTCCGACACAATCTGATCGCGGCCACGCTTCATCCGATCGGCCAACGCCACGTCATCAGGGGACTCGATATCCATCACTTGCTGCGCTACACGCTCCACGGGGCACTCCTTAATCTGTCCGCTGTTGGCTGCTCGCTGTTCGCTATTGGCTCTGCCGCCAGACGCCAGCAGCGAACCGCCAGCTGCCAACCCTAATGAATCAAACCGTAGATGAAATAGTTCACGCCGAACTTGTACGCCTCGTTCGATAAGTCCACAGGGTCGATACCCTGATCCGAGAATTCCCAGTACTCGCCGAGGTCGTTGTTGAAGTTGGCGACCGCCAGCAGCCGCTTCTGCGGATCGTTGCCCTCGAACATGCCGAAGTACTCGGGCTTGTGCGGGCCGTACGAGGTCAGGAGGTCGAGGGCATCGATCTCGAAAAACGAGTGGAACACCTGGTGCCTGGCATCGAGGGGCAACCAGCGCCCTTCCGGCAACGCGCGCTTCATCTGCGCTTCCAGGTTGTACCAATGGTCGTCACGAAAATCGTCAAAGAGAATGAAGCCGCCCTTCCTCAGATAGTCCCCAAGCCCCTTGGCTTCCGCGTCGGACATCGTCCAGTAGCCGGGCTCCGACATGTATACGACCGGATAGTCGAAGAGCGCCGGATCGTCGAGCGTCAGCACGTTCGAGCTGTCGATGCGCGGCGCCGCCAGCGTCAACTCGCGCAGAATCTTCATCATGTGGATGTCCGCCGTCGGATAGTCGTGCATCCATGGCGGCTCGCCGCGGCTGCCGCCGGCAAAGCGCCGGAAACCGCCGCCGCCGTAATTGCCCATCTCGTACCTGATCCGCACGAACACCAGGCGGCCGTCGTAGTCGACGTTCTCGCCGAAACCGCCGCCCTGTGCTTTGCTGGCCGTCGTGTCGCGCGCGGCGAATACTGCCGCGCCGGTGCCGACCGCCCCGGCGAGTCCGGCGACGACAACCACGGCGAGCGCAACCGCCAACCCCCTGCGCATCACTTCTTTTCCAGATCGCGGATCTGCCGCGTCTTGAGCGCCAGGTCAGTTGCCAGCTTCTCGAGCTCGCCCTCGTAACGTTCGGCCGGCATGCTGCCCTTGAGCAGCTTCAAGGCTTCGATCGCGACGCTCCAGATCCCGGCGCTCGAGATACAGCGCGCGCAGTTTCGGATCGGCGGGCAGCGGATCGCTTGCCGCGATGCTGCCGAGCGCCAGAACCGCGGCAACCTTGCCCTGCTTGCCGTCCGCCGTCGGATTCGGAATGCCCTCGCCGCCGCTGTCGTTGAGCAGCGCGTGCTCGGTCGACATGATGCCTTCGCGCTGGTAGGCCGTCGCCACTTCGCGCGTGGCGTAGGTGAACGCCTCGAGCACCGAGATGCGGCGGTTCTTGTCGCTGTCGGCGTCCATTCCGGCGAGGGCGTCGACGAAGTAGCCGCCAAAAAGCGTCGCGAATCGCTCGGCACCAGTCCGCGTCGCCGTGACAATCGTCCGCCCCGAGCCGGCGAGGGCCTCCATGAACGGACCGCTCGCGCTCGCCGTGTTGACGAAAACCACGTGCCGCGATTTCATCTTCTTCAACAACGGTTCAAAATCCGCCGGCGTCAGGTCGGGACCCGGCAGGTTGAACTTCGCGACCTTCCCGTCGAACGATCCGTGGCCGATGAGGACGATGAAGACCACGTCGTCTTCGCCGGCAGCCGCCAGCTTGTCGAACGCCTTGACGACCTCTTCCCTCGTCGACTTCCCGGTGACGCGCTTGGCATCGACTTCGGGCTTCTCCGCCAGGTAGATCACGTCGCTGACGCCGAGCTTGCCCGCGGCATCGACCAACGTACCCGCCCAGCGTTGAAAGAGCTCCGCGTGCTCGGGCTCGCCCGCCAGCCCGACGACGACCGCCAGGTGCGTTTCCTGCGCTTGCGCGAGCGCAGGGACGTGCAGCAGCAGCATCGCCAGCGCAAGAGCCCTGAGCCGCGCGCAGAGGCTCATGCCATCCCCACCGCGCGGCGATAGCCCCATTCAGCGCAGATCAGCGCCAGCAGCAGGAGCAGCACGATCGGCATGTGCCATAGCTCCCGCTCTTCGACGGTCGTGACTCCGCGGCCGGTGTACTTCAGGTCCTCTGGCAGCGACGCCATCGTCTCTGGCGTATAGAACCGTCCGCCAGTCTCGTCGGCGATTCGCTTCAGCCGTGCGCCGTGCATCGTCGCGTCGAAGTACTCGGCGTCTCCGGGTGCGGCACGAACGTGCGTTTGACCTTTGCCGAGCGACTTTCCTTCCGCGCATGGCCTCGACCGCGGTCGTATACATGCCCTGGGCGCTCGAGACGAACGTACCGCGATACTGACCGTTACGCTCACCGGTCCACTGCAGCGGAACGTCCGTGATCTCCCCGCCCGGCGCCGTGACTTTGGCCGTCACGAGCGCATCGTTAATCTCGACAAACGTGTCGCCGACGACGTCAGCCGTGATGGCGACCTGTTCGCCGGCTTCCACGCGATCGGTCGAGGTGTGCACTTCGACGGGCCCGGGCACGCCGTCGACGAGCCAGCGCAGCATCTGCCGCCACAAGTTCTCGTGCGTCATGTCCTCGAGCGGAATGCTGGCGTGCATCTGCCAGCGCCACGAGTCGAGGACGTTGAAGGCAATCGCCTTGCCGCGGCCGTAGCGCTGGAAGACGAGTACTGGCTGGGTGCCCTTCTTCTCATCCGTGCCGGTCAGGAGAACCGTCGCCCCAGGCTTCACGGCCTTGATGGCGTTGATGCTTATGAGCGTCGGCAGTTCGTTCCAGCGATTGAGCGATGCTGCCTCGGTTGGCGCGATCTGCGCCAGCGCATGCCCCTCGCCTGCCCGCGTCGGGCGAACCTTCAGGCGAGAGATGGGCCAGTTGTCCAGCGCGCGCGCCATGCGCTCGACGACGACCGGCAGCGCATCGGCGACGGGCGTGCCGGCGTAGCCACCTTCGGAAAACGAGCGGGCGCCGCCGAGCATGAGGAGGCCGCCGCCGCGGCGTTCGACGAACTCCGCAATCATCCGCAGTTGATCGCCGGTGAACGCCCCGGCTTCGATACTTCCGAGGATGATTCCGCTGTACGAGAAGAGCTCTTCGCGGGTCTTGGGGAAGCCAGCGGCCAGCTGGTCGGGAGTGTCCAGCAGCAGCCGGTAGAACTTGTTATCCGCGGTCCGCAACAGCGTTACGACCTGGAGGTTCTTGTCATCGTCGACGGCGCGATGCAGGAACTTCAACTCGGGGCGTGGCTCGCCTTCGAAATAGAGAATCTTCTCGGTGCGGTCGTAGACGTCGACGAGCGCTTCGCGCTGGTTGTTCTGCGTGACGAGCTCGCCGGCCCGGGGCGCGATGCGGAAGCGGAAGACACGCGGACCCGGATCCGACGCCGTGAAACGCACTCGTACGGCCGCGGGCTCGCCGTCGATGGGCAGTTTCAATTCCTGCGAGCCGACGATCCGGCCTTCGTCTTCGACGTCGAGCGTCACCGTCTCGCCGGCATAGCCGGTCTGCGTGACGAGAGCGTCGACCATCAACGAGGTGCCCTTGAGCGCGGCGGCGGGCGTTGAGACGCGATCGATCTGGACGTCCTTCGTGAGGCGACTCGCGGCCGAGGCCGACGGTGAACACCGGCACGTCAGCCGCTTTCATGGCGAGCAACGCATCCGAGAGCTCGGCATCGGTCGTGTCGGCGCCGTCGCTGACGACAATCAACCCGGCCAGCGGCAGGCCGGCGAGCTCCTGTCGCGCGCCGTCGAGCGCGGCGCCAATCTTCGTCTGCGCGCCGCCATAGGACAGCTCGGATGGCGCGCCCAGGCGCTGCGCGTTCGACGAAAAGCGGAACGGCCGCAAGACGAACCGGGTAGAAAGCGTCTTCAGCACGTCGGCCTCGGGCCCGACGAAGTGCTGCCCGACGAAAGCGCTGCGCGGCTGCCCGTTGACGTCGGCGATCTGCATGCTCCGCGAATCGTCCACGAGCACGCCAAGGAAGTTCTGCTGCGGCACGGCCGCCTTCACGACGAGTACCGGCCGGAACAGGCAGAAGAGAACGAGGAGGAGAATCGCGAGGCGAATGCCGGTGAGCGCGATGCGGTGACGCGCGTTACCGCCGTCTCGCGTCCGGCGATAGGTCAGGATCGTGAGCGCGACAGCGGCGACGACAACGGCGGCGGCGATGTACGAACCGCTGGTGGGGGCCAGACGGAAGTCTCCCTGCTGGAAGACCACCGGCCGGTAATTGAACAGCAGCCGAAAAATCGCATCGAGCACGCCTGTCCCCCGTGGCACGAAATCGAGCCAGCCCAGGCGTGGATTGTATAACCGCCCGTGGCGCAATCACCCCGCTAAACCGTCGTCCTTAAGTAATACCATCTATGACGACGACGGGCCCTTCGTAGCTTCACCGCCGGGACGAAAAGTGGGACAACCCCGGCTGCTTATCGCGCAATAATCGCTCTGTCGATGTTCCGCCTCGAGCGCAGGACAGCTCTGGCCGCAGCGCTCTGCCTGCTGCTTGCCGTGATTCACACGTGGCCGCTGGCGACTTCGCCCGGTACGCTGTCGCGCAACGACAACGCGGACGCCGAGCTGAACGAGTGGATCCTGGCGTGGGTTGCGCACCAGCTGCCGCGATCGCCGGCGCACCTCTTCGACAGCAACATCTTCTATCCTGAACGCGACACGCTCGCCTTCTCGGAGCCGCTCATCGCCCCGGCGCTCATGGGCGCGCCGCTGCAGTGGCTTGGCGCATCGCCCGTCTTCACCTTCAACATCGTGCTGTTGCTGGGCTTCGCGCTCACGGCGTGGGCCGGCTATACCGTCGCCTTCGAATGGACCGGCGACCGCGCCGCCGGCATGCTCGCCGGGTCGATGTTCGCCTTCAATACCCACACGATGACGCGGCTGGCCCACGTCCAAGGCATCCACGCCTGGGGCCTGCCGCTGGCACTGCTGTCGGCCGATCGCCTGCTCGTGCGCGCGCGCTGGCGTGATGCCGCGTGGCTCGCCCTGTGGATGACGGCGATGGCCTACACGTCCGGATACCTCATCGTCTTTGCGGCGGTGATGGTCGGTGTGATCCTCGTTGCACGCATCGCAGACTGGTGGCCCCGCCCGGGCCGCACCGTCATGCTGTTCGGGGCCGCCACGGCCATGGCAGCAATTGCCGTCATCCCGGTGTACCTGCCCTATCGCCGCGTGGCCAAGCTTGGACTGGTCCGGTCGATTGAATCCGTTTCAGACTTTTCCGCCACGCTGACGGGATACCTCGCAGCCGCAGGAACGATCCACTTCAACACCTGGAGCGGTCCGCTGTGGAAGAACCCGGTGGACGGCTTCTTCCCCGGCTTCGTCGTCATCGTCCTGGCGATGTTCGCAATTTACCGCGCGATGGTTGCCCGTGCCGGCGACAACGCCACTGCCACAGAAATTTCACACACGCTGACGCGCCGCCGCGTCGTGATGCTCGTCGCGATTGCCGTGATCGGCATGGTGCTGTCGCTCGGCACGCGCACGCCGGTCTACGGCTGGCTCTATCACGTCTTTCCACCGATGCAGGGCCTGAGAGCCGCGGCGCGCTTTGGCAATCTCTTCCTGCTTGGGATGGCGGTGCTGAGTGCGTTCGGCATGGCCGCGCTGCGTCGCCGGCTGCACGGACGGACGGCACTCGCGGTCGGCATCGGGCTCGTGGCGCTGGCAAATCTCGAGTCGCTGCGCGCGCCGCTGCACTACACGCGCTTCGACGGCATTCCGGCAATCTACTCGCTGCTGGCGGAGGAGCCCAGTCGCGTCGTCCTCGTCGAGGTGCCCTTCTATCCGCCGAACGGCGTCTTTCAGAATGGCCGCTACGTCCTCAACTCCACCGCTCACTGGCGGCGGTTGATGAACGGCTACAGCGGCTACACGCCCGGCGCCTACCGCGAGTACGCGGCCTCGTTCTGGTACTTTCCGCAGCCGCACGCGATCCAGGAGATGCGGAAGGCGGGCGTGACCCATGTCATGGTCCACCCTGATCGCTTCGGCACTGAGGCCGAGATCGCCAAGATGTGGCAGGACGTCGCCGCGAGCCCGTACCTCGAGCGCATCGCGTCGACGCCGAACGGGCCGACGCTGTATCGGCTGAAGTAACGCGCGACTTGCCGCGAAGATGCCGCGGCGAGGGGGCGAATGATGCATGGCGGCGTCACCGACACCCGCCGGAGCGGGCTGGTCGGATCGGACCGACCGTTTGAGCGGCGTGATCGGCGCAGCCACTAAAACGGCCACGCAGCGGAGCCCATCGGCGGCGGCGCTGTTTCGGCTCTTGCGGTCAGGTGGCCTGGTTATCCAACTGATTGTTCACCGGCGTGGTGATCGCCCGAGCACGCCGACGCCACCGTGAGCACTAGGCCGTGAAGGGCTGCGTCTTTCCACGCCGCGAAACGGGAGGTCCGATCCGAGCAGTTCGCTCCGGCGTTTTCGATCGCAGTGCGCCATGCGCAGCGCGCGCGGGTGTCAGCGAAGGATGTCCCTCTCCGCGAGAGCGATGGACGCGCAACTAAAGTTGCGCGCTACGGGTGTCGCGCGTGACGCTGCGCTACGATCCCGTCGCGCCGAAGCCGCCTCTCGAACCCTCGCGCAGCTCACCGACCTCGTCCCACTCCACACGGGGCGACGGCAGCAGGATGCCCTGGGCGATCCGATCGCCCTTCGCCACCGTCACCGGCGCCGCGGTGAAGTTCAGCGTCGGCACCTTGATCTCGTCGCTCGGACCGCAGTAGTCCGAATCGACGACGCCGACGCCGTTGGCGACCATGAGCCCGCGCTTGAGCGGCGTGCTGCTGCGCGCGAAGACACCGAGGAACATGCCGGCCGGCACTTCGATGACGAGCCCGGTGGGCACGAGCCGCACCTCACCGGGCGCGATGACCGTTGTTTCTGATGCCGCCAGATCGAACGCTGCCGAGCCATCCGTGCCATAGGCAGGTAGCTCGACTGAGGGATCGAGGCGGCGGATTCTGACTTTGAGCACTATCTGTCCTGCACCGGCGTCGGCGCCGTCGTGACCTTGGGCTTGAACATATCGGAAACGTCGCGCCGGCCCTTCTCGAGGATACGGCACGCCCTTCTGCATCCACTCCGGAGTCGGCTTCCCGAGCAGGAAGTGATCGAAGAACTCGTCCTGGTGCACGGTCCAGTGCTTCATGTTGTCGCGCTGGCGCAGGCCGTGCGGCTCGCCGTTGTAGACGAACATGTAGGCCTCCTTGCCGAGGCGGCGCATCGCCGAGAAGAACTCGATGCCCTGGTACCACGGCACCGCGTCGTCTTCGTCGTTATGAATCGACAGATACGGCGTATGCACCTTCTCGACCCAGAAGATCGGCGAGTTCTCGATGAACTGCAGCGGCGCGTCCCACGGCGGCAGGCCGATGCGGCTCTGCGTCTTCTGGTACTGGAACGCGCGCGACATGCCGGTGCCCCATCGAATCCCGCCGTAAGCGCTGACCATGTCCGACACCGACGCCCCCGCCTGCACTGCCGCGAACATGTTCGTGCGCGTGATGAGGTGCGTGATCTGATAGCCGCCCCACGAGTGTCCCTGGATGCCGATGCGCTTGGGATCGATGAAGCCCTGCGCGACGACGGTGTTGACCGCGGGAATCACGCATTTCTCAGCGCTCTCGCCGGGATAGCCCGTCTCGTAGACGATGTCGGGCATGAGCACGACGTAGCCATTGCTGACGTAGCGCGTGATGTTGATGCTGGTGCCGGGATTCGGGGCGCGATAACTGTGCAACCCCTCCGACAGCTCCTCATAGATGTAGACCATCAACGGGTACTTCTTCGACGGATCGAAGTTCTCCGGCTTGGCGATGATGGCGCGCAGCGTCTTGCCATCGGCGTTGATGTACTGCATCAGCTCGGCCTTCCCCCACAGATACTCGCTCTGCTGCGGGTTGGCGTTCGACACCTTCTTCATGTCGCGGAAGCTCGTATCGCTCGATCCAGAGGTCCGGAAACTCGTCGAATCGCGCTTGCGTGAAGACAACACGGTCGGCGTTCTTCGCCTTGATCAGCGGCCCGAATGACTTGTCGAGCATCACGATCTTCTCGGGCACGGAGTTGGCCGCATACGAGACGCGATAGAAGCCGCTGCTCTCGGTCTTGTCGTCGTTGGCCGAAAGAAGGATCGGCTTGTCGACCGGGATGGCGCGCTCTTCCGGATCGAGCGACCGATAGCGGTAGACGATCTGATTCTTGCGGCCGTCGCCGCCGGTCAGCATCCGCGGACCGCTGCCGTCGGGTTTGATCTCCCAGATGTCGTACTTGTCGTACAGCAGGACCGACGCGTCCTTCGTCGTCCAGCCCGCCGCGCCGTAGGCCGGCGGCAGGCTCGGCGAATCGTGATCCTCTCGCCAGAAGTTCAGGTTCAACTTGCTCGTCAGGTTCGTCTTGACGCCATCGGAGACGCGATAGGTGAACCAGTCCGCTTCGCCTTCATCGAAGTAGAGAAGATAGCGGCCGCCGGGCGACATGGTTGGCGTGCCGCGCCAGTGCTGCAGCACCTGTTGACGCTGACCCGACTTCAGATCGACGAGGGCCACGTCGCTGTAGGTCGTGTCCCACGACATCTCTTTGCGGTACGGCAGGTCGTTCGTGCCGATGGCCCGCGCGGAATCTTCCGCCTGAGCGACGTTCGGAAAATCCAGAGTCGCCAGCTGCACGAAGCGCTTGTCGGCGAGGTGCACGACGGCGCGATACGTGCGGTTGCGTTCCTGCTGCGCGCGCACGCGCTGCATCGGCTGCAGCATCGGATCCTGCCAATGCCAGATGTCCACGCCTCGAGGCGCCGGCCGCGCCTTCCGGTGCCGGCGGCGCGGGAGGAGGCGCCGTGCCGACGAAAAGTCGCGTGCCGTCGTCAGAGAACCGCGGCGCCGCCTGATCGCTCGGCACGAGCCCCTGCGGCACGCCGCGTGTCGCCCCCGATACGAGCTCGATTGCCGCGGCGTCGCCAGCCTTCCAGTAGTAGACGCGATACGGCGAGACTTCCTTGTCGTACTCCGCCTGGTCGCTGAGGAACGCCAGCTGCGCGCCGGCGTCGTCGAACGCGAGGCTCTTGTAGTTGCCCTTGCCCTTGTGCAGCGCGACGATCGTCCCGTCGGTCATCTTGCGCGCGAAGGCGCCGTCTTCTTCAGCCTTCGCCGAGGACACCGCGTAGGCGAGCCACGAGCCGTCCTTCGACCACGCGAAGTCGCTGACGAGCGGGATCGTGATGTCCTGACCTGTAGTGAGGTTTCGGACGATGAGATCGCTGCCGTTGTCCTTGCGCTTGGCGCGCGGCGCGTTGTCGGCCTGCTGGCCTTCGGCCGGCGCCTGATTGGCGGCAGGCGCTGCCGCCGGTTCCGGCGCCGCGCCGCGTCCGGCGCCCCGTCCGCCGCGGCCGCCGAAGCCACCGCGGCCCGCCCCGGCACGGCCCCGGTGCATCGCGGCCCAGGTCGAGGACTCCTCGGGCATGGTGACTCCGCTCACGCGCTCGACGACGGAGACCTGGCCGGTGGACGAGGGTCATGATGCCGCCGGAGGTTCGCGGCGGTGTGTTGGCGCCGCCGCGACCCGCGGCTTCGCCACGCCCTTGCGCGTTCTCGCCGCCACGGCCGCGACCCGACAACCGCTCTTTCTCTTCTTCCGCCTTGGTCTGCGCGATGGTGAAGGTGACGAACTTCGCGTCCGGCGTGAACGCCGGGTTCGTTCCGCGCGGATGGCGAAATTCCTGACCGCTGCGCAAATTGCGGACGACGATCTGGCCGTCGAGTCCCTGCGCCGTCAACCCATACGCGAGCCATTCGCCGTCGCGCGACAATGTCGTCCCCTGGATCGACCACCACGCGTCATAGGCGTCGTACGACGAGCGGCTTCTTACCGGTGACGGCACTCTGCGCGTCGAGCGGCCGGCCCGGCCAGGACGCGCCGATGCCCAGCATGAGCACGCAGCACAGCGCTGCACGCGAATGGCGTTGCAATCTCAACAGCATGTGGTCCACCTCTGACACGTGTGGGATCGACGGGAGTGAAAAGCGGACTTATTATGGCTTAAGTCCTCGTTGGTTCAAGTGGTGGGACGAGGCAGATCGGCGATTTTTCACGGTCACATTTGTACATGCACAACGCGCACGCCTACACGAATGTCGGACCGACTCGCCGCAGTTGTCGCGCTGGTGTGCGTCGCCAGCACCGCGAGCTTCACGCAAGAGTCGTCCCCGAGCGCGTGATCTCGGCATCCAGCCCGGCGTCGGCGCCACTGGCGCCCTCAACGCGATCACCGACGTCACCGGCGTGCGCGTCGGACAAGTCACGCTCGTCAGCGGTCGTAACGTGCGCACCGGCGTGACAGCCATCCTTCCGCACGGCGGCAATCTCTTCCGCGAGAAGGTTCCAGGCGCGGTCTTCGTCGGCAACGCTTTCGGCAAGCTCGCCGGCTCGACGCAGGTGCAGGAGCTCGGCACGATCGAGTCGCCGATCGTGCTTACCAATACGCTCGGCGTCGGCGTCGCAGTCGACGCTGTCGTCCGCTGGACGCTGACACAGCCCGGCAACGAGAGCGTGCGCTCCGTCAACGCGCTGGTCGGCGAGACAAACGATGGCGGGCTGAACGACATTCGCAGCCTGCCGGTGACGCGCGATCACGTCACGGCGGCGATCACCGGCGCGCGCGAGGGCGCAGTCGAGGAAGGCGCTGTCGGCGCCGGCACGGGAACAGTCGCCTTTGGATGGAAAGGCGGCATCGGCACGTCGTCTCGGCGAGTCACGCAAGGGCAGAACGAATGGACCGTCGGCGTGCTCGTGCAATCGAATTATGGTGGTCGTCTGACGATCGCCGGCGTCCCTGTGTGGCGCGAACTGACAGCCGGCCGCGAGCGCGGGGCGCATCGAACCAGGACAATCGAACAGCGAACCGCGAGCCGCAAGCCGCGAGCCGATGACTGCTGCCGACGGCTCGTGCATGATCGTCGTCGCGACCGATGCGCCGCTCGACGCCCGCGATCTCGAACGCCTCGCCGCGCGCGCCGTCTTTGCGCTGGCGCGAACCGGATCGACGTATTCGAATGGCAGCGGTGACTTCGCCATTGCCTTCTCGACACATCCGTCGCTCCGCGTGCGGCCGGAAGATGGCGCTCCGCAATCGCGCATGGTGCTGCCGACCGACGCCGTCTCCGGCCTGTTCGAAGCCGCACTCGATGCCACTGAGGAGGCCGTCTACAACTCGCTCTTGAAAGCCACCGACACCACGAGCAACGGCGGACGATCATGGCGATCCCGATAGCGCCGCTCACGGCCCTTCTCAAGAAGTACGGACGATGAAACCCCTTGCCGCCGCCGCGATCGCTGGACTGCTGCTGGGCGCTCAACAGGAAGGACGTTTCAAATCGACCGTCGATACCGTCTCGGTCTATGCGACGGTGAACGAAGCCGATGGCCGGCTGGCCACGAACCTCTCGAAAGAAGACTTCACGGTCCTCGACAACGGTACGCCGCGAGAGATTTCGCTCTTCTCGAACGACACGCAGCCGATCACCGTCGTGGTCATGCTCGACATGAGCGGGAGCATGTTCAGCCGCTTCATCCGCGTGCGTACCTCCACGCTGTCGTTCGTCGACGCCCTCTCGCCGCAGGACCGCGCGCAGATCGGCACCTTTGGCGAAGAGATCGCCATCAGCCCCCACCTCACCGGGGACAAAGAGATCCTGCGGCGGGTCTTACGCAGCGAACTGTGGCCGATGGGTGGCACTCCGATCTGGAACGCGCTCGACGCCGCGATGTCGGCGTTGACGTCCGAGTCCGGCCGCCGCGTCGTGCTGACCCTCACCGACGGCCAGAACATGTGCGACTTCCCGCATTGCCTGAAGGCCGGCGACGTCGAGCGGCGAGCCGTGCGCGAAGGGTTCATGCTCTACGCGATCGGCATGGACGGAACCGGCCTCGATGGCGAAATCATGGACATTGCCACGGAGACCGGCGGCGGGCACTTCGCGCTGCCGCAAGGCGCCGACCTCACCGCCACTTTTGCGCAGGTCGCCGACGAGCTGCGGCACCAGTACCTCATCGGGTTTGCGCCGGCCACGCTCGACGGCAAGCTGCACAAGGTCGAAGTACGCGTGACGCGACCGGGCATGCGCGTCAAGGCGCGGCGCAACTACCTCGCGGCGAGATCATGACAGCAGACGTTGCGCGGCGCGCCGCCATGAGCTTCGCGCGATCGCTCCTGCCGCTCGCCGTCACGGCGTTCCTTGCCGCCGGCCTCGCGGCGACGCCTGATCAGGACTCGCGGTTGCTCTTCGTCGACGTCGCGGTTGAAGCCCCGGACGGGCAACTCGTCACCGGCCTCACGCGAGACGACTTCGAGCTCGCCATCGCCGGGCGCGCGACAGCGATCGAGTCCCTCGCTGCCGGCCAGGAGCAGCCGTTGTCGCTGGTGCTCCTCGTCGATGCCACGGCCAGTATCGACGTCGACGTCGGACGCGACCTCATTCGCAAAGCCATCGAGAAATCGTTTCTCCCGAAGCTCGCGTCGACAGACCGCGTGCAGGCGGGTCGTTCGCCAGGCAGATCAGGATTGGACCGCCAATCGTCAACGATCAGCGTTCGCTTCAGGCGGCCATCGGCAAGGCGCTCGACCTGCCGAAGGCCGACACCTTTGGCCCATCGGCAATCTGGGACGCCGTCGCTCTGGCGGTCGAGACGCTGAAGAATGCGCCGGGGCGCCGCGCCATCATCCTGCTCACTGACGGCCGCGCCACGGGCAATCGTCTGGACGTGGAAGTGGTCGCCGCCCGCGCCGCCGCGGCAGGCGTCATCGTCAATGTCGTCGGTGAGGACTCGGAGATCGTCTTGCGCCAGGATGCCAATACCGCCGTCCGCGTGCGGCCGGGTGTCGCGCTCGAGTTCATCGCCAATGCGACCGGGGGGCTGTATGCCCCTGACACCGCGTCGCCCGCCGTGCCTGGTCCGGTGCTCGAAAAGGTGCTCGCGGATCTACACGAACGCTACACGCTGGCGTTCTCGGCGCCCGGCGGTCAGCCACCGACGGTCAACGTCACGGTCAAACGTCCGGGCGTCAAGATTCGCGTCAGCCGTCCGCGCACGTCGCCGACGAGCTGACGCGAACGGCCGCGAGCCGGCCTATTCCGGGCTTCCCTGCAGGAGCGGTTCGCAGGTTTCGAGCCGCGCGCCCTTCTCATCGCACACGGCAAACTTCTGCCCGCGCGGCCCGGGATACAGCGTCACCCCTGGTACTCGCCTTTGGCGTTGAGGATGTAGAAGTTGATGTTGAAGTTCGGCTCGCCGCGCGAGTTCTGCAGCCGCTTCTCGATGGTGTTCGCCTTGATGCGGCGCAGGGCCTCCATGCCGGCATCCTTCGGGCTCTTGCCGCGGCGCATCTCTTCGACGATGAGGAAGGACGCCAGGCTGTAGAGGTTGGCCTCGCCGCGCCCGGTCGAGCCCGCCGCGCCGACTTCGCCGTCGACGTAGAGCCCCGCTCCGAGTATCGGCGAGTCGCCGACGCGGCCCGGAATCTTCCACGCCAGGCCGCTCGTCGTGGTCACGCCGCAGATCTCGCCGCGGGCGTTGATGCCGTTGCAGTTGATCGTGCCGTAGAAGTGATTGGGATCGACCCAGCCCTCGTCCATCATCTCGCGCTCGACGCGGCGCAGCGCCAGCTCGCGCTTGGCTGGATCGAGATAGCGCGCCGGATCCGTCCGCCGCTTCCATTCGAGCCACGCGGCGCGCGATCGATCGGTATTGAGGTCGTCCTCGATCTTGAAGCCCATGTTGCGCGCGAACCTCTGCGCGTCCTTGCCGACGATGAGGTGGTGGTCGGTGTCGGTGAGCACCTTCTGCGCCACGAGCGACGGCGTGCGCACGCCCTCGATGCACGCGACGGCGCCGGCGCGCTTCCGCGGCCCGTGCATGCACGACGCGTCGAGCTGCACGATGCCGTCGGCGTTGGGCAGGCCGCCGTAGCCGACGCTCGTATCTTCCGGATCGAGCTCGCACAGGTTGACGCCGGCAATCAGGGCGTCGAGGACATCCTTCCCCTCGGTGATGAGCCCGAATGCCACCTCGACGCCGGTCTTGGCGCCACCGTTCTTATAGGTATGGCCGTTGGCGGACGAAACGACGAGAGGCTTGACGCTGCTGCGAATCACGGCTGGTGCCTGCGCGGACGTTCGGGTTGTGGCGGCCGCCGCAAGACCCGCGGCGCTGGTGACGACAAATTCACGGCGGTTGACTTTAGGTGACATGCGAGGCCTCTCGTTATTCAATGCTCGCGGGGCCCCACCCCCGCTCGCTCTCGGCTTGGCTGCTACGGTCGCCGGCCATAGCCGCGAACTACAGCGTCGATCGGCCTGCTCCGCGCACTCGACGCCGTTCGACGCCGTCCGGATCGCGTTCCTCGCGTTCTTCGACGGTCGTCGCGGCCGCATCGTGCGCGCCGTGACCATCGTGCATCAGTGAAATCCGGCGAGCGTCCGCAATCACTGAATCATGTTCCACTTCTTGATCGTCTCTTCCACCAGCGCCGCCATCTTGTCGTTGACGCGGTCGAAGTAGGTCTTGGCTTTCACCGGATCGAACTTCGGGAAGCCCTGCCCTTCCTTGTACAAACCGATGCTCGACGGCGATGGATAGGCGCTCCACGTTCCGGCGGCAGGATTGGCGGTCGTCATGTCGGGACCCGTATAGCGCTCCTTGTGCACGAGCGCCGGATCGATCGCCAGCATGAAGGCATTCTCGTTCTCGCCGGCATGGCCGCCGTCCTCGCCGAACACCTGCAGCGTGATGTCGGTGCAGTAGCTCCACCAGTTGATGACGAGCGTGCGGACGCCGGTCTCGCGGCCGACTTCGACGCCGAGCGCGTTGAGCACCGCCGTCTGCGGCCCGCCGTGGCCGTTGATGAGGATGATGTTCTTGAAATGATTCCTGGCCAGGCCGAGAAGCACTGCCTTGATGTACGGCCGGTAGACGTCCTCGGCAATCGTGAAGGCGCCGGGATAGGCGTCCATCGAACCGGTGATGCCGTACGGCACGACCGGAGCGATCAGCGCGTTGGTCCGTGTCGCGATGGCGCGGGCGATGGCGACGGGCGCGATGATGTCGGCGCCGTTGGCGGTGACGCCGTGCGGCTCGAGCGTCCCGAGCGGCAGCAGCACCGTGTCAACGCGCTTGGGCACGACCTCGCGGAACTCCATCCAGTTCATGCGCTCGATTTCACGAGTGCTCGGAGCCTGAGCAGCGGCCGCGCTCGCCGTGGCAAGCATGGCCAGCGACGACAACATGACGGCAATCGGACGAAGCGGCATCGGGGATCTCCCAAGGAACGGCGGTAGTGTAGCGTGATATTCTCTCCGACTCCGGGTTGGACATTTTTGAACCCCGAGTCCCGAGACGTTGACTAGACAGATCTCAATCGACACCGTCCGCGACGCCGCGAAATACGTCTACGAAGCCGCCGTACGGACGCCTCTCGTTCGTCTGCCGACTGCGCCCGGGCAACCCCAGGTCTACCTCAAGCTCGAAACCCTGCAGCCGATCGGCTCGTTCAAGATCCGCGGCGCCTACAACGCCGTGCGCCGGCTGACGCCGGGCGAGCTTGGCAAGGGCGTGTGGACGGTCAGCGCGGGGAACGCCGCCCAGGGCGTCGCTCTCGCGGCGCAGAAACTTGGCGCGCGCAGCAGCGTCCTCGTCATGGATACGGCGCCGCAGACGAAGCTTCGCGCCATCCGCGGGTTCGGCGCCACCATCGTGCAGGCGCCCTTCGACGAGTGCTGGCGCGCGGTCGAGGAGCATCGCTCGGATCGCATGCAGGGCCACTTCGTACACCCCTTCGACGACGATCATTTCATCAGCGGCAACGGCACGGCCGGCCTCGAGATCCTCGAGGACCTTCCTGATGTCGACGCGGTCATCGCACCGCTCGGCGGCGGCGGTCTGCTTGCCGGGATCGCCTGTGTCATGCGCAGCGAGCGGCCTGAAGCGAAGATTTATGCCGCCGAACCGGAAACCGCGGCGCCTCTGGCTGAGTCGTTCGCTGCCGGGCAGGCAAGTACTTTCGCCGGCTGGCAGGCGTCGTTCGTCGACGGCGCCGGTGGCCGATCGGTGCTTGCCAGCATGTGGCCGCTGCTGCGGGACACGGTGTCGGAATCGCTGGTCGTCTCGCTCGACGAAGCCGCAAGCGGCATGCGGCTGGTCGCCGAACGTATCCACGTGATTGCCGAGGGGGCTGCGGCCTGCGCCATCGCCGCGGCGCTCTCCCCGGCCATGGCCGAACGCGGCCACAAGAAGGTCGTCGCCGTCGTCTCGGGCGGCAATATCGATTTGAAAAAATTTGCCGAAATCGTCGGCGCCTGTGGCTAACGCGAGCGATGGTATCGACGACGAACCGCTAACCGCGAACAGCCAGCAGCCACAGAAAACAGAGAACCGAGAATGACCCAGTCACCCCAGGTACCCGAACGTCTTCGTCGTCTGCCCGAGCTCGCCAACGATTTGTGGTGGACGTGGAACGCCAGGCCGCGCGAGGTCTTCCGCCGGCTCGACTACCCGCTGTGGCGCCAGACGGCGCACAACCCGGTGCTCATGCTGCGCCTGGTCGCGCCGGACATCCTGCAACAGCGGGCGCAGGACGAACGGTTCCTGAAGCTCTACGACGAGGCCATCGCCGGTCTTGACGCGGCGCGCGCGTCGCACGATACGTGGTGGCACCAGCGCTTCGCCGACGTCAAAGGTCCGGTCGCCTACTTCTCCGCCGAGTTCGCGCTGCACCAGTCGCTTCCGATCTATGCCGGCGGCCTTGGCGTGCTCGCCGGAGACCACTGCAAGGAAGCGAGCGACCTCGGCGTGCCGCTCGTCGGCATCGGCTTCATGTATCCGCAGGGGTACTTTCACCAGACCGTGTCGCAGGAAGGCTGGCAGCAGGAAGCGTACGTGCGGCTCAACTGGACCGACGCGCCCATCGAGCAGGCCATTGGCGCCGATGGCCGCCCCTGCGTCATCGCCGTGCCGCTCGGCAACCGTACCGTCCTCGCGTCCGTGTGGCAGGTGCTCCTCGGCCGCGTCAAGCTCTTTCTCCTCGATACGGATCTCGAAGAGAACGCGCCCTGGGATCGCGAGCTCTCGGCGCGCCTCTACGGCGGCGATCGCGAGACGCGAATCCAGCAGGAGATCATCCTCGGCATCGGCGGCGTGCGAGCGCTCAAGGCGATGGGCATCCAGCCAGCCGCCTGGCATCTCAACGAAGGCCACGCCGCGTTTGTGGTGCTGCACCGTATCCGCGACCACATCGAGAGTGGCGCCTCGTTCGAGTCCGCTCTCGAGATGGTCGCGAAGCTCGACGATCTTCACGACGCACACGCCGGTACCCGCGGGCCACGACGCGTTTCCCTTCAGCCTCGTGGAGACCCATCTTGCCGGCGCGTGGGGCACGCTCGGGGCGTATCGCGAGCAGTTCCTCGCCCTCGGCCATTACGACAACGGCAGCGGGCCGCTCTTCAACATGACGGCGCTCGCTTTGCGCACGTCGAACTTCGTCAACGGCGTCAGCCAGCTGCACGGACAAGTCACGCGCGACATGTGGGCGCCAATCTGGCCGGGCGTTGACAACGATCATCGGCCGGTGCGGGCCATTACCAACGGCGTGCACGTACCGACCTGGCTGTCGATGGAGATGACCAACCTCCTCGACGAGTACCTGCCCGGCAACTGGCGCGACAACGTCGACGACCCAGGCGTGTGGGAAGGCGTCAATCGCATCCCTGACGAACGGCTCTGGGAAGCGCGCCAGGCGCTGCGCACCTATCTCTTCGCGTTCATCCGCGAGCGCGCGCGCCAGCGCTGGAAAGACGAGCACGTCACCGCCGCACGCGTCGTCGCCGCCGGCACGCTGCTCGATCCGAGCGCGTTGACGATCGGCTTCGCGCGGCGCTTCACCGGCTACAAGCGGTCGGAGCTAATCTTCCACAACCCCGAACGGCTCGTCAGCATCCTGACGGCATCGCGCCGGCCCGTGCAGATCGTCTTCGCCGGCAAGGCGCATCCTGCCGACGAAACCGGCAAGCACCACATCCAGAAGGTCTACCGCCGCGCCATCGACCCGATGTTCGCCGGGCGCATCGCCTTCGTCGACGATTACGATCTGCACGTCGCCCACTTCCTCGTGCAGGGTGCGACGTGTGGCTCAACAACCCGCGCAAGCCGCTCGAAGCCTCGGGCACGAGCGGCATGAAGGCGTCGATCAACGGCGTGCCGCACCTGAGCATCGGCGACGGCTGGTGGGCAGAGGGTTATACGGGGCAGAACGGCTGGCTGATCGAAAGCCACGGCGAGAACTCACGATCTCGACGCCGTCGACGCCGCCGACGCAGAAGCCTCTGTATCAGCTGCTCGAACGCGACGTCGTGCCGACCTTCTACGACCGCGATCAGCAGGGCGTGCCGAAGCGCTGGTGCGCGATCGTGCGCCAGGCCATCATGTCGGTCACGCCGCGATTCTCGGCGCGGCGCATGGTGAAGGAATACGCGGAGAACATGTATTCGCCGGCCATGCGGCAGCACACGGACCAGGGGGCGCCGACGCGCTAGGGACCATCCGGTCCGGCGCAGGCCCGGAGGCTACGGAGTCACGGCACAACGGAGAAAAGAAGCAGCCAGCCATGGAGTATGGTGCCATCGATCTTCACCTGAAAACCAGCCTGATTCGGATCGTGGACGGGGAGGCGCGGTCGTGCTGGACCGGACGCTGGCGACGACCCGGGAGGGATTGACGCCGGCTGTTCGCCGGCGCGCGCCGCTGCGCGTGCTGCTCGAGAGTGGGACGGAGAGCGAGTGGGTCGCCCAGGCGGTCGAGGCGAGCGGCCACGAGGTGATCGTGGCGGATCCGAATTACGCGCTGATGTATGGGCAGCGGGCGCGGCGGATCAAGACGGACAAGCGCGATGTGGCGGCCTTGGCCGAGGCGTGTCACCTGGGGATCTATCGGGCGGCGCACCGCGTCTCGGCGGCGCAGCGAGCGGTGCGGCGCACGGTCCGCATCCGGGAGCAGCTGGTGCGCGTGCGTACGCAGACGATCAATCTGCTGCGGGCGCAACTCAAACAAGAAGGGATCCGGTTGTCAGCGGGCGCGGCGGAGACGGTCGGCGGACGGCTGACCGCGCTCGCGCTCCCGGCTCCGTTCTGCGCTACGGCGCTGGCCCCTCGTGCAGGAGCTGCTGACCGCGCTCGGGCCGCTGCTGGCCACGAGCGATGTCCCAGGTGGCGGCGCACGCCGCGGCCGATCCGGTCGTGACGTCGCTTGCGGACCGTGCCGGGCATCGGGCCGATCATCGGCCGTCACGTATCGGGCCGCGCTCGACACGTGGGAGCGGTTTGCCGATGCCGGCGCGGCGACGGCGTTTCTGGGACTGGTGCCGCGCGAGAACAGCTCCGGCACGCGGCAGCGCAAAGGCGCGATCACGAAAGCCGGGCCCTGGCCGCGCTGCGCATCCTGTTGGTCCAGGCGGCGTGGGTCGTCTGCGCCAACGACGAGGGCGCGCCGCGCTCCATGCCTGGGTCGAGCGCCTCGCGGCGCGGCGCGGCAAACGGATCGCGTTCGTGGCGCTGGCGCGTCGCCTGGCGCCGGATTCTCTACGCGATCTGGCGGGACGCGACGGTCCGGCCGGCTGAAACCGGACGCCGCCGAGATGCGTTAGGATCGAGGGATGTCTCGCAAGGCCATGACCCAGTCACGATGCGCGCTGTGCGGCGCCAAGGAAGTCTCCGAACCGCGGGGTGAGGAGCGCTACTGCCGCGACTGCTGGGACAAGAAAATCGCGGTCGAAGAGATCGTCGCGCGCGAATTCGCGCTGAAACGCTACATCCGCGCCCACAGCGCCGAGAAATATCTCGTCTACCACTCCACCCTGAAGCGCCCGTGCGGGCAGCTCATCGTCGTCGACGACGGCTATGACCTGTTTCTGACGATGGTGCTGTATCCAAGCTTTGGCTGGGACGAGGCCGCGTATCACCTCGAAGGCGACCCCGAAGGCCGCAGCTTCGCCGAAATCCTCGTCGACGTCGTCGCCGCCGAAGTCATCGAGCCGTGGGGCGGCGGCAAGTGGCACCTCGAGATCTTCCGTTCTTCGAATCCCGAGCCCGAGGACTGGAACGGCGAGATGTAATGCTGAATGTCGAATGCTGAGTGCTGAATAAAGGTTCAACTTTACTTCAGCATTCAACATTCAGCATTCAGCATTGTTTGCTATGCTTTGGCGGACAAAAATGTCCACTGCGCCGACAGCGAGCCGAAGCTGGCGGCGACTCGCCACATAGCCAACTGGGGAGGCTGCTATGAACCGCCGCTTCGCATTAATCGCTGCCCTGTGCCTGTCCGCCGCCGTCGTGCCGACGGCCGCGCGGGCCCAAGCCAAACCTGCCGCCCAGGCCCCGGCCCCGCCCCCGCCGCCGCCCAGCGGCGCCGGCCAAATGGGTGCCGCCGCAAAAGGGCGAAGCAACTCAGTCGAATTCGTGAAGGGCGTGCCCAAGCGCGTCAAGGGTGAAGTCCAGACCCCGATGAAGGTCAAGAACACGTCGAAGGGCTCGATTGCGCTGCTGTCGGTCGAAGAGATTTGGTACAACAGCAAGCGCGAGATCGCCTCGAACGGGATCTACCGCCACAAGCAGCTGTTCAATCCAGGCGATACGATCGAGTTCATCATCAGCTCGCCTGAGAAGCCGGACATCCAGCAGGACATGCTGATGTTCAAGCACGCCAACGGCACGATCAAGCCGACGCCGGTGAAAAAGCTGCCGTAGCCTGCGCAGTCCAATCGTTCTTGGGCCTGTCGCGCTTCGACGTGCCGGCGTAGGATAGCGGTCATGATCGACCCCCGCTATCCAGTCGGCACTTTTTCTTTCAACCCCGCTCCGACATCCGATACCCGCGCGACCTGTATCCGCGCCATCGCGGAAGCCCCGGCGCTCCTGCGCATGGCAGTCATCGGGCTCGACGACAGGCAGCTCGCCACACCGTATCGCCCTGGCGGCTGGACCGTACGCGAGGTCGTCCATCACGTTCCGGACAGTCATCTCAACGCCTACTGCCGCTTCAAGTTCGCGCTGACGGAAGACGGCCCGACGATCAAGCCGTACGACGAAGCCGCGTGGGCCAAGCTCGCCGATACGGCGCTGACGCCGCCCGAGGTGTCGCTGGCGCTGCTCGACGCCCTCCACTCGCGCTGGGTGGCGCTGCTGAAATCCATGAGCGCGGAAGATTTCGCGCGGCCTCTCCAGCATCCCGAGCATGGGACGATGACGCTCGACTGGATGCTGCAGTTATATGCGTGGCACGGCCGGCATCACGCCGGGCACGTCACTGAGCTTCGAAAGCGAGAGGGCTGGTAGGACGGCGGGTGGCGTGCTTCTCGGCGAAGGCGCCCGCAAACGGGAGTTTGACCACACGGCCGCGATAGGCATTCAGCACGCACAACGCCCACACGCCGACCCACGCGACACCCGTCACCGCGGCAAGCCAGAACATCGCCCAGAACGCCGTCGGCGACACAATCAGCAGGACGAAGGCCAGCCCGAGGAACGAGACAGCCGCAATCCCGAGGACTCCGAGGCCGACCAGCGCCTGCCAGGCATGGAACCGCACGAACGTGTTCTCCCGCTCGCTGGCCAGCAGCAGCGCCCCTGAGAACGGGCCTGCAAGATACGCGAGGGCTGGCGGCAATACGCGGCTTGAGACCAGTCAGGCTGGACGGCGGATCGGTCACGCCCACAGCGGCGATGTGTGAACTGGAGGGTACCTGGAAGGCTGGCCGCCCGGACCGCGTTCGAGGCTCGGCGCGGGCGTCTTGAAGACAATCGTGTGCTGACCGTGCGGGTCGGGCACGTTGAATCTCACCTCGCCGTCGTCGCGCGGCAGCGTCACGACGTGAAACGGCGAAACGACCACTTGCGCGACAACCTGCGATGGGTCCGGCTGGCGCTCGGCGATGACGATGACCAGGGCCGAGCCTTCCCGCGTCGTGCCCGTGATTTCGATCCCGTACCCGGGCGTCGGCCGCGTACCCGAAAACACGGCGGCGACCATCCGCGTCTCGAAATCGACGACGGGCACGATGGCGTTCGGACCGGCGTGCGCCGCCCAGATGGCGGCAAACGCCTGACGGTCGCGGATGACGAAGCGGCGCAGCTCGACCAGCCTGCTGTCTTCCCCGCGCGCGATGGTTTCGATGTCCGGCCATCACCGTACCGGTGAACTCGACCTCGCGCGACGCGGTGGCGTTGCTCGAAAGCGTGGATTTCGCTTCGACGCGCAGCACGTAGCGACCCGGCGCCACGCCCTTGAGCGGAATCGTCGCCACGTGGCCGTAAGTGCCGTTGACGCCCTTCAGCTCGTCGGACTTGCGCTCGTCGTTCGACGTAAAAACGACGTTGCCGTCGTCGGCCGTGATCGACGTGTGGATGTTGACCCTGTGCGGCGACGACACCTTGTTGTCGTAGACATCGACTGCGAGCGCGAGTTGATCCCCGGTTGGGAAATCACGCATCGCCGTCGGCGAGCCGGGCAGGATCTCCTTGAAGTCGGCGTCGGGATTCGCCGTCGGCATGCGGCTCGACGACGCCGAGGTGAGGAGGACGCCACCCATCGAGAGCTCCTGCTTGCTGAAATCGGGAACGTCGAGGTCGTACATCACCGAGCCGACAAGGGAGCCCACGCTTTCGCGCGCACCGATGCGAAGCTGATACCGCCCCGGCGGAAGGTTCAGCCGCTTGGTCATCCGGATGCCGTTTTTCGCGACCGCGGCCTGCGTCTCAGCGCGCAGCTTGAGCTCGGCGGTGTCTTTCGAACCCTCTTTAACCTTCCCCGACTCGTCCATCGCCAGAATCGCCACTTCGATGTTGTTGGCAAATACCGGGCCGTCCTGCTTGAACTTCAACGCCTGACCGTCGACTTCGATGACGACGAGCACCGAGGCATTTGGCTTGGCGCCGATCATCGGCGCTGCGAAGGCGCTCATCGACAACCCTGTGACAGGGACGGGACTGTCGAGCGCTTCCCGCATCGCGACTGACGCGGCAATCCCCGCGGGAGCGGCCGTGCCGGCCGGCGGGCGGCCCCGCGGCGCGACATAGCCCTTGCGCGCGCGCACCTGCATGCCGGGCTGCTTCACGCGGACGGTGAGGTTGCGGAAACCGCCGTCGCGCTTGCCGTCGGTCGAGTAGTAGCCGAGCACGTAGTAGCTGCTGTTGTCGCGGATGATGCGCTCGAACGCTGTCCCGAAGTCGTTGGAATTGACCGCGGCAAAACCGCCGGTCTCGTCAGACAGGGTGCGCAAGCTGTCCTGCGAGATCCGCAACTCGTCCTGCAGGGCCGAGAGGCCGAGATTGAGCGAGGGATCGTTGGGCAGCGACGCGATCTCCGCGGCGTCGTCGAATGCCGACAGGCCGCGCGGGTCGACGCCGTAGAAGCTGACGTTGGCGCGGGTCGCGGCGGCGATGGCATCCTGACCGTACTGCCGGATGTCGCTGGCGTAGGTATTGGCGATGGGATTGTAGATGTCGTAGTCGATCCCTTCGCTGAAGAGGACGACCGCCTTGCGGCGGCCGCGGATTCCAGCCATGTAGTCGGCGACGTTCTTGAGGACCGAGAACGTGTTGCGCGCCTTGTAGACGCGCATCGCTTCGTTCGGATCGTTCGGACGCCCGCCGGTCGACGTGCCGAGGGTGCGGTAGTACTCGTCGATGCGCTCGAGCGTGCCGGAGCGCTCCTTGTTCCCCATGAAATTGTTGACCGCCCGCAGCAGGCGCTCGCGGCTGCTCGTGAACTCCTGCGATGTCGACTTGGAGCCGCCCGTCTGGACGATCGCCGCGACGTCGTTGGCGCCAAGGTAGCGTTCGATGAAGAGGCGCGCCGCGGCCTTGACGCGCGCGGTGCGCGTGAACGCCGTGTTCTGGTCGTCGAGGACGATGACGAAGACGCGGCCGTTGAATTCCTTGCGATTGCTGCGGACGTCAGGCTCGATCGGCTTGGTCTTGTAGAGCGGCGGATCGAACTTCTCGACCGGAATGTCGACGAGCGATGCGATCGAGACGGTCTGCGGCTTCCCTTGTTCGGTCACGACGAAATCGTCTTTCGTCAGGTTGCGGACGACGTTGCCCTGCTGGTCCGTCACGATGGCGTCGATTTCGACGTAGTTGACCTCGACCTTGAAGGTGACCGGCGGCTGTTCGGGCAGAGGCTTTGGCGGCGGATTCTGTTGCGCCGAGGTCGACAGACCGGCGAGCAGGACGAGTGCCGTCAAACCGAGGGTATGGGTGCGCATAAAGGTCAATACAGCAAAAGGCAGGGCTCCTTTATTATAGGACTCCGGCCGCCTGCCAAACCTTACGAAGTCCTTCGTCGTCATATCTCCACATCATGGCTCATCAATCCCCGGGGATGGCTCCGCCTTGCTCGGCGGGCGCGGCGGTATACTCGATAGATGTCGTTGCCGATAGAGGCGGTCCAGCAGGCCCTGAAGGAAGAGAAACTCGACGGCTGGCTGCTCTATGATTTTCAGGGGTTCAATCCCATCGCTTCCCGCCTCGTCGGGCTGGCCGGGTCGGGGAAGATGACGACCCGCCGCTGGTATTACTTCGTCCCGGCGGCAGGCGCGCCCCGTGGCCTCGTCCACGCGATCGAGAGCCACAACCTCGATGACCTCCCCGGCGACAAGCGCATCTATGCCGGCCGGGAACAACTCGGGACCGGACTGAAGGATCTGCTGAACGGCGCCAAGACGATCGCGATGGAATACTCGCCGGGCAACGCCATCCCCTACGTCTCCCGCGTCGATGCCGGAACGATCGAAACCGTCAGACAGTGCGGCGCCACTGTCGTCTCGTCTGGCGACCTGGCACAGCGGTTCGAAGCCCTCTGGTCCGACGAGGCATACGCCACCCACGTTGCCGCTTCGGATCGGCTCTATCGCATCAAGGACCGCGCGTTCGCGATGATCAAGGAGCGCATGGCGGCGCGCGCCGCGCTGACGGAGATTGAGGTCCAGACCGCGATGGTCGGGTGGTTCCGCGAGGAAGGCCTCATCGCCGACACGCCGCCGAACGTTTCAGCGCAGGAGAATGCCGGCAACCCGCACTACCAGGCGACCGAGGCCGTTCATCGCGCCATTGGTCCCAACGAGCTCGTGCTCATCGATCTCTGGGGTAAGCTGCCGGTCAAGGGCGCCGTGTATGCGGACATCACGTGGATGGGTTTCACGGGCACGGCGGTTCCGGCGGAGATCGCCGCCGCATTCGCTGCGGCACGTGACGGCCGCGACGCCGCTGTCGATCTGGTGCAGACCGCGATCCGCGACGGCCGCGATCTTCGCGGCTTCGAGGTCGATCGCGCCTGCCGGGCGGTCATCGATCGCGCCGGGCTTGGCGCGCAGTTCATCCACCGCACCGGCCACAGCCTGGGCGAGAACGTCCACGGCAACGGCGTCCACATGGACGACTACGAGACTCATGACGACCGCCGGCTGCTCCCCGGGACGGGCTTCACGATTGAACCCGGGGTCTATACCAACCGATATGGCGTCCGAACCGAGATCAACATGTTCGTCGGCGAACGCGAGGCCCGCGTCACCGGCCCGCTGCAGAAGGAAATCGTTTCGCTGATTTGACACCACGAAGTTCAGCCCGCCATCAGCGTCGGGCGGTTGCAAGGATGACAGGCAGGGAGAACGAAGATGCCCACTCGCAAAACCACGCTCTTTTACATCGTCCTCATAGCAATCGCCTCGGCGGCGGTCGGGATGGTCATCGCGTCGCAGTGGGGCTTGTCCTCCACGTCTTCGGCCCAGACCGTAACCGTGCCGGCAGCGAATTCGGCGCCGCTCGGCGGTCCGATCGACGCGACCACGTTCCGGAACATCGCCAAGACGCAGGCGCCGGTCGTCGTCAATATCCGCACGCAGGCGCGCGTGCGCGGGCGCGAGCTCACTGAATTCCAGGGCGGACGACGATCTCCTGCGGCGCTTCTTTGGTCAGGGCGGACAGGGTCAGGGCCGAGGACGCGGCCGCGCGGCGACACCGGAAGAGCCGACCGGTTCAGCAGGGCGCAGGCACGGGCTTCATCATCGACAAGGCCGGATTCATCCTGACGAACAACCACGTCGTCGAGGACGCCGACGAGATCCAGGTTGGGCTGTACGGCATGAACATGACCAACCCCAACGAGCATCTCTACGCCGCGAAAGTGGTCGGCCGCGACGTCCTCACCGACAGCGCGCTCATCCAGCTGACCGAGATGCCGGCGGCGCCGCTGCAGGAAGCCAAGTTCGGCGACTCCGACCAGATGCAGCCGGGTGACTGGGTCATGGCCATCGGCAACCCCTTCAACTTGAGCCACACCGTGACGGTCGGCGTCGTCTCGGCGCTCGGACGGCCGTTCGGCGGCGTCAACGGGCGCCCGCAGAACATGATTCAGACCGACGCGGCCATCAATCCCGGCAACTCCGGCGGGCCGCTCCTCAACGTCCGCGGCGAAGTCATCGGCATGAACACCGCGATCTATACCGACCAGCGTTCGGCCAATATCGGCATCGGCTTCGTCACGCCGATCAATGCCATCCGCTCGATCCTGCCGCAGCTGCGCTCGGGCAGCGTCATTCGCGGCGTCATCGGCGTCACGGTGCGGACGTATCCGCTGACGAAGGAAGACGCGCAGGCGTTCGGATTGCCGAGCACGAACGGCGCCGTGCTCGCGACCGTCGCGGAAGGACAGCCGGCGAGCAAGGCTGGCCTCCAGCGCGGCGACGTCGTCACCGAGTTCAACGGCAAGCCGGTCAGCGACAGCGACGCGCTCGTCGCCATGGTCATCTCGACCAAGCCCGGCACGATCGGTGCCCCTGACGGTCTATCGCGGCGGCAAGCGCCAGTCGATGAACATCACCATCGGCGAGCTGGATCTCGAGGCCGAGCAGGGTACGCAGACCGGCGCGTCAGGATCCCGACAGCCGAACCGACGTCGACGGGCTTCGGCATGGAGATCGAACCGATCACGCCCGAGATCGCGCGAGAGCTCGAACTGCCGCGCGGCAAGGGCGGCGCGATCGTCAGCAACGTGAGCCGCAGCAGCCCGGCCAACAACGCCGGCGTCGTCCCGAACGACGTCATCCTCGAGGTCAACCGCGTGCCGGTCAGCAATGTCAGCCAGGTGACGCGCGAGCTGCAGAGCGCAGCGCCCGGCTCGACGGTCCTGCTGGTTGTGTGGCGCGTCGGCCCCGCCGGCGGCCAGGAGACGTTCCTGACGTTGCGGAAGAGATAGGACAGTCTCAGTCGTCAGTCGGCAGTCGGCAGTCGTCAGTCGGCACGTCGACGAGCCGACTGAGCTGGACCTCGACTGACGACTGAAGTCCGACTGACTGCGACTCATGATTGAGACAGAGGTCAAACTCGGTTCTCGTCAGCAGACGAAGCCCGCGCGGCGATCGTGGCCTGCGGCGCCACCCCACTGCTCGGACGGCGCCTGCAGGAAGACGCCCTGCTTGACAGCGATGACGAGGCGCTGCGGCGGCGGCGCTGCGTGCTGCGCGTGCGGATCGAAAACGGCAAGAGCCGGCTCACCTTCAAGGGGCCCGTCCAGCCCGGGATCATGAAGATCCGCGAGGAGCTCGAAACGCTGGTCGGCGACGGCGAGGTCCTCCTGAACGTACTGAAGGAGCTCGGGCTGCACGTCTGGTTTCGCTACGAGAAGTACCGCGAGGAGTTCGCGCACGCCGACGTCATCGTCGCCATCGACGAAACACCAGTCGGCACGTTCGTCGAGATCGAGGGCAGCGAGTCCGGCATCGACGCGATGGCGGTGGCGCTCGGACGCAGCCAGTCGGACTACATCCTCGATTCGTACCGCGGCGTCTTCCTCAAGCACCGCGACGCGTTCGGCCTCACCGGTCAGCACATGGTATTCGACGCATCGGATGCCGGCAGCTGACCGTCGAGCGCCGCGCGCGCTGCTCCTGACTGCCGGCCTCGGCACACGCCTGCAACCGCTGACCTACGTCCGCGCCAAGGCGGCCGTCCCCATCAACGGCGAGCCGCTCGTCCGCCGCGTGATCCGAATCCTCGCGACCGCCGGTATTCGTGACCTCGTCCTCAACCTCCATCACCGCCCGCAATCGATCGCGGCGTGTGTCGGCGACGGCAGCGATCTCGACGTGCGGGTCCGCTACTCGTGGGAGCAGCCGGTGCTCGGATCCGCGGGCGGGCCGCGGCGCGCGCTGCCGCTCGTGGTCGACACGATTGGAAGACGACTTCCTCATCGTCAACGGCGATACGCTGACCGACGTCGATATCTGGTCGCTCATCGAGCGGCATCGGGAATCGGGCGCGCTCGTGACAATGGCGCTCATACCGAATCCGCGACCGAGACCATTACGGCGGCGTCGCCGTCACCGAGGATGGCTGGGTGACCGGTTTCACGCGTGCGGCGGGCCCCGGCACAGCGAATCCGCCGCGCTCGTTTCACTTCATCGGCGTGCAAGTGGCGAGGGCGAAGGCGTTCGCGGACCTTGCCGACGGAGTGCCGGCGGAGTCGGTGAATGCGCTCTACCCGAGGCTCATCGCGGCAAACCCGCGAAGCGTCGCCGCATACGTCTCGCAGGCGTCATTTCTCGATATCGGTACGCCGCGTGACTGCCTCGACACGTCACTAGCCCTGGCTCATGAGGAAGGCGCGCGCTTTACGGGAGCGGACTCGCGCGTCGCATCGTCCGCCGTTCTCGTCCGGACGATGCTGTGGGATGATGTGACGGTCGGCGCTGGAGCTCATCTGCAAGACTGCATCGTCGCCGACGGCGTCCGCGTTCCCGAAGGCGCGAGGTACGAGCGCAGCGCGATTGTCGCCGCCGGTATCAATGCCCCGGCCCCAGGCGACTCGATCGACGGTGAGTTGTTGATTCGTAAATTTCCCGAACCTCCTACTGGCTCATGAGCAACCAGGTATCTGACGCGGCCGGACAACGTGAACGGATCGACGCGTATCTCGATCGCAGCGGTCTCGCGCGGCAATCACCCCGCGTCCTGTCGCTGACGGGCGACGCTTCCGATCGGCGCTACTACCGCGTGATGGTGCCCGACAGCCCGTCAATCGTGCTGTCGCTCTATTCCGGTCCGTTCGAGCTCGATCAGCTGTCGTTTGCGAACGTCGCGCGGCTGCTCGAGCAGATGCCGGTCCCGATCCCGACCGTGATCGGCCACGCTGGAGATCTCGGCGTTCTCGCGCTCGAAGATCTCGGGGACGTGACGCTGCAGGCGCACCTGGGCGCCGTGACCCCCGCCGAGCACGCCATGCGCTACCGGCAGGCCGTTGCGCTCATCGCCACGCTGCAGAAGCGCGGCGCCGAGCTCGCCAGCCCGGACTACCTCCCCTACGGCATCGCCTTCGACGTCGAGAAGCTGACGTGGGAGATGGACTTCTTCACCAAGCACTTCATCGAGGCGTACCGCGGCGTCGTCATTCCGCCGGCGGCCCGCGAGGAACTGCGGCGTGTTTTCGGCCTGTTCATCGCCGAGCTCGCCGCCGAGCCGAGAGTCCTCTGCCATCGCGACTATCACAGCCGCAACCTGATGCTCCATCACGACCGGCTGTACATCATCGACTTCCAGGACGCGCGGATGGGGCCGGACACCTACGACCTCGTGTCGCTCTTGCGCGACTCCTACGTCGATCTGCCGGAGCGGACCGTCGACGAGTTGATCGCGGTACTTCCTCGCGCTCAAGGGCGAGACCGGGGCCGAGGCGGAGTTTCGCAGGCGCTTCGATACGATGGCGCTGCAGAGAAACCTCAAGGCGCTTGGCACCTTCGGCTATCAGACAACGGCGCGACGTAATCCCGTCTACATCCAGTACATCCCGCGAACGCTGCGCTACGTCCGCGACAACCTCGATCATCTGCCGCAGTTCAGCCAGCTGCGCGAGCTGCTGGCAACCTACGTCGAGGAATTCCGGTAGGGTCGAGCGCAATCACGTCGCTCCTCTCGGAGGTCCAATCGAAAGCTCGGTCTTCAACAGGAGCTCCGACCTCCTGCTGTCTAAAGTCCACAACTTCAACGGATCCAGCCGTTTCTGGCAGGCGTGGTACAATTCGAGGTTCACTCGGGCACCAACGGGCTGTTCCATGCGCTTCGGGATTTCCACGCACCTCTATCACGATCGGCGGCTCGAGCGCGATCATCTGGCCGAGATCGCAAGACATGGCTTCGAGTCGATCGAGCTCTTCGCGACGAAGAGCCACTTCGACTATGGCGACAGCCAGGCGATCGTCGAGCTCGCGCGCTGGCTCGGGGAAACGAACTTGACGCTGAACAGCGTCCACGCGCCGATCACCGACGTGTTCGGCGGCAACGGGCCGCGCACCACGTATTCGAACGCCGTGAACGTCAACGAGCGGCGCGAAGCAGCGGTGCGTGAGGCGCAGGCGGCCCTCGGCATCGCGCGCACGATTCCGTTCGGGGTAATGGTCTTGCACCTGGGAACGCCGGCGAACATGAAGAACCCGGACGACAACCATCGCGCTGCCGCGGTTCGCAGCCTCGAAGAGATCAGCCGGCAGGCCGACGACGTCGGCGTGCGCGTCGCGATCGAAGTAATTCCGAACCGCCTCTCGGACGCGTCGTCGCTCGTGTCGATCCTCGAGAAGGAACTCGATGGTTCTCGAACCGGTATCTGCCTCGACTTCGGCCATGCGCACCTGATGGGCGACGTGGCGGATGCGGTCGAGACGGTCGCCGAGCACATCATCACGACGCACGTGCACGACAACCACGGACGCGACGACGACCACCTCGTTCCCTACCGCGGGTCGATCGACTGGGATCAGGCGCTGGTGACGATGCAGAAGATTGGTTACGAAGGCACTTACCTGATGGAGCTGGCGGCGACCAAGCCGCCGGCGACCATTCTCGAGGACGCGCGGCGCGCGAGAGAACGCTTCGAGCGCACGCTGGCTCACGCATGAACGTCTACATCGAAGACATTGCCGCGCACACCGGCGAAACCGTCACCCTCCGCGGCTGGCTGCACAACCGCCGGTCGAGCGGCAAGATTCATTTCCTCACGCTGCGCGACGGCACCGGGTTCATCCAGTGCGTGATGTCCAAGGCCGCCGTGGGCGAGGAAGCGTTCGGCCGCGCCGATCATCTGGCGCAGGAATCCGCGCTCACGGTGACAGGCGCCGCCCGCGCCGACGCCCGGGCGCCCGGCGGCTTCGAGCTCGATGTCAGCGGCTTCGAGATCGTGGCCGAGGCGCAGAACTATCCCATCACGCCGAAGGAGCACGGCGTCGACTACCTGATGGATCGCCGGCACCTGTGGATCCGCGCGCCGCGGCAGCAGGCGATCCTGCGGATTCGCCACGAAGTCATCAACGCCGTGCGCGACTTCTTCAACGACCGCGGCTTCATCCTCGCCGATACGCCGATCTTCACGCCGGCGGCGTGCGAAGGCACCACGACGCTCTTTCCGGTGCAGTACTTCGACGACGAGACTGCCTACCTCACGCAGAGCGGACAGCTCTATAACGAGGCCAACGCGATGGCGCTCGGGCGGACCTACTGTTTCGGTCCGACGTTCCGCGCCGAGAAGTCCAAGACCCGCCGTCACCTGACCGAGTTCTGGATGGTCGAGCCCGAAGTCGCGTATGCAACGCTCGACGACGTGATGGAACTGGCCGAGGGGCTCGTCGTCTCGGTCGTCAAGCGCGTGCTGGAGCGCCGGCAGAAGGAATTGAAGATTCTCGAGCGCGACACCAGCAAGCTCGAGAAAGTGCAGGGCCCCTTTCCCGCGGGTGTCGTACGACGAGGCGGCGGAGATCCTGAAGAAGAAGGGGCTGCCCTTCGAGTGGGGCGGCGACTTCGGCGCGCCAGACGAGACGGCGTTGTCGGAGGAGTACGATCGCCCGATCTGCGTCCACCGCTATCCGTCAGCGGTGAAGGCGTTCTACATGAAGCCCGATCCGCAGCGGCCGGAAGTCGCCCTGTGCGTCGACGTGCTCGCTCCGGAAGGCTACGGCGAAATCATCGGCGGCGGCCAGCGCCTCGACGACTACGACCTGCTCGTGCAGCGCATCAAGGATCACAACCTGCCGCAGGAAGCGTTCGAGTGGTATCTCGACCTGCGCCGGTATGGCATCGGTGCCGCACGGCGGCTTCGGCATGGGCATCGAACGCGTCGTGTCCTGGATTTGCGGCCTCGACCATTTGCGTGAGGCCATCCCGTATCCGCGCATGTTGTATCGATTTATCCGTAGACTCGGGTCAACGGCGAGTGTGTGCTCCCAGGCAGCAAGCTGCAACTAGCCGGCGGCGCCGAGCGAATGCGAGGCGCTGGCAGGTCGCGGGGTGGGGCCCCGCAACAAAGTAAAAAATGAAAATTGGCTTTCTCAGTCTCGGTTGCCCCAAGAACCTCGTCGACGGCGAGGTGATGCTCGGCATGGCGCGCGAGGCCGGCCACGAGATCACGAGCGACGCCAGCAATGCCGAAGTGCTGGTCGTGAACACGTGCGCCTTCATCGACTCGGCGAAGCAGGAATCGATCGACGCCATTCTCGAGATGGCGGCGCAGAAACGCGACGGCAACTGCTCGCGTCTCGTCGTCACCGGCTGCCTGGCCGAGCGTTATCGTGACGAGCTGAGGAAAGAGATTCCCGAGATCGACGCCGTCCTCGGCACCGGCGAGGTGCCGAAGATCCTGGAAGCAATCGGGGTTCGGGGCTCGGGGCTCGGGGCTCGCGAGCCTGGCGTTTCCCCGCTGACGTTCTTTTCCCGAGTCGCCGCACAGCGAGCACGGTTCCGAGCCCCGAGCCCCGAACCCCGAGCCCCGAACCTCCGACCTACATCTACGACGCGGCGACGCCGCGCTATCTGACGACGCCGAAGCACTTCGCCTACGTGAAGATCGCGGAGGGCTGCGACTACACGTGCGCGTTCTGCATCATCCCGACGTTGCGCGGCTCGTACCGCAGCCGGACGTCCGAGTCGATCGTCGCCGAGGCGCGGCAGCTGGCCGAGCGCGGCGTCCGCGAACTGCTCCTCATCTCGCAGGACACGACGTTTTTCGGCATCGATCGCGGGGATCGCGGCGCGCTGGGCCGGCTGCTGCGAGAGCTCAACGGTATCGAGGGCCTGACCTGGATCCGGTTGCTCTACCTCTACCCGACGACGATCACCGACGACGTGCTGGCGGCGATGGCGGACTGCGAGAAAGTCTGCCGCTACATCGATCTTCCGTTGCAGCATGCCTCGGCTGATGTCCTCAAGCGAATGCGCCGTCCCGGCAACCGCCGGACCTACGACAAGCTGCTCACCCGGATCAGAGCGCAGGTCCCGGACGTCACGCTCCGGACGACCCTCATCGTCGGCTTCCCGGGCGAGACCGACGCGGATTTTGCCGAGCTCGAGGGGTTTGTCGCCGATACCGCGTTCGATCATGTCGGTGTGTTCACCTATTCGCACGAAGAAGGCACCCGCGCATTCGGGCTCGCCGACGATGTCCCGGCCAGCGTGAAAAAGCGGCGACGAAATGCCCTCATGGCGCGTCAAAAGAAGATAGTGGCGCGCGCGCATCGGGCGCGCATCGGATTCGAGGCGAGCGTCCTCATCGACGGCCCCTCCGCCGAGCACGAGATGGTGGTGCAGGGGCGACTCGAAGGGCAGGCGCCGGACATCGATTCGGTCGTCTACCTGACCGACTGCGACCCGGCATTACTCGAACGCGGTACGCTCATCCGGACGAGAATCGTCGGCGCCCGCGGCTACGACCTGGTCGCCGCTCCGGTCGAGTAGGCCCACGGAAAAACCCCGCTAAGCGAGGCCCGAGGGGCCGCGACCGCTGCCGTTTACGCCCGGAACTTGCACCGAGCGCTGTGCTATATTGTTGGGTGCAGCTTCGAGTAAGGCAGTACCCGAGTGGGCCTGTGCCCACTCTTTGTTTTTAGGGGTGGTTTTCGTCACGGACGCCGGTTCGGAGGGCGGCGGCGCTCTCCGAGGCCACCGGGCGCAACTCACGCATGTCGTCGGAACGGTTGACCACGATTCGTGTTGCCGCCGAAAGGGTCGCGCACAGCTACGGTCTCGAGATTTTCGACGTGCAACTTCGTCGTGAGTCGATCGGCGCCGTGCTGCGAGTGACCATCGACCGGCCGGATCGCGGTGTGCCCGAGCTACCGGAAGATGCGGTCGGCATCGAAGAGTGCCAGCGTGTCAGTCAGGACTTGAGCGCGATCCTCGACGTCGAGGAAGAGACCCTGGGTGAGGCGGCGCTCGGACAGCACTACACACTCGAGGTTTCGTCACCCGGTCTGGATCGACCGCTACGGCATGCCGCGGACTATCGGCGGTTTGCTGGACGGCTCGCCAAGATCGTGACGGCGAAACCCGTCGACGGGCAGTCCGCGTTTTCCGGGCGCATCGTCGGCGTCGAGAATGACGGCGGGGACGTCGTCGTCCTCGAAGAAGGCCGGAAGAAGCATCGCGTGCCGGTCGCGAGCATCAAGCGCGGTCGGCTCGACGTGGAATTCTAGTCGTAGGATCCGGCGTTAGCCGGATTTGTGGCGTCCGGTTCGCCGGACCAGGATAGTCCGCTCGAGGCGGACAGGTACGAGAGTTATGGCAACAACGACCAATCCGCTGCTCCAGCAGATCGACGCCATCGCCAAGGAGAAGGGCGTCGAGCCGGAGATCATCATCAGCGCCGTGCAGGACGCGCTCGAAGCGGCCGCACGCAAGAAGTTCAAGAGCGAGGCTCTGCGCGCCCGGTTCAACCAGGAGACCGGGCAGCTGGAGCTGTACGCGGTCAAGAAGATCGTCGAAGAAGTGACCGACGCCTCGACGCAGATCTCGCTGAGCGAAGCGCAGCAGCTCTACGGCGAAGAAGCGGAAGTCGACATGGAGATCGAGTTCCCGCGGCCGACCGAGGATCTCGGGCGCATCGCGGCGCAGACCGCCAAGCAGGTCATCTTCCAGAAGGTGCGTGAGGCGGAGCGCGAGAACGTCTACGGCGAGTACAGCCAGCGCGTCGGCGAAGTGGTCAGCGGCGTGGTGAAGCGCTTCGAGAACGGCGACATCATTGTCGAAGTCGGCCGCGTCGAAGCCCAGCTGCCGCGCAAGGAACAGTCGCGGGCCGAGAACTACGCGTCCGGCGATCGCGTGCGCGCCGTCATCCGCGGCGTCAACCGCAGCGCCAAGGGCCCGCAGATCGTGCTCTCGCGCACCGATCCGGCGCTCCTCATCAAGCTCTTCGAGCAGGAAGTGCCAGAGATTTACGACGGGACGGTCATGATTCGCGGCGCCGTGCGCGAGGCCGGCGATCGCGCCAAGGTCGCGGTCTACTCACGCGAGCGCGACGTCGACCCGGTCGGCGCCTGCGTCGGCATGAAGGGCACGCGCGTCCAGTCCATCATCCGCGAGCTGCGCGGCGAGAAGATCGACATCGTCGAATGGTCCGAGGATCCGATCCTCTTCGTGACCAACGCCATCAGCCCGGCCAAGGTGCAGCGCGTGTCGATCGTCGACGATGCGGAACGGGTGATGGAAGTGGTCGTCGAGGACAAGCAGTTGTCGCTGGCGATCGGCAAGAAGGGCCAGAACGTGCGGCTGGCAGCGAAGCTGACCGGCTGGAAGATCGACATCAAGAGCGAAGAAGAAAAGCGCCGCGAAGTCGAGGCGCAGCTCGGTGCGCTCGAGATTGGCGAGCCCGAGAGCGAGCGAATCGACACCGCGGCCGGGGCGGAGGCCGAGGCTCGGCAGCAGAGGCCGCCGAAACGCGGTCGGAGGCTCGGCGAGACTGCCGCGGAGGTCGAGGCCTCCAGCGACGAAGCGCCTGCCGCCGAACAGACACATGCGGGGAGCCCGAGGCGCGGTAGCCCTCGGGTAGGCACGTCGCTCGAAGAAGCACGCGACGACGCGAGCAACGAGCCACGCGACCGGAGCGAACCGACGAAGCGGCAAGTGAGGGCGCGTGTCGGCGAGTCCGAGGGCGAAGCCCCTCGGTATAAACATAGAGAGGTAAATGGCGACAGTTCGGATTTACAGGGTCGCAGAGCTCCTTAACACGTCGAGCCAGGAAGTGATGGCGCTGCTCAAGCGCGATCACGGCATCGACGTGAAGAGTGCCTCGAGCACGATCGAAGAAGTCGTCGCGCGGCAGTTCGTCGAGCGGCTCGCACGGCAACGGAACATCACCGTGCCGTCGAGCGCTTCGTTTGCCGATACGCCCACGGCCGTACGCGGCCGCAAGCCAGCGCCAAAGGCTGCCGAGCCGCAGCGTCCGGCGGCGCCTGCCCTGCCGCCGCCGCGGCTGGTGAAGACTGCCAAGCCGGCGGCGCCGCCGCCCGATGCCGAAGCGTTCGAAGCGCCAGCGCACGTCTCCGCGCCAGAGCCGATCGAAGTCGCGGAAGCGCCTGCGGCAGATCAAATCGTAGAGGTGCCAGAACCGGTGGCTGTCGCAGAGCCTGTTGTCGAGCCTGAACCCACTGTTGTCGAGCCGCCGCCGGTCGTCGAGGAGCCGGCTCTGCCGGCCGTCGCTGCGCGGCCGCATGAGCCGGCTGTCGAAGCGCCCGCAGAGCCCGTGCCCGCGCCGGCGCGGGAAGCCGTTCCACCGCCTCCGCCGCCGCGTCCCTCCGTGACGCCGGGACGCGTGTTGCCGCCGACGCTGCGTTTGCGCGTCGAGGATCCAAAGACAGGACAGGCGCCGCCGGCGCCGCCGCGTCGACCGATGCTCGTTCGCCCGCCTGTGCCTGCTGCACCGGCTGTCTCTCAAGCGCCGACCGGAAATCTCAGCAGACCCGCGGGCACTCGGCCCGGAACACCCGCGCCTGGCCTTGGTGCCCGTCCGCCGGTGCGCCCGGGTGGTGCGCTGCCGCCGCGGCCGCCAATGGGCGGACCGCGTCCGCTGCCGTCGCAGCCTGTTCGGCCGTCAGTGCCGCCACGGCCCGGCAGTGACGCCAGGCTATCGACCACCGCCGCCCCGCTACAGCGGCCGTCCCTCAGGCGGGCAACGGCGCGATTCGGGTCCGCGTGTCAACGCGCCGATCTCTGCCCCGGCGGCGCCGCCGCCGGTTACACGAACCATTACGCTGGCCGAAGGCATGACCGTCGCCGATCTCGCTACCAAACTCGACGTCAAGGCGAAGGACGTCCTGCGCAAGCTCATGGATTGCCGTCTGATGATGACGATCAACAGCACGCTGGACGACGAAACGGCATCGATGATCGCGCGCGAATTCGGCGCCGACGTCAAGATGCAGACCTTCGAAGAAGAAATGCTGCAGGTCGAAGCCGAGGACGTCAGCCCGGCCGACGTGGTCGCGCGCGCGCCTGTCGTGACCGTCATGGGCCACGTCGACCACGGCAAGACGACGCTGCTCGACGCCATTCGTTCCGCCCGTGTCGCCGAACGCGAGGCCGGCGGCATCACGCAGCACATCGGCGCCTACGCCGTGAAGGTCAACGACCGCAACGTCGTGTTCCTCGATACGCCCGGCCACGAAGCCTTCACGATGATGCGCGCCCGCGGCGCCCGCGTGACGGACGTCGTCATCCTTGTCGTCGCTGCCGACGACGGCGTGATGCCACAGACCAAGGAAGCCATCGATCACGCCAGGGCGGCCGGCGTGCCGATCCTCGTGGCGGTCAACAAGATTGACAAGCCGAATGCCAACCCGGAGCGCGTCAAGAAGGAGCTGGCCGATCTCGGTCTCGTTCCCGAAGCGTGGGGCGGCCAGACGGTCATGGTCGAAGTCTCGGCGAAGAAGAAGGAGAACCTCGACGCGCTGCTCGAGATGATCCTGCTCGTCACCGAGATGAGCGAGCTCAAGGCCAATCCGAAGCGGAGCGCCTCGGGCACGGTGCTCGAAGCCAAGCTCGACAAGGGCCGCGGTCCGGTGGCGACGATCCTGGTGCAGGACGGCACGCTCAACGTCGGCGACACGTTCATCGCCGGCACGATTGTCGGCAAGGTCCGCGCCCTCATCGACGATCGCGGCCGGCAGCTGAAGCACGCGCCGCCGTCGACGCCGGTCGAAGTCCTCGGGCTTGGCGGCCTGCCGTCGCCCGGCGACGCCTTCCAGGCGCTGGCTGATGCGACCAAGGCGCGCCAGATCGCGCTCTTCCGGCAGACGCAGGCCAAGGAAAAGGCGCTCGGCGGCAAGGGCTCGCGTCTCACGCTCGAATCGCTGCAGCAGCAGATTGCCGAAGGCGGCATGAAGGAGCTGCCGGTCATCGTCAAGGCCGACGTGCAGGGCTCGGCGGAAGTGCTGGGCGACACGCTGACCAAGATGACGGACGACAAGGTCAAGATCCGCATCATCCACAGCGGTGTCGGCGCGATCAACGAATCGGACGTCCTGCTGGCGTCGGCCTCGAACGCCATCGTCATCGGTTTCAACGTCCGACCGGATCGCAATGCTGCCGAAGTCGCCGACCGCGAAAAGGTCGACGTCCGGCTGCACTCGGTCATCTACCACGTCGTCGACGAGATGAAGAAGGCCATGACCGGCCTCCTCGATCCGACGTTCAAGGAAGTGCGGATGGGCGCCGCCCAGGTGCGCGAGGTGTTCAAGGTGCCGAAGTTCGGCACGATCGCCGGCTGCATGGTCACCGAAGGCCGCATCGCGCGATCGGGCGACACGCAAGCGCGCCTGCTGCGCGACAACGTCGTCATCCACGAAGGCAAGATCGGCTCGCTGCGCCGCTTCAAGGACGATGTGTCCGAAGTGAAGTCCGGGTTCGAGTGCGGCATCGGCTTCGACAAGTTCAACGACATCAAGGTCGGCGACGTCATCGAAGCCTTCGCCACCGAGCGGATCGTCACGACCGCGTAACGCAATGCTGAATTTCGAATGCTGAATGCTGAATGAGTTAGGAATTCACATTCAGCATTCATTCGACATTCAGCATTCAGCACTCAGCATTGTTGAAATGTCCCAACAACGTCCCAGCCGCGTCGGCGAGCAGATTCGTGAGGATCTCACGGAGCTTCTGGCGCGCTCGGTCCACGACCCCGGGATAGGCTTCATCACCATCACGCGCGTCGAAGTGACCTCGGATCTGCAGAACGCGCGGGTCTACTACACGACACTCGGAGACGCGCAGGCGCGCAAGGACACCGGCCGCGCCCTGGAGCGGGCGAAGCCATTCCTGCGGCGGCAAATTGGCCAGCGGCTGCGGTTGCGGCGCATTCCGGAACTGCAGTTCTTCTTCGACGAGAACATCGAGCGCCTGGACCGCGTCGAGCGGATTCTGCAGGATTTGCAGGCCGAGCGGGCCGAACGCGAGACGGCAGGCGCCGGCGATGAGAAGCCCCCTGACGATGAACGAGAGGACAAGCGCTAACCTGCCGGCGGCACCGGACGGCGGATGTCGTTGGCTCGATCTGCCAGGCGCTGCTGCGCCGGCAGCGGTTCCTGCTGACGTCGCACGCGCGCCCGGACGGCGACTCGATCGGCTCGCAGCTGGCGATGGCCTACGCGCTCGAGGCGCTGGGCAAACACGTGCGGCTGGTCAATGCCGACGCCGCGCCCGACCACTATCGGGAGTTCCCCGGCGTCGACCGGATCGAGATCGCCTCGAGCTGCGACGCCGACGCCGATGCGCTGATCGTGATGGAGTGCAGCGACCTCACCCGCACCGGGCGTGACCTTTCCCGACGGCCACTTCATCATCAACATCGACCACCATGCCGGGCAACCGCATGTACGGCGCGGTGAACTGGTTCGACGAGTCGGCGGCGGCGTGCGGCGAAATGGTGTTCGACGTCATCCGCGCCCTCGGCGTGCCGCTGACGCCGGAGATCGCGACCCACATCTACCTCGCGATCCTCACCGACACGGGCTCGTTCCATCACTCCAACATCACGCCGCGAACGTTCGACATCTGCCGGCGGGCCGTGGAAGCCGGGGTCAACCCGGCGGCGATGGCGCGGCGCGTCTTCGACAGCAACAGCTTCGGCAAGCTGAAGCTGATTGGCGCGTTGCTCGACGCGATGGAGCTCATCGACAACGGGCGGCTGGCGGTGCTCGAAATGGACGAGGGCATGCTGAACGCCTGCGGCTGCACGCACAACGATACCGAAGGCGTCATCAACCTGCCGCTGACCGCGCGCGAGATTCAGGCGGTCGTGTTCTTCAAGACCGGGCCAAACGGCGACGTGCGCGTGAGCATGCGCTCCAAGTACGACGTCGACGTCCGCTCCGTCGCCAACACCTACGGCGGCGGCGGCCACAAGAACGCCGCTGGCTTCACCGTCGCCGGCAGCCTGCCCGAGGTGCGGCCGCAGATCATCGAGCGCCTCGTCGGAGCCATCTCAGAGGGCCTCAAAAGCAGGCCCTAGCAATGCTGAATGTGCTGAATGCTGAAGTGCGGAAGTGCGAATTCGAAATTCAACGTTCGACCTTCAGCATTCAGCATTCGGCATTCAGCATTATCAGCATTCAACATTCATTCAGCATTGTGATGGACGGCGTTCTCGTCATAGACAAACCTGCCGGGCCGACGTCGCATGACGTCGTCGCCGTGGTGCGGCGCGCGATCAAGTCGCCGCGGGTTGGACACACGGGGACGCTGGATCCGCTGGCGACGGGCGTGCTGCCGCTGGTCGTCGGGCAGGCGACACGGCTCGCCTCGTTCATGAGCGGCGCCGACAAGGAGTACGTCGCGCTGATCCGCTTCGGCTCGGCGACGCGGACTTACGACGCGGAGCCGGAGCAAGGTATCGAGCCCGCTGGCGACCCGGCGGCGCACGCGGCCGCGGTCGCGGCCCTGAGCGAGCGCGATATTGTCGACGCGTTGCCGGCGTTTGCCGGACGCTACATGCAAACTCCGCCGGCATTCTCGGCGAAGAAGGTCGGCGGCAAGCCCGCTTACAAGCTGGCGCGGCCGGGAAGCCGGTCGACATGACGCCGGTCGAGGTCCACGTCAGCGCTCTCAGCCTCGAGACCTACTCGGATGGCCTGGCGCAGGTGCGGCTGACGTGCTCGAGCGGGTTCTACGTGCGTTCCCTGGCGCACGACCTTGGGCAACGGCTCGGCTGTGGCGCGCACCTGGAGGGTTTGAGGCGAACCGCGCTCAGGCGACGTTCGCTCTCGACGGGGCCATCGCCCTTGACGCAGTCGTCCAGGAAGGCGCCGCTGCCGCCGAACGGGGCCTGGTTCCCATGAGCCGCCTTGTGACCCACCTCCCCGCCGTCACAACCACCGAGGAGGGGGCTCAGGCGAGTCGGCCATGGCAGCGCTCTGCGGCCAGCGGACCTGGTGCGTCGATCCGGGAGCTGAAACGGTGGTGCCGGGCGATGAAACGGCGGCAAGGTGGCGGCTCTTTGACGGCTCCGGCACCCTGCTCGGACTCGCCGAACCGCGGGCCGACGGGCTTTTGCACCCGGTGCTCGTCCTGGTGTAAGATATTGAGTCGCTTTGGAATTGTAATTTCGCAATCTAGGCACATACGGCGGTTTGGTATCGGAGCGTCAGGCTCTCGATGTCTGGGCCGTTCGTGGAGGGTTCGACGTGGCGTTCACCAAGGAAAAGAAGACCGACATCATCGGTTCGTACAAGACCCACACTTCAGACACCGGCTCACCCGAGGTTCAGGTAGCGCTTCTCAGCGAACGCATCAACTACCTGACCGAACATTTCAAGACCCACGCCAAGGACCATCATTCCCGCCGCGGTCTCCTGAAGCTGGTCGGCCAGCGCCGCCGCCTTCTCGACTACCTCAAGGGGAAGGACACGGACCGCTACTCGGATCTGATCAAGCGTCTCGGAATCCGGAAATAGGAGCTGGAAGCTGCAGCTGTGAGCTCGAGTGACAAGCGTGACGCGAATGCGCGCTTTCTTCCGGCTCTCAGCTCGGCGTTCCGCCTTCTAGCTCCTAACTCCTAACTTCCAGCTCCTGATCAACGACAGGCTTTACACGAAAGACACTTAAATGCATACCCGCAACATCTCCGTCGGCCAGCAGACGCTGTCGATCGAAACCGGCCGCCTCGCCAAGCAAGCTGACGGCGCGGTCATCGTGCGCTCCGGCGACACCATGGTTCTCGTTACCGCCTGCGCCGCGGCTTCACCGCGCGAGGGCATCGACTTCCTGCCGCTGACGGTCGACTACCGCGAATACGCGTACGCGTCGGGCCGGATCCCGGGCGGCTTCTTCAAGCGCGAAAGCAAGCCGAGCGAGAAGGAAGTCCTCACCAGCCGCTTCATCGATCGCCCGATCCGGCCGCTGTTCCCGGCCGGCTGGCGCCACGAGACGCAGATCATCGCGTTCGTCATCTCCGCCGACACGTCCCAGGACAGCGACGTCCTGGCCATCACCGGCGCCTCGGCGGCGCTGGCGCTGTCGAGCATCCCCTTCACCCGGACGATTGCCGGCGTGCGCATGGGCCTCGTCGACGGCGAATACCTCGTCAATCCGACGTTCGAGCAGCGCCGCAAGAGCCAGCTCGACCTCATCGTCGCCGGCAGCAAGGACGCGATCGTGATGGTCGAGGCCGGCGCCAAGGAAGTCAGCGAGGATGTGATCCTCAAGGCGCTCGAGCTGGCGCACGCCGCGATCAAGGAAATCATCGCCGGCATCGAGGCGCTGGCGAAGGACGCCGGCAAGGCCAAGCGCGAGTTCGCGGTCAAGGAAATCGACGCCGCGGTCCGCAAGGAGGTCGAGGCCAAGGCCTACGCGCCGCTCAGCGCGGCGATGCAGATCAAGGACAAGCTCGAGAACTACAGCAAGGTGGACGCGGCCCTGGCCGACCTGCTGGCGAGCATCCCGGAAGAAGAGCCGCAGAAGCGCTCCGACGCCAAGCACGTCTTCAAGGAGCTGAAGGAAAAGGTCATGAAGGACGAGGCGCTCGAACGCGGGCGCCGTCTCGATGGCCGTAAGTTCGACGAGATCCGCAACATCACCATCGAAGCGGGCGTTCTGCCGCGCACGCACGGGTCGACGGTCTTTACCCGCGGCGAGACACAGGCGCTCGTCACCGTCACGCTCGGCACCGCCGACGATCAGCAGAAGGTCGAGATGGTCGACGGCGAGACGTGGAAGCGCTTCATGCTCCACTACAACTTCCCGCCGTTCTCGGTCGGCGAAGTGCAGTTCCTGCGCGGCCCCGGCCGCCGCGAAATCGGCCACGGTGCGCTCGCCGAGCGCGCCCTCCTGCCGATGATTCCCGCCGAAGAAAACTTCCCCTACACCATCCGCGTCGTCTCCGACATCCTCGAATCCAACGGCTCTTCGTCGATGGCGTCGGTGTGCGGCGGATCGATCGCGATGATGGATGCCGGCGTGCCGATCAAGTCGCCGGTGGCCGGCATGGCGATGGGCCTCATCATGGACGACCAGACCGGCAAGTACGCCGTGCTGTCGGACATCGCCGGTGCGGAAGACCACTACGGCGACATGGACTTCAAGGTCGCGGGATCGGCCGAAGGCATCACGGCGCTGCAGATGGACATCAAGGTCGCGGGCATCACGACCGAGATCATGAAGAAGGCGCTCGAGCAGGCGCGGCAGGGACGGCTCTTCATCCTCGACAAGATGAATCAGGCGATCCAGAAGAGCCGCTCCGACGTCTCGGCCTACGCGCCGCGTATCGTGACGATTCGCATCCCGGTCGACAAGATCCGCGACGTCATCGGACCCGGCGGCAAGATGATCCGCAGCATCATCGAGCGCACGGGCGTCAAGATCGACGTCGAGGACGATGGCCGCGTGAACGTGGCGTCGGCCGACGAGGCCTCGGCGCAGAAGGCGATTGGGATCATCCAGGAGCTGACCGCGACGCCCGAGCTGAACAAGACCTACATGGGCAAGGTTCAGCGCATCACCGATTTCGGCGCGTTCGTCGAGATCATGCCCGGACTCGACGGCCTGTTGCACGTCTCGGAGATCGCGCACTACCGCGTCAAGGACGTCCGCGACGAGCTGAAGGAAGGCGATCAGGTCATGGTCAAGGTGATCAATATCGACCCCTCGGGCAAGATCCGACTCAGCCGTAAGGCGCTTTTGGCCCCTCCGACGGCGGAAGAAGCTCAGGGGAAGAAAGCCTAGGCCAGCAAGGGCCGCTACGCTTCAGCACTGGTCTGCAAACAGGCCGGAATACACGACGCGTCAGGAAGGGCACAACCAACAGCCCCCCTGGCGCGTCTTTCTATAGGTGGCTACTCGCGTGGCTGCCTGGAACCGATGATCAGCCTCAGGAGGGATTCATGACTCGACGGCCGGGAACGGTCAGGACAGTCCTCGCCGTGGCGATTGTCGCGAGCGCCGGCGCGCTGTGGGCGCGTGCCGCGGGACGCGGCCAGGTCCGCGAAATTACCATCAGCGGCGATCAGTACGCGCTTCTCCCCCGCCCGCATCGAGGTCCAGAAGGACGACCTCGTCCAGATCAAGTTCACCGCCAAGGACATCGCCCACAGTTTTACTGTGGATGTCCCGTACCGCATCTCCAAGCGGGCGGGCGCGGGTCAGTCCGTTATTTTCGAGTTCCGCGCCGACGAAGCGGGACGCTTTCCGTTCTACTGCAACCTCACGCAGGACGACCGCTGCAAGCAGATGAAGGGCGAGTTGGTCGTCCGGTAGGCTGACGAGGTCCGGCTTCAGCCGGACCCCCGCATCAAAAACTCAGACTCCGCAAATACGAATAGCTGGACGTCAGATCGTCAACCGGCGCCTTCGGGTTGTCGTACTCGACGATGTAGTGCTTCACGCCACCCTTCTCGGCCTGCGCGAAGATCCGCTTGAAGTCGATCGACCCGGCGCCAACGCTCGTCATCTGCCCCGTGAACTTCGAGTCCTGGCCGAGCGCGCCAGCGTACGCCGGCGACTTCGTCCCGTCCTTCAACCAGTCCTTGACGTGCACCAGGGGGAAGCGCCCAGGAAAGCGATTGAAGTAGGCGACCGGATCCTGCTCCGCCGCGACAGTCCAGCACAGATCCAGCTCCATCTTCACGAGCGCCGGATCGGTGTTCTCGAGCAGGTAGTCGTAGGGCATCTTGCCGCCGAGATCTGCCGACGGCACGAACTCGAAGCTGTGCTGGTGATACGCGAACTGCAGGCCCGCCTGCTGGCAGGCCTTCCCGCTCTTGTTGAAGAGATCGACAGCACGCTTCCAGATGTCCGGCTGTTTGCGCTCGGCTTCGCCGACATAAGGAACGATGATGAACTGCTGGCCGAGAATCTTTGCCGTCTCGATGGTTTCCGGCAGCTTCGTCTCGACAGTGTTCCAGTCGATGTGGGACGCGGGTGAGGTCAGGCCGTTCTTGTCGAGCAGCGCGCGGACATCCTTCGGAGAGCGCTCGAAGAGTCCCGCGAACTCGACTTCCTTGAAGCCGATGGCCGCCACTTTTTGCAGCGTCCCGGGAAGGTCTTCCTTCATCAGACCGCGCACCGAATAGAGCTGCAGGCCGATGGCGCCGAGTTTCTTCTGCGCGAACGCGGATGCCCGGTATTGCCGATGCGGCCGCGGCCGCGAGCGTGGTCTGGACGAAGGTGCGTCGGGTCATGCGGATATCTAACGCGGATCCACGCGGATCAGGAGTAGTCGCGATTGATCACGACGGATCGGCCGTGGACTCGGCTCGCATGCCGGCATGCGCGGAGTATGTGGCCTTTCATCTCCAGAGAACGCGGAGGTTCAACACGAAGGCACGAAGTCTCGAAGACGATACGAAGAAGACATCGCATGCTGGCACGCCGGCCGCGGCCGGCGTAGGGTGGAGGAGCGGGACAGGGCCGGTGAGAGCGCATGCTCCCCTGAACGCGTTCTCACCGGCTCTGTCCCGCTCCTCCACCCACCGCGCTTCGCGCGGTGCCAGCATCAGACTCGTTCGAAAATCCTACGCTCTTCGTGTCGTCTTCGAGAACTTCGTGCCTTCGTGTTGAATCCGTGAACTCCGTACTCTCGGCTCTCTCAGTAACACTGGTCTTCGCCGCGATGCTCGTCGCGCCATCTGCGTCTCACTCAACGCTCCCGGATCCGAAGCCGGCTGCGCCGATAGCCATACCCGAAGTAAACCGCGACCCCGATCGCCATCCACAGGATCAGCCGCTCCCAGGTACTCCACGGCAGGCTCAGCATCAGCACGAAGCTGACGACTGCCGACAGGATCGGCAGCAGCGGCACCAGCGGCATGCGGAACGGCCGCGGCAGGTCGGGACGCGTGCGCCGCAAGACGATGACGCCGAGCGAGACGATGACAAACGCCATCAGCGTTCCGATGCTCACCAGGTTGCCGAGCGTGCCGATCGGCGTCAGCCCGGCGGCAAGCGCGACGACGATGCCGGTGACGATGGTGGAGACGTGAGGCGTGCGGTAGCGCGGGTGCAGCCGGCCCGCCCACGCCGGCATCAGTCCGTCCTTCGACATCGACAGGAAGATGCGCGGCTGCGCCAGCATCATCACGACCATCACGGAGCTCAGTCCGGCGAGCGCGCCGACGGTCACGAGGATGCGCACGATCGCCATCGGGCCCTCCCAGGGAGTTCCAGCAGCGCGCCCGGCGGCGGCCTCGATGGCGACGACGAGCGGCGCGGCCTGATTCAGCATCGCTTTGTACGGCACGAGGCCGACCATCACCGCCGACACCAGGACGTAGAGCACGGTGCACACGGCCAGCGATCCAAGGATGCCGAGCGGCATGTCGCGCTGCGGGTTCCTCGCCTCCTGCGCCGACGTCGACACCGCGTCGAAGCCGATGTAAGCGAAGAAGATCACGCCAGCGCCGCGGAGGATGCCGCTCCACCCGTACTCGCCGAAGTGGCCGGTGTTCTCGGGAATGAAGGGATGATAGTTCGCCGGCACGATGAAGAACGCGCCGGCGCCGATGACGATCAGAACGACCGCGACCTTGATGACGACGATCACCGAGTTCACCGAGGCCGATTCGCTGACGCCGAAGATCAGCAGGGCCGTAACGGCGACCGTGATGATGACCGCAGGCAGGTTGAAGATCGCTGTGATTGGATCTCCGCCGGGCGACAGGCGACCAGTGTGCCCGGCGCGGCGCTCAACGCCGCGGGAAAGCTGATGCCGAGCTGGGTGAGCAGTGTCACCAGGTTCCCGGACCAGCCGACGGCAACCGTCGCGGCGCCGAGCGCATACTCGAGAATCAGGTCCCACCCGATGATCCACGCCACGAACTCGCCGAGCGTTGCATAGGCATAGGTGTAGGCGGAACCGGCGACGGGAACGCTCGAGGCGAACTCGGAGTAGCAGAGCGCCGCGAGCACGCTCGTCAGCCCGGCCAGCACCATCGAGAGGACGATTGCCGGCCCGGCATTGGCCGCGGCCGCCTGCCCGGTGAGGACGAAGATGCCGGTGCCGATGATGGCGCCGACGCCGAGCATGATGAGCTGACCAGGGCCAAGGACACGCTGCAGACCCGCGTGGCCGTCTCCAAGTTGCTCCGATTGAATCTGTTCGATCGACTTCGTAGCCAGAATGGACATCAGGACGCTCCGAGCGCCAGCTTGTCCGCAGGCACGTCCCAAGTCATGAATCAGGTCTCAATCGGCCGTAAGAAACCTTCAAGTTCTTCTTAAGGCCGCGATAACATTCGACTTTTCCCCATGCCGGCCACCGAGAGCTCGCCGAGCGCCGTCGAACGCGCACCGTTTGCCCGTCTCTCGCTTTGGGCCGTTCACCTTCGATACGCGCTCGCGTCTCCTCAGCCGTGAGGGGCAGGAGGTCGCCCTCCCGCCACGAGTCATCGGGGTCCTCGAGCTGCTGCTCGATCGGGCCGGCGACGTCGTGTCGCGCCAGGAGCTGATCGACAGCATCTGGAAGGACGCCTTCGTCACGGACACCTCGCTCGCGGAAGCCGTGAGCGTCCTGCGCCAGGCGCTCGGAGACGACCCGCAGGCGCCTACCTACATTCAGACGCTCCACCGCCGCGGCTACCGCTTCGTCGGGCCAGTGTCCTCGGCGGAATCCGCGCGGCACGAGTTCTCACGGCCCCGGCGGGCAACGGTGAGGTCATCGTCTCGCCGTCGATCGGCGGACAGCTCGTTCCGTGGAGCGCGGCGGTCATTTGTGCGCTCATCGCCGCAGTCGCGGTCTGGCAGCTCACACAAGTGCGCCAGCCTGTGGCGACAGCGGCGCCGCGGTTTGCCGTCACGACATCGCCTGGCACTGTCTTCGACGCCCAGGCGCCGGCGCTGGCGTTCTCGCCCGATGGTCAGCTGCTCGCCTGGTCCGCGTGCGATGGCTCGGGCTGCAGGTTGTTCGTGCGTCCGCTCGATCGCCTCGACGCCGCGCCCGTCGCCGGCACGGAAGACGCCCACGCGCCATTCTTTTCGCCCGACGGTCAATGGCTCGGATTCTTCGCCGACGGACGCTTGAAGAAGGTCGCGCTGGCCGGCGGCGCGCCGGTTGCGCTCGCTGACGCGCCGGAAGTCCTGGGCGCCACGTGGATCGGGAACGACATCATCTTCGCAGGGTCGCCCTCCGGCGGGTTGATGCGTGTGTCGTCGGACGGCAGCGGAGCGGCGCCGCTCACTTCGCCGCACGAACGCGACGGCGAAGTGCGTCACGCATGGCCGGCGGTCGTCCCCGGTACGCGCATCGTCCTCTTCATCATCGCGTCGCATCCGAGCATCGATGCGCCTGGCAAAGTCGGCGCGTTCGCATTCGATCCGCGATCGAGCTCGGAGGTTACGAGCTGGCGTCAACTCGCCTTGAGCGCCACCACTGTTGCAGCCCCTGCCGCGCGACACCATCGTCTTTGGCCGCGGCTCTGAGCTCGCCGCCGTCACGTTCGACGCCACGCGGATCGAGCTCACCGGCGCGCCGCGATCGAGTCCTCGATGGCATCGCGCACGGCGCAAGGACATCCGCACGTTGCCGTCGCACACAATGGATCGATCGCGTGGGCGGTGGCGCCCCAGCCGGCAGCTTCGACCGCAGCAGGAGGCCTGGTCTGGCTGACAACCGCCGGGCTGCAAGGGCTGCCGGACGAGATCCGAAACCTGCGCGAGGCGGTGCTCTCGCCGGACGGTTCGCGAGTTGCCGGCGTCAGCCTGGAAGATGGGCGCTCGGATATCTGGGTGGACGACGTGCGCCAGGGCGGGGCGACGCGGCTGACGCATAGCGGCAGCAACGCGTCGCCGGTGTGGTCCGCCGATGGGCAGACCGTCTACTTCGCCGCGCGCTCGGACGGCGTGCTATGAAATCTGGAAGCGCGATGCGGACGGCATGCAGCCAGCGACGCGCGTCTTCGCGGACGGCGCCGGAGGGCACTCCTTGCCCCTTGCCGCGTCACCTGACGCGTCGATGCTGGCGGTTCTGCGCACGTCGACCCTCGCAGCATGCCGACATCTGGCTTCTTACCCTCGCCGGCAGCGTGGCGAGCCCGCTCATCACGAGCCCCTTCGACGACACCCGGGCGGCTTTCTCCCCCGATTCGAAGATGCTCGCTGTGCAGTCGGCCGAGAGCGGGCGATGGGGAATCTATGTTGTCCGCCTCAGCGACAACCGGCGCGTTGTCATCTCGACGAGCGGCGCCGAGCATCCCCAGTGGACGCGCGCCGGCCTCTACTTCCAGTCGCGCGGCGCCTTGATGCGCGCGCGCACTACCGACGCGGACACGTTGCGCGTCGACGACGTCACGAGCGAGGCCTCGTTGCCGTCAGGCACGTTGCGCGGTGTCGCGCAAGACGGACGGCTGCTGCTGCAGCGAGAGGCGGCGCCATCCAGCACGACGGCTGTCGTGAGCCTCGATTGGCTGCGCGAGGTGCGGACGCTCCTTGGTCCGCCGTCGACCTCATTGCCGCGGTGATGATGCGACGGGCTAGAAGGCTCACCGCAGAGGTCGCGAGACCGCAGAGTAAGTCCAAACTTGATTGTTCAACGGATCGGTTCCCTGCCCTGGCCCTCTGCGTGCTCTGCGCTCTCTGCGTTGAATCATACAGCGCTCAGCCTCGGGGCGGGTTCCAGAACCCGGTCACTGACTCGATCTTGCCGTCGCCCGCAGCGTAAAGACGTTCGTTCCCGTGCCGCGTTCTTCGCCCGCAGCGTTCGTGGCTGCCCAGCCGACGAGAAGCGTGCCCTGGCAATGCCGGACTTCGCCGCGGCGCTGCAGGTTCATGTCGGGCATGAAGCGCTGGGTCGCACCGATGTGCCGGACGAGATCCTCGATGCCCTCGAGCAGGCTGAACCGGTCGCGAACCTGGACGTCGGAGGTCGCGATATCCGCGAGCGTCTTGCGACGACGATCCTCATCCTTTTCCGACCACGACTTGAACCAGGCGTCGACGGTGTCGGCCGCGCCGCGCGTTCGCGAGGTCGGTGACGACATTGGCAAAGACCGACAGCTGGTAGCGCCAACCCTGGACGTGCTCGTCGCGCGGAGACGCCTCCGCGAAGTCGTGCACCAGCTGCAGGCGCGTCGCCGCGCCAGCTGGCTCGAGGCTGATCGTCACGAGCGAGCTGCCCGGCGGCATCGGGTTGCCGCTGTTGAAGCCGTAGGTGAAGACGAATCTTCGCGGCGGCTCGACTTCAACCACCTCCCCTGAGCTCTCGATGCCATTGGCGTGGCGGATGTACACGCGACCGCCCGTCCGCGGCTCGACGGTGGAGCCTGCGCCCCACCACGACGCCCATCGATCGCTCTCGGTGAAGAAGCTGAACACTGTCGCGGGAGTTGCCTGGATGACGACCGTTCGATCGAGACGATGTGGAAGGTGCATCAGTGGCTGCTTTCGAATGGTGCTTATCGCACACGTTTGAGCGTAGACGGCTTCGGGCCGCGCCGTGACTCCGCGAGCTCGGCCTGCAGCTTCAGCCGCCACAGCGCGTCGCCCCACATCCCTTCGAGCATCCGGGCCACCGGGCCCAGCGCGTCCTGCCGTGCCCGATACAGGCGATGCCGGCCATCGGCCCGCGACTCGACCAGGCCGGCGCTGGTCAGAGCGCGCAAGCTGCAGCGACACGGCGCCGAAGGTGACGTCCGGCATGCGGCGATGGATGTCGCCCGCCGCCAGCTCGTCGCTCCACACCATGCGCAGAATCTCGCGCCGGCGCGGAGACGCGATGGCGGCGAGCAGCGCGGTGTCGGCTGGCATTCGTATATTTTAGTTATAACTAAAATATTGTCAAGGGCCAGCAGATACCGGTGAACGCGCTCAATTTTTCGACGTCAGCTGATGAAGGCTCGTGCGGCCTGGATCCGTTGCTCGAACGGCGGATGGCTATGAAACAGCCAGAGCGTCGCTGTCGAGGGCCGCTCTTCAGCGAGGTTCTGCGCCGCCAGCCGCCGCATCGCCGAGACGAACGCCTCGGGGCGCTCGGTCATCGTCAGGGCAAAGCGGTCCGCACGATGCTCGTTGCGCCGCGACCAGGCGTGCATCATCGGCGTCGTGAGCAGCGACACGGCTCCGGCCGCCATCAACAACAGCGGCAGTCCGGCGACGTCGTCAGGACCGGCGAGGCCGAGCGGTTGCCACAAGCTCCGCAGTGCCACCGCCGCCGCAACGCAAATGAGGACGATGCAGGCAGCCTCGAGCAGGAGCCCGTTCCTGATGTCACGATGGGCGTGGTGCCCCATCTCGTGCGCGAGGATGACCTCGATCTCATCGTCGGTGTACTGCGCCAGCAGCGTGTCGGACAGAAGGATGCGCCGGCCGCGGCCGGTGCCGACCAGCGCAGCGTTCGCTCGCCGCGTCTTGTCGCCGAGCCCCCACTCGTAGATTCCGAGCACCGGCACCTTGGCGCGCTGCGACAACGACTCGATGCGCTCGCGAAGCGAGTCACGATCGAGCGGCTTGAAGGTGTAGAACATCGGCAGGAATACCGACGGCAGCAACCGCGCGGCAACAATCAGCGCAAGTACACCGAGGGCAGCGACGATCATCCACCAGCGTTCAGGGGCGATGGCGATCGCGAGATAGACAGCGATTGATGCTGCGAGGCCCAGGACGGCACCGAAGGCGCGACCCTTTGCGTAGTCGGAGAGCCACAACGGGAGCGGGATGTCGGACAGGCCGTAGCGACGCTCGAGGATGAACGTGCGATAGAAACGCTCCGGCGCGCCGAGGATCTCGAGCAGCGCCAGCAGCATGATCGTAAAGACGATCACCGTCGTGATCGAAGAGGGTGACGAGGCGCCGGTCAGCGTCATCGCCGCATCGCGCAGGCGCTGCGACCAGCCGCCCGGCACCAGCGCGAGCAGCCCGATCGTCTGAATGCCGAGAGCGGTCCAGAAACAGCGGCGCTGCAGGCGATGGAAGCGGGCTGCCTTGTCCTCGTTCATTCGCGCTCGAGGGACCTCACCCCCGCTCGCTCTCCGGACGCAGGCGCTGCTAATTCAAGAACGTCCATCTCTCACGCCATAACCAGCACTTCCAGCGTCGACTCAATTCAACTGCACCGAGATCAGCTTCGACACGCCTGGCTCCTCCATCGTCACGCCCCACAGCCGATCGGCGATCTCCATCGTCTTGCGGTTGTGGGTGATGAGGATGAACTGCGTGTGCTCCTGGAGCCCCTGCAGCATCTCTACGAACCGGCCGATGTTGGCGTCGTCGAGCGGCGCGTCGATCTCGTCCAGCAGGCAGAACGGGCTCGGACGGTACTTGAAGATCGCGAACATCAGCGCCATCGCCGTCAGCGCCTTCTCTCCGCCCGAGAGCAGCTGCACGTTCTGCAGGCGCTTGCCGGGCGGCTGGGCGATGATGTCGATGCCGCTCTCGAGCTGATCGCTTTCGTCGAGCAGGATCAGGCCGGCGCGACCGCCGCCGAAGAGCGTGGTGAACGTGCCCTCGAAGTTCTGATTGATGACGGCGAAGGCCTCGCGGAAGCGCTCCTTCGTCGTCTTGTCGATCTTGCGAATGGCTTCTCCCGTCGATGCGATGGCATCGACGAGATCCTTGCGCTGCGTCGTCAGGAAGGCGTGGCGAGACTCGAGATCGTCGAACTGATCGATCGCCATCATGTTGACCGCGCCCATGCGCTCGATCTTCGTTCGCAGGTCGGCGACCATCTCGTCGGGCGTCATCTGCCGTTGTGAGCCCGCGTCCTGAGGCGGCGCCGCATCCTCGCTGACTGCGCCCATCGGCGCGTCGTCGTCGATCTCGGCGGCGTCCGGACGATCGTCAATCGGCTTCGGGCTTGCCAGCAGGCCTTCGCGCTCGAGAGTCTCGACTTCGGCGGACACTTCATCGAGCGTCGCCTGCACGGCCTCGACACAAGATGCGGCGAGGTGGGTCAGGTCGGCCTCGGCCGTCGCCCGCGCGACTTCGAGCCGCGACGCTTCGCTGCGTACGGCCTCGAGCGAGCGGCGTGCCTCGCGAATGGTGCCATCCTGCGATTCAAAGCTGGTTCGGAGCGCCTGCGAGCGCTCTTCAGCGGCACGGACGGCGTCGCGCTGCTCGTCGAACGTTCGCACGCTGGCATCGAGCCGTGCCTCCGACACAGCGACGCTGTCCTGGAGCTCGGTGCGGCGGACGCCCGCCTTGCGCAAATCGTCCCGGCGCGCCGCGAGCCTGGTCTCGAGCTCGGCGCTGGCATCCTCGAGCCGGCGAACTTCGATCGACAGCGCGCTGGCGCGTTCGACCAGCGCCGCGTGCGCCGCCTTGGCTTCGGCCGTGCGGTTGGACTGCGCCTGCATCGCCTCGCGAGCATCGAACAGCCGGCGCTGGGCGCGATTCAACTGGTCGTCGGCCTCGCGCTGATCGGATTCGATCCTGGCGATCGACTGCCTGGCCTCTTCCTGCCGCGCGTCCTGCGTCCGCTGCTCTTCCTCGGCAGTACGGCGCTCGACGGCGATCTGCTCGCGTTTGCGGGCGATGCGCTCGGCCGCGTCGCCTGCCGCGCTAATCTGCAGGTCGAAGCCGACCATCGACTTCTCCTGCCGGTGCTGTTCACCCTGCAGTGACAGCGTCGCCGACTCGGCGGCGGCGATGCGTAAGTCGACCGCGGAAAGCTCCTCGCGCACGCGATCGACTGCCGCGCGCTGATTCTCGGCACGCTCGCGGAGCTCCTTGATCTCCCGCTTCGTCGTCAGGATGCCCTTGGCTTCCGCGCGGACGCCACCTTCGACGACGTAGGTACCGCGCAGGACGTCGCCGTCGAGGGTAACGACCGTCCCGGGGAGCACACGCGCGGCGGCGCGGGCGCTGTCGAAGTCTGGCGCGACCCAGGCGTAGCCAAGGACGCGATCGAATGGCCGTCGCCGCCGGGCCCGACACGCGCACGAGATCGACGATGCGGCGTCAATCCTTCCGGCACGTCTATCGCCGCCGGCGCCGTCTCGACGAGAGTCCTCGCTCGCGACCACGAACCCGACGCGGCCGGCATTGCGCTCGCGCGCCAGCCGCAGGCCGGCAACCGCCTGATCGTGAGCGCTCACGACGACGTGCTGCAGCGCCTCGCCCAGGCACGCTTCAACCGCGCGCTCGTAGCTGCGATCGACTTCGATGTAGTCGGCAACCGAGCCCATGTGCGCGATCTCGCCGGCGGCCTCCGCAAGGATCGTCCGCGCGCCGTCGCCGTACTGGGCGCGCGCAGCATCGAACTCTTCGAGCGAGGTCAGGCGTGCGATCGAGCGCGGCGAGGTCGTGTTCGCGGGTCCGGAGATCGGTGGCATGGCGGTCGCGATCGGACCGGGCCCCGAGAAGCTCCGACTCTCTCGCGGCGCGATCGATGCGCAGCACGTCCATGGCCGACCGGGCCCGTTCGAGCGCGTCAGTCGCAGTCATGCGCTCGCCAGAGGCGCGCTCGGCTTCGATGCCGAGGTCGGATCCTCGATCTCGAGCGCCGCAATCTGCTCCGCCATGCGCGCGCGCGCGGCAATCGCGTGCTCCATCGCATGGCGCAAGGCGGTGGCGGAATTTACCGCGGCAAACACTTCGCTGCGCGCCGCCTCGACGTCGCCTTCGAGCCCCTCGATCTGACGCTGCACGTCGACGTACGCCGCTTCTTCCGCGGCAAGCGTCGCCGCGGCGGCGTCACGCTCGGTGCTGGCGCGCTGCGCGGCCTCGCGCCGCGCCTCGAGCTCCTGGCGCGCTGGTTCCTGACGCGCGTCGAGCGCTCGGACTTCGGCGTCGATGTCGGCTGCCGACGCCGTCAGCTGTTCGATCTGCTGGCGGTCGAAGGCGATCTGCTGCTGCAGGCGCCCGATCTCCATCTCGCTGGCGTGCGCCGCTTCGCGCGCGGATGTCGCCTGGCTGTCGGCCTCGGTCAGCTCGAGGCGAAGGCGTTCGAGCGTCGCTTCGAGCTCGGCGAGGTGGGCCTGCGCCGCGATCTCGCGCTCGCGCGCTGCCGCGAGGTCGGTCCGCGCGCTTTCGATGGCCTGACCGAGGACGCGATACCGCTGCGCGAACTGCACCTTCTCCCAGCGCCGCAGCTCCTCGCGCAAACGCTTGTAGCGGCGCGCCTTTGCCGCCTGGCGCTTCAACATCCCGCGCTGCTTCTCGACCTCGAAGACGATGTCGTCGACGCGGGTGAGATTCTGCTGCGCGGCTTCGAGCTTGAGCTCGGCGGTGCGGCGGCGGCTCTTGTATTTCGTGACCCCGGCTGCTTCTTCGATGAGCTGCCGCCGATCGGTCGGACGGGCGCTCAGAATCTGGCCAATCTTGCCCTGCTCGATCACCGCGTAGGCCTTGACCCCGACGCCGGCGTCCATCAGCAGATCCTGGACGTCGCGCAGGCGGCACGTCTCGCCGTCAATCAGGTACTCGCTCTCGCCCGACCGGTACAGGCGGCGCATGAGTTCGACATCGCGCACGAGCAGCGGCGCGACTTCCTCCATCGCCTCTTCCGCGGCCTGGACGGCAGCTGCGATCGCAGCCTCTTCGACTTCAACAGCGACGCCGCCCTCGCTCAAATCGAGCGCGGCTGCGTGGCCGTTGCCATTTCCGTGCTCGAGAGCGTGGCCGTTCCCGTTGCCGTTCCTTCCGCCGGGGCCGGCAATCGGAACCCTGGCCGCCACACCGCTGAGCTTGAGCCGAACCTCGGCCGCCGCCGTCGGTTTCCGGCCGTCGCTCCCGCCGAAAATCAAGTCTTCCATGCGGTCGCCGCGCATGCTCTTGGCACTCTGCTCGCCGAGCACCCAGGTGAGCGCGTCGACGACGTTGCTCTTGCCGCAGCCGTTCGGACCGACGATGGCGGTGACGCCCTGCTCGAAGGTCAACTCCGAGCGATCGGGAAAGCTCTTGAAACCGGCGATTTCGAGACGTTGGAGCCGCATGTAAAGCCTTGTCCTTCTGGCAGTCCCGGTCTCGGGAGCGCCCTGGGCTCCCGATCCGATGGTGCAAAACTCTAAAGAAAAAGCCGCCTGCGCGCCGGAGGGACACTCCGACGCGGAAGCGGCTGGGATCGCTTCGATTGTTGAGTGATTTCTTGGAGTCGACGCTTCGGTGTCAAGGACCGCACGGCCGACGCCACACCCTGCCCTGGCAGGATGGCCCCTGGGATCGGCGAACGGCGGTCAGTCTAGCAAGCCCCTATTACATGGGGCAAGAGCAAAGTGCACCCCCAAATATGGGGCCAAAGCCCTACCGATCTCGGTCGTTTCCAGTCACCTTCGCGCGCGCCAGCTCGGTCAGCTTGACGGCGTCCGGAAACTGCTGCAGCGCGAACTGCGCCTGCGGATCCTTGACGATCAGGTTCCGCCGCGCTTCCTCGACGCCGAAGAGCGCCAGGTCGATGTCGTAGTGAATCATCGTCCGGATGAACGCGTCGTCCTTGGCGAAGCTCTCCTCGTCGATCGTGATCTTCTGCAGCTTGAGCGCGGCTCGGTAGTCGCTCAACATCTGCGTCGTTGACGACGAACCCGCGCGCGATGCGCTTCTGGTTCTTGTTCGCCGCGCTCAGGCGAGTATCCCCTTCGGCGGTGTACTCGTCCGCGAAATTCTGGAACGTCTGCCGCGCCCACAGCGAGCGCCCGAACCGCGTCGGGTTGAAGCCTTCGATCGGACCGAGGATGAACTTGTCCGGCTCGATGCCGCCGCCGCCGTACACCTTGCGCTTGCCGTCGGTATACCGCAGCTCGGCGGAATCGTGCGAACGATCGGCCTTCTGATCGCGCAGCGAGTAGGTCAGATATTCGTCGAACGCGCCATCCCACGGCCGCTGAATCATGCGGCCGCTGGGCGTGTAGTAGCGGCCCGTCGTCAGCGCGAGGCCGGCGGGGCTGTTCCGCGTCCCGATGCGAGTAGACCGACTGCACCAGCGCCTTGCCGAACGTCGTCTCGCCGACGATGAGCGCGCGATCGTGATCCTGGAGCGCTCCGCTGACGATCTCGGACGCGCTCGCGAGCTGCGGTTCACGAGCACGACGATCGGCTGATGCGTGTAGTCGCTGTCTTCGGTCGCGCGATATTCCTCGTTCGAATTCGGCGTGCGGCCCTTCGTGTAGACGATCATGTCGCCCTTGGGCAGGAACCGGTTCGAGATGCGAATCGCCTGATCCAGCGGGCCTCCGGGGTTGTCGCGGAGGTCGAGGATCAGCTGCTTCATGCCCTTGGCGCTGAGGTCCTTGAGCGCGTTGCCGATCTCCTCGTTCGAGGTCTCGGAGAAGTCTCCGAGCTTCACGTAGGCGGTGTCCTTGTCGATCATGAACGCGCCGCGCACGGTCGCCATGTTCACGGTGTCGCGCTCGATCTGGAGATCGATCAGGCCGTCGGCGCCGCGGCGCTTGATCGAGATGCCGACCATCGTGCCGCGCGGGCCCTTGAGCTGCGTGACCGCCTGGTCGGAGGTCCAGCCCTTGGCGTCGTACCAGCCCTGCGCATCCGGCTTGATCGGCTCGCCCTTGTCGGACTCGGGCCGCGGTTGTCGCTCTTGATGCGGGCGATGACGTCGCCGCGGCGCAGCCCCTTCTTGTAAGCGGGCGAGTTCTCGAACACCGACATGACGGTGATGTCGCCGTCGATCGATCTGAATCTGAATGCCGAGCCCGTAGTAGCTGCCCGACTGGCGCTCACGCAGCTGGCGATAGCTGCGCGGATCGAAGAAGCTCGAATGCGGATCGAGCTGTCTTCAGCATGCCGTCGATCGCGCCGTAGACGAGCCGATCCTGCGGCAGCTCCTCGACGTACTCTCTTCGAATCGCGTCGAGCGCCGACGTGAAGATCTTGTACTGCTGCGCGACCTGGTCCTGCCTGGCCAGCAAACTGCCGCCGAGCGCGCCGCCAGCGACGGCCGAGAGGACAACCGCGAGGATGGCTACGGGGAAGAACCGGGAACTGCGCATGAAGGCATCGTAACAGACCAAGTGTCGTGATCGCAACGACTTCCGGGGACCCGCCGACCTTTGCGGTTGACCCCTCCGCAGCCCCCTTCCTATAATCGGAGTTACGGCGTACAACCGCCAGTTTTTTCAAGGACTTCCATTATGTTCGGTCCCATCGGCATGCCGGAGCTCATCGTCATCATGGTGATCGCGTTGATCATCTTCGGGCCCCGGAAGCTGCCGGAACTGGGGCGTTCCCTGGGCCGCAGCCTGAACGAGTTCAAGCGTGCCTCCAACGAGCTGAAGCATACTCTCGACGAAGAGATCCGCGTCGAAGAGCAGCGTTCGCCGAGCGGCAGGCGCCGCCGGAAACACCGCGGCCTGCGCGCACCGTTGACCATGCTGAGCGCGTCGAGCACGACGAAGCCGGGCATCCCGCAGACACACAGGCAACGCCTAGGCCGCCATGGCCCTCGTTCCGTTTCCCTCCACCTCGCCGGCGCCGCGCGACCCGGACGACGAAGACGACTGACTCGACGACGACGGCGCCGGCGGAAAGATGTCGTTCCTGGAGCACCTCGACGAGCTCCGGAAACGACTGATCCATCGGTCTACGCCCTCGTCGTCGGCTGCGTCCTCTGCTTCATCTTCGTCGAGCGGATCCACGGCTTCATCATGAGCCGCTGTGGCAGATGATGCCCGCCGGCACGAATCTCGTGTACACGGCGCCGACCGAAGGCTTCATGCTGATGATGAAGATCGGCGCCCTCGGCGGGCCTCTTCGTCGCGCTGCCGTTCATCATCCTGCAGCTCTGGCTCTTCATCGCGCCCGGGCTCTACTCGAACGAGAAGCGCTTCGCGATACCGTTCGTGCTGCTCGGCACGTTCTTTTTCGTCGCGCGGCGCGGCGTTCTCGCACTACGTCGCGTTCCCCTATACCTGGAAGTTCTTCCTCGGCTTCGAAACGGAGTACTTGCAGTTCCTGCCCGAAGTCTTGGCGACGTCTTCTCGCTCTGGGTGAAGATGCTGCTCGCCTTTGGCGTCGATCTTCCAGATGCCGACGATCGTGTTCTTCCTCGCGCGGATGGGGATGGTGACGGCGCGGTTCCTGATCAAGCACACTCAAGTACGCCGTGCTCATCATCTTCATCCTGGGCGCCGTGCTCAGTCCGGGCACCGACGTCGTCTCGCAGGCGCTGATGGCCGGGCCGATGCTCGTCCTCTACGCCTCAGCATCGTGCATCGCCTGGATGTTCGCGAGCCAAACGCGTAAAGCCCGCCGAATAGCCGGTCCGTATGCGGCGATCAAGGCTCCTCGTCGTCTGCCGAAATTCGCGGGCTCGTCGCGGCGCTTGACGGGTGACGACGCGGTGCCGCGCGAGGCGGCCGTCGCCCGGCTCGCGGTCATTGGCGCCGCGCGCGGTCCCGATCTGACTCGCTGCCTACGGCGGGACAGCCGATCGGCGAGCGCGCGCGGCCATCCTGCGAACGCTCGAAGCCATCGGCGATCACCGCGCCGCTTCCGCTGGCGCGGCAGGCGATCGCACGAGGGCGGCGACATCGCGTCGCCGCTGTCGGCGTGCTGCGGGCGCTGCTGACGTCGAGCACGGCGCCACGGCAGCCGACGCTCTCGACACGCTGATGGCCGCCGCGCTCGACGAACGGGTCGAAGGCAGCTGCGCCTGGCCGCGTTCGACGCGCTGCGGGCATGCCGGCCGACGTCGGGCACCTTCGCCGAGGCCTTCGCCGGCGACAGCCGTTGCGAGCGACAGCGGCGAACGGCGACGCGAGAAGCCGCGCGCGCGACTGTGGAAGGACGCGCTCGACGGACGGCTGCCGGACGATCCGCGACGCTGCGGGACAGCGCTCGACGCGCGCGCGGCGGCGGCGCCGCTGAACGACTCTGCGCAAGCTGATCGACGGGGTCCGGACGCGCGAAGCGCGAGCATCGGCGCCGGACGCGCGAGGCTGGCGGGCGTTGCGCGGCGCATTGCACCAGGCGCTGGCGCTGCGCGGCAGCCGTGTCGCGCTCTACGATTTGCGCGAGACGATCGAGCGGCCGCGGGCGCCGCTTCCGGCATCGTTCCTCGCCGCGCTGCAGGTCGCTCGGCGACGAGTCCTGCCTCGAGCCGATCGCCGCGGCGTGGACGCGCGACCGCGCGACGTCGGACGACGGCGCGATGGCGGCATCAGCTCGGCGCCGCCTTCACGCCATCGTCGCAGCGCGAAAAGATTGACGCGCGGCATGCGGCGATGAAGCGCATCGCGGCGCGCTGGCCGGACGCGGCGCGTGATATGAGGCTCGCTGCGAGCCAGGCTGCCTAGCCAGCCTGACAGCCGGAGCGAGCTCAGTACGCTTCGCGAACCAGGCCTCCCCCGTCGACGGCTGCCGCACTTCACGCAGGTGCCGGCGACGCGGCTCGATGCCGAACGGGATGTTGCGCAGCGTCGCCTGCGTCTCCGCCTTGATCTGCGCCTCGCACTCGGCGCTCGCCGCACCAGCCGGCGATGACGAAGCCCGGGCCGCCCTTCCATCGACCGCCTTGAACTCGTCGTAGGTCGCCGACGCGCGTCGTGTGCTCCTCGCGGAACGTCAGCGCGCGCTCGAAGCAGCGCCTGCTGGATCTCGTCCAGCAGGCTGCACGATCGTCGCGCGAGCCCGTCCATCGGCACCGCCGCTTTCTCGCGGGTGTCGCGGCGCGCGAGCATCACCTGCGGACTTCTCGATGTCCTTCGGGCCGATCTCGAGGCGCACGCGGCACGCCGCGCAGCTCCCACTCGGCGAACTTCCAGCCGGGCGTGTAGGCTTCGCGGTCGTCGAGCATGACGCGGACGCCCGGCGCGACCAGCTCGTCGCGCATCTCCCGCGCCTTCGGCAGCACCGTCTCCTGCCAGTTGCCGCGGGGAATCGGCACGATGACGACCTGATAGGGCGCGACGCGCGGCGGCAGGATCAGGCCGCTGTCGTCGCCGTGCGTCATGATCACGCCGCCGATCAGCCGCGTCGACACGCCCCACGACGTCGTCCAGGCGTGCTGCACGCGTCTTGTCGCGCCCCTGGAACTGGATCTCGAACGCCTTCGCGAAATTCTGCCCGAGGTTGTGCGACGTGCCCGCCTGCAGCGCGCGGCCGTCGCCCATCAGCGCCTCGATCGAGTAGGTCTTCGACGCGCCGGCGAACTTCTCGCTCTCGCTCTTCTGGCCGTCGACGACCGGCATCGCCAGCTCGGTCTCGGCGAACTCCTTGTAGAGCGCGAGGATCTTCAGCGTCTCTTCCTGCGCCTCCTCCTCGGTCTCGTGCGCGGTGTGCCCTTCCTGCCAGAGGAACTCGGTCGTGCGCAGGAACGGCCGCGTCACCTTCTCCCAGCGCACGACGTTCGCCCACTGGTTGATGAGCACGGGCAGATCGCGCCACGACTGGATCCACTTCGGCGTACAGCGTGCCGATGATCGCTTCGGACGTCGGACGGACCACGAGCGGCTCGGCGAGCTCCTCGTCGCCGCCCTTCGTCACCCAGGCGACCTGCGGCGCGAAGCCCTCGACGTGCTCCTTCTCCTTCATCAGCAGGCTCGCGGGAATGAACAGCGGGAAGTAGGCGTTGACGTGGCCGGTCGCCTTGAAGCGGCGTCGAGCCCCTGCTGAATCAGCTCCCAGATGGCGTAGCCGTACGGACGAATCGCCATGCAGCCCTTGACCTCGGTGTAGTCGGCGAGCTCGGCGCGCCGGACGACGTCGAGGTACCAGCGGGAGAAGTCCTCGGACTGCGGCGTGATCTCGGTGACCAGCGCCTCTTTCTTGTCGCTGTCCTTCGTCCTTCACGCTTGCGTCCGACGTTCGCTCTGTTCTGATCGCGATTAGTTTGCCTCGATTCGCGCACTCCGACACCCGTGCGCTTGCCAGTGTATATCGTCGCGCCGGGGAAATCCTCGCGGTAGTGCGCCGCCGCGGCTCTCTTCGCGGCGCAGCGCGGCGCGCGCGATCAGGCGGCCGACCGTGTCAGGATGCTCACGGCCCGCCAGCCTCGGCGCGAGCGGCGCGCGCTCGCGCGTCCAGGCTCGATGCGCGCGCCACGCGGTTCGAGCGCGTCGACGCCGCTGAAGTCCGCGCGGTCGCGGAACAGCCCGACGTGCCGCCACATCAGCCGCCTGCGACCTCGGCGACCGGCAGCGATCAGCCTGCGAACTCGAGCGCGATCGCGCGAGCTGCCGCTGCACCGCGGCGGACTTCGGCACCTCGACGATCGCGCGGAACCGCCGCCTCGGCCGCTTCGCATCGCCCAGCCCGGCGCGGGCGCCGAACACCAGGCCCTCGAGCAGCGAGTTGCTGGCGAGCCGGTTGGCGCCGTGCACGCCGGTGCACGCCACTTCGCCCGCGGCGAACAGCGCCGCCGATCGACGTCCGGCCGTCGAGATCCGTCTCGCACGCCGCCCATCACGTAGTGCGCCGCCGGGCCCGACCGGGATCCGATCGCGGGCGAGATCGAGGCCCGCCGCGCGGCACGCCGCCGAGATCAGCGGGAACCGCTCGTGCACGTACGTCGGGTCGAGGTGCTGCAGCGACAGATACACGGCGCGCCGGTTCGCTCGCGCTCGCAGCTCGATCGCCGCGCGCGACCCGATCGCGCGGCGCCAGATCGCCGGCCGGATCGTAGCGCGCCATGAACGGCTCGCCGCCGTCGTTCACGAGCCGCGCGCCTTCGCCGCGCAGCGCCTCCGACAGCAGGAATCGCGGCTGCGCCGGCGACTTCAAGCGCGGTCGGATGGAACTGGACGAACTCGAGATCGGCGACCCGCGCGCCGGCGCGATACGCCATCGCCACGCCGTCACCGGTCGCCACCGGCGGGTTCGTCGTGTCGCTGTACACCTGGCCGGCGCCGCCCGTCGCCAGCAGCACGACGCCGGCGCGCGCGCGACGCTCGCTCGCCGTCCTCGAGCGATACCTGGCGCCGGCGCAGCGGCCGTCTCGCATCGACGATCAGATCGACGCGCGCGCGTGATCGAGCGTCGTGACGCCGGCAGCGCCGACGCGCGCCGCCACAGCACGCGGCCGATCTCGCGGCCGGTGGCGTCGTGCGCGTGCAGCACGCGTCGCGCGCTGTGCGCCCCTTCGATCGCCAGCGCGGGCTCGCCGTCGGCATCGCGGTCGAACGCCGCGCCCCACTCCATCAGCTCGCGGACGTAGCGCGGGCCCTCTCGACGAGCACGTTGACCGCGCGCTCGTCGCACAGGCCGTCGCCGGCGGCAATCGTGTCGGCGGCGTGCAGCGCCGGCGAATCGTCCGGCCCGACCGCGGCGGCGATGCCGCCCTGCGCGTAGCCGGTGTTGCCTTCGCGTGGCTCGGCCTTCGTCAGGATCGAGGACCGACCCGCGCCCGCCAGTTCCACGGCTGCGCGCAGCCCGGCGATGCCGCTGCCGATGATGAGGAAGTCTGCGTGACAGGTCCACGTCCGGTCCGATCCTGCTATCCTACCATCCGGACTTCGCTCGAATGCCGGCCTGTCTCCGTTGTCCGACCCTGCCATCGCCGATACGTCCTCGATCGACGTGCGCGCGCGCCTCCGGCGAGCTATCCGGTCGACATTGCCGGCGGCTCGGGGCGCGAGCGCGTCGCCGGCGATCCTCGACGCGCTCGGCGCTGCCCGAGCGCCGCTTCATCGTCTCGAATCCGACGGTCTGGCGGCTGCACGGCGAGTGCGTTCGCGCGGCCTCACGGCGCGAAGAGCCGATCCTCATTCCCGACGGCGAACGCTTCAAGCACCTGCCCACCGTCGGCCGCATCTACGACGCGCTGATCCGCGCCGGCGCCGATCGCGCGACGACGATCGTCGCCGTCGGCGGCGGCGTCGTCGGCGACATCGCCGGCTTCGCGGCGGCGACCTACCTGCGCGGCGTGCCGGTGGTGCAGGTCCCGACGACGCTGCTCGCGCAGGTCGACAGCGCGATCGGCGGCAAGGTCGGCGTCAATCATGCCGCTGGGCAAGAACCTGATCGGCGCGTATCCATCAGCCGGCCGCGGTCGTCGTCGATCCGCGAGCTGCTGGCGACGCTGCCGCGGCGCGAGTTCCGCGCCGGGCCTCTACGAGGTGGTCAAGTACGGCGTGATCGCCAGCCGCCCGCTGTTCGATCGCATCGCCGCGAGCCTGCACGGCGCTCTTCGCGCGCGACGCCGCGCGCTGCTGCCGGTCATCGCCGAGTGCTGCCGCATCAAGGCGGCGGTCGTCGAGCGAGGACGAGCGTGAAGCGGGGCCGCGGCGCGCGCTGAATTTCGGCCACACCGCTCGGCCATGCGCTCGAAGCGGTGACCAAGTACCGCCGCTTCCGCCACGGCGAGGCCGTCGGCTACGGCATGCTGGCCGCCGCGGAGCTCGCCGTCGCGCGCGGCGCGCATGCCGCAGACGGACCGCGACGCGCTGGCCGCAGCTCATCGCGCAGATGGGACCGCTGCCGCCGGTGGCCGATCTGCCGGCCGCGGCAGATCGTCGAAGCCGATCGCGCCGCGACAAGAAGGTGATCGCCGGGCAGCTGCACTTCGTGCTGCCGACCGCGATTGGCGCGACCGACAACGGTGACGGATGTGACGACCGAGGAGCTGATGCCGCGGCCGCGGGTTGATCAGGCACTCGCGGCTGCCTGACTCGCTGCCTGACGACGGTCTAGTCGAGCCGATGTTCCTTGAGCTTCGACGAGGAACGCCTTGTAGGTGATCTGCAGCAGCTCCGCGGCGCGGCCCTTGTTGTCGCTCGGCGTCCTGCAGCGCCTGCTCGATCTTCAGCCGCTCGACTTCGGCGAGCGCGCGCCGCGTCGACGTCCGACAGCGTGCCCGGTCAGATCGAGCTCGGCCCAGCGGATCCGCCGGCGGCTCGGCCTGCCGGCGCCGCATCTGGAACGACAGGTTCAGATGCCGCGGCTGGATCGAGTCACCCTCGGCGAGGATCACCGCGCGCTCGATGCAGTTCTGCAGCTCGCGCACGTTGCCCGGCCAGCGATAGGCGACGCAGCTGCTTCGAGCGCCTGCGGCGACAGCGCCATCGGCCGTCTTCTTCATGTCGCGGCAGAAGCGATCGACGAAATAGCGCGCGAGCAGCGGGATGTCGCCCGGCCGCTCGCGCAGCGGCGGAACCGTGATCGGGAAGACCGACAGCCGGAAGAACAGATCCTCGCGGAAGCGCCGCGCCGCAACCGCGGCGCGCAGGCCGCGGTTCGTCGCCGCGACGAGCCGCACGTCCACCTGCACCGAGGCGGTGCCGCCGACGCGCTCGAACCGCCTCTCCTCGAGCGCGCGGAGGATCTTGGCCTGCAGCGCGAGCGGCAGGTCGCCGATCTCGTCGAGGAACAGCGTGCCGCGGTGCGCCATCTCGAACTTGCCCGGCTTGCGCGCGACGGCGCCGGTGAACGCCCCCTTCTCGTGGCCGAACAGCTCGGTCTCGAGCAGCGTCTCGGGAATCGCCGCGCAGTTGATCGCGACAAACGGCGCGTCCGCCCGCGGGCTCAGCGCATGGAGCGACCGGGCGAACAGCTCCTTGCCGGTGCCGCTCTCGCCTTCGAGCAGCACGGTCGTGTCGGTCGCCGCCGCGCGCTGCAGCGACGGCGAACACCTTGCGGAGCGACGGATCCTCGCCGACGAGCTGCGGCGCGCCGCGGCGGACCGCGAGCTCCTCCTTCAGCAGCAGGTTCTCGGTGACGATGCCGGCGCTGCTCGAGCGCGCGCGCCACCAGCAGCAGCAGGTGATCGGGATCGACCGGCTTGGCGAGGAAGTCGAGCGCGCCTTCCTTCATCGCGGCGACCGCATCCTCGATGCTGCCGTATGCGGTCATCACGATCACCGGCATGTCGGCGTCGAATTCCTTCGACGGCGCGCAGCACGCCGAAGCCGTCGCCTTCCGGCAGGCGCAGATCCGACAGGACGAGCGCCGGCTGGTGCTGCTGCAGCATGCGCACGGCCTCGGGCTGATCGCGCGCCTCGAGCACGGCGTGGCCCTGCCGCTCGAGCGCATGCCGCAGCATCGTGCGCAGCGAGTCCTTGTCTTCGACGATGAGAATCTGGGCGGGGGCGGGCACTCGGACGGAAGCTTTTAACGTAGCCAGCCGGGCGGTACGCCGGCCTTGCGTGCTTCTTCTTCGGTGTCGGAGATCGCCTTCTTCAGTTGATCGATCTCTCTCTTGATGCGATCCGATTCCTCGGCCGTGTTCTGGCGGGCATCCAGGTACTTGTTGCGTCGAACAGATCGCTCTGGTTGTAGTCCGCGGTCAATCCGCCCAGTCGCGCCTGCAGTGCGTCGTAAATAATTTGAGTACGCCTGAGGTTTTCGCGCGCCGCCGTCATGCGAGTGTGCCAGTAGGCTTCGCCCTTGTCATCCGCAGCCGGGGCGTCGCCTTTTTGCGCGGGCCCGGCACCTGGATCTGACGCTGCGGCCCCTGAAGCGGCACCATCCGTACTGGCTTGCGCCGCTGCTCCACTTGCAGCCGGGCTCGGGCTGGCAGTCGCCGGCCGCTGTGCGGATTCCGGCAGATCCTTGGCCGTGATGACTTTCTTGCTTCCTTCGAGGTCTTGCGCCGCTCGGACTCTTCGCGGGCAACCGTCGCGAGCGACGGCTTCGACTGCGCGCGCGCCAGAGCCGGCAGGCCCACCGAAGCAAGGAGCACTGCAGCCGTGGTCAGGCGGGTGAAAAACCGTGCAGATTGAAGGGTGCTCATGGCGACTAAATAGTATTTAATTCTAGCACATACGGGCGTCGGTGCCAGCCTTCGGTAGCTCGGTAGTTCGGTAGCTCGTAGTGTAGTTCGGTAGTTCGGTAGCTCGGTAGTTCGGGGCTCGGTCTGTAAGTTCGGTAGTTCGGTAGCTCGGCCCGAGGCTCGGGGCTCGGGGCTCGGGGCTCGGCACTTGCGCCGAACCGAGCGAACGCTCAACCGAACTACCGACCGAACTACCGACTACCGAACCACCGAACTACCGAACTACCGGCCCCGACCCGACCTACCGAGCTACCCATCCCAGCAGCTGCAGATCGCCAGCGTCAGTCTTCGCGATTCGCAATTCGACCGACCGGCGGGCACCAGCTGATCCGAATGCGGTCGCCCAGACGAGGATGCGGCGGTTCGCGTCGGTCCCCGGATCGCCATCGGCGTCGGACTCGTCGTCTGCTACCCACACCACCAGATACAACGGTAAGTTGAGGCGCGGCCGGCAACAGAGCGTCTCCCGGTGCATGCGCGTAGAGACGCCACTGCGGGCTGTTGGCGCCAAAGGTCGAGGGCCCGTCGCGGGCGTCGCTGTCGCGCTGCCGCTCCGCTGTCAATCGCACGAGATCCAGCGGCCTTCCATCTGGCCCGATTGGCACAGTACGCCCATCGTCGAATCCTGACGTCGCACCTGCCGGCGGCGCGCTCAGCACGCTCGACCAGTTGGGTGTCGCCGCCAGATCGCGCAGCGCGCGTTCGGCGGCGGCCTCGGCACCATAAGCGGCCTCGTAGCCGTGGCGAAAGCTGGCGCCGATGAGCGTCTCTGTCGTAGTGAGAGCGATGAGACCCGCGGCGACGGCACCGATCAACGCGGCAAAGAGCAACGCGATGAGAACCGCGACGCCGCGGTCTCCGCGCACCCGTTCCCAAGCGTGCTGCACCGAGTTTGTGGACGCTGAGAGCCTCATCGCACTACTTCGCAAATGGTGCCGGCGCCATGTTGCGCGGCGCCACGTCAAATGTGATCTCGAAGTCGGGCACGTGACTGTAACCACTCGACGAACGCCCCGGGCGCGCAAACAATCCACCGCTGCCACGCACGTCGTCTGCGGCGGCATCGAGCCGAAGGCTGACGCGCACGAGCCTGATGCGGAGGAGATCCCCGTCGAATGCCGTTCTCCGGCGCCGCAAACGGGACCGTCTGCCATCTCTCCGGCCGTCAACAGATGAAGCCCGACAGTCGCATAAGTGCCAAGACGAGGGAGCGGCGGAGAACCGGGATTGTAGACGCAGCTCGACCCGGCATCGGGCGGCCGCGCGACGCTCGCCGCCGCGTTGTCGACAAACAATGAGAACTCGACATTGACGACGTTGTCGACCAGGGGCATGTCGCTGAGATGCCCGTCGTAGAGCATCAGTCGCCGATTCGGACGATCGAAGTAATACGTGCGTTGAACAACCGGGATGAGTGTCGAATTGCCGGCGGCATAGGTACGCTCGAATCGTGGATTCGGGGCATCGTGAAGCAGCGCGCCCGCCACACCATTCACGGTGAAGACTTCGTGTCCCGCACCTACGCCTCGCGTGTCGATCAGCATGGCTCGGGTGCCCTCTTCGAATCCGCAGAGTCCGATGCCCGGACATCCTGGAATCGATGGATCGATGAATAGAGGCTGATCGACATCCGCCATCGACACCGTCAAAGGCGAGGGCCAGGCACCTTCGGCTGCATAGAAAATGCTGACGCGATCGCTGAACGCCGAAAGCGCGGCATCAGGCAGCCTGGAGCCGAGGCGAGCGGGAAGGATCGGGGCAACGTGGTTTGTGAGCGAACCCGACAGCCCCGAGGCCGGTCCCCTGTACAACGCCGGCTCCGGCCTGGGCGAGATCCTTCCTGATCCTCTCTACCGCCACACGAAGACGCTGATGGAGGTCGGTCGCCTCGGACTGCGATCGGGCCAGTCGCTGGCCGGCTGCTGCGATCTGCGCGAATGCCCCCAGCGCGGAGATGAAGATTGCGAGCGCGATCAGCAGCTTCGACGAACGAGAACCCGGCCCGATCGCAAGCCACTCCGGCCGTCGTCACTGTGCCCACCTCGTTCTGACGCTTGCGAGCAGCGCTTCCGTGCCTGATCGACGGCGCCATGTTCCCGCTCTCGCCCGATCTTCAGCTTTGGTAGTGACGAGTACGTGGAGGACGAGCGTGCGATCGGGATCTTCGGACAGCGGCGTCACCGACCACCTTCTTACAAACACGGCTGTCGCCAGCGCTCGTCGTGTCGTTGCCGACCCATCGACCGTACGCGTCGAGGAAGTCGACGTACGGCGGCGTATTCGTCGAAAGTGTCCCTGCCGGCGACGGCTGCAGGCCACGGCCGCCGGCCGGATGGTCGGGCCGACTCAAGTCGGTGTCGCGATCGGATCTTGGCAGTGCCGGCACACCCGGCCAGTCGGCTCGAAAGTCCATGCCAGCGACCGCAACTCGTCCATCTTGGCGGCAGCAAGAATCACAGCCATCGTGTGCACGCGTGCGCGACTCATTGCGGCGGTTGCCATGGCGATGAGTTGCGCTACGCCGAGCGCAATCGTGGTCAGGATAGCAACCGCGATCAGGACCTCCACGAGGCTCACGCCGTCGGCATCGAGGATCTGGTTTCTCGTTCGCATCGCAGACAGACGTGTAGCAACCGACGATCCAGGTCCAGCGCCGGCGGCGCAATTGTCATTTGTCCAGGAAAACACGGCAGGGATTCGAAAGAGCACGGGCGCGTGTCGCAGGAAGTCGAGCGGATCGACGGGCTACGGCGTCGCAGAAAATGCGGCGCCCGCCATCGTTCAGTGGATGGCGGCGACTGGCGTCTCGGATGCGGGAAGGGTCACGACGAACCGGGCACCACCGCCGTCGTCTGTCGTCACGGTCACTTTGCCGTTGTGCGTCACGATAATCTTCTGGACGAGCGCCAGGCCGAGACCCGTGCCCTGTGCCTTGGTCGTGAAGAATGGCCGGAAGACGCGATCGAGGACGGAGTCCGGAACGCCGGGACCGTTGTCACTGACGCTGATGCGCTGCACGCCGTGCACGCGATCGCGCTGGCCTTCGACGACGATGCGCGGGACGATCCGCGCTAGATCGCAGGCTTCGAATGCATTGCGGCAGAGATTGCTGAGCGCCTGACGCAGCAGCACCTCGTCACCTTCGACGCGCCCGAACTCGCCGCGCACAAGCACGTCACCACCGCGGGCGCGCGCGTCGCCACGAATTTCTTCGGCCGCGCGTTCGACGAGCACCGACATCTCCACCGGCGTCAGCACCAGCTCGGTAGGCCGCGCGAAGCTCAAGAAGTTGGTGACCACCTGCTTGAGCGCTTCGGTCTCCTCACGAATCCCCTGTACGTACGGCCGATAGTCTTCGGGCAGGCGCTGCGGATCGATCAGGCGGCCATAGCCATGGATCGTCGCAAGCCCGTTGCGGAACTCGTGCGCGATGCCGGCCGTCATCTCGCCGAGCCGCGCCAGACTGTCCTTCAGGCGAAGCTGCTCTTCGAGCTCCATGACTTCGCGTCAGATCGCTGAACAGGCAGATGACGCCGTGCGCCGCGCCGCTGCTGCCTTCGCGAATGGGCGACACGGTCAGGCCGAGATGCGAGGCGGCACCACCGGTCAACGGCACTGCCCGCCGCACCACCGGCCGCGATGTCGTCAGACACTCCTCGAGCACGTCGGCGAGCGGCCCCGCCTCCTTCAGCACAGTCGCGGTACGGGCCCTGCCAGTCGCTGCCGGCGAGGCCCAGCATCGTCTGGCCCGCCGGATTCAGCGTACGAACGATGCCCTCACGATCGACGACGAGGAGCCCGGACGTGAGGCTGGCGACGATCTCACTGCTCAACCGCTCGGACGCTTCCGCGCGAAGCTTCATCGCGCGCTCGCCGTCGCGCAACTTGCGCACCGCATCTTCCATCGCGGCCGCCATGAACGCGGTCTCGGTGCCGGATCGGCGTTCGTCGCGAGTCGCCGCGCGCGCCGCGGCAAAGATACGGAGGACGGCGTAGGCCAGGACGCCGGAAAGTGCCGCCACGATGGCGGTCAGACCGAGGAAGAGATAACCGGATTGGGACAAATCAGTCGTCAGTCGTTAGTCGGCAGTCGACTCAGTCTTCAGTCGGAGTCGTCAGTCGGAGTCGTCAGTCGGCAGTCTTCAGTCGGCAGTCGTAGTCGGCAGCTTCAGTCCAGCTCAGCTCAGTCACAGTCGCGACTGGCGACTGAGACTGAAGACTCCGACTGTCGACCGTTGACTGCCGACTGAGGACTGCCGACTGACGACTGTCCTACTGGTTCGGCCTCAGCAGCTGCCGGAACGTCAGCGTGTTGACGTCGCGGAACATCGGTGTGCCCGGCGGCAGCAGCGACGGCAGCAGGAAGTCGGTGTCGAAGTTGAAGCCGCGGGTCGGTGCGCCGTAGACGTTCGTGCAGCATTTGAAGCTGCCGACGGCCTGCCGGCTGGTGAAAAAGCTGACGATCGAGCCGCGGTAGTTCAGCGTCTGAGCCATTCCCAGCCTTCCAGCAGGCGCAGAAATTGTGCGCGCCGCCGTCGGTGCCGAAGTCCTGCGCCGGAGTCCAGCCGGTTGGCCGCGGAAACATGACACTCTTTCCGCCAACGACCGCCATCCGATAACCCGTGTCCGCGGCATCGCGCAAGCCAGGGTCAGCTCGGGCTGTTGAACGATCGCACGTCACTCCAGTTGTTCGACAAGCAGCGTCACGGCGTCGGCGACGATCGCGGCAGGTGCATGTGGGCCGACCGTCGTGTCGTTGGCGATGGCGTTGTAGTTGCCCTGGACGTAGACGGGGTTCTCGGACGCGATGGTCAAGCCCGGGGGCAGGTCGGTGCAAGGAGCCGGCGAGCAATGCCCGGCTACGGCCGTCGTGTGCGACTCGCCGTTGACGATCTTGAGGGCGCGACGAAAGAAGAGCGGCCGGTTGGCGCGAGCGATCAGCGTCTTGACAGCGGCGGGCACAGCCGCGGCCACCTGGCCGCCGGCGCAGTTGGCGCCGACCGCGGCGCCAACCCCGACGTTGGCATTCGTCAGCACCGCCGTGACCAGCGTCCCAGCGTGCAAGGGATTGGGATATCCCGCAACACACGGTGTCGTCGCGCCGGCCGGAACGTTGCGCGCCGGGCGACCGAAGAGGTCGAGGGCAGCGTCCCGTTCGCGTCCTCGCCCGCATCGAGAGTGTTGTTGGCCGCGCCACCCGAAGTCGCTGGATTGACGTTGTCCTCGTAGCCGAACTCTCCTTGCAATTCCGCGGCCGCGCCGGCGTTCTTGCCGCGCCGATCGGAGAAGTACAGGATGTAGCCGTTGTCGTTCTTGGCGTTCGCGCCGTTGATGCCGCCTGCGGCCACGAGCTGGCCAGCAAGCCAGCGACGAAGGTTGTTGACGTCGAGCTCGACATAGTGCATCACGCCGGCGAGCGGAATATCCGTCGAAGAGGTTGCGGTGGCGTCGCGGGTCTGCGCTTCGCGCGCGTCGAATAGCGCGTTCTCCCAGTAGTCGTGCTCGTTGAGACTGACTGCCGTGACGGCGCCCGCTACGACCGTGACGCCACAAGGCGCCATGCTGATCGGAATATCGCGCACGCGCTGCAGCCTGATAATGGCGTTCGGGTTCGGCTCCGGACAGATATCGCTGGTAGTGCCTGATCGGGAATGCTGTTCCACCGGTTGCCGATCGTCCGGTCGGCATCGGCGAGGTTGCGACCGGCAATGCCCAGACCGAGCACTTCCTGCGTCACATCCACCCAGGTGCCGTTGGTCGGCGTGGTCCCGGGACGCTGAATTTCCACCTTGATGTAGCCGCCAAGCACCGGCTCTTCGTGATTGCCCTTGTAAACGCCGCCGTGGAGTTGGCCGCCGGCCGGACCCGCCAGGACACCAGGCGTCTCATAGCTGCCAAGGGGCGGACGCGTCAGCGGCGGGAGCACCCCGGCATAGTCGCGGTATGAACCGGCCCCGGAGAGCAGAACTGGCTGACTGCCCTGCGTCACGGTCGGCAATTGCTGAATCTCCGCGGCCGTATCGGCCAGCAGGATACGCACCGCGGCCATGCCGAAGAAACGCTGGTCGTAGACGAGCGGGCGCGCCGTGTTCTCGTTCGAGTTCTGTAGCGGTCTGCGAATCAGGTCTACCGGTACCGCTCCCTGCGACACCAGCGGCAGATCGAGACGCCGCGCGCCGGTGCGGCCGTTGCGGATATTGCTCGCGTATGTGCCGACCGAGAGCGACGTCCACGCGGGCTCGTTCAGGACATGTCGGATTGTTCGTGACCAGGCTGCCTTCGTTGCGCGCCAGGTTGCGGTACGTTGATGGCGCCGTCTTGATGACCTGCACGGTGCCGGTGTAATTCGTATTGGTGTCCCAGCCGTTCGACAGGTTGGTGCGAATGACTTCACCAACGGCGGTGACTCGATCGGCGAGCGTCAGTGTCGTGCCGTTACCTGACGCCAGGATAGACATTGGCGTTGGAGTGGACGCGGCCGCCAAAGTTGAAGTTGGGACCGGCAAAGAAGCTCAGATCGTTCTCGGAGAACAGTCCGAACTGGAACACCGGTACGGCAACGGTCTGGAGTGTGCGCCGCATCCGGACTTCGGCGCCGCCGCGTGAACGCGCGGTCACCATGATGTCGTAGGGCGTGATGATGCCGCGAAACCCTTGGTACGGGCCTGCCGAGATGGTGCTGCCAGCGGCATTCTCAGGCGCGGGATTGCCATTCACATCCGGCGTGAAGTCGATGCGATATCCGGACGCGCCGCTCTGGATCGGTGAACGTAAATCCGGTCAGCGTCGGCGGTGTCGCGGTCAGCGTCGCGATCCGCGCTGCGTCGGGCGAGAAGTCCTGTGTGAAAACACCTGACAGATCCGATGTCAACTGTTCGAGCCCCGCATGTGCGGCAGTGTACGCCTGTGTCTGATCGCGGTCGAGGCCGCTCGCCCGCTGATCGGCGATGATGGCGGAGACAAACCCGACCATCAGCGCCGACACGAGCATCAGCACCATGAGCGTGATGATGAGCGCGATGCCGTCCTGGCGCCGCGCGACCGATTCTCTTTCCGTCTGAAGGCCCTGCATGATCATTCCTCAGCGATAACGGTCGACAAACGCCAGACTGCGCAGGCTGACCTGCGTCACGAGCGTCTTGTGGGCGAACTGCGCCGTCGCGCGGAGCCGCTGCCGCGAACGGCCGGTTAACGCGATATTCACTTTGCGTATCTGGTTCGGCGAGCAGACGAGCGGCGAGCATCTGCCGGTACCGGCGAGATCCGCGTCGTCCATCCGCACGTTGCTCCAGTTGTAGACACCGTCCGCGAGGTCGTAAGAGATCTGGCAGCCCTTCGACGTCGAAGGCGACGACGGTGCCGAGGGTGTTGTCGAAGTCTGTTGGATGCCCGTTGTTCATCCTGCGGACGAGACGCGGCCGCCGCGGATCGGTCGTCACGTCCATGTAGTACGTGATCAGCCGGATGCGGGTCGCGATCGTGTTGACCAGCCCGTTGGTTCCAGCAGCGCTGTCGGTCGGAGCGGCAACGCGCATTTCTGCCGCCGTACCTGCCGGTCTCCACACCGTAACACCCGAAACGAGGCTCGAGACACCCCGCTGATTGAGAACGAGCGAGTCATTCGTGTCGAAAAAGATCTGTTGATTCGTAGGCGCCCTGGTGACCTGGACGAGTACGCTGGCTGATCCCTTGGTCAGCATGATCAGGTCGCCGGCGTCGATGTCATCCGCGCCGCCGTCGGTGATATTGACGCCGCGCGGCGATTTGCCGTTGTCGATGGGCGCGACCGTGTCCGGCAGCGCCACCGTGACGCTGGCGCCGTTCGCGCCGAAAGCTGTCAGCGGCACCTGATCGAATGCGCTATCGGCCTGGACCATCGTGATCATGTCGGTCGTCGTCAGATCGTCCGACAAGAGCGGGCCACGGCCAGGTCCGGGAACGACCGCGGAGATCTGCTCGCAAACGGTATCTGGCGTGGCGTCGTTTGGATCCGGCGGGCAGAAGGAAGGCCCGTCGAGCTGCAGGTTCGAATCGATTGGCCCTGGCAGCTGCATCGGCACAGAGTTAGTGCCGCTCGGCAGACCGATGACGCGGCCCGGAGGCAGCCCCTGGCCAATCTGCATGATGTCTCGCGTCATCATGTCCATGGCCGTGCGGAGCCCGTTGTTCAGCTCGGTGACCTGCTTGGCCGAGTCGGTGGCCTTCGCGGCGTCATTCAGCGCTGCCATCGTCGTCCCGAGGATGACGGTCGTGATCGCCATCGCGACGAGCAGCTCCACGAGCGTGAAGCCTCGTTCGTCGTGAGACGCGATATTGATTGAAGATATTGGACATCACAGGCCTCAGGAAATCGCCGAGATGTAGGTCAGCAGCTCGTAGACTCGTTCCGGCTCGATGACCCCGCTCTGGTTTCTCACCATCCGGCCGTAGCGGATGCGCACGCGCAGCTGCCGCGAGGTTCGGATTGGCGACGCCGTTGGTCACGATTTCGCTGATCTGGATCTCGCGAGTGAAACCGGTGAGCGCCGTCGCGCACATCGTCGCTCATTGCCGAGGATGTTGTCAGGCCCGGGACTGAGGGAGGCTTCCATACCCGCCGCACCCGCGTCGTCGTCGTCGGCCGTATTGACCAACCCGTCGATTCCCGCCTTGTACAGCGGCTGCTGACCGCTGAGAAAGACTCCTGCCGGCTTGCCGTTACAGGCCGCGCCTCGCGTCGAATCGACGTTGTAAATCTGGCACCAGCTGATGACGCGCGTGTCGCGCGCGGTGTGCACGCTCTCGACAGCCTCGCGCGCCTTCTCTCGCGCGATGAGCGCTCCTGATGAACCCGCCAGGTGACCCAACCCCATGATGAAGACACCAGCCAGGCTGAGGAGACCCGTCGCCAGAATCGCCATCGCGATGAGCGTCTCGATCAAGGAGAAGCCGCGTTCGTCCGATGTATGGTTCGTTGCTGTCGTAGCCATTGCCTACTCCACCCAGTCCCGGCCGTTCCAGCGCCAGGCGCGGATGAGGGCCGTCGGGCCGAAGATCGTGATCGCCCGTGCGCTGAGCGGGTCGCCCTGGATCGCAAGAAAAATTGTCCCGTTCAACGCGTCGCCGGCTTGATTCACGAACGTGCCTTCGCTCGTGAACATGCGAGCCGTGGACGTGCCGAACGCGATAGCACCGCCGGTAGTGGCGCCCGTCAGCGAGAACAGGGCGGGCGTATTGGGGACGCCGCTGACGACCCTGAACTGCATGCGATTCTCGAACTGAACCGTGCGCAGCACCGTCGTTCCGGTCACGACGCCGTTCGCCCCGATATCCTCGCGAGTGGTCTGGATGGCGTCGAGCCCGACAAAGACAATCCGCACGTTCCGTCGCTGACTGATCGCCGTTTCGCGAGCCAACCGCAACGTGTCCATCGCCTGCTCGATCCCGGCGTCCGCTCTCGCACTCTTCAGGAACGCAGGAGACACCATGATTGCCATCGCGGCGAGCGTTCCGAGGAGCGCTACGACCACGAGCACCTCGAGCAGGGTGAAACCCGCTTCGTTGCGCCGCGTCACCGCGAGCTCCTGGCGTCGTTGGGTCGTATCGATGACTCTCATGCCGTTACTCTGAACGCGATGGAACATAGCAAGCGACATTCCATTCGGTTGTAAGTGATTACAAACAGAAGGCTTAACTAGTGCACTGACCAGACTTGTCAGGGCCAAAGCCTATGGTGTGTCCCAGGACAGGACAGGAGTCTAACAGAATTGTAATTAGGTGAAAATTTCCGAAGGAATTTAGCGATAAAAACCGAGGTACCAGTCGAGGATCTGATTTCCGAACAGTGAGGCAACGAGCGCCGCGAGCGAAAGGAATGTCCCGTACGGCAGCGCGTACTTCATCCCGCCACGCCTGATGGCAAGGACCAGGACACCGACCACGGAACCCAGAATCGACGACAGGACGAGCGTCAGTACCATCAGCTTCCAGCCGAGAAACGCACCGATCATGGCGAGCATCTTGACGTCACCGCCACCCATGCCCTCGACACCGGAGTAACGGAAATACGCTTCGCCGACCAGCCACAGCACGCCTCCGCCGGCGATGGCGCCGATCAACGCGTCGACGATCCCTGGCGGGAGCATCAGGCTGAACGCCAGCCCCACGACAACTCCAGGCAGCGTGATGACGTTCGGCAGGAGATGGTGCTCGAGGTCGATGGCAAAGAGCACGATGAGCGCACACGCGAAGACCAGCCGTGGCACCAGGATGATGTCCGGTCCAAGCACCAGAAAGTGCGCGACGAAGATCGCCATCGTCACCAGTTCGACGATCGGATAGCGAATCGAAATCGACGCTCGACACTGCCGGCACTTCCCACCCAGCATCGCGTAGCTGAGGACCGGAAAATTGTCGTACCAGCGCAGGACATACCCGCAATGCGGGCAGTTCGAAGGCGGCTGCACAATCGAACGGCCGTGCGGCAGACGATGGATGCAGACGTTGAGAAAGCTGCCGACGGCGAGGCCGAGGACAGCCAACCCCACCAGGAGCAACGTGGCGTCGGTCATCGCGGCACCGAATGCACCAGATCGGGCATGGGAAACAGTTTCGACCTCGACGACACCGAGACGGCGCCATCGGCGGGGGCGATCTCGAACGGTACGCCAGACGGATCGAGCGGAATACCCCGAAGCACGCCGCGTCGAACCAGCGCCTCCCATGAATATGCCGTCCCTTCCGGCAACGGGAAGCGTCTGATGACGGCCTGAAGCTGATCGATCGCATCGAGCGCGTCGAGCTGGGCGAGACTGCGCTCGGCTGTCTTCCGCAGCCACTCTTCTTCGGACTGTGAAATCTGACTCCACAACGCACGCGCTGTGGCGCGATCGTTCCCCGCCGTGAGAACACCGGCGGCGAGGGGCTTCAGCCAGTTCGGCGCGTTCGGATAGCTCGCTGCCCGCTCGAACCACTGCGCCGCGTTCGCAAAGTCCCGGAGGTGCCAGTAGTAGACAAACCCGATATCGTGCGGGTACTGCCACTTTCCTGGTTGCGCCGCGATGCCCTTTGCCAGGAGCGCGACCGCCTGGTCGGGGCGGCCCGGCCCACCCGGCGCCGCTTCGCTCAGAAAGATCGCGCCGAATCGGTACGCGATCGTGAAATACGGATCCAGGGTGGTCGTCAGATCGACGAGGGGATAGAGCAGCTCGTATTTCTTCTCCCGCGTGCTGCCGAGACGGTCGCCACCGTAGTGCTGAATGGCGCGGATCCAGTAGACGTCGGCCCACAGCGCGTCGAAGTCGAGCGCGAGGCGCTTCGCAGCGGTTCCTGACTGGATGTACAGGATCCGCTCGGTTTCGCGCGATTGCCCGGCATACAGGCGATCGCGTGCAACCTGCAGGCTGATCGCTGCCGCCATGCACACGGCGACCGCGAGCACCGCGGCAATCGTCGCGGCTGCCGATCGTCCACCGGTGGCGCTCACTTGAAGTCCCGCCGCGAAAAGATCAGCGTCGCAATCACGAGAAGCACGGCGATGTAGAGGATTCCGTATCCCGTGGTCAACGCCAGGTAACCCCACGGCACGCTCAGGCCATGGACGACTGCGGTCTTGACGTCGAACGCAGAGAGGTCCGGGAGGACGTGGTACAGCACCCGGGCGAGTGTCGCTGCGCTCTGCGATTCGACCACGCTCTGGAAATTCCTCAGGTCGGCATTGAAATGCCCGACGACATACAGGCCAAACGTAAAAGCGGCCGAGAGCATTGGCGTCGAGAACGTCGAGAAGAAGAGCGCCACCGCCGTGATCAGCGCCAGCTCGACGAAGATGAGGAACAACGCCTTGAGAAGCGCCGGATCGACGCCGGGCGCGTCCCAGGCAGTTTGAATCGGCTCGGGCGTCGTCCATGTCATGTACGCCAGGACGGCGTAGATGGCGACGGTCATCACGGTGATGTTGACGGCGAGCGTCAGCACGAGCCCGGCGTATTTGCCGAGTATCAGTTGTGGCCGGCTGATTGGTTTCGACAGCAGGCCGTAAATGGAGCGCCGCTCGACTTCCTTCGAGACCAGGCCAATGCCGATGAAGATGGCGATGAAGAGCCCGAAGATCGCGGTCGCCGCCAGCCCAAGATCCTTGATGATCTTGACGTCCTGCCCGGCCGTCAGCTGGCCAAGGAAGAACGACGAGCCAATCAGCAGCGTCGCAAAGAGAACGAGGTTGTAGAGCACTCGGTCTCTGACCGACTCGCGGAAGACGCTGACGGCAATCGCGCTAATCACCCGCACGCGAAGCCTCCAGGCTCTTGGGCCGTGCCGATTCGACCTCGGCAACCCGCTTGATGAAGTAGTCCTCCAGCGTGTCGTGCACCGGATTGAGCGACACCAGACTTGCGCCCGACGCCGCGAGGTCGGCCAGCGTCCGTTCGGGCGGATGGTCTGTCGAAAGCTCGAGCGAATAACGTCCCGGCGAGATCTGTGTCACGCGGCGTGGCGCCGGTTGCAGCCTTTCGATTACGTCGGCCCGGACGCCGGTCATCACCAATTCCCAGCCGCGGACGTCGAAGGCCAGGATCTCGTTGAGATTTCCCGTCGCCGCGAGGCGGCCGCCCGCGACGACGGCGACGCGGCTGCAGAGCGCCTGGGCGTCAGCGAGGATGTGCGAACTGAAGAAGACCGTGCGGCCCTGGTCGCGCAGCTCGAGGATGAGCGCGCGGACGTCGCGCCGCCCGAGGGGATCCAATCCCGACATCGGCTCGTCGAAGAACACGACCTCCGGATCGTTGAGGAGTGCCTGCGCGATGCCGACGCGCTGAACCATGCCTTTGGAAAACTTGCGGAGCTGCAAGCGGCGCTCGGCGCCGATACCGACGCGATCCAGAAGATCTCCTACGCGTCGCCGCCGGTCGGCAGACGAATACCCGAACAGCTTCGCGAAGTAGTCGAGCAACTCCTCGGCGGTCAGGTAGTCGTAGTAATAGGGATTCTCGGCGAGATAGCCAATGCGGCGGCGCGTCGCAACGTCGCCGACGGGGTGTCCCAGGATCTCGGCGCGACCAGATGTCGGAAAGACCAGCTGCATGAGCAGCTTGAGCGTCGTCGTCTTTCCCGCCCCATTTGGTCCGAGAAAGCCGAAGACTTCTCCGGGCTCGATGCGCAGCGACAGGCTATCGAGCGCCCGATATGGGCGCTTGCGCCAAAAGCCGATCGCGTAGTCCTTGGTGAGTTCCTCTATACGTATAGCTGGGGGCATGTCGCGTGTCGCTGGGGAGACATGTCCGCGCCTATTTGGTCTTTTGCAGCTCCAACTGAATCAGCACGTCGAAGTACTGGGGCGGCAGAATCTGTGTCGGCATCCGGCCGTTGATATAGAACGTCGGAGTCGACTTCACGCCGAGCAGCTGGCCAAGGCCGGCGTCGGTCCTGAGCTCCTCCTTGACGCGGGCGTACTGTGCGTCGAAGTCGGTGATGCCGCCGACGGACTTGGCGGCGTCCTTGACCTGCTCTGGCGTCAGCTGGGGCGGACCGATGTGCGCGAAGATCCAATCCTCCAGCTTATCGGACGTCCCCTTCGCTTTCGCCATGAGGACAGACGCCGCCGCCTCGCATGAGGCCGAGTGCACCACGTTCGGAACGCCGGGATTGCACTCCGGCTCCAGTGGGTACTGCTTGACGACGTACCTTGACCTGGCCCTGTCGCCACGTACTTCTGAAGAAGGGGCTTGTAGCTCTCGTAGGTCAGCTTGCACGCCGGGCACTGATAGTCGTTGAACTTGACGATGAGAACCCTGGCGTCGCCCGCCGGCACGGGGATCTCGACCTTCGGCTGGACGTCCCACCACTGGGCGATCTTGGCGCGCTCGTCATCTGTCACGGCTGGCAGCGCCGCGGGCGCCTGCGCTGACGCCGTCGGACTTCCTTGCGCACCGTCGCGCGGGAACGCGGCGACCGCAATCGCCCCGCCGGCGACGAAGAGCACCGCAATCAGCAGCGCGAGGGGACTTGTCACGAGCGTCCGGGCATCACGCCGTGCACGATCGGGCAGCGTCTTCATAGGGAACTTCGTGGCTCCGCCGGAAATGAGGAAGATGGCAATGACGGCGACGTAGGTAACCGCGCACAGGATGCAGAAGGTCTTGAGAACGACGTATGAGCCCCACGCGAGATACAGGATGAAGGCCAGCGCCAGCGTGGAGAGCGCGAAGATGTAGCCCGGCGCGTTCTCTCGCGACTTGGCGCCCGGCCGGCCGACGATGCCGGCAAGGACGGCTACGATCGCGAAGTACATCACGCCGCCGAGTGCGACAGGTACGCCGAACACGCTTCCGTACGAGCTCATATACGCCTGCGTGCAGTTCACCGCGGAACTGACGTCGCAAAAGCTCGTGAAGGAAACGTCGGTGAGCAGCCGGTAGTGCACGTAGCTCGACGTCAGAGCAGCGCCCAGACCGAGCACGGCAAATCCCAGCAGCAGGTTGCGTTGAGCGGATGTCATGCGATGCGGCCCATTCAGCGAACGATCCCCCGCGTCTCCTGCCCGGCTGGCGGAGGCCCGTCGTCGGGCATTCTGCCAACGAAGGTTTCGGCGGCGTTCTCGTAGACGACAAGGTCTCTATTGGTTCCGAAGAAGAGGTGTCCCGTCACCCCGCGGCGTTACCGGGTCGGCGGTCACTTGATACGAGTCGGCGGGTGTATCACCGGTGCAGGTCAGCAGCGGTACGGTCACTTCCGTCGTCTTCATCGCGATCCGATAGCCGCTCTTGAGAATCTCGTCAGCGCCTGTGAGATCGGGACTCAGGAACGCCGTGTCAGTACCTGGACTGGGTTTGCCGAGCGCCGTCAGGCTCGGAGCAAACTTCTGATTGCCGCAGCTGTGCATGTAGGAGATCTGCGCCTGATTGATCGCGTTCAACGAACTAATCGCGGATGTCTCGGCGGCCTGCAGGCGGGCGTAGTGGTAGTTGGCCATCGCGAGGGACATGAGAATCCCGATGATCGCGACGACCAGCAAGAGCTCAATCAGCGTGAAGCCACGCGAATTACGCACCATATCAGCTTACCACCTCCGAGTTGGCTGGAGGATAGGCTGTGCCACCGCGTGCAGCGGCCCTGAATACTCGTGAAATCGGCCTCGAAATGGCCCACCGGGCCTTGAAGTTTTGCTATTGAATCGGGGTTCCGCTGCCACCCGGCCGCATCTGGGCTTCGGTCGGAGCGACGCCGTCCGGATCGAAGTAGATGACGCCGGGGCTGGTGGCCCCGAAGGCCCGGTGGCCGGTCAGCCGGACCGTAATGGGCACGGCGGACAGGTAGTAACTGAGGCCCGTCGCCTCTCCGTTGCAGCCGGTCGGCCCGGCGCCGGTGGCGCCTGGCCCCAGCGAAATGAAATAGCCGGTCTTCTGCGCAGGGTCGCCAGCAAGATCTGGCGAGAGGAAGCCCTGGTTGCCTCCGGGGCACGACCGCGTCAGGATCGTGAAGTCGGTTGCATATCCTCCGTTCGAGGCCGCGCTGGCATACGCCGCCTGCGCGCTGTTCACGGCGCGCATGGAGCCGATGATTGCCGTCTCATTCGCCGTGATCTTGGCCCGCAGCAATGCCGGTATCGCGATTGCCCCAATCAGGCCGATGATCCCACTCACGACGAGCAGCTCGATGAGGGTAAACCCGTGCTGTCCGTCGCTTCCGGCCCGTCTGGTTGTCATCGCTGCCCTGGCCATTTCAAAAAAATGGGGATGCCGCACGGCATCCCCTCGAATACAACGAACAAGAAGTTACTGGAGAGGCGCGCCGGTGGTCTCGGTGACCGCGACGCCGGTGTTCAAGAAGAAGATCGTGCCGGCAGTTCCCGACCCGAACGAACGCGTACCCGTCTGTCCAACCGTCGCGGGCGTTCCGGTACCCCAGTAGCCGCTCTTGCTCATCGTGCCGTTGCAGTCGTTCACGACGTCAACCGCGCCGCTGGCCGCGGCGACCGTGATGATGTAGCCGCTCTTGACCACGCCGTTGCTCGAAAGGTCCGGCGAGATGAAACCCTGGCCGCTGTTGCAGCCAGTGCGAAGCGCCGTCAGCGTGTCCGCATACCCGCCGCTCGCCGCCGATGACGAGTACGCGACCTGCGCGCTGTTGATGGCGCGCATAGAACCGATCGCAGAGGACTCGTTGCCCGACATGCGCGCTCGGAGCAGGCCCGGAACCGCGATCGCCGCGATGATGCCGATAATCGCCACGACGATCAGCAGCTCGATGAGGGTGAAACCCTTCTGATTGCGAACCTTCATTTTTCTTGTCCCCTTAATTTGGTCGGAAAGTCTAGCTGTTGGCCGCGGGGTCTGTCCCGCCTCGGTCCCGACTGGCGCTCCTCCCAGCGGCCGATGGGCAGAGCCGAGCAACGGTGATGCCAGTCCGGATGAGGTCCGGGGTGACGCGACCAACTAACACCCGCATAAGGGGTTAGGAGAACGAGTGTTCGACGAGTGAGCGCTTACGGACCACCAATTTTTGTCAATTTGACAATTACTGTCGCCTCCCGGCGCGTAGAGGTGCGAAGTTTTGTCACGTGCCCGCCCGGGATGGGCGCCTCCCTCGAACAACGAACACTCGCCGTTTCCCGCAGCAGCAAAGCGTTTTTACAAAAAAAGGGGATGCCCGAGAAGGGCATCCCCGAAGTTCTTCGTCGATTCAACCGGTTACTGAAGGGGCGCGCCGGTGGTCTTCCGTTACCGCAACGCCGGTATTCAGGAAGAAGATCGTGCCGGCGGTGCCGGTGCCGAACGAGCGCGTGCCCGTCTGGCCAACCGTGGCGGGCGTTCCCGTCGCCCAGTAGCCGCTCTTGCTCATCGTGCCGTTGCAATCGTTGACGACGTCAACCGCGCCCGTCGCCTGCGCCAGCCCAATCGTGTAGCCGCTCTTCACAACGCCGTTGCTCGAGAGGTCCGGCGAGATGAAACCCTGGCCGCTGTTGCAGCCCTGGCGCAGCGCCGCCAGCGTGACGGCGTAGCCACCGCTCGCCGCCGACGACGAGTAGGCCACTTCCGCGCTGTTGATGGCGCGCATCGACCCGATGGCCGAAGACTCGTTACCCGACATGCGGGCGCGGAGCAGACCCGGAACCGCGATGGCCGCGATGATGCCGATAATCGCCACGACGATCAGCAGTTCGATAAGCGTGAAACCCTTCTGATTGCGAACCTTCATTGTCGTCTCTCCTCAAGTCGTCTAAATGGTTGTGTGTGTTGGCCGCGGGGACATCCCGCGTCGGGCTCGACTGGTGATGCCCAGCGGCCGACGCCCGGCAATAGAGCAACGGCGGTGCCAAGGCGCAACAGGCAAAAGACACTAGCGCTAACCATGGCAGATTCAGTTATTTACATAGGTGTCGAGAGCACTAACTGAGAAGAACTGAGTGCCAATTTTTCGCAAACTGACAAATTCTGTCAGTGTTGTCCGTCAGAAATTGTCGGATCGCTGGAAGGCTCCATCAGGAAGCCTTGTTCCTTCGAGTCGCACTGATAGCCATGACCGCGACGCCGGCGATCGCCGACACCGCGGCACTCCAGAGAAAAGATTGGGGCAGGTATGTAAAGACCACTCTATGCCTGCCGACCGGAACAGGCACCGCGCGAAACAAACCATTGGCCCGCAAGAGAGGCGCGTCGCGGCCATCGACGGACACGCGCCAGTCCGGGGAGTAGGAGTCGCTCAGAACAAGGTAGCTTCCCGCAATCCCAACATCGGCGTCGACAACAACCTGGTTCGAGCGCTCCGACGAGATCGTGGCGATCGAGTCCGCCGGTAGCGTCTGTTCATTTGCACCGCGAGATTCGCTGGGCCTGCGCTCCAAGACCACTGAATGGCGCGCGTCCCACCCTCCTCGAAAGAGCGCCTCAATCTGCTGCACGGGATCGGCCACGACTTCGGCCTTGGACACAACCACCGCGCGCGGCTGGACTACTTCTCCCCAGTCGTAGAGCCATGATTCCGAGAAGTACGGCATCCTGACAATCGCGGATCGGTTTCCAGATGATCGCGCGGGCAGCACTCGATATCGAACGCCTGTACGATCAAGAAAATGATCGCGACCGATGCGATCGGCCTCAAAAAAACGCGCGACTGCAGTCTGGTAGGCGCGCGGCCAGAGTACAGGCCAGATCGTAGGAAAGCATTTCGCGGCCATGCCACGCCGAGGGATAAAACGCTGTCACCGCACTCAGCGCGGCCCTGCTAGTAGACCCGGAGAGTCCGGGAGGATTGAAGTAGCCGAGGGATGCGTCGAGGTCCCAGCTATCAAGCGTGCCATCGCGCTTCCCGCCGATGTAGAAGCGCGCATGTGGATCACTTCGTGTTCGAGCAAGCCAGGCTGGTTCTTGGAAATAATCCGCGCTGAGGACCGGATTGATCGGGCTGGCCCGAAGGACGACATCTCCCACGATCAGCGAAGCCAGGAGTACCGCGGCAGCCCCTCGCAGGCGATGTGAGCTGGTAGCGACAAACAGCAACACGGCTGAGAGGGCAGAAACAGGCACGACAGTTGTCAGCAGGCCCTGCAGCGCCGCCACCATAAAGGCGCCCGCGTTGTCAGGTGCGCTGCCGATCACCGCAGCCGCTACGGCGGCAGCCTTGGCCGCGCTGCGGTCCGGATAACCCCGTGCGAAGAGGGCGCAGGTGGCTGCAAGGATACTCACCAGTGCGGCAAACCCCACGCCGTAGAATCTCGCCCGAGCGACAACGCGGAGTTGCTCACCTTTCGAGGTCGATGTCACCGCGTCGATCCCTGAGGCTGCCCCCACAGCAACGGCCATCGACAGACCAACGAGATACTTGACTGGAAATCGAAAGGAGCCCAACAACGGCAGATGATCGCGCAAGAAGGGATATACGGGAGTGTGAACGCCGAGGGCCAGCAGGATGCTGGATGCACCCGCCGCAGCCCAGAAGATGCCCCAGCGCTCATGCGCTGTCGCAAGCAATCCGACCAACGAAAGTGCCAGTAGTGGCACGCCGTAGTAAAGCGAGAAGAAGAACGGCTCACGACCTACGTTAACGACGACTACCCATGGCGCGTCGGACAGAGACTGCGTCGAGTAGTAGTTGCCATAGAGCTGAAATGCCATGGTCTCGAGCAAGGCCAGCGGATGCAGAGACCACGCATCCTTGAGAATGTTCTGCGACCGCTCTGCCAGCGTAGCAGCCTCGACCATCGGGACGAGTTGAATGGCCGAGAGAGCCACTCCAAGAACAAAACCGGTAGAAGCCCACCAGGCGGCTTTGAGGCGATCAGTGCCCAAAGTCACGCCGGTTGCTGCCCAGGCCGTAGCCAGAACCGAAGTCATGAAGAATGTGACTGGTTCACCCGCGAGTGCCTGAAAGGCGACAGCCAAAGCCATAACTCCCGCGCGGATGCCAGCGGGCTGATGAATGACGACGTCAGTGCTCCAGAGCACCCAGGGCATGGCCGCGACCGACCACGACATGTTAGGAAAGTTCCCGGTCGAGACAACGGGACCAGAAACAGCGAACGCAATTGCGCCGAGCGCCGCAGCAGAAACGGAGAATCGGCGCGCCAGGAATAGCCACGCCCCAGCGGCTGCCACAGGAAAAGGAAGAAGCACCCAAAGATTGAAGCTCACGACCTCTGGGCCGATGACCCGAATCGCGAGGACGGGGAGGAGGAACATCTGATGTAGCGCGTCAGCGACCGCTGACTGCCCGCCGCCGATATACGGATCCCAGAGTGGCCACTCGCCGGACAACAACGTGCGGCGAAGCCATAGAAAGCGGCCCCAAAAAAAGAGGCTCAAATCTCGTACGTAGAAGACTCTGGATGCACTGAACCCCTGCGCGAATGGGATGGTGGCCGTGACCGTCGCCAGAACGCACCACAACCATCGAGACTCGAGCCACCGTCGCGACGCTCGCGGCGGCGATCCAGTTGCCGCCACTAGCCCTGCACCGAGAGGGTTGATAAAGTCCCTACACGGTGGAGAATCGCCTGGGCACGGCCACAAGCCGACGAAGGTACCTGTACAACGCGGTACGGGTCGCGGCCTTTGTAGCCTGCGGCACAGTGGCGCTGTGGACACTCGTCCGCCTGATCGCTACAAGCCTCGAACGTCAGGTGATTTGGACCGACTTCGCCCTCTTCCATGCGACGGTGAACCGCTGGCTCGATGGACAACCGATGTACGCGAGCGGCCTGCGCATGTTCGGTGCTCCGCGGTTCACGGAATCGGTCAACTTCAACCCGCCGCAATTTCATCTCCTCGTGCTCCCGCTCGCCCGCGTCGACCTGTGGCCGGCCCTGCTCCTGTGGCAGCTCGCCAGCCTCGCCGCCGGCTGCGTCTCGGCCGCGATCGTCATTCGCACGCTACGCCCCGGCTGGTCGCCGCTCGTCACCTGTGTCACCGCCGCACTCATCCTCAACAGCGCCGCACTGTCCAGCACCCTCTGGTTCGGACAGATGTCGCTGCTTCCTCTCGGTTCCCGTCACTCTCGCCTGGCGCGCGTTGCGGCAGGGACGCTGGAACGCGCGTCGGCGCATGGCTCGGACTCGCCGGCAGCATCAAACCACTCGTCTTCATCGTCGTTCCCTACCTCCTGCTCAAGCGCCAGTGGAAAGCGTGCCTCTGGAGCGGCGCCACATGGGCGGCGAGCTTTGCCATCGGCGCCGCCGTGTTCGGCCCGGCCGCGGTGCAGCAGTGGCTCGATGCCGGACGCTGGCCGACCTGGCTGGACAACTTCCACAACGCGTCGTTCCAGGCCTACGTCGCACGACTGTGGTGGGAGTGGCCGGGACCGCAGGTCGCGACGCTTGGCTCCGCTATCGGCGTCGCCGCGACTGTCTGGCTCGCCCGCAACCGCGACGCCGACGCCGCGTGGGCCATCCTCATGGCCGGCGCGCTCCTCTGGGCGCCGCTCGGCTGGGTCTACTACGAGTGGTTCCTGTTCCCGCCGCTTGCCGCCCTTCTGGCGCAAGGCCGAATCCCGTATGCTGTCTGGCCGCTCGCGATCGCGTTCGTCTGGCCCATCACCGCGAGAGACGTCCGCGTCACCGGCACGTTCCTCGACGGGCAGATTCAATCGATCTATTTCTGGGGCTTGCTCGGCCTCCTGTTCGATCCTCTGCAGCTCGACGCTTCGCCCGCCGGCCGACGCCCACACACAGACCTGACGAGCCCCGAGCCCCGAACCTCGAGCCCCGACTCCCGCCTACTTGAGGTCTGTACTTCTTCATGTAGTACCGGAACGAGCGAAACGACATGCCAAGCAACTCGGCGGCCTTTACTTTCACGCCGCCGGCGCGCTTGAGCGCTTCGGCGATGTACTCACGCTCGATGTGTTGCACGTGCTGTTCGAGATCGAATCCGCTGATCGGAAAATTGTCGGCGGGCACTGCCGTGCCGGCGACGGTCGGCGCGGCGCCTCGCACCTGCTCGGGAAGACTTTCGACGAGAATCGTCGGCGTCCGCTCGAGTGCGACTGCACGCTCGATTGCGTTCTCGAGCTCGCGGATGTTGCCCGGCCAGCCGTAGGCCTGGAGGCATGCGAGGGCCGCTCCAGAGATCCCGGTAATCGTCTTTCCCATTTCGGTCGCAAACCGCGGCACGAAGTGCTCCGCGAGCAGCGGGATGTCCTCAACGCGCTCCCGCAGCGCCGGCAACCTGATCGGAATCACGTTGATGCGGTAGAACAGATCCTCGCGAAACGTTCCTTCCGCGACCATCTTGGAAAGGTCGCGATTGGTTGCGGCTATGACGCGAATGTCGGCCTCGACTTCCTCGGTTCCCCCGAGGCGGCGGTACCTGCGTTCCTGCAGCACTCGCAGGAGCTTCACTTGAACGAGCGGGCTCATCTCGCCGATCTCGTCGAGAAAGATCGACCCCTTCTCCGCGACCTCGATGAGGCCCTTCTTGTTGGTGTCGGCGCCGGTGAATGCGCCCTTCATGTGGCCGAAGAGCTCCGAGTCGAGAAGCGTTTCCGAGAGCGCGCCGCAGTTGAGAGCCACGAATGGGCGCTCTTTGCGCAGCGAGTTGAAATGTATGGCCCGCGCCGCCAGTTCCTTGCCGGTGCCCGACTCGCCGGTGATGAGTACGGTGCTGCTCGTCGGAGCGATCGTCTCGATGAGCTGGAACACGGCGACCATCGCGTCGCTGCGGCCGATGATGTTCGAGAACTTGTGCGCGCTGCCAAGCGCGCGCTTCAGAAGCACGTTCTCACGCTGCAGCTGCTTGCGCTCGAGCTCCTTGCGCACGCGCAGGCGCAGTTCATTCGCCGCACTCGGCGACTTGTGCACGTAGTCGGCGGCGCCAAGCCGCAGCGCCTCGACGGCGGTGTCGGTCGAGGCGAATGCCGTCATGACAATACTGATGATCTCCGGATCGATGTTCTTTGCCTCACGCAGAACGTCGACGCCGCTCATCTGCGGCATGCGGATGTCCGTGATCAGGATGTCGACGCGCTGCTTTTTCAGGAGCTCGATGGCACGCTTGCCGTCCTCGGCGACCAGCACTTCGTAGCCGTCGCGCTTGAGCACGATGGTCAGCAGTTCGCGCATCGAGCGCTCGTCGTCGACGACGAGGACGCGGGGCGGTGCCGTGGTCGCGGGTTCGGTTTCGGTATCGGTCGCCATGAGTATCAGCTCTGTCCCGCCTCGACTGAAGTCAGGCGCTACGTGTGTCGCAACCGGGAGAGGAGCCGCCGGCAGTTTGACGGTCACGGTCGTGCCCCTGCCTTTTGCCGACGTCATCGCCAGCTCGCCGCCATAGTCGCTGACGATGCGGTGAACGATTGACAGGCCGAGGCCCGTGCCGCGCTCGAATCCGCCGCGAAATGGCTGCAGGATGCCGTCGAGCTCCTCCGGCGCAATGCCGATGCCCTCGTCGGAGACCACGAGCGCGATCATCTCGGGCTTGTCCTGCTCGGGCGCGACGTCACGCGCCGCGAGCGTCAGCGTGCCACCATCCGCCATCGCCCGCAGGCCATTGGTCGCAAGGTTCCAGACGACCTGCCGGATCTGCGCCTCGTCCGCGAAGCACCACACCGGCTCCGATGGAACTTCACAGCGGACGGCATGCGTCTCGAGCCGCTCCGGGCTGTTCTGGAGGAGCGTGGCCGCGTCGGTCACAATCTGACGCACGTCGAATCGTGACGAGGCATTGCGCTGCGGCCGGGCGTAGGCCAGGAAGCTGCGAATCGTGTCGTTGAGCCGATCGGACTCGCGCAGCACGATGTCCATCAACTGCGACTGCTCTTCGCTGAGCGGCAACTCCTGCCGCAGTATCTGGAGCGAGCCCGACATCGACGCCAGCGGATTGCGGATCTCGTGCGCGATGCCAGCGGCCATCTCACCGACCGCCGCGAGGCGCTGCTGCACGCGCGCCTCACGCTCTTTCCGGCGCGCATCGGTGACGTCCTGGAACGTGAAGACGAACCCGACCTCGCCGCGAGGCGTCAGCAGGCTGGCAACGCTGATCCCCAGCTCGATCTCGCGCCCTTTGCCAGTCCGGAAGGCATACTCGACGCGCGGCAGCCGCGGCCGAGCCTCGTGCGACTTGAAGAGCTCGGTGAACTGCGGCGGCAATTGCAGGACACGCGTGGCGTCCTGCTGCAGCGCCTCGCTCGCCTTCATGCCCGTGATTCCCTCAGCAGCCTTGTTGAAGCTCAGGATCCGGCCTTCGATGTCAGTCGTGGCCAGGCCGCCGGTCAAGCTGCTGATGACGTGCTCGCTGAAGGCGCGCAGGTCCGCGAGCTGATTCGATGTCTGCTCGAGGGCCGCGCCCGTGCTGCGCAGTCGCTCCGCCAGCCAGCCGCTCAGCGCCGCCACGGCGATGAAGCCGAAGATGTTGAGACCGACGATGAAAAGAGCGACGCGCTCCTGAGGCCTGGCGTCGGCGCCTACCACCACCGGCAAGGCCGGCGTGCCCAGGTACTGCCCCGCCGCGAGGCCGGCATATACCACCGAGCCGAGCAGGCCGACCATCATGCCGGTGCGCTGCGACTGAATCGTGCTCGCGGCGATGATCGGCAGCGTGTAGAGCGACGTGAAATAGCTCGAGACACCGCCTGTCAGATAGACGAGCGCGGAGACGATGACGGCGTCGCACCCGAGCTGCACGTCCACGATCCACCGGTGCTCTTCGGTGTGGCGCAGCAGCAGGATGTAGACGACCGTCAGCGTGTACGTCAGGCCGATCAGAAAGAAGAACGGATCGATCGGCAGCGACCCCGGCGCCTGAATCTGGATCAGGATCGCCGACCCGAGCAGCAGCGTGACGACGGCCGCGCGGCCGCCGATCAACCACAAGACGCGGCGTCGGAAGTTCGGGGACATGTGTTTTGGCTGCTCGCGGCTCGCGGTTAGCTTGCTTCGAGCGTCAGCATTCGAACTCCTAACTCCTAACTCCAACTCCTAGCATTCAGCTTCAGCTCAGCTTCTTCTCATCCCGTCAACTTGCTGATCAAATCGAAGATCGGCATATACATCGCGATGACGATGCCGCCGACGACGACGCCGAGAAACGCGATCATGACCGGCTCGAGCAGCGTCAGCATGCCGGCCACGGCCGAGTCGACCTCATCCTCGTAGAAGTCCGCGATCTTCGACAGCATCGTGTCGAGGGCGCCCGTCGTCTCGCCGACGTTGATCATCTGCGTGACCATCGACGGAAACACCTTGGTCTCGCGCAGCGGCGCCGATACCGTCTCGCCGCGTTCGATGGCGCTGCGGGTCGTCAGAATCGCCCTCTCGATGATGGCGTTGCCGGCGGTGCGCGCGGTGATATCGAGGCCGTCGAGAATGGGAACGCCTGAGGACAGCAGCGTCGACAGCGTGCGGCAGAAGCGCGCCACCGCGACCTTGCGCAGGATGTTGCCGAGGACGGGCGTCTTCAGCAGGATCGCGTCGATCACGAAGCGCCCGGCCTCGGTGTCGTAGTAGCGCTTGGTGGCGTAACCGGTAATGCCGAGAGCAATGACGATGAGCCAGCCCCAGGCGACGACGAAGTCGCTGGCGGCGATGACGACTCGGGTCGGCATCGGCAGCTGCGCGCCGAGGCCGGAGAACAGCGACGCGAACGTCGGGATGACCTTCCACAGGATGGCGCCGACGACGAGGACCGCGATCACGATGACCGCGACCGGATAGATCATCGCCGACTTCACGTCGCCGATGAGCTTGACGTTCTTCTCGATGTAGACGGCGAGGCGCTTGAGAATCGTGTCGAGGATACCGCCCGCTTCGCCCGCCGCCACCATGTTCGAGTAGAGGGCGTCGAACGTCTTCGGGTGCTTCTTCATGCTGTCGGCGAGCGCGGCGCCGGCCTCGACATCCTCCCGGACTTTCAGGATGACCGCCGAGAAGTTCTTGTGCGGTTCCTGCTTGCCGAGGATGTCCAGGCACTGGACGAGCGGCAGACCGGCGTCGATCATGACCGAGAACTGCCGGGTGAAGATCGCCAGGCTCTTGGATGGAACGCCCTTGCCGGGCTTCGGCGCTCCCGGCTTGACTTCCTTGGCTTCCGCCGCCCTGGCCGGCGCCTTCGCCGGATCGATCCGCGTCACCATGATCTGTTCACGACGCAACGCCGAGACCGCGGCGTCCATCGTGTCGGCGCTGTGCTCGCCGCTCACGGTCTGGCCCGTTCGTGTTCGCCCCGAGTAAGCAAAAGTCGGCATGACTTGTCCTTCAGCCTCTATTCAGCCTTCACCACCTTACTTCAGCATTCAACATTCAGCATTCAGCATTGCTACCGCGCCGTCGCCCGCGGTGGCATCCCCGGCCGGTTCATACCCGCACCGGCCACGACGCCGGCGCCGCGGCTGATCATCTGCTCGAGCTCGTCCTTCTGCGACGATGCGCTCATCGCAGCCTCGAGCGAGATCAGTCGCTTCTGATAGAGCGTGACCAGGTTCTGATTCATCGTCTGCATCCCGAGCTTCTCCTGCCCGGCCTGCATCGTCGAATAGATCTGGTGCACCTTGTCGTCGCGGATCAGGTTCCGGATCGCCGGCGTCGGCACCATGATTTCAAGCGAGACGACGCGGCCCTTGCCGTCCACTCGCGGCAACAGCGTCTGACAGACGATGCCTTCGAGAACGAGCGACAACTGCGTGCGGATCTGCCCCTGCTGGTGCGCCGGGAAGACGTCGATGATGCGGTTGATCGTCTGCGCCGCCGAGTTCGTGTGCAGCGTGGCGAACGTCAAGTGCCCGGTTTCGGCGATGCGCAGCGCCGACTCGATCGTCTCGAGGTCGCGCATTTCGCCGATGAGAACGATGTCCGGATCTTCACGCAGCGCGGCGCGGAGCGCGGCGGTGAACCCGAGCGTATCGGCGTGAACCTCGCGCTGGTTGACGAGACATCCCTTGTGCTGATGGATGTACTCGATCGGGATCCTCGATGGTGATGATGTGCTCGCGGCGCTCGGTGTTGATCTTGTCGATCATCGCCGCGAGCGTCGTCGACTTGCCGCTGCCCGTCGGCCCGGTGATGAGGACGAGGCCGCGCGGCCGCTCCGAGAGCGAGCCGATGACCGCGGGCAAACCGAGGTCGTTGAACGACTTGATCTGCTCGGGGATGACGCGGTAGACGGCGGCGACCGAGCCGCGCTGATTGAAAACGTTGCAGCGGAAGCGCGCGACGCCGCGGATACCGAACGAGAAATCGAGCTCGAGCGTCTCCTCGAAGCGCTTCTTCTGCGCGTCGGTCAGGACGCTGTAGGCCAGCGTCTTCGTGTCGGCCGGCCCGAGCGACCGGCAGATCGAGCACCTGCAGCTTGCCGTGCACGCGGATCTGCGGCGGCGTCTGCGTGGTGATGTGCAGGTCGGACCCGTTGTTGTCGACCAGGGTCCGCAGCAGTTCAGGTAGTGTCGCCATAGCTTCAGCTGCTCAGCTCGCTCAGCTGCCCGCGGTCTCGCTGCAGTCTCGCTCGCAGCCACGCTCGGCTCAGCTCGGCGATTGCAAGCCGCAGCTGGCTTACTTCACCGTCTCGCGGGCCACTTCTTCGATCGTCGTGACGCCTTCCATGACCTTGCGCAAGCCGCTGCGGCGGAGCGTGATCATGCCCTCCTCGACGGCCTTGCGCTTGAGCTCGAGACCGGAAGCGCCGACCAGAATCAGCTCGCGCAGCTCCTCGGTAATTTCCATGACCTCATACAACCGACGCGGCCCTTGTATCCGGTCTGGTTGCAAATCTCGCAGCCGCCGCCGCGCTTCGGCACGACACGGCTGGCCTCTTCGGGCGAGAAGCCGGCCTCGACGAGCGCCTGCGGCGGCATCGGGTGATCGGTCTTGCACGCGGCGCAGACGCGCCGCACCAGGCGCTGGGCGCAGATCAGGTTCACCGAGCTCGCGACGAGGAACGGTTCGATGCCCATGTTCATCAGACGATTGATCGTGCTCGGCGCGTCGTTGGTGTGCAGCGTCGAGAGCACGAGGTGGCCGGTGAGCGCGGCCTTGACGGCGATCTCGGCCGTTTCGAAGTCGCGGATTTCGCCGACGAGGATGATGTTCGGGTCCTGCCGCAGGAACGAGCGCAGCGCCGCGGCGAAGTTGAGGCCGATGTTCTCGCGCACCTGCACCTGGTTGACGCCGACGAGGTTGAACTCGACCGGGTCCTCCGCGGTCATGATGTTCGTCTCGCTGCGTGTTGACCTTCGAGATCGACGAGTAGAGCGTGTTCGTCTTGCCGCTGCCGGTCGGACCGGTGACGAGGACCATGCCCCACGGCTTCCCGATCGCGATCTCGAGCTTGCTCAACGACTCCGTCTCGAAGCCGAGCTTCGTCATGTCGAGCATCAGCTTGTCCTTGTCGAGAAGACGCATGACGATCTTCTCGCCGAAGAGCGTCGGCAGGCACGACACGCGGAAGTCGATCTCCTTGAGCGCGCCGTCGACGGCAAACCGGATCTTGATGCGGCCGTCCTGCGGCAGGCGCTTCTCGGCGATGTCGAGCTTCGCCATGATCTTGATGCGCGACGTGATGGCGTCCCGGAACTTCATCGGCGGCGCCATGACGTTGTAGAGGATGCCGTCGATGCGGAACCGCACGCGGAACTCTTTCTCGTACGGCTCGATGTGGATGTCGCTGGCGCCCTTCTGAATCGCCGACATGAGCATCAGGTTGACGAGCCGTATGACCGGCGCCTCGCCACCCTGCCGCTCGAGCGATGCGACGTCAATCTGCTCGAGCTCCTCGAGCACTTCCACGTCGTCGCCAACGACCTGCGCTGTTGTTTCCTCGAGCGCCTTCGTGACGATCTCGAGCGTCGCCGCGCTGGTGAGCGTCGCCTGCGGCGCCGCGCGGCTTGGCTTTTCCGCTTCTTTTCCGCGACCTTCGGCGCTGCCGACGCTGAGGGTAGTAGCGCTTGATCGCCTCGGTGACCGCCGTCTCCGACGCGACCACCGGCTCCACGTTGTAGCCCGTCATGAACTTGATGTCGTCCATGGCGAAGACGTTCGTGGGTCGGTGATGGCGATCGTGAGCGTCGCGCCAGACCGGCTGAGCGGCACGATCTGGTACTTCTGTGCGGTGTCGGGGGGAATCAGCTTGATGACGGACTGGTCGATCTCGAACTGCGTCAGATTGATCGAGGGAACGCCGTACTGCTTGCTGAGCAGAGCGGTGATCTCTTCGTCAGTGACGAACCCGAGCTTGACGAGATTCAAGCCAAGCTTGCCGCCATTGGTCTTCTGATAGTTGAGCGCCTCCTGCAACTGCGCGGGAGTGATGCGCTTTTCCTTCAGAAGCAGATCGCCGATGCGGACCGCCATCGTTACAACTCTGATCGGTTGCCTCGCCCTGGCGCGCGACGCGCAAGGACAGGCGAGAAGTTGCCTGCGCGGATCTGGGCTTATAGCCCGACCACGGCAGTCGGCGAGGGAGAACCCGCTGGGGGAGAAACAAGTGTACATGGCTGACATTTTTTGTCAAGAACAACGGACAAAACAGGCTTTGGACTGACACGAACGGACAATGAGCCCGACAAAAACACAGAACTGAGTTTTTGCGCAGCTGGCTGCGCACACACGCGCACACTCGGACAGATCTGTATTCAGGACCGGGATTGCCCGCCGGGTGGGTTATCGGTTTCAGCCGAGGTGGGTCGTAGCGCGAAACTTCACCAGGTTTCGCTGTTCTGGGGATGTTTTAGAGAGTTTTCGTGGCTGGCTGAAGTCAGACAGCTAAAGGGAGCGTCCGGCTTTAGCCGGACCTCGCTGATCGACCTAATACGCCAGGCGCGCGGCAACGCCCCAGCCACGGTCTCCCGACTCGACCCGAACGTGTACCGGCCATCGACGAGAAGGGAGCGAAAAGTGGCGACCGTTCCGCCGATGCTGTAGACAGGCGCATGTCCGCCCGGCTCGTCGCCGATGGTGTTGAAGCGGAAACCGCTGCGGACGGTGACGCGCGGCCACAATTTGGCCTCGGCGCCGGTCGCGAGATCCCGGATCTCGCCGAGCGCACCCTCGGCACGCTCGATGTCGATGTCTGCCGCCACGATGAGTCCGGCGACGCCCACGTAGGAGAAACCCGCGCGTGTCTGACGTTTTAGCGTCAGCAGGCTGCCGCTCGCCGTCGTGAAATCCGGCTCTATCAGATTGCGCAGCGTCACGCCGACGTGGAACTTCCCCACGAGCGCCATGGCGCCGACATCCATGTCGAACTTGTTCGTGGAATGCTCGGGCAAATCACCCGCGCCATCGAGGAGGTCATCACGATCGCCGGCCGGGACGATGCCAGAGGCGGCGTAACCGCGCACCCATTTGAGCGTCGAGCCAATGGCGACATACTCGCCCACCTGCTGAACCACCGTCACGCCGGCATGATGCGTCGTCAGCCGCTCGAGTCGTGCCGTGTCGAGCGCAGCCGACTGCCGGAGCGTCGAGGAGCTGAGGCGGTAGTACGAAACCCCGACCGGGAGAGCGAGACGGCGATCAGGCTCGCCGACTGCCGTCCGCCGGTCCTGGGATCGTCCGGTTCGACCTCGCTCAGGTTGTTGTCGAGGACCATGCTGAAATAGGAGCCGCCCAGCACCAGTCCGGCCGGATTCCAATAGACCGCCGACGCATCGTCGGCCACTGCGACGAAGGCTCCGCCCATACCGGAGGCCCGGGTGCCCAGGGTCTCAAATGTCTGCGCGGAGGCAACTGTGGAGGAAAGCGAGCCAAATAGACACACGGCAACGACGAATGCGAACGATCTGCCCATCCCCGTCAGCTTAGCGTACGCAGCGGAGCCGACCGCTTCCGCGATCAGCTCTTGGAGCGCCACTGAGCCGTTTCCGAGAGCCGGTCCCGCTATCAGACCCTAAGCTGCAGAGGACATTGAGGTTCCGCCGGGCCAAATGGCGAAACTCGGCGGCTCCTGATCTCGTATTCTCCTGAAGTAAGATCATAGGATCAGAAGACGTCCTGGCTGGTTCGAGTGCCGGCCAGATTTCGCTTGATTCCCACACTATGACCATTTCCTCGACTGAAGCCGGGGCGGCCGCCGCCCCCATGGGACTCCTGTCGCGGTTTGTCGGCGTGATCACGTCTCCCAAGGCCACGTTCCAGTCGATCGTGGCTCATCCACGCTGGTTGGGGATGCTCCTGCTCACATGTGTGGCGGTGAGCGTCCTCGTCGGCGGGTTTCTCATGACCAAGGGCGGTCAGGATGCGTGGCTCGAAGCCGCGGCAAACAGTCCGTTCAGCCGCGGCCAGATGTCCGATCGAGCAGTACGCCGGCATGGCGCGCATGGCGCCGTACGTCGGCTACCTCGCGATCGTGCAAATGCTCGTCGTGCTGCCGATCGTGTACGTCGCCACGGCGGGCATCCTCTACTTGATCTTCAACGATCGCGTCGGGCGGCACCGCATCGTTCAAGCAGCTCTTCGCGGTTGTCGTGCATACGGGTCCGATTGGCGTCCTGGCGCAGCTCTTCACGGTGCCGATGAACTCTCGCGCGGCTCGATGTCGAGCAAGACCAACCTCGCGGTCTTCCTGCCGGCGATGGAGGGAACGTTCGTCGGACGGCTGCTGGGGACGATCGATCTCTTTCTCATCTGGCAGTTCGTCGTTCTGGCGATTGGTCTCGGGGTTCTCTATCGGCGCCGCACGCAACCGATAGCTATTGGTCTCTTCGTCGTGTATGGCGTCATCGCGTTGACGATTGCCGCCGTGATGAGTCGGTTTGGAGGATCGAATTGACGCGGAACAAGAAAATCATGCTCGGGGCGGGCGTCGTGGTCGTGCTCGCGGGTGTCGCCTATGCCAACTTCCGCTTCAAGCGGGTCGACGGCATCGCAGTGAACACGGAGTCCATCCAGAAGCGCGATCTCAAAGCGATCGTCTCGGCGTCGGGCAAAATCCAGCCGAAACGCTTCGTCAACATCAGCGCTGACACGAGCGGACGCGTGACCGAGCTGGCAGTCGAAGAAGGCGATCGCGTCAAGCAGGGACAGTTCCTGCTGCAGATCGACCCGCGCAACCTGCGCACGCGAGTGCAGAGCGGCGAAGCCTCGGTCGGCGCCGCGCGATCGCAGCTCGAGCAGATGCGGCTGTCGCTCGACAGCGCGCGCACGGCCCTCAAGCAGGCCGAGGATGCCTACCGCCGCCAGCAGAACCTCGCCAAGGGCGGATTGACGACGAAGGAAACGCTCGAGCGGGCGGAGAACGATCTGAACATGCGCAAGGCCGATCTGGCCTCTCAGGAGCAGAACCTCCGCACGTTGCAACTGCGCACCGAGCAGGAGCAGGCGACGCTCGAGAACGCCAAGACGGATCTCAGCAAGGTCCGCATCGAGTCGCCGATCGACGGCATCATCACGCGTCGAAACGTCGAGCAGGGCGAGACGGCAGTGGTCGGCACGATGAACAATGCCGGCACGGTTCTGCTCCAGGTCGCTGACATGTCCATCATCGAGGCGGAGGTCGAGGTCGACGAGACCGACATTCCCGCCGTGCAGCTCGGACAAATGGCGACGATCACGGTCGACGCCATCAACGGCAAGACTTTCACCGCCAAGGTGACCGAGATCGGAAATAGCCCGATTCAGACGACGGGCCAGGCGGCGACGCAGGCTACCAACTTCAAGGTCACACTCCAGGTTGAAGGGGAGATTCCGGACGTGCGCCCAGGCTTCACTTGCACGGCCGAGATCACGACGGCAACCCGCAGCCAGGCTCTGGCCGTGCCGATCCAGGCAACGACGGTGCGCGAAATGGTGCTCGACGACAAGGGCAACGTCGTGCGCGAGCCTGTGACCCCAGGAGCGCGTCGTCCGCCGTCGGGGACCACTGTCCAGGCTTCCGAGTTGAAGCCCGGGCAGGAGCGGAAGGAACTCGAGGGTGTCTTCGTTGTCCGCGACGGTAAAGCGGTGTTCGAACCGGTCAAGACCGGCATCGCCGGCGAGAAGTATTTCGAGATAGCCAGCGGCCTAAAGGAAGGCGACAACGTGATTGTCGGCCCGTTTGCGTCAGTCCGGACGCTGGCCGACGGTGCGGCGGTCAAGGTCGAACAGGCGCCGCGCGCGACTGGCCCAACAGCGAAATGACCTATTTCCTCGAGTCGGCGACGATCGCGCTTCAGGCGATCTGGGCGAACAAGCTCCGCTCGTTCCTGACGGTGCTCGGCAACATCGTGGCCGTGACCTCGATCATTGCCGTGGTGTCGCTCATCCAGGGCATGAACGCCTACGTCAGCGACACCATCGTTTCGGGTGTCGGCGCCGACAACTTCACGATTCAGCGCATGCCGATCGTGCGGACGGAAGCCGACGAGGAACGGGTGCGGAACAATCCTCGAATCACGGTCAACGAGGCGGCCGCCGTGCGGCGCTTCAGCGACAACGTCGGTGCCGTCGCGGCGCAATCGCAGTCGAACGCGAGCCTCAGCTTCGGCAACGAGACGGTCGACGGCGTGCAGGTCCGCGGCGTGACGCGCGACTACATCTACTTCTCGACGTTCGACGTCGAGCGCGGGCGGCTGATGAGTCCTGCTGAAGTCGATTCGAGCCGGCCGGTGACGGTCATCGGCTGGGACATTGCCGACAAGCTGTTCGGCCCGATCGACCCGCTCGACAAGATGGTGAAGATCGGTCCGCTGCATCACCGCATCGTGGGCGTCGCCAAGAAAAAGGGGTCCGCCTTCGGAAATTCGCAGGACAACTTTGCCGTCATCCCCTTTGGCACCTTCCGCAAGATGTTCGGGGCCCGCCCGTTCGGAGTGCAGTTGCTGGTCCGAGCCGAAGTCGCCAGAGCTCGTGCAAGCGGCGATGGACGACGCCACGGTGGCGATGCGAATCGAGCGCCGGTTGCGGCCAAGCGAGCCGGACAACTTCGGGATGTTCTCCTCCGACACGCTGCTCGGCATCTACCAGACGGCGACCCGCGGCATTTTTGCGATTCTCGTCGGCGTCGTCTCGATGTCGCTCGTGGTTGGCGGCATCGTGATCATGAACATCATGCTGATGGTCGTGAGCGAACGAACCCGGGAAATCGGGCTGCGCAAAGCTCTCGGCGCGCGGCGCCGCGACATCATGTACCAGATCCTCACCGAGTCGGTCACGCTCTCGACCTTTGGCGGCGTGGTCGGGACGTTGCTCGGATTCGGAGTCGCCCAGATCATCAGCAAGCTGACACCTCTGCCGGCGGCCGTCCAGATCTGGGCGGTAGCGCTCGGCATTGGCATCACCGCGGTGGTCGGACTCTTCTTCGGCCTGTATCCGGCGATGCAGGCGTCCAGGCTCGATCCGATCGAAGCCTTGCGGAGGGAATAGGCAAATGGCAGGGCTGCGCGCGGGCCTCTTCCGCGAGATCGTCGGCATGGCGTTCGACACGCTGCGCACGAGCAAGATGCGCTCGGCGCTGACCGTGCTCGGCGTGGTGATCGGCATCACCTCCATCGTCGGCATGACGTCGCTCATCCGCGGCTTCGACAACTCGCTGCGCGAGTCGATCAGCCAGCTCGGACCGGACACGATCATGGTGCAGAAGTGGGGCGCGCTGAGCTTCGCCGCCGGGCGCAGCTTCCTCGAGGTGGCGCGCCGGCCCAATCTCACGATGGAGGACGCACGCGCGATCGAGCGCGAGTGCCCGTCCGTGGCGCTGGTCGATGTCTGGCTCGGGCATGTACGGCAACTCGCGATCGCGCATCTATTACGGCAACGAGCGCACCAAGCAGCTGAGCGTTTTCGGCGCCACCGAGAACTGGGCCGCGGTCAATTTTGCCAAGGTCGAGCTGGGCCGCCTCTTCATCCCGGCGGAGGTCGAGCACCGGCGCAGCGTGGTGCTGCTCGGCAACGGGCCGTGGCAGTCGCTCTTCCCGAACGTCGATCCGATCGGCAAGACGGTCCGCATCGGCAGCAACCAGTTCACGGTCATCGGCGTGCTCGGCAAGCGGCCCAGCCCGGGCGGCTTCTCGACCGAGGTCGACGATTTCGCCGTCATCCCGCTACGGCGCACACGAGAAGTTCTACGGCAAGGTGCTGCGCGGCTCGGCGCGCATCTCCGCCAGCAGCTTCAACCCCGCCGTCTTCCGCACGGCGATGATCGCCGTCGTGCCGCGGGCGGGCATGCGCGACGCGGCGATGCGCGAGGTCGAGGCCCTGGTGCGCATCCGCCACCGCCTCAAGCTCGACGAGGCCAACGACTTCGATATGGCCACACAGGACGCCGTGCTGCAGGTGTGGGAGCAGATCAGCCGGGCGACGTTTCTCGCTCTGGTCGTCATCAGCTCGATCGCCTTGATGGTCGGCGGGATCGGCGTAATGGCGATCATGATGATCTCGGTCACCGAGCGAACCCGCGAGATCGGCGTGAGAAAGGCACTCGGAGCACGGCGCCGCGAGGTCCTGTGGCAGTTCCTGGTCGAAGCCGCGTTCCTGACGTCCCTCGGCGGCGTGCTCGGGATCGTCTTCGGCAGCGCAATCGGCCTCGGCGTCCACTGGCTGTCGGGATTCCCGGTCTCGCTGCCGTGGTGGTCGTTCGCGATCGGTATCGGCTTCTCCGCCACGGTCGGCATCTTCTTCGGCCTCTACCCCGCCATCAAGGCATCACGGCTCGACCCGATCGAAGCGCTGCGCTACGAGTAGACGGCTCAGAACGCGACGATTGACAGGAGATCAGAGTTCAAAAGATCAGAGGTTTTTGGTCTCAGCTTCTTATCTCCTGATCTTTTGATCTGCCTGTCGAAGCCGCCGATAAGCCACGCGTCTCGGGCCCGTTACCCGCGCCATGGACCCCGCCTTTCGATCCCCGGACGAAGTTGAGTATGATTTGCTTCTTGCCCGGGTCCTGGGATTCCTGCCCGCTGCTGAGCCTTCCCAGCTCTCGGCATAATCCGAAGAGGTCAGACGAATGCTGAGCGGTCACAACGGCCGCTCCGGAGTGCTAGTCGTTTCGAGCTGACAGCTGGAAGCGGGAAGCTGGCAGCGTCGGAGGCCATCTCCCATGAAGGTTTATGACGCTCAAAGCCTGAGAAATGTCGCCCTGGTCGGTCATAGCGGCGCCGGCAAGACGCAGCTGCTCTCCGCGCTGCTGTTCGCCGCCGGCGCTGTCAACCGTTTCGGCCGCGTCGATGACGGCACCACCGTCACCGACTTCGACGAAGAAGAAATCGCCCGCAAGCACACCCTCTCCGCCAGCCTCGCCTACGTCGAGTGGAATCGCAACAAGATCAACTTCATCGATACCTCGGGGATGGCGAACTTCCTCAGCGACGCGCGCGCCTCGCTGCGCGTCGCCGATGCCGCCCTCGTCGTCGTCGACGCCGTCTCCGGCGTGCAGGTCTCGACCGAGAAGGTCTGGAGCATGGCCGCCGAGATGCAGACGCCGCGCCTCGTCGTCCTCAGCCGGCTGGATCGCGAGCGCTCCAACCTTGGACGCGCGCTCGAGTCGCTGCGCGGCGTGTTCGGGCGCACGGTCATCCCAATCCAGCTGCCGATCGGAGAAGAAAAAGGCTTTCGCGGCGTCGTCGATCTCGTGGCCATGAAGGCATGGACCTTCGCGTCTGACGGCAGCGGCAAGGCGACGGAAGGCGCGATCCCCGGCGAGCTCGAAGGAGCAGCGCAAGCCGGACGCGAGGCGCTGATAGAAATGGTTGCCGAGGCCGACGATGCGCTGATGGAGAAGTTCTTCGAGACCGGCACGCTGACGCAGGACGAGCTCGTTGCCGGATTGAAGCGCGCCGTCGCCACCAGCCGCGTGTTTCCTCTGATGTGCACCGCTGGCGCCAGCAACATCGGCATGCAGCCGCTGCTCGACGCCATCCTCGCCTACGCGCCAACGCCGGCCGAACGCCCGTTTGCGGCGACGGCGAAAGCGTCCGAAGATGTCATCCCGGTGGCGGCCTCCGATCAGGCGCCGGCAGCCGTGTTCGTGTGGAAGACGATCGCCGATCCGTTCGCCGGCCGCATCACGATGTTTCGAGTCGTCAGCGGCGTGGTCAAGGCCGATTCGACCGTGCAGAACCTGTCGCGCGACGCCGCCGAGCGCTTCGGCCATCTCACGCTGCTGCAAGGCAAGACGCCGACCAATATTGCCGAAGTGCATGCCGGCGACCTCGCTGCCGTGGCCAAACTCAAGGACACGCTCACAAGCGACCTCCTCGGCGACAAATCGATCCCCTTCCGCGTTGCGGCGATCAAGTTCCCCGAGCCGGTGATCTCGTACGCGATCGAGCCCAAGTCGCGCGGCGACGAAGAAAAGATCAGCACGGCGCTGCATCGGTTGCAGGAAGAAGATCCGAGCATCAGCTACAACCGCGACGCCCAGACCAAGCAGCTTCTGCTCGCCGGCCAGGGGCAGTCGCATATCGAGGTTACCGTCGCCAAGTTGAAGCGGCGATTCGGCGTCGAGGTCAACCTCAAGATCCCGCGCATCCCTTACCGCGAAACGATCACCGCGTCGACCGAAGCGCACGGCCGGCACAAGAAGCAGACCGGCGGCCACGGCCAGTTCGGCGACTGCAAGGTCAGGTTCGATCCTCTTCCGCGCGGCAGCGACTTCGAGTTCGTCGACGACATCTTCGGCGGCTCGATTCCGCGGCAGTACGTGCCAGCGGTCGAGAAAGGCCTGCAGGACGCGCGGCTGCGCGGCTTCCTCGCCGGCTATCCGATGGTCGACTTCCGCGCCACGGTCTACGACGGATCGTTCCACGCCGTCGACTCGAACGAGCTCTCGTTCAAGATGGCAGCCTCTCTGGCCTTCAAGGATGGAATGTCACGAGCGCGGCCGACGCTGCTCGAGCCGGTGATGGACGTCGAGGTCTATGCGCCGAGCGACTACGCCGGCGATCTGATGGGGGATCTCAACAGCCGGCGCGGCCGCATCGGCGGCATGGACAGCCGCGGCGTGTCGACGATCATCCGCGCCAAGGTGCCGATGGCCGAGATGCTGACCTACGAACAGCACCTCACGTCAGCAACCGGCGGACGCGGGTCGTACCACATGGAGTTTTCGCACTACGAGGAGGTGCCGTCGCACCTGCACGGCAAGATCATCAGCGCCGCGAAGGCGGACCGGGGAGGGGAGGAAATTCTGAATGCTGAATGACGAGTGCTGAATTAATTCAGCACTCAGCATTCAGCATTCGTAATTGCTAAGCGCCGCCAGCTTTCCTCGGGGCGGCGCTCGTCTTGGCCTTGCCGCGGGTGTCGGATTTCGCGCCCTTGGTCTTGCTGCGAGCCGGCTTGGCCTTCTTGGCCTCGCCTTCTGCGCCCTCACCGTCGCCGGCATCGGCCTTCTTGCCGCGCAGGCGTTCCGCCGCCGCGCGCAAGCGGCCGCCCACGCCCTTTGGCTTCTTGGCTTCTGCCTTCTCAGCCTTGTCGCTTTCGGCGTTGGGGTCGTACTCGCTGCCGACGAGCTCGATCTGCGCGAGCTCGGCGCTGTCACCGCGACGATAACCAACGCGCAGGATGCGCGTGTAGCCGCCCGGACGCGTCTCGAAGCGCGGCGCAATCGTATCGAACAGCTTGCCGACGATGTCGCGATCCTGGATGTCGCGCAGGACGAGACGGCGCGCGTGCAGCGTGCGCGCGTTGGCATCGCCGGCGGCGAGGCCGCGCTTGGCGATGGTGATGATCCGCTCCACGAACGGCCGGAGCTCCTTCGCCTTGGGCACCGTCGTCTCGATGTGCTCGTACTTGAGCAGCGCCGTTGCCTGATTGCGCAGCATGGCGATGCGGTGCTCGGTAACCCGCCCCAGCTTGCGGTGACTGACTCTGTGACGCATAACTCTGATCCTTGTAGTCGACTGTCGTCAGTCGACAGGCGTCAGTCACGATTGCGACTGACGCCCTGACTGGCGACTCGACTGACGACTCCCGACTGAAGACTGCCGACTGATGACTGTCGACTGCCCTATTCTTGTGACTGCGCCGTCGGCTGATCGAGCCGCATGCCGAGGCTCAGGCCCATGCCCGACAGGATTTCCTTGATCTCGTTCAGCGATTTGCGGCCGAAGTTCTTGGTCTTGAGCATCTCGCCTTCGGTCTTCTGCACGAGCTCGCGGATCGTCCTGATGTTCGCGTTCTTCAGGCAGTTGTAGGAACGCACCGACAGCTCGAGCTCCTCGACGCTCTTGTCGAGGTTCTCGTTGAGCGGACGGACGCCCGTCTCCGACGACAGGTCCTGCTGCAGATCGCCCGCATCTTCGAGATTGATGAAGATGTTGAGGTGATCGCGAATCAGCTTGGCCGAGAGCGACACGGCGTCGCGCGGCGTCACCGAACCATTGGTCCAGACATCGACCGTCAGCTTGTCGTAGTCGGTCGCCTGGCCGATACGCGCGGCCTCGACGAGGTAGTTGACCTTCTTGATCGGCGAGTGCACGGAGTCGATGGGAATCCAGCCGATGCCGAGATCCTCGTCGAAGTTCTTGTCCGCCGCGACGTAGCCGCGGCCGCGCTTGATGCGCATCTCCATGTGCAGCTTGCCGCCTTCGGCGACAGTCGCGATGTGCGCATCCGGTTCGAGGATTTCGATGTCGGCATCGCCCTCGATGTCGCGCGCCTTCACTTCGCCGGCCTTGTCGACGCGCAGGTACAGCGTCTTGGTCGTGTCGACGTGCATCTTCAGCGGAATCTGCTTCAGATTCAGGATGATGTCGGTCGCGTCCTCGACGACGCCGGGGATGGGCGAGAACTCGTGCAGCACGCCGTCGATCTTGACCGCCGTGACCGCCGCGCCTTCAATCGACGACAGCAGCACGCGCCGCAGGGCGTTGCCAATCGTGGTGCCGAACCCGCGCTCGAACGGCTGCGCGTAGAAGCGGCCAAATCGATCGGTGAGGGTCTCGCGCTCGAACTCGAGCCGCTTGGGTCGCTGAAAACCTTTCCAGAGCATGTGCCTTGCTTCCTTTCAATCGAACGCCCGTAGTTGAGCGCCCGCCGGACCTGCGATAAGCCCCCCGCCTCCCACCGCAAGTCCGGGAAGGCTGCGGGCGAGGAGCGTCGAACAATGCTGAATGCTGAATGTCGATTGCTGAATTAATTCAGCAATCAGCATTCAGCAGTCAGCATTTCTTCCTACTTGCTGTAGAGCTCGACGATGAGCTGCTCCTGCACGGGCAGGTTGATCTGCTCGCGCGTCGGCAACGACGCCACGCGTCCGGTCAGGTCGCCGGGATTGAACGACAGCCAGTCGGGGATGCCGCGGCCCTTGACCTCTTCCATCGCGTGCTTGATGGCGGCGTTTTCGGCGCTGCCACCGCGCACGGTCACGAGATCGCCAGCCTTGAGCGAATAGGACGGCACATCGACCTTGCGGCCGTTCACCGTGAAGTGACCGTGGCGCACGAGCTGACGCGCCTGCGCCCGCGACGTCGCCAGGCCAAGCCGGTAGATGACGTTGTCGAGCCGGCGCTCGAGCAGCTGCAGCAGCGTCTCGCCCGTGATGCCGCGAGTACCGGTCGGCCATCTCGAAGTAACGCCGGAACTGGTTCTCGAGAACGCCATAGATGCGCTTGACCTTCTGCTTCTCGCGCAGCTGCAGGCCGTAGCCCACGAGCTTCGCCTTGCGCAGCTTGCCGTGCTGTCCTGGCGGAAGGTTGCGCTTCTCGATCGCGCACTTCTCTGTGTAGCAGCGCTCTCCCTTGAGGAAGAGCTTCATGCCTTCGCGCCGGCACAGCCGGCAGACAGGTCCGATGTAACGTGCCATATTGACTAAACCCTTCTACGCTTCGGAGGACGGCAGCCGTTGTGCGGGATCGGCGTGACGTCGCGGATCGACTTCACGTCGATGCCGATCGTCTGCAGCGCGCGAATCGCCGACTCGCGTCCCGCGCCCGGTCCCTTGACCTTGACCTCGACGCTGCGCATGCCGAACGCCTTCGCGGCGTTGCCGGCCGAGATCGCCGCCTGGGTCGCCGCGAACGGCGTGCCCTTGCGCGAGCCCTTGAAGCCGATGCCGCCGGCGCTCGACCACGCGACCACGTTGCCCTCGGGATCGGTGATCGTCACGATCGTGTTGTTGAAAGAAGCCTGGATGTGCGCGTATCCGTGGTGCACGATACGCTTCTCGCCGCGCTTCTTGAACGTCTTCTTCTTGACGGGCCTGCCGGCGGCCTTCTTGCCACCTTCAGGCGGCGCCGACGCGTCGATCGGGTCGTTCTTTGCCATAGTCTTCTTCAGTTCAGCTTCGGCTTCAGCATTGCGTCCCTTCAGAGCTGTGCCTGAAGCCACGGCGATAGCTGATAGCTATACCGTCTTCTTCTTTGCGACCGCGCCCTTGCGCGGGCCCTTGCGCGTGCGCGCGTTGGTACGCGTGCGCTGGCCGCGGACCGGCAGGTTCCGGCGATGCCGCATCCCGCGCCAGCTGCCGATTTCCATCAGGCGCTTGATGTTCATCGAGATCTCCTTGCGGAGATCGCCTTCGACGCGGCCCTGTTCCTCGATCACCCGGCTGATCTTGCGGACGTCGTCTTCCGACAGATCCTTGATGCGGATGTCACCGCTGACACCAGCCTCGGTCAGGATGTCGTTCGAACGCTTCCGGCCGATGCCGTAGATGTAGGTCAGCCCGATCTCGACCCGCTTCGTGCGCGGGAGGTCGATGCCTGCGATACGTGCCATAGTTCGTGATCCTCTAAGTCAGTCTTCAGTCGACGGTCGCCAGTCTTTCGGTCGACAGTCGCCAGTCCCAGTCGTCAGTCAGAGTCGCCAGTCCCGGTCGTCAGTCCCGAGACTGTCGACTGTCGACTGCCGACTGTCGACTGTCCTACCCCTGCCTCTGCTTGTGCTTCTGATTCGAGCAGATCACCCGCACCACACCGCGGCGGCGGACGACCTTGCACTTGTCACACATCCGTTTTACCGATGCTCTAACCTTCATTGCGCCCTTCCGTCTCTCGCGGCTGGTATCGCGGCACTGAGTTCCGCGCTACCGTTCCGCGCTACAACTTCTCTACAATCCGGCCTCGCGTCAGATCGCGCGGCGAGAGTTCCAGCCGCACCCGATCTCCGACGAGCACCCGGATGAAATTCCGTCCCGGCCCGCGCGGCGCGTGCGCCACGACTTCGGCCTTCGCTGAGCTCACCCCGGGCTGCCGATCGATCCCGACGCGATACAACCCGTGCGGCAGCGTCTCGAGCACCGTGCCTTCGACGCTGACCGCCATGCTCTTCTGGTCCCGCCGGACGCTACCTCAGCGCGCTTCCGCCGACGCCGCCGACCGCTCCGTCAGCACCAGCGGACCGTCCTTCGTCACGGCAACGGTGTGCTCGAAGTGCGCCGACAGGCTGCCGTCCCGTGTCACCGCCGTCCAGCCATCGCGCAGTACCTTCACCGCCGGCTTCCCCATGTTGACCATGGGCTCGATTGCCAGGACCATCCCTTCGGCGAGGCGCGGACCGCGTCCGGGCTCACCGTAGTTGGCGATCTGCGGCTCTTCGTGCAGCTGCACGCCGATACCGTGCCCGACGAACTCGCGAACGACAGAAAACCCTGCCGCCTCGACGTGCTCCTGAATCGCGTGGCCGATATCCGACACCCGGCCGCCGAGCCGAACCTGCGCGATGCCCTTCTGCAGCGACTCCTGCGTCACGCGCAACAAGCGCTGCACGTCGTCCGACACCTGGCCGACGGGAACCGTCACCGCCGAATCGCCGTAGAAACCGTCCAGCTTCACGCCCATGTCGAGCGAGATGATGTCGCCCTCGGCCAGCGCCCGCTGCGCCGGAATTCCGTGCACGACTTCATCGTTCACCGAGGCGCACAGCGTCGCCGGATAGCCGCGATAGCCCTTGAACGCCGGCGCCGCGCCGGCCGCGAGCACGAGCTGCTCGGCCTTCGCATCCAAGTCCGCGGTCGTCACGCCCGGCGCCACCATGCTCGCGAGCTCGGCAAGCACTTCCGCGACCAGGACGTTGGCCCGGCGCATCTGCTCGATCTCACGCGGCGACTTGCAGACGATCACAGCCTTACACCTCCAGCGGCCGCAGCCCCCTCGATGGCAGCGTCGACGGCGGCGGTCACGACATCCGCCGGCTGGTTGCCGTCGATCGAGCGCAACGTGCCGCGCGTCGAGTAGTAGTCGACGAGGGGCTTGCTCTGCCGCTGATACACCTTCAAGCGCTCGCGCACGATGTCGTCGCCGTCGTCCACGCGCGCGACGAGCTTGCCACCGCACTTCTCGCACGCCGTCGTCCAGTTGACCGCGGCGTTCGCTCCGCACTGCGCGCAGATACGGCGCGTCGCCAGCCTGCGCACCAGCACGTCCTCGGGCACCACCACATCGAGCACGACCAGCGGTCCGCGTCCGTCGACCATGCGATCGAGCGCCGCCGCCTGCTCGACCGTGCGCGGAAAGCCGTCGAGCACGAACCCGGCGTGGGCATCGGGACGGTTCAACCGTTCCTCGACGATGCAGATCATCACGTCGTCGCTGACCAGCCGCCCCGCGTCCATCGCGAGACGCGCGACCTCTCCGATCGAGACTCCCTGCTGCACCGCCTCGCGCAGGATGTCCCCTGTCGAGATGCGTGGCAACTGTCTCTTCTGCGCCAGCCGTTCGGCCTGTGTGCCCTTCCCCGCACCTGGGGGGCCGAGCATCACGATGTTGAGACCCGAACGCGCGCCGCCCTTGCCTGTGCCGGCGTCCTGCCGCACTTACTGCCCTCGTCTTCCGCGGATGCGCGTCTTCTTCATGAACCCGTCGTAGTGGCGCATGATGAGCTGCGACTCCACCTGGTTGACGGTATCCATGGCCACGCCCACGATGATGAGCAGCGACGTGCCGCCGAAGAAGAACGTGACGCCGAGCCCGTCGGTAATCCAGCGCGGCATGTAGGTGTCGAGCGTCGGACCGATGAACGGAATCGGCGCGACCTTGAAACCATTGATCAGGAACTCGGGCAGCAGGGCCACGAGCGCCAGGTACACCGCGCCGACGAGCGTGATCCGCGTCAGGATCGTGTCGATGTGCTCCGCCGTCCGCTTGCCGGGCCGAATCCCCGGGATGAAGCCGCCATACTTCCGCATGTTCTCGGCCACGTCATCGGGATTGAAGATGATCGCGGTGTAGAAGTAGCAGAAGAAGATGATGCCCGTCACATACAGCAGGTTGTAGAGCGGCATGCCCCACGCCAGCTGATCGCTCAGGCTCCGCATCCAGCTGCCTTCGGCGAACATCGACGCCAGCGTCGCCGGAAACGCCAGGATCGACGAGGCGAAGATGACGGGAATGACGCCGCCGGTATTCACCTTGAGCGGGATGTGCGTGCTCGAGCCGCCGTACATCCGCCGGCCGACCACGCGCTTCGCGTATTGCACGGTGACGCGACGGTGCCCGCGCTCGACGAACACGATTGCGGCGATGACAGCCACCATCAACACCAGCAGGAGCAGCAGGCGAATCGGCCCCATCTGGCCGGTGCGCAACTGATCAAGGGTGACGATCGCCGCTCGTGGCAAGCCGACAACGATGCCGGCGAAGATGATGAGCGACATGCCGTTGCCGATGCCGCGCTCGGTAATCTGCTCGCCCAGCCACATCACGAACGCCGATCCCGTCGTCAGGGTCAGCACCGTCATCAACCGGAAGCTCCACCCCGGGCTGTAGACGAGCGGCAGCCCGCCGGCAATCTCGGTCGTCCGTTCGAGGAAGAACGCGATGCCCAGCGCCTGCACGACGCTCAGAACGATCGTCCCGTAGCGCGTGTATTGCGTGATCTTGCGCCGGCCGAGCTCGCCTTCCTTCGACAGCCGCTCGAGGTACGGCCAGACGACCGTCAGCAGCTGCAGGATGATCGACGCGCTGATATACGGCATGATGCCGAGCGCGAAGATCGTCATCTGCGACAGGTTCTGGCCCGAGAACATGTCGTACAAGCCGAACATCGTGTTCTTCGCCTGCTCGGCGAGCAGCGCCAGCGCCTGCGGGTTGATCCCGGGCACAGGCACGTGGCCGCCGACACGATAGACGGCGAGCAGGCCAAGCGTGAACAGCACGCGCTTGCGCAGCTCGGGAACGGCGAAGATGTTCTTCAGACTGTCTTGCAGCATATGAGTTGGGCGCGCGGATCGAGTCCTGCGCGACAGCTAGCTACGCCAGTACCTCCGCCTTCCCGCCCGCGGCCGCGATTTTCTCGGCCGCCTTGCCGCTGAACTTGTGCGCACGCACTGTCAGCGCCTTCGCGATGTCGCCGCGCGCCAGGATCTTCACCTGTCCGGTGCGGCCGACGAGACCGCGCTCGCGCAGCAGTTCGGGCGTGATCTCGACGCCAGCCTCGAACCGCTCCTGCAACGTGTCGAGGTTCACGACCTCGTACTCTTCGCGGAAGATGTTGTGGAATCCGCGCTTCGGCACGCGCCGATGCAACGGCATCTGGCCGCCTTCGAAGCCGCGCTTCCTCTTGAAGCCCGACCGGGACTTCGCGCCCTTGTGGCCGCGTCCCGCGGTCTTGCCGTTGCCAGACCCCTGGCCGCGGCCAATCCGCTTCTTGGAATGCGTCGAGCCTTCGGGCTTCCGCAGATTACTCAGGTCCATGACGTTCCTCGATCTGGTCCGGCTGACAGCCGGACTACTACAAACTATTCGACGACCACCAGGTGGCGCACTTTGAGGATCATGCCTCGCGTCTCCGGCGTGTCGAGGAGGGCGACCGAATGGTTGATCCGGCGCAGGCCCATGCTCGTCACCACGCGGCCCTGATCGCTGTTGAAGCCGATCGGGCTCTTCACGAGCGTGATCTTCAGGCGCTTGGCGTCGCTCGCCACCGCCGATTTCTTTCCCTTAGGCATTGACGGCCTCTTCCTCTTCTTCCTTGCCGCGCAGACGACGGATGACCTTCGGATCCTTCAATCCCGCGAGACCAGCGAACGTCGCGCGCACGACGTTGTGCGAGTTGGCTGAGCCGAGCGACTTCGTCAGCACGTTCTGGATGCCCGCCGATTCGACTACGGCGCGGACCGCGCCGCCGGCGATGATGCCCGTGCCGTCCGGCGCCGGCTTGAGCAGCACCTGCCCGGCGCCGAAGCGCCCGACAATCGGGTGCGGCACAGTCGTGCCCTGCAGCGGCACGCGAATCAGCGACTTCTTCGCCGCCTCGATGCCCTTCTTGATGGCCGACGGCACTTCCTTGGCCTTGCCGACACCGAAGCCGACCACACCGTGGCCGTCACCGACGACGACCAGCGCGCTGAAGCTCAGGTTCTTGCCGCCCTTGACGACCTTGGTGACGCGGCTGATGTTGACGACCGTGTCCTTCAGCTCGATTTGCGACGCGTCGATCTTTTCTCTGGTTTCAATCATTAGAACTCCAGCCCCGCTTCGCGCGCCGCTTCGGCAATCGCGCGGATACGACCGTGATAGAGAAACCCACCGCGGTCGAACACGACGCGCTTGATGCCCTTGGCAATCAGGCGTTCAGCAATCGTCTTTCCCAGCACCTGGGCGCCGGCCTTGTTGCCCGGACGCGCCGGACCGCTCAGCTGCGGCTTCAGCGCCGGCTCGGTCGTCGCCACCGACGCGATCGTCGTGCCGGTGAAATCGTCGATGACCTGCGCGTAGGTGTGCGCCACGCTGCGGAACACGTGCAGCCGCGGCCGCTCGGACGTTCCGTTAATCCGCTGACGCTGCCGGAGCGCGATGCGACGACGGCGATCTTTCTTGGTGTTGATCTTCATGACTCTTCAGCTCTCAGCTTTCGGCTCTCAGCTACTTCGCCCCGGTCTTGCCAGCCTTCTTCTTCAGCACTTCACCCGTGTAGCGCACGCCCTTCTGCTTGTACGGGTCGGGCTTGCGCATGCGGCGGAAGTTGGCGGCCACCTGGCCGACCTGCTGACGATCGATGCCGGTCACGGTGATGTGGGTCTGCTTGTCGATGGCGACGTCGATTCCATTCGGGATGTCGAACACCACCGGATGCGAGTAGCCCAGCGCGAGCACGACCTGCTTGCCCTTGACCTCGGCACGGTAGCCGACGCCGACGATGTCGAGATCCTTACGGAAGCCCTCGGTCACGCCAACGACGGCGTTGGCCACCAGGCTGCGCGCCAGGCCGTGAAACTTTCCGAGCCCGGGATCTTCTCCGATCGTCCGCGCGCTCAGCGTATCGCCCTCGAGCTCGAAGCCAATGCCGGCCGGCAGCACCTGCTTGAGGGTGCCCTTGGGCCCCTTGACCTCGACAACTCCCGGCTTGACGTCAATCTTGACGCCCTTCGGGACCGTGATCGGTTTCTTTCCAATTCGTGACATCTCTTCTTGATCCTTGCAATGCTGAATGCTGACTGCTGAATGCTGAAGTGAATGCTGAATTCAGCCTTTACTTCAGCACTCAGCATTCGACATTCAGCATTGCCACCTACCACACGTTACAGAGCACTTCGCCGCCGACGCCGGTCTTGACGGCCTCGCGGCCGGTCATGACGCCGCGCGACGTCGTCAGAATGCTGGTGCCAAGCCCCGCGAGCACTTCCGGCACGTCGTCACGGCCGAAGTAGACGCGGCGGCCGGGACGGCTGACGCGCTGGATGCCGGTGATGACGCGCTCGCCGCGCGGTCCGTACTTCAAGAAGACGCGCAGCAGTGCCTGGACGCGTGTTCCGGGCTCGACGTCGAGCACCTTGAAGCCCTGGATGTAACCCTCGGACTCGAGGATGCGCGCGATCTCCACCTTGAGCCGTGACGAGGGCATCTCCACGCGCGCCTGGCGGGCGAGCGTCGCGTTGCGAATCCGCGTCAGCATGTCTGAAATTGGATCGGTCATATCTCTTGAACTCTTCAGTCTTCAGTCGTCAGTCGACAGTCTTCAGTCTCGAGTCACCAGTCTCCATCACCAGTCTCAGTCGTCCACCGACTGCCGACCGATGACCGAAGACTGTCGACTGAGCTACCAGCTGCTCTTCGTCACGCCGGCGATATCGCCTTCGAGCGCCAGCTTGCGGAAGCACAACCGGCACAGCGCGAACTTGCGCAGGTAGGCGCGCGGGCGGCCGCAGCGCTGGCAGCGGTTACGCAGCCGGACCTTGAACTTCGGCGTCTTTGCTTCCTTGGCGATCTTTGCAGTCGTGGCCATGTTTTGCCTTGTCGTTTCTCAGTGCTCGCGGCCCACCCGCTCGCTCTCGCTCGGCGGTCCCGCTGCGCGGGACTGCACTCCGTCGCCGCGCTCGGCCGCAGGCGCTTGTTGTCGTCGCGCCCTATGCCTGCCGGAACGGCATGCCGAGCAGTTGCAGCAGCTTTCGCGATTCTTCGTCGGTCTTCGCCGTCGTCACGACGGAGATGTTCATGCCGCGCGCCTTGTCGACCTTCATGTAGTCGATCTCGGGGAACAGCAGCTGGTCCTTGAGGCCGAGCGTGAAGTTGCCGCGGCCGTCGAAGCCCTTGGGCGACACGCCGCGGAAGTCGCGCACGCGCGGCAGCGCCACCGCCACGAGGCGGTCGAGGAAGTCCCACATGCGCTCGCCGCGCAGCGTGACCATGGCGCCAATCGGCATGCCCTTGCGCAGCTTGAACTGCGCGATCGACTTCTTCGAGCGGGTGATGACCGGCTTCTGGCCGGTCACGCGCGCGATCTCGTCGGCGCCGGTATCGGCAATCTTCGCGTTCTGCGTCGCTTCGCCGAGCCCCATGTTGACGACCACCTTCGTGATCTTGGGGATCGCCATCACGTTCTTGTAGCCGAACTCCTTGGACAGGGCGGCCGCGACTTCCTTGTCGTAACGCTCTTTCAAGCGGCTCATTTGTCGACCACTCCCTCGCACTTGCGGCAGATGCGGACCTTGCGGCCGTCGCCGAGAATCTTGCGGCCGAGTCGCGTCGGCTTGTCGCATTCCGGGCACACGAGCTGCACGTTCGAGGCATGCAGCGACGCCTCGCGCTCCACGACACCGCCCTTGATCTGGCGCTGCGGGTTCGGCTTCGTGTGCCGCTTGATGAAGTTCACGCCCTCGACGACGAGACGGTTCTTCGCCGGATCGACCTTGAGCACGCGACCGCGCTTGCCCCGGTCCTTGCCGGTGATGACCACCACGTTGTCGTTGCGGCGAATCGGTGTTGCTAGTTTCGACATTGTTCCCTGCTCACGAATTCAATCGCGAAGAGCGCGAAGGGCGCCATTCGTGGCCTTCGCGACCATCACGTCTGGCGTCACAGTACTTCCGGTGCGAGCGAAATAATCTTCATGAAGCGGCGCTCGCGCAGCTCGCGGGCGACGGGCCCGAAGACGCGCGTGCCGACCGGCTCGTTCTGATCGTTGACGAGCACGGCAGCGTTGCGGTCGAAGCGGATGTAGCTGCCATCCTTGCGCCGCTGCTCTTTGCGCGTGCGCACGATCACCGCCTTGACGACCTGGCCCTTCTTCACGGTCGCGTCGGGCGTCGCTTCCTTGACCGACGCGGTGACGATGTCACCGAGCCGGGCGTAGCGCCCGGTCGAGCCGCCGATCGGGTTGATGACGGCAATCTTGCGCGCGCCGGAGTTGTCGGCGACGTCAAGAATCGATCGCATCTGGATCATGGCTAGACCCCCTTCGCTTTCTCGACCACGCGGGTGACGACCCAGCGCTTGCGCCGGCTGAGCGGCCGCGATTCGACAATCGCCACGCGATCGCCGACCTTGGCATCGTTCGCCTCGTTGTGCGCCAGGAACCTGGACGTGCGCTTGCTGGTCTTGCCGTACAGCTCGTGCCGGATTTGACGCTCAACCGCCACGACGACACTCTTGTCCATCTTGTCGCTGACGATGACGCCGGTGATTTCCTTGCTCGCCATCTACCGACTCTCCTTCTCGCGCAGCACCGTCTTCACGCGCGCGAGATCGCGGCGAAGGGCCTTGAGCTTGTGTCCCGCCTCGAGTTGCCCCATCGACTTCTGAATCCGCAGGCGGAAGAGCTGGTCGTCCCATTCCTTCACGCGCTGCTGCAATTCGTCGACGCCGAGGTCACGAATCTCGGCTACCTTCATGACGCTTTCTCCTGCGCAAACCTGGTCGCGAACCGAGTCTTGATCGGCAGCTTGGCTGCGGCCAGCTGCAACGCGCGGCGCGCGTCGGTCTCGTTCACGCCTTCCATTTCGAACATGATGCGGCCGGGGCGGACGACGCACACCCACTGTTCCGGCGCGCCCTTACCTTTACCCATTCGCGTTTCCTGCGGCTTCTTCGTGATCGGCTTGTCCGGGAACACCCGCACCCAGATCTTGCCGCCACGCTTGATGAAGCGGGTCATCGCGACGCGGGCAGCCTCGATCTGGCGGTCGGTCAGCCAGCACGGTTCGAGCGCCTTCAGCCCGAAGTCGCCGAACGACACGTCGGAGCCGCGCCACGCCTTGCCGCGCATGCGGCCGCGCTGCTGCTTCCGATACTTCACCTTCTTCGGCATCAACATAGTTACACCTGCAAATGCTGAATGCTAATGTCGAATCTTCAGTCAAGGCTGAAGGTTCGATTCAGCACTCAGCATTCAGAATCAGCATTGCTCTCCGCGGCCTCCCGCCGCGCGGCGCGGCGTGCGGTAGTCCTCTTCACGGCCAATCTTCGGCACCAGCCGCTCACCCTTGTAGAGCCATACCTTCACGCCGATGGCGCCGTAGGTCGTGAACGCTTCCGCGAAGCCGTAATCGATGTCGGCGCGCAGCGTCTGCAGCGGCAGCTGGCCGTGCAGGTACCACTCGGAGCGCGCGATCTCGGCGCCGTTCAGCCGGCCCGACACGCGCACCTTGATGCCGCGGGCGCCGAAGCGCAGCGCCGACTCGACCGCCTTGCGCATCGCGCGGCGGAAGGCGACGCGCTTTTCGAGCTGCATCGCCACCGACTCGCCGATCAGCTGCGCGTCGAGCTCCGGCTTCTGGATCTCCTGGATGTTGATGAAGACCTCGCGGTTCGTCTGCTTCTGGATCTCGGTCTTCAGCTTGTCGACTTCCGTCCCCTTGCGGCCGATGATGATGCCCGGACGCGAGGTGTAGATGTCGATCTTCAGCTTGTTGGCCGCGCGCTCGATCTCGATCTTCGAGACGCCGGCGTGCGCGAACCGCTCCTTGAGCTTGTCGCGCAGCTTCAGATCCTCGTGCAGCAGCTTGGCGTAGTCGCGGCCGGCGAACCAGCGCGAGCGCCAGGTCTTGTTGAAGCCGAGCCGAAATCCTGTCGGATGAACTTTCTGTCCCATAAATCAATCGCCTCAGGCTTTCGCCGTTGTCTTCTTGGCCGCCTTCGCCTTCGCGGCCGGCCGCTTGGCCGCGGGCTTCGCCTTCGGCTTGGCGCCGCGCGGACGCTTCGGCGCGTCTCCACCCGGTGCCGCCACCACGACTTCGCTCGGCCGCTCGGTCACCGCCACCGTCAGGTGGGCGGTGCGCTTGACGACGCGGAACGCTCGGCCCATCGGGGCAGGGCGGATCCGCTTCTGCGACGGGCCCTGGTTGGCGTAGCACGCGGCCACGTAGAGCCGCTCGACGTCGCCGCCAAAGCCTTCCTTCTGCTGCGCGTTGGCAATCGCCGAGCGCAGCACCTTCTCGATGTCGCGGGCGATGCCCTTGCGCGCGAACTGCAAGGTCGCCAGCGCCGCGTTCACGTCACGGCCGCGAATGAGGTCGAGGACGAGCCCGGCCTTCTGCGCCGACGTGCGCACGTACTTCGCTGTCGCGTGTGCCTGAACCGCCATGTTAGCCACCCGCCTTCGGCGCTGACGGCGCCACGGATGCCGCCTTGTCCGCCTTCGTCGTGTGCCCCTTGAAGGCGCGCGTCGGCGCGAACTCGCCGAGCTTGTGCCCGACCATGTTCTCCGTCAGGTACACCGGGATGAACTTCTTGCCGTTGTGCACCGCGAGCGTGTGACCCACCATCTCGGGGATCACCGTCGACCGCCGGGACCACGTCTTGACGACCTTCTTCTCGCCGCCGCGGTTCATGATCTCCACCTTCTCGAGCAGCGGCACGTCGACGAAGGGACCCTTCTTCAGCGATCTGGACATGGCTATTTCTTTCTCCGCGTCACGATGAAGCGATCCGTGACCTTGCGGTTGCGCGTCTTGTAACCCTTGGTCGGCTGACCCCACGGCGATACGGGGTGGCGGCCGCCCGATGTCTTGCCTTCACCGCCGCCGAGCGGGTGATCGACCGGGTTCATCGCGACACCGCGGACGTGCGGCCGCTTGCCCATCCAGCGCGAGCGGCCGGCCTTGCCGATCGAAACGTTCTCGTGGTCGACGTTGCCGACCTGGCCGATCGTCGCGAGGCAGTTATGGTGAATCTTGCGAATCTCGCCCGACGGCATCTTGACCGAGGCGTACTCGCCATCCTTGGCGACGACCTGCACCGACGAGCCGGCGCTGCGGGCAATCTGTCCGCCCTTGCCGACCTTCAGCTCGACGTTGTGCACTTCGGTGCCGAGCGGAATGTGCTTCAGCGGCAGCGCATTGCCCGGCAGGATGTCGACGTTGTCGCCGGCGACAATCGTGTCCCCGACCTTGAGGCCGAGCGGCTGCAGGATGTAGCGCTTCTCGCCATCGGCGTAGGTCAGCAGCGCGATGCGCGCCGAACGGTTCGGGTCGTACTCGACCGTCGCCACCGTTGCCGGAATGTCGCGCTTGTCGCGCTTGAAATCGATGATCCGGTAGTTGCGCTTGTGGCCGCCGCCGCGCCACCACGACGTCACTTCGCCACGGTTGTTGCGGCCGCCGGACTTGCGCAGCGGCTCGGTGAGCGGCTTGTACGACTCGCTCGTCGTCACCTCATCGAACAGCTGCACGGTCTGGAACCGGCGGCCGGGTGAGGTCGGGTTGTACTTTCTTATTGGCATCGTCGTCTTTTTCCTGATCCAGCTTCGGTCCTGGTCCGGCCTGCAGCGCTTACGCGCCCTCGAGGAACTCGGGGATCTTCTCGCCTTCCCTGAGCTTGACGTAGGCCTTCTTCCAGTCCGATCGCTGACCCATGAAGCGGCCCTGGCGCTTGAACTTGCCGTGCGCGATCGCGGTCCGCACCGCTTCGACTTTCGATCCGAGCAGCTTCTCGACCGCGCGCTTGATATCAACCTTGGTCGCGCCGATCGCTACCTCGAACACCACCGTCCGGTTGCCTTCACGGATGAGCGTGGTCTTCTCGGTGACGAGCGGGCGCCGAATGACGTCTGTGAGTTTCATGTCAGCTTCCAGCTATCCCAGCGATTCCTGCAGCTTCTCGAGCGCGCCCTTCGTCGCCACGACGCGTGCCGTGTCGATGATGTCGCGAGCGGTGACGCGATTGCTCGGCACCAGCCTGACGCCGGCGATGTTGCGCGCCGACTGCGTGAACTTCTCGTCGGGCGTGACGTCGATGACCAGCGTCTTGCCGACCGCGCCGATGCGCTTGAGCATCTCCGCCGTCGCCTTCGTGCGGCCATCGCCGCCCTCGAGGCGATCGACGACGATGACTGCGCCGTCGCTCAGCTTCTGCGCCAGCGCCGCCACGAGCGAGCCGCGGCGCACCTTCTTCGGCAGGTCGTAGCTGTAGCTCGCGCGGCATCGGTCCGAACACGGTGCCGCCCTTGCGCCAGAGCGGGTTGCGGATTTCGCCAACGCGCGCCCGGCCGGTGCCCTTCTGCCGCCACGGCTTCTTGCCGCTGCCGCTGACGGCCGCGCGGTTCTTCGTGGCGTGCGTGCCGCGGCGCTCGGAGGCGTTCTCCTGAACGACCGCCTCCCAGATCAGCCCGGACTTGATGCGGCCGCCAAACAGGTCGTCGCTCAAGTCGAGCGCGCCGACCTTCTCGTTCTTGCCGTTGACGATGTCGATCTGCATGGCCTACTTCTTCCCCTTGACGGCCTTGGACGGCTTCTCGATCTGCGGCTTCGGATCGGGCTTGCGCGCGATCGCCTTGCGCACGATGAGGTATCCGCCCGGCGCGCCAGGCACGGCGCCCTTGAGCACCAGGAGATTGTTCTCGGCGTCGATCTGCACGACCTTGAGGTTGCGCGTCGTGACGCGGTCGCCGCCCATCCGGCCCGCCGCGCGCATGCCCTTGACGACGCGCGAGGGGAACGACGAGGCGCCAATCGATCCGGGGGCGCGATGGAACATCGAGCCGTGCGTCGCCGCGCCGCCGCGGAAGTTGTGGCGCTTCATGACGCCCTGGAAGCCCTTGCCGCGGCTGATGCCGATGACGTCGACGCGATCGCCGCTGGCGAACACGCCCGTCACGAGCACCTGGTCGCCCGCCTTCATCGCCTCGCTGCCCGGCGCTTCCTTGACCTCGCGGCGAACGCGGGTCGGCGGCACGCCGGCCTTCTTGTAGTGACCCGCCAGCGGCTTGCGCACGCGCGCCGGCCGATCCTCGACGAGACCAATCTGCACGGCCTCGTAGCCATCGGTCGCCTTGCCCTTGGCCTGGACGACGACGCACGGGCCGGCCTGAATCACGGTGCCGGGCGTGGCCGTGCCATCCTGCCCGAACACCTGGGTCATGCCGATCTTCTTGCCGATGATTCCGGTAACCATTTACTTATGTTCCTTGCCGAACGCCTTGATTTCGACGTCCACGCCCGCCGGCAAATCCAGCTTCATCAGCGCGTCGACGGTCTGCGGTGTCGGCTCGAAGATGTCAATGAGTCGCTTGTGCGTGCGCAGCTCGAACTGCTCGCGCGACTTCTTGTCGACGTGCGGCGATCGCAGCACGGTCCACTTGTTCTTCTCGGTCGGCAGCGGAATCGGCCCAGCCAGGCGCGCACCGGTGCGCCGCGCGGTGTCCACGATCTCGGTCGTCGACTGATCGAGCACCCGGTTGTCGTACGCCTTCAGGCGGATACGAATCTTGTCGCTGAATGCAGAAGAAGCCACTTAGTTGATCCTTGCAATGCTGAATGTCGAATGCTGAATGCTGAATGAATGTTGAATGATCTTAATTCAGCATTCAGCATTCAGCATTCGAAATTGCTTTCTACGTTTTGCCCTGAACGCGCGCGACGACTTCCTCGCTCACGTTGTTCGGCGCCTGCTCGTAGCGATCGAAATGCATCGAGTAGGTCGCGCGGCCCTGCGTGCTCGACCGCAGATCCGTCGAATACCCGAACATCTCGGAGAGCGGCACGCGCGCGTTGATGATCTGCGTACCGCCGCGATCTTCCTGCGACTGAATCTGGCCGCGGCGGCTCGACAGGTCGCCCATGACGCCGCCGAGGTGCTCCTTCGGCACCACGACCTCGACGCGCATGATCGGCTCGAGCAGCACCGGACGGGCCTTCTTCGCCGCGTCCTGGAACGCCATCGAACCGGCAATCTTGAACGCCATTTCCGACGAGTCGACGTCGTGATACGAACCGTCGTAGAGGACGATGCGAACGTCGTCGATCGGATAGCCGGCGAGGATGCCGCGCGTCAGCGCTTCCTTGATGCCTTCGTCAATCGGCTTGATGAACTCGCGCGGAATCGAACCACCGCTGATGTCGTTCTCGAAGATGTAACCGGAGCCGGGCTCGCCCGGGAAGAGATGAATCTTCGCGTGGCCGAACTGACCGCGGCCGCCCGTCTGCTTGGCGTACTTCATCTCGCCATCGGCCGGACGCGTCAGCGTTTCCTTGTAGGCAACCTGCGGACGGCCGACGCTCGCCTCGACGTTGAACTCGCGCTTCAGGCGGTCGACGATGATCTCGAGGTGCAGCTCGCCCATGCCGGAGATGACGACTTCGCCGGTCTGCTGGTCGGTCTTGACGCGGAAGGTCGGGTCCTCCGCCATCAGCTTCTGCATGCCGACGCCGAGCTTTTCCTGGTCGGCCTTGGTCTTCGGCTCGATCGACGAGCGAGATGACCGGCTCCGGGAAGTCCATCGACTCGAGCACGACCGGCTTCTTCTCGTCGCAGATCGTGTCGCCGGTCGAAACGCTCTTCAGCCCGACGGCCGCGGCGATGTCACCGGCGTAGACTTCCTTGATCTCTTCGCGCTTGTTCGCGTGCATCTTCAGCAGACGGCCGAGACGCTCGCTCTTCTGCTTGGTCGAGTTGAAGGCCGACGAGCCGGCCGTCATGACGCCGGAGTAGACGCGGATGAACGTCAGCTGACCGACGAACGGGTCGGTCATGATCTTGAACGCCAGCGCCGAGAACGGCGCGTCGTCTGACGCCGGACGCTCGATGATCGTGTCGGGGCCCTTGTCGGGATCGAAGCCCTTGATCGACGGCACTTCGACCGGCGACGGCAGGTAGTCGACGATGGCGTCGAGCAGCGGCTGCACGCCCTTGTTCTTGAACGCCGAGCCGCAGATGACCGGGACGAAGGCCGGCTCCGCCTTCTCGCCTTCCGTGTGCACCGAGCTGTTGACGCGCTTGCGCAGCGCCGCCTTGATTTCCGCCTCGGTGATCTCTTCGCCGTGCAGGTACTTCTCGAGGAGCTTGTCGTCGGCCTCGCTGACCTTCTCGATCAGCTGCTCGCGATACTTCTGCGCCTCTTCCAGCATGTTGGCCGGAATTTCCGACACGACGTAGTCGGCGCCCATCGTCTCGTCCTTGTACGTGATCGCCTTCATCTGCACGAGATCGATCACGCCGACGAACTTGTCCTCGGAGCCGATGGGGAGCTGAATCGCCACCGGATTGCCGCCGAGCTTCGCCACGATCTGCTCGAACGTGCGCTTGAAGTCGGCGCCGATGCGGTCCATCTTGTTGACGAAGCAGATGCGCGGCACGCGGTACTTGTCGGCCTGGCGCCACACCGTCTCGGACTGCGGCTCGACGCCCGCGACCGAGTCGAACACGGCGACGGCGCCGTCGAGGACGCGCAGCGAGCGCTCGACCTCGGCGGTGAAGTCGACGTGGCCAGGCGTATCGATGATGTTGATGCGGTGCTCGCGCCAGAAGCAGGTCGTCGCGGCGGACGTGATGGTGATGCCGCGCTCCTGTTCCTGCTCCATCCAGTCCATGACGGCGGTGCCGTCGTGGACTTCACCAATCTTGTACGTGATGCCCGTGTAGAACAGGATCCGTTCCGTCGTGGTGGTCTTGCCGGCATCGATGTGGGCCATGATGCCGATGTTGCGCGTGCGAACAAGCGGTGTTTCTCTCGGCATTGCCCGTTACCAGCGATAGTGCGCGAAGGCCTTGTTAGCTTCGGCCATGCGGTGCACGTCTTCACGCTTCTTGACGGCGCCGCCGCGGAGGTTGGCCGCGTCCATCAGCTCGTTGGCGAGCTTTTCCTTCATCGTCTTGCCGTCGCCGCGCTCGCGCGCGTAGCCGACGAGCCAGCGGATGCTCAGGGACAGCCGGCGATTCGGGTTGACCTCGACCGGAACCTGATAGTTCGAGCCACCGACGCGCCGCGACTTCACTTCGAGCGCCGGCTTGACGTTCTCGACCGCCTTCTTGAACACCTTGAGCGGATCGTCGCCGGTCTTCTCCTGAATCGTGGAGAGGCTGGCGTACATGATCTGCTCGGCGGTGCTGCGCTTGCCGCCGCGCATCAACGTGCTGATGAACTTCGTCACCAGCGCGCTGCTGTACAGCGGGTCGAGCGGCACTTCACGTTTCGCGATTTCTCGTCGTCTTGGCATCTCTGGGCGATCCTTACAGTGCTGAATGCTGAGTGCTGAATGCTGAATTAACGCTGAAGTCAGAATTCTCAGCTTCAGCATTCGACATTCAGCATTACGATTTCGGTCTTTTCGCTCCGTACTTCGAACGTCCCTGCTTGCGGCCCTGCACGCCAACGGCGTCGAGCGTGCCACGGACGACGTGGTAGCGAACGCCCGGGAGATCCTTGACACGGCCGCCGCGGATGAGCACGAGCGAGTGCTCCTGGAGGTTGTGGCCGACACCCGGAATGTAGGTCGTGACCTCGATCTTGTTCGTCAGGCGGACGCGGGCGACCTTGCGCAGCGCGGAATTCGGCTTCTTCGGGGTCTGCGTGAAGACGCGGACGCAGACGCCACGCTTCTGCGGGCTGTCCTGCAGCGCCGGGCTCTTGGTCTTGGTCAGGACCTTCTCGCGTCCCTTGCGCACCAGCTGGCTGATAGTCGGCACTTTTACTCCAGGCGCACGTTCGTGCGCGTACTCCAAGCGCGTTCTCGCGCGTCCATGCGCGCAAAAACTGTCACGGTTCGACGGCTCACGCCGCTTTGCCGATGACGGCCATGCCCTTCACTCCGCTCGCGCGAAGCGTCAGGTTCGGTGCTCCAAGCCTAGGGAGCCGCAAAACGGCCCGGCACCTGGAGCTGACTTACCCTAAAAGGTTGATGATGCTGCGCCTCGGATGCCGAGGCGTCGGCGATACAGCACGGGCGCACAATCGCTATGCGTTCTGCGAATGCGCGAGCAGCGTGCCGCGTCTTGGAATCAGGCCCCAGATAGGGTGTCCTAGGGCCGACCAGAACCTTGCGAATATAACAAAACGCCGCAGGGGGATCAAGCCCCTTGCGGCGTTTGCTGAAATCCTCGCAATTGACGGGTGCGAAGAGGAAGTGTACTACCGCTTGATTGTCTCGCCTACGTCTTCAATCGCCTCACCGACCTTGCGGCGGGCCTTTCCGTAAGCGCCCTGGACCTCACCCTCGGCCTGGTCGGCCTCGCCTTCGTCCCTAAGTCTTTCATCGTCAGTGAGATCACCGACTCCCTGCTTGACCTTGCCCTTGACTTCCTTGGCCTTGCCTTCGACTTCGTCGCGATTCATGGCGTCGCTCCTTTATTAGAAGGTTGGTAATCGGCTACGCACGTACCAGCTTCATTTCAAGAAACGGTGCCTCAGCGGTTATCGGGGGCGGTAGTTCGGTCGTTCGGTAGTTCGGTAGCTCGGTGGCTCGGGGGCTCGGGCTCGGGCTCGGGGCTCGGGGCTCGGGGCTCGGGGCTCGGGGCTCGGGAGCTCCGAACTAGCCGAAAGCAGCCCGAACACCGAACTACCGAACTACCGAACTACCGAACTACCGAACTACCGAACTACCGAGCTACCGAACTACCGATCTAACATCCCCCATGCCCAAGTTGATCGCCGCCCCGGCTGTCGTCCAGGCAGTCGGGACGAAACCGAAGCGCATTGAAGAGTTCGTTGGACGCGTAAACTCTGGAACTGCGGGAGTTAGCGTTGCCAAAATGCTCTCGCCGTCAGGGTGGGAAGAACCCGGCCAGCGGCCCGAGTTCGAAGAGATTACGGTTGTGCTGAAGGGGATGCTTCGCGTGGAGCACGAGTCGGGAATGCTCGAGGTCAGGGCCGGACAGGCGGTCGTAACCGCGGCGGGAGAATGGGTCCGTTACAGCACGCCAGAGCCGGAAGGCGCCGAGTACGTCGCAGTCTGCCTCCCCGCCTTCTCCCCAGCCACGGTGCACCGCGACGACGACCGGCCATGATCGGCGGTTCCGCTCGGGCCATGGCGTTGCGCTGGCGACGGTCAGCGCCAGCAAAGCCCAAAATACGGCTCAGCTTCGCCAGAACGTGACCACGGGAAGCCGACCGCTCGAAATCAGAGTAAGAAGGACCAGGGCTAGATAGAGCGCGGCCGGCATCCACTGAAGGTCGAGCTTATCAGCGATCCTCCGCATTACCTCGGACCGATGCATGGCTGCGCCAGCTCCGGCTGCCGCTACGAGAAAGTAGACCGGGAAGATGTAACGGTCCGCCTTTCGGTGCGCGACCGAGAAAGTAGCCGTCAGCGCGAGCGCTGTGACGATCGCGAACCAGGCACCCTGCCACCCGGCAGTCCTCTCCCCCGAGCTCTCGGCCGCGCTCTTGGGAGGCCACCACTGACCTCGCCGCACGCAACCGGCCGCAGCCGCGACCACTATGAGGCTCCATGGAAACGGATACCAGATGATCCTCGCGGCGTACCAGCTCGCCGTGTACACGACTCGCCAGACGAGGGAACCCGGAGCGAGTGCGTCCTCTGGCAACTGGCGGCTCCTGTAGATCTCCAAAAAGGAGCGTCCCGTCACCTTCACGTATGCCGCTTCGTATCCTACGGTCACGATGAACGCCGCGACAGGCATCAGAGCCAAGCCTGACCACGCGCCCCAGTCCGCACGCGGTCGTGCGTTCGAGGCCGCGCGACTCACCAGCCAGATTCCGCACGCAACGGGCACCATGAAGGCGAACACGCCCTTGACGAGCAGGACGGCGCAGAAGCCTGCCAGCATACCCGCAATCCATGGCGGCCGCGTGCGCGCGCGCTCCGTCGCGTAGATCGCGAAGAGCAATCCGGCGAGCACGGCGTACTCCTGATTGGCGCGCACCCGGAAGACGAAGGCAATCGGCAGGAGCTGCAGGATGCAGCCGAGCGCGACGGCAGACCGCGGAACCAGTCTCGCGGCAATCAAGGTCACGAGCGCGAAGCTCGCAACCTGATAAAGCGCGTTGACGGCGTAGGCGGCCTGCAGAGGCGGATACCCTGCACGGCCGAGGAGTGCCGGAACGACGAACATCCCGACTGGATGCTCGCAGTACGGCCCCTCGCTGTTCCAGAACCCCCACCACTGCGGCGCAATCCACTGCACCATCGGCTCGCGCACGAGCCGCGCTGAAATCCCCGCGTACAGCTGCGAGTCAGGATCGCGGCTCTCGTAGTGGACGACGCCGATCAAGAGCGCCGTGACGGCCCAGGCGGCCAGCCAGGCCAGGGCCGCGCCCTTCTTCCGTTCCGTCTGCACTCGCTGAATATACTCGGGGGAAAGATAGGAAGCATTAGCCGGGTTCCAGAGGCACATGTGTGGCCGCTTCGGCGGCGACGGGCCTGAGTCAGTTCACCTACAATGGTCTTCCTGCGATCCGTCCGTTCGGCGACGGTCGAGTCGAACCTGCCCGATCGTGTACCACGTCGACGGCGAGACGGGAATAGCCGAGGGTCTGTTGAACGTGTCGATCGAGCCTGGAGTGCTGACAGTGAGCATCAGCCGGTTCCGAGGCAACACAAGGGCCGTTTCAGGCCCGCCCTCCCTCTCCACAGCGCCGGTTAGCTGTCTTCAGGAAAAGCTAATCCGCGTCGGCCATCGCATGAAGCAAGCGGTCTATCCAACGCTCGACGCAGAGCGGATTTCGAAATCGTGGTGGAACCCACGCGAGCGGCCGTGCCTCCGTCGCCCGGAGGACGATACCGGCCAGCAGCGGGATGAGCGCGATCACTGCCGCCTGATAGATCATGTTGACGATGTAGGCGGCCTGCGCGCCGGGAACGCCAAGCCGGATGAGGACCACTGACGGCAGCAGGATGCCGACAGGATGCTCGCGGAAGAGTCCGTGTTGATCCCAGGCGCCTCCCCACTGCGGCGCAATCCATTGCGACGCCGGCTGGCTGCGCAAGTTCGGCCGAGATGCGCGCATAGAGCGCCGAGTCCGGATCGCGCGAACGATAGTCGGTGGCTATCAGGAGCGACGCCGCGGCCACGAGCGCCACGCACCACAGGAGGGCAACTTTCATCGCCGAAAGGACCGGCCCGTCATCACGTCGCAAGGGAGCATGCGGTACGCAGCGGCCACCGGATCGGGCCGCGCGTGCCGGGGCTCATAGATCCCCAGCGTTCCGCCGCCGGGAAGCGTGACACGGATGACACGCCCCCAGCCCTGATCCTGGATCGGCGCGCACGGCAGGTCATGGCGCTGCAATTCCGCTACGAGCGCCGCAATGTCGTCGCACATGAAGTACAGCTCGTGGAGGTCGTTGCGTTTCGAGGGGTGCACTGCGATCTCAGCCGGCGGCAGCCCGAAGATCAGCCAGCCTGCGCCCCGCGTCCACGTGCGGCAGCTTGAAGACATCGCGGAGAACGGCGCGATCGGCGTCGGCGTTGCTGCTGTAGATGATGGCGTGCGCGCCGTTGATCATATGTGCCGTTGGCGTCCGGCTTTAGCCGGACATCATTCGCGTCGTTACGTCCCGGCTGAAGCCGGACACTACGGAGATGTTAATGGCCCGCCGCCGTCGGCGTCGCCGCGACGGGCACGCCCATCTGCCACAGCATGAAGGAATACGTGAACGCCAGCTCGCGCAGCGCGTCATACCTGCCCGACGAGCCGCCGTGCCCGGCGCCCATATTCGCTTTCAACAGCAGGACGTTCTTGTCCGTCTTCGTCGCGCGCAGCTTGGCGACGAGCTTCGCGCCCTCCCAGTACGGCACCTGGCTGTCGTTCAGCGATACCTGTACCAGCATCGCGGGATAGTTCGCAGCCTTGACGTTGTCGTACGGCGAATAGCTCATGATGTAGTCGAACGCCGGCTTCTCGTTCGGATTGCCCCACTCGAGATACTCGCTGGTCGTCAGCGGCAGCGACGCGTCGAGCATCGTGTTGATCACATCGACGAACGGCACCTGCGCGACAACGGCCTTGAAGAGGTCCGGCCGCATGTTCGTCACAGCGCCAACGAGGAGGCCGCCGGCGCTGCCGCCCTGAATGACGAGACGTTCCGCAGATGTGTAGCGGTTCTTCACGAGATACTCGGCGCAATCGATGAAGTCGGTGAACGTGTTCAGCTTCTTCATCATCCTGCCTTGTTCCCGCCATTCCTCGCCCATCTCGCCGCCGCCGCGGATATACGCGTTTGCGAAGATGACGCCGCGATCGAGCAGGCTCAAGCGATTCGACGAGAACGTCGGCGCTCCCGAAGCGCCGTACGAGCCATACGCATAGAGCAGGAGCGGCGCCTTGCCATCGAGAGCGATGCCTTTGCGGTGGACGATCGAGACCGGGACCTTGGTGCCGTCGCGCGCGTCCGCCCATACGCGCCGCGCCTCGTACTTCGCCGGATCGTAGCCACCCAATACTTCCTGCCGCTTCAGCAGCTTCTTCTCACGCGTCGTCATGTCGAAGTCGTAGACCGACGACGGGGTGACCATCGACTGGTAGTTGAAGCGCAGCGTACTGGTGTTGAACTCGGGGTTGCTGGCGAGCGAAATGGCGAAGTCGGACTCGTCGGTGGTAATGCGAGCCGACTGCTTCGTCTTCGGGTCGATGACTCTGAGCTGCGTCAGCCCACCCTCGCGTTCAGACACCACGATGTGGTTGGCAAAAAACGTCAGGCCGTTGATGCGAATCGCAGGATTGTGATCGATGAAGACGCGCCAGTTCTTCTCCGACGGATCGTTCATCGGTGCGGTGACGACCTTGAAGTTCTTGGCGCCCTTGTTGGTCGTGATGTAGAAGACACCGCCGTAGTGATCGACATCGTATTCGTGCCCCGCCTCACGCGGCAGAATCACCCTGGGGCTGGCAGTGGGCGCGTCCGCCGGCAGGTAACGGACTTCCGTGGACGTCTTCGCATAGCTCGCGAGAAAAATCGCCTTCTTGTCGAGCGATCGGCCGGCGCCGAGATCGAAGAGCTCGTCCTTCTCCTCGTACACGAGGTCGCTGACCGGATCTCCAACGGCGTGCCGCCAGAACTTTTCCGATCGCTTCGAAACCGGGTTCTCGGTCGTATAGAAGAGGGTGCGGTTGTCAGTGGACCACACGACTGAGCCGACGCGCTCGATGTTCTCGGCAAGAACCTGTCCCTTGCGCAGGTCCTTCACGTGCAGGCTGTACTGGCGATAGCCAGTGGTATCGGTTGAATACGCCAGCCAGTTGCCATCGTCACTGACGACGTAGGCGCCGAGCCCGAGATATTTGTGGCCTTCAGCAAGCGCGTTCATGTCGAGCAGGATTTCTTCCGCGCCCTCCATGCTTCCCTTGCGCCGGCACATGTAGGGGTACTGCCGCCCCTCCTCGGTTCGCGAGTAGTAGAAGTAGTCGCCGATGCGCGAGGGCACGCTCAAGTCGGTCTGCTTGATCCGTCCCAGCATCTCGCCGTAGAGCGTCTCCTGCAGCGACTTGGTCGGCCGCATCAGCTCTTCGGTGTAGGCATTCTCACTCTCGAGATACTTGACCACCTCCGGGTTCGCCTTGTCGCGCAACCAGAAATAGTCGTCCTTGAGCGTGTAGCCGTGAATCTCTGTCGTGTGGGGGCGCCTGGCTGCGGCCGGCGGTTGCGGCGGTCCCGCCTGCTGTGCCTGCGTCGGCGGTGCAACCAGAGCCATGGCAAGAATTGGCACGACGAGTGCGACCTCGTGTTTTGTCATAGATCCCTTCGTAGCGAAGAGAACAGCTGGAAAAAGAAGAGTCTCAATTATAGGCTCAGCGCCCGAGGACATAATCCTGGTACTGCGGATCCTTGTCGAGCTGCCTCGACGACAGGAACAGCCAGCCCTTGTTGATCTCGCCGTATCGCCCGTAGTAGTCGTGCGTATGACCGCATCTCAGTGACTTCGACGGAAAAATCCTGCCGCGTGAGCAGTTCGAGGCTTGTCCGCACCTGCTTGATGGAAAGTTGGCGTCGTTGTCCCGATCCACACTGCAATGGGAATCTTCCGGGCGCACGGGAGATGTAAGGCACCATGCCGGGCGAGACCGCGCCGGCATGCACAGCGACGGCAGCGAATACTTAACTGGTACCCATCGTAATAGCGTGAATCGCGCCGGCGGATGCCGAAGACATACATCCGGCGGCGATCGATGGCGTAGTCGGTTGCACTGCTCAATCAAGTGCCGCAACAGCAACGGCCGTCGTCGCGCATGCTCCAGCCGGCGCGCCGGTGGCATCGGGGCCGGCGAGCACGAGGCCTTCCTTCCTGGCCAGCGACTGCCAGTGCTCGACGAGCATCCTGCCGTCGCGGCCGGAGCCGTGCAGCAGGACACGAGCGGCGCGGGCTTGTCCCGGCGCGGTCGGGTACGAACAGGTAGTACGTGCGTTCGCTGCCGTCAGAGGTGAACGTCTGCTTCGTGATTTTCTGGGCGAGCGCCGCCGGCGCGATCGCCAGGCTCACCAGGACGCACAGACCGATCGACTTGATCATGCAGCTCTCCTCCTGGTCAGGAGCGAGCGAGTACGCGCTCGTAGATATTCCTCGTACATCGGGACGACGCGATTGACGCAGAATTCTTCGCGGACCCGCGTGCACGCCGCCTTCGCGATCTGCTGATGCAGGGCACTGTCGGAGAGCAAAGCGAGGGCGCTGCCCGCCATTCCGTCGAGATCGTTGGGCTCGTGCAGGAAGCCGGTCACGCCGTGCTCGATGACCTCCGGCAGGCCGCCGACGTTCGACGCGACGACCGGGACTTCGCACGCCATCGCCTCGAGCGCGGCCAAGCCAAAACTCTCCTGCTCCGACGGCAATAGAAAGACGTCGGATGCGGAGAGCAATGGAATCACGTCCTCTTGCGCGCCGAGCATCTCGACGGCGGAAGCCACGCCCAACTCGCGGCCGAGCCTGTACGCGGTGCCCAACTCCGGACCGTCTCCCACGAGCAGCAGACGCGCCGGCGCATCGTTGGCGATGCGGGCAAACACCTGCATGACGGCGTCGATCCGCTTTACCGGCCGAAAGTTCGAGACATGTATGACGAGCTTTGTCGCCGGGTCCGGCGCGAACCGCTGGCGGAGATGCACGACGTCGCGACGGCGGTAGACATCGCAATCGAGGCAATTGGGAATCACTTCAATCGGCCGCTGCACCTGCAGTTCACGCGCGAGTCGCGTCGCGAAGGCTTTCCGATACCGCCGTGGCACCGTCCGACTGTTCGATTGAGTAGGCCACGATTTCAGAGAACGACGGATCGCTCCCGACCAGCGTGATGTCGGTCCCGTGCAGCGTCGTGACCACCCGCGGGACGAGGTGATGGCTCGCCTCGAGCACCTGCCGAGACAGGATCGCCGCCGTTGCGTGCGGGATCGCGTAGTGCGCGTGGATGATCTCGAGCTGGAATTCGCGTGCGACCTGCACGACCTTGTTCGCGAGGGACAGTACGTATTGCGGCTCGCGAAAGAGTGGATAGCTCGGCGTATTGACCTGGTGAAACATCAGGCCGGCCTGATAGTCGCCGAGGCGGAATGGCGGGTCGGTGCTGACGAGATGCACCTCGTGGCCACGGGTCGCCAGTGTCTTCGCGAGCTCGGTGGCAACGATGCCGCTGCCGCCGACGGAGGCGTAGCAGATGATTCCGATATTCAAGCAGGGTCTCTCATCTGAACAGGTTCGGTCGCAGGAGGGGATCGCGAACCACGAGGCCCTCGGCGAACGAGACGCCGGCGAGGGCGCCGAACTGCGCATCGCGCGATTCGACGAGCTGCTGGAACAGCGGTGACGTCAGCCGGGTCTGCACCGCCGCTTCGCCGCTGACCTTGAACTGGCTCACGTGGCACTGCAGCGCACGGCGCTTGATCTCGTACACGCTCGACACGTCAACCACGAACGACGGACGAATTGAATCGTTGATGAAGTAATAGCAGACCCACTCCGGCTTCCATGCGGCGTCGTCAGTGCCGGCGTCAAACCGGCGCAGGCCGGCACTGAAGACGGCTTCCGTCAACACCCGGCTCGCGGCGACGTGATCGGGATGACGGTCGGACTCGTAGGGGATGGCGACCGTGCGTGGACGGGCCTGCCGCACGAGCGCAGCGGCATCACGAATGTGATCGGAGCTGCTGCCGATGGCGCGGTCGGGCCAGCGCAGGTTCACGCGCCACGCGGCGCCAAGTACCGCGCGCGCGGCCTCGGCTTCCGCCAGGCGCTCGTCGACCGTGCCGTTGCTGCCCATCTCTCCCGCAGTCAGGTCGCACAGTCCAACCTGATAGCCATCAGCGACGTGTTTCGCGACGCTGCCGCCGAGCCCGATCTCGAGATCGTCGGGGTGAGGGCCAAAGACGAGCAGCTCGACGGGCTTGAGGGCCACAGCAGTCAGCGCTGTCCCTGGGTGCCGACGGCGCTCAGCACCTGGCCGATGAACTCATTGAATGCGCTCTGACGAATCCAGCGGACGACGACCACCAGATCGTTCTCCCAGTCGATATAGATGATGTTGCTGCCATTGCCCTGGAATGTCACCGCGCTTGCGGGCGCGTTGGGAAACGCCGGCTTGGGGCTCGAGTTGAGAAACCAGTTCATGTAACCGTAGCCGTCGTTGGCCGGTCCCGGCGAACGCGCCATTTCGATCCATTTCTGCGAGACGATCTGGCGATCGTTCCATTTGCCGTTGCGTAGGAACAGATAGCCGAAGCGGGCCATGTCGCGCGTCGAGATGAACATGCCGCCGCCCCAGTGCCCGCCGCCGGTCATCGACTGCAGCCGCCGTCCGTCGATGTCGACCCACGAGTTCTCGTAGCCATACCAGCGCCAGGTACTCGACGCGCCGATCGGCTCCATGATCTCCTCGCGCAAGTATTCGGGCAGCGGCCTTCGCAGAACGTGCAGGGCGGCGAGCGCGAGCACGTTGACGCGCGCGTCGTTGTACTTGTAACGCGTGCCTGGCTCGCTCAGCTTGCGATTCGGCCAATCAGCTGGGGTCTGCCCTTCGGGCCGGTCAGCCCAGTCGGGCTTCCCCCAGATCGTTCCCTGCCAGTCACTGGTCTGGCGAAGCAGGTGCTCCCACGTGATCTTCGAGTTGTGCGGGCTTTCGAAAAGTGCCGCGGCATCGCCGGGCGGCATGTAGTCCTTCACGGGATCGGTGACGTCGCGAATGAGTCCCTTCTGGACCATCAGCCCGACGACCGTCGAGAGGAAGCTCTTCGTCACGCTGAACGTCATGTCGACGCGCGCCGTCTCGCCCCACTCACCGATGATGTAACCGTTCTTGATGATGATGCCGCTGAGCGGTCCTCGCGGCTTGACCGGACCGATTGGCGTATCGAACGGTTCCCGCCCGAACGTCGTCGCCAAGTCGACCGCCAGATCCTTGGTCGCCGGATTCTCGTTGGCGCTGGCGAACTTCATCGCAGCGTCGAGCTTGGAGGTGTCGACGCGCGCCTGCTCCGCCGTCTGCTTCTGCCAGTCGAATCGCCCCGGATAGTAGGCCGGAGCAGCTGACGCTGCGAGGCGGCGCTGCGCCTGCGCCCACGTTGTCGGCATCGTGCCAAGGGGCAACACGAGCGACAGGATGAAGATGACAATGATCGCGACGGGAAACCGCGCGGGACTGATGATCGCTCATGCACAACCTCGGCCGCCCCAAAGCCAGCGGCGCCGTCGGGATTATGCCACGGGAGATCGCGCGCCCCGGCCAGGCCGCTGTATGCGCCGTCTAACCACGAGAGACAGCGATGCACTTGCTCATCGCCCTGATGCTTGCGGACCAGGCTCAACAGGCTCCGCCTCCGCCAGCCGAACCGGCGCCTGTCGTCTCGCTCGATCGCATCCGGCGCGCGCTCGAGGAACCCCCCTCATCAGTGACGGTTCTGTCTACCGATCCGACCCTGCCGCCGATCTTTCGCATGGACATCAAGGAGCGGCCGCTGCCGTACGAATTTCTGTGGCAGGGCAACTACGCTTCGGCACACGTGCGCCCGGTGCGCGGCCTGACTCACCACGAGTTCCTCGAACAGGTCACGCCCGACCTTTTTCGCGCGACGTCGATGTATCCCTGCTGCCCGGTCTTGCCCGTGCTCAATTTCCTGGCGGGGAAACTCAAGTCGAAGGACGGCGCTCAGTCGAAGGCGCGCGAGGAAGTGAAGAAGGCGCTGAAGGAATATCAGGACGCGCTCGCTGCCGAACGCAAGCCCTGACATCTACAGCGAGACAACTCGGCACTTCAGCCGGCAGAGACGACGCCGCGGATCCGTGCGATCTGACCGAGGTGCATCAGGTCGTGGCCAGCGTTCAGCCGGCGCACGTGCTCGATGCTCTCCTCGCCGCGCTCAGCGTGCACACCAACACGCTCGAGGTCGGCGGGCGTGGCGCGCTCCAGGAGTCGCAGGTTGCCGCGCCTCAGCACGGTGAACGTCTCGATCGACTGCTCCGGCTCCACCTCGTCGTAGCCAAGACGATCGGCCCACAGGTCCTGGTCGTAGCCGGTGATCACCGGGCGGTCCTGCGCGAGGATCAAACGCCCGCGCCAGCCCCACACCAGCTCGGCATCGGCAAGATGCTGCAGAACATGCGCGATCGACCACTTCTCTGGCTTCTCACGCTGCCGCAACTGCGCTGCGGATAGTCCTGCAATCGCGCGTCCCAACTCGCCAGGAGTCGCGCGCAGGATGGCCATCGGGTCGCGCTCGCCAACGAGTCCAATGATCGCTCCGACGTAGTCGCCGGCCTGCTCTGCGGCGCCTCTCGCGGAATTTGTAAATACAGACATGCGCCGATTCTAGATCCGCTCTCCACGGCTACAACGGACCACTCGTTCAATGGACGCCATGCGCCGCAAATGACAGAATACCGGCTCGTCCACCCTCACGGAGCCACCACCCCGCATGATTCGAACTGCCCTGGTACTCGCACTATCCACGCTGGCGTTAGCTGTTCCGATCGCTCAGCAGACACCCGATCCGTTGCAGACACGCCCGGAGCGCACGAACTTCGAGGAGACGAGCCGCCTCGAGGATGTGAATGCGTTCCTGACGGCGCTGGCGGCGAAATCACCGGTCGTGCGTGTCATGTCTTTCGGTACGACGGAAGAGGGCCGGACGATGCCGCTCGTGACGTTGTCGAATCCGGCGGTGGCGCGTCCTGCAGACAAGCCGGCCGGACGGCCAGTCGTCTTCCTCCTCGCCAACATCCACGGCGGCGAAGTCGAAGGCAAGGAAGCCGTTCAAGTCCTGATGCGCCGCCTTACGAGTGGCGATCTCCGGCCGCTCCTCGATCGCATGGTGATCGTGATCGCCCCGATCTACAACATCGATGGCAACGAAGCCGTCGACGTCATGAACCGGACGGCGCAATACGGCCCGGTCGCCGGCGTCGGTCGCCGCGAGAACGTGAAGGGGCTGGATCTCAATCGCGACTACATGAAGCTCGAGTCCGCCGAGGCGCGCGCGCTCGCCGCCGCTTTCACGGCCTGGGATCCGCACCTCATGGTCGACTTGCATACGACCAACGGCTCATATCACGGCTACCACCTCACGCACTCGATCCCGCTGAACCTCTCGCTCCCTCCGACCACCCTGAACTATCACCGCGAGACGATGATGCCGGCGATCATGAAGTCGCTCGAAACGAAGCACAAGGTGCGCGCCTATTACTACGGCAACTTCGGCCGCGGCAGCGCGGCGCCTGGCGCGCTGCGCCGCTGGAATACCTTCGATCATCGGCCGCGCGCCGGTCAGAACTACGTTGGCTTCCGCAATCGGCTCACGATCCTTTCCGAGGCGTACTCATACCTCTCGTTCAAGCGCCGCATCGAAGTCACTGAACAGTTCGTCGAGGAGATCCTCGCCTACGTCGACAGCCACCGAGCCGAGATCATCGCCCTCACCAAATCGCTCGACGACGAGTGGATGAAGCGGGCGCAGAGCACGAGCGAGATGCCTCTTGGCGTCGAGTACGAGCTGCGGCCGCTGCCCAAGCCAGTGGAGATTCTCGTCGGCGAAGTGAAACAGGAGGTCAACCCGCGCAACCAGCGGCCGATGACCGTCGCCATCGAGGACAGCTACAAGCCCGAGCTGATGGAGGACTACGCGTACTTCGCGCCGACGCGGAGCGTGCCGATGGGGCGCCTCTACTTATTGCCGGCGGACGCCGCGTTCCAGCCGATCGTCGACAAGCTCAAACAGCACGGGATCGTTGTCGAAGAGCTGACCGCGCCGGTCGCGACCGAGGTCTCGAGTTTCGTGGTCCAGGAGATCACCAAGGCCCCCAAGCCGTTTCAGGGACACAACGAGGTCAAGCTCAAAGGCCAGTACACCAGCGGGAAGGTCACGGTCCCGGCCGGAACGCGCGTCGTTCGCCTGGCGCAGCCGCTCGGGCTGCTCGCCGCTTACCTCCTCGAGCCGGAAAGTGACGATGGCCTCACCGACTGGAACTTCATGGACCAGTGGCTCGAGGTCGGCAAGCCGGCGCCCGTGCGCAAGGTGATGACCAACGTCAAGATCACGACGAAGAAACTGTAGTCAGCGACACGTGGCGCATGAGCAGATGCCGCCGCAGACGATGCGCAATGCGCCGTTCTTCCTTGGCGGTGAGGGCTCCAGGTCTGTACCCGATCGTCGGCATGTCCGACGTAACGCTGAAGTTTGAGTGCTATGCTGAATGAATTTTGACGTTCATTCAGCATTCAACATCGTTCAGCATTCAGAATTGCGAAGGGTCTGTCACCGCGGGCTTCTTCGCCTCCGGCTTTTTCCGGATTCTTTACGTACTTGTCGAGCCACGCCGACCACCGTGCCCACAGGTCGAGCAGCGTCTCCTTCGCGACGGGACCGTGATCCTCCAGCGGATACATGTAGAGCGCCGTCGTCTTTCCCAGGCCGTTCAGTGCGTGGTACAGCCGGATCGAGTTCGTCGGGATCAGTTCCGACGTTCTGATCGGCCAGCGCGTGATACATCAGCAGCGCGCCGGTCATGTTATTGGCGTAGAGAAACGGCGACATCGACAAGATAGACGTTCGGCGCCTCCCATAGGTCGCGACGCTCACTCTGGAACCCGAGCGGAGTCAGCGTCCGGTTGTAGGCGCCATCGCCGGCGATGCCGGCCTTGAAGAACGGTGTGTGCACCATGGCGTTGACCGCCGAGAACGCGCCGTAGCTGTGGCCGCCAATCGCCAGCTTCGTGCGATCCACGAGCTCGCGGCGATCGAGCTCGTCGATGACCGCCGCCAGGTTGTTGCGCAGATCGTGCACGTAGTTGTTGTTCATCTGCCCTGCCGGGCCGACGATCGGTGAATCGGGCTCGATGACGGCGTAGCCGAGGCGAACGAAGAACTCCATCGAGCGCAGGCCGAACGCCTGGAACGTGTTCTTGTTGAACGTGCGATCCGGCCGGTCGTAGGCGTCCTGGTCCTGGAATTCGCGCGGGTAGAACCAGAAGATCGCCGGCAGGCGCGTGCCCTTCTGATAGCCCTGCGGCAGCGTGACGGTCGTCTCGAACTTGAATCCGTCCGGCCGCTCGATGGTCAGGCGCTCGACACGGCGTTGGTGACATCGGGCGTGTAGTCCTGGTTCTTCGTCAGCTGCGTGCGCGTGCCGTTCTGTATCAGGAACTGCTGCGGCACTTCTTTCGGGCCTTCGCGCGCGATGATGAAGCGGCCGCTCTCGATGTCGAGCGCGGATGACACGCGCTCGTAGACGTTCTTGTTGTCGCTCTCGTAGATGCGCTGCTTCTCGCCTGTCTTGATGGCGACCTTGTCGATGAACGTCTTCGGACCGACGTCGTTCGGGTTCTTGTCGTACGCCGTGCCCTGAAAGTAGACGCTCGCGCCATCCGCCGACAGCTGCACCGGTCCGGTACCGCCGCCACCGCCGCCGCGACCGCCACCCCCGCCGCCGCGGCCGCCGCCACCGCCAACGCTGCGAGTGCCAACGAGCGCACCGGGATTGGCGTAGACGTCATCGAAGGGATAGCGCGCGAGCGTGTAGCGCTGCGCGGGCTCGGCCAGATTCACGGCATACTCAACCGTGTTCTGACCGGCGCGCTCGCTGAAGAAGATCATCTTCATGTCCGGCGAGTAGCGGAGGCCGTTCATGCGCGTGTTGCTCTCGAACATCACCTTCGGCTCGCTTCGTCGAACGGCGCGCTCCACTGATAGAGGCGGTCCTTGCGCTCCGGCGCACGCGCGCCGCGGCCCCGTTCCTGCGCCGCCGGCGCGCGGCCGCCCTGCGCCCGCGACCTGCCGCCGCCGCGACGTCCGCGCCCGCGCGCCGCCGGCGCGGCGCCGGCTCCTGTTCGAGGTAGGTCAAGCCTTGACCGTCGGTCCGCCACGCGATGTCGCGCTTGCCGGCCTGATTCGCGCCGCCGCGGCCGCCGCCAGCGGCGGGCGGATCGGCGGGCGGCTGCGAGTCGTCCTGCACGCCGAGGTTGATCGGCGCGGTCGGTCAGCTTCGTGAGCATCTTGCCGTCGCGCGTCCCACACTTCCTCGACCTGGCCGAAGCTCGCGACCGGCACGTCGTAGGAGAACGGCTTGAGCATCTGCGTCACGCGCACGTACTTGCCGTCGGGTGAGGCATCGATGGCGCGCACCATCACCGGCGAGCCCACCTTCTTGACCGCACCCTTCTGCACGTCGATGAGCGCGACCTGACCAGTCGTGTGCCACTCGAGCAGCGCTTTCTCGTAGGTCGTCGACATCAGGCTGGGAAACGTCCGCAGGCGATTCTTTTCGGAGTCGGCGATCTTGACGGTCGGCCCGTCAGGCGCAGTCGGCGCCGGCGGCATCGGTCCGCGGCCGTCGGGCACGACAACGGCAGCGATCTGCTTGCCATCAGCCGTGAACTCGAAGCGAGGTCACCAGCGTCGCGAGCAGCGGCGTCTTCGTCAGCTGGCGCGACTTGCCAGTCGCCACATCCGCGATCCAGATCGTCGTCGCATCGTCGGTGTGGACAAGAAATGCGACGCTCGAACTATCAGGCGACCATACGGCATTGGACACGCGGGCGCCGGCCGGAATCTGGATCGATTTCTTCGCGCCGTCGGCGGCGGAGATGAGCTGAATGCCGATGTTGTTGCGGACGGTCAGCGCGCGAGCGCGGTTCGCCTTGTAGTCGATGAACACGCCGCCGAGCTCGTGGAAAGGCTTGGCGAAGGTCTTCATGACGACCGGACCGTCGCCGATCTCGTCGAGGAACCACCTCTTGTCGGGACTCAGATTCGCGAGGGTGATGTTCAGGTGCCGCGGCGCGAGCACGGCGTCGACGAGCTCCTTGCGGCGGCTGCGCGTAGCTTTCCTGCTTGAGCACGGTGTCGGCCCAGTTCGCGGCCGGCGCCTGCGGCGCGGCTTGACCTGCGATTCCGGCCGGCCAGCCGGAAACGACGAGCAGGAGCAAGAGTGCCGGAATGACGCGCAGGATTCGGCGCGCGGGAGTCGTCGTCATGGTGCCTCCGTGAGTCGAGTTCGGGATCGTGCGGCAGGCCAGGATCGGGCGCTCGCGTTCAGAAAATGGTGACGCGAAGATACAACAGATTGGGACGAGCACCGGAATTTCAGCCGTACACCGCGTTCGCTTCGACATTTTTGTTGGCGATGCAGCACAACCGTACCGGTTTGTCCAAGCGCTATCAAGTACGCCGATGGAGAGCTGCCGCGGCAAACGCCACCGCGTCACCGCGGACAACTTTCTGTCGCGCGATGACAAACGCTCGCGCCGGACTGACAAAAATAAGGACGTGCTCCGGGAGTTCACGCAGGACCTGGAACCGATCGTCGGGAGTAAGGGAGATAAAGCGAGAGCAGACTGGATCGTCGGAGCCGCGCGTAGCCGTAGAGGACCGAGCGTCAGGGGCCGCGGCTTCTGCAGCTGAACGTCGGCGAAGCAGCAGAATAGCCGTCGGCGCACCAGACCAATCTACGATGTAAGCTGGTCTCCTTCTCTATCCGGTCTTACGCTTGCCCCATTCCGGCGGCGCAGGCTCGTGTCATCCGGTTGCCGGGCTGCGCCTTCAACAGCTTCATCGCTTCCTCGACGGCGCGCTCGAGCTGCGGATCCTTGCCGGCCACGACATCCTTCGGCCAGTTCTCGACGTCGATGTCAGGAGCAACGCCTTCGTTTTCGACGGCCCATTTGCCGTCGCGCGTGAAGAAGCCGCCGCGCGGCGCGATCATCGATCCGCCATCGATGAACGCCGGCGTGTCCGCCGTATGCACGAGCCCGCCCCATGTGCGCTTGCCGATGAGCGGACCGATCTTCCGCCGCTTGAACATGTACGGCATCAGGTCGCCGCCGACCCGGCCATCTCGTTGATGATCATCACCTTCGGACCCCAGATGCCGGCCGATGGGCTCGTGAACGGCATGCGGTCGCCGGCGACGTTGTTGAAGTAGCCGTCGAAGTCGCGGCCGAGGATGTCGACGATGTAGTCGGCGGCCGAACCGCCGCCGTTGTAGCGCTCGTCGATGATGGCGCCCTTCTTGTCCTGCTGCGCGAAGTAGTAGCGGTTGAAGCTCTCATAGCCAGCCCTGCCCGGTATTCGGGACGTAGACATAGGCGAGCTGACCTTTCGACAGCTTGTCGACCAGCCGGCGGTTGTGCTCGACCCAGGCGCGCGTGCGCAATGCCTGTTCGCTCGCCGTCGGCACGACCGTCACCTGCCGCGCGCCCTCCATCACGGGCTTGCTGTTCAGGCCCAGCACGGTCTGCCGGTTCGCGGTGCCATCGAGCAGGCGATAGATGTTGTCCGGCGCCCGGAGCTCGATGCCGTTGATGGCGAGGATGAAATCGCCGACCGCGACGTCGACTCCGGGAGCCGAGAGCGGCGCGCGTAAGTCGGGGTTCCAGCTCTCGTTGTCGTAGATGCGCGCGATTTTGTAGCGGCCGTTCTCGACGACGAAGTCGGCGCCAAGGAGACCGCCTGGCGATGGAGGCACGTCGGCATGTCGCCGCCGCGGACGTACGAGTGGCCGACGGCAATCTCGGCGCCCATGTTGTCGAGCAGATAGTTGAGATCGGCGCGGTGGTTCACGTACGGCAGGAGCTCGCCGTACATCTCCTTCATCTGCGGCCAGTTCGCTGCCGTGCACGTTGGTCACGTAAAGGTAGTCGCGCTGGTTGCGCCAGCCTTCGGCAAAGATCTGCTTGAACTCTTCGCGCGGCTCGAGATACATCCGCAGCGGCACGTCGAGCCGGCCCTGCCCCGCCGCGGCGGCTTGCGATCGGCATCGACCAGGAACAGGTTGACGCCGCCGCCGCCGCACCGCCCGCCGCGCCCCCGCCCCCGCCGCCGCCGCCAGTGCGATAGAGGAGCTTGCGGCCATCGGCGCTGACGATCGTACTGGCCACGCCCGTGACAAACAACGCCGCACGACGATCGCTCAGACGATAGCGATGCAGTGTCGCACCGCCACCGCGACCGCCGCGGCCGCCGCCGGCGCCGGCTTCGAGGTAGTAGACCGTTCCCGGCGCGCCCGCCTTGAGCTGCGTGTACTGCCTCTCGGGAACACCAGGCACCGACACGATGCGCTGCGGCAGGCCATCGAAATCAATCTGCACGGTGACTGGCGCGCGCGGCGTGCGCGGCGCAGCCTCCCGCTCACCAGCCGGTTCGCCGGTGCCCTCGTCCCGGGGCGGCCGCACCGCGCGCCACCTCCGGGCGGCGCGCTCCCGACGCCCAGGTCCTCGTCGCTCTCCGGAAGGAGCGGGCTCGGCTCACCCTTCTTCAGCACCGCGAAGTACAGGCCGAACGTCTCCTCGCGGTCGTACGAGTCATGTCCAGCCACTGCGATCCCAGCCCGAACGTCGTCGACGCGAGGAACCAGAGGTACTTGCCGTTGGCATCCCACACCGGAAACATCGTGTCGGCAAGGCCATCGGTCACCTGCTTGGTCTCGCCCGTCTCGATGTTGCCCACGAAGATGGCGCGATAGAGCGAGTTCAGGCGGCCCGCGTAGGCAACCCACTTCGAGTCCGGGCTCCACACGGGATTGCAGCGTCCGCTGCGGCACCATCCATGGATCGCGGCCGACGACCTTCGCCTGGCCGCTGGCACGTCGAGCACCCACACCTTCAGATCCGTGTCCCTGAAGAGCAGCTTCTTCGAGTCTGGCGACCACGACGGCGTGTAGTAGTGCTTCGGGTTCGCAATCGCAACCTCGCGCGGCGGCGTCAGGCCGTCCTGCGACTCGATGATCACTTGTACTCGCCGGACTTGTCGCTGAAGTACGAAACCCACTTGCCGTCGGGCGACCACGCCGGGTCGCGCTCGGCGGAACCGCTCGAGTTGGTGAGATTGCGGATGTCACCCTTCTCGGCCGGGATGGTGAAAATCTCGCCGCGGGCTTCGACGACGATGCGCTTGCCGGTCGGGGACAGAGAGATATTGGAGATGCGGCTCGTGACGTCTTCCCACCGCGGCATCATCCACGGGAAGTCACCGCGGCGCGTGATGTCCACGGCTTGACTCTTCCGCTCTTCGCATCGAGCGTGTGCACCCGCCCGGCCTGCTCGAAGACGACGGCGCCGGCGTTGGCGTCGAGGGTCTTGACGTCGAAGTCGGTGAACTTCGTGACCTGCGCGAGCTTCTTGTTCCTGGGATCGAAGGCGAGCAATTGGCTG
>CAWHNN010000028.1:0-145222 GCA_963830815.1 uncultured Acidobacteriota bacterium | reverse complement strand
GAATCCAAGTAAGTCGGTGGACGATCGACGAAAGATGCGCTGCACGCGAGCCGCCTTGATGCCACGACTGCGCGTCGCGCTACTTCACGCCGGACACGGCCACCAGATCCGAGATGTTCCGCGTGGCCGTATAGGAGTAGCTCTTGCCATCGGGCGTCGGCGCGATTGGAAAGATTCGATCGATGCCGACCATGTCGCGGGCCGAAGCGTCTTCCATCCTCGCGACGCCCGGTGGCAATCTCACGCGTTCAATCACAACGGGCAGGTTGGTGCGCTCCACGAACACATAGCGCCCGTCGGCGCTCCACTGAAGTGGTGCTCCAGACACCTGCGGAAGCGGCGTCAGCTCTCCGCGACGGCAATGGCGATCTGATCAATACAACTTTGGCAACACGAACTGGTCCCCCTGATGCTGCGCAACTCCTCGTTCATCATCCATCCCGAGGAGGTCCTGGCAGATAACTTTGCCACGCTGATGGAGTGGCGTTCGGATGGCGTCCTGCCGCCGGCAAATCCCGACGGGCTTCCCTACTAAGATTAATGACGTCGATCTGCTCACCGCGATGGAAGGGGTTATGGCGAGTGGCTGCAAGAGACGATGATCCACCGAACAGAGCTTCGCTCGCGGCGAAGACCCCGCCCGGGAATCCGCTACAAGTCACTGACAGCTTGCGGGATGGAAAGTTGGTACCGGTACGGGGATTCGAACCCCGGTCCCGTGGCTGAGAAACGCAGCCGGAGACTTCGACGGTCTCCGGTTGCGTCGGTTTTGTTGGGGTTTTCGCACTGACTTTCGGGCGGTGTCGGTCGTCAACGGCCCGTTTCGTGCGCAAAGTTTCAAGTTTCTTTCAAGTGCTGGAGGACGCCTCTAGTCACCAACGCTGACGACCTCACCGGCCTTCACGATCCGAAGGGCGTCGAGAACCTGCGGCATGAGCGGACGCAGTTCCTTCACACGGTTCGTGCGGGCCACCGCGATCACGACGGCAATGCCGCTCGCGCGCAAGTTCTGTTGAAACGGGAAGTTCCTATCGACGGTGAAAAGCGCCTCGAAGTGCTCCGCAACCATAAGCCTGAGGAGTTCACCGTTGCGCTTGGACGACCAACCCAGATCGACGACGTGATGTGCGTCGTGGCCGGTCAGATCACGCAGCAAGGCCTCGGCACACACTCATCGAGCAGCAGTCGCATGCGCCTCGGTCATCGCGCGCGCGAGTTCAAGAGCCGCAACTGCTTGCTCGCGAGTGACCGAAGGAAAGCTCTCGAGAAACTCGTCGAGCGAATCCCCGGCTTCGAGGTAGTCGTACAACGACTTGACGGGCACCCGGGTTCCGACAAAAACCGGAGTGCCGCCGAGGATCTCAGGGTCGCGGTGTACGACTGGCGTCTGGTTGGACATGGCTATCTGCAACCTTTCGTTGAGTATAGCGCCCCTGCCTCATGCCCGTCGTGTCACTCCCACTCCATCAACCTGCGGCGGACATCGTTCCATGGAATCGCGGACTCATCCCGCTGAACGTGCTCCATTCAGCGCCGATCCAGCGCCGCGGCCTTCTTTGGCGTCAACCCGAGCTCGCCTACACGTTCGGCCTCAGAGAGGCTTTCCGACAAAACCATCGCGAGCTCGGCGCGTTCGCCGGCGGGAGGTTTCAGAAGCTCCGAAAGCGTAGGAGACATCGGCTAATCGCGACAGCGTTGCGCCGCTGAGCTTTTCGGAGTCTGCGGTTGCATAGCGCAAGCTCCGCTCGCGGAGGATGCTTTCCAGAGCGGCCACATCGTTTGGCGACGTGCCACGCGCGTTGAAGAGAAGAATGTCAGCCCCGGTCGGGCTCGAGAATGACGCCGTGAGGGGCCACTATCGATTCACAGCCGCCTGCCAGTTGAAGACGACCGTGAACGGCGACGGCGTGCTGCGGCCGGCAGGCACGGCGAGAAAAAACCGTTCGCCGTCCCTGGTGACAGCCCAGTCGGCATCGGCTCCAGGGACTTGGAACAGGACTCTCTGAGGGCCGGTCGGCACACCGCGATCAGTGGCGAAGGCAACTGATGTGACCGTTCCGTTCGGCGCGAGATAGTAGAGCTCTTTGCCGTTTGCCCCCCAGCGCGGCGACGTGCCTCCACCCTTGGACACGACCGAGCTCTCGACCGCGTCTGCCGCGCCGGCAGGCGTGAACGGCCGTACAAGCACCTCGTGGCGCCCGGATTCATTCGAGACGTACGCAACCCACCGTCCGTGAGGTGAGAACTGACCTTGCAGCTGATCGAATTCGCGGCGCACGAACGGAAACGGCTTGCGATCACCTTTCAGGGGAAGCACCCACAAGTCGAACCGTGTCGCTCTCGGGCTCATGACGGTGTACAGCAGAAAACGTCCATCGGATGACGCGCTGGTCGGAATCTTGTGGTCCCCGGTCTGGAGCAGGGGCGCCGCATCCGTTCCGCTCAGCGACTGCTCGAACAGCGATCCCGCTGTCCCTGTCGCGTTGAAGAAGACTCGGCTGCCATCGTGCGACCACACCGGGGACTCTTCGAGCCTCGCATCGAACGTCAACCTGGATGGCCTCGATTGGGATAGCTCCAGGAGCCATAGATCCTGGTCGGCTGTTGCCCGATCGGCTTGCTTGACCACGGCAGCGCGAGTCTCGCTCGGGTCGAGAGTCAGCCCGCTGTATCGACCTGGTTCACTGGCGCGGCCAAGGATGTTGCCTCGACGATCGAACCACGTGAGTTGGCGGTCTTCGTCCGGCCCTCTGAATACGAGGACGCCGTTGGTCGAGACCGAGAAGAAGGCCCAGTCCAGACCCGAGCCAACCGGCTCGGCGACGCGGACGGCATCGCCGGACAGCTGCAGCCGCCCTGGATCGAAGGGCTGCGCGAACAGCGTCGAGTCCCGGACAAAGAGCAGGCGGCCGATGCCCGACGCGACGTCGGGGACGTAGGCCGCACCAAAGCCCGTGGTCAGGACGCGATGGGAGGTCGGCTCCTCGGGAGTGACATCGAGCGCCCGCACGTAGATACCGGTCATCTCCGGTGCACTCCTCGAAACGCTCAAGTAAAGAAAATGCTTGCCGTCAGGCAGGAAGGACGGGAGGAGGTGCGTGCTCTCGCCTCGGGAGGAATCGACCTGTGTCACAACGGACGCGGGTCCGCCCGAAGCCGCGCACCGCATGAGACCTCCGTTCGCGTTTCCAACGATGATCACATCGCTGCGATTCCATGCCCCTCCTACAGCCAACAGGGGCAAGTCGCATACCTTTTGCGGTGCGCCGCCCCGCACGTCGATCTTCTTGAGCTGTCCGCCGGCGTCGTAGGCGATGAATCGGCTGTCAGGAGACCAGAACATGGGCGGGGTCAGGCCGCCAAGAGCCACTTCCGTTCCTGACAATGGTTGTGGTGCCAGTGCATCCATGCTCCGGATCCACAAGCGCCCGATGCCATCTTCACCCGCGCCCGCGAACACGAGGTGTCGACCGTCGGGAGAGATCGAGAACGCGGAGAGTTCTGACAGGCGGATTCCAGGATCAATCTGCACACGGATTTGCCCAAACGCCGCCGGCGTCGGCCGCGGCTGAACGAGCGCGAGTGCCACTGCGGTTGCGATCGAAACGCCGCCGATGAACCAGACGGCCGCCGCGCGGCGGGAGAGGCGCGACTGGCGAGATGGTCGAGCGTCTGGATCGGACGTGATCTCCAGCGCTCGCGAGCCATCACCGGTCTTCTCAGGTGGCCGCGTTTCCGCCGCGTCACCGCTCCCGGTCTGGCGGGACGCACGACGCAGGTCGATGACCATCTCCCGCGCCGTCTGGTAGCGTTCGGCCGGATCCTTCTCGAGTGCCTTTTCAACGACCATTCGCAGCCGCACGGGGATTTCTCCGGCCAGCGGCTCCGGCGTGCCGTGAACAATCCGCTGCAGTTCCTCGAGATCGGACTTGGCGGAGAACGGCCGTTGCCCGGAAAACAGCTCGTACACGACAGCCCCGAAGGAAAAGATGTCGCTGCGAGCGTCCACCGGGTTCCCCGATGCCTGCTCGGGCGACATATAGCCAATGGTTCCCGCGATCATCCCGGGGCGGCTGGGCGGGATGGCCACGCTGGCGCGTCGAGGTGGGTTCTGCGCCAGGTTGAAACAGCTTGGCCAACCCGAAGTCCGCCAGCTTCGCATAGCCGTTCTTCGCGATCAGGATGTTCTCGGGTTTGATATCGCGGTGAATGATGCCGGCTCCATGCGCGGTCGCGAGCCCGTCGGCCACGCCGACGAGCACGTCGACAATCTGACGCGACGACCGCTTCTCCGCCTCCGCCCAGCTCCGAAGCGTTCCGCCGTCGACCAGTTCCGTGACCAGGTACTGCCGTCCATCGTGCTCGCCGACGTCATACACCGTGAGAATGTGTGGATGATTGAGCGCCGTGACGGTTCGCGCCTCGCGCTGAAATCGGTGGCGCGCAGCGGCGTCGGCGAGATCCGGCAGGAGTTTGATGGCGACTTGACGCCGCAGCTTCGGGTCGAACGCCCGGTAGACGACGCCCATCCCGCCTTCGCCGAGCAGTCCCTCGATGCGATACGGGCCGATCAGGGCGCCGGTCTCCACCTGCAGGCGATCCAGCGCGGAGAACGCTGGCCGATCCAGCGGGGTACCCGTCGTGGGTTGCGCCAGCAGCGACTCGACCTCGCGACGCAGCTCTGGATCGGCGTTCGCGAGAAGCGTCGCTCGTTCGGCCACGTCGGAGTCGACGGCCGACTGGTACAGTTCTTCAATCCGACGCCAACGCTCAGGATCCATCGTCACTCATTGGGCAATCGCCCGGTTGAGCGTTGGTCGAGATCGATCAAACGCCTCCCAGCGGTCACCCGCCCTCGAGCTGCTCACCCCTCAGCTCCCGCACCAGCCACACTTTGGCCAACCGCCAGTCTCGCATCACGGTATCGGCGGACACGTGGAGCGCCTCGGCGGTTTCCTCGACGCTGAGCCCGCCGAAGAATCGCATTTCCACCACCTGACTCTTTCGTAGATCGAACGCCGCCAACGCATTCAGGGCATCGTCGAGCGCGATCAGGTCCTGACGGGGCTCGCCTGAGACGAGGAGCGCTTCGTCCAGCGATACCTTCTCGGCGCCGCCACCCCGTTTCTGAAACCCGCGGGCCCGGGCAGCATCCACCAGGATGCGCCGCATCACCCTGGACGCCATCGCGAAGAAGTGCGCGCGGTTCTGCCACCGCACCTGATTGACCTCGATCAGCCGGAGGTACGCCTCGTTGACGAGCGCGGTCGCCTGGAGTGTATGGCCGGGGCGCTCGCCGGCCATGTGCCGCCGCGCCAGCCGGCGCAGCTCGTCATGGACGAGCGGTATCAGTTGATCCAGCGCGGTTTCGTCGCCCCGCCCCCACGCCAACAAGAGAGTCGTCGGATTAGCCGCCGCGCCCAACCCGCTCATTCTACGCCAGCGACCCCGTGCGGCGGCCTCGAGATGCGGGTTTTGCGCCCGATTTTCAGGCGCGTTCAAGTTATTGCCCAGGGTTCTCGCCTCTCCGAGCGAGGACCGGAATCACCCGGTCCGCAGGATGAGCGCCGAGCGGCGGTAAATAGCCGCTGTTGTGACTCGTCGCTCCAATGCGTGTGCGGGCACCAGCCCGCGGCCGTTATCCGCGTCGTTTCTTTCAACGAGAGGGAGTTCCCTATGCGACTGATCGTTCTCGGCGTGTGTCTGTTCGCGGCCGCCTGCAGCGACCAAGCCTTGAATTCGCCAACGTCGCCCACGAACGCAAGCGTGGGGCCGGCTCAAACAGCGGCGCGAGGCGGCACGGCGCTGCCGTTCAGCGGTTCTTACACCTCGGTCATCGAGGTTCCGCCCCCTTCTGCAGCGGGGACTCTCGAGGGTACAGCGACCCTACCTCGGCCGATTCACTGGGACTGCGACAGCTGAGGTCAATGGCAATACTGGCTATTGGGAAATTCACCTTCATTGCGGCGAACGGCGATCAACTGTCTGGCACCTTCGTGGGTGAAGGTGTTTTCATGCCACCAAATACCGTCACGCGGACCGAAAGAGCGACGATCGAGAACGGAACCGGCCGATTCGCGGGAGCCACTGGCACCTTTACGATGGTGACGGTCGACACGATCGATTTTGCCAACGGCGGCACGGCGACTGGATACGGATCCTTCGAAGGACGGATCAACCTGAACGAATGAAGGACGCTTTGCGCATGCGGGCCGATTCGATGCACGGCTGAAGGCGACGGTCGGCCCACCAAGGGGATGGCCCTTCACTGTGAAGGCGACGGTCGTCGAACCGTCGTCTTCACTCGACCCGTAGTGTGCGAAAACTCGAGCCGGGGCTACGCGGCGCTCGATACGCGGAGCACCTGACCGACGCGCGCGGGCACCATGGGCGGAAGCCCGTCGAAGTCCGGCTCCCGCTGCAACACACTCACGGCGGCCAACGGCGACATGCTCGTGTTGTCGATGGGGGGAAGAGGTGGCAGCGATCCAACCCAGGATTGGTGCCTCAATTTCGTGAGCATGGGGTTGCCTCTTGGGCGCCGACAAGAACGGTCGGGACCTGACAACAACCAAGAGTGCCTGACGACGCGTTGCCTCCCCTGATTCGCCTGGGCACAATCGCTTGACGAACGGCCGTCGCACTCGGAGGGCGAAGGACGATGGCCGTCCAGAAGGCGATTGCCCATGTGGGACAGGTACGACCCTCGAAGCGACGACCGCGACCGCGGCGGATCATGGGACCGAAGTCTAGGCGGTCGCGGCGGGAGCAGCGAACGCGACCGCAACGAACACGCGACCCTCGCGACGTGTTCACCAGGGATCTCGACCTCCCGCGTGGACCCGAGCGGCGACCGGTCCGCGAGCGCGACCGCGTCTACGAGATCCCCTCCGGCTCGCAGTCCGGCCGGCCGTCGCAGTCCCTCTTGCCGCGATAGCGCCCGGAGGAACCGCTGAAGACGCTTCAGCTCGTAGGCGAGGACGACGTGCCGAACGCGACCGCCCTGGCTGCGTGAGGCGATCCACGATGCTGTAGGCCGGATAGCCACTTCGTTTCGGGTGTCACCCGCACTGGCTCCCTGAGGCCCCGCGTAGAACGCCTGGCGGGTTCGAGGCGCGCTCGAGCGCTCGTACCGGTTGGCTTCGAGAATGTCCCGGCCGCGGTCGGTCAGACGACCGGCTCATCAATCCGCGCTGAGCGGACTCTGCGAAGCAGATCTTCGTACTTCCGGATGCCCGACGCTCCGACGAGCGTTGCTGACATCGTCGCGCAATTCGTGGAGCCGCTCTCGACCGGTCCCGAAACGCGCGAAGTCCCGAGAATCTTTCAAGTTCCCGCCGAACAGCGCTTCGCCGACGGAGAAGATCCCGTCGACGAAAACCGCAGAAGTCATTGACAGCAGAGCGCTTGGAAAGATGGTACCGGTTACGGGGATTCGAACCCCGGTCCCGTGGCTGAGAACCACGTGTCCTGACCCCTAGACGATACCGGCCCGAACTTCCGAGTTTAGCACAAGCACCCTTGTGATTTGAACCCCCGGAACGTCCTCGACGCAGCCCAACAGACGCAACGAACCGACTATGATCAGAGGATGAAATATCTCGTCGGACTCGTTCTGATCCTGCTCGTCGCCGCTGGCGGCGCCTGGATCGTCGCCGGGCGCATGGCGCCACCTGCCATCACCGTCGAAAAGCCCGAAAAATTCGTCGGTACGGCGACGCCGCTCCAGGTCGCGATCACCGCGCCCGACGCCCCGACGATGAAGCCGATTCGCGTGGTCTTCGAACAGAACGGCAAACAGACGCCGCTCTTCAATCTCGACGAGCCGGGCAAGGGCCAGATCGCGCAGGACGGCACCGACAAGGTGCGCATCACCCAGGAGATCGGCAAGCAGACGATCCCCGATCTTCAGTCGGGAGCCGCGAAGATCATCGTCACGGCTGGACGGCCGGTGCTGCGCGGCATGCGGACCCTCGAGACGACGGTAACGCATGACGTCCAGGTGCGCCTCGAACGCCCGCGCGTGTCGGTCATTTCGACGCACCACTACATCAACCACGGCGGCACCGAGTTCATCGTCTATCGCGCGACCCCGGACGACGTCGAGTCGGGGGTCGTCGTCGGCGACATCGAGTACCCGGGATTTCCGGCGGCAGGGGCGACAGTCGATGGCGTGAAGATCACCGATCCAGCAGTGAAGGTCGCCTTCTTCGCGCTGCTCTACGACCAGGACATGAACGTCCCGATGCGCGTCTTCGCGCGTGACCCGGCGGGCAACACCGCGCGCGCCGACTTCGACCATCGCACGTTCCCGAAGCCGTTCAAGAAGAGCCAGATTCCGCTCGACGACAAGTTCCTCGATCGCGTCGTGCCGGCGATTCTCGAAACCACGACCGAGGTCAAGCCGGATGGCGACAACCTCGCGAAGTTTCTCGTCATCAACGGCGACCTGCGGCGCAAGAACGCCGAGAAGATCGCCAGCTTCGCGAAGCAGACCTCACCGGAGCTGCTCTGGAAGGGTCTCGTCTTCCACGCGTTCAAGAACAACGCCGTCGAATCGGCGTTCGCCGATCAGCGCACCTACATCTACAAGGGCAAGGAAGTCGACAAGCAGGTGCACCTCGGCTTCGATCTCGCGTCATTCGCCGGGACACCGATCGTCGCCGCCAATCGCGGCAAGGTGCTCTTCGCCGACGAGCTCGGCATCTACGGCAACTGCGTGATCATCGACCACGGCATGGGCGTGCAGTCGCTCTACGCGCACCTGTCGTCGATCGAAGTGAAAGCGGGCCAGGACGTCGAGAAAGAGCAGACGCTCGGCAGCAGCGGGATGACCGGGCTCGCGGGCGGCGATCACCTGCACTTCACCATGCTCCTCAACGGTCACATGATCAATCCCGTCGAGTGGTGGGACGCGCACTGGATCGAGGATCGGATCCTGCGCAAGCTTCGCGGCACCACGGCGGGGACGGCCAACTAAGCCACGGATTACACGGATAACACGGGTTCACGAGCCACGGGCACACGGCCACGGATTACACGGAAAACACGGATTCATTCAGGTCATGCTCTTCAACCGCCTTCATCGCTCGCTCCCTCTGGTTCTCTCGACGGCCCTCCTCGCAACAGCATGCGGCGGAGGATCGCCGAACCCGGCCATGACCGCTCCCCCACCCGACGCCAAGCGCGTCGATCCCGCGACGATGGGTAATGTGAGTGGGCGCGTGACGTTCGAAGGCACGCCGCCGGAGAACGCGGTGGTCAACCTCGCAAGCGATCCGGCGTGCGTCACTGCCCGGCCGGATGGCCTCAAGCTCGATACGGTGATGGTGAACAACGGCGGCCTCGAGAACGTCTTCGTCTACGTCAAGGATGGGCTCGGCAACTATTACTTCGAGACGCCGACGACGCCGGTAACGCTCGACCAGAAGGGCTGTCACTACTCCCCGCATGTCTTCGGGCTGCGGACCGGGCAGCCGCTCGAGATCCTGAACAGCGATCAGACCCTGCACAACGTGAACGCCATGGCGCAGGTGAACCAGGCGTTCAACATGGGGCAGGCGATGCAGGGGATGAAGTCGCAGAAGACGTTCACGAAGCCCGAAGTCATGGTGCGCATCAAGTGCGACGTGCATGCCTGGATGAACGCCTATGCCGGCGTGCTCAGCCATCCCTACTTCGCAGTGACGGCCAATGGCGGGGCTTTCGAGCTGAAGGATCTGCCGCCGGGCACCTACACCATCGAAGCGTGGCACGAGAAACTGGGGACGCAGACCCAGAGCGTGACGCTCGGCGCCAAGGAAACCAAGACCGTCGGCTTCGCGTTCAAGGCGAGCTAGGCCCGTGCATATCTGGCTGCACCGCTACATCAAGCTCATCGTCTGTTGCACCTTGCTGCTCATCGCGGCGGGCGGCATGGTCACGAGCACGGGTTCTGGCCTCGCGGTCCCGGACTGGCCAAATACGTACGGCCAGTTCATGTTCTCGTTCCCGTTGGAGAAGATGGTCGGCGGCATCTACTACGAGCACGGCCACCGCATGATCGCCAGCACCGTCGGCTTCCTGACGATCATCCTTGCCGTGTGGACCTGGAAGGTGGATCCGCGGCGCTGGGTGCGGCGGCTGGGCGCGGCGGCGCTCGGCGGGGTCATCCTGCAGGGTCTGCTGGGCGGCCTTACGGTCCTGTTCCTCCTCCCGGCGCCGATCTCGATCGGTCACGCCGGCCTCGCACAACTCTTCTTCTGCACGACGGTCAGCCTGGCGCTCTTCACGTCGCCGGGATGGCTGAAGCCGCAGAACGCCGTCGACGATCCGATGCTGCGCCGCGTCGCAGCCACGACGACGGTGATGATTTATTGCCAGATTATTCTCGGCGCCACCATGCGCCACATGAATGCCGGCATGGCGATTCCCGACTTTCCCTTCGCGTTCGGTCATGTGCTGCCGCCGGCGTGGAACGCCGGAGTCGCGATTCACTTTGCCCACCGCGTCGGCGCCGTACTCGTGACGAGCGCAATCCTGGCCGCGGCCGGGCACGTCTGGTATCACCATCGCAACCGGCCGGAGCTCGTGCGGCCGGCAACGCTGCTCGTCCTGTTCGTCGTGATGCAGATCACGCTCGGCGCCTTCGTGATCTGGTCCGGCCTGCAACCTGTCATCAACACGGCGCACGTCGTCAATGGCGCACTGGTGCTGACGACGTCGCTCGTGCTGACGCTGCGCAGTTTTCGCTGCCGGTTTTCCGAAGCTGCGGCGCCGGCGCTGCAGCGAACCGTGGGGCAGCATCAAGAATTGGTGACCGGCAATCCTCGCACCAGCTCGGCGATCCAGTGAGGCACGCGCAGTGAAATCAAGCGTTTCCGCCGTCTCCGCGGTGCCGTCACGCAGCAACGATCTCGTCGCGCTGGCAAAGCCGCGACTCAACCTGCTCGTCGTCGTGTCTGCGGTTGCTGGCTATGTCATGGCCAGCGGCGACACGCACGATGTCTGGCGACTCCTGAGCATGACTGCCGGAACAGCGCTCGTCGCCGGCGGGGCTTCCGCGTTCAATCAGATAATGGAGCGCGGGCCCGACGCGTTGATGCAACGCACGCGCCTGCGTCCAATGCCCGACGGCCGCCTCTCCACTCGCGAAGCCTGGATGTTCGGGGCGGCCTTGACGCTGGCGGGCCTCGGGATTCTCGCCGTCGGCGCCAACCTGCTCAGCGCTCTCGTCGCGTTCGTGACGATGGCGTCGTACGCAGCCGTCTACACCCCGCTCAAGCGCTACTCGTCCTTCGCCACCGTCGTCGGTGCGATTCCCGGCGCACTGCCGCCCGTCATCGGCTGGGCCGCGGCGCTCGACGAGCTGTCGCAGGGCGCCTGGGTGCTCTTCGGCATTCTCTTTCTGTGGCAGCTGCCGCACTTCCTGGCCATCGCCTGGATTTATCGCGAGGACTATGCGCGCGCCGGCTTTCCGATGCTGCCGGTCATCGACGCTGACGGCCGCAGCACGGGCCGACAGGCGGTCGTCTACGCGCTGGCGCTGCTGCCGCTCAGCCTCGCGCCGACACTGGTCGGAATGGCGGGCCCGATCTACTTTGGCGGCGCGCTGGTCTTGAGCCTCGCCTTCGTGGCGCTGTCGATCCGGTTCGGCATCAGCCGCAGCGTCCAGGACGCGCGGCGGCTCTTCTTCGGATCGATCATCTACCTGCCGCTCCTGTGGATGTTGATGATTGGGGATAGGACATAGATCAGTCGACAGTCTTCAGTCGACAGTCGGCAGTCTTCAGTCCACGGTCGACAGTCGCAGTCGCCAGTCGTATCCAGCCCAATTCAACCTTCAAATTCAAACTTCACCCTTAATTCAGCATTCAGCATTCGAAATTCAGCATTGCCAACGATCTCCGACCTGCCGGCCGTCAACGCCACGCTCAACGCCATCTCCGCGGTGTTGCTGACGTGCGGCTACGTCATGATTCGCCGGCATCGAATCGAGACGCACCGGCGCTTCATGCTGGCGGCGTTCGCGACGTCGGCGCTGTTTCTCACGAGCTACCTCGTCTACCACTACAACATCGGTTCGAAGCCGTTCCCAGGGCAGGGGCCGATCCGGATCGTCTATTTCGCGATCCTCATCACGCACGTGATTCTCGCGGCCGCCGTGCTGCCGCTGGCGCTCATCACGCTGAACCACGCGCTCCGATCGCGGTTCGAGAAGCACGTTCCCATCGCGCGCTGGACATTGCCGATCTGGCTCTACGTCTCGGTGACGGGAGTGGTCGTGTACCTGATGCTGTATTGGTGAGACGCACGTAGCGTCCGACTGAAGCCGGACTCTACAGTCGTGCGCTGCGCGTGCGGCTGACGCGCACGGGTGGAGTGGTGGGACCGTTGCGGCGCTGCGCGCGCTTGTTCTCGTACATCCGCTCGTCGGCGACCTTGATGAGCGCCATCACGTCTTCCGAGTCTTCGCGGACCTCGGCGCAGCCCATGCTGAGCCCAACGCCGGCCGGCAGCGAGGCGGCCGACGAGTAGCGGGCAAAATCCTGCTGCAAGGCTGTTCCGCGGCGCCGCGCCTCTTCCTCGCCGCACGACAGCAGAATCAGGAACTCGTCCCCGCCCCACCGGAACACGTAGTCGGCTTCGCGGATGTTGTTCAGCAGGAACGCCGCAACCTCCCGCAGAACGCGATCACCAGCGTCGTGGCCCAGCGTATCGTTGACGGCCTTGAAGCGGTCGACGTCAACAAAGAGCAGCGACATCGGGATGCCGTAGCGGCGGTGGCGCTGCAGCTCGCGCCCGATGATCTCCTCGAAGAATCGGCGGTTGCGGCAGCCGGTCAGGGGGTCGGTGATCACCATGCGCCGGAGCTTCCCCTGCGCGGCCTCGAGACGGCGGTTGGTGCGCCGCAGTTCGAGCGTCATGTCCTCGAAGGTCATGAGCTGCATGCCGAGCGCGGCGATGAGGTACAGCACGAGGCTGAACGCCAGCGCGGTCGTCGTGCCGGGCGCACTCGGACCAGCGACGCGGATCAGGATCCACGCGTGCGAGCCGGCAATGAGGAGGAGCGCGACCCCGACGACGGCGGCGCCGAGCATGCGGACCTGTCGCAGGATGATGAGGTGCCCGACGCCGGCAGCCGCGAGGGCCCCGGCGATCAGAATGTGGCCGGGCGCAAAGACCGTCCACCAGTCGAGCGCCATCGGAGCCAGCGCAAACCAGAACAACACCGCCATCAGAACGAGGGCGTAGCCTCGCCGCACCCGCGGTCGCGCGGGATACGCATCGGAGCTGATGACGAAGAAGAGCGCGCTGACAATCCCCAGGAACTGCGACACGCCGTAGGACATCTGCGTGAAGGGAATGCCCGGCACGAGCGGACGGGCCGCGAGGAACATCGAGGCCGACGCGAGCAGCCACCCGCCAGTCCAGAACAGGATGTACAGGCGCCGGCGGTAGAAGAAGAGCAGCAGCAGCAGGGCGGTGACGGCAAGCGCACCGCAGCCGCCAACACGCCAGAGGATGGCGTCGGTGGCGCCTGCCGTTAAGGTTTAACGGACCCTGGCCCATTATGTGCGGCCCGACCATGTCGGCGGGGGCCAATGGAACGGCCGACGCGACAAGGACGAGAACAGCAGCGGCCAGGACCATCAACCAGGCGTGGCCTGGTACTCGATCCATGGTCGGTATTTTTAAGGGGGGAGCCTTACAGACATCTTATCATCCTGCCGCCGTTACCCCAGTAGGATGTGGGTAGGATTCAACGATTTACGCGGTTCGAGCGGCACGCCTTTCCGCAGTTTTGCCTAGGATGGCAGCTGGAGCGCAGACCGGCAAAGCTCAGCGATAAAGGAGATAGGGCGCACGCAGGAGACGCCACCGCGCCTCCGCTGCCGCCCACGTTGCGGCAACCGCAGCCGGATCCTCTCCGGCGCGGATGCGCGTGATGCCGTCATGAGATCCGAACAGTCGTTCGGCGCCATCGATCTCGAACTGGGCGCCGTACAACTTGAAGAGCGCCGACGCGATTTCCATCCCCAAACGCACGGGCCGCAACGCCGCGCGATCGGTGACGATCAGGAAGACTCCCTGGCACTCCTGGCCCGAGTACTTGCTGGCCGTCGGCGTGAAGCGGACAGGATAGAACCTGATGCCGGGAATGCGCCTGCGCATTCAGCGCGGTCGGCGAGCGCCGGGCCATCGACCCACGGCGCGCCCAACTGCTCGAACGGCGTGTCCGTACCGCGCCCCACCGAGATGTTGGTCGTCTCGATAGCGCCAACGCCCGGATAGACCGTTGCCTGGATCAGATTGCGCATGTTCGGGGACGGGTTGATCCACGGCAGCGCCGTCTCATCGAACCACGCGTCACGCTGCCAGTTCTTCGCCGCGATCACGGTCAAATCCGCGCCGATCTTGTTCTCGCCGTTGAACAGCCGCGCCAGCTCGCCCATCGTCAGGCCATGACGGATCGGCATCGGCGCATAGTAGCCGGTGAAGCCAAGCTGACTTTTGTCGAGCGCCGGCCCTTCGATCTGGAAGCCGTTAATCGGATTGGGACGATCGAGGACTATAACCGGCAGCTTCTGCTTCGCCGCCTCCTCGAGCACGTACGCCATGGTCGTCGTGTAGGTGTAGAACCGCGCGCCGATATCCTGCAGATCGATGACGAGCGCGTCGAGGCCGTCGAGCATCGCCGCCGTTGGCCGCCGCGTCTCGCCGTAGAGCGAATGAATCGGCAACCCGGTTTTCTCGTCGCTTGTGGATGCGACTTTGTCGTCGAGGACGCCCCGTATGCCGTGCTCGGGGCTGAAGAGCGCCGCCAGCTTCACGCCTTTCGCGCCGTTGAGGACGTCAATCGTCGACGTACCATCCCGCGCGATACCGGTGTGATTGGTAATCAGGCCGACCCGTTTGCCGACGAGCGGCGCGAAGCCGTCGGCGCGCAGGACGTCGATGCCGTTCATGACCGGCGCGAAGTCCCGCGCCGGCGCTGCACCCGATGGACCGAAATCGCGGCCGGTGAACAGGTGGTCACCGGTTGCCGACGGCAGGCTCGTCACCGCCGCTGCAGCAACCGTCGCAACCCGCGCGCGAAGCGGCGTGACGTCGCCCTTGCCATCCGGGTGCACGCGGTTCGACAGGAAGATCACATAGACGCCGGTCGTCGGATCTATCCACAGGGAAGTGCCTGTAAAGCCAGTGTGGCCAAACGATCCGATCGGCAGCAGCTCGCCGCGATTCGACGAAAACGCGGAGTCGATGTCCCAGCCGAGTCCGCGCGTGTTGGTCTCGAGATCCGGCGAAGCCGGGCTCGTCATCTTCTCGACGGCGAGCGGAGAGAGAACGCGAACGCCGCCCGACTGCGCCGCCATCGAGCAGCATTCGACAGAAGATTGCGAGATCGGCGGCAGTGCTGAAGAGGCCGGCATGACCGGCGACGCCGCCCATCCGCCTGGCTGTCGGATCGTGGACGATGCCGCGCAGCATCATCATCTCGGGCCCCTGGCACGGCCAGCCGTAGCGCGTGCAGCTCTCTGTCGGCGCGATGCGGGATGCCAGCGCCGCCGGCGGATTGAAGGTCGTGTCCTTCATCCCCAGCGGCTCGAAGATCTTCTCGCGCGCGAACCGGTCGAGCGACAAGACCGCTGACGCGCCGGACGATGTCGCCGAGCAGGAAGAAGTTGATGTCGCTGTAGACGAACCGCTCGCCCGGCTTCGACGTGGGAACCTCGTCGACGGCGAGCGCGATCGCCGTCTCGTATCCCGTCCACATCTCAGCCAGATCGACGTCAGGCCGCAGGCCCGAGACATGGGTCAGAAGATGGCGGACGGTGATGTCACCCTTGCCGTAGCGTTCGAAGCCGGGGATGTACGAGGACACCCGGTCGCTCAATCGAATGCGTCCCTGCTCGACCAGGATCATGACGCTCGTGGTCGTGGCGACGACCTTGGTCAGCGAGGCCAGGTCGAACATCGTGTCGAGCGTCATCGCCTCGGCGTTCGGCACGAGCGCGCGATTGCCGATCGCTTTCTGATAGAGGATCTTGTCGCCCCGGCCAACGAGCACGACCGCACCCGGCAGCTTCTTCTCCTCGATCGCCGCGCGGACGAGGGGTTCGATCGCGTCAAGACGCCGCGTGTCGACGCTGACCTGCTGCGGGAGCCGCTCCGCCACGACCGTCAGGAGCCGCGGTAATTGTGAATTGCCGGGCTGACTCCTGTTCTGCGCCGAGCGCGGTTACGTCGGCAATGAAAGGGCGGAGGATGCCCAGGAGGACTACAGCCACGAGGATAGCGGGCATGGGCGAAAGGATTATACTTTGCCGGTCATGACGCGGCTCCTGCCCGTCGTCTTCGCCTTTGTTGCTTGCGTCCTCGCCGGCGCGGAAGCCTCGGCGCAGGTGATTCGCATCGCGGGGACCATCAAAGACGACGATGGCCGGCCGGTTCGAGGCGCCGCCATCACGGCCGAAAACCCGGACAACACCCCGCCGCGACTCACCACCACCTCGAACGACAAGGGCCAGTTCGGATTCATCGGCCTGAGGCGGGGATCCTGGACGATAAGCGTCGACGCTCCCGGGTTCGAGCCCACCCGGTTCAGCCGGCCGGTTGCCGCCGGCCGTCAGCAGGCGATGGACGTGCGCCTCGCACGCACAGCCGTGCCCGTGGCGCTGCCGCTCGACGGCATCAAGGCAAGCGATATCCAGCAGCGGATCGATCGCGCCGAATCACTGGCGGCCAGTGGCGATCTGGACGGGGCGATCGCTGCGTGGCGCGACGTTCTGGCCCGCATCCCCGCACTCACCTCTGTGCACCTGCAACTGGCCACCCTTTACGAGCGCAAGTCGGAGCCTGAGCGCGCCATCGCCGAATACGAACAGCTGCTGAGGGACGACCCCGACAACGCGAAAGCTATGGCGGGTCTGAAAAAGCTCAAATCGGTGATGCAACCCTAGCGAAGCGTCGTCACCGCCTGCATCCGGCCTTCCGTCGCCTGCTGGAAGAACGTCTCCCAGGCGCGGCGGATGCGTTCGATCTTGTTGACCTGGGCGCTGTCGGCCGAGCGGCCCTGCCCCACGACCAGCAGGAACGCCTGACGATGAACGCGCGGCGAGTCGTTCGACGAGGGCAGACGCGGCCCGTTGATGGCAATCAGGTCGTCGATGAGCACGTCGCGGCGCGTGCCGTTGAACGTCACACCGACGCGAGGCGCCGAGTCCGCCTCACGTCCGCCGGCGACGTTGGTCGGGTTCGACACGTAGAAGAATGACGGCACCTGTGTCGCCGGCACCAGGCCCATCGCGTACTGGTCGAGGCGGCTGTAGCGCTGGACGGCAGCGGTCGTTCGGAACGACCCACCGCCGAGATCCTCGATGTCGTTGCCCTCCATCACCGAGGCGTCGGAATCGAAGAAGAAGCTCCAATGCGCCTGATCGCGGCCGAGAAGCGCGTCCGAGCGCGCTCCGGTGTGATCGCGGAAATCCATGAACGCCAGCCAGCGATGGCCGACTTCCTGGCCGAGGACACTGACAGTGCTGTTCTCGCCGAGGAACACCTGGAGGGGATCCTCCGGATACTTGCCGATCCAGTCCATGACGCAGTAGCTGCGCAGGCGCCCGCCGCTGCCGAAATCGCGTGACGCATCGAACTGCTCGATGCCGATTCCGCTGATCTCATTGGCCACCGTCGTCTCGTAGGCGAACGCATCGTCGACGACCGTCGCGTCGGTCCAGATCAGCAGCTGATCGTAATTGTCCGGGTGCGAGCGATAGAACTTGCGCGCGACCTCGACCGTATCGAGCTGCGCCTGCTCGGCGAACCGCTCGCCGATAGCGCCGGTGCCGCTCGTCGGGCCGTTCGCGCTGAGATCGACCGGCGTGAAATCCCCGGTGTGTCCGGGCGAGAGCCCGACAATGGCCTCGGTGAGGGTCACTGCAGCGAACTTGATCTCGATGGATCCGTCAGGCAGAAGCGTCAGCTGGGCGTTGGTCGTCCGCGTCGAGTCGAAACCTCGGACACCGCACCACGTCACCGTGTACTGGTCGTTCGCGGCATTTCCGTAGACTGCTGCCCCCCGTGCTGGGGTCAAGATCGGCGAGGAACGCGGCGATCCGCGGCGGGCCGGTCAGCATGCGCGCGACGTTGCGGTCGGTGCTCGCGCGATCTTCCTGCTCGAAGGTGATGTTGCCGTCGGAGTTGACGAACGCCGTCTGCTGGTTCTGCCCGTAAAACGAGAAGCCGAACGGGACGTTGAGCCGAACACTGTCGTCGTCTGTCAGCGTGATGCGATTGCCGAGGGCCGTGCGGAAGGCGCCGTCGATGCGACGGACGTCGTAGCCACCCGAGCCATTGCGAGTAAAGCGCAGCCCCAGGTTGCGGAGATCGTAGGTGTTCGGCGACTCGATGAGATCGCCTTCATCCTGGACGATGGCAATTTCACCGATGTCTATGGCACTAGTGCCGGTGGTGAGCGCCGCCGGCGGGAGGTCCCGTCCGGCGCGGGCCTTGTTCTGCCATAGCGCGTCGTACAGACGTCCGCGAGGATTGCCGTCGCTGCGCTCGGCCTTTCGGCTGGCGAGCCCGAGCGAGAGGGGACTGGGATCCGACTGGAGTTCGATTGTGCCGACTTCGACGGCGGTGCCGGTGCAAACGTCCTGTGTACCACCCCCGCCGCCCGATGGTGGGGGTGGCGATTCGGAGCCGCCGGAACCGCCGCACGCGCCGGTTGCCAGGGCAACGGCGCATGCGACGACGGCCAGGAGATTACTTGACGTCTTTGAGCTTTTCGAGAAGCGACTTCGCATCCGGCAGCTCGCGCGCATCAGGTGGCGCCATCGAGACGAATTTTTCGAGGTCCGCCTTGGCTTCGGGCATCTTCTTCGCGGCGATGTAAGCGCGCCCGCGGTAGTAGAAGATGTTGGCCTGCGTCGGGAACTGCTTCTGGACCTTGTCGAGAGTCGCGATCGCCTCGTCGGCACGGCCAGCGTTGATGGCGGTGATGGCCGAGTTGATGAAGAGCGTCGGATCCTTGACCTGCGTCATGTCGATCGAATCGAGGATCTTCTGCGCTTCGACCTTGTCGCCCTTGAGCGTGTAGAGCTCCGCGAGGTAGCTCTTCATGTCGAAATCGTTGGGTTCCTTTTCGACAACGATCTTCTGGTGCTCGATGGCCTTGTCGTAGTTCTTCTCGGCTTCGTACGTCGAGGCGACGAAGGCGTTGAGGCGATAGGCCGCCGGGTACTTCGCGATGATGTCCTCGATCAGCTTTCGCGCGCCAGGCTGGTCGCCGCCCTTCTGCAGCGCAACCGCCTTCTGCATGGCGGCCTGGAGCTCGGCGTTCGGGTCGACGGCCACCGCCTTGGTCAGCTTCATGTCAACGGGCGCGTTCTTCTTGTCCGTGACCTCGAGAGCCATCCGCTGTGGCTCGAATCCGTCCTTGAGGAACTCGATGTTCCACTGGCCGGCGGCAATCTTCTCGATCGTCCACTCGCCCTTGTCGTTGGTGGTGGCCTCCATGGCCGTCTGGTCGCCGGCTTTCAGCGCCCGGACGACGACGCCCGGAGCGGGCTTCCCCTGGTCGTCGAGAATCTTGCCGTTTATCTTCGCGTTTCCCTTGGACTGGGCCCAGGCGCTGGCCGCCGTAAGAAACACACAGAGAAGGATCAGTGCAGCGTTTCGTGCTCTCGTCATATGGCCAATTATTATACTGAGATTCAGTCCCTCGTTTCTCCTGCCGCAAGCTCTGCCTGAATGGCTGCCACCCGCGCGTCCCGCTCAGCTGCCGGGAAAGATCAGGCATCAGCCGTCGCGACAAAACGCCGGCTGGTTGCGCCTCGGCCGTCCTTGTTTTGCTGGCTGGCGGCCTCGCTGGCTGGTTCTGGTTCACGACACGGCATCAGGCGTCGGCCGGGCCGGTAATCCTCGTCGTCATCGACACGTTGCGAGCCGATCGACTGCCTGTCTACGGATACAAATCGGGCCGCGCCCCGGTGCTCACCTCGTTCGCAAACGAGGGTGTCGTCTTCGACCGGGCGTATGCGCACGCGCCACAAACGCTCCCGTCGCATGTCTCGATGTTCACCGGGCACCTGCCCTTCGAACACAAGGTTCGGGACAACCTCGGCTTCACCCTCGCCAAGGGCACGCCGACGATGGCGTCGATGTTCCAGGGCGCGGGCTACAAGACAGGGGCGTTCGTTTCGGCGTACGTTCTCCGGCCTGAAACCGGAGTCGCCGCCGGATTCGACGTCTACGATGCGACGTTTCCTCCGGCGGCCGCGGACAGGTCGATCGCGCAGGTGCAGCGACCCGGACCGCAGACGCTGGCCGCCGCTGAGGCGTGGCTGAAAACGCTGACGTCCGATCGCTTCTTTCTCTTTCTCCATCTCTATGAACCGCACAAGCCGTATCGAGCGCCGGACCGTTTTGGCGATCTGGCGCCCTACGACGGCGAAGTAGCCTACGCCGACGAGATCGTCGGGACGCTTTTCGCGCGGCTGAAGGAGCACGGCTTCTACGATCGCGCGACGATCGTCGTGCTCGCCGATCACGGCGAGGGACTCGGCGACCACATCGAGGAAGAGCACGGGCTCTTTCTCTATGACGAGGTCATCCGCGTACCGTGGATCATGCGGCTGCCCGGGGCGCAGTCAGCGGGACGCCGCGTCACGGATCCCGTGCAGCACATCGATCTTCTGCCCACGCTCGCCGCGCTCAGCGGCCTGGCTCCACCGCCGGGCCTGCGCGGCCGCGATCTCTCAGTCGCCTTGTTCAATCGCGGGAGGCTGACGCCTCAGGGCATCTACGCCGAAGCGCTCTATCCGCGCTACCACTTCGGGTGGAGCGAGCTGCTGTCGCTGACCGACGATCGCTATCGCTACATCAAAGCGCCGCGCGAGGAGCTGTACGACCTCGAACGCGATCCTGGAGAGCGGACAAACATCGCTGGCGAGCGGCAGCCGGCGGCGGCGGCCCTGCGCTCGGGCCTGGAGGCGCTGGTCACCGGCCGGAATATCGATGCGCCCTCCTCTGTGTCGGACGAGGATCGGCAGCGGCTGGCGGCTCTGGGCTACGTCGGCACGCAATCGTCGGCGGCGATCTCGCGCACCGACGCGCGCCCTGATCCCAAGGACAAGGCGCCGCTCCTCCGCAGCTACCGGGTAGCGGTCGAGGCAATCGGCGATGGCCGCCTCGAAGAAGGCAGCCGCATGCTCCGCGGCATCCTCGATGAGGATCCGGCGATGACCGATGTCTGGTCACAGTACGCGGCGGCGCTCGGCAGGCTCGGCCGCTTCGACGACGCCTTCAGAGCCTACGCGCGAGATGATCAAGCTGCAGCCCGACGAAGCCAATGGTCCGCTTGGCGCCGCGAGCATGCTGCTCAACATGAACAGGCTCGACGAAGCGCGCGCGCACGCCGAGCTCGCAATTGCCAGCGCGCCGTCGCAGGCCCACCAGGCGCTGGCGCTGATAGAGGTCGCGCGCAAGCATGATGCCGAGGCGCTGCGGGAAGCCGAGCTGGCAGCGAAGGCTGAACCCGGACTCCCGATGCCGGCATTCATCCGCGGGACGATCGCCTACAACAACGGTCAATACGATCAGGCGCTCGCGGCGCTGCTCGAAGCGCGTCAGGGCTATGCGCAACGCTCGACGCAGGCGCGCGATCTGTATTTCATGATCGGCGACTCGCTGGCACGCCTCGAGCGGTATCAGGAGGCCGAACCGTACCTGAAGGAAGAGATCAGGCTCTACCCTGGCCACGTACGGGCGCGCGCCGGCCTGGCGATGCTGTATCAGGCGATGGGAAGAACCGCCGAGGCCGAGAGCACTCTGGACAATTTGGTGCGTGACGTTCCATCGCGCGATGCCTCTGACACTGCGGCGCGCGTGTGGCGCATGTTCGGACGCCCGGACAAGGCCGCGGCTGTCGACGCGACGTCGCGGAGCCCGCGGTGAGTCGCAGAGCCCGCGGCCGCTGGCCGGCGAGTCAGGCCACTCCTGGCCGGCAGTCTCGCTGTTGTGGCGATCGCCATGGCCGTGTTGTGGTGGAACGGACGCGCCGCGGGGTTCGTGGTGGCACCGGATTCTGACCGCAACGTCCTGCTCATCACGATCGATACGCTGCGCCCCGATGCGATGTCGGCCTACGGCGGCCGGGCCAGCACACCGCATCTCGACGCCCTCGCCGCGCGTGGCGCACGATTCACGTTCGCGCACGCGCATGCGGTCGTGACCCTGCCGTCGCACACCAGCCTGCTTACCGGAACCTACCCCTACGAGCACGGCGTCCGGGACAACAACGGCTATCGCGTCAAACCGAAGACGGAAACGCTGGCCACGAAGCTCAAGGCGCTTGGCTTCGCAACCGGCGCGTTCGTGGGCGGCTTCCCGCTCGATCAGCGATTCGGTCTCAACACCGGCTTCGACACCTACGACGACAGGATTGGCGAAACCGGCAACACCGTCGACTTTGCCCTGCCGGAACGCCGTGCCGACGCTGTCGTCGCATCGCGCGCTCGGCTGGATTGGCGTGCAGCCATCGAAATGGTTCGGCGTGGGTGCACGTTTTCGACCCGCACGCGCCCTACCAGCCGCCCGAGGAATTCGCGCGCCGCTACCCCGGCGACCCTTACGCAGGCGAGATCGCGTGGACCGACTACGCGCTCGGTCCGCTCTTCGATCGCCTGGCCTCGCTGCCACGCAAGACGCTGGTGATCGTCACCGCCGATCACGGCGAGAGCCTGGGTGACCACGGCGAGCTGACGCACGGCATCTTCGCGTACGAATCGACGCTGCGCGTCCCGCTCATCGTTTCGGAGCTCGGGACGCCGGCGGCAGCGGGCCATGGCACGGCCATCGATACAGCCGTACGGCACATCGACGTCGCGCCGACGATCCTCGAAGCGGTTGGTGCCGCGCCCGGCTCGACGCTGCCGGGTGCATCGCTCCTGGATATCATGCGGCGCGGAGGCGGCGAGGATCGGCCCTCGTATTTCGAAGCCATGACGGCGACGCTGTCGCGCGGCTGGGCGCCGCTGCGCGGCGTCATCATAGGCCGCGACAAGTACGTCGACCTGCCGATCGAGGAGCTGTACGGGCTCGACAGCGATCCGCGCGAGGAGCGTAACCAGGCCACGGCCAATCGACCGCGCGTCGAGATCCTGCTCAACGCGCTGCGCGGATTCAACACCGCGCCGCCCGCGCTACCTGGTGAAGAAACGTCGGCAGTGCGCGATCGCTTGCGCGCGCTCGGCTACGTCGGCGGCAGTCCAGCCGCGCCGCGCGACCGCTACGGCGAAGCCGACGACCCGAAGCGCTTGATCGAGATCGACGCTTTGCTCCACCGCGCCGGCGATTCCTATCAGAAGGGCCAGCCCGAGGAAGCCGCGAAGTTGTTCCAGGAGGTCATCGCGCGACGGCCCGACACCGCGGACGCGTATCGCTATCTCGCATTCGTCTACTGGCAGGAGGGTCGCCCGGCGGAAGCAATACACACGCTCGAAACAGCGCTCAAGAGCGGCATCACGCACCGCGATGTCCGCGTGAAGCTCGGAGTCTATCTGTCCGAGACCGGCAACGCCGAGCGCGCAATTCACCTGCTCGAAGGACTCGCCGGCGACGACATCGAGGCCCTGAACGCCTTGGGAATCGCCTACGGACAGGCCAACCGCGCCGCGGATGCCATCAAGACTTTCGAGCATGTGCTCGAGATCGATCCGACCAATGGACTGGGGTGGCAGAACATCGGCACCGTGCAGCTGCGGTCAGGAGACCGTAGCGCCGCCGAGAAATCGCTGCGACGTGCGCTCGCCATCGACGACACCCTCGCTGGCGCATACACCACTCTCGGCGTCGTCCTTTCGCAGACCGGGCGCCAGCCAGAAGCCGTCGCCGCCTGGCAGCGCGCGGTGGCGCTGAATCCCGGCGAGTTCGACGCGCTTATACAACCTGACGATGACGCTGAGCGATCTCGGGCGGAGAGACGAAGCAAGGACCTACGGAGAACGCTATGTTGCGACCGCGCCGCCAGGATTCTACGCGCGGGAGATCGTGCGAGGTACGGCGAGTGCTGGGCGTCCCTAGGACGCGGATCTCGCGGATTTACGGATCACGCGGATCACGAATCAACACGAAGATCCGAAGGCAACGAAGACGACACGGAGAGTAGCGAGCGGCCTCGCTGAGACGCAGCGCCGGCTGCGCACGCGCGTGCCTGCGGCGGGTGAGCGGAGGCCAGCCATCGCAAACGCGCACGCACCGACATTGGACGAGCGCTTGCGACTCCGGCCGTCCACTCACCGCTCCCTACGCCGGCCTACGGCCGGCGTGCTGTCCTGCGACGCCGTGATCCGTGCTCTACTTCGCGCTCTTCGCCTTCGCGTCTTCTCACGTTCGTGGATCGTTATAGCCGATTGCTCCGAACCCTACTGCCGCACCAGCAACGGCAACCTCGGAAACGCGAACGTGCCGGCGACATCGTCGACGACGGTCACCTGGCACGTGTAGTAGCCGGGCTTGAGCGCGGCAGCGGGCACGGAGTACTGAAAGACGGCCGCCTTGCGCTCCGGCGCATCGAGGCGCGTGACCTCGACGAGCGGCGTTTCGTAGGTCTTCACCTTGCCGCGGAAGAAAGCGATGCTCGTCAGCAGCCGCGGGCTGCCTGACTGCACGATCGCCGGATCGTAGACCTCGTAGTAGAAGTACATCGGCTGGCCGGTCGAGACGACGTGCGTCAGGCTCGGCACCAGCATCGTCCCGTTGCGCGCCAGCGGGCTGACGGCGTTGCGCTGCGTCACGGGCTGGGTCTGCGTCCCGAGGACGACCGAGCTCACCTTCACTGTCTGCTGCCGGCGCATGTCGGGAACGACGACGTCGCTTTCGTACGACCCGACGGTCCCGCCCTCGTTCTCGCGCAGCACGATTTTGAGCTTGTAGCGGCCGGGCGGCAGGGTGAAGCCAGTCTCGTACTGCACCGTCTTACGCTTCACATCCTGCGCCGGCTGCACCGACAGCTTCACCGTATCGCGAAGCCTTCCGACGGGCCGCTGTTCGGTGTCGCGCATCAGCCCGATGATGTCGATGGTCGCGCGATCCTGCGAGCTCGATTGCGCAAAGGGAATCTCCGAGCCCGGCACCGCGATCGACACCGGAACGTAGAAGCGATCGTCGGCGAGCCTGAAGAACGCCGTCGACATCCACACCGTCAGGTCGGTCGACGAGAGATCGGTCAGCAGCTGATCCTGCAACTGCCGCTCGCGATCCTCCTTGCCCGAATGCAGGAAGTCGCGGGTCGCGTAGTAGCCGTTTCGATGTTCGACCTTGAGGCCTGACTTGTTGAGCCGAATCTTGATCCGGCGGAAGCGGCCATCGTGCGCCGGGTTGGTGCTCGAGTAGCCAATCAGGTAGTACGCCGAGGTGTCCGCGATGACCTTGGTGTAGACGCCGGCGAAGTCATTGGTGTCGAGGAACGCCTTGCCGCCCGTGTCGCTCGCGAGCGCGACGAGCGTGTCCTGGCTGGCAGACTGGCTGGAGAACTGGCTGGCCACGCCGCGGCCCGGAGAACATCGACGTGCCGCCGCGGCCGCTCGACTGACTCGCGGCGCCGCCGGGAACGATGGCCGTCAATCCGCGCGCGTCCACGGGATAGATGGACACGTTGGCCTTCACGGCACGGTCGATCGCCGCGCGCAGCTGCACCTGGTTGTCTTCGCCGCGCTGCGTCACGCCGCTGCTGAAGTAGACGATCGACTTCTTCTGCTGGATCGGCGCCAGCGCGTCAGACAACTGCTCGATGGCGGCGAGGCGCCGGTCGGTATTGAAGACGTTGAACTCGCTGTCGTCGGCGACGAAGCCGTCGGCGTCGGTCTCTTCCCCGGTCAGCGTCGAACCCTCACCGAACCCGAGAGAATCGACTCCCGACACTTTGTCGATGGCGGCAGCCAGGGTCTCGCGGTCGGACGTGAAGTCCTGGACAATCTGCAAAGACGATCCAATCGACGCGACGGCCACGAGATCCGCGGGCGTCAGCCGCTTCTCGACATACTCGTGCGCCGACACCGTGGCGCGCTCGAGCTCCTCGGGCTGCATCGAGCTCGAGTCCAGCAGGAGCACGATGAGCCGCCGGTTCTTGAAATCGATTGAATCCGCCTTGGCCGCGGCTACCGGCGACTTGTCTGCGGCGGCGCTGCAGGCTTCCGCCGGCTCCGCTTTGAGGACCGGCTGCACGGGCGGCAGCGGCTCCGCGGCCGGAGCAGGATCCGACGGCACTTCCTCGAAATCGAACGCGGTGATCTCCTGCGTCTTGTCGTCTTCGACAAGGCTGAAGTCTTCCCGCTTCAGGTTGCGGACGATATTCCCGCTGCCGTCCCGGACGACGACGTTGACGTAGATCAGTTCGACGCCGGCGCGGATCGTCGGCCGGCGCTGTGGGGTTTGCTGGGCCGAGGGCGCCGATACGAGAATCGCCACGAGGACGATGGAGAGCGCGCGCGCCAGATGTCGTCTCGGCATCATCAGAACCTGAAGCGCAGAATCAGCTGCACCGAGCGCATCGGCCGCACGGCTGTCACCTGCCCGAAGGTCGGCGAATTGACGGCGGTATCGATCGACGAGAACTGCACCGTGTTGAGGACGTTTGTCGCCTGCAGCCTGATCGTCACGCCGCGGTTGCGCGGCAGGGTGACGTTCTTGGAGACGTTCATGTTCAGGTTGTGCGATCCGGGTCCGATGATGAGGTTGCGCGTGGCATTGCCGAACGTGCCCGAAGCAGGGATCGAGAACGCGTCGGTGTTGAAGAAGCGCAGCGTCGTCGGATCGCTGAGATAGATGTCGCTGCCGTTGTAGTCGGCGCGCAGCGTGCCGTTGACGCCGGAACCGACGTCGACGTAGTTACCCACGACTCGCACAGTGAAAGGGGAACCGGACTGGGCGACGAAGTTTCCACTCCACGTCCAGCCGCCAAAGAGATGCGCGAGGGTGCCGTTGTTGTTGAGCCAGTGGCGGCCGGTGCCCCACGGCAGCTCGATCGTGTAGTCGACGTTGACCGCATTGCGGCGTTCGAAGCTCGATCGCCCCCACTCCGCGCCGAGATCCTGATCGTTCTGCGCGACCGTCCCCGTGCCGCTGCCAAACGACGAGGCGTTGTCGTAGGCGCGCGACCAGACGTAGCTGCCGCCGAACGAGATGCCGCGCGAGAGCCGCTTGCGCGCGCGCACGCTGATTGAATGCAGGATCGAATGGCCCTCGGATGATTGCCACAGGAAAGGCTGAACGTCATCGATGCGCAGACCACCGTCAGGCTCGCGATTCGGCGCTCTCTGAATGTCGAGGCTCGTGCCTTTCGTGCCTGTGTAGCCGAGATTGACGGTCAGGTTGCGCGGCAGGTCCTTCTGTATGTCGGCATTCCAGATCTGCGCGACTCCAAGCGCGTAATTGCGGTCGATGCCGTAAGAGTTCGTGGTCGTCGAGCTGGGTATGCCGGCAAACGGATCGACGACGAGCAGCGGGACGACGGCCGTGCCGAGGTTGGTGGACGTCACCGCGAAGGGCGGCTGCGCCGCCAGTTTCTGGCCGATCGATGCCGTAGGCGCCAAGGTTGTAGTTGATGCCATAACCAGCGCGCACGATCGTCCCCGACCTGGGCCGCCACGCGAGACCGAGGCGGGGCGCGACGTTGTTGCGATCGGGTTCGACGAGGCTGCGTGGTGTCTCGCCTGTGAACTCGCCAGCCTGCCCGGCCTCGACCGGAACCGCGGCGGTGAAGTCGGAGTTGACGTCGAGGTTGACGAGCTGATTGCTGGCCTCGACGTAGGGCGCGACGTATTCGTAGCGCAGGCCGTAGTTGAGCGTCAGGTTGCCACGCAATCGCCAGTCGTCCTGCAGGAACGCGTTCCACTCGCGCCCGCGCATCCGTAAATCGCCGGGACCGTACTGCACCGACGCCTGCTGCGCGTAGCCGAGCAGAAAGTCGGCGACGTCGAGGCCGGTTCCGGGCACCGCGCGTCCGTCGGCGAGGAGCGACGTGTAGAGGCCGGTGAAGACGAAACTGCCGCGCGGGTTGCTGTTCGACAGGCTATCGAGCCGCAGATAGCGGAACTCGCCGCCAAAGCGCACGGTGTGCAGCCCCCACGTCCTCATCGTCGAATTGCTGATCTGCATGCGCTGGTCGACGCGGCGCGCCGGTGTGCGATCGCGCAAGTCGGCGATGGTCGTAAACGACAGGCCCGGGATGCCCCAGTCGAACGGGTCGGTCGAAACGCCGTCGATGCCCGCTTCACCCGCGACATTCGTGTTGTAGGCGTAGAGGTTGGTGTTGCTGGAGCTGTTGCGGTTGTAGGTGACGCTGAAGTTGTTGACGTAGCGTCCCTTCATCAGCATCCACGTAACCGGGACGTTCCAGCCGGTCGTCTTTGCAGAGCCGCCGATTGTCGGAAAGATGGTCGAGCTCGAAGACGATGAACCGCGGTAGTTGACGCTGGCGTTGAGAACGCTGCGCGTCGGCTGCGGACCACGGCCGCCGGCGCGGCCGAAGCCGCCGGGACCACCTGGCCCGCCGCGGCCGGCGCCGGGCACGAATCCACCACGGCCGCGGCCGCCACCAGCGCCGCGCTGCGGCTGCGCGCCGAAGATGTGCGTCACGCGCAAGTTGACATCGTTGCTGTTCGACGAGTTCGACGTGACGTAGTGATAGTTCTGCGTATCGCCGAGGACGTTCGGCAGGGGACGAACGAGAGAAGCGTTTGCGCCGACGGATCGATGCGCGACTGCGGCACGCGATTGCCTGGGAAGGGCTGGCCGGTCGTCGGATCGATCACCATCGAGCTCGCGTCCGAAAAGTCACCGTTGCGCGCCGCCAGCGTCGGCACGGTGGAATACGCGTCGACGGGCGTGCCCGAGTGATTGCCGGCATAGTTCAGGAAGAAAGAGGTTCGGGTGCCGCCGTTCAGGATGTGCGGGATGGTCAGCGGACCGCCGAACGATGTGCCGTAGCGCTGTTGCACGTAGTCAGGCTGCTCGCGCTCGCGGCCATTGAGCGTGTACGGCTGGGCGTCGAACATCGCACCGCCGAGGGTGTAGTTCGCATTGCCCTGGATACGGCCACCGCCGCGCATGCCGCCAAATCCCCCGGGGCCACCGAATCCGCCGGGACCGCCTCCAGGTCCGCCACCGCCAGGCCCACCGCCGCGTCCGCCACCACCGCCAAAGCCAGCCTGCTCGCCAAATCCACCCTCTCCGCCACGGCCTTCGGGGCCGCCTTCGCCGAACTCACCCCTGCCGCCTCGCCCGCCAAAGAGGACCGCATCGTTCGACTGACCTTGAATCCCCGCCGTTGCCACTGTCTCGGTCGGCGCGTCAGTCGAGAACCCCGGTGGCAGCTGCAGTTCCGCCCTGAGATTTGCCGCCGACGTCTTCAGTCGATGCCGCCGCGGTTTCGCCGGCGGCATTGGCGACTACGTCGAGCTGCTGGAACCCGCCGCGTCCCCTGCCAGCGGCTGTGGCTCCGGCCTGAGCTCCCCGTCCAGGGCCAGTGCCACGCGCCGTCGGTGTCGGGTTCGAGGACGTTGCCGGGGCCGCACCGGCTACGGCGTTCGGCGCAGAAGCACCGGAAGCGATCGGCGAAGCGGCGGGCGCTGGCGCGCGGGACGCCAACGTCAAAGAAACATCCAGGCGTCCACGACACTCTGCTGCTGTGAGCGTGATCTCGCGAGTCGTCGCGGCAAAGGCGGCCAGCGAGACGCGAATGCTGTACGCGCCAGGCCCCGTCAGCTTGAGGACGTAGCTGCCGTTTTGCTCGGTGGAGGTTGCCGCAATCTCGGTCCCGTCAGAGCCGAGCGCGGCGACCGACACGCCGGGAAGGACCACGGCGCCGGACTGGACGACGCCCGAAACCGTGCACACCTGCGCCGACGGAGCGGGCGATTGGGCCGCCTGCTGTGGCGCGACGTAGACGAGCGCGAGCAGCAGCCCGGACACGAGCCGCGGCGAGAAGAGCCGCGTCCGCAGCGAGTTACGCATCGACGACTCGGGTAGAATCTCATCTGGATGTGCGAGGCACGAAGATGACCACGGGGCCTTGGACTCAGCCTCTGTCGTCGATCTTCCCAGAAACCCGAGAGGGCGAATGTGAAAAAACAAGGGCGTATCCGCCTTCGCGCCGCGCAGTGCCTCGATCTGCTGCCGCGGCGCTTCGGCGGATCCGCCCGGGGCGCGCTTGCGCCCGGGCGGACCTTCGAACTTCCGAACTACCGAACTACCGACTACCGAGCTACCGAGCTCCGAGCTACCGGACTCCGAGCTACCGAGCCCCGAGCCCCGAGCCCCGAGCCCCGAGCTTAGAACCCCACTCTCACGCCGAAGCGAATGATCCGCGGGTTGACGATCTCGCGCACGTCGTTGAACCCGGTGGATGACAGGTCGAAGTCACGGCCGAGCACCGTGGCCGAGTTGAACAGGTTGAAGAAATCCATGTCGAGGTTCACGTTGAGACGCCGGTAGTTGATGTTCTTGCTCACCCGCGCGTCGAACGTGTGCACCGTCGGCAGGCGGTTCTTCCCGACGTCCTGCACCAGGATCACGTTCTTCTCCGGCGCAATCGTGTCTCCGGCCCCATCGGTGTCGGAGAGGATGAAGTACGGCGCCGAGAAGCCCTGACGCATGATGTAGTTCCCGGCGAGCGTGATGCCCCAGCCTGCCTGATAAGCACCATTGGCGAGGAACTGGTACTTCGGCAGCGCCATGTAGATCGAGCTCTTGCCGCTGCCGCTGCTTGGCACCATCACCGGCCCGCCGTCGACGTTGGGATACGCGTCGGTCGTCGTGAACACGGGCGTCGGATCCTCCGATGCGCCAGGACCCTTCAGGTATTCACGATGATCGTTGGTCGAGAACCCGAGACGCATCATCCAGCGATCGGCCATGCGCTTGGTCGCCGACACCTCGAACCCGAGATATTGCTGGTAGTAGTCGGTGCGGGTCTCGTAGAGCTGACCGAGGTCCGCCGGCAGCGCGCTGTCGTTCACGTGGTAGTACGGCACGTTGTAGGCGCCAACGCCAGGCGCCACGCCGCTGAAGACTCCGGCTTGCGTGAAGTCAGCCCCGGTGACGCCCGGATAATCCAGCCAGTTGAAGCCGGTGTAGCGCCGCCACGTCAGGTTTGCCGCGATGCCGAAGTTCCTGAACAGTTCGTGCTCGACGCCGAACAGGAGCTCGTGCGTGAGCGGCGAGCTGTAGTCGCCGATCTTGTCAGGGTTGCCGCCAAGCGGGTTGTTCGGATCGAATCCGGCGACGCCCTGGAAGTTCGTAAACTCGTTGACGATCGGCTATGCGGTTGCCGTTCAGATCAACGGCCGCATAGTAGACGTACGAGTAGTACGGGATGGCTGACACCGTCATCGCCGCGCGGTTCGAATCGAGCTGCGAGGCGAACGCGGCATAGCTGCCGCGCACGATGGTCTTGCGTGACTCGTTCAGCGCGTAAGTGAAGCCAACGCGTGGTGTCACGTTGTTGAAAACGATCGCATCCTCGACTGGCGGCGCGTTGAGCGCGGGCATCAGATCGGGCAGTGCCGGGCTGGCAGGAACCGACGCGGCGCCAACCGAGCTCGCCGAACGATCCCAGCGCACGCCGGCATTGATCGTCAGCCGGTTGAGGCTGATCGTGTCGCCGAAGTATGCGTTCCAGTACTTGCCCTCGCCTGACAGCGACCAGTCACGCACGACCCTGCGCCTGCATGTTTGGATAGCCACGAGAGTAAGTGCGGACGCCGTTGCCGGGCCAGCCACTCTCCGACGTGACGCTGGCTTTGCGCCAGCCGAAGCCGAACTTCAGATCGTGCTTGCCCTTGAACATGTTGCCTTCGAGCGAGACGTTGTCCTGGGCCGGTTGGTCTGTACCAGCAATAGGACCCGTGATACACGTTCGAATCATCGCGGTATGACTGCGTCTCGCGTCCGCCGCGCGGCTCGAGCGAGAACACATTCTTCGTATGCGCGTAGCGGCCGACGAGGAACAGGTTCGTGCCGATCGTCTGCGTCGAATTCGACCTTGAAGAGATCCGTCGGACCGTCCTGGTTGAAGGTCGTCTCGTCCGGACGGAAGCCTGAGGCGCCGCGGCCGAACTTCAACTTGTTGCCGCGGAAGTAGGTGAAATTGGCGCGCGACTTCGACGAGATGTCGCCGGTAATCTTCGTCGAGATGTTCTCGAGCGTCGTCGCATCGCGGGCGATCTGCGTGTAGTCGTTCGATGGCTGCTGTCGAAGCTGAAAACGTTCAGCTCCGGCTCGGTCTTGCCGTAGGCGCCCCACGCGAAGAGACGATTCTTGATGACCGGCCCGCCGCCTTCGAAACCCCAGTCCTTGTACTGGCCGACGCGGTTGTAGCTGGCGATCTGGCCGAACAAGTCAGAGGAGACGTTGTCGGACTGCAGGCTGTCGTTCTCGAAGTAGTAGCGCGTCGTGCCGCGCCACTTGCTCGTGCCGCTGCGCAGAACGAAATTCAGCTGCACGCCGGGCGTCGCATTCGCCGGATCGGCGCCGCCGGTCGTGACCTGCATCTCCTGGAACATGTCGAAGTCGTAGTAGGTCGGCGACGCGCCCAGCGAGCCCATGTCGGTGATGGCGATGCCGTCCATGTTCCACGTGTTCTGATCGGGATTGGCGCCCTTGGCCTGATAGTTCGACTGCTGGCCCGATTCGGCGCCGCCGACGTTGACGCGGTCGACGACGATGCCGGGAACGGTCTGCAGGACGACCCAGGGATCGCGAGCCGTCGGGATGTTCTGCAGCTCGTCGAGGTTGACGTTGGTCGAGACGGTCTGTTTCTTCGTCTCGATGACCGGTGTTTCCGAAGTGACGTCGACTCGCTCTGTCAGGCCGCCGACGCTCATCGTGACACCGAGTGGAATGATCGAGCCGGCATTGACCGGCACGTTCTCGTTCCTGTAGTCGGTGAAGCCGGCGAGCTTGGCGGTGACGGTGTAGCGTCCCGGCGCCAGGTTGACGAAGTGGGCTTCGCCATTGGCGTCCGTGACTGCGACGTCGGTTTGTGTGCCGACGGCCTCGACCGTCACGCCAGGCAGCACCGACCCGGTGCCGTCCTTGATCGTGACGTCGATACGGCCGGTGTAGACCTGTGCCGAGGCTGGCGCCGCGACGAGCGACGCGCAGACGAGCCACAGGCCGACCACGGCCCAACGTGTGTTCATCCGACCCTCCTTTTTGTGATCCAACAAGACGCCGCGCCGGCGCGACTGCGCTGGAACGGCCCGCGAGTGTGAGTGGTTGCCGCGTGCCCAGACCGGCGAAGCCGGTCGTTGGTGAACCAGACCGGCGAAGCCGGTCGTTGGTGAACAGAGACCGGCGAAGCCGGCCGCCGGCGTCAACTGAGGTAAAGAAATGCGAGGGACGAGAGGGCGTGTTCCGGGGACGAACCGATTACTTCGCGAAGCGATCGAAGATGTCGATGAGCTCCGACAGGCGCCGCGTCTGTTCCGGCTCGCCCTGGGCGATGCCTTCGGGCACGCAGCGTTCCACGTGATGCTTGAGCACCGCGAGGCTGATGCGGTTGAGGGCAGCCTCGGCTGCGGCAAGCTGCTGGAGGATGTCGAGACAGATGCGCGGCTCCTGCACCATGCGACGGATGCCGCGGATCTGACCCTCCACCCGATTGAGACGAGTGACGAGGCTTTGTTGCTGCTTGTCGTCCAGCATGTGTTTCCCCGGAAGAGGTCGGAGATCACACTATACGCCGCCCGGCTCGCCCCGGCAGATGACATGCACCGCCGACTCACACGACAGACCTTCACACTCCTCACGGAGCGCCGCTGTGCAACACCACTGCCCCGATTTGTTCGACGTCGAAAGGACGAGCTTGCGAAGTGCCGTGGTGACGAGGGGAAAACCCGAGGTGACGAAGCGTGCTCGGGCGAGGACGCTCCTGGCGTTCGTCACACCACTGGCAAAGGGCGCCGCGCGAGCGATCCAAATCAGCGCCGGATTGAGTTCAAATGATTGAAATCGCGAGGCCGTAACTGGAACTCTCGAGGGCCGTTCCTGCCGCACTTGACTCCGGAAAGCGACTGAATGAACATTCATTCATGCCCACGGCAGCCGTCCGCCGCGGCCCGCAAGCGCCGCGGGCCGAGCGCATCGACAAGCGCGACGCGCTTCTTCGCGCCGCCATAGACACCTTCGCCGCGCGCGGCTTCTTCAACGCCCAGGTCGCCGACGTCGCCCGCGCCGCAGGCGTCGCCGCCGGCACGGTCTATCTCTACTTCCGCGGCAAGGACGACCTCCTCATCTCGATCTTCGAGCGAACGATGAAGGAGGCGATCGCCGACGGCCGTCGGAGCCTCGCCGCGCTCGACGATCCCATCGAGCGGCTGCGGGAGATCGCGCGCCTCCATCTTGGCCGACTCGGCCGCGACAAAGCGCTCGCAGTCGTTTTTCAGGTCGAACTGCGGCAATCGACGAAGTTCATGGAACGCTTCTCGGCAACGCAGCTGCGCGAGTATCTCGGCCTCATCAGGACCGTCATCGCCGACGGTCAGGCGCGCGGCGTGTTCCACTCTGCGATCAGCCCGACGCTCGCCGCCAAGCTGTTCTTCGGCGCGCTCGACGAGATGGCGACCAACTGGATCCTCAGCCGCCGGAAGTACTCGCTCGCGGCCGAAGCGGACGCTATCGTCGATCTCTTCGTCGGCGGTCTGGGCAACAGGAGTGCGAAGTGAGCACTCATATCCGCAACGTCGCTGTGCTTGGCGCCGGGACGATGGGCGCGCAGATCGCCGCGCACTTTGCCAATGCGGGTGTGCCCGTTCTACTGCTCGACGTCACCGCGGATGCGGCGCGCGACGGCCTCGCGCGCGCGCGGGCGCTCAAACCGGATCCGTTCTTCACGCCCGACCGGGCATCGCTGATTCGAACCGGCAGCTTCGACGACGGCCTGCCGGGTATCGCGTCCAGCGACTGGATTCTCGAGGCCATCGTCGAACGGCTCGACGTAAAGCAGGCGCTCTTCGCGCGCGTCGAGCAGTATCGCGCGCCGCATGCGATCGTCAGCTCGAACACATCGGGCATTCCGATCTCCGCCCTGGCCGAGGGCCGCTCCCCGGCGTTCAGGGCACACATGCTCGGAACGCATTTCTTCAATCCGCCGCGCTACCTCCGGCTCGTCGAGGTCATCGCAACGCCCGAGACCGATCCGGCAGTCGTCGGCACCGTGACGGAGTTCGCCGACCATCGGCTGGGCAAGGGGATCGTCGCCGCCAGGGACACGCCCAATTTCATCGCCAACCGCATCGGGCTCTACGGCGTGATGCAGATCCTCCGTGCGTGGGCGACGGGCGCGTACACGATTGAAGAGATCGATGCGATCACCGGCCCGGCGATCGGGCGGCCGAAGAGCGCCACATTTCGCACGATGGACCTTGCAGGCATCGACATCCTGGCGCACGTGATCGGGAATCTTGCCGCGACCCTCGAACGAGAGGACGACAAGGCGGTCTTCAATCTGCCGCAGATCGTCACGGACCTCGTCGCCAGAGGTTGGATTGGCGCCAAATCCGCCCAGGGCTTCTATAAGAAAGATGCCGGCGGGGAGATCCTGTCGCTCGATCCGGCGACGATGACGTACCGCGCCGCCACGCCAACGCGGTTGCCGTCGCTCGATGCCGCGAAGTCCATCGAGGATCCCGGGCCACGCATCAGGGCACTCTTCAACGGCAAGGACAAGGTCGGCGAATTCCTGAGAGACACCCTGGGCCCGACGCTCGTGTACGCGGCGCGGGTCGCGCCCGAGGTCGCGCATTCGATCGACGACGTCGATCGCGCGATGCAATGGGGATTCGGCTGGGAGCTCGGACCGTTCGAAACCTGGGACGCAATCGGCATCGAGCGCGTGATCGAGGCATGCCCCATCGCCGCTCCGCCGCCGCTCGTCACCGAAGCATTGGCGCGCGGCGGATTCCGCACGAAACCGCCGGACCACTCGTACGCCCGCGTCCCGGCCTCGGGCCCTGGATTGCAGTTGCTGCGCGCCGCAAAGGACCGCTCGCCGGTCGTGAAGAGAAATGCCGGCGCCAGCCTGATCGATCTCGGCGACGGCGTCCTTGGCGTCGAGTTCCACTCGAAGATGAACGCCATCGGCGGCGACACCATCCAGATGCTGCAGGCGGGCGTCAAAGAGGCGACCTCGAACTTCCGGGCGCTGGTTGTCGGCAACGACGCGCCGAACTTCTCTGCCGGCGCCAACCTGATGCTCCTGCTGCTCGAGGCGCAGGAAGGCAACTGGGACGAGATCGACCTCATGGTCCGCGCGTTCCAGGGCGCAACGATGGCGCTCAAATACGCTGCGGTCCCCGTCGTCGTCGCACCAGCCGCACTGACACTCGGTGGCGGCTGCGAAGTGGCGTTGCATGGAGATCGCGTCCAGGCGGCGGCGGAAACATACATGGGCCTGGTCGAGGTCGGGGTTGGCTTGATTCCGGCTGGCGGCGGCACGAAAGAAATGCTCGCTCGGGCCATGGAAATGACTTCTGCCGGCGCCGACCCCCTGCCCCATGTCCAGCGGGTGTTCGAGACGATTGGCTTCGGCAAGGTCTCAACGAGCGGCATGGATGCGGCGCGGATCGGGTACCTGAGATCGGTCGATGGCGTCACGATGAATCGCGAGCGCCTGATCTCGGACGCCAAGGCGATTGCAGTCGCGCGCGCGGAAGAGTTCGTGCCAGCGCGTCCCCGGACGAATATCCCGGTCGGCGGCGACACCGTGCAGGCCGCGCTGAAGCTGGGCGTGCACCTGGCATGGCGCGCCGGGCGTCTCACCGATCATGACGTGCGCATTGGCCGGGCCCTGGCGCGCATCCTCGCCGGCGGCGATCGTCCGCACGCCGGAACGGCGACCGAGCAGCAGCTGCTCGATCTCGAGCGCGAAGCCTTTCTCGGCTTGTGCGGTCAGCGCGCGACGCAAGAGCGCATCGCCCACACGCTGAAGACCGGCAAGACGTTGAGGAACTGACGTGTTCGACAAAGGCAACGGACCGGCAGTCGTCGTCGTGCAGGGCGTCCACGGACGGTGGGAGTGGATGACGCCTGCGCTCACGCAGCTCGCCAGGGACTGCCGGGTGATTTCTTACTCGTTTTCCGGCGACATCGGCGCGCGCGAAGGCACGCGCGGCACCTACGGCTTCGACAACTATCTCAGCCAGCTCGACGCCGTCCTCGATCATGCCGGCTTGCCGGAGGCGGCAATCTGCGGCATCTCGTTCGGCGGGTTCGTGGCGCTTCGCTACGCTGCAACCCGTCCGCACCGTGTGACCTCGCTCGTGCTCGCATCCTCGCCAGCGCCGGGCTGGAAGCCGAATCCGCAGCAGTCGCGGTGGCTGTCGCGGCCGTGGATGTCGGCGCCCGTTTTCGTGGCGACGTCGCCGCTTCGCGTCTGGCCCGAGGTACGGTCGGCGCTCCCGTCGTGGCCCGAGCGCGTCGGATTCTTCGTGCAGCAGGGACTACGCTCGGCGCGCGCGCCGATGATCCCGTCACGGATGGCCGAGCGCATCAGGCTGGCGCAGCAAACAGACTTCGCGCCGGATTGCGCACGCGTCAAGGCGCCAACCCTCATCCTGACCGGCGAGGCGCCGCTCGATCGCGTCGTCCCGGTCGCAAGCACGCAATCGTTCTGCACGCTCATTCCCGGGGCCGAGTCCAGGCTCTTCGAACGCACCGGACATCTCGGCTCTCTTACGCAGCCCGCTCGTTTCGCGAATATCGTCGGACACTTCGTTCATGCCCACAATCACTGATCTCAAAGGCCCCGCCGGACGCCTGGAAGCCCTGCTCGACCTGCCGGAGACCGCGGCGATTCGCGCCGCCGTCGTCTTCGCGCACCCGCATCCGCAGTATGGCGGGACGATGCACACGAAGGCCGTCTATCAAGGAGCCAAGGGCCTGATGCGCATCGGTTGCGCGGTGCTGCGGTTCAACTTCCGCGGCGTCGGCGCCAGCGAAGGCGCATTCGACAGCGGCGACGGCGAGAAAGCCGACTTCCGTGCCGCGCTCGACTACATGGCGGCGAAGTATCCAGGCGTGCCGCTCTGGAGCGCCGGTTTTTCGTTTGGCTCCTGGATCGCGCTCGAGGTCGGCGCCGACGACGACCGCGTTTCCGTGCTGATTGGGATCGCCCCGCCAGTCGTGACGTCGGTATCGGGCCAGGCGTACACGTTTGAGAACACGCTGGCGAGCACGAAGCCCAAGTTCTTCGTGCAGGGCGAGAGCGACGAAGTGTGCCCGCTTGAAGGTATGTGGGCTTTCTATGGCCGGCTGCACGAGCCGAAAGAGATTGCGGTCATCGACGCAGCCGACCATCTCTTTGATGGACAGACACAGGAGGTCGGCGAGGCCCTCGAGGACCTGCTCGCCGATTTTGAGCCATGAACGACGCAGTCATCGTCTCGGCGGTGCGGACGGCCATCGGTAAAGCGCCTGCGGGAACTCTCAGGTTCACGCGGCCCGACGAGATGGCAGCCACCGTGATCAGAGAAGCGCTGGCGCGCGCGCCTGGCCTCGATCCCGCCGAGATCGACGACGTGATCCTCGGCTGCGCGATGCCGGAGGCGGAACAGGGCCTGAACGTCGCGAGGATCGCGAGCCTGCGCGCCGGCGTGCCGGTGTCAGCCGCCGCGCTGACGGTCAATCGCTTCTGCTCGTCTGGGCTGCAGTCGATTGCGCATGGCGCCGAGCGCATCATGGCCGGCTTCGCGAGCGTCGTCGTGGCTGGCGGTACCGAGTCGATGAGTCTCGTGCCGATGGGCGGCCACAAGATCGCGCCGAACCCGGCGCTGGTCGACAGCTATCCTGACGTGTACCTGACGACAGGTCTCGTCGCCGAGAATCACGCGCGCGAAGCCAGCGTCTCGCGAGAGGAACAGGACGCCTTTGCGCTCGCGAGCCACCAGAAGGCGATCGCGGCGATCGATGCAGGGAAGTTCAAGGACGAGATCGTACCGCTCGAGGTTCTTCTCGATGGCACCGGCGCGGACCCACGCCGCGTGTCGTTCGCGACAGACGAAGGACCTCGTCGCGATACTTCGCTTGACGCGCTCGCCAAGCTGAAACCGGCGTTCCACGTCAAGGGCAGCGTCACCGCCGGCAACTCGTCGCAGACAAGTGACGGCGCCGCGGCGGTGGTGGTGATGTCGGCCGATCGCGCGCGAGACCTCGGCCTGACGCCGCTCGCGCGGTTCGTCGCATTCGCCACGGCTGGTGTCGAACCCGAACGATTCGGCATCGGTCCCGTGCCCGCAATCCGCAAGGCATTGAAGATGGCGGGCCTGACGCTGGATCAAATCGATCTCGTCGAGCTCAACGAAGCCTTCGCGGCGCAGGCGATCGCCTGCCTGCGGGAGCTTCCCATCGATCCGTCGCGGCTGAACGTCAACGGCGGGGCCATTGCGCTTGGACACCCGCTCGGCTGCACGGGTGCGAAGCTGACGGCCACGCTGCTGCACGAGATGCAGCGGCGCGGCTCGCGCTATGGACTTGTCAGCATGTGCGTCGGCGGCGGAATGGGCGCGGCGGGAATTTTCGAGAGGAGGCGAATTGAATGACAACACCACCAACAACGACCCGCGGCGGCGCGTGGCTCATCGAAGAAGCGACGGAGCCGATCTTCACACCCGAACGACTGAGCGACGAGCACCGGCTGATAAAACAGACTGCCGACGAGTTCGTCGACACCGAGGTGCGGCCGGCGCTCGAGCGGCTCGAACAGAAGGACTGGGCGCTGGTGCGCACGCTCATCCAGCGCAGCGGCGAACTTGGGCTTCTCGGCACCGACGTTCCCGAGTCGCTCGGCGGGGTCGAGCTCGACAAAGTATCGGCAATCATCGTCGGCGAATCGGTCGGTCACACCGCTTCTTTCGCAACGACGTTCGGCGCGCAGACGGGACTCGCAATCACGCCGCTGCTCTGCTTCGGCTCTGACGAGCTCAAGGCGAAATACGTCCCGGGCCTCGTGAGCGGCGAAATTCTCGGCGCCTACGCACTCAGCGAGTCGGGCTCCGGTTCCGACGCCCTCGGCGCCAAGGCGCGGGCGACGCGGCAGCCCGACGGCAGCTTCGTCCTCAACGGCGAGAAGATGTGGATCACCAACGGCGGCTTCGCCGATCTCTTCATCGTCTTTGCAAAAGTCGACGGCGAGCAGTTCACGGCGTTCGTCGTCGAACGAAGTTTCCCGGGCGTCAGCTCCGGTCATGAGGAGCACAAGCTGGGGCTGCATGGATCGTCGACGACACCCCTGCTCCTCCAGGACGTCAAGGTGCCAGCCAGCCACGTGATTGGCGAGGTCGGGCGCGGCCACAAGGTCGCGTTCAACGTCCTCAATTACGGCCGGTTCAAGCTGGCAGCGATGTGCAGCGGCGGCGCCCGGGGCGCCATCGGCGAAGCCACGGCCTATGCGGCGCAACGCCGGCAGTTCGGGCAGCCGATTGCAACGTTTGGCGCGATCCGCCACAAGCTGGGCGAGATGACGATTCGCGAGTACGCCGTCGAGTCGATGCTCTATCGCACGGCCGGATTGATCGACGCGCACGCTCCAGGGCACGCACGACAGCCGTGAGACGCTTGCGGCGCTCGAGGAGTTCGCCATCGAGGCGTCCATACTCAAGGTGGCGGCCAGCGAGATGCTCGATTTCGTTCTCGACGAGAACGTGCAGATTCACGGCGGCAACGGCTTCGTCCACGACTATCCCGCCGAGCGTCACTACCGGGATTCGCGCGTGAACCGCATCTTCGAGGGCACCAACGAAATCAACAGGCTGCTGATACCCGGCATGCTGGCGCGGCGCGCTGTCAAAGGTGGACTGCCCCTCATCCCGGCCGCCCGGCGGCTGCAGGACGAAATCCTGACGCCGGGACTTTCGGAACCGGTCGGCGACGGTCCGTTCGAAAGCGAGAGGCGTACCGTTTCGGCGATGAAGAAAGTCGCCCTGATGGTCCTTGGGCACGGCGATGCAGACCTACGGCGACACCCTTTCGGAACAGCAGGAAGTCCTCTCCACCACAGCGGACATCATCATCGACGTCTATGCCGCGGAAAGCGCTCTCCTGCGCGCAGCGCAATCGTCGAACGAGCTGCAGGCGTCGGCAGCGACGGTCTTCGTGAACGACGCTGCCGGCCGCGTCGAGATCGCTGCGCGAACCGCGCTAGCCGCGATGTCGGAAGGCGACACGCTCCGAACGCTGCTGGCGGCGCTGCGCCGCGTGCTGAAGGTCACGCCGGTCAATACCGTCGCGCTGCGCCGCGCCATCGCCGATGCGGCCACGTCCCAGAAGGGATATCCTTTCTAGCACGGGTTATGTCTTCGAAATTCTCCATCGTCCTGGCGCTTCTCGGCGTCCTGGGCATCGCTGCGTGCACCGTGCGCGAGGTTCCCTACGAGGACGAGATCGCGGCGTGGCGCACCGACAAGGACCGCTTCATGCGCGAGTCCTCGGAGTCGCCGGTGGTCGCCAGCGAACGGTCGGCATTTCCGCCGCTGACATACTTTCCAATCAATCAGGAGTATCGTGTGCCGGCGTCCCTCAACGTCAGCCGCGTCGATGACATCCTCGAGATGTCGACGTCAACCGGCCAGAAACGCAGGATGCAGCGCATCGGCACGCTCGAGTTCACGCTCAAGGGGCAACCGCTCAAGCTGACGGCATTCGCAGAAGAGAACGATGCGCAGCTGCGGCGGCTGTTCGTGCCGTTCCGCGATTTCACCAACGGCTCGGAAACATACCCCGCGGGCCGCTACCTCGACCTCGAGCGGACGGCGACTGGCGTGTACGACCTCGACTTCAACCGCGCCTATCATCCCTTCTGCCTGTTCAACGCCACCTACGACTGCCCGGTTCCGCCGCGCGAAAACCGATTACCGATCCCGATTCGTGCCGGCGAGCAGCTGGGACTCTCAAAGTGATTGCCGCGATCGTCTTCGATTTCGACGGCGTCCTGGTCGACTCCGAGCCACTGCACCTGCGCGCCTACCAGGAGGTCCTCGAACCGCTCGGTTTCTCGTTGCCACGCGAGAAGTACTACTCGACCTACCTGGGATACGACGATGCGGGCGTGTTCAAGGCAGTGGCGGCGACGCGCGACTGGCAGATCGACGATCGGAAGCTGTCGGCGCTGATAGAGGAGAAGGGTCGCGTCTACGAGGAACTGCTGACCGCCGGCGACATCATGTATCCAGGGGCCGCCGAATGCATCGCGCGCCTGGCGGCGCGGTGGCCGCTGGGGATTGCATCGGGCGCGGCGCGGAACGAAATCGAGATGATGCTGCGCGGCCGATCGCTCGATCGCTACTTTCGTTTCATCGTCGCTGCAGGCGAAACGCCGGAGGGTAAGCCGGCACCGGACCCTTACCTTAAGGCGGCGTTGCTCCACGCCCAGGCGCCGGCTGAATGCGTCGCGATCGAGGACTCGCGCTGGGGCATCGAATCGGCCAAAGCTGCCGGCCTGCATTGTGTCGGCATCACGCATACCTACCCGGTGAACGAATTGCTCACTGCCGACGCGATCGTCTCGTCGCTTGCCGAGCTGACGCCGGAGTTGATCGAGAAGCTCGAGTAGCTCGGCGGTTCGGGCTGCTGGGCTCGCGTTGCGACTGTTGACTGCGACTGCGATGGCGGCCGGACTGACGACTGCGACTGCCGACTGCGACTGCCGACTGTGACTGTCGACTGCCGACTGCCGACTGACGACTGACATACAATCGCCCCAGTGCCTGTCCCCCTCAACCTCCAGCCGCGCGCGATCCAAGTTGCCGAGGAACTGGAACTGGCCATGAATCTTCCGGGAGAAGATCTCGCGCCGGCGGCTCTGGCCATTGCACGCGTCGAGTATCCGTCACTGGACACGGCGCCATACGTGGCGCTCCTCGATCGCATGGGCGAGGAAGCAGCCAGTCGTATTGGAACCGGCGAGATCCCGTTCGAGGAATCCGTCCGCGCCTTCAACGAGTACTTCTACGACGAGCTGGGATTTACAGGCAATCGCGACCGCTACGACGATCCCCGCAACAGCTTCCTCAACGAGGTGCTGAACCGCAGGACCGGCATCCCGATCAGCCTCGCGGTCGTGTACCTGGAAGTCGCGCGCCGCGCTGGCCTGCGCGTCACCGGCGTGAACTTTCCAGGACATTTCCTGCTGCGCGCCCCGATGGCAACGCAGGCGCGGCACGACGACGTGCTCATCGTCGATCCGTTTCACCGGGGCGCGCTGTTGTCCGAACTCGATTGCCGCGAATTGCTGCGCCAGCATGTCGGTGACGCGGCGGCTTTCGATCGCACGCTGCTCGAGCCGGCCACGCGGCACCAGATCGTCGTCCGCATGCTCGTGAACCTGAAGCGCCTCTACGTCAGGATGCGATCCTTCCCGCAGGCGCGCTTCATCTCCGGCCTCCTGTTGACCGTCGATCCGGCGGCAATTGCCGAGCTGCGCGATCGCGGCCTGCTTGCGTATCACCTGCAGGACTTCGCCGGCGCGCTGCGCGATCTCGAAGCCTACCTTCGACTCCTTCCCAAGCACGGACCTGCTGACGACCCCGATCCGCTTCCAGCCGAAGACGAAGAGTCGGAGGGTGGCGGCAGCGAGCACGAGCAGATCTGGGAGCACGTCAAGACGCTACGCAAGCGCGTCGCGAGCTTCAACTAGCCGCGGACATTTCCGTCCCACCGCCCGCGTCTGGGACGATCACCGAAATCCTGCCTTTCGTCCTCGGAAATCCACCGTCTGAGCCACTACATACGACCAATTGGTTTAGGATTGCGGCCCGTTGGATCCGGGCGAAATTTGGTCCCGCTGATTCTGTCCCTCGGACATCTGCCCCACAAGTCGTCACTCGTGGCGATTTACAGGCTATTCACAACCATTTCCAGGCACTTGGCCAATCCCGGATCGGGACAATGACCGATTCCGGAACCTTGGTACATATGGTGCTCAGTTGAGGTGGGGGATTTCCGTTCGTTTTCAAGGGAGGCTGAAGATGAAAGTGCGATTGACCGCCATTTGGGCCATCGTGGCTCTGCTGGCTGGTGTGGTGCCGGCGCTGGCGCAGGTCCAGACGGGTGAAATCACAGGCAAAGTGAGTGACGACACCGGCGCCGTGCTGCCCGGTGCAACAGTTACGCTGACCAGCGCGGCGCTGATTCAGCCCCAGATCGCCACGAGCTCGGAGGCCGGTTCGTTCCGGTTCCCGCAGATTCCGATCGGCACCTATTCGGTCAAGTTCGAGCTGCCCGGATTCAAGACCGTCATCCGGGAAGGCATCGTCATCACCATCGGCTTCACGGCCCAGGTCAATCAGCAGCTTGCCATTTCCACCGTGCAGGAAACCGTGACGGTGAGCGGCGAGAGCCCGATCGTCGACACGAAGGCAACGGCAGCGAAGACGACGTTCGACCTCGAGTCCCTGCAGAACATCCCGTCGGCGCGTGACCCATGGGTCATGCTCCAGCGCGTACCCGAACATTTCGATGGACCGCATGAACGTCGGCGGCAGCCAGTCGGGTCAGCAGTCGGGCTACATCAGCCGCGGCGGCAACACCGGCAACAACAAGTGGTCGCTCGACGGCGTCGACATCACCGACATGTCGGCGACGGGCGCCTCCCCGATTTACTACGACTTCGACATGATGCAGGAGATGCAGGTCACGACTGGCGGCGCCGATGCGTCGCAGCAGACCGGCGGCGTCGGCATCAACCTCGTTACGCGCAGCGGCACCAACCGCTTCAAGGGCAGCGGCCGCGTCTATAACACGAACGACAAGTTCGAAGCCGACAACGTGACCGACGAGATTCGCGCCCAGGGCGCCGGCTCGGGCGCTCCGATCCAGAACATCAACGACTTCGGCTTCGAAGTCGGCGGTCCGATCCTGAAGGACAAGCTCTGGTACTGGGGCAGCTACGGCAAGCAGGACATCAAGGTCGGCGTCGTCAATTTCTACAAGCCGACACCGGAGTGCCGTCCCGCGGGCGTCCCAGTCGGAGACATCGCCAAGATCTCCAGCACCGAGCAGGTTCGTGCCTGCCTCGCGACCGACCTGACGACGCTCAACAACTACAACTACAAGGTGTCCTGGGCGCCTGTCCGCAACAACAAGTTCAATTTCCAGAACACCTGGGCCGAAAAGGTCCGCAACGCGCGTGACGCCTCCGACACCCGCCCCATCGAGACGGCGTACCGCCAGGTTGCGGTCAGCAGCGCCTACGGCACGTCGGGATGGGACACGGGCAAGAACCCCGTGTGGAAGATGAGCGACCAGCACGTCCTCACCGACCGCCTGCTCTTCGAAATCCAGTACGCGCACGTCGGCAACAACTTCACGCTGACGTTCCAGGACCCGGAGCAGTACAGCGTCCAGCCACGCTTCGACATCACGGCGGGTTCGTGGGCGCGCTCCTACGACGAGTCGATCTTCGTGCGCCCGGCGCAGAGCATCGACCTGACGACGAGCTACTTCCTGCCGAACAAGTTCGGCGGCGACCACGCGTTCAAAGCCGGCTACCGCTGGCGCACGGCGCGCGGCCTGTCGATCAGCCACACGGGCGGCAACGCGGTCGCGCGTTATTCGAACTCGACGACGACCTGCGCCGACTTCGCCGCTGGCTGCAACTCGGATCTCTTCCGCGACGGCGCGACCAACTACAACCTCAGCACGAACGCGCTCTACGTCCAGGACGCTTACACGGTGAAGCGCCTGACGCTGAACCTCGGCGTACGCTGGGATCGGCAGTCGGACGAGGCGCTTGCTGCCGAAGTCGCGGCGAATCCGCTCATCCCGACAATCATGCCGGCGATTAGCTTCCCCGGCCTCAGCGGCGGCGTGACGTGGAACGACATCTCGCCGCGCCTGGGCATGACCTACGACCTCTCCGGCACCGGCAAGACCGTGGCGCGGGCATCGTACGCGATGTACTTCGGGCAGATGGGGCCCGGACAGCTCGCCGGTCAGCTCATTTCGATCGGACAGGTCAGCGTCCGGTATCCGTGGGCAGACTTCAACGGCGATACGTTCGTTCAGCCGGGCGAGCTCAACCTGACCAACTTCGCCACGGCGTATCTGACGAAGAGCGCCTCGTTCGATCCGGCGAACCCGACGAGCTTCCTGTCGCCGGGCACGGTTGATCCGAACATCAAGAACGACCGCACGCGCGAAGTCATCGTCGGACTGCAGCAGGAGCTCATGCGCAACCTCGGCGTCGAGGTGAATTACGTGTGGCGTAAGTACAATCAGTTCACGTGGACCGACCGCACGAACTGGGACACGAACAACTTCGTGCCGTTCACGCTGTCGCCCGACCAACTGCGGACCGACCGCAGTCTGCGCGCCCATCACCTACTACCGCGCGACGTCGCCGCAGCCGTCTGCTTACGTCCGCACCAACCAGCCGGACTTCTACCGTGACTACAACGGTCTCGAGTTCGCGCTGACGAAGCGTTACTCGGACCGTTGGTCAGCCAGCGTGAGCTTCGCGTGGAACAAGGCGATCGACAACTACGATGGTCTGGCGGGCGTCGAAGATCCGACCAACCTCGAGAACATCAACGGCGCGGCATTCGCGCCCCAGTCGGCCGGCTCCGGCGTCGACAACGTGTTCACGAACTCGGAGTGGCTCTTCAAGGCTTCGGGTCAGTACACCCTGCCGTGGGAAATCGGCCTCGCCGGCAGCACCAGCCTGACGCAGGGCTTCCCCTACCCGCAGCAGATCGCCGTCACCACGCGCGGCAACAGTCTCGCCGATACGAACGTCTATCTCTACCCGCTCGGCGACGTGCGCCTGCCGAACCTCTTCGTCGCGGACTTCCGCGTCGACAAGGCGTTCCGCTTCGGCGGCATGCGCATCATCCCGAGCATGGACATCTTCAACCTCACCAACTCGAGCGAGACGCTCTCGCGCCGCCGGACGCAGTACTCCTACAATGCGACCTCTGGCGTGGGTTCGTCGTCGACGTCGCTGCCGCCGAACAACATCAGCAGCATCATCGCGCCGCGCGTCATCCGCTTCGGCGCGCGAGTGACTTGGTAGGAAGAAATGCTGAATGCTGAGTTTCGAATGCTGAAGTGAATTCGGAATTCAGAAGTTAGAAGAACTCAAGGCACGAAGGCAAGAATACAAAGGCCCGGTGGAGCAGATGCTCACCGGGCCTTGTTTTTGTCGACGACCTGACTCGTCCGACGTTCAACATTCACTTCAGCATTCAACACTCAGCATTCAGCATTACTTCCAGCCCGACCATCTTCGCAATCCGCTTGAAGACGCTGGGATTGGTCTCGGCCAGTGTCGCCTGGTCGAGGATGTCGAGGGCGTCGGAGATGCGGTGTGCGATGCCGATGCCGAGCTTGCGGGCACTGGCGATGCCGGTGCGGTTCGATTCGGAAACGATGAGGATGGTCTTGGCCTTGGAGTCGGCGACGACGTCGATGCAGTTCTGTGGGCGATCGTCGACGTGATAGTCGAGGCGCAGGGCGGCGGCGGCGGCGCCGCGGGAGCCGTGCAGGACGATGACGCTGGGGAGATCGAAGCCCTGCGCCACGAGCCAGCGCTGCGTCTGGCGTTGAACCGTCTCACCTTGCGTGAACGGCCGCTGGGTGATGAAAAACACCTCCCAGCGGTGGCGAAGCATCAACTCGTGGATGCGACGAACGGCGGCGGGATCGAGAGGCCGCAGCGTGGTCCAGAAGTCTGGCGTTCCTTCGATCGCCTCCCAGATCGCGCTTTCACGGCGGCGTGTCTCCTTCCGTCCCGCAGCGGCCGCGGTGACTGCCGCCGCGGCGGCGGTCTGCCGTTCCTCTTCTGTCTCGGGATCTTCTGCGTCGTCGCGAGCCACCGACTTCCTGGCCGGTGGCGACGGACCGAATAGCCGGACCTCGTGCTCGCGGAACGCGCGCGAGAAATCCGCGAGCACACCGTCCATGTCGAAGCCGATCCGCAGTGGCATCAGGCGCTACTGAACTGAAATGCGAGCGGGCCCCTACCGGGCCCGCGCAATCTCGTCGTAGAGAAACGCCGACGCGACGATGCCGCCGTGGAAGTTGCCGAGGTCGAGCTTTTCGTTCGGCGCGTGCGCATTCTCGTCGGGCAGGCCGACGCCGAAGAGCACCGACGGCAGGTTCAGGATCTCCTGGAACGTGGCGACGACCGGGATGGAACCGCCTTCTCGGTTGAAGACCGGCGCTTTACCGAAGCCCTTCTCGATGGCCCTGCCCGCAGCCTGCACGAACGGGTTGTCGAACTCCGTCATCCACGGCTTGCCGCCGTGCATCCGCGTCACCTTGAGCTCGACGGTCTTCGGCGCGACCTTGCGCACGTAGTCCTCGAACAGCTTGGCGATCGTGTCGGGGTCCTGGTCAGGTACCAGCCGCATGCTGACCTTGGCCATCGACACGGCAGGAATGACCGTCTTGGCGCCGTCACCGGTGAAGCCGGCGAGAAGACCATTGACCTCGAGCGTCGGGCGAGCCCACGTACGCTCGAGCGTCGTGTAGCCGGTTTCGCCGAAGAGCTTCGGCGCGCCGAGCTCCTTGCGGTAGCGCGTCTCGCTGAACGGCAGCTTTTTCCACTCGGCGCGTTCCTCGTCGCGGAGCGCGCGGACCGCATCGTAAAATCCCGGGACCTTGATCCGGCCTGACTTGTCCTTCATCTGCGCGAGGATCTGTGCCAAAACCATCGCCGGGTTGGCGACCGCGCCGCCAAACGATCCGGAATGCAGGTCACTCTTCGTGCCGCGCAGGTCGATCTGGCAGTAGACGAGGCCGCGCAGGCCGTAGCAAATCGAAGGAATGCCCCGGTCGAACATCGTCGAGTCCGATATCACGACAACGTCGGCGCCGAGCTGGTCGCGATGATCCTTCACGAAGTTGTCGAGGTTCGCAGATCCGACTTCCTCTTCGCCCTCGAGGATGATCTTCATGTTGACCGGCAGTTTGCCGGACTTCTTCAGATGCGCTTCGATGGCCTTGAAGTGCATGAAGACCTGGCCCTTGTCATCCGCCGCGCCGCGCGCGTAGATCTCTCCGTCGCGCACGGTCGCCTCGAATGGCGGCGATTCCCAGAGCTCGAGCGGATCGACGGGCTGGACGTCGTAGTGGCCATAGAAGAGGATGGTCGGCGCGCCCTCGGCCCCGAGCCACTCGCCATAGACGACCGGGTTGCCGGGCGTTTCTTCGAGCCTGACGTTATTGAGGCCGATGCGGCGCATCTCGTCCGCCGTCCATTCGGCGCAGCGCCGGACGTCGCCAGCATGTTGCGGCAGGGCGCTGATGCTCGGAATCGCCAGGTACGCCTTCAGCTCTTCGACGTAGCGGTCACGGTTGGTGTGGATGAAGTCGACGATATCGTTCATTTGTGTGTCTCTTTCGGTAGCTCGGTAGCTCGGTCGCTCGGTAGCTCGGTGTTCGGTGTTCAGGGTTCGCGTAGCTCGGTAGCTCGGTAGATCGGGTGCCGTCGTCGGCGTTCGGTAGTTCGGTCGCTCGGGCCTCGGGGCTCGGTTCGCTGCTCGCGGTTGGCACGCGTACTCGACTCCTAACTCCACCTCCCAGTTCAATCGGCAGATCCTCGCGATCCCCCCATTCCTTCCATGAGCCGACGTAGTTGCGGACGCGGGGATAGCCGAGCAGCCTGAGCGCCAGATATGAATGCGCGGCGCGATAGCCGCCCTGGCAATAGGAGATCACTTCGCGGTCGGGCGTAACCCCGGCATCCTCGTACATCTTCTTCAATTCGGCGGCCGGCTTGTAGTCGCCGTCGGGCGTGAGGTTGCGCGTCCACTCGATATGGACCGCGCCAGGGATGGCGCCGCCGCGCTTTGCGCGGACGGTGGTGCCGCAGTATTCGCCGTCGCTGCGCGCATCGAGGATCACGGCATCCTTGTTCGACAACACATCGCGCACGTCGCGCCACGTGGCGACGCGTGACTCGTCGCGTCCACCTGTCCAGTCGCTGGCAGGCGCGGGTCCGGCGTCGCGGGTCACGGGCAGGTTGGCGCGCGTCCAGGCGCCGAACCCGCCGTCGAGCATCCGCACCGAAGGGTGCCCGAAGTACTCGAGGAACCAGAACGCGCGCGCCGCGCGTACGCCGGACTGCTCGTCGTACACGACAACCGGGGTCCCCGCGGTGACGCCGTGCACAGCGAGGACATGCTCGATCATCCACATGAACGCCTTGAAGGGCGCGGGATCGGTGTCGGTAAGGCTGAGACCCCACAGGTTCATCTGGATGGCGCCGGGAACGTGACCAGCGCTGAAGGCATCGGCGGGCCGCAAATCGAGCACGAGCAGCCGCGACGCCTGGTTACCTTCGATCTCGCTCGCCAACTCTTGTGGCGTCACCAGCAGCTGCGGGTTGGCATAGCCCTTCGCAGATTTCGGCGCTGCAGTCATCCTGTGAATCGTACTACAGGCGAATCAAAGGACGCGGATCACGCGGATACTACGGATCTCGCGGATCTCACCAATTGCTGACTTGCTCTGCTTGTCTGCTGGCACCGCGCGAACGCGCGGTGGGTGGTGAGCCCGGGGGCACGGACGAGAGCACACCGCACGAAATGCGACGGTGTGTTCTCATCCGGCCCCGGGCTCACCGCCCCGCCGGGCCATGGCCCGGCGGCCAGCAGACGCTCAATGAATCCGATCCGCGTAATCCGTTAATCCGCGTGATCCGCGTCAGCCAGCCCGGCGAAGATCCGCGACTATTGACGCCGCACACTTTGTTGTGCAAAGTATAAGGTAGACATGGAGCTCCCGCAGGCGCTGGCGCAAATCGCCGAGATTCGGGCACAGGCCACCAAGACCGAGGCCTACCGCGGCTACCGGCCCGTGCCGATCGCGGCGTCGGGCCTGATGGGTCTGGTGGCGGCGTGGCTTCAGCCATCGGCGCTTGGAGCCGACCCCGACGCGTTCGTCATGTACTGGATGATCGTTGCCGCCGGGGCCGCTTTCATCGGCGCCAGCGAAATCGTCTACAACTTCGTCGTCCACGACGACATCCTGGCGCGCCGGCGCACGCTGCGCGTGGCTGCTCAATTCCTGCCGAGCGTCATCGCCGGCGCCCTCGTCACGCTCATCGTCGTGCTCAAGAGTCCGCCGTCTGTCCCGTTTCTCCCCGGGCTCTGGGCACTCGCGTTCGGACTCGGCATCTTTGCTTCGCGGCCGTATCTCGTTCGCGCCAGCGGCTGGGTGGGCCTGTATTTCTACACCGCCGGCGCGCTGCTGCTGTGGACGGCGCATGCACCGGAATCGTTGAACGCCTGGAGTGTTGGCGGCACGTTCGGCGTCGGGCAAATGCTTGCGGCCCTGGTCCTCTATTGGAATCTCACGCGCGACGAATGGCGCTGACAGTGTCATGAAGAAGAAAAAAACGACGGAACTCTCGCAACCGGGACGGTTCGCCTACGAGGGCCTCGAGCGCGTCCTTCACGAGAAGGCACGCCTGGGAATCATGACCTCGCTCGTCATGCGGCCCGAGGGTCTCCTCTTCTCGGACCTGAAGCGATTGTGCGCCCTGACCGACGGCAACCTGAGCCGCCATCTCGATGTGCTGAAAGAGGCCGGCCTCGTCGAGGTCTGGAAGGGGTTCGAGAATCGGCGGCCGCAGACGCTCTGTCGCCTCTCAACGGATGGTCGCCACCGTTTCCTCGCCTACCTCGAGGAGCTCGAACAGGTAATCCGGGACGCGATGCCGAAGGTGGCGAAACGCGCCGAGCGGCTGCCCGACCTGCCGCCGGGATTTCAACCAGCGTGAACGACAGTCGTCAGTCGCACGAGTCGCCGTCACGTCGACTGACGCTGTCGCTGACGACTGACGACTGACGACTGACGACTGACGACTAGGGAACACGGGTCCAGGCGCCCTCATGTTCCCGTACTCTTCCTTCGGCTGCCAGTTTGATGAGGTGCGCGAGAACGGTGTCGGCCGCGGCGCGAGTCAATTCCGGCGCCAGCGTGCCGTAGACGCGTGACGCGATCTCCTGAGGCGTCGACGCGCCCCGGTCCAGCGCATCGAGAATCTGCGCGTCGCGCTGCGCCCGATGCCGGACGTATGCGTTGAACACAGCTTCGGGATCCTCGATGATCGGCCCGTGTCCCGGCAGGAGCCGCCGCGGACGCAGGTCACGCACCCGCGCCAGCGATTGCAGATACGCCACCAAATCGCCGCCACGGCCGGCAGGAATCACCACCGTCCCGCCCAGGCGGGCAAGATCGCCGCAGAACACATCGTCCTCGTCACGGAAGCAACAGTGATCGACTGCATGACCCGGCGTGTAGATCGCGGTCAGCGTGCCGTCACCCGCCTCGATCACTTCCCCGTCGGTGATCGGTGCCGCACCGGTGCCGAACTGACGGACTCGAACCTGCGGCCACCGCGCCACGAGAGCCGGAAGCCCGCTGCTGTGATCGGTGTGCCCGTGCGTGACGAGCACCTGTTCGAGCGGCCGCCCCTCCAGCTCCCGAACCAGATGGTCGATGTGCTCTTCCTTGCCGACTCCGGCGTCGACGAGCGTCGGCACGGCGCCGGGCAAGAGATACGTGTTGTTGCCGGTAGGCCCGGTCCACGTCGACGCGTTGTGCGCGGGAAGAAGTATGTGGCGCATTCAAAAGTAGTACTTCATCCTGACATACGCGAAGTCGCTGTCGCTGAAGCGGCCGATGAGATCCTCACCCTGCCCCGCGAACCAGCCGACGGACGCCTCGAGCGCCAGGTTGTCGCGAAGATTGGCAATGAAGATGCCGCGGACGAACCCTGACTGCGAGGACGCCCCATAAACTCCAAAACCGCGCAAGCGATAGCGCTCGCGTGCAAACGTGCGATCCGCTGAGAAGATGAGAGAGACGTCCGTTCGGCCGTCGCTGAACCGGCTGTCGTCATCGGGAATCCTGATCGGCGAGTCATACGACTCGGAATGCACGAGGACTGTGCCGCTGAGCGTGTAGTCACCGGCGCTCCGGTCGACGCCAACACCGGCGTCGAAGGACTGTCCCTTCACGACGCGAAGGTCGGCGGACTGGAAATTGTCGTCGACGAACGCCGCGATTTCTCCGCGCATCCCCCATTTGCCACGCACCGCCTCGAAATCGCCGCCGATCATCGTGAATCGCGGATAGATGACGTCTATGGTTGGCGGCGCCACGGGAGGAAAGGCGGCGGCACTCTCGAACGAATACAGCCCGAACGACTCGAAGCCCCGGAACGCCGATACGCTCCAGTCGACGCGTCCGCTCGTCGTGGACATCCGCGCACCGCCCTGCCCGTTGCCAGCCGTGAAGGCCGGCGCCTGGTCGTCCACCGGCAAGGCTGCCAGGCAGCCGGCCGGAAGACAACTCGCGGGATCCTGCGCCACGCTCACGGGGAGATTGAACGGCGACGAGGGCTCGTCGAGCTGATCGTAACGGCCGCGCCGGAAGTCCGGCAGGTAGACACCATCGAGCGTCAAATTCTCGGAGAGATGAACACGTACCCGTCCAACGAGCACCGGCAGCCGGGCCTCGCTGCGCCCTTCGAAGAAGAAACGGGACACGTCGAGCGGATTGATGACGTCGGTCGGCTGGATCTCATCCAGCTTGCCCCAGACGATGCGGGCGTAGCCGACGAGAAAGTCGACACGCCTGGTGAGAACGTCGACGTTCGCATCGTGAACCCGCGCGATGCCGCCGTTGACCGCCTGCAGGCCACGGCCGCTGTCGGGTACGACGCGCCGGGAGAACAGGCCCTCGACAAATCCCGACGCTGTGACCACGACACGGTTCGAGTCGATCGCTTTTTCTGCCTTCTCTTCAACAAACAGGCGCGCGCGGAGCTCGGTGGTGTCGGACCGGTTGGGAAAGTAGTCGCCAAACAAGCTCGCGTACCCTGTCGGCACCTGCGCCGACGCCGCGGCGGCAACCAGCAGCTGCATGATGGAGAGCACCAGAAGCCGAAGCCGCAAACCCATGGAGATGGCGGCTCAGGCTCGAGCGGCGGCGCGCCTGCCAGTGGCACGCAGCGCCTCGGCGCCGAATAACCTCGGCAACAACTTGATCGTTGCCGGCAGGATGAAGACTTCCGCAAGGAACGCCGTCAGCATCGTCAGGGCAAGCAGCCCTCCGAACCACGCCGTCGGCTTGTACTCCGAGAGCAGCAGCACTGCATATCCAGAGCTGTTGATGATTGCCGTCGTCAACGAGGCCCGCCCTTCGTGCGCCGTCGCGATCTCGATTGCCTCGTCGGTCGACTTCCCGTCCGCGGCTTCACGCCGATACCGGTTGATGAAATGAATCGTGTCGTCGTCCACGATGCCGAGCGCGACGCTCGCCACCATGACCGTTGCGACATTCATCGAGATATCGAGATATCCCATGACGCCGAGCACGGCGAGCACCGGCAGCAGGTTCGGAGCGATCGTCAGCAATCCGAAGCGCATCGATCGAAAGACGATGAAGATGACGCCAAAGACGGTAAAGAATGCCGTGCCGAAGCTACTGAGCTGCGACATCACGAGGTAGTGATCGAGCGTGCTGAACAGACGTCCGGAGCCCGTCGTCAGGACCGAAATCCCGGTGCCGGCAAAGGCCTCTTTGGCCATCCGATCGGCGTCTTCGACTTGTTCGAGCACGAGGTCGGAGCTCATCGACTGCAGCTTGATTGAAATCTGGGCGCGCGAGTAGTCGCTGGCCACGACTCGCTCGAGCTCGTGACGCCCTTCGCCTCCGAGCGCGAAGACGAACAGCTCCTGCGCGATGGTGTTCGCGTCCGACGGTATGACGCTGGCCTCCGGGCGGCCGTCGTTGAGCTCCATGTTGATGCGTTTGACGTAGTCCGCAACCGACGTCACTTTGCGGACATGCGGGAACTGCCGCAGCGATTGCTGCAGGCGGTCCATGCGCTGGAGAGCGTCCGGAGTCTTCAGCGACTCGGCCGGCCCCTCGAGCATGATCTGGAAGCTGTAGACGCCGCCCAGTTCCTTGTCGATCACTGCGGCCGACTGCCCGAGCGGATGGCGGGCGCTGAAGAAGCTGATGTGGTTCGTGTCGACGCGCAAGCGCAGGATACCGAGTGCCGCGACGATCGAGAGCGCGATAGACACAGCCAGCACGCGAGCAGGCCTTGCGCAGGAGAAGCGTGCAATCGCCCTCAGCGGCGCGATGAAATAGCGCTCGTGCGGCGCCTCCGACGTCTCCGGCTTCACAAGAGTAAGCAGTGTCGGCATCAATACGATCGAGATGGCGAAATCGACCATGATGCCGACCGCCGACCCGATGCCGAACGCCTTGACTGCAACGACGCTGCTCGTGGCGAGCGAGAGCATTCCGAGCGCCGTCGTCGCGCTCGCGCCCAGGAGGGGCGCCGTCAGGTGCGCGACAGTCTCCTTGAACGCGTGCTCGTTGTCGCCATGGCGACGCGCTTCGTCCCAGTGCTGCATGATGTGAACGTCGTCGGCGATGGCGAGCACGACGATGAGCGGAACGAGCATGCTGGCGAGAACGTTGTAGCTGAACCCCATCAGCGAGTACAGGCCCAGCGTCCACAGCAGGCTGATGAGGACCGCGAACATCGCGAGCAGGGTCTTGCGCCACGAGCGGAACGCTACGTAGATGGCGAGAACAGTGATGAGCAGGATTGGCGGAGTGAAGCGGCGCTGATTGTCGAGCGTGATGCGGTTGTAGGTCTCGCTGATCTCGAGGCTGCCGTTGTAGTAGGCGCGCACGCCTGGCGGCAGCTTGGGATCGACGATGTCGTGAATCTGCTGGATGACGCCGGCGCGGACTTCGTCGATGCGATCCTCGTCGAAGCCGACGATGATGGCCGTCGTCGCTCCATCCTCGGACACCAGATCGCCGCGGATCAAGTCGTCGGCGAGGGCGCGCCGCCGGATGTCAGCGGGATCGCGCGAGGCGAGGTTTTCGAGCAGCGGCCTGACTTCCAGCCCGCCTTCGTCGCCGCCGTCCTTGATGGCTTCGACGAGCGTCGCGGTAGCCAGGCTGTTGACCTGCTGCACGGTATCGACACGCTCGATGTCGCCGGTAATCGTCTCGATCGCTTCGAGCGCCGGCCGCGAGAACAGTCGATCTGGCGAATCGGCCTTGAGCGCAATGATGAGCGCCCGTGTCCCGCCGAACTCGGCGCGAAAGCGCTCGTAGTCCTTGTAGACGGGGTCGTCTTTCGAGAACCACGCCGTGATGTCGTTGTCGATGTGGGTGATATTGGCGCGCGGCGCCTGCAGCAGGCCGCCGATCACGATGAAGATCGAGAGTGGCACCCGCCAGCGATAGATCCAGCCGGCGAGGAGACGGCTCATTTTGCGACGCCTCGCTCGAGCTCCCGCCGGCTGAAGTCCGCCTCCTTCAGTCCGACGTTGTAGTCGGTCGATTCGACGACGAGCTCGGTGCGCGTCTTCTCGATGGCGTTCGTCATCTCGGAGTCCATCACCGTCCAGATGCCCTCGATCTGCTCGAGCCGCCGGACGGTATAGACCTTCTGCTTTTCGTTGCGGCGGTTGTAGACGTCGGCGCCGACGACGACCAGTGAGTCCTTCAGCACCAGCGAGACGACGCGCGGGAACTCCGCGGACGAATCCTTGCGGCGCGACTCGAGCCGCCAGGCCGGTCGCGGCGCGCCACCGGCGGCGGGTGTCCAGGACGCGTTCTCGCCATCCGCGCCGGCAAATGCGTAGGTGTAATCGTCGAATTCGCGCCCGCCGATGTCTTCGTAGGTGAAGTCGCTGCCGACGAAGCTCTCCTGCGTTTCGCTTCCCGCGATCCGGCGCACGCGCCCGAGCGAGGGCAAGTAGAGGAATCGTTCGTCATCCGCCTTCGGATGTTCCCAGACGAGGAAGGCCGTGCCGCGGATGTCGTTGGGATAGTTGAAGCGGATGAGGAGGCGATCGCCATCGGGTGCGGTCGGCGCGGCGCCCGGCGCCTCACGGCCGCGGAGCGAGACGATGGCGAGGGCGCGCTCGCGGACACGGTTGTGCCGGTCGTAGAGCTTCATGCGCATCGCGGACTGCGAGTCGCGGCCGGTATTGCGATCCTGGATCTGGCGAGCGACCGACTCGGCGGTTGTCGGCTGCTGCGCGTGCAGCACGAAGGCGCCGGGGCCAGGCCGTGAATCGTGAATTCCGGCTTGGAAGAGGGCGGCGAGCAGGGCCGCACAGGAAGCTGGCGCGGCGAGGACGGAGCGCCGACGCGAGAGAATCATTATGTGAACTATTTCACAATGATTTCAGATAGTTCAACTTTTCTGCATTTTGTCCCGCAGGTCAGCCGGAATTGCTACCGGCCTGGCCTGCGCGTAGTCGTACATCACCTGGACCGTCCGCGCCGACGCAACCAGTTCGCCGTCCTCGTTCGTGATGTCATACGAGTAGGTGAAGCTCGTCGTGCCGATGGCCGCGAGCGTGAGCTTCACGTCCAGCACCTGCCCGTAATGCGCTGGCCGTCGATAGTCGATCTCCGCGCGGGCCATGATCACGCCGGGCGCAGTCGAATCGGCGCTGCCAAATCCCCACAGCGCGCGCCAGTAGTGCAGGCGCGCCTGCTCGAGGTAGGTGAGGTAGACGCTGTTGTTGACGTGGCCGAGCGCATCGCAATCGCGGAATCGGACGTCGATCTTGTGGGTGAACATCTTTCGAGGTATCGGAGGTTAGGGTGAAAGGGATCAGACGGTCAAGGTTCAACGGTTCAGCGTTCAAGGTCCAGTTCAGGCTCTACGCAGAGCCCGATCTCCGATCTTCGAATGTTGAACCGATTACCGTGAACGTTGAATCCCGAACGCTGGAGTTGAACCCGTGATCCCTGTACGATCACCGTCTCCGCTAGTCTACAATCTCACTCCATGTCCGCCCCCGAGACCTTCACCGACGACGAGCGCGCGCGGCTCGCGCCCTACTTCACGAATCTCGACGGGCACGTTTTCGCGCTGACCAACCTCCCGGAAACGGTGAAGGGTGCGCTCTTCGCCCGCTACTCGCGGTCCGCCAAGTCGCTGCGCCGCCTCTTCCTCGACGAGTTCGCAGACAAGATTAGCGATCGCACGGCATCTGCCGGCAGCGAGCCAGAGAATGTAGGCGTCGCGCGCGCCGAAAAGCTTTTCGACAAGGTCTTCAACGAGTACGGCGACGACTCGGTGGCACAGCTCGGCGGCGCTCACATCGCGTGCGAGTACGTGTCGAACGTGCTCACCAAGCTGCTCGAGTGGGGACGGCTCATGGCCTACCTCGAGCAATCGACGCGCTACGTGCCCTATACCGATCGCCTGAACGGCGCCTGGCGGTACCACGTGCCGGCAGAAATCTCAGACGTTCGATTGCGCGAGCGCTATACGGCGACGATGGATGCGGCGTTCGAGTGCTATGCGAAGTGGATCGGGCCGATGCAGGAGCACTTCGCTGCACGCTATCCGAAGAGCGCGCAGGATTCAGACGCCGTCCATCGATCCGCCATTCGAGCCAAGGCGCTCGACACGCTGCGTGGACTGCTGCCGGCGGCGACGCAATCCAATCTCGGCATCTACGGCACCGGCCAGGCCTTTGAAGCCCTGCTGCTCCGGCTGCGCGCCAGCCCGCTGCTCGAAGCGCGCGATTGCGCCGATCAAATGCTCGCCGAGCTGCGCAAGGTGATTCCCGCGTTTCTCGTGCGCGTCGACCAGCCGGAGCGCGGCGGAGCGTGGAGCGCTTATCTGGCCGAAGCGCGCGACAAGACGGCGGCGCTCGCCGCGACGTTCCTCGACGACTACGCTCCGGAACAGCGGCCCGAGGTCTCGCTCACCGACTTCGATCCGGATGGCGAGATCAAGATCGTGGCGTCGGCGCTCTACGCCGTTTCGGATCTCCCTGACGATCAGCTCATGACCATCGCGCGCCGCATGACGGTGGACGAGCGAGCGGCGCTGCTCCGCGCCTATGTCGGGAACCGCGGCAATCGCCGGCATCGGCCGGGCCGCGCGTTCGAACGCACGGCGTACCGGTTCGACGTCCTGACCGACTACGGCGCCTTCCGCGACTTGCAGCGCCATCGCCTGCTCACGCTCGAATGGCAGCCGCTCAGCACGCGTCACGGCTTCACCGAACCCGACGCCATCGTCGAAGCTGGCGCCCAGGACGACTGGCTCCGCGTGATGGAGGCATCGGCCGACCTGCATGAAGCGCTGTATGCCTCAGGCCTGCGCGACGTCGCGCCCTACGCCGTGGCGATGGCTTACCGCGTCCGCTTCTACATGGACATGAACGCGCGAGAAGCCATGCACGTCATCGAGCTGCGCAGCGCGCCGCAAGGACATCCGGCCTATCGGCGCGTGTGCCAGCAGATGCACACGCTCATCGCGAATACCGCCGGCCACCACGCGGTCGCCGATGCGATGCGCTTCACCGATCACTCTGAAGTCGAGCTGGAGAGATTGAACGCCGAGCGCGCGCTCGAGCGGAAGCGCGCTACTCGGGCTTGACGTCGGGACTGTCGGGCCGGCTCCAGTAGCGGCCATACTCGTCGAGGAACGTCAGCGTCTGGAACGAACGCATCCGATCGAAGAACAAGACGCCGTCGAGGTGATCGGTCTCGTGCTGGATGACGCGCGCAGTGAAGCCGCTGGCCTTGACCTCGATACGCTTGCCCCGGCGGTCGTAGGCGCGGACTGTGATCTGACGCGCGCGCGGAACGCGGCCGCGAATGTCGGGAATACTGAGGCAGCCTTCCCAATCTTCGACCGCATCGCCGCCAACCGGAGTGATCTCGGGATTGATCATCACCATCTCCGGCACCGATCGGCTCGCATCTTCGTCCTCGTCCTCATCCGGAGGAAAGCCGGCGACGAAGAGGCGCAGGCTCTCGTGGATCTGCGGTGCGGCAAGACCGACGCCCTGGTATTCGTGCATGGTCTCGAACATGTCGTCGATCAATTGCTGCAGCGGTGGCGATGTTATCTGCGCCGGATCGATAGCACGTGCCTTGGCGCGGAGCACTGGATGGCCCATGCGCGCAACCTTGAGAATCGCCATATCGGGATTATATTCGTCATAGATGGAACCGGTTGCCTACCGCTTCTGCACGTCCTGCGGCGGTCGCCTCGAGATGCGCCAGCTCAAGTCGACCGAGCCGGAACGGCCTGTCTGCGCGTCGTGCGGGCAGGTTGTCTATCTCGATCCCAAGGTTGCCGTCGGCACGATCATCCGCGCCGCCGGCGGACAGATCGTGCTCGTGCGCCGGGCGATCGAACCGGGATACGGACTGTGGGTGTTTCCCGGCGGCTACGTCGACCGCGGTGAAGAAGTAACGCAGGCCGCGACTCGCGAGGCGCGCGAGGAGTCCGGTCTCGACATCCGCATCGATTCGCTCCTCAACATCTACTCGTACGGCGGCCGCGCGCCCATCATCATCGTCTATACCGCAACCGCGCTCGGCGGCGAACTTTGCGGCGACGACGAGTGTCTGGAGACCAGGCTGTTTCCCGCCGATGAGATCCCATGGGAGAGCCTGGCGTTTCGCAGCACGACGGAAGCTTTGCAGGACTATTTCAAAATCGCACGGATGAGCTCGGAATTGAAATAGGAAATGTGCCGGAATCTGCGCACTTCCGCGCAGGGCGGGCTCCGGCCGGATGGTATACTTTTAGCTTCCGCCTGCGATAACACTAGGATTTTCCGGCGCTGGCCGCGGCGCGCACGTCAAGACGGTCGTCCGTTCTTCGCGGCTTCGTCTCTCGACTTCAGGGCACACCATGGGAACCATGAGAAACACGCTGATTGCCGTCTGCCTCGTTGTCTCGTTGGGGGTCTCGTCGGGATGTCTCGAATACGAGCGCACGAGCACGCTCGGCCCATCTTCGAGCGGCGTTGCCGCCCTGCTCGGCAACTGGACATCGAGCAACGTCGTCCCGTCCGCGAGCTCCTGCTCTGACTTCAAGTGGGACGTAACGCAGCAGACCGGCAACACCGCCAGCGGAACGTTCAGCGCCACGTGCGCCGGGGACCTCAAGGTCGCAGGCTCGGCGAATGGAACATTGAGCGGGTCGGCCGTGACGTGGGCGGCGCAGGCAACGGCCTCCGTTCCGGGACTGCCGTCGTGCGCGATTAACCTGACAGGAACCGCCGAACTCGGCGTCGACTCGATTCGCGTGCCTTACTCGGGAGATACGTGCCTGGGGAAGGTCAGTGGCGTGGAGAACCTGAAGAAGCGGTAGCGAGACAAGTCAGCAGGAGATCAAAAGGTCGGATCGCTCGACCTTCTGATCTCCCGCCAAAAGACTAGCCGAGCTCGTCGGCGGACTTCGCGCCGTAGAACTCGAACCACGGGTGCGCCGGCTTCAGGTGATCGTTGACGTTGCCGATGTTCTTCACGCCCTCGACTTCCAGCCACTTGCGGAACGCGTCTGCGCCCTGCTTGCCGTAAATCGCAATCCCGTCCTTCCACGTCGCGCGGCCGCAAAGCACGCCCGAAAAGCGCGTCCCAGCTTCGGCGGCGAGCTCGAGCGATTCAGTGAACTCCTGGTTGCTGACGCCCGCCGACAGGTAGATGAACGGCCGCGTGGCGATATCGGCGGAGCGGCGGAAACAGTCCATCGCCTCCTGCTTCGAGTACGCCTTCTGTCCGGCGAATGACTTGCTGCCTTCGACGAACTTCATGTTGATCGGCATCTCGACCTTCATGACGTCGACGCCGTAGCGCTCCTTGGTGAACTCGGCCATGCTGCCGGTGACGATCTCGGGCTTCTTCTTCGCGAACTCGAGGCCCTTCTCATCCGCGCCTTCTTCGTAGCCGATGAACTCGAGGAAGAACGGGATGTCGTTGGCACGGCACTCGTCGCCAATGCGCTCGGTCCACGCGTGCTTCTGCTCGTTGATGTCCTTCGGATCAAAGGGCGTGTAGTAGAGCAGGATCTTGATGCAGTCGGCGCCGGCTTCCTTCAACCGCCGCACCGACCAGTTGTCGAGCAGATCGCCAAGACGGCCTTTCGTCGCAGCGTCGTATCCGGTCTTCTCGTAGGCCATCAGCAGGCCGGCGTTCTTCGCGCGGCGCTTGCTGGCGGGCAGGCCCCACTCCGGGTCGAGCAGGATGGCGCTGGCATGCGGCGTCAGCACCTCGGTCACGAGGGACTTGAACTCTTCGATATCGTGATCGCCGACACTGCCGCCCTTTTCCTTGGCGAGCGCCTTCTGCAGCGAGCCGCGCTGATCCATGGCGGCGGCGGCGATGACGCCCCTGTTGTCCGACACGGCCTTCATGCCCGCGAGCTTGCCTGGTGTGAATTTCACGTTCTGCTCCTCTGTCTTAGATACACCCTCGACATGCGCCGCGGGCTGGAAGATCGGGAAGATGATGACGAAGCGAAGAGGTCATTTTATTACAGGAAACTCGAAGTGCTCCACGGACGCGGCAGCCACGGCTCGAGCGACAATTTCGTCCACTGGCAGGGCGCTCTCGGCATGGAGAACGTCGCCCATGCGCGCCTTCGTCGCCGGGTGCTTGGGCGTGAAAAGCGTGCAGCAATCCTGATCCGGGATGATGGAGATGGGGAACGTGCCGAGCCGTTCCGCCTGGGCGGTGATCTCATCCTTATCCATGCCGATGAGCGGGCGCAGCACCGGCAGCGTCGCCACCGCGTTGATCGCGGTCAGGTTCTCCAGTGTCTGCGACGCTACCTGGCCGACCACTTCGCCCGTGACCAGCCCACCGGCGCGATTGTTGACGGCAATCGCCTCGGCGATGCGCATCATCAGGCGGCGATAGATGACGACCCGCAGCGGCGGCGCGACCGACAGGACGACCTGCTGCTGAATCTCCCCGAATGGGACGAGGAAGAGCCGCGAGCGGAACTGATAATTGGTCAGGAGGCGCACGAGCTCGCGCGCTTTCTCCTGCGACGCGCGCGAAAGTATGGGATAGCTGTGGAAGTGCACGAAGTGCACGCGGCAGCCGCGCCGCATCAATCGCCACGCCGCCACAGGCGAATCGATTCCGCCAGAGAGCAGGCAGACGACGCGGCCGCTGACACCGACCGGCAATCCACCAGCGCCTGGATCCTTGCCGAAGTAGTAGAACGCCTCGTTCGTCAGCGTTTCGACATGAATCGTCAGCTCCGGCTTCGCCAGATCCACGTGCCAGCCGCGAGCTTCCTTGATCCGCCCGCCGACTTCACGCTCGAGCTGCGGCGACGTCAGCGGAAAGCGCTTGTCGGCGCGGCGCACCGAGACGCGAAACGACGATGGGTCCTCTGGGCCGAGGTCGCGCAGAATCTCCTGGGCGATGACTTCGATGTCGAGCTTCGTTCTCCCGGCACGAGCAAAGTTGGCGGCGCCAAAGACATTCGACAGACGGTCGCGAACAGCGGTCCATTCCGCGCTCTCACCGAGCACGACCTCGATCCGGCCCTGCAGCGCACGCACGCTCTTGATGTCGAGGTCCGACGTCGCCTCGCGGAGATTGCGAACGAGCCGCGACACGAACCACGGCCGGTTCCTGCCCTTGAGCGCGATTTCCTGGTAATGAACGACTATCGATTTCATTTGTAATGCTGAATGCTGAATTTCGAATGCTGAATTAATTCTGAATTGTGAATTGTTGAATGAATTGCTGAGTAGCGGTTCGACATCGAGATTCCGCATTACTTCAGCATTCAGCACTCAGCATTCAGAATTGCTGTGCGGCCCTGTGGCCGCTCACGGCCGCGGATTCAATGGTTCCGGGAAGCCCGGTATCGATCCAGTCGCCCGCCAGGAAGAGGCCGCCGACGGCGGTCCTCGTTTGCGGGCGCGCTGGCTGGCCGGCGGCGAGCGAGAACGTCGCGTGCTTCTCGCGAATGACCGTGCCGCGGACGAGCGTCGCGGCGCGGGCCCCTGGTAGCGCTTCGGCGACGTCGCGGGCAGCGCGAGCTATGAGCTCGCCGGCGCCCTCCGCGGCCAGCGCGTCGGCGCCGCTCGCGAGCAGCGACAGGTGCGACGTGCTGCTGCCGAACGCGAGCCGCTTGTCGAAGATCCACTGCATCGATCGGCCAGGCAACCCGACGAACGGCTCCTCCATCACGCGCCGGTCGTACCACAGGTTGACGGTGACGATCGGCTTTGCCGTCATCGCAGTGGCGTCAGCGACCAGTTGACCGAGCCCCGGACGGCAGCTCGCCGGTCAGCAGCGTTCGCATCCCGAACCAGGGCACGGCCGCGATCACGTTCGGCGCGAGGATGCGCTCGCCGCGCACCTCCACACCCGCCACGCGGCCCTCGCCGATCGCTATTCGCGCCAGTGCGCCAACGCGCACTTCCCCGCCATGACGTTCGATGAAGGCGCGCGCCGGCTCCGCGTACATCTCGTGCAAGCGGCCGGAGCGGCAAGGCGATTGCCGAGGCAGAGCGATCGGGCCCGAACATCTCCGCCAGAACCCGGACGAAAGGCGTCGCCAGGCCTCGTCTGGCGACTGATTGAGCGCCGCAAGCGCCAGCGGCTCCCACAGCCACTCCGTCAGCCGTTGACTCTGCCCGCGATCCTGCAACCATCGCGCTACGGTGATCGCGCCGGCATCCGGCACCCGGCCGGAGCGTTGGAGCGCCCGGCGCGCGGCGGCCAGCGACGGCGCCATGCGCAGCGCCGATAGCCGATCCCGCCACGACATGGCGGACCACTGCAGCACCCCGCCCAGCAAATGAAGCGGCGCGGGCAGGGGTGGACACGCCAGGACCGAGCGCGCGCCATCGCGATCGAGGAACGGCACCCTCAGGGTCTTGTCGAGCCGCACGTTTCCTGCAGCGCCGATCCGTTCGAGGAATTTGAACGTCTCCGCGTAGCAACCAAAGAGCACGTGCTGCCCGTTGTCCACGAGCTCGCCCGTGAGGCGATCGCGGAAGGCCGTCGCCCGGCCGCCTAGCTGCGGCCGTGCCTCGAGGACGAGAACAGGTCGTCCGCCGGCGGCGATGGCCGCCGCGGCTGATAGCCCCGCGACGCCGCCACCGACCACGATCGTGTGCGGCGTCATCTCGGCGTGGCGTGGGGACGCGGGATACCCGGCGCGACGAGCGTGCGAATCCAGGTTGCCAGGGCAATCACCGCGCGCCGCGGCCGCGGGATGCGCACGACCTCGGTGAACACATCGTAGTTGCGCCGCTCGATGCCGTCGAGCACGCCACGGTAGATGGCGGCCATGATCTCGGCTGCGACGAGCTGCCGCGCATCCTCGCGGGGCAGCGCCTGGCCGGCGCGAACGTAGTAATCGCGGGCACGCGCGGCCTGCTGCCGCAGCAGCGCCAGGACGCTCGCAGACTGGACGCCGGCGCCGGCGTTTTCCGCCTCACGCCGCAAGTCCTCTTCCGAGCATCCGTGCGCTCGGAGATCCGCGAGTGGAATGTAGATGCGTCCGCGCTCGAGATCGCCCCTGACGTCGCGCAGGATGTTCGTCAGCTGCAGAGCGACGCCGAGATCCGTCGCGTACTGCGCGCGACGCAGGATTGCGGTAACCAAAGATCTCCAGGCACATCAAGCCGACGGCCGATGCGACGCGGATGCAGTACTGATAGAGATCGTCGAAGGTCTCGTAGCGGCGCGTCGCGAGATCCATCTCGACGCCCTCGATGAGAGACTCGAACGGCTGCCGCGTGAGGCCGAACTCCTTGATGAGCGGCGCCAGCGCGCGGCCCTGTCGAGTCTGCGGCGCCCGGCCTTCGAAGCAATCGGCAACTTCCCGGCGCCAGCGCGCGACCTCGACGGCAGCGTCGCCTGCTCGCCGACCTCGTCGACCGCATCGTCTACGGCACGGCAGAAGTCCCAGACAGCGATGATCGCCTGCCGCTTCGCCGGCGTCAGCACCAGGAACGAGTAGTAGAAGTTGGTGTCGCGGGCCACGGATAGGTCGCTCAGCGCCAGAGTACAGCGTCGCGGCAGAAGGCCGGGGACGTCCCAGGCGCCCACGGTCGGCCGCGCGGTGAAAACATCGAAATCAGCGCGCTCCAGCTTGTCGAGGATACGCGAACCGCCGAGCCACGTGAGCCGCAGCTCCCAGCGGAGCCGGCCGCTGACGCCGTCGCACACGCGACGGCCGGCAGAAAAGAGCGAGCGGGTGCGGCCGGTCATGTCGCGCATCACCGTGCGCCATTCGCTGGTCATGCGGCGCGCCGTCAGATCCTCGTCGCGGGCGCCGGCGGCGATACGCGCTCGGCCGGCACGTAGAGACGGCCGATGGCCCAGTCGCGTTCGAGATCCTGCCAGAAATTCGCGAGCTGCAGGGCGGTGCACACCGCATCGGACGCCTCGTCCAACCGCGGATCATCGTGTCCCGCGACGCGGAGGACCAGACGCCCAACGGGATTGGCGGATCGCCGGCAGTAGTCGAGCACGTCGGCCCAGGTCGCGTACCGCGTCGTCGTCACATCCTGGCGAAATGCGCTCAAGAGATCCGCGAAAAGCCCGACGGGCAATCGGCAGTCACGAACTGTCTGTCGGAGGGCCACGAACACGGGATCGCTCGACAGTGTTTTCATCGGTGCCGGCCTATCGTTCGCTGACGACGCGAGGCGGGACAAGCGCGCGGCATAGTCGTCCAGCAACCGCAGCCGCTCGTCCATCAGTCCTGCCCGGCTCGTCTGCGAAGTCGTCTGCGGTGCGCGCGAACGCGTAGATGGCAGCGATATGCGGACGCATCGCCGCAGGCAGCAGATGTGACGCCACGGGAAAATTCTCGTAGTGCTCCCGCGCCAGACGTTCGCAATACTCGTATGCGCGCGCTACCGCCGGATCGTGGCTCACCACTCGACTTCGGGCGCGCGGTCCCGGTGATTCGCGGCCCGCGCCATCACGAACAGCAGGTCGGACAACCGGTTCAGATATTCGAGGATCTCCGGCTCGACGTGATCGGACCCCAGACCGACGATCGTGCGCTCGGCCCGCCGGCAGACGGTCCGCGCTACGTGGAGTGCGGCTCCCGACGATGAACCGCCGGGAAGGATGAAACGGCGCAGTGGCGGCAGGTCTGACTCGAGGCGATCGATTGCCTCCTCGAGGCGCTGCACGTCGCCGGAATTCACCGCGGTTTTCTCGACGCGGTTCGCGACCTTCCGCGACGGATCCGCCAGCCGGGCCCCGATGGCGAAGAGATCGCGCTGTATCGGTTCGAGGGCGCTGGCAATCGCCGCGTCGACGCCACCCGCGAGCACGAAGCCGAGCCAGGCGTTGAGCTCGTCGACGTCGCCATAGGCCGCGACTCGAGGATCGGCCTTGGAGACACGGGCTCCACCGAGGAGCGCGGTCTCGCCGCTATCGCCGGTCCTGGTGTAGATTTTCACTGATCAATTATAGGTGGCTTCATCTAACACGGGTGGAACACGGGCGAGGATTGGGGCAGAGTGAACATTACGCAAAGGGCGCAGCGCGATAAACGACAGAGCAAGCGTCCGCGGCACGAGATCCCCGCTCCCAACGTCCCGACAGCGCTTCCGGCGGCGGCTGCTCGAATGGTATCGAGAGCACGGGCGCGACCTGCCGTGGCGGCAGACGCGCGACCCGTATCACATCCTCGTGTCGGAAGTGATGCTGCAGCAGACACAGGTCGACCGCGTCCTGCCGAAGTACGCGGAATGGCTGCAGAAATACCCCTCGCTCGAAGCGCTCGCGGCGGCGCCCGAGGCGGACGTTTCCAACACCTGGCGGCCGCTCGGCTACAACATCCGCCCGAAACGGCTGCACGCCATCGCGCGCGAGTCGATGTCGCGCTACGGCGGCCAGTTGCCGTCGGATGAAGAGACGCTGCTCTCGTTCAAGGGCATTGGCGAGTACACCGCCGGCGCCGTGCTGAGCTTTGCGTTCGGACAACGCGCCGCCATCCTCGATACCAACGTCGCGCGCGTGCTGTTCCGCATGTTCGTTGGCCGTGGCGATCTCAAGAGCCACGCCATGAAGCGCCACCTCTGGGACGTGTCGCGCGCGGTGCTTCCACACAAGCACGTATTCGACTTCAATCAGGCGCTGATGGATTTTGGCGCCACGCTCTGCACCGCGCGTAGCCCGAAGTGCCTGATCTGCCCGATGCGGCGCACGCTGCAGCGCCTACCCGTTCAATCCCGAGCACGAACGGATCGGGCGCGAGTGACACCTGCCGCCGACCGACACCGCGGGTCGTGGTGACCGCGGCCGTGATTCGCCGCGATGGCTGCTACCTCGTCACCCGGCGCCTGCGCGGCACGCACCTCGAAGGCTACTGGGAGTTTCCCGGCGGCAAGTGCGACAGCGGTGAATCACTGACTGCGTGCCTCGAACGCGAGATCGCCGAGGAGCTCGGCGCCCGCGTGCACGTTGGCGACGAGATCCACAGCGTGGCGCACACCTATCCCGGAGCGGATCGTCGAGCTGCACTTTTTTCTGTGTGAGCTACTGGACGAGCCGCGGGCCGTGCTCGGTCAGGAGATGCAGCTGGGTGGCCGCCGGAGATCTGCGATCGCTCGAATTCCCGCCCGCGGACGCGGATCTGATTGAGATTCTCAGCGCTTCGGAGCCTAAGTAAGAAACACGGATCGCACTGATTTCAGCGGATGAACGCGGATGCGCGCGAGCAACGCTTGCAATCGGTGCTGCTCGGCCAGTTTCGGCGCGCGTGCCAGCAGATCGACCAGGGAGTGCCCGGGCTATGAGTCAGATCCGTGCGATCCGTGTTATCTGTGGCTGAGATCCGCGACTTGGAAAGGCAATCCAGCAACAACAGCTGGACTGAGCTTGACCGTCATTGAGCAATCACCACTGCCGTGCCCGGCTCGACGAAGTCTCTGTGCACGTAACCCATCGCGATCGGGCGTTGCAGCGCCGGCGACAGCACAGCGCTCGTGATCGTCGCCGATCTCGCGATCGCCCGATCGGATCGGCGTTCCGGCGGCTGGCACGGAAGCCTCGGGTGAGAACGTCAGTCCGACGAGTCGCCGCGCGACGCGGCCGTGGCCGCGGTGCAGCACGCGAATGATGATTTCCTGGCCGACGTAGCAACCCTTCGTCAGGCTGATCGCACGGTCCTGGATGCCGGCTTCGAGCGGGATCGTGTCCTCTGTCATGTCCTTGCCGAACACAGGATGCCCGGCTTCCACACGGCGGACTTCGGCGACATCACGCGCGACAGGCACAACTCCAGCAGCCTCGAGCGCACTCGTCAACGCGGTTGCGTGCTCGAGCGCCACGACCAAATCGAAGCCCATGACGCCGAGATCGTCGCGGCGTACGACGGTGACTGGCGTTCCGTTCCAGTCCATGGACCGATTTCCGAGGACGGGCATCGCCTCCAGGTCCGTCGAGGCAACAGTCGGGCTCAACGCGCGCTCGATGGCTGTCGCGCTCTGTGGCCCAAAGACGCCGAGCTGCGCCGTCGAACCGGTCACGTTCGTAACCTCGACATCCTCGCTGAAGATGAAGCGCTCGAGGTGCTCCGCTATCGCCCCGGCGACAAACCCCTCGAGATCGATGAGGATATCGCTGCCGGTTTCGAGGACGTACATGTCGGACACCATTCGTCCCTGCGCGGTCAGGAGGCAGGCGTAACACCCCGATCCGGCTGTCAGCGCGAGGATGTCGTTGGTCAACAGACCCTGCAAATAGTCCCGGCGATCCGCACCAGACAGGCGCAAACGGCCGCGATCCGACCTGTCGACGAGGGCGGCGCCCTCTCGCAGGGCACGATACTGTTCCGATGAAAACATGAGGGGCGTGCTGGTATCCTGAGGGGATGAAGTCTCTTCGTTATTGTACTGCCGTCCTGGCGCTCACGGTTGGCGGGCTGGCCGCAGGCGCGGCCCCGGCGTCGGCGCAGGTCGACCCACTGCCGGGCGAAGGGACGTTCACGATCTTCCTCCGCGGAACAGACATCGGCCGCGAACAGGTCACCCTCACGCGCGCCGGTTCCCAGTGGATCATCACGTCGACTGGCAGGCTGGGCGACGTCACGCTCAACCGTTTCGAGCTGAAGTACGCCAGCGACTGGCAGCCCGTCGAGCTCCGCGTCGAAACCTCGCAGGCCGGCAAGAGTCCGAAGACGACCGTTCTCTCGACCTCGTTTGCGATGACTACCGCAATCAACGAGATCACGTTGAACGGCGTCACCAACTCGAAGACCGATCAAATCTCTGCGCGGACGGTCGTCCTTCCCGGCAACGTCTTCGGCGGTTACGAGGCGCTCGCGGCTCGACTCGCCAATTCGAGTGTCGGGACGGAGCTCTCAACCTACGTTCCGACGCGCTCCGAGGTCAAAGTCACGGTCAAGGGCATCGCCGACGAATCAATCACCACGCCGGCGGGAATCGTGCGAACGCGCAAGTACGAGCTCCTCGCGCGCGATCCGAGCTCGACGTTCACGATGACGGTCTCGGTCGACGACCGGGCACGGCTCGCACGCGTCGACCTGCCATCAGCAAACCTCAGCATCGTCCGCAGCGATCTCGCCGGAGTGGCGGCACGCACCTTGACTGCCAAGAACCCCAGCGACTCGGACGTCACGATCCCCGCTAACGGCTTCAGCATTGCCGGCACGATGACGAGCCCGCCCGTGATGGGCCGGCTTCGCCATCCCACTGTCGTCCTGGTGGCAAGCGCTGGACAGATCGAACGCGACGGCATGGTGGCTGGCATCCCCATCCTCAGCCAGCTGGCCGGCGCTCTCGCCGAGCAGGGCTATCCTCGTCGTGCGCTACGACAAGCGTGCCGTTGGCCAGAGCGGCGGCCGCAGCGAGACAGTCACCCAGGCCGACTACGCGGACGATCTCGTTGCCATCGTCAAATGGCTGGCGAAGCGCGACGATGTCGACGATCGGCAGATCGCGGTTGCGGGACATGGCGAGGGCGCGATGATCGCGATGCTCGCGGCGGATCGAGAAAAGAAAATCGGCGAGCTCGTGCTGATGTCAGCGAGCAGCAGCACCGGCGCCGATCTCATCCTCGCGCAGCAGATGCGCGCGCTCGATCGGATGAACCTGCCGGAGGCGGAAAAGGCGCAGAAGATCGCGCTGCAGAAGCAAATCCAGAGCGCCGTGGTTACCGGTAACGGGTGGGACAAGCTGCCGGAAGACGTTCGCAAGCAGGCCGATACGCCCTGGTTCCGCAGCCTGCTCATGTTCGACCCTGCTGAGGCGCTCGAAAAGATCAAGCAGCCGATCCTGATCGTTCAGGGCGATCTCGACACGCAGGTGCCGCCAGCACACGCCGATAAGCTCGCGGAGCTGGCGCGCGCGCGCAAGAAGGCCGGCCCGGTCGAAGTCGTGCACATTGCCGGCGTCAACCACATCCTCGTGCCCGCCGAGACCGGTGAGGCCGAGGAATACTCGCAGCTGAAGCAGAAAGCGATCAGCCCCGAGGTCGTCACCGCGATCGTGACGTGGCTCAAGAAGTCGCAGCCGTAAGCGGAATCGATTAGACTGCTGCCGAGATGAAAGTCGGCATCCCGAAGGAATCGAGCTCGGGCGAAACGCGCGTCGCCGTCATCCCTGCTGGTGCGGCCACGCTCACGAAAGCCGGGTTGCAGGTCGTCGTCGAGAGCGGCGCCGGCCTGGCGGCGGGCTTCACCGACGCCGCTTACGCCGCCCAGAACGCAACCATCGCCTCGCGGGCAGAGACGCTCGCATCAGACATCCTGCTGCAGGTCAGGGCCATTCCTCCAGCCAATGGCCTGCACGCCGGTCAGACCGTCATCGGGTTCGCCGATCCGCTTGGCTCGCCGCAGGCGATCCGCGATGTGGCGGCTTCCGGCGCGGCGATGCTGTCCATGGAATTGATGCCGCGCATCACCCGCGCGCAGAGCATGGACGCGCTGTCGTCGATGGCCACGATCGCCGGCTACAAGGGCGTGCTGCTCGCGGCCAACCAGCTGCCGCGCATGTTCCCGATGCTGATGACCGCCGCGGGCACCGTGTCTCCGGCGCGCGTCTTCATCGTCGGTGCCGGCGTCGCCGGGCTCCAGGCGATCTCGGCTGCACGTCGGCTGGGCGCGAAGGTCGAAGCGTACGACGTCCGCCCGGCGGTCAAGGAACAGGTCCAGAGTCTTGGCGCCAGGTTCGTCGAGCTGCCTCTCGAGTCGGCGGATGCCGAAGACAAGGGCGGCTACGCCAAGGCGCAGGACGAATCGTTCTACCGCCGGCAGCGCGAGATGATGATCAAGGTCGTCGCCGGCAGCGACGTCGTCATTACGACGGCGTTGATCCCAGGCAAGCGTGCGCCAATCCTCGTCACCACCGAAATGGTGGAAGCGATGCAGCCAGGATCAGTCGTGGTCGATCTCGCAGCCGAGCGCGGCGGCAACTGCGAGCTGACGCGGCCCGACGAGATCGTCCACCACAACGGCGTGACGATTATCGGCCCGTCGAATCCGGCCGCGATGATCCCGTATCACGCGAGCCAGATGTATTCGAAGAACATCATTACGTTCCTGCTGCACCTGCTTGGCAAGGACGGCGCGAAAGAGTCGACGCTCGTGCTCAACCCGGAAGACGAGATCACGCGCGAGACCCTGTTGACCAGCGGCGGAGCCGTCGTCCATGCGCGCATCAAGGAGCTTCTCGGCTGAGACGTCGAAACCATGTGGTTGATCAATACCGAAGAGCAAGCCGAGAGCCCTTTCACCTTCCGCATCCTGCCCGGAGCCATCAAGACTATCGGACGCGCGCCGGCCTCTGACTTCAGGGTCGATGCGGCGCTCGTGTCGCGCCTGCACTGCCGCCTGACAGCCGGAGCGGCGGAGCTCGAGGTCGTCGATCTGGAAAGCACGAACGGGACCTTCGTGAACGGCGCCCGCGTCGAGCGCGCCGTCCTGAAGTCAGGCGATCGCCTGTCGGTCGGCAAGATCGAGTTCGTGGTATCGAGGGCAGCGAAGAGTGCCGACGTGGCAGAGGATCCTAAGGATGCGGATCTTCAAGACGCGGATCTTCAGCACGTAGATGCGCGGCTCACCGAGACGCGCAAGGAAGAACGCTAGGCAAGCTACCTAGATCGCGTGTCGGAGTGGACAGAGCTAACGGGATCAACACGAAGGAACGGAGAAACGGAGAAGCTCACTCTCACGATATGACCGCTGGCACGCCGGCTGAACACTCTCCGCCTTCGTTTCTCCGTTCCTTCGTGTTGATCCCGTTAACTCCCGCCTCTCAACCCGTCACGTAAGGATTCGTCCTCTTCTCCCTCCCTATCGTCGTCTGCTCTCCGTGCCCGGAATGCACGACACTCTCGTCGGGAAAACTGAAGAGCACCTCGCGGATCGAACGCATCAGCGTCGGCAGATCCCCGCCGGGCAAATCCGTGCGGCCGATGCTCCCGGCGAAGAGCGTGTCGCCGACGAACAGGGTTCGCTCGGCGGAATCGGTGCGGCCGACAGCTAGACACACCCCGCCAGGGCAATGGCCTGGCGTGTGGTGCACCCACGCCGCGTACTTTCCGAACGTCCACGGGCCAGGCCCATCGTAGAACGCGTCGACCGGCGGCTGCCGCTCGACTGCAAGGCCGAACATCTGCCCCTGTTGCACGACGGCTTCATAGAGGAAGTTGTCGTCGCGGTGCAGAACGACCGGAACGCCGAGCGCCTGCTTCGCGCGTCCGACGCCGGTGATGTGATCGAGGTGCGCGTGCGTGAGCAGGATGTATTTGATCTTCAGCTGATGCCGCGTCACGGCCTCGAGCAGCAACTCGACGTCGTCTCCTGGATCGATGACGATCCCTTCCCTGCGTGTCCTCACAGCCGATCACGAATCCGTTCTTGAAAAACGGAGGCATCGCCCGTGTCTCGAGAATCATGTGAGCCCCTTTGGCATCCATTCTCACATTGAGAGGCATGGGAACAAACGACGTTGCCGTTGCGCCAGAAACCCGAATTCAGGCCAGCCTCCTCGCAACTGTCGAGAAACGCTGCCTCATCTGGATGGCTCGACGCCTCCCGCTCTGGGTAGGCTCCGACCACTTGACCATTCTCGGAGCGCTGGCCATGCTCGGCACCGGCGTCTCGTTCTGGATGGCCGCCGCGCACCCGTGGGCCCTCATCGCAGCAACGGTGTTCCTGGCGGTCAACTGGTTCGGTGACAGCCTCGACGGCACCGTGGCGCGCGTTCGCAAACAGGAGCGGCCGCGCTACGGCTTCTATGTCGACCATGTGCTCGACGCTGTCGGCATCCTGTTCCTATTTGCTGGCCTCGCCGCCGGCGGCTTCATGACGCCCATCGTCGCGGCGGGATTCCTCATCGCCTATTACCTGCTCAATATCGAGATCGCGCTGGCAACGCACACCGTCGGCACGTTTCGCATCTCGTACTGGAAGATGGGTCCGACCGAAATGCGGATCCTCCTGGCCGCTGGCGCCCTGCAGCTGCTGCGTTCGAGCGACGTCGTCCTTTTTGGCCACCGTTATCTGCTCTTCGACGTGGGTGGCGTGGTTGCTATTGGCGCGCTCGCCGCTACGTTCATCGCCTCGGCAATCTCGAATACTCGTGTGCTCTACCGCCGCGAACCCCTGCCGGCGACGAAGAACGTGCATGCCCGCGTCGATACCAACCCGGTGAGCGGCCTCGTAGTATCCTGACGAATCATGATCCTCGTGGCCGTAGACGACTTCCTGTTCCGTTCCAAGATCCGAACCACCGGCAAACAGGCGGGCGTCGAGCTGAGCTTTCCTAAAACACCTGACGAGCTCATCGAGCAGGCGCGAGCGCTCAAGCCAGCGCTGGCCATCTTCGATCTGAACAGCTCGAAGATGGATCCCATCGGCACCATCGCGCGCATGAAGCAGGACGGCGACCTGAAGACGATTCCGACGCTCGGGTTCGTGTCCCACGTCGATACGTCGAGCATCCAGGCCGCGCGCTCCGCTGGCGCCGACGAGATTCTCGCGCGCTCGGCCTTTGCTGCAAATCTCGGGGATATCCTCATCGCGCACGGAGCGACGCAGTCCTGACGCTCGACGACATCCGCGCCGCCGCCCGGCGCATCGAAGGCCGGGTCCTGCGCACACCCCTCCGGCCTTCATCCTGGCTGAGCGCTGCTGCGGACGCCGAGGTCCGCCTCAAGCTGGAGGTCATGCAACCGACGTCCTCCTACAAGGTGCGCGGCGCGTTCAACACCGTCCTGCGCCTCGCCGAGGAGCACGGCGCCAATCCACCGTTCATCGTCACAGCATCCGCCGGCAACCACGGACGGGCGATGGCCTGGGCCGCGCGCGGCAGCAACATCGCGCTGACTGTGTACGTTCCGGAAAAGGCGCCGCGCACGAAGCTCGAAGCCATTGCCGCGAGTGGCGCCACCATCGTGCGCTGCCGGGACTATGACGATGCCGAGAGGAGGGCGAAGGAGGCAGGCGAGCCGCGAGCAGGCGCGATATGTTTCGCCTTACAGCCATCCCGACGTCATTGCTGGCGCAGGCACCGTCGGCCTCGAGATTATCGACGAGTGGCCTGAAGTCGATCTCATTGTCGTCCCGATTGGCGGCGGCGGGCTGATATCCGGAATCGCACTAGCGGCGACCGGTGCTGTCGAAACGGGTGCGGGTTGCCGGAGTTGAAGTCGAAGCGTCATGTCCGTTCACGCGCGGCATGGCCGCCGGGCGGATCGTCGAGATCGACGTACAGCCGACGCTGGCCGATGGCCTGTCCGGCAACCTCGATCCGGATACGCTGACCTTCGATATCGTGCGCCGGCTCGTGCCTGAGATCGCGCTGGTCAGCGAGCCGCAACTGCGCGGCGCGATTGCCGGCTTGATGAAGTACGAGGAGCTCAGAACCGAAGGGGCCGGAGCGGTTGGCGTCGCGGCCCTAACAGGGCCGGAGGCTCGATACACGCGGCAAGCGAGTAGCGGTCGTTCTGTCCGGCGCAAATATCGATCAGGAGCTGCTCAGCGCGATCGTCGCGGGCAACTAGGAGCGGCGGGGACCTTCCATCGCGTTTCCGAGCGACGTTCTCTCCTGCGTGGTTAGCGCCGGCTCGAGCACCCGCTGCACGCCTCGCGGCCCGAGCTCGACGGGCATCGCGCAGACGGAGACGCGCTGCGGACCCGAATCAGTGGCGACGAAGCACGAAAAACGTCGCCGCGAACCCAGAGCCACAGCCTCGATCACACGCGCCGCCGCCGATGCGAGGGCGTACGGACCCGGCGGCCACAGGCCAGGAATCCGCGCTTGAATCCCGGCGATGACATGCGGCGGCACCTGCGTCGCCAGGGGCTGGCCATAGGCCGTTGCTTCTTCCCAGGCCACGACCGCCGCGCGCGGTGGGAGGCCGACGACCCGCAACGAGACTTCGACTGCCGAGCCATCGAGCGCTATCCCGATGAGCGCGCGCAACGCGGACTCGAGCGCGAGCGGCGCTGAGCCCGAGTACCGAGTGCCGCGGCAGCCGCAGCTCGGAGACGGCGAGAGCAATCAGATCGGCCTGCGCTGCGCCGGCACAGACAATCGGAGCACGGCTACCGGCGCGTGTGAGCGTGCGCAGCAGAGCCGAGCCCGGCTTCGCCTGTGTGCTCGGCGTTTCCTGCCGCAGCGTCCGCAATGACGATGACGTCGGCGCCGACAGCGGACTCGATCGACTCGGCCCCGGCTGATCTTCGTAGCGAAACTGTCGACAGGGGCAGATTGCTGGATGTCGAGCGCTTTCCCGCGCGCGATCTGACTTGTGGGATCGATCAGCCGTACTTCCGTCACGCGGTCGCGCACGGCAAGCGCATGCGCGACGGCACCACCAAGCGCGCCGCTGCCGACGATCGCAATGAATCCCATCGGGCTCGACTATTCTAATGGGCATGAGTACGCCCGCCCAAATGGACTCCCCACCTCGACTGGCCTCCACCGTCGCTGTAGTTACCGGGGGTTCGCGCGGGATCGGGCTGGCGATTGCCGGCGCGCTCATCGGGCGTGGCGCAAAGGTCGCCATTACGGGGCGCGAGCAGAAGCACCTCGATGCCGCAGCGGCGACGTTCCCCGCGGATTCGGTCCTGGCGGTGCGCGCCGATGTCGGGAACCCTGCCGATGCCGCGCGGGCCGTAAGCGAGGCAGTCGAGCGGTTCGGCGGGCTGGACGTCCTCGTCAACAACGCCGGCATCGGGCTGTCCGCTCATGTCGCGGAGATGTCGGCCGATACTTGGCAAAGAGTGATCGATACGAATCTCAGCGGCGTGTTCTATACCTGTTCGGCGGCGCTTCCCCACCTGAAACGCCGCGGCGGCGGCTGGATCATCAACATCAGCAGCCTGGCAGGAACGAACCCGTTCATCGGCGGCGCGGCCTATTGCGCCTCGAAGGCAGGATTGAACGCGTTCAGCGAAGCACTCATGCAGGAAGTGCGATACGACAACATCCGCGTCAGCTACATCATGCCCGGCTCGGTCGACACCGAGTTTGGCCGCAGCGGCTCCGGCGCCGACTGGAAGATCGCGCCGAAAGACGTCGCCGATCTCGTTCTCGAGCTGGTGACATTCCCTTCGCGCAGCCTGCCGAGCCGTATCGAGCTCAGGCCATCGCGCCCGAAGAAGTAGCAAGGCATCCGCCGCCGACATGCAGACGATCGCCCACTACAACATCCTGGAACGTCTCGGCACCGGAGCCCTGGGCGACGTCTATCGCGCGCGCGATCTCAAGGTCGGACGCACGGTGGCCCTGATGGTGCCGCCTCCCGAGCTCGTCGCCGGGCCGGAGCGGCGTCGCAAATTCCTTGAACAGGCGCGAGCCGCGCAGGCGCTGAACCATCCGAACATCGCGACGCTCTTCGACGTGGTCGAAGAAGGCGACCAGTGCTATCTCGCCTACGAGTTCGCTGCCGGTCCTTCTTTACGAGATGAGATGGCCGGGCGTTCTGTGAACATGCGGCGCGCCATCGAGCTCGGAGCGCAGATTGGCGATGCCATCGCCGAAGGGCATTCGCGGCGGCTCGTTCATGGCGACCTGCGTCCCGACACCATCGTCGTGACGCCGAAGGGCAGCGCAAAGATTCTCAATTTCGGCCTGACGGAATGGACGACGAGCGGTCATGCGAGGAAAGCGGCAGCGTCCGCCGAAGGCCTCGGCGCCGACACGCATGGCGTAGCTGGCTATCTCTCACCGGAGCAGGCGCTCGGCGGAGCGATCGACGAGCGCAGCGATATCTTTTCTTTTGGCGTGATCCTGCAGGAGATGCTGACCGGCCGCAATCCTTTTGCCGGCCCGACGCCTGGCGCGACCGTCATCAACATCGTTCGCGCGACGCCGCAGAAACTGTCTTCGAGCTTGCCGCCCGAGCTCGGCGCGCTCGTCGCGCGCTGCCTGGCCAAGTCGGTCGACGCGCGACCGTCGGGAGCGCTGGCGGTCTCGTCAGAGCTGCGACGCATCGCCGCGGCGCTCGACGCCAGGGAACGGGACATAGAGCTGCCGCCAACTCCGCGAGCAGCGGCCAGAAGCGGCAGCGCCGGATGGATCGTCGGCGCCGTCGTCGCTGGCCGCGCTCGCGGCAATTTCCTGGTATTTGTGGGGAACGTAGCGTCCGGCGTTTGCCGGACCTGAAGTAGCGTCCGCCCGAAGGCAGACGCTACCCTTCCTAATTGACGCTGTCGCGCGCGTGCAGCGCGATGCCGTCGGCAAAATCCGAGAGATGCTCGCGCAGCATCAACCTGCCACGATGCAGCCGCGACTTCAGGTTTGCGGCTTCACTTTGAGAACCGCGCTCGCCTCTTCAGTAGACAGCCCCTGGATGTCGCGCAGGATCACCGGCACGCGATACACCTCCGGCAGTCGAGTCAGCGACTCGATGAGGCGCTCGCGCATCTGACCGCGCAGGACGTGGTCGTCGGCCAATGCTGACCAGTCCGCGGGTTCCGATGGCACGCGATCGGGCTGTTCGGGCGTTGCCTGGTCTGGTGCCTGCACTTCGACCGTGCGGCTGGCGCGCGTGCTGCGCAACCGCGACATCGCTGTATTGAACGTAATCCGGTAAATCCATGACGACAGCGCGGCATCGCCGCGGAAGGCATCGATCTTCCGGAACACTTTCATGAGAACGTCCTGGGTCACCTCTTCGGCGTCTTCCCAGTTCTTCACGTATCGGAGAGCCAGTTGATGAATCCTCGGCCCGAACGTCGAGGCAAGATCCGAGACCGCTGTCCCGTCTCCCGCCTGCATGCGGCCGATGAGCTGGCTGTCCGCATTCTGTTGACGCATTCTGTGGGCCTCCGTAACGGACTGAACACCTCAGGTCCGGAGCTTATTCCACAGCGATCCGAGCCACTAAGACCTTGTAGTAATTGGACTTACGAGACTGACCGATCGGTCAGTGACGAGTAGTGGGACCGTTTGCGGCCGTTTCGAGGGTAATTCGGCCAAAAACATCGGCCATGGCGGCCACGGCGGCGTCTTCTACCTCAGCCATTGGGACGTGCCGGCCGAGCAATCTCGCGAGCGAAGTCACTCCCCTGTCCGTGATCCCGCACGGGACGATCAGGCCGAAGTGATCGAGGTTGGTCGTGACGTTGAACGCGAAGCCATGGCTCGTGACCCAGCGTGAGATCCGGACGCCAATTGCCGCCAGCTTCTCCCAGCGCGGCGGCTCGCCGGACGCGGCCGTGTCCACCCAGGCGCCTGTCAGTCCTGGCTGACGCGTCGCTTGAACGCCGAAGCTGGCGGCCATGCGGATCATGACTTCTTCGAGATCGCGCACGTAGCGGTGCACGTCCTGCCGGTCCGGACGCAGATCGATGATGGGATATCCGACAAGCTGTCCAGGACCGTGGAAGGTTACGTCGCCGCCGCGGCCGGTTTCGAAGAGCTCGATGCCATCGCGCTCGAGAGCTTCCGGCGTGGCGAGAACGTGAGAGCGGTCCTCACGCGTGCGCACTCCAAGTGTGATGACGGGAGGATGCTCGAGCAGAAGGAGCTGATCGGGAATCCGCTCCGCCTTGCGCTCCTCGACCAGTTGCTTCTGCAACTCGAGCCCGTCGGCATACTTCACCATCCCGAGCCGCCTGACTTCGAGCTCGCGGCGTGCCGCCGGATGATTCAGATCCACGCCTCGTCGAAGCCTTCCAGCCGCTCCTTGACGTAGGCAAGAAACCGCCCGGCATCGGCGCCGTCGATGAGTCGGTGATCGTAGCCGAGCGAGAGGTGGCACATCGGCCTGATCGCAATGGCATCGTCGAGGACGACGGCCCGTTTCTCGACCGCGCCAACGCCAAGGATTGCGACCTGCGGCTGATTGATGAGCGGCAGCCCGTAGAGGGCGCCAAAGATCCCGGGATTGGTGATCGTGAACGTCCCGCCCTGCACTTCGTCGGGATTGAGCTTCTTGCTTCGTGCGCGGACGGCGATGTCGTTGATGGCGCGGCTCAGACCGAGCAGGTTACGCTCATCGGCGTTGCGGATCACCGGGACAATCAACCCGTTCTCGAGAGCAACCGCGATTCCGAGATTGATGTCCTTCTTGTAGACGATGTTGTGGCCGTCGATGGAGGCGTTGACCATCGGGAACTGACGCAGGGCGTCGACGATGACCTTGGCGATGAACGCCGTAATCGTCAGCTTCGCGCCCGCGCCCTCGAATTCCGCCTTCTTCTTTTCGCGCAACGCGCTGATGCGGCCGAAATTTACTTCGTAGACCGAGTAGACGTGCGGCGACGTGTGCGCGCTGAGCACCATGTGCTCGGCGATCTTTCGCCGCATCACGCTCATCGGCACAACCTGCACGCTCTCGCCTGGCGCATAGACAGGCGCCGGCGCGGACGGCGCAGCGGGCGCAGAAGGCTTGGCCGTCGCTGGAGCTGCGGCTGCTGCGGGCGCCTGTGGGCCGGCGGCGATGAAGTTGAGGATGTCCTGCTTCGTGACCCGGCCGTTGATGCCCGTCCCCTGGATCTGCGCGACGTCGACGCCGTGCTCGCGGGCGATACGGCGCACGAGGGGCGATGACTTCTGGCGATGCCCGTCTCCGGCGTCATCCGTGTCGGCCTCGGCGTCTTCTTCAGTAGCCTTTGCCGGCGCGGCGGATGCTGCGACGGGCTGCGCAGCGGATGGCGGCTTCTCTACCGGCTCTGGCGCCGCGGCCGGAGCAGGTGTTATGGCCTCGCCGTCGCCGCCAATTACGGCGACGACGCTGTTGACGGGAACGGTCTCGCCTTCCTTGACACGGATCTCGGCAAGGCGTCCCGCCGCCGGCGACGGAATCTCGGCGTCGACTTTATCGGTCGAGATCTCGAACAGCGGCTCGTCGCGATCGACGTCGTCGCCGACCTTCTTGATCCAGCGGACGATCGTCCCCTCGGCGATCGACTCGCCCATCTGCGGCATCACGACATTGGTGGGCATGGTTTGGCTTTCAGCTCTCTACGCGTGTATCGCCGCTCCGTGCGCAGCATGCGCCGCCTCGCCGACCGCCTCGGACATCGTGGGGTGGGCGTGGATGGTTCGAATCAGCTCCTCGACCGTGCATTCGAGGCGCAGCGCCAGTGTGGCCTCGGCCACGAGCTCGGTCGCGCGCGGGCCGATCATGTGGACGCCGAGGATTTCGTCGTATTTCTTGTCGGCGACGATCTTGACGAAGCCTTCGATCTCGTTGGCGATGCGGGCGCGGGCCAGCACGCCGAACTTGAACATGCCAATACGGACGTCGTAGCCACGCTCGCGCGCCTCGCGCTCCGTGAGGCCGACGCTGCCAATCTCGGGATCGCAGTAGGTGCAGCCGGGGACCTGGTCGTAGTTGATGGCGCGGAATTCCTGTCCGGCAATCCGCTCCGCGAGCGCGACGCCCTCGGCCGACGACAGATGTGCGAGCTGAGGATGGCCCGGTTTGTCGAAGGTGATGACGTCGCCGATTGCCGAGATGCCAGCCACCCCGGTCTCGAACCGCTCGTTGACATGGACGTAGCCGCGTTCGAGCCGCAGCCCGGCTTCTTCCGCACCGAGGCCCTTGGTGACAGGACCGCGGCCGGTAGCGACGAGCAGGTACTCGGCACTGAGGCTGACGGCCGTGCCGTCGGGCGTCTGCGCCTGAATCTCGACGCTCGACGAGCCGACCTTGGCACCGGACACCTTGGTGCCCAGTCATCACCTTGATGCCTTGCCGCTTGAACGACTTCTCGAGCTCCGCCGAGACGGCTTCGTCCTCTACCGGCACCAGGCGCGGCAGCAGCTCGACGATCGTCACCTCGCTGCCAAAGCGCCGGAAGATGGATGCGAACTCGACGCCGACGGCACCGCTTCCGAGGATCACGATCGACTTCGGAACCTCCTTGAAGCCGATCGCCTCGTCGCTCGTGATGATGCGCTTGCGATCGATTTCAATGCCGGGAACGCTGCGCGGCTGGGAGCCGGTGGCGACGACGATCTCGCGCGTCGCGGAGAGCATCTGCGTCTGCCCGTCCGTGATCTCGACCTTGCCCTTGCCGGCGAGGCGGCCGCTGCCCTTGATCCAGTCGATCTTGTTCTTGCGGAACAGAAGCTCGATTCCGCCGGTCAGGCCCTTCACAATCTTGTCCTTGCGCGCCTGCACCTGGCCCATGTCGAGACCGATGGCGGCTTCACCGATTGTCAGGCCCCAGTCCTTCCAGTCCTGGGCCACCTTGAGCGCGTGCGCGTGCTCGAGCAGCGCCTTGGTCGGGATGCACCCCCAGTTGAGACAGGTCCCGCCGAGGGTAGGCGCCCGCTCGACGACTGCCGTCTTGAGACCGAGCTGAGCTGCCCGAATAGCGGCGACGTAACCGCCAGTGCCGGAGCCGATGACCACGACGTCGTACGCGTTCTCACTCGCCATAGGACAAAACCGTCAGCTTCTTCCTCAGCTTTTCTTCTTCATCGAAGACAGGGAGACGAACGATACCGTCGCTGCGGGGGGCGGAGCGGGCTCGACGGCTTCTGCCTGTTCCGGATCCAGCCGCGACACCTGCGAGCGCAGGCGGGTGTAGTCGTAGCGCAGTTCCCAGTAGGACTGGGTCAGTGAATCGAGTCGGCGCGACAACCGGCGGGCGAACGACAGCGCCACGACCGCGACGAGCAACGACAATCCGGCAACGACCCAGATCCCCACAACCGATCTAACTTACCGGTTGATTCGGGGGGTGTCAATTCACCCGCTCCGCTCGCCGCTATCTTGTGCGAGCGGCGGCGATGGCTTGATACAATCGCCCTTCCGATGACGCCGGCCACGAAAACCATCCTGGTTTGCGACGATGATCAGGGCATGCGGGAGACGATCGCCGCCATCCTCGGGCGCGACTACCGCGTCCTGACGGTCGCGAGCGGCGAGGCCGCCCTGACGCTGCTGCGGCAGGAGGAAGTCGACGTGATGCTCCAGGACGTCCGCCTGCCCGGCATCAGCGGCTTCGACGTCCTGCGCATCGTCAAGGAAAACTACAGCCTCGTCGAGTGCATCATGATCTCGGCCATCAACGAGGTCGAGACCGCCGTGCAGGCCATGAAGCACGGCGCCTATCACTACATCACGAAGAATTTCGACTACGACGAGCTGCGCTCGCTCGTGCGCAATGCGTGCGAGCGGCAGGATCTCAATCGCCAGGTGATGACGCTCAGCGCGCAGGTGGCCGAGCAGAGCGATCGCGAGTTCCACCTCGGACCGAGCAAGCAGGTGCGCGAGATCATCGAGATGGTGCACAAGGTCGCCAAGCTCTCGGCGACAGTGCTGATCCTCGGCGAGAGCGGCACAGGCAAGGAGCTGCTGGCGCGGCTGCTGCACCGGGAATCGGGACGCGGCCGACGCGCCGTTCATCGCCGTCAACATGTCGGCCATCCCGAACGAGCTCGTCGAGAGCACGCTCTTCGGTCATGAGCGCGGCGCGTTCACCGGCGCCCTCAAGCAGCAGCTGGGAAAGTTCGAGCTCGCGTCCGGCGGCACGCTCTTTCTCGACGAGATCGGCGACATGCGGCTCGATCTGCAGGCGAAGCTGCTGCGCGCGATTCAGGAAGGCGAGATCGAACGCGTCGGCGGCGCCAAGCCGATCCGCACGAACTTCCGGCTGATCGTCGCCACCAACGTCGACCTCGAGAAGGCGGTACGCGACGGCCGCTTCCGCGAAGACCTCTATTACCGCATCAACGTCATCCCGATCCGCATGCCGCCGCTGCGCGAGCGTGTCGAGGACCTGCCCGAGCTCGCGCGTCTCTTTCTCGAACGCTACCGCGTCAAGTTCCGCAAGCCGGTTCGCGGTCTGTCGGATTCGGCGCTGAAGATCCTGGCCTCGTACTGGTGGCCGGGCAACATCCGCGAGCTCGAAAATCTGATCGAGCGCCTCGTGGCCGTCAGCGACCGTGAGTTCATCACCGACGAAGATTTACCGATGGACTATCATCTCGCCAAGTTCGAGGCGGCGCCGGTGAACGGCGACGCGCTCTTTCAGGACGCCTGCGACACGTTCGAACGGAACTTCCTGTTGCGCGCGCTCGAGAAGAAGGACTGGAACGTCACCGCGACGGCGCGTCATTTGGGTATTCCGCTCAGCACGCTGAAACACAAGATGACGCGGCTCGAGCTCAGCGGTCTCGCCAAGAAACTTCGAAACGCCTGAGCTCGGTTTCGGCACCAACGCTCGTCCCTTCTCCGCTCAAAATCCCGGCCATCCTTTGACCGCACCGGCCAATAGGTTGGCCGCTCTCCTTCGGTTCGCGGCGCGTTCGTGCGCGGAAATGACCCAATTCGAGCGCCCGCAGAGGTAACAAAGAGTCATACCGATCGATCAGTATTTTCGCGCCTTGCCACGATGGTGGATACGGCGATGCGACTCTTTGGACAAGTCTGACTGGCGCCGGAATATCGGTTGCACAACCCACTGCACCGACGAGCAGGAATTACCGCCGGCGATTCTCCCGGCGGGTACCACCACTTGAAAAGTTCTGAGGTCAGGTCGAGAAGGGAACCCATGCAGCCCTCCATTTTCAATGTTCGTGTCCCACTGGCGGATGGGGGCGACGTTTTCCTGATGAACACGTTCACCGACGCGCAGCTCATCGTCTCGCGCGAAGTGTCGGACCTCCTCGATCGCCTGGGTCACGACGGCTTCGCGAGCACGGCGAACGCCGAAGAGCGCGAAGCGGTTCACACCCTCGCCGAGAACGGCTTCGTCGTCGAGAGCCGTGAAGCCGATCAGCCGCAACATCGAGAACTACTTCGACAGCCACCGCACGAGCTCGGATCAGCTTCGCGTGACGGTGCTGACGACGCTGCAGTGCAACTTCGCGTGCGACTACTGCATCCAGGGCGATCACGGCGAGTACAACAAGACCGCGGCGAAGATGTCGATGGAGACCGCGGCTCGACTCGTGGAGCTGGATCGAGCGGCGGATCGACGCCGTCCGCCCGAAGAGCTTCGCGCTGACGTTCTTCGGCGGCGAACCGCTTCTAAACCTGCCGGTCGTGTACTACCTGGCCGAGCGCGTCGCCGAGTATGTGCCGTGCCTCGAACACCTCGCTGGTGTTCAACATCATCACGAACGGACTTCTGCTGACGCCCGAAGTGGTGGATCGGCTAACGGCGCTGGCACCGCTGGGCGTCAAGGTCACGCTCGACGGCGATCGCGACACGCACAACCGCATGCGGCCGCTGCGCGGCGGCCAGGGCACGTTCGACAAGATTCTCAAGAACGTCCGGGCGGTTGCCGATCGCTGCAGCGTCTCGATCGGCGGCAACTTCGACGAGTCATCGGTCGACAGCTATCCGGCGCTGCTCGACTTCCTGCGCGAGCAGGACTTCGCCGACAAGCTGACGAGGATTGCGTTCAAGCCGATCATCCGCGAGTCGAAGCCCAAAGGGCTTCATCCCGCTGACAGCAGTCGGTTCGGACGGCAACCTCTTGAACGGCGCGTGCATGACATCGGCGGGCACCGGCGACGTCGAGCGCATGCGATTCGTGCCACTTCCTCGACGAGAAGATGGGGTTCCTGCGCGAGGAGACCGTCAAGCGCGGATTCAAGACCGTCGACGGCGTGCACATGGGGCCGTGCGAGATCCACAAGCAGCACGCCCACACCATCGGCCCCGACGGATCGCTCTACGCGTGCCCGGGGTTCGGCGGCAACCTCGGCCAGTCGACCGGCCACATCGACGATCGCCACGACGACTTGCGCAGCGCCGCCGCGCGACGCTTCGCAAAGATCACCGCGTGGAAGGACTGCAAGGACTGCGCGTTCATCCCCGTATGTGCCGGTGGCTGTTCGGTGGCGGCGCACACCGAGCTCGGCGACATGAACAAGCCGAACTGCCACAAGCCTAGCTTCGAGGCTGGCGTTGTCACGCTGGCCCGGACGGCCGCGCGGGAGATGGCGCACGCCTAGAGACGTTTCAACTTCGAAACACGAACTCGATTTCCGGACGAAAGGAGCACGAACGTGAACGGCAAGAAAAACACGAAAAAGAAGGGCACGCTGCGCCCATGGCTGGTGGACGTTTCGCTCGACCACCTGCGGTAAGACTGCTCGTTTTTGGGAAAACACACACAGATTTCAACCGTCTGAGGAGAGAGACACATGAAGATTCAGGTCATCAAGAAGGCTACCCCCCGTCCCGCCGTCGACACCGTGTGCGCGTGGTTCCTCGACTGCAACGAACCGGTCAAGAAGTAGCTTTTTCGCTCTAGACTGTGCTGGTGCGCGGTCGCAGCCAGGCCGATAAAGCGGTACAATAGAGTACGGCTTAATCGCCGGCCCCCCAGCACCAGCACAGCCTAATGTACGCACAGATCGCCCATAGCGTCTTGGTGCGCCGCGTCCGAGTTTCGCTCGGTCGTGCGCGTATTGGTGTAGTCACCGCGCTTCTTCTTGCCGTCGGCGCGTCGCTCAGTTGTCGCGACGCGACGAAGGCGTCCACCGCGATCCCGTCCCCGTCACGCTGCGATTCGGCGTCGCGACGCCGAAAACGCCTGATGCGGCGATTGGCATCCGCGCGTTCGTCAACAGCTTGTTCTCGGAATCGCTGGTCGGCACGCGAGGCGACGGCCGGCCAATAGCGTCGGCTCGCCTCGAGTTGGAGTGGAGAGACAACTACCTCACGCTCGAGCTCAAGATCCGCGACGATCTGAAGTTTCACGACGGCACGCCGGTCGACAACAAGTTCATCAAGGACTACCTCACGCAGGTCTTCAAGAGCCCGAGCGTGAGCTACAAGAGCGTCACGCGGATCGACGCTCTACCGGGCAACATCGTCGCCATCAGGCTGTAACGGCCGGAAGCGTTGCTCCTCGCCGAGCTCGCGAACACGACCATCTCGATGCGCGATCCCAAGAAGGCCGACATCGGCCTCGGCGCCTACCGTCTGCTCGAGCGCGGTCCGCCGCACGCGCCTCGCGGCATTCCCCGGCTTCTATCGCGGCAAGCCCAAGATCGACTCGATCGAGATTCGTGGAGTTCGAAGAGCAACGCGCCGTCGTGGGCGGCGCTGATGCGCGGAGAGATCGACGCCGTGCACGAGATCCTGCCGAGCGCGCTCGATTTCCTGACCGGGCCAGACCAACGTCCGGGCATTCCCGTTTACGCGCCCGTACTTCATCCATCTGTTGTTCAACGTCAAGCATCCCGATCCTGAAGGACGCGCGCGTTCGCCAGGCGCTGAGCTACGCCGATCGACAGGCAGGCCATCATCGACCGCGGCCTGGATCGGCAGGGCGTCGTCGCCGACGGCCCGATCTGGCCGCACCACTGGGCCTACAGCACGCGCAGAAGACCTACACCCACAATCTCGAAGCGGCGACGCTGCGGCTCGACGCCGCCGGACTCCGCGCCGGCAAGACTGCGCGAGGCCGGCCACATGCCGAGCCGTTTCCGCTTCAAGTGCCTGACCGTCGAGAAGAACGCCACGTTCGAGAAGATCGCGGTCCTCTGCAGAAGCAGCTCTACGACATCGGCGTCGACATGGAGATCGAGACCGTGTCCGTCGACGAGCTCGGGGCGCGATTCAAAGCGGGAAACTACGACGCCATCCTGGCCGAGCGCACCACGGCTCGGTCGCTGGTACTGGACCTACCTCGTCTTCCACTCGACCAAGCTCGGAGGCGCCTACAAGGCAGCCGACGACACGCTCGATCACCTGCGCGGCGCCACCGACGACTGCGACGGTACGCGCCGACGTCAGCGACCTGCAGCAGATCTTTCACGACGATCCGCCGGCCATCTTCATCGCCTGGCCGAAGGTCGCCCGAGTGGTCGTCAAGCACGCAGATTCGACGTCCCAAGTCGATCGCGACCCGATCGAGCGCGACTGATCCCGGACCGACATCATCACCACGATCTGGCAGTGGCACGCCGCCGGACCGCAGATGAGACGAATCACGTACCGCTTCGTTCTCCTGATTGCGAGCGCTGCCATCGCGCCGCTGCTGCTGTACGGCATCATCTCCATCCGCAACCTGCAGCAGGGCAACGGAATCGACGGTCCGGGAAGGCAACAGCAGGCTGGCCAATCAGGTCTCCGAGGAGATCGGCCAGTACATGGACGCACAACACGCGCGTGCTGCGCACCGTTGGTCTCGTGCTGCGCGGCATCAACATGGAGCAGTGGCAGCAGACGCAGGTGCTCAAGGACTTCGTCAGCGATTTCCCGAGTTCCGCGAGATCACGTTCTTCGGCGCCGGCGGCCGCGTCATCGCCACGAGCCGCGCCGGCCAGACACGCCCTCTCGATACCGACCGCCGCGACCTCGGCAACGACGACGTCTACATCGCGCCACTCGATCTCGACGAGGCCAGCCTGCCGCGCACGACGATTGCCATCCGCATCGCTCCGGTCGGGCAGGAGCCTGGCTGGATCGTCGGCGAGATTGCGCTCGAGGCGCTCTGGCAGCACGGTCGATCGCGTGCGCGTCGGCACGCAAGGCTACGCGCTGCTCGTCGCGGACGAACTGCGGCTGATTGCGCACGGCGATCCCAACAAGAAGAAGGCTGGTGGCAGCATCCGCCGCCGGCACGCCGAGAACGCCGGAGCAGAACTTCGCCGCGCAGATTCTCAGCGAGCCCGGCAACGAAGCGCGCAGCACGCAAATGCTCACGGACACCGACGGCCGCGAGATGCTCGTCGCCGGCGCCGTCGTGCCCGACCTGCCCTGGGTCGTCATCGTCGAACAGCCGACCGACGAAGCGTTCGCGCATGCGCTACCAGCCTGCAGCGGCAGCTCTTCGTCGCCATCGGCCTGGCGCTGCTCGGCACGGTCATCCTCGGCTGGTTCTGGGGCCGCTCCTTCATCACCCGCATCTTCGCGCTCACCCGCGCCACGCAGGCCATCGCCGAGGGCCGCATGGACGAGCGCGTCGCCATCGGCGGCAAGGACGAAATCCGGCAGCTCGGCGACGCCTTCAACTCGATGGCCGATCGCCTGGTGCAGCTGCAGGAGGACGTCCGGCGGCAGGAACGTCAGGCGATGTTCGGCAAGATCGCCGCCGGCCTCGTCCACGATCTCTCGCACCCGATCCAGACCATCGTCACCAACTCCAAGCTGATCGTCCGCATGTTCGACGATGCCGAGTATCGCGACACGTTCAAGCGGATGATCGAGCGCGAGAGCCTGGTGATCAAGCGCGTGCTCGAGGACCTGCGCAACATCGCGCAGCCGATTCCGCTCGAGCACTTCCCCGTCGACATCGACCGCTCGGTCGCGGACGTCGTCGAGTCGATGAAGGTGCCGGCGGAGACCGCCGGCGTCAACCTGCGCTCCGAGCTCGCCTCGGGCGGGGCGCTGGTGCAGGGCGACGTGTTCGCGCTCGGCCGCGTCTATCGCAACCTGGTCATCAACGCCATCCAGGCGACGGCGCCGGGCGGTGACGTGGCGATCTCGACGGAGGCCACACCGGAACGCGTGCGCGTCCGGGTCAGCGACACCGGCTGCGGCATCCCCCCGGATCGGCTCGCGGCGATCTTCGACGACTTCGTCACGACGAAACGGCGCGGGCTGGGGCTGGGGCTGGCGATCTCGAAGAAGATCGTCGAGCAGCTGGGCGGACAGATCTCGGTCGCCAGCGAAGTCGGCAGGGGCACGACGTTCGTGCTCGAATTCCCGCGCGCCAAGGCGCGTCCCATCGCGCTCGTCGCCGGCTGACCTCGCCGAAGCCCGAGGGCGAAGGCGGCCGAAGCCCGACGGGCGAAGGCGGGCAAAAAAACGGCCCGCTGGCGCGCCCCGCCAGGGGGCGCCAGGGGCCACTGTCGCTGCCATCGCGCCCGTCGCCCCAGACGATCGGCGCGACGGCGGACGATCTACTTGCGCGGCAGAACCGCGTCCTTCAGCTGCTTGGCGATCCGCGCCTTGACGACGGTCTTGGCCGGAATCTTGATCGCCTCGCCGGTGGCCGGGTTGCGGCCCATGCGCGCCTTGCGCTTCTGGACGACCAGCTTCACCATGCCCGGGAGCACGAACTCGCCGGCACGCTTGAGCTCCTTCTCGGACAGCGTGGTCAGTTCGTCGAAGAATTCCCGCGCCTGCGTCCGCTTCACTTCGAAGCGATCCGCGAAGTGCGAGAACAGTTCTGATTTGCCCATCCTGCGGGCCTCTGCCATCGGCTATTCCCCTTGCTTGGGCGCGCTCTCATCCGTATCCGCGACATCGCGGCCGCATCCGACCGCGCGCGCGTGCGGTGGCAGCGGAGAAATTCTGTGAATCAGCCGGTATCCTAGCGCGCGCCGTTTTCCGCTGTCAATCAAGGGTTTTTTTGCAGACCTCGAAAAAATCGGCCTGAATGCTACAATTTCTGGCGTCCCTGGTCACCTTCATGCCGAGCTCGATCCTCGAGACCTTCCCCAACCCTCGCTCCGGACGTGACTATCAGATCGCGATCCGCTGCCCGGAGTTCACCTCGGTGTGCCCGAAGACCGGGCTGCCGGACTTCGGCGAGATCCGCATCACCTACGTGCCCGATGCCGCGTGCATCGAGCTGAAATCGCTGAAGTACTACATGATCGAGTTCCGCAACAAGGGCATCTTCTACGAGGCCGTCACCAATCAGATCCTCGACGATCTCGTCGCCGCCTGCAGCCCCGGCGCATGACCGTCGTCGGCGACTTCACCGCGCGCGGCGGCATCACGACGACGGTGACGGCGGAATACGTCAGTCGTGAGTTCAGTCGACAGTCTTCAGTCGCGTCACGTCGGCAGTCTGGCAGTCGGCAGTCGGTGATCAGTCGACGGTCATCAGTCGACAGTCATCAGTCGACAGCGTCAGCGCTGCTTGATGTCTTGGCTTTGACGATCGCGGAAGGCAGGATCGACCGCGATCGATCTCGTCGCGGATCCGCGCTTGGCTCGAGCTGGCGATCGCTGGAGTGAAGCGCGGGCGCTCTAGAAAACGCCGGGGACGACGCGCCAGCGCACGCGTGTCTGTACGCGCGGTAGGCTTCGTCCCGCGCCAGCGTCTCCTCTTCGCAGACGGCGCGCGCCAGCAGCGCGACGTCGGCGATCGCGAGCACAACCATGTTCCACGGCGTCGGGTTGGCGGCGAGGAACGCGACGTGCGTGATGAGGTAGCCGAGATAGATCGGATGGCGCACGAGCCGGTAGAGGCCGCTGCGACACGATGCCGCGGTTCGCCGGGATCAGGCCGAAGCTGCGGCCGAGCGACATCTTGCCGGCGATGACGACCAGCAGCCCGACGCGCCGACGCTGACACCGTCACGGCCTCCGGCGCGAGCGCGGCGACCGTCTCCGGGACGCACCAGCGGCGGCCCGATCAGCGCCAGCGCCGTCAGCACGCGCGCGCGCAGCTGCGATCGACGACCGCGGGCGCGCGCCGGAACACCGTCAGCACGACGACCAGCGCTTCGCTCGCGAGCAGCAGCAGTCCGGTCAGCCGGCCGGTCTCGAGAAAGTCAGCGCCGATCCGGACGGCCATCAACGTGAACAGCGCGACGATCAGAATGCGCTTGGCCACGATGTCGGCGACGTCGCGCTCCCAGCCTCTGACGTGCTGGAACCCGGCGCCGGCGATCGCAGTCGAGAGCCAAGTCCGAGCTGAGCGCAGGTCTGCGAGACCCCGCGGATCGACGGCGTCGGCAGCCAGCATCGGTTTCATAGCTGTTCGTTCCCCTGCGAGCCGACTCTTCGATGAAGTAGCTGGCGCACGCCGGCGTCGAGCAGCTCGCGGGTGATCACCGGGCTCGCGATCCTCGTAGCGGCAGCGGTCCACGACCTGCTCAGATCAGGTCGCGCGGATGGCAGGCGCGCATCTGGAGCTTGCGCGGCTGGTAGTACTTGCGATGCAGGTACTCGACCATCACCGGATCGAACTGCATGCCCGCGCTTCTTGCAGTTCAGCTCGAAGATCCGGCAGGTACTCGTCCATCGTCGGATTCTTCGCCAGGATCTTGTAGGGAATACGGCGCAGGAACGCTTCGTCGGCCAGCGACTCCGGCTTCAGGTTGGTGGCGAAGACGATCGAGGACGTTGAACGGAATCTCGAACTTGCGGCCCGGTGTGCAGCGTCAGGAAGTCGACGCGGCTTTCGAGCGGGACGATCCAGCGGTTCAGCAGGTCGCGCGCCGGGATCCGCTGGCGGCCGAAGTCGTCGACGACGAACACGCCGCCGTTGGCCTTCATCTGGATCGGCGCTTCGTAGAACCGGGCGATCGGGTTGAACGTCAGGTCGAGCATCTCGAGCGTCAGCTCGCCGCCGACGACGACGACCGGCCGGACGATCCGCTCCCAGCGGCGATCGTGCGCGCGAGTTCGCGACGACGCTGCTCGGTCGACGCGGTTCGTCCGTCGCGAGCTGATGGCTGACCGGGTCGTACATCGTGATCGTCTGGCCGTCGACGTCGATCGCGTACGGCATGTGCATCTCGTCGCCGTAGGCGCGGCCGATGCCCTCGGCGAGCACGGTCTTGCCGTTGCCGGGCGCGCCGTAGAGGAACAGCGACTTGCCGGAGTTCACCGCCGGGCCCGAGCTGATCGAACATCCCCTTGCTGACGATCAGGTTCTCGAAGCCGGTCGCCAGCCGGTCGCGGTTCAGGTACGGCTTTGCGGCCATGCAGGCGCGCACGTAGGCGTTGTACTGCGCCAGCGGCACCGGCGCCGGGCCGACGTAGCGCGACAGGTCGAAGAACTGCTTCGGCGCGATCGCGGCCGAGATCGGTCAGGGCGTAGCGATAGCCGGCGATGCCGGCGCCGCTCGCGCCGCGCACCTCGAGCAGCTTCTCGACGCGGCCGTGCTGAATCAGCGCGTCGAGCACCGAGTACGGCAGCCGCAGCTTCTCGGACAGCGACGTGCCGCTCGCCTCGCCGCGCGACCAGCGTCTTGAGCATCAGCTGCGCCAGCGTGTCGGGATGCAGGCCCGTCTCCTCGAGCGTCGCCGGCGGCGGCGGCGGCAGTCGGCTGCGCGACGGCGGACTTGGTGTTCGAGCGATCGCGACACGTCATCTAGTGATCTCCTCGCAGCGCGAGCGTCCACTCTGCGGCTCGAAAGCAATGCGATGGCCGATGTGCCGTGCCCGATCGGCTCAGCGTGCCGACCGGCAGCTCGAGCACGCCAGCCGTTCCCCGCCGCGGCAGCCGGATCCGCCACGGCCTCAGGTTGGCGACCCGATCGATCACGACGCCGCGCTCGTCGAGCGCGACGATGTCGATCGGCGAACCGCATCCACCAGGTGTGGACGCCGCGGCTCGGCACGATCCACAGCCCTTCGCCGGGCTCGAGCCCCGTGCGGTTCAGCAGTCCGACCGCGCGCGTCGCCCGCGTGTCGGCGACGCGCCACGAGATCGGCCACCACCGCGCCCGTATCGACGTTCCTCGCAATCAGCATCGACTGCACCGTATCCGAGCCTGGCCTCGACCCTACCTGAGTGCCTTACTTGTTCACCATCGGCACCAGCACCGTGACGAACTTGATCGCCGCCGGGCCGATGGTGACGACCCAGATCGCCGGGAAGATGCAGAAGACCAGCGGGAACACCATCTTCACGCCGGTCTTCGCCGCCGCTTCTTCCGCGCGCTGGCGCCGCTTGGTCCGCAGCGTCTCGGAGTAGACGCGCAGCGACTGCGCGACGCTCGTGCCGAACTTGTCGGTCTGAATCAGCATCGTCACGAGCGACGCCGAGATCGTCGACGCCGCGTGCGATCGGCGAGGTTGCGCAGCGCCTCCGACCGGGCCTTGCCGGCGCGCAGCTCGAGGTTGACGAGGCGGAGCTCGTCGGACGAGATCGGGATACGCGAACGCGAGCTCCTGGCCGACGCGCTGCAGCGCCTGGTCGAGACCGAGGCCCGCTTCGACGCTGACGACGAGCAGGTCGAGCGCATCGGCGAGCGACAGGCGGATCGCGGTGGGCGCGGCGCTTGGCCAGGCGCGCCAGCACCATGCCCGGCAGGATGTAGCCGATGCCGAGGCCGCCGAGCGCCAGCGTGATGTTCGGCTTCGACAGACAGCGACGTCGCGAACAGCGCGAAGAGCATCCGAGCGCGAAGACGACGCGGATGCCGAAGAAGATCGTCATCGCCTCGTCGCGGCGGTAGCCGGCCTGGACCAGGCGCAGGCGCAGCGTGCCCAGCTCCTTGGGCGAGCGCGGCGCCTTCTCGCCGACGCGCTTGACGAAGCCGACGAGCCGAGTCGATCCGCGGCTTGGCTCGTCGTCGTCGCTGATGCGCCCGGTCGTCAGCTCTTCGAGCCGGCGGTCGATCGCGACCGCCCGGCTCGGCATCAGCACGAACGCCGCGGCCGCCGACCAGCGACGGACCGAAGACGAACGCCAGCAGTGGCAGCAGCACGCTACACCTCGATTTTGACGACCTGACGGATCCAGATGTAGCCGATGACCTGCATGCCGCAGCGCGACCATCAGCAGCATCTGGCCCATGCGCTCGCGGAACAGCAGTGTTCATGTGGTCCGGATTGATGAACGTCAGCGCGATGCAGAGCACCGCCGGCAGCGCCAGCAGCACGTAGCCGGTCAGGCGGCCGTGGGCGGTGTAGACGCGAACCTGGCGCAGGATCTTGAAGCGCTCGCGCACGACGTGCGCGAGGTTCTCGAGAATCTCCGACAGGTTGCCGCCGGTCTCGCGCTGAATCAGCACCGCGGTCGAGAAGAACCGGACGTCGAGCGACGGGCACGCGCGTCGGTCAGGTTCTCGAGCGCGTCCTTCAGCGGCAGGCCGAAGTTCTGCTCGTCGAACGTCTTGCGGAACTCCGGGCCGACCGGCTCGGGCATCTCGTCGGCGACCATCTTCAGGCCGGTGACGAACGCGTGGCCGGCCTTGAGCGCGCGCGCGATCAGGTCCAGCGCCTCCGGGAACTCCTCCTCGAACGCGCGGATCCGCCGGGTGCGCTTGCATTTCAGGAAGATGAACGGCAGCGCGAAGCCGAGGCCGCGCCGATGACGAACGCCGATCGGCATCTTGACCAGCGCATCAGGCCGAGCGAAGCCGAACGACGCCGCCGTGCACGACCGCGAGCAGCAGCACGGCGCTGAGGCTGGTCTTGACGCCGGTCTGCTCGATCCAGTGGCCAACGGCCGAGCCCGCGTGTCGTGCCCGCCGATCATCTGGTCGAGCGCCGGCATCGGGCCGCCTTCGGCGCCGTCTTCAGCAGCCCCTGGCTCGCCGCCGTCGCCTCGGCTCGGGCGTCCGGCCGCAGAGCACTTCCTCGCAGCCGCGCGTCCAGCTTGCGCTGCAGCATCATGCCCGGCACCTTGGTCACGCCGAAGTAGCGAGCCGAGCACCAGGCCGGCGCCGAGGACGAAGGCGATGACGACCAGGATGTAGAGCATCATCTACCGCACCTCCGTGACGCCTTCGAACATGTCAGGCGGCAGGTGGATGCCCGACGCCTTCAGGCGCTCGCAGATCTTCGGCCGCACGCCGGTCGCGCGGAACCGCCCGATGACCTTGCCCTCGGGCGTGACGCCGAGCTTCTCGAAGGCGAAGATCTCCTGCATCGTGATGACGTCGCCTTCCATGCCGGTGATCTCCGAGATGCTCGTGACCTTTCTCGTGCCGTCGCTCATGCGCGACTGCTGGATGACGAGCTGCATCGCCGAGGCGATCTGCTGCCGCATCGCGCGCTCCGGCAGGTTCATCGCTGCCCATCGAGATCATCGTTTCGATACGGGTCAGCGCGTCGCGCGGCGTGTTGGCGTGGACGGTCGTCAGCGATCCGTCGTGGCCCGTGTTCATCGCCTGGAGCATGTCGAGCGCTTCTTCGCCGCGGACCTCGCCGACGACGATGCGGTCGGGACGCATACGCAGGACGTTGATGACCAGCTGCCGCTGGCGGATCGCGCCCTTGCCTTCGACGTTCGGCGGCCGCGTCTCGAGCCGGGCGACGTGCTCCTGGTGCAGCTGAAGTTCGGCGGCGTCCTCGATCGTGACGATGCGCTCGCGCTCGGAGATGAAGCTCGACAGCACGTTGAGCAGCGTCGTCTTGCCGGCGCCGGTGCCGCCGCTGATGATCGTGTTCAGCCGGGCGCGGACGCAGTGCTCGAGGAACTCGAGCATCGGCCGCGTCAGCGACCGGATGCGCGACGAGATCCTCGGCCTTGCAGCCGCTCGGCCGGAAAGCGGCGGATCGAGAGCAGCGGGCCGTCGACCGCGAGCGGCGGGATGATCGCGTTGACACGCGAGCCGTCCGCGCAGGCGCGCGTCGACCATCGGCGAGCTGTCGTCGACGCGCCGGCCGACGCCGCTGACGATGCGGTCGATGACGCGCATCAGGTGGCGGTCGTCCTGGAACGTCGTCGGCAGGCGTTCGAGCTTGCCGCTGCGCTCGACGTAGACGTTCTTGTAGGTGTTGACCAGGATGTCGCTGACCGTCGTGTCGCGCAGCAGCGGCTCGAGCGGCCCGAGGCCGAAGACCTCGTCGATGACGTCGCCGAGGATGGCGTCGCGCTCGCTCATGCTGAGCGGCATGCCCTCTTCCGCGATCAGCTCGAAGAGCAGCGTGCGGATCTCGGCTTCGGCGCGCGAGCGCTCGGCCGACGCCAGCGCCTCGAGGTTCAGCCGGTTGAGCAGCTTCCGGTGAACGTTGGCCTTGAGCTCGATGTACTGCGGCCGCGGCGCTTCCACGCGCGGGCGGGCTGCGGCGTCGCCCTTGGCCGGCGGTGTGTTGAGAGAAAGCGAGAAGCTCATGATCGTCGAGTGTCCTGAATGCTGTCAGTGATGAATCGACTCAGAGGAGGCCGAGGAAGGCGCGCCGCCGTCTCCGGCTCCTTCGCCTCTTCCGCCTGCTGCCCGAGCAGCTGGCGCGTGAAGCTGCTGAACTGCGTCGCCAGCTCCGAATGGTTGCCGAGCGCCAGCGGCACGCCGGAGTTGAGCGCCGTCGACACCGTGCGGTAGTCGCTGGTGAACGAGTGATGGATGCCGTAGCCGAGCGCCGTCTCGATCTGCTTCGGCGCGATCAGGTTCTGATCCGACGTCCGGTTCAGCAGGATCTTGACCCGCTCGGTGCCGGCGCCGAGCTGCCGCACGCGATCGACCAGCCGCTGCGCGTTGCGGATCGACGGCACGTCGGGATTGGCGATCAGGAACACCGTGTCCGCGGTGTAGAGCGTCGCGACGACGAACGAGTTGATGCGTGTTGCCGGCGTCGATGACGATGTAGTCGTAGGTGCGGCCGAGCACGCGCAGCAGCTCCTCGATCGCGCCGGCGTCCTGCGCGTTCGGCCGATCGAACTGCTCCGAGCCGGCGAGGATGTCGAGGCCGGACTTGTGCTTCGACACCAGCTCCTTCAGGAAGTCCTTGTCGAGGCGGTGCAGGCTCTCGATCGCGTCGAGCACGGTGAAGCGCGGCCGCACGCCGAGGAACAGCGCCACCTCGCCGAGGCACGGCTTCAGAGTCGACGATGATCGTCGGACGCTTCGTCAGCCGCGCGAGTCTCGACGGCGCAGTTGACCGAGACCGTCGTCGTGCCGGCGCCGCCCTTGGCGCCGAGGAACACGTGGGTGACGCACGGCTGGCGCGTGCCGGCCTGCGCCGCTTCGCGCCGCGAGGCGGTCTTGCGCATCGCGCCGTGGAACGACTCCTCCATCGAGCGCGACGCCTGGCGTCTGCCCGCCCGGCAGCCAGGGAAAGAACTCGTTGGCGCCGGCGCGCATCGCCCGAGAATCAGGTCCGGTTCGGCGGCCATCGCCAACGGCGAAGATCGCCATCGACGCGATGGCCGGCGCGCAGCCGCTCGATCGCCGCCATGCCCGACGACGCGTCGGCGCGGAGGTCCACGACCGCGACGTCGGGACTCGAGCCGTCGGCGGTGCCGCGGCCGTCGACGATGCCGACCGGAACGCCGCACGCCCGCATCATCTGCGCGGCCTGCCGCTTGAACTCTTCATCGTGGCTGACGATGAGCGCTGTGAGCTGTGCCATGGTTTCGTTTTACGTTGTCCGGCGTCCAGTCGTCCGGCTGGCCGAGATCGTCGCCGCCCAAGAGCACGACGCCACTTCGCGAAGCCGTCGCGCGATCACAGAATGGCAACGCGCTGTGCCGCGCGCGCCGGCGCCGCACCTGCGTCCCGTAAACTAGCTGGCCAGCTGCGACTTGCTGCGTTCCAGCCGGCGTGCGGCCGCGGCGCCGACGTCGCGGCCGGCCGGCGACACGGTTCCGTCGCTCGACGGACGGTTTTGTCTGAGCCTGCCGCAGCAGGTCAGAACACCCTGCGCCAGTCGCAGTCGCTGATGTGAGCCGGCAGGGTTGTGAGATCGTCCGCGGCTCGGTAGTGCGGTCGTCCGGTTGTCATGACGTCCGCGCCCGGTCGACCGGATGCGACTTACTTCGTCAGCCGGATGATCTGGTTCTGCAGCGCCTGGAACGCCGGGCCGACGTCGTCGGCGCGTCGCGGCGAAGTAGTACTTGCCTTCGAGCTGCGCCGCGTTGCGGTCGGGCGACGTCGCGTCGTTGGCGATGCGCTTGAGGATGTCTTCCGACATCTCCTGCCGCGTGCCGAGCTGGTAGCGCACGAGCTCGCCCATGCCGATCGTGTAGATGCGGATCGGGTAGTCACCGCCGTGTCGGCGCGCGCGGCGTCGCCGATGATCTCGACCAGGTTGCGAGCCGCGTTGTTGATGTTCCAGATGTCGGCCGGATACCGGCTCTGCGTCGGTGTTGTAGTTGCCGCAGGCCGCGCGCGTCGACTGCGCGACGCCGTTCACCGTTCAGCGCGTTCGTCTGCAGCGGGAAGTTGGTCGGAATGCCGCCGCTGCGGTGCGTTCGACGATGAACGCGTTCGGCGGCATCCACGGCACCTGCGGGATCAGTCTGCGTGCTCCAGCAGCCGGTCGTGCCACGCGGTACGCCGTGCAGTCGCGTGAACCGCCTGGGGCGTCGCGGCGCCGGTGTCCGGTGTGTGTAGAGACCGTCGATCGTGCGGGTTGGCGTGCGTCTGGTTGTCGGGGTCGGCGCACGTTCGTCCGGGAAGTCCCAGGTTCTCAGGCCGCGCGACACGCCGGCGCGCCGGGATTGTAGATGCCCGGCACGCTGTTCGACGCGCCGTCGGTGAAGAGCACGATGACGCGCAGGCCGGACTGCTGGCCGGTCGGCACCGAGCGCAGCTCGTCCCATCCGCGGTAAGCCCCTGCACCATCGCCGTGCTGCCGCCCGGCAGGGTGTTCGGGATGTCGGCGATCACCCGCGCCTTGTCGAAGCCGCGGCCGGCCGGCATCGCGTCGACGACGCGGGCGCCGTTGCCGAAGAAGATCAGGCTGAGGCGATCGCTGCGTCGCGTCGAACGCGTCGACGAAGGTCCGCGCGGCATCGCGCACGTACGGCCAGCGCCAGCCGATCGAGCTCGAGACGTCGATGACGAGCGACAGGTCGACCATGCGGCGCGTCGCTTCACCGGTGGCGTTGACGCGTCAGCTCCTGGAAGTTCGCCAGCTTCATGAAGGTCGTCGGCACGACCGCGGTCGCCGACACGTTGACGACGTTGACGCCGGTCGCCGGTGACGGTCGTCATCGTGGTAGAAGCCGGACGTCGCCGGGCTCGGTCGAAGACGTCGTGCCGATCCAGCCGTCCGGGAAGTTGGCGTCGATAGATCGTCGCCGCCTTCCTGCGCGCGGATTGCCGCTGTTCAGCATGCGGGCGGCGCCGAGCGCGGCGCCGTCGACGGCCTTCGACAGCTGCGCCTGCACGACGTAGGCGCGGCCGGTGTCGACCGCCAGGCCGACGAAGATCAGGAGCATGTCAGGAACACGGCCATGTAGAAGAGCGTGAAGCCCTCGTTCGTTCCGTGTGTGCTCTGTGCCAGTCATGTCCGTTCGCCTTGATAGATCGTCAACGCCGTGATCGTGCGCCTTCTCACGGACGCCTTCGCGAAGCTTCAGAAATACGCGATCGAATACAGACGTCTCGGCACGGGATGCCGTAGCCCGAGGTTGTCGAGCGGCGTCATGCTGCTGTAGGCGCGTGAAGACCTCGGTGACGTAGATCATCCCGCCGTGGACCGAGGCGATGCCCGTCGGCGCGTTGGTGACGCGCAGGCTCGGCGTTGTTGTTCGGGTTGGCCGCGGTGTAGTCGTTGGCCCGCCGGTGACAGCTGCCGCTGCCGTTCAGCCGGCTGCCGCCGCAGCGCACCGTTGCCGAACTGGTAGCGCTGGATAGAGCACCAGCTGGCCGATAGTTCGGTTCCGGTCGTCGCGCTCCGCATCAGCACCGAGAAGATGACCTTCGACGTCCGCGGCGTTGAACGTTGACCGGGGCTGGCGCTCATGTTCTGCAGCGCCGTCGCCGGCGTCGCCAGCTCGGTCTCGCGCGAGATCATGTTCGAGCCTTCGCGCGCCACCTTGGTGATCGACGTGCTGGCTCGATGAGCGCGTTCGACGTCTCGACGACGCCGAGCGTCACGAGCAGCAGGAGCGGCAGGCAGATCGCGAACTCGACGATGCTCTGGCCGCGGCTGGACGCTAGGCGCGCCAGTGCCGTGCATCGCGACATGACAGTGGGTCATCATGGAACACCGCCTCGTTCTTCATCGTCGACTGCACGCGCAGGTTGACCTGCCCGCCCGTGAAGAACGGCCGGATCAAGCGGCGTCATGAACGTCCAGGTGTAGTTGACGGTGACGCGGCCGACGTCGTTCGGGCCGCCGAGGCCGCCGATCCAGCTGCGGTGCCGGAGCGGCATGAAGCTGAAGCTGAAGGCGCCGTCCGGGAATCGTCAGCGTCGGCGTCGCCTCGCGCATCGCTGGCCTTGATCGATGCCTCGCGGCTCGATCGCGGCGCCGCCGAGGTGGTCGAGCTCCTGGCCGGTGACGGCGAATCGCGTCGCCTGGCTGACGCCGTGCTCGAGCGCCAGGTAGGCGTAGAACATCGCCGAGAAGTCGACGATGGCGAGCGTCAGCAGCAGCAGCAGCGGCGTGATGATCGCCGCCTCGACGAGGTTCGCGCCCTTGTCGTCGCTCGAGTCGTCCTGAATGCTTGCGAATCCTCGACGCATGACGGCACCTCGAGAAGTAGAGCTACCCTCCCCAGGTAGCTTTACTGTTTGGTCGAGCTGTCCTTGCGTCGACTTGGCTGTCATTGCTGCCGCTCTTGGTCTTTTCGATCTCGGCCTGGTAGGCGGTCTGCGCCTGCTTGAGCCGGGCGGCGGCTTCGGCGAGCGCCTTCTCGCGCTTCGCATCTTCGTCGGCCTGCTTCTTCGCAACTTCGGCGTTGCGCCGGGCAATCTCGGCTTCGCGCTTCGCGCGCTCCTTGCCGAGCCGGTCGGCCTGCTTGCGATCCTCTTCGGCCTTTGCCTGCGCGATCCGGTCCTCTTCAGCCTTCTGCCGGTCGTCGACTTCCTTCTGCCTGGCGTCGGCCTGCTTCTGCTTCGCTTCGGCGTCGGCCGCCTTGCGCTCCTGCTCGCGCGCCTTTTCGGCGGCGCGTTCAGCGGCCTTGTCGACTTCCTTGATCTCGGTCTTGACCGATGCTGCGGCTTCCTTCGACGCGGTCGGCGTCGTCTGCGCCGGCTTCGCGGCTACCGGCGGCGGCGCGGCTGGTGACTCTCGCCGGAGCGGGCGCGACCGCAACGGGCTGTGCCGAGTTGCTGGCGGACGTCGCCGGCCTCGGGGCCGGCGGCGTCGCGACAGGCGCGTTCTGCGAAATCGGCCGCGACGGAACCGGGGCCGGCGCTGGTGCCGGCGACGTTGCCGTCGGCTTCGGAGCCGGCGTCATCGTCGGGGTCGGGGTCGGCTGGTCAGACGTCTGACGCGGGGCCACCGGAGCATTGCCTTCCTTCGGCAGCGGACTGATCCGCCGGATAGCGCGGCGAACCGATGTAGGGGTCCGGATTCGGATAGGTCTTGTCGGGACGCGTCGAGATACGGCTCGGTCAGCGCCGGCAGGCCCTCGGACACGCCCGTGGATCCGCGCTTCAGAGATCGACGGCGTGATCATGACGACGAGCTCGGTCTGGTTCTTCTGGTGCGCCTTGCTCTTGAACAGCAGGCCGAGGATCGGGATGTCGCCGATGCCCGGGATCTTGCCCATCGTGCTCGTCAGCGTGTTGTTCATCAGACCGGCGATGGCGAACGTCTGTCCGTCGCGCAGCTCGACTTCGGTCTCGGTGCGGCGGGTCGACAGCGCCGGCACGCGGAAGCCATCGATGATGACCGCGTTCGCGAAGTCGAGCGAGCTGACTTCGGGCTTGACCTTGAGGTTGATCAGGTCGCCGCCGAGCACGGTCGGCGTGAAGCTCAGACGGACGCCGAACTCCTTGAAGGTGATGGTCACCGAGTTCGTGCCCGAGCCGGACTGCACGACCGGGTAGGGATACTCGCCGCCGGCGAGGAAGCTGGCTTCCTTGCCGTTGGTGGCGATCAGGTTCGGCTCCGCCAGGCTCTGGAAGAGACCCTTGTTCGAGAGCGCCTTGACGACGCGCGCCGAGGTTTTCCTTGGAGTTGAAGACGAACAGGTTCAGGAAGTCGCTGAACACGAGCTTGCCGTCGTCAAACGTCGGTGCCGGGACTGCCGAGGCGCCGAACGGCCGATACCACTCGTCGCTTCCGCCGGCGCCGTTCGCGAACATCGAGACGCCGAGCTCCTGCATCGCCGAGCGGCTCACTTCGGCGAAGCGCACGCGCAGCATGACCTGGTTCGAAGCAACGCCTTCCTGCTGCTTCAGCATGTTGACGACGTTTTCCTTCTTGTCGACGTAGCCACCGGCCATGTCCGCGGCCTTCTCGATGACGTACTTGCGCGGAGACGGTGCCGGAGAGGACGATGTCCTTGCCGCTGCCGAGGACGGTGATGTCCTCGCCCGGGAAGAGCTGCTTGATGTGCGCGATGAGCGGGCTCAGGTCGTGCCGGACCTTGACCTCGAAGGTCTTGATGGCGCCGGCCTTGTCCCACACGAACAGCGAGATCGTGCCGGGCTTCTTGCCGTGAATCGAGCAGCTGCGATGGCGCCGTGACCAGCGCGTCGGCGATGTCCGGAACCGTCAGCGACACGCGGGCGATCTGCGCGCCGACGTTGAGCACGGTCGAACGGCCGACCATCAGATCGATGTCGGAGCCGCTGGCCGCGTCGCGGACGATGGTTGCCGAGCGCCGTCGTCGCTGGGCGCCGCCGCGTTGATGACCTGCGGCTGTCGCGCCTGCGGCGCGGCAACGAGGATGACGATGATGTACACGACCAGCGCCGCAAAGAAGGCGGCCGGCCGGCGACCCTGTAGAGGTCGCGATCGCCAGAACTGAGTCGTGGGTGCCGCGAGCATTTTCAAGTCCTCCGATTCCGTTTCGCTGTAAGTGGTCCGGCTGAAGTCGGTCCTCATTTCACAGGTTCCGTCGCGCGCTTGTCGCCGCGAATGATTTCGACCGTGGGAACGAACGTGGTGGCGGTCGTCGCCACCGTCACGGCCTGGCCGGGCTTGGCCTTGGGCGAGGAGCTCTGGGTCGGAGCGACCGGCTTCGAGAGGCCGAGCAGCACCGACGGCCTCATGCCCGGGGTCGCGGGCGCCGACTGATCGAGCGGGTTGCGCAGCGCGAGCTGAATCTTGCCTTCCGTGCTGGCGAGCGCAAGGCGCTCGGCCTGTTCCGGCGTCACCGACATCGTTACGACCGTGACCTGCACGGGCTTGCCGTCTTTCTGGTCCTGCTCCATGCGCGTGCCGGCGGTCAGCACCTGCACGTTGGCGAGGACGACCTTGGTGGTCATGTCCGCGGTGTTCTGCGTCGGGCTCGCGGTGGCCAGGACGTCGACCCGGGTGCCGGGCAACACGTAGCCGGCGACGCCGATGACTTCGTTGACGCGCACCGACACGGCGCGCATGCCCTCGGGGATGACCGGCGGCAATCCGGAGCCGGCCTCCTTCGACGCCAGCTTGGCCGGCAGGATGGGCTCGTTGCGCACGATGTTGACAACGACGCCACGGCCGACGACCTCCTCGATGCGGGAGTACGCACCCTCCGGCGCGCCCTTATCGGGGAACTGGGCGACCTTCAGGTCTTCTGCCTTGATCTCGGCGCCCATCGTCAGATCCGCCGTCGCCACGACGACCGGCTGGAACGTCGGTCTGCGTGGTTGGTGGCGGCTGGGTGTTCATCATGTTGTACGTGCCGTAAGCCAGTCCGCCGCCTGCGAGCACAGCGATGGCAAGAACGGCGAAGATTCGGTTGCGCATGAGCGTCGTCCCCTAGCTTTCGTTCCGCATGATGGCGACCGCTGACATCATCAGTGGTCCGCCCGTGGTGGTTGCCGGCCTTACGAAGCGCACTGCCGGGTCGAGCAAGATGAAGGAAAACGGATACTGAATCGTGACTTCGCTGCCGGTCTGCGCGCCGACGGCGACCTTGCGATTGACGGCGATGGGCGCAGTGCCGGCGTTGCCGAGCCGTTCCGCCGCCATGTACGTCCGCACGGCGGCCTCGACATCGTGATCGTGGTGCCGCCGACCGCGGCGACGCGCGCGCCTTCGCGCGCGGCGTTCGTCAGCACCTGCCAGGTCTGATAGGCCCGGCCGAACTCGAAAATTCCAATGAAGATCATGAGGACGAGCAGCAGCGTCAGCGCTGTCTCGATGAGCGGTGTCTTGCGCTCACTGCCGAGCGCGCGCCGCGTGCCGCTTGTCGGCACCGGGCAGCTCTCGAGTGTGGCGTCTTGACGTAGCATCAACAGCAATCCTCAATCTCTCTGCACACCGTCGAACCCGAACCTAGAACCAGGCACTCAGAACCGCCGCCATACTGCCAATCGCAATCGCCGGTCCGTATGCGAAGCGGCTGGCTTTCGTCTTCGCCGCGACTTCCCGCTTCACCCCTGCTGGCGACGCCATCATCCGGCCCGTGCCGGCCAGCGCCACTCGCAGCCGCTGCCGTTGTATCGCCACCACCACTGCCAGCACGCCGCCCGCGAGCGCGGTAAAGAGCACAGCCTTGATGATGAGCAGCGGTCCAATCAGCGTCCCAATCGCCGCCATCAACTTCACGTCTCCGGCTCCTGTGGCGCCGAGCAGGTGTCCGGGGAGCATCAGCGCCAGGCCAATCGCGCACCCGAGAACCACGCCCGTGATCGAGAGCCCGCTCCAGCCAGCGACCGCGAGCCCGAACCCCGCCGCCGCCATCGTTCCCGTCAACGCGTTGGGAATCCGCCGGGTCCGCAGGTCCACGATCGTGGCGATCAGCAGCCCGGCGGATAGAACCACAAACGACGCGTTAGTAGGTGTTGGCAATGACCTGCCAGAACACCGAGTGGATCGTATTTCCGACCGTCGTCACAGCGCCGATAGCGACGACCGCGATCAGGGCGCACAGCAACCCGTACTCGAGCAGGTCCTGACCATCCTCCTCGCGGCGCAACGCTCCTGGCGATGCGCTTGAACTGAGCAACAGCAATTTGCGATGGCATGATTCGACTCCTCCAGTCGATTCGTGCGAAGCAGTGGACCGACACGAGCCGCATCGGTCCACTACCACTCGCGAGAACTACGCGCCTCCCGCCGTCGACAGCTGTCCGGCGATGTTCGCGAAGATCGTCGACACGCTGTTGCCCGCGAGACCGACCGCACCAATCGCGACGAGCGCGATGAGCGCGACGAGCAACGCGTACTCGAGCAGGTCCTGGCCTTCTTCGTTGCGGACAACCGACTTTACGAAATTAAGAAGCATCGACATCTGAAACCCTCCCCCGAGGTATATGCATCGACCGTGTGATGCGGCCTGCAGCAAATGCCGCAGGCTGGTTGTTGATGAACCGGTGTGGCCCCTCGGGCCATGACAACTACGCGCCAGCCGCCGTCGACAGTCGGGTAGCGATGTTCGTGAAGATCGTCGACACGCTGTTGCCGGCGAGGCCGACCGCACCAATTGCGACGAGCGCGATCAGCGCGACGAGCAGCGCGTATTCGAGCAGGTCCTGGCCTTCTTCGTCACGAACAACCGAATTCACGAAATTGAGCAGCATCGACATTTCATCCCTCCAGAAAAAATGCTTGACCCGGAATGCGTGTCTGTAAGAACCGTGGGTCAGTGCCGGGCGCGCTGCCCACGGATGCCTGCCGAACTACGCGCCGGCGGCGGTCGTGAGCCTGGTAGCGATGTTGGTGAAGATGGTCGACACGCTGTTGCCGGCGAGGCCGACCGCACCAATCGCGACGAGCGCGATCAGCGCGACGAGCAGCGTGTACTCGAGCAAGTCCTGGCCTTCTTCGTCACGAACAACCGAATTCACGAAATTGAGCAGCATCGACATGAGATCCTCCCCCGAGGAATTGCATCGCGCTTGCGATGCCTGTTGCGGCAGCGCCGCAGCTGGTTGATAAGAGCGCCGCGCTTGCCGCGACACGCCCGAGGTAATGGCAACCGTTGTGCCACGGCGGCGGCGTTCCCGGCTGGCTTCCTGCGCAACTCCTTCATCGCAAGACGATTGCCGTGCGCTCGACCCGCCGCCAGATGCGGTAAATTCCCCCAGCTGCACGCCGCGGAAAGCCGGCGCCAGCGTCAGTTTCGTAAGGCATCGCGCGATTTTGGTGGCCGATTCGCGATCAGCCGCCGCGGCGGCCGTGTGCTGCCCGCGCACGGAGCGCTATCTATTTCCTGTATGCGCGTCACTTACCGGGACGCGCGCGTACAAATCTGTCGACGGCATACGCATTGCGAGGGTGGCGGCGACAAGGATCACGCCCATGAAGTTCAAAAGCTTTCTGCTGTCGGCGGCAGGGTTTGCGCTCCTCGCGGTAGGCGTTGCCTGGATTGACCCGCGAGTGCGCGACAAGCTCACGCTCTACTTCCACGCCGGGGACGGCCTGGCCACACTGGACAATCGCGCGCTCGACTACGCCAACAGCATCGTGTCGATGATCAAATCGCAGAGCATCGACAATGGCGTCGTCATGGCTTTCGCTGCGGTCGGCGCCATGCTCGTCATCTTCATGGTAAGGACGTAGAACCTTGGCGCTGGTCCTCGCAGTCGAGCCTGATCACCGCCAGGCTTCCATCCTCAAGCGGATCGTTCGCGAGCAGGTACGCGCCGATCTCGTCGTCGTCGATTCCCGAGACGCCGCGGTTGCGGCGCTGAACGCCCGGGTCCCGGACGTCATCCTCCTCACCGCGCTGCTGTCGCCGCGCGACGAAGAGGAGCTCGTCGCCTACCTGCGCACGCTGTCTGGCGCGCAGCACATCCAGACCCACACCATTCCGCAGATGGAATCGACGGCTGCGGATATGGAGCCGAAGAGCGGCGGCGGCCTGTTCGGCAAGCTGCTGGGGAAGAAGGAAGCCGCGCCAAGGCCGTCGATGGGCGGGTGCGATCCGGACCTGTTCGCGGCCGAGATCCGCACGTTCGTCGAGACGGCCACGGAGCGCAAGTCAGAGAACGTCGAGGCGCTGCATCAGAAGGTCGCGCACCTCGAGTTCCAGGCGCAATCGTCAGGCGGGTTCTCCACGCCAGACCCGGTGATTCCCGCCTCGTCACTCGTCGCCTTCGCAACCGTCTGCGCAGTTTGAAGCAGACGGCGGCGCCGCGGCCGACGAAGCAGCAAACGGATCCGCCTGGGCCTCGCCGTTCGAATGGCGCCCCGCTTCGGCGCCGGCCGGCAACGGAAGCGCTTCGGCTTTCATCACAAACGTTCCGCTCGCCGTTCTCGCAGAGGATCAAGAGGAACAGGGCCGGATCGCGGATCTCGAGCGCCAGGCCCGTGACGCCGAGGCAAGCCGACGCGCCCAGGAAGCCGAGGCGAGCCGGCAAGCCGAGGAGGCGGAGGCAGCCGAACGAGCCAGGGCAGCGGAACTCGAGGCTCAGGAGCGCGAAGAAGCGGAAGAGGACCGTCGCGCGCAGGAAGCGGCCGACGCGCAACGCCAGCGCGAAGCCGAAGCCGAAGCCGAACGCAAGCGCGAGGCCGACGCGCGAGCCAGGCGCAAGCAGGAAGAGGAAGCCGAGGCCAAACGCAAGCGTCAGGAAGCCGAAGCCGCGCGCAAGAAGGAAGAGGAGCGCAAACGCCTCGAAGCAGAAACCAAGCGCAAGCGCGAGGCTGAGGCGGCTGCGGAGCGCCGCAAGCAAGAGGAACAGCGGAAACTGGCGGAGGCCGAAGCCAGGCGGAAGCGCGAGCTCGAGGCCGAGGCGCAACGGAAGCGCCAGGAAGAGGAAGTTCGCAAGCGCCTCGAGGCCGAAGTCAAGCGCAAGCGTGAGGAAGCGGAAGCGAGACGGAAGGAAGAGGAGCGTCAGCGCATCGCCAAGGAAGAGGAGCGGCAGCGCATCGCCAAAGAAGAGGAGCGCAAGCGCGCCGAAGCAGAGGCCGAGCGCAAACGGATAGAGGCCGAAGCCGAACGCAAGCGTCTCGAGGCAGAGGCCGAGCGAAAGCGGATCGAAGCCGAAGCAGAACGCAAGCGCCTCGCCGCCGAGGCCGAGCGCAAGAAGAAAGAGGCAGAAGCCGAGCGCAAGCGCAAAGAGGCCGAGGCCGAGCAGCGGCGGCGTGAAGCCGAGGCGGAACGCAAGCGGCTCGAGGCGGAAGCCGAGACAAAAGAAAAGAGGCGGCAGCCGAGGCAAAACGAAAAGCCGCTGAAGCCGAAGCTAAAAGGAAAGAGGCCGAGGCCGAGGCCAAGCGGAAGGCGGCAGAAGCCGAGGCCAAGCGGAAAGCCGCGGAGGCCGAGGCAAAGAGAAAGGAAGCCGAGGCCGAACGCAAGCGGCTGGAAGCCGAAGCCGAGCGCAAACGGGCCGAGGCCGAGGCGGAGAAGAAGAGAAAAGAAGCCGAAGCCGAACGGAAGCGCAAGGAAGCAGAGGCGAAGCGCAAGCAGGAAGAAGCCGAACGCGAGCGGGTCGCCGCGGAGGCTAGCCGAAAGCAGGAGCTCGAGGACAGCGAGCGGCGGCAGCGTGAAGAGGCAGCGCGGAGCACGCGAGGCCGAAGAGGCGGCCGCACGGCGGCGGCACGACGAATCGACGAACGGCTTCGGCGAGCTCGCCGCGGCGCAGGCCGACAGCTATGCCGAGTTCCGCGTCGAGAACGACGGGCCCAAGGGACTGCTGCGGCTGATGCCGATGTCCTGGGCACGACCGGCGAAAAAGGCCAACGGCGAAGAAGTGGTGCCCGACGACCTGCAGCGGCTGATCGCGGGCCTCCGGATGCCGTCCACCGTGGCGTCTGTCACGTATCCGCGCGGCTGTCGCATCCGCCGCGTCCGGGTACGCGCGCCGCAACCCACGGCGACAAACGGCGACAAGCGCCGGCCGGTGATCGTGTCGCGTCGCGCACTGCGCGGCTCGCGCGACGATGCCACGGGATAGCGGGGCGAGGAGAGCGCGCAGTTTTTAGCTGCGCGCTCCACCTCAACGATCGCAACAGGTGCGCACTCTGCACGTGCGCACCTCGCCTCCCGGGGGCGTGACCGCGCTAGTTCGCGAACGCCAACCTCCACTCGGTCAACGCCTTATCGGTCCGCGCTCCACGTCCGGCAGCCGGGTCAGCACTCCAGGCATCGACGTTGCCTCGTCCGGCAACGCATGAACGCGGACGTCATCGCGACGGGCGCGGAACGAGTCTTCGTCCGTGGCCGCGGCTGGAACGTCATCGGCCGAACTGCGGCGTCCGATTGCACTGCCGTACGCCTGCGCGAAATCGGCAGCGAGCGCGAACAGACCCTGTTGATCCCATTCGATCGGCTGCGGCCGCTCGACAGCCGGAGGCGGCCACGCCTGGTCAGGCCCCGCCGCTGGCTGCACGAGCTCGACCGCGAGCGATTGCGGCTGCATCCGTTCGGCGGCCTTCGAGCGGCGGCGTCAGCTCCCGTCCGCCTGCTGCCCTACCAGCTCGAACCCGCCATCGCGATGCTGCGCGACGGCACGGCACGCCTGCTCATCGCCGACAAAGTAGGACTCGGCAAGACGATTCAGGCTGGGCTCATCCTGCTCGAGCTTTCGCGGCTGCACGAGCAGTGTCGCGCCCTGGTGATAGTCCCCGCCGGGCTGCGCGAGCAGTGGATCGACGAGCTCTGGCGTCGGCTCGGGCTGACCGCGACGCTCGCCGACAGCGCATGGATCAGGACAGCGCGCAGCGAGCGCCCTGTGCACGTGAACCCGTGGTCGCTTCCGGGAATCTACGTGAGCTCGCACGACCTCGTGAAGCGCCCGGAGGTTCTACGCCCTCTCGAGGACGTCACCTGGGACATCGTCGTCGTGGACGAAGCCCATGTCGCGACTTCCCGCAGCGATCGCCGCGCGGCGGTGCACGCGATTGCCGCCAGGTCGCGTCGTGTGGTCCTGCTATCGGCAACGCCGAATAGCGGTGACCGTCTCGAGTTCGAGGCGCTCTGTGATATCGGCAGCCTGCCATCCGACCGCTCTCCCGTCGTGCTCTTCGAGCGCAGCCGCGCCGCCGTTGGAGAACACCGATCGCGCAGGACGCGTATTTTGAGCGTCGCGTGCACGGACGGCGAGCGCCGGATGCACGAAATGCTGCAGCGCTATTGCTCGCGGATCTGGCGCGAAGCGAACCTCCGTGGCGACGAACGCGCGCGCCTGGTCGCCATCGTTCTGCGCAAGCGCGCACTCTCGAGCGCTGCTTCGCTCGCTGCATCAGTCGAGCGCAGGCTGACGTTGCTCAGCGGAGCTCAGATTGACGCACCACGCCAATTGGCCCTGCCGCTTTCGCTGGGGCCGGATGAAGACGCCCTCGAGGATGACGAACCTGTCGCGGGCCTGGCAGCACCGGGCCTGGCAGACGCCGACAGCGAGCGGCGATCGCTCTCCAACCTCGCGGCGGCAGCACACAATGCGGCGCGCGACGAGAGCAAGACACGATTCCTGCTGCGTCTCCTTGCCCGGCTCGGGCGGCGTGGGGTCGGTTCAGCCCTGATCTTCACCGAGTATCGCGACACTCTCGCGCGGCTGGTCGAACGGCTGACGATCGCCGGACACGGAGTCGCGCATGCTCCACGGCGGGCTGACGGCATCCGAGCGCAGCTCGGTTCAACGCCAGTTCAACGATCGCGGCGGCATCCTGCTGGCCACAGACGCCGCCGCCGAAGGACTCAATCTCCATCACTGCTGCCGCCTCGTCATTCACTACGAGCTGCCGTGGAACCCGACGCGGCTCGAGCAGCGGTGCGGACGGAGTCGATCGCCTCGGCCAGACCGCTCGAGTCCACGAGCTGGCACTTGTCGCCGACCACACTGCCGAACGGCTCGTCGTCTCTCCACTACTGGCGCGCCTGCGGAGCGCCGGCCCGCGGCAAAAGGCCATGCTTGACGCCCTCACGGAATCGCGTGTCGCCGCCGCGGTCATGAACGGTGCCGATGTCGAGGCTGGATGACGACGAGGCTGCGCCGCTGCCCTCGACAGTAGTGCAAGCGCCTGGCGAACTTGCTCTTCTTGCGGCGCGCGAGGTGTCGCGGCTCGAAGAGGCGAGGATCCTGATCGGCAGGTCACAGCGTGCCTCGAGACAACCGCCGAGGCTCGCGATTTCCACGCGTTCGCGGATCCAGGAACGTCGCGCGTGGGCTCTACGTCTTTTTGGCGCTCGACATCCGCGATTCGGACGGACTGACCCTTCACAGTGATCTGATGGCCGTGCGTATCGACTTCGATCGCGTCGGGAAGCGCCCCGATGCACTCCAAGATCGAGACACGGCTTCTCGAGATTCTGTCGGACCTGACCACCCGTTCGGGCTTCATAGACTCGCTGACCGCGTCCAGAGCGAAGCAGGAGCTGCGAAGGATTGCCGACTTCGACGCTTTGCGCCGGCGCCGGCAACGCGAGCGATGGCACGCCATCAGAGACGGCATTGGCGGTGGCCAGCCGGCGGCGTCGCGGATGCTCGTGCAGCAGGGCCTCTTCGACCGACGGTCCGCGCGGGCCGCCGCGGCACGTGCCGCGCGTCAGACGCGGCAGCTTGAGGCGATTACCGAGGAGGACGCTCGCGCCTGAGCCGTCTCTTTCGATGCGAACGGAAACCATCGCGGCGCTCCTGGTTCTCGATCGCGCATGATTCCGGGTCTCACGGGCTCGCTGCTCTCACACGAAGCCGTCGCGAAGGGAATGCCATCGTTCGGCGCGGGTCAGCGACTTGCGATGACCGCGAGCGCGTCCGGCGGCACCTGCGAGCGTGGCACGTGCCGCTGCGTGCGCTGCTCGGCCCGGCGACTCCGCTACGAGTCATCTTCGATCGCTTCGCCGAGCCGTTGCTGCGCGCGCTTGGTTATCACGTGACACCGATCAACACGACTGCAGAAAGGCTCTCCGGTGTCCTCGAAGTTGCCGGTACGCCGTCGGCCACGCTCCTCCTGACAACATGGGGACAGGACCCCGCGGCGGCATGGCGGGAAGCGGTGCGCCTCGGCATCGGCACCTCCGAGCGCTGGTGCTTTTGCCTCACCGGGCCATCGCTGCGCATCGTCGACGCCCGGCGGACGTATTCGCGGCGGTTCTTCGAATTCGATCTGGAGCTGACGATCGACAACGAGCAGTCGTTCGCGGTCTTCTGGGGACTGCTGCGCGCCGATGCCATGCGCAGCTCGGCCAGCGAACGACCGCTTCTTGACAGTGCCGTCGAACTCAGCGAACGGCACCGCGCCGCCGTCAGAAACGCGCTGCAACAGGGCGTTCACGAAGCGCTGGGCCATCTCCTCGACGCTCTCTCGGCGGCGGCGCGGAGGAAACCTGCGCATCGTTCTACGACCGCGCGCGACGCCGTCTCGACGTTCGACGAAGCCCTCATCGTCATCTACCGGATCCTCTTCCTGCTCTTTGCGGAGGCGCGAGGCCTTGTGCCTCGCTGGCATCCCATCTTCCGCGATAGCTACACGATCGAGGCGTTACGCGAGCCGGTGGAGCTGCTGCGCCGGCCGCCTGGCGTCTGGGAAGCGCTGCAAGCGATCGCGCGGCTGGCGCACCGAGGATGCAGGATTGGCTCGCTCCGCGTTCCGCCGTTCAACGGACGTCTCTTCTCTCCTGCACACGCGCCTCTGGCGGATAGCGTCCCCTCGACGACGGCGTCGTCCGGCGCGCCGTCCTGGCGCTGACCACGCGGCGCCAGTCTGATGGCCTCGAGCGCGTCGCCTACGGCGATCTGGACGTCGAACAGCTTGGCGGTGTGTACGAGCGCCTGCTCGATTTCGATCCCGAGACTCGTCACCAGGAACGCGGCGCGCGTCCACAGCGACCGCCGCAAGGCGACCGGCGCCTTCTATACTCCACGGCCGCTGACGGAATACCTCGTCAGACGAGCGCTCGGACCTCTCGTCAATGGAGCAACCCCGGATGCGATTCTGTCTTTGCGCATTCTCGATCCGGCGATGGGCAGCGGCGCCTTTCTCGTTGCCGCGTGCCGCTTCATGGCCAACGCTTATGAAGCGGCGCTGGTGCGCGAGGGCGGAATCACGTCAGAGGACATCACCGACGCGGAACGCGCCGAGTTTCGCCGCGCAGTCGCGCAACGCTGCCTCTATGGCGTCGACATCAATCCGATGGCGGTCCAGCTCGGACGGCTGTCCCTCTGGCTGGCGACGCTCTCCGCAGACCGTCCCTTGACGTTTCTCGACCATCGCCTGCGCGCGGGAAACAGTCTCGTCGGCGCCGCCTTGTCGGACCTCACGCGCCAGGCGCCTGGCGGCGGGCGCAGCACTGCTCGCAGCGCTTCCGCTCTTTGGCGACGCGTCCTTTGAATCGTCGCTGGGAGCTGCAATCGCCGCGCGGACACGTATTGCGCTCGATCCCGGCGACACGCTCGATCAAGTGCGAGCCAAGGAACAGGCGCTCGCCGACTCTCCACGACGAACGCGAGGCGATCGAACGTTGGAAGTCCGTTTGTGACCTGTGGTGCGCCGCATGGTTCACGACCAGACCGCCAGGCCAGCGAGCGCGTCCCGTTTGCGCGCGCTCGCAGACGCGCTCCTCGGCCGTGGCGGTTTGCCCATTCACATCGCTGGGCCTTACCTGCAGCAAGCGAAGGACGCCGCGCGGCGCGAGCGATTCTTTCACTGGACGCTCGAGTTTCCAGAAATTTTCGGCGACACCAAGGGCCAGCCGCTGGCGGCGCCCGGCTTCGACGCAATCGTCGGGAATCCGCCCTGGGAGATGCTGAGAGGCGATCGCGGCGAGCGCAGCACTCGCGACTCGGCACGGACGGCCGCGTCGAGCCTGACGGACTTCGCGCGCGGCTCGGGCATCTACCGATGGCTCGGAGACGGCCACGTCAACCTCTACCAACTCTTCCTCGAGAGGACACTCGTCCTGCTGCGGCAGGGCGGGCGCCTTGGCATGGTCGTTCCCTCGGGGCTCGCCACCGACCGCGGCACGGCGCCGTTGCGGCGGACGTTATTCGATCGCACGCGGATCGACAGCTTCGTCGCCCTCGACAACCGCAATGGAATGTTCCCGGTGCATCGCAGCCTGCGCTTTCTCCTCGTGTCCGCGGTATCTGGCGGCCATACCTCCGCGCTGCCTTGCCGGTTTGGCATCGGCACTGCCGATGCCCTGGACCGTTTGCCCGACGCCAGCCCTGACGAGGATGCCATTCCATTGATGCGAACGCTGCTCGAACGTGTCAGCGGCGAGCAACTGGCGGTGCCCGACATCCGATCGCCGCACGACGTCGACATCCTCAACACGATCACTTCCCGACTGCCCGCACTCGGCGATGCATCCGGCTGGAACATCCACTTCGGGCGCGAGCTGAATGCCACCGACGACCGCCGTCACTTCACCCGCGACGAGGATGGTCTCCCGGTTGTCGAAGGCAAGCACCTGCATCCCTTCAGAGTCGACGTCGGAGCGGCGGCGTATCACGCATTCCACGGGCGGCAGCGGCGCGCCTGCTCGATCGGAAGCGAACCTTTGGCCGCCCCCGCGTCGCCTATAGAGAGGTGGCATCCTCGACCAACCGGCTGACGCTGATTGCCGCCATCGTCCCGATGGATGTCGTCACGACGCACACGCTTTTCTGCGTCAAGGAAGCGCTCGACGAAGACTCGCAGCGCTATTTGTGCGCCGTGCTGAATAGCTTTGTCGCGAACTACTTCATACGGATGCGAGTCAGCACCCACGTTTCGGCTGGCATCATCGATCGGCTGCGCGCACCGCTGCCCCGGCGGCACAGCCGGCAGTTTCGCGAGATTGTCGATCTGAGTGCTGCCCTCGAGGAAGCAGGCCTCTCGGCAGGCACGCGAGGGCCGGTTCGAGGACGGCGCGCGGCTGCAGGCGCTGGTGGCAATGGAGTACGGCGTGACGCCAGCTCAGCTGCAGCACATCCTATCGACGTTACCTCTACTGCCACAACGAGATCGGGACGCAGCGCTCTCGAGCTTTTACGATATAGTTTCGTGATCGCACGAGACCCAATGCCCCTACGAGAGGATCGCGCGCCCGTATGGGCCATCTGGCTGCTGATCGCATTCGGCGCCGTTCAGCCGCTGGCGTGGGCACTCGGCGTGGATCTCCCCAGCCACCCCCTGGCGCTGGTCCCCCTCCTCATCGTCTGGGTCGCCCTCCTCGTCCTCGCGGCGATTGCGACGCGGCGGATTGCCGCCCTCTCGCAGCGCCTCTCGAAAAAGGAACAGGATCATACGGCGACCCTGACCGAAGTCGACCAGTTGCAGACGCAGAACGCGATGCTCGACGTCATCGCGCGCTCGGTCGACGTCCCGCTCGCATTCCAGGCGCTCGCGGAGCGCGTCTCACGACTCGTCCCGTGCGACCGTGTCGGCCTGGCCCTCCTGTCGGAGGACGGGCGTGAGTTCCAGACCTATACCGCGCGCGTACATGTCGAGGAGCGGCGGTCGCGCCCGCGTCCCGAAATCGTCTTCAAGGTTGAACGCACGATGCTCGGCGGGGTCTTACGGTCCGGCGAGCCGATGATCGTCGGCGATATCGGCACCGTGTCCGCTGATTTTCTCGACGCCAATATCCTGATGACGTCCGGCTTCAAGTCGGCGCTGTTGATGCCGCTCGTCTCGCGCGGCCGCGTCGTCGGCACTCTGAACGCCGTGGCGAGGCGCGGCAATTCCTTCACACGCCAGCACGTCGATGCGCTGCTGCCAATCGCTGAGATTCTCGCCGTCGCCTGGGTCGCGCAGCAGCTGCACATGACGCTCGGCAAGCACCGGACGATGGAAGTCATGTCGGAGATGACGCTGTCGGTCGCCGCCGAGATCAACAGCGCTCTGCAAACGATCATCGGCCACTGCGATCTCATCGGCCGCGGCCAGACCGACGTTGGCCTGCAGCGGGATCTTCAGACGATCATGGGACAGGCACAGCGCATCGACGGCCTGCTCGACAAGATGCGCACCGCATCGAACGAGCGCTTGCGCGAGATGACGCACACCATCAACCGCGAGGGAATTCCGACGAACAGGCAGGAAGAGGAAGCAAACGCCCGGAGCGAGCGCTGACGATCAGCGTCCGGCGGCACGAAATGCCGACAGCACGGTGATCGACAACTCTGCGATGACCGCGAGCGTCGTCGCGACAAAGAACCAGTCGCCCATCCGGACGTACTCCACGACCGACAGCAGTACGCGCAGCATCGGCGTCGCCATCAGGACGAGCAGACCGGCGTTGAGCAGCTTGCCCGACCATGGTCCCGGCGCGAACAGGTAGAGGGCGAGGCCGATTGCCAAGCAGCATTGCGCTCAGCGCCACGCCCACCGAGAAGAGCCTGCCGACGTGGAATTCCAGGCGTACCAGCGCGTCCGAGTCGTTCGTCGTCATAAGACCTTGGCGAAGTGCACGAGCGACACGAGCGCCAGCACCGCGGCGAGCAGCATCTTGAGCCAGCGCGCCTTGGCGCGGCCGCCAAACCACAGCCCGACGCGTGATCCCGCGAGCACGCCGATGACGGCTGCGGCAGCGAGCGGCGGTTGGATGTAATGGTTGGCGTATTGAAGCGGCGCAGAAGCGGCGGCGGTCACGCCGATCATGAGCGCGCTCGTCGCCGCCGCGGCGCGCAGAGGTACACCGCACCAGGCGTTCAGGAGCGGCACTTTGAGGATGCCGCCACCAATCCCGAGCGATCCGGACACGATCCCCGCGAGCGTGGAGACACCGAGCGCAACGGGAAGCCGCTTGACCCGGTAGACGACGTCGCGGCCGCTCTCGTCGTCATAGAAACGGCCGCCGAGCCTGCCCGGATCCTGCGACGAATCCAGCACGTTGCGGCGATCGAGCCGGCTGAGCACCAGGACGGCGATCACGCCGGTCACGAACGCGAACCAGAGAAACAGCGTCTCATCAGAGAGGTAGTGAAACATCAGGCCGGCAGCGACGCCGCCGGCGGCCGAGGCGACTTCGAGCAGCATCCCGAGCCGCAGGTTGATGAGGTTACGCCCGACGGTGCTCACGGAAACGACGCTTGACGTCGCGATCACGGTCATCAGGCTCGTTGCGACCGCAATCTTGATCGGCAGGCCGATTACGGTGTTCAGGAACGGTACCAGGAAGACGCCGCCGCCGATGCCCAGCAACGCGCCGAGGCCACCGGCAACCGCGCCGGCAGCCATCACGGCAACGACAATCAGCGGCGTGATGAGCAAGAGATGATCACGAGTGGAATGCTATGATCCGAAAGCGGATTTTACCTCATGTTTGAAAGGCTTTCCGACGAAGGCCTTGCGCAGACCTCGTACCTCCTCGCGTGCGAGCGCACGCGCCAGGCAATTGTCATCGACCCGCGCCGCGACATCGACGCGTACACCGCTCTAGCCACTCGGTCGGGACTGAAGATCGCGTTTGCGATCGAGACGCACATCCACGCCGACTTCGTCTCTGGAGCTCGCGAGCTGGCGGCGCTCGGCGCGCGCGTCATCGCCGGCGCGGGGGCCGCGCTGCGATATCCGTTCATCGAAGCCAAGCACGGCGAGGTTCTGCGCGTCGGCGACATCTCCGTCGAGTTCCTGCATACGCCGGGACACACGCCCGAACACATCTCGCTCCTCGTGCATCAGCCCGATCAACCTGTCCGTGTCTTTACCGGCGACACGCTGTTCGTCGGCGCCGTGGGGCGTCCGGATCTGCTCGGTGCGGATCAGGCAGGCGGGCTTGCCGAACAGCTGTACGACTCGCTGTTTGGCACACTGCTGAAACTTGCCGACGACGTCGAGGTCTACCCGGGGCATGGAGCAGGATCGCTCTGCGGGGCCGGCATCGGAAACGCACCGCATTCGACCATCGGTCAGGAGCGCCGGCTGAATCCACTCTTGCAGCAGCGCACGAAAGCTGACTTCGTTGCCGCCGTGCTCGGGGATCTGCCGGAGACGCCACCATATTTCCCGCGCATGAAGGAAATCAACCGCAACGGCCCTGCCGTGCGTGGGCTCGCGGCGCGTGTGCCGCCGCCATTTCCGCTCGAGGTGCACGATGCAGCTGACCTCGTCGAGGACGGCGCGCTCGTCATCGACATGCGAAGCCCCGAGGCTTTCGCCGCCGCTCATCCTGCTGGCGCCGTCAATATTGGTTTCGGGCCACGTGTCGGCTACTGGGCCGGCTGGATCGTTCCTCCCGCCAATCCGGTCGTACTGCTGGCGAGTGATCCTGGTCAGGCAGAGGAAGCAAATCGCCAGCTGCTGCGCGTCGGTTTTGACGAGGTCGTCGGCTACGTCAACGGCAACTTCGAGTCCTGGCAGCAAGTTGGTGCGCCAACCTCTCGCGGGGAGATCATCAGCGCCAGAGAACTGCGCGATCGGCTGCGGCGCCGTGAACGGATGACCGTGATCGACGTGCGCACGCACCACGAGTGGAGTGGCGGGCACATCGAAGGCGCAATCAACATCCCGGTCGGAGAGATCGTGAGCCGCGCCGCGGAGCTGCGCGGCCCGAACCCGGTCGCCACCGTGTGCGAGAGCGGCTTTCGCTCGAGTCTTGCCGCCAGCCTGCTCGCGCGGGCCGGCGTAAAGACGGTCAACGTCAGCGACGGGACGGCTGCCTACCGGATGCTGGACTAGAGGTGTAGGGTGTGACTACGCTCGCCACAGGCGCCCGTCTCGCGCCAGTACGAAATCGTCGAGCCCATCGGATCGGGCGGCATGGGCGAGGTGTATCGGGCACGCGATCCGCGGCTCGACCGCGACGTTGCCATCAAGGTCATGGCGCCGCACGCCGCGGCCGATCCGGAAATGCGCCGCCGCTTCGAGACCGAGGCGCGCGCGATCGCCGCCCTTTCGCACCCGAGCATCCTCGCGATTCACGAGCTCGCCATCGTCAACGACACCCCGGTCGCGGTCATGGAGCTGCTCGAAGGTGGGACACTGCGAGCGCGGCTGAAGCAGGGCGCGATTCCCTGGCGTGAGGCGGTGCAGATCGCGATGGCGATCGCCGACGGCCTCGCCGCGGCGCACACGCGCGGCGTCATCCACCGCGATCTCAAGCCGGAGAACGTGTTTCTCACCAACGACGGCGCGGTCAAGATTCTCGACTTCGGTCTGGCCTTGCGTCGGATCGAGATGCCGCTCCTCGATGGCGATGGTCCGACGCTGGCGCGAACGGCGCCGCACGTCGTGCTCGGCACGCTCGGCTACATGTCGCCAGAGCAGGTCAGCGGCGATCGCGTCGACGGACGCTCCGACATCTTCGCGCTCGGTTGCGTGCTGTACGAAATGTTGACCGGACGCGCGCTCTTCGCTGGCAGCACGCCGCAGGAGATCGTCGCCCGGCTGATGCACGATCGTCCTGGCGGTCTGCCAGAGCTCGATGGCGTCGGCGCCGAGAGAGCTGCAGCCAATCGTGTCGCGCTGCCTCGAGCGAACACCGTCGCGTCGTTTCGAGTCGGCAAACGATCTGGCGGCCACGTTGCGCGGCCTGCTCGAGCGGGTCGACGTCGGCCGCAGTCAGCCGGCGGCCGAAAATGCGCGGCAAATCCCTGGCTGTCATTCCCTTCGTCAACGGCGGCGCCGATCCGACGATTGAGTACCTGACGGATGGCATCACCGAGAGCATCATCAACAGCATCTCGCAGCTGAGCGGACTCCGCGTCGTCCCGCGCAGTCTCGTGTTTCGCTTCAAGGATCTGCAGTCGGATCCGTCGACTATCGGCGTCGCGCTCAATGCGCGCACCATCCTCACCGGACGCGTCACGCAGCAGGGCGAATTCCTCACGATCCAGGCGGAGCTCGTCGACACCGCGACCGAGTCGCAGCTCTGGGGCGAGCACTTCCGGCTGCGACTGCAGGAGCTGCCAAATGTCCAGCAGGATATCGCCTGGCAGATATCCGAGGCCCTGCGCCTGAAGCTGACCGGCGAGCAGAAGAAGCGACTGCGCAAGCGATCGACCGTGGATCCGGTCGCGTATCAGGAGTACCTGCGCGGCCGCTATTTCTTCAACGCCTGGTCACCGGATGGTTTCCGCAAGGCGCTCCAGCATTTCGAGCGCGCCATCGAGCGCGATCCGATCTACGCACCGGCTTATGCCGGGCTCGGCGACACCATCGGCTGCATGTCGTACTACGGTTTGATCCCGGCGGCTGAAGGATTCCCGCGCGCCCAGGCCGCCGCCGAGCGCGCCACCAGGCTGGATCCGGAGCTGGCAGAGGCGCATGGGACGCTGGCAATGGGCAGCCTTTTCCACCGCCGCGACTGGAAAGACGCAGAACGTCATTTCCGTCGCTCGATCGCGCTCAATCCGAAGCTCGCAACCGTCCGCGCTTTCCTGGCCATCTTCCTTGCCACGCTCGGCAAGCACGAGGAATCTATCGCCGAGGCGAAGGCGGGCCGTGATCTCGACCCGCTGTCGCCGCTCGTCAACATGAGCGTCGGCTGGGCCTTCTACTTCGCCGGTCGCCTCGACGAGGCCCTCGCCGAGCTGCGCCAGTCGAGCGATCTGCACCGCGGACAGAATGCCGACGAGCCGCACAGCGTGATGATCGTGTCCTACGAGCTGCTCGGAAGGTTCGAGGAAGCGGCGCACACGGCGATGGGCCACAACTGCTTCGGCGTCCCGGTCGACGGGCAGGCACTGCTCGCCGCGTGGGAATCCGGCGGGGCGCCTGGATATTGGCGGGAGCGGCTTGCCGCGCTCGACCGCGTGTCACCGGCGATGGTGCCGATGGTCCACTACAACTACGCCTGCGTACTTGCGCAGCTCGGACGCGCCGAGGACGCTATGACGCATCTCGACTCGCTCCTCGAGCAGAAACAGGGCAGCGTCGTGTTTCTTGCCGTCGAGCCGGCGCTCGCCCCGCTGCGATCCCGGCCGGATTTCCAGGCCCTGCTCAATCGGATTGGCGTGCCCCGTTCGCCCAGGGCTTCAGAACCGAGTAGAGCGTCGACATAATCGGCACGGGAATACCGGCGCGCGCCGCGCGCCGGACGACCGAACCCTGCAGCTGCTCGACTTCGATACGCTTTCCCTGCGCCAGATCGATCAGCAGCGACGAACGCATCGTTTTCGGGATGCCGTCGACGTACGTTCCGATCCGCTCGATGATGTCCGCTGCAATCGGCACTCCTTCCGCCCGCGCAAGGCGCTCGATCTCGCGGCACCCGTCGAGAAACGCACGCCGAATCTGATCGTCGGCCAGAATCGGGCCGATCGGAAGCCGGGCGGCGCCGGTAAACCCTGCCAGCGACACGAGAAAGATGAACTTCTCCCAGATCGGCACCCGCCCATCGGCAACCGCCTCGGCTTGAATGTCGGCGCCCGCAAGCGCGTCGCGGAGCGCAGCAATGCGTTCGGTCAGGCGCGGTGGCGACCCGAACACCTCGCCAAAAACGATGCGGCGATGGGTCCCGGTCTGGTCGATGATGCCGGGCGCGGTAAGAGCCGTCGCGATGTAGGTCACGCCGCCGACGATGGGAGCCTGGCCGAGACGCTCCGCCAGCTCATCGACGCTGTCGACTCCGTTCTGCAACGGCAGCACGGTCGTATTCGGCCCGACCATCGGCGCAATCAAGTCGAGCGCCGAGGCATTGTCGTAGGCCTTGACCGCAACGATGACGACGTCCACCGGGCCAACGAGCGATGTGTCCTCTTCGGCCCGCGCCCGCACCGTGAAGTCCCCGAGTGCAGGACTACGAATCTCGAGTCCGCGGTCGCGAATGGCCGCCAGATGCGCGCCGCGCGCGATGAAGGTCACGTCATGCCCCGCGCGGACGAGCTTCGCACCGTAGTACCCGCCAACCGCACCGGAGCCGAGGATGGAAAAGATCATCAGTCGTTCAGGGTTCAGGGTTCAAATGTTCAGGGTTCTGGGTTCAAGGTTCAGGGTTCGGTTCAGATGTTCACGGTTCGAGCGATTATCGCGTTACGATTTTAGTCTCGCTCTTTGAACCGAACCTGAACCTGAACCCTGAACCCTGAACCCAGAACCCGGAACGCTGAACCTTGAACCCTGAACGACTCCCCGTTTCTGCTAGAATCCCGACGTTGCCGGAGGTTCAATGGCTGCGCGACTGACCGCTTATGTCGTCGTTGGAATCGTCGTGGCGACGCTTATCGCCGGACTGATTGTCGGAGCTCAGCGTGACGACATCGACGGTCCGGTCGACATCATCGTCCATAACGCCAAGGTGTATACCGCCGGGGCGAATGGCTCGATGGCCGAAGCCGTGGCCATCCGCGGAAACCAGATTCTGCGCGTCGGCAGCGAGCGCGACGTCATGCGTCTGCGCAAGCCGCAAACGACGATGGTCGACGCCAAGGGTGCGGCCGTGCTCCCAGGCTTCAACGATTCTCACGTGCACTTCATCAGCGGCGGACTGAGCCTCGAGAACGTCGATCTCGCTGGCGCCGACACGCTCGACGAGATTCAGGCACGGATAGGCTCATGGTCGGCCAGTCATGTCGACGCGCCGTGGCTCATCGGCAGCGGCTGGTACTACGAGCCATTCGCCAGCAGCCTGCCCACCCGTCAGCAGCTCGACGCCATCGTCTCTGATCGGCCGGCGCAGATCATCAGTGCTGACGGTCACACGGCGTGGGTGAACACCAAGGCGCTGCGACTGGCGAAAATCACCAGGAAAACGCCGAACCCCGCCGGCGGTGTCATCGTCAAGGACGCGAAAACCGGAGAGCCAACGGGTCTCCTCAAGGAAACAGCCATCGCGCTCGTGAGCAGCCACCTGCCCAAGCCCAGCCGCGCCGACAGGGCGGCTGCGCTGCGCGCGGCGATCAACGAGGCTCAGCGCAACGGCATCACCAGCGTGCAGAACACGGAAGGCAGCGCCGAGGAATTCGAAATCTACGCCGATGCACGGCGTGAGGGCGACCTCGATGTCCGCGTCTATTCGGCTCTCTCGACATCTGGCATTCCGACCGAGTCAGCCATCGGCGAGCTCAGCGCAGTTGCCAAGGGCTATCCCGACGATCCCCTCTTCAAGGCCGGCGCCATCAAGATCGAGCTCGACGGCGTAGTCGAGACGCAAACCGCCGCGATGCTGGCGCCGTACGCCAACTCCACCGACTCGGGAACGCCGGCAATGGATGCCGACGCGTTCAACAAGCTGGTGCGCCTTCTCGATGCCGGCGGCTGGCAGGTCATGACGCACGCAGTTGGCGATCGCGCCGTCAACATGGCGCTGACGGCCTACGAGCACGCCGTACGTTCCAATCCCCTGCCCGACCGCGGCCGGCGCCATCGCATCGAGCATGCCGATACCGTCGACGTATCCGATCTGCCGCGCTTTGGCGCGCTCGGCGTCATCGCATCGATGCAGCCATACACGGGAAATCCAACGCCGGCCAGGATAGAGCTGTGGTCGAAGAACGTTGGCGCGGAACGTTCGTCGCGGGCGTGGCCTTATCACAGCATCTCAGCCGGAGCAGGCCGTCTCGCATTCGGCAGCGACTGGCCGAGCGCGCCGCTCAACCCGATGGTCGGCTTGCACACAGCGGTGACGCGGACAGCTCCGGACGGACTGCCCGAGGGCGGCTGGTATTCGGGCGAGCGCATCGCGCTCAAGGGCGCGATCGACGCCTATACGTCTGGCGCCGCGTGGGCTTCGTTCGACGAGCAGCGCAAGGGCACGCTGGCCGCCGGCATGCTCGCTGACATCGTCGTGCTCTCCGAAGACATCTTCGAGGCGCCGGCGTCACGCCTTGCATCGACGCGAGTGACGATGACGATCTTCGACGGACGCATCGTCTATCGTCGCGACGGCGCGCAGACCGACTGAGCGGCGGGCCGCTCGCCTCAGCGCAGCACAGCCTCGACCACGTACTTGCCCGGCTCCGCCCCGGGCTTCAGGATCACGATCTTCGCGGGCTGTCCCAGCCCAATGGTCGCTGCGGTAGTTGCCTTCCACTCCGGCAACGCCATTTCCTGACCGGGCGCCACGTTGTCGTCGGTCATCGGCACGACCGTCATTCCAGCCGCGTCTATGGTCCGCAAGGCGCCGCTCGTCCGAAGATCGCCGAGGTCGTCGACCATCAGAGCAGTCTGCAATTCCCGCTTGCCGTCAATTGTCTGCACGCGCCTGTTGGCGACGAGACCAATGTCGGCGGTGAATGGCGGAATCCCCTTGCCAGTGATCAGAGTCGCGTTCCGGATCGCAACGGCGAACATCTTCGACTCGTTCATCGGCAGCGTTTCGTAGTGCTGCGGATCGGCACGCTCGACCGCACCCGTGGCCAACGCGTCGAGAGCCGATACGAGTGCCACGAAATTCAGCCGTATCAACTGCGGATCCGGATCCGCTGCCGGCCAGGGGCCTGTTTCAATCAACACGACGGGCGTTCCCCACAACGTGATGTTGTCGCCGAACGCGCGCACCTCGAACTCGTCGTCGTAGCGCCCGATCTGACCGGGGGCGAGCGGCTCGAGCGCGGCGCGAATGACGGCGCACAGCTGCTTGGTCAGTTTCCGGCCGGCATTCTCGGTTCGCTGTTCGTCGTAGGCCACGGAGAGCAGCGAGATGGAGGCCGGCTTGGGTGGCGTGCCGACAGATGTTCGCCAGCTCTGGTTGTGCAGGTTGAAGCCAATCCGGGGATTCAGGCGATCGCGCAACGCCTTGAGCACCTTGCCTTCCGGCGTCTGCAATCGCAGCGCGTCACGGTTGATGTCGATCCCTTGCGCATTACGACGTTCGAAGCGCTCCGCCCCGTCAGGGTTGAGCATGGGCACGAAATGCAGGGTCAGCCGCGAGAGGATGCGGGTGACCGCGGGATCCTGCCGATGCCTCTTCAAGTATTCGAACAGATCGAAGATCGCTGAAGTAGCCGTCGCCTCATCGCCGTGCATCTGCGACCAGAGCATGACGTCGAACGGTCCGCTGCCCGTCTTGACGTAGTTAATCGCCCGGCCCTCGAGGGATTCCCCGATCTTCTCCATCGCAAAGAGGTCCGGCGCACCCGACACGACATCCGTCAGCCGGCGCACGACCTCCTTGTGATCGACAAGGGGAGGAAGCGGCGGCGATACGTGCTCCGCGTCCCAGATGGCCGCCAGCTCCTTCGGAGTCAGCGGCGCGTCGCCCTGCTGGCGCGCCGACGGCTGAACGAGGGACGAAACGATGAGGGCCGCGCACAGGCTGGCGCGACGAACGTGAGGCGTGGGCATGAACGTGATCATCTAAAGGCGACAGCAGAAATCAGCGCCCGCAGTACTCATCGATAGTGGAGCCGCACGAGCGACGGACGGGTTCCAGTGCTGACGATGAAGAGGTTGTCGAAATCGTCGTCTCCGATGGCGACGGCCGTCGTCACACCCAGCCGCTTGATGATCTCCGGGACAGTATTGGAATGTCCAACTACGAGAACGTTGCCCTTTGCGGCCTTGAGATCCGCGATGAGGTTGGCTTCGCTCTTCGAAGTGACGATCTTCACCGTTACGCCAAGAGCCTTGGCAAGAGGCGCAGCCGTTTGCTGGGTCCGCTTGAACTCAGTGGCAAAAATGGCCGTGATCTTTGCGTCCTTGAGCGCCTCGGCGAGATGTTCGGCTCGGGCACGTCCGGCCTCGGAGAGATCGGGATCCGCGGCCATCGTGGGGCTCGTGCCTGGCGAAGAGTCGGCGCGCTCGGCGTGGCGCACCAGAAAGACCGTCTGCTGCGCCGCAGCTGGCGCTGCGAGCACGAACGCCAGAAACAAGACAATGAAGACTCTGCTGATCATCGTTCTCCTCCAGACAGCGCCTGGGCCTGCGCCGCGATCGGCCTGCCGCGCACTGCAATCGCGTAGAGAATAGCGCCAACGGCGAGGGCAATGGCGCCGGCCACGAGCTGCTCGCGCCGCGCCCCCGCCAATATGGCGAGCGCGATGACGATCGCGGCAGATGGGATCAGCGGACCAAACGGCACGACGAATGTCGCCGGCACTACCGAGCTGGCAAACTGCGGCGACCGCAGGCGCAGCATGGCGGCACAGGTTCCGACATAGACGAGCAGCCGGCTGATGGCGCTCACGAGCGCCAGGTCCGAATATCTCCCGGACACGGCAAGGACGAGCGCGATCGCAGACGTAAACATGATGGCATTCACTGGCGTGCGAAATCGCGGATGGATCCAGGCAAACGCCGACGGCAAGTCCCCCTGCTCGGCGAGCGCGTAGAGGTTGCGCGAACCGGAGAGCGCCTGCCCCATATTGTTGCCGGTCGTCGAGAAGACGGCGCCAATCGTGAGGAGAATGGCTCCTGACGCGCCCATGAAGAGCAGGGACGCGTCGGCGAGCGGGGTCTTCGACGCCGCGAGGCCGGGAAAGGTCCCAAGGGCGACCACCTGAACCAACGTCATCAGCAGAGTTACGATCGCGATCGTCATCACGAGGGCGAAAGGCACGGCGCGGCGTGGATCGCGAGCTTCTCCCGCAGGCACCGGAACGACTTCGTAACCGCCGAACGCGAAAATCAACAGAAGCCCTGTCGCGGACAGTTCCGCCATCGTCGGGACACCCTGAGGCGACAGCCGGGCAGGATCGATGAAGAAGATGCCAATTGCGACAAATGCGGCAAGTGGCAGGAGCTTGCCGATGGTCAGCGTATTCAGGACGAGACTGCTCTGCCGGATACCCCGGATATTGATTGCTGCGAGCGTGGCGATGACGAGCGTGATGAATCCGCCTCGCGCCCATCCCGATCCGAGGACCGGCGCATAGAACGCCAGCGATGTCGCCAGCACGTTGATCACCGCAGCCCAGCTCGCGGCTCGGGTGAACCAGAGCATCCAGCCCATCTCGAACGCGGCGAAACGTCCGAAGGCAGCGCGCATGTAGAGATAGGGGCCGCCGGTCGCGTCGAAGCGGCTGCTCACTTCCGCGAAGGAGAGCGCAATGAGCAGCGACGCAAACCCGGTCGCGGCGACCAGCCACGGGCTCCAGGCACCGACGCTCGCGGCATAGAGCGACGGCTGCGCAAACAACGCGCCGCCAATGACCTGATTGACACCGATGGCCGTGAGATCCCAGCGGCCAAGCTCGCGGCGCAGCGTGACGCGCGCCGGCGGGTGTCAGGGTCGGTTTGCTCATCGGGCAGGTTGTATCATGACACCTGGTCCTGACATGAGCACGGGCAATTCCGAGATCGTCGTCAAACCGCGCGCGGTGATGCCGGAGGACGCGCGCACACTGCCTGCGCCGTACTACACCGATCCTGAATATTTCGCGCGCGAGCTCGACACGTTCTTCCGTGAGCGATGGATCTGTGCGGGACGGTGCGAAGAAGTGGCAACGCCTGGCCAGTTCGTGCGGCGCGAAGTCGCCGGCGACAGCATCATCATCACGCGGTCGTCAGACGGCATACTGCGCGCCTTTCACAACGTGTGCCGGCACCGCGGCACGCGTTTGTGCACCGACGACGCCGGCAATTTCGGCGGCAGCATTCAGTGCCCGTACCATGCATGGACCTATGGTCTCGACGGGCGGCTGCTCGGCGCGCCGCACATGGAGGATGTACCGCATTTTCGGAAGGAAGCATTTCCGCTGCACGCGGTGCAGATCGCGGACTGGGACGGCCACCTCTTCGTCCACATGAAGGCGGATCCACCGCCGTTGGCGCAACAGCTCGCCGACCTTCCGGCGAAATTTCAGGCCTGGCGCATGGCCGACCTGCGGCTCGGCCGGCGCATCGTTTATGACATCAAGGCGAACTGGAAGCTGATCGTGCAGAACTACAACGAGTGCCTGCACTGTCCAAACCTGCATCCGGCGCTCAACAAGCTCTCGCACTACCTCAGTGGAGAGAACGAACCTCTGCACGCAAGCTACATTGGAGGCCGGATGGATCTGCGGCCGGGCGTGGACACGATGTCGTTCGACGGCACCTGCCCGCGCGCGCCGCTGCCTGGTTTGTCCGACGCCGATCGCCGGCACGTCTACTACTACGCGATCTTCCCGAACATGCTCCTCAGCCTGCACCCGGACTACATGATGGTGCACACGCTGTGGCCGATCGCGCCCGACCGTACGATCAGCGTATGCGAGTGGCACTTCCAGCCGGCGGAGCTCGCGCGCGCCGACTTCGACGCCGCCGACGCGATCGATTTCTGGGATCTGACGAATCGCCAGGACTGGCACGTGTGCGAGCTGTCGCAGGCGGGGATCTCGTCGCGCGCCTACACGCCGGGACCGTATTCGAATCGCGAAGATCTTCTCTACGCCTTCGACCGGATGATCGTCGCTCTGCACTCCCGCGAAAGCCAGGGACGCGACACTAGGCCGGCGGAGTAGCGATCTTTCGCTTCGGATTGAAGAACGGCGTTGGCACGACGGTCGCGTTGACGCGATGTCTCACCGCCTCCACCGTCACTTCGACTTCCAGTACGGTTCCGTCGGCGTAATGAGGCCGCTCGACGGTAGCGAGCGCGATCATTTTCTTGAGCACCGGCGACCACGTCGTCGTTGTCGCGCGCCCGACCTGGCGGCCACTGCGGTACACGGGCACCGCAACCCTTGACGCGGTGGCACCGACCGTCGGCGGCAATCCCATTCGCTCGTAGATGGTCTCGATTCCAGTCCAGTCGATTTCGAGCCCCACGATCCGGCGCGCCGGGCCGCGGCGACGCTCCTCGAGCAGCGCCTGCTGGCCGATGAATCGGCTTTTGTCTGGCGACACGAGACGATCGAGGCCCATCTCGAATGGCGTGTACTTCTGCGCACGGGATGAGCGCCTTCTTGCTGCCGAAGAAATCGACATCGATGAGGAGCAGGCCGGCCTCGACTCGCGCGACGTCGAGCGCGAGCATGCCGGCAGGCTTGATGTCGAATGGCCGTCCAACATCCATGAGGACGTCCCAGACGCGGATGGCGGCAGCCGCCGGCATCCAGATCTCGTAGCCGAGGTCACCCGTGTAGCCCGTACGCGAGATGTCGACCGTCACGCCGCCGATTGAGGCGGTGACGACGCGGAAGTACTTCAATGCGTCGAGATCGGCGTCGGATGCCGCCCGCAACACGCGCGCCGAGGTCGGCCCTTGAAGCGCCAGCGCCGCGATTTCCTCTGAGACATCTTCGATGTTGACGCGAAGGCCCGCGGCATTCTGACGAAACCAGCGCAGGCTCGGATCGGCGGCCGTCCACCGGAAGAGCTGTTCGTCCAGCCTCGACACCGTTCCGTCGTCGATCACGTGGCCTGACTCGTCGCACCATGGCGTGTAGAACACCTGCCCAACCGTCATCTTTGCCACATCGCGGGTAATCAGGCGATCGACCAGCCGGGCGGCGTCGGGGCCGGAGACGAGGTACTTGAAGAGCGGCGAGACGTCGATGAGGGCCGCAGCGTTACGGATGGCGTTGTACTCGTGTTCGTGGTGATGCTCGTAGGCACTGACGGCGTAATACCCGGCCCAGTCGCGGTAGCTCAGGCTCTCGCACAGGGCGAACGTGCGGGCGTGGACAGGAGTGCCGATCATGGGTGGAATATAGCAAATGCTGAATGTTGAATGCTGATTGCTGAATTAAGGGAAAAGGTAGAATTCACATTCATTCAGCATTCAGCACTCAGCATTCAGCATTGTGAAATACGACGTCATCGTCATCGGCGGCGGTCATAACGGGCTCGTCAACGCGGCGTACCTCGCTCGAGCTGGCCGCAAGGTGCTCGTCCTCGAGCGGCGGCACGTTCTCGGCGGCGCCGCCGTGACGGAAGAAGTGTTTCCGGGCTTCAAGTTCTCCGTGTGTTCGTACGTGGTGTCGCTGCTGCGGCCGGAGATCATCCGCGAGCTCGACCTGGCCCGCCACGGCCTCGAGATCCTGCCGCTCGACGGCACGTTCACGCCGATGCCCAGCGGCGACTATCTCTGGCGCGTCAACGATCACGCGCGGACGCGACGCGAAATTGCGCGCCACTCGAAAGTCGATGCCGAGGCCTACGACGAGTATGGCAAGGCGATGGTCGACATGGGACGGTTCGTCAAGCCGATCCTGAACATGACGCCGCCCGATCCGACGTCGCTCGATCCTCGCGGCCTGCTGGATCTGTTGTCTCTCGGCCGGCGCTTCCAGGCGCTGTCGCTCGATGATCGCTACAACCAGATTCAGCTGATGACGATGAGCGCCGTCGACTTTCTCGATCAGTGGTTCGAGACCGACGTGCTCAAAGCCACGATGTCGGCATCAGGAATCATCGGAACGTTTCTCGGCGTGCGGTCGCCGGGCACGGCCTACGTCCTGCTTCATCACTACATGGGCGAGATCGACGGCGCGTTCAGGTCGTGGGGACTCTCACGCGGCGGCACCGGAGCGATCTCGAACGCCATTGCCGCGGCCGCGGTCGAGGCCGGCGTCGAGATCCGCACCAGCACGTCGGTCTCGAAAATCATCGTGAAGGATGGCGCCGCCGTCGGCGTCGTCCTCGACAACGGCGACTACCTGACGTCGCAGGTCGTATCGTCCAGCGTCGATCCCAATCTGACGTTCCTGCGCATGGTCGGCGCCGAGCACCTTCCCGGCGAGTTCGTCACCGACGTCCGCCGCTACAAGTACCAGGGGCTCGTCCGGCAAGGTGAATCTCGCGCTCGATGCGCTGCCCGACTTCACGTCGCTCCCCGGCCGCGGCGCCCACCTGCGCGGCGCGATCTCGATTTCGCCGAGCGTCGATTACATGGAGCGTGCCTACGACGAAGCCAAGTACGGCCATTACTCGCGTCATCCCTACATCGACATCGTCATTCCCAGCCTGACCGATCCGTCCGTCGCTCCTCCCGGCAAGCACGTCATGTCGTGCTTCGTGCAATATGCGCCGTATCACCTCAAGGAAGGCTCGTGGGACGAGCACCGCGAGGCGTTCGGCGATACCGTCATCAACACCATCGCCGAGCACGCTCCGAACATCAAGGACATCATCCTGCACCGCCAGGTCCTGACCCCGCTCGACATCGAGCGCGAGTTCGGGCTGACCGAAGGCAACATCTTCCAGGGCGAACTGACACTCGAGCAGCTCTTCTTCCTCCGCCCGGCCCCCGGCTGGGCGCAATACCGAACCCCAATCACCAACCTCTATATGTGCGGCTCCGCCACCCACCCCGGCGGCGGGATCATGGGCGCGCCGGGGAGGAATGCGGCGGGGGTGATCGTGAAGGAGGTGGGAGCGTAGGAGCTAGGAGTTAGAAGTTGGAAGTTGGAGCTAGTGACAGATGACTGGACAGACAGCAGGCGCAACGATTCGAAGACCTTGTCGTCTGGCAGAAGAGCACATGCCCTCGTTCTGCGCGTCTACAAAATGACGAGAGCGCTTTCCGAAGGAAGAGCTCTTCGGGCTGTCGGCACAGATGCGACGAGCCGCCGTTTCTGTCCCAGCCAATATCGCTGAAGGCTTCTATCGAGCCGGACGCTCCGACAAGGCAAGATTCATGAACGTTGCGCAGTCATCTCTCGAAGAGCTTCGCTACTACTTCATACTCGTCCCGTGATCTTGGCTTACCTGAATACAGATTTTGATTTCGGGGATGTCGATGCAGATGGCGGCGAATGCTTGGCGCGTATCAGTCCGAACTCTTCGTTCCGATTCCAGCTCCTAGCTCCTAACTCCTAGCTCCTAACAAGCACATGCTCCTCATCATCGGCTCCGGCCCCAACGGCCTCACCGCTGCTTATTACCTGGCGAAAGCCGGGTTGAAGCCGCTGGTGCTCGAGCGGCGCGCCATCGTCGGGGGCGGCGCGATCACGGAAGAGATCGCGCCGGGGTTTCGCTGCCCGACGCTGGCGCACACGGTCGGACCGTTGCGCCCGGAGATCGTGCGCGACATGCGGCTCGCGGCGCGCGGCGTCGAGTTCATCGCGCCCGATCCTCGGCTCGTGACTCTCGCGCCTGATGGAAAGGCGCTCGTGTTCTCCAACGACGTCGCGCGCACGGCTGACGCGATCCGCGCCTTCTCCGATGCCGACGCGCGCGCGTATCCGGACTTCTGCCGCACGCTGGCCGGCCTGGCGGGCTTTCTCGGCGAGCTCCTCGACACCACGCCGCCCTCGCTCGATGGGCCGCGGATGTCCGAGTGGTGGGACCTGCTGAAGACCGGGCGGCGATTCCGGGCTCTTGGCAGGACGGATTCCTTCCGCCTGCTGCGCTGGCTGCCGATGCCCGCCGCGGACCTCGTCGCCGAATGGTTCACGTCCGACCTGCTGCAGGCGGCGGTCGCGGCGCGCGGCATCTTCGGCGCGACGCAAGGCCCCTGGTCCGCCGGCACCGGCGCATCGTTGCTCCTCAACGCGGCAGCAGATCCCGCGCCTGGAGGGAGCAGCATCGTAATCAAGGGCGGGCCCGGCGCGTTGACGAGTGCGATGTCCTCGGCTGCGATCGAAGCGGGCGCCGAGATTCGCACGGGCGTCGGCGTCGCCCGCATTCTGGTGCGCGATGGGCGCGCCGCCGGCGTCGTGCTCGAGGACGGACGCGAGATCGAGGCGCGCGCGGTGATATCCGGCACGGATCCGAAGCGCACCTTCCTGAGCTTCATCGATCCGATCGAGCTCGATCCGAGCTTCCAGGTCCGCATCCGCAACTATCGCAGCCGCGGCGCGACGGCGAAGGTCAACCTCGCGCTGAGCGCCCTCCCCGCGTTTACAGGCGTCAGCAATCCCGCAGATCTCAAAGGACGACTGCAGATTGGTCCGTCGATCGACTACCTCGAACGCGCCTACGACGCATCGAAGTACGGTGAGATTTCTTCCGAGCCTTACCTCGACATCACCATCCCGACGCTCCACGAGCCGGCGCTCGCGCCCGCGGGCGCGCACGTCATGTCGGTGTACGTGCAGTTCGCGCCATATGTGCTGGCCAATGGCCGTTCATGGTCCGACGCCGCCGATGATCTCGGACGCACGGTTACGCGAACGATCGCGAACTACGCGCCGGGGCTGGAGAACCTGATCCTCCATCGCCAGGTGATCACGCCGCACGATCTCGAATCGACTTACGGTTTCACCGGCGGCCACATCCTCCATGGCGAACAGTCGCTCGACCAGCTGTTCACCATGCGCCCCGTCCTCGGCTGCGCGCAATATCGCACTCCGATTGCTGGACTCTACCTGTGCGGCGCCGGCACGCATCCTGGCGGCGGCATCACTGGCGCCTCCGGCCGGAACGCAGTGCGCGAGATCCTTCCCGATATCCTGAAGGACCTGAAGAGATGACCGGCACGTGGCGCGTCGGAGCGGCCGTGATCGCGATCGCTGCGGCCGCGCTCCTGACGACGGCATGGCACAGCGGCGACAGGCCGCCCCACGGCTTTGCCGGCGATAGCGGAGTCGCGCAGCGGGAGTTCGAGCGTCGCTTCCTCACGCTTCCTTCCGCCGATTCCATTCGCGACGCGCATCGCCTGCTCACCGCTCAGCCGCATCCCGCGGGATCGCGAACGCGATCGAGAGTTGGCCGAGTGGACTCGCGACCAGTTTCGTCGGGCTGGCCTCGCTGACGCCGAGATCACGACGCACGAGGTCCTGCTGCCGTGGCCACAGGAGGTGACGGTCGAGATGACTGCGCCTCGAGCGTGGCGCGCGTCGATGCGCGAAGAACCAACATCCGCCGATCCCCACACGCAACCGGCATACGCGGATCCAGGAATTCCGTACCACGCGTACTCGGCATCCGGGTGACATCACAGCTGCCGTCGTCTTCGCCGGTGATGGCCAGCCTTCCGACTACGACTGGTTGCACGCGCAGGGCATCGACGTGCGCGGAAAAATCGTGCTCGTGCGCTACTCGGTGCCCTATAGCTATCGCGGCTTCAAGGCGCTGACGGCAGAGACGCGCGGCGCTGCCGGCATCCTCATGTACAGCGATCCTGCCCTCGATGGCGGCAAGAAGGGCGAGACCTATCCGGATGGCCCCTGGGGGCCTGAAAGTCGCATCGAGCGCGGTGGGATCGCCTACGACTTCCTTGCGCCCGGCGACCCGCTGACTCCGGGGTGGGCATCGACAGCCGGCGCGCGGCGGCTCGCGGCGCGCGACGCGGTGTCGCTTCCAAGGATAGTCAGCGCTCCACTGTCCTTCAAGGATGCGCGCGTGATTCTCGACGCGCTCGAAGGCCCGGAAGTGCCCGCGGCGTGGCAGCACGACCAGGCCGCCGCGCGCCGCGCCGGCGCCGGACCTGCAGTCGTGCGCCTCAAAGTTCGGACAGACGATCGCATCCGGCCAGTCTGGACTGTGACGGCGACCATCCGTGGCAGCGAACAGCCAGACGATGTCGTGATCGTCGGCAACCACCGTGATGCCTGGGTTTATGGCGGCGTCGATCCAGGCAGCGGATCGGCAGCGCTCGTCGAGCTCGCGCGGACGCTCGGCGATCTTCAACGCACGGGCTGGCGGCCGCGGCGGACGATCCTCTTCGCCAGCTGGGACGCTGAAGAGTTTGCGATGACGACATCTACCGAGTGGGGCGAGCAGCACCAGGAGTGGCTGCGCAAGCATGCCGTCGCCTATCTCAACGTCGACAGCGCTGCATCCGGCCCCAACCTTTCGGTGTCTGCGGTGCCGGCATTGAATCAGCTGCTGGATGACGTCGCGCGTATCGTCAAGGATCCAGATCTCTCGATTGCCGGTCGGTGCGACGACGCGGGATCGTCTTTCACGCGATCACGGCAGACGTGTGGATGGAACACCCGAGGACGTCATCGACAATCGGCTCGGCAGCGGTTCCGACTACACGGTCTTCCTGAACTTCCTTGGCGTGCCCGTCGCCGACCTCTCGTTCGAAGGGCCGTACGGCGTCTATCACTCGGTTTACGACACGCACAACTGGGTCGCGCGATTCGGCGATCCCGGATTCCGCTACCATCTGGCGCTCGTCCAGTTCCTTGGCCTGGCGACGATGCGGCTGGCGGGCGCTGATGTGGTGCCGCTCGACTACGAGCCGTACGCGCAACGTATCGAGGACTTCGCCGCCGACGCCGAACGGCTCTGGACGCAGCGTCCGGGCGGGAGTGGCGCCGTCGACGCCATGGCGCCGGTGCGCGAGGCCGCCAGCGAGTTGCGGTCTGCGGCGGCGCGCTTCAATGCGCGGCGGCAGGCGGCGCTACAAAGCGGCACTGGCGAGGGCTTTATAGAACTCAACCGCCAGTTGGTTTCAGTCGAGCGCGCCTTGCTCGATCCTGATGGGCTGCCCGGTCGTCCCTGGTACCGCCACCTTATCTACGCCCCGAAGTTTACGTATGCGCCAGAGATGCTTCCGGGTGTCACGGAAGCTGTGATCGCGGGTGACGATCGTCGCGCGCAGGATCAGGTCGCCCGGCTCACCGCTGCGCTGCGTCGCGCCGCGTCCTCCCTCGACGCCGGGGCGAAATAGGCGCCGGGCCTTTCGTCCAACGTAAGCCTTACGACCCCGGAAACTCAGAAAATCTACGGAAAAGCGTCAGGAACTCCGTTGCATCGCTGTCTGAGAGCTCGCATACAATAAGGCCCTTACTGAGACGGCGACGCCGATGGATGCCAGCCTAGGTACCGTCATCGACTGCGACCACGGCTTCTCTTTGCCGCGCTGATGCCATGCGTGCAAAGGCGCTCGTGGTCGTTGTCTTCCTGTTGTCGTACGGGGCTGTCGGCGCCCGGCAGCCAGCGGTGCGCATGGGCGTTCCGCTGCCTGCCCCTGACTCCGCGATAGCGCAAGCGCTCGATATCCCCGTCGTCGATCGCAGCCGCTTCGTGCTCGACGTCGTGCGGGTCATCTTCAGCTCGTCGCCGATCGAAGGCGAAACGCAACTACGCGCGAACCTGCAGCAGCTCCTCACGACGTCTGCGAGCTGCCGGCCAGGCGGTGCCGCTGCCACTCGATGCCGCCGTGTGGCGTGAGACGCTCCTGCAGCAGCAGGTCCCAGACGCGCAGATCATCAACGCCATTCTCTCGCAGCGGACGACGGCGCTTCTCTACTACGGCCTTGCGGGCCTCAACGACGAAACGCTCGCGTGGCTCGGGGCCGAGCGCGACACGCTGCGCCACCTGCTGCGGCACGCCGGCACATTTGCGGCCTTCGGGCCAAGCCTTCGCATTCAAGCGGGAAAGGTGGCCGTGCCCGGCGGCGCTGAAGCCGAGCCGATGTGGCAGGCGATCGTTGGCGCCGATCCCGCCAAGCCCGTGGCGTTCGTGCGGCGCCTGTATAGCGACGACTCGGGAGCCCTGGCGTGGTTCTACGACACGCTTTCGGGGCTTGACGAAGCGCGCCTGCGCTTTGCGACGAGTGCGCTCGCTGCCGGCCGCGGCACGCATCGATCGCGTGCGCGCGCTGCTCGACGTATTCGAACGCGCGACCGCTGTCTGGAGCCCCGAGAAGCAGCCGTTCACGCGCCGGCCGATCGATCCGGCGTTGACGCTTGCGGCGATCGAGGTCGACACCAGCGGGACGCTCGTCGGCCCGAACCAGATCGGCGTCTGGGAGCGCATCTTCGCCGACGACTCCGCCGGACGGCCCGCGCTTCAGACCCGCGACACGCGCAACCCCAATCCGGCGGTGGCTGATGCGGCGTGGCTGCTGTCGCGCATCCACGGTGTTCCGGCGGATGTCGGACGCCGGCGGCTCGACGAGTTCCTCTTCGCTCAGCGCATGTTCCCCGCGGCAGGCGCGCTCGATCCCGCGGCCATCATCGCGATACGCGCGGTTGGACCATACCCGTCGTTGATGATCACGCTCGAACGCGCGGGCGTGACGTCAGCCGCTGTCCTCGCAGCCGCAGCGATGCGCGCCGAAGCGCTGTCCGACATCAGTGACGATCAAACGCGGACGGCGGCAATCCTCACGTTCCAGGCGACGCTGGGCGTCCTGGATCGCGTCATCCGCTCCGGCGGACTCTCGAAGGCCGATGCCGAGACACTGGTGTCGCGGCTGGTGCAGATCGATCACGCTGGCCGCGGCTATGGCGCGCGGGTCGCGGCGTGGATGCAGAAAGATTTCCTGCCGCGGTTGCCGGAGGTCAACAGCGAGTCGTTCGATGCGCTCGAGGACACGCTGCTCGCCGCGATGGCAGGAGCGACATCCGACAGCCGCACCCGACCGCGTTGTCGAATGGGAAGGCCGCCGCTATCACGTCAACGCCGCACGCGCCGAAGAGTTGCGGCTGCACAGGATCCGGCAACGGCAGGGCGGGGCATCCCTGCGTCGCGGCGCTGCAGGCGGCGCAGCAGCCGCAGAAGAACGGCAGCGGCGAGAAGAGCCTTCAACGACACGCTGACGTCGATCCTCTACGCCGCGTCTCGGCGGCGGTGCCGCGGCGTCGAATCGATGTCAGCGTGTCGTTGAAGAGCCGCTGCCGTTCTTCTGCTGTGCGCGGCCTGCAGCGCCGCGAGCAGGAGGATGCCCCGTGGCATCAGCGGATGCCTGTGCAGCCGTGACCTTCTTCGAGCGCGGCCGCGTTGACGTGATAGCGGCGACCTTCCCATTCGACGAGCTGTGCGCCGGCCATCGCGGGCCAGACCAAGCTTCTGTATCCACGCCGCGACCCGCGCGCTACCGCGGCCGGCGTTTAATGGCTTTTGCACCAGCCGCGACACCGTCTCGGCATCGGCCTTCGAGAGTCCGCCGGAGCAGGATGACGCGAATCCAGGACGCCCAGGCGTCGCCTGGAACGTGAGGACTGCCGCCGTCCGCGAGACGTCACTGATGTCGGACAGCGCTTCGGCGCGCATTGCTGGGGCGGCGAGCGTCACGCCCCAGCCGCACTGAGAGCTCGTGGACAACAGGATATGTTCCAACCGCGCGGGATCGCGATGATGGCCTCGGACGGCCAGTCCAGGAAGTGCGCTCCAGCGAAGAGGAACTGGTCGAGCCGCCGGCGTCCGACATCCGCCGGAACTGCGTGGATGCGCGACAGCAGCCACACCGCATCAGCAACCGCCGGATTTGAGTTGTGTAGGCGGGGCATAAAGCGGAGGCCGTCCGGCGGCGCCACCGAATCTGGTTGGCCAACGAGCGTCCCGCTGGTGCCCTCAACTTCAATCGCCGCAAGCGTGGAATCCACAAATACGGCAGGCGTGTGAACGGCTGCTTCTCCGGAGTCCAGACAGCGGTCGCGCGTTCGAAGACGTCGAGCAGCGCGCGCACGCGATCGATGCGTGCCGCAGCCGGCCGCTGGCCAAAGCGCAGGCGCGCGTCGTGAGATTCAAAAGCGTGTCGTAGAACCACGCAGCTCGGAGTCCGGTGCCGGCTATACAGGCGCCGCACAAACACCGCGGGCTTTGCGGAATAGCACCAACAAAGACATCGCCTCAGCATCGGCTCCAGCTTGCCGCACGGCCGGGCACGGCCACCTTCCTATCTTGGATGCGAAGGCTTGGCCCGAAAGCAAATGCACAGCATGCACAGCAGGTGCTCTCTCAGCACTCGGCTCCGAGCCACGCGAGCGTTTCGTCGTTGAGGCCCGCAAGTGCCGTGGCCGCTGCGAGAGGAGTGCGTGATTGATGTCTGCGTATTCTGAGACCTGCTGCCTGCAGGAGGGGTCTCACGCCACACGGCACATCGAGTGGCAGCGGCACCGCCTGACCGCCAGAAGCCGTAAAGGCGGAGAGGAGGGTCGTGCGTCAGTACATGTGCGCCTTGAAATCAGCGAGCTGAAGATGACCCGCACGACGGCGCGAAGACGGCTGCAATCGACAACGGGGTTATCGAGAGCGCTTGCGCTATCAGCCGAGTCAGGCGCGGGGAAACAAGTCCCAGTGCGCACCGCCGGCTGCCGGGCGCCGACAGCCCGTACGACAACAGGAAGACGACGACCGGTGAGCACCACGCGTCGCATCAGCACCGCGGCGAAGAGAACCATGGTCGCAGTCGATGACGGTACCTAGGCTGCACATCATCAGCGGTCCGCCTCAGTAAGGGCCTTATTGTATGCGAGCTCTCAGACACGGATACTGGATTTTGCCTGACGCTTTTGATGAGTTTTAAGAGGTAGTAAGGCTTACGTTGGACGAAGGCCTGGCGCCTATTTCACCTCTGACGCGAGTTTCGTGTAGCGCGGCGGCGGACGACCTGGTCGTGCGCGCGACAATCGTAACCACGATTACAGCTTCCGTGACACCCGGAAGCATCTGTCACGCCATAGGCAATTTTTCGGGGCGTGGATGAGGTAGATCCTCGGGCAACCGGGCAGCCCGTGGGAACTGAATCGAGCAAGGCCCCGACTGAAACCAACTGGCGGGTAAGTTCTCAGGAAGCTGCACTTTGTAGCGCGGCCTGGCGCCGCGCATTTTGAAGCGCGCCGCCGCGGGACCGGCTCGTCCGCGCGCCGGCGCCATGGCGTCGACGGCGCAGCGCTGCATCCAGAGCCTTTCGGCGTCGGCGGCGAAGTCCTCCTGCGTTGCGCGTACAGGTTCCGTAGTCGAGCGGCACCACATCGGCGCCCGCCACCGCGTGATTGGCCAAGGAACTGGATGTGCACGGAATCCGGAATCACCGAACAGCGACCCAGTTGTGCGTGCTCGTACACCCAAGTGATAGAACACATATTCGAAACGAGATGTCGGCGAGCTTCCGGCACACCAAGGAAGTTGGCGGAAACGGTGTAGTCCGAACCGCTGCCGAGCCAATTGTCGATGACGTCCCCGGCGTGCGCCGCGCAGGCCGCAATGGCCGTGACAGGCAATCCGCGTCGTCGCACCGACAGGCAATCGATGGAGACCGTTGACGATGCGCGCGACGTCATCCAGCAGCTAATTGACGGCACGGCAGACACCGAAAGGTTCGGGCCCGATGCAGCGCTGTCGACGTTGCAGATAGGCGACGGCATGCTTTCGCAGCCAGTCCTGGTGCTGTTCACGCCACTCGGTGGAGGTCGTCATCGCAAACTCTTCAGCGTCCCAGGACACCAGCCCGCCCGTTGAACTTGCGCGCGAGCTCAATCCGCTCCTTCGGATCGACACCACCGTGGAGCCAGGCATCACGGTGGTTGCCGACGATGGCGACATCGTCCTGGCTGTTCGCTGCCGCGGATAGTCGCTGTCACAGTCCAGACCGGCCTGATGCGCAGTCCGTCCGGACTTTGAGGCGCACAACTGCAGTGCCAGCGCGCGCGGCGCGCGGCTGGTTCGGCATGCCGCCAGCGCGCGGGCGCTTCCGGAGCCTTCGAGCGCGTCGATCACACGCGCGTGCGCAGTGGAGCGCTCGTATCCTTGGCAGCGACACCGCGTCGCGCGCTCGGAGCCGCATCCCGAGTCAGCGGGTCGCCGGGCGCGAGGAAGTGGTAGGGCGATCCGCGCGCTCGATGCGACTTTCAGGCCCGGGGCCGTGCAATTGTCGCCCTTCTTGCCGCCATCGAGGGCAGGATGCACTCTCAGTGGATGCCGGCAGCGCCGCGCCGTCTCTCCGGTGGGCGCTTTGAAGCCGCGATAGCTATAGGGCACCCGGGTCGCGCACGAGCACGATCCGCGCACGTCATGCGCGTGCAAGACCGGTGATTATGCGCCGCCGGCGAAGACGACGGCAGCTGTGGTCTGGCCCCCGACGCCGAGTATGCGTGGTAGGGAATTCCCGGATCCGCGTACGTCGGTTGCGTGTTGTGAGGAAGTCGGGCATGTTGGTTCGCGCGTCGACGTCACGCTCAGGGGCGCAGTCATCTCCACCGTGAGCCTGTGGCCACGGCGGCGGGACCTCGTGCGTCGTCGGCGGGGCCACTCGGTCGCGAGTCCACTCAGCCGCTTGCTCGATCGCGTTCCAATCCCGCAGATGCGGCTGAGCGGTGAGCGGCAATGTCGGCATGGCAATCGGCAAAGGAAGCGTGAGGAGGCGACACGTGCAGTGAGCCCACGCTATGGCGCGCCGCCGAACTGTGCGTGCCATACCATAGTAGGAGGCGCGGCCGCACGATCGGCGACGTGCGCCTGCAGCGCCACGCAGCTATCTCTTCAAGTCCTTCAAGATGTCCGCGCACGGCGCGCGGAGAGAGCGCCAGTCCGATGCACCGCCAGGATGCGTGCCGGCACCGGCAGGTAAGTCCGCGATGAGCTGCGATTGTCGGCGCGACACCGCCGCATCGTGAATAGCTGGTCGACGACTGTTCACCATGGAGGATGTGGCCGCCGGTGAAGCCGTAAGTCGATTCGAGATAGAGTTGCAGCGTAATCACCTGGCGGTGGTGCGGTTCTCCAGCCCAGCACATAGTTCACGAAATGGTTCCGTAACCGCTGCCGGTCCGAGATCATCAGCAGCGTGGCCATGAAGGCTATTGGCCGACGCCGTTTATGGCGCGAACTGCACGGTAAGGCCGAACAGTGACGCAGGCGCGAGCGCCGGCTGCTAGTGGAGCGTGGGGTCGGTAGTTCGAGGTAAGGCTCGGGAGAAAATGCAGCCATTTACTCGATGGGTCGAGCGCGTTCGAAGGAATCGACAGAACCAATCTGCAGTCGTGCTTTAAATGTGCTGGATTGCTGACGCCTGTAAATACAGAGGTTGAGCCTTCGCCGTCGCGCCGCACTGTTGCGGACGTGCGGACCTGGAAGCTCGGGATGAATCGGAATCGATGAAGGTCAGGAAGGTGGGCTTTGCCGTTGCCGGATATCGCCCCGCGCCCGCCTCAATCTCGCGTCCGTCCTCGAGCATGACACCGGCAGCGCGCCCTTCGCGCCGCCGGATGGAGCCGACCAGCGCCCGTTGCAGGTCTACGAGCGCCGCTTCCGCCGCCGACATCGCACTCGTGCGACACACCGGGGACCGCCCTTTGATTGGGATACTGTCCCCTCCAGGCGCGGAATACGTTGAGGAGCAACGATGCGCCAGTGCCGGCGGACCATGGGCCTGCGTGGCGCGAAGGATCCGCGCGCGCCGCGACACCGCCCTGCAGCAGTAGGAACATAAACCATTCGGCGACGAGGTCCGCGGCGGGCATCGGCAGCCAGCGCAGCAGGCGACAAATCTGTCCTGCCAAGAGCGCGGAATGGCACCCGGTTGGCAGGTCATCCCCGCGGCCCATGCGAGGATGTCGAGGAGCTCGCCGAGAAGCCCGCCAGGCCGGCCAGCGTGCGGCACGTCCGAACGCGCGAGCGTGCGGCCGTGAGAAGGCGCGGATGCGTCAGCCGTGCGCGCGACGTCGTTGGAGAAGGCAAGCGCCCTTTTTCCAGGCGCGAGATACGAGCCGAGGAATAGGGCGCGATGAAGCACCGCGAGCGGCGGTCTAGCCGCACGGTGCCTCCAGGCGCGACGGCTCGACCGTGTGCGCCAGGTCGGGCAGCGGAACCCGGCGCCAATCTCTTCGTGACCGCACCGCCCCCCGACAATGGCGCGCGGCTCGACTGCAAGCCCGGCTTTCGCGGCGGGTCGGCCGTTGGGCGTCAGGACAGTGCTAGGAGCTAGAAGCTGGGAGGCGGACGTACGCGCCAACATTTTGCACCACTGCATCTACCTCCCCCGAAAATCAAAATCTGTATTCAGGTAAGCCTGGCGAGCTGCTGGGTGGCTCTTCCAACGACACTCCTACGGCGAGATGTTCATGAACCTTGCTTTTTGTGCGCAGAGCGGGTCTTGGAGAAGCCCTCGGCTATCAGATGAAACAGCTGCACATCTCAGCAGATCACTCTTTGGAAAGCGCTTGGTGATTTTGTAGACGAGCTCAAGCGTGGCTTTTTCTGCCAGAAAACAAGGTCTTCGAATCGTTGCGCCAGCGGTCTGTCCATCTCTGAAACTCCTTTCCAGCTTCCAGCTTCCAGCTTCCAGCTTCCAGCTCCGAGCTCCGAGCTCCTACCTCCTCTCTCCTACCTCCTTCACGATCGCCCCCGCCGCATTCCTCCCCGGCGCGCCCGTCATCCCAGGGGTGGGTAGCGGAGCCGCACATGTAGCGTTTAAAGGTTGGTGATTGCAGTGTGGGTGTTGCGCCCCACCCGCGGGCGCCAGGCAGAGAAGAGAGCTGCTGGGTGGTGTTACGGTCAGCCCGAATTCGCGCTCGATGTCGAGCAAGAGTAGGGAGGACCTGGCGGTGCGGGGTGATCTCTTTGATGTTCGGAGCGTGCTCGGCGATGGTGTTGATGACGGTGTCACCGAACGCTGGCGGGTCTCAGTCCCACGAGCCTTGAGTGATGCGGCCATTTGCTCCACGAAGCACGACATCACATGTTTGCCGGGAGGAGCAACAGACGGAATCGGTCAGGCTGGGAATGACGATGTCGATGTAGGGATAACGCGGAGATCGCCATCTCGGCTTGCGTCGTAGGCACACTCCATGTAATCGACGCTCGGCGAAATCGAGATCGCGCCGCGCAAGTGCGCGCCGGCGGCCGGGGAGCGACGCAGTCGGGCAGCAAGACGCGAGATTCACCTGCCTAGGACGAGCCCCTTGTACTTGTTACCGGCGGACGTCGGTGGCAAGGAGTTGACCAGGAGGGTCTCGGCGCCGACCATGCGCAGGAATGTCAGATTGGGATCGACGCTGGACGATACAACCTGCGACGTCAGGTAGTCGCCGTTGTCGAGGACGACGCCGACGGCGGCGCCATCCTTCACGATGATTTTCGAGACCGACGTCAAGTATCAACACCGGCTTCGACCGCCGCCGCGGCAATAGCGTTCGAGATTGCTCCAGTGCCGCCGCGTGACAGTCCCCACGACCTGAACGCGCCGTCGATCTCGCCCATGTAGTGATGAAGCAGGACGTAGGCCGTGCCCGGCGAACCCGCGCGCCGAAGAACGTCCCCAACATTCCTGATGCCGACATCCGTGGCTTTGAGCACGTCGGTCTCCGCTGAATGGAGGGAGGCTCGACGGCGCTCATCGTCGTGCGCTGAATCTGGTTGTAGCAATCATCGAGCGACAGCGCCTGGAAGCGCCGGCCGAGAGCCAATCAATCCAGCAGGCCGCGAGGAGGATCGAGCGACGTCAAAAGGAATCAGGCAGCGTCGTGGTTAAACTGCACGAACCGTCCCATGTCGACCATGGCCTTGCCATGATACTCAGTCGTAGCCTCGGCGACAACTTCGAGTGGCGCGATCTAGCGTGATCGTTGACGCGCCAGAGATAGTGCCACTCAGCATGCGCGTGAACGCGTCGAGCGGCAGGAATCTCGAGGCCGTGGCAGCTCACGGATGATCTCCAGCAGGCGGCGACAACGCCGCGCACAGGAGAACTTGGAAGACCCAGAAACGCTTATTTTCAGTGACGGCGCCGCCGAGATGCACGAGGACGAGCACTTTTTGGCCAGCTCGAGCGGAGGGTACGCCGCGTTGACGAGTCCATTTCTATAGCCACCGCCGATGACGAGAAGATGACGTCATATTTATCACAATGCTGAATGCTCAGTTCTGAATGCTGAAATGAACTGTGCAAATTGTATATTCTTCCTTTAATTCAGCAATCAGCATTTCACATTTGTAGTATTCCACCAATAATCGGCCATTTCTTCTGCAGCCCACTACCGCGACTGTGAGGCGGCTCGTCCGCCTACGACTCGCCCAGCGAACACCGAGTACAACGCCATCCGTAACACTGCGGCCCAAAATCAACGTCTCGCCGCTCTTCCGGTTCGTTGTCCGGGCCTGGCAAGAGACATCGCCTGAATTTTGGAGATATACGTAGGCAGGTGTTCACGCCCTGGTGTAAGCGCGAGTCAGGCCAGCGTGATCGACGACGGGACGGTGTCGAGGCTCAAGACGACGGCTCTTCCGTGGACGGCCGCCGACCTGCGCCACTTTGCGGAATCTACCGGCGGGCCTGCGTCAAGCGTGGAAAATATGCTCAGAGGAGATTGCGGCAAGTAGCAGC
>CAWHNN010000027.1:0-202645 GCA_963830815.1 uncultured Acidobacteriota bacterium | reverse complement strand
GTTTGCCTCTTGTTGTCCGTGTTTTCTGTGTTTTCCGTGGCTTATAATTGAACGCACACCAAGTGGCGATGGCTACACCTCCGCTCGCCGGGCCGCGGGCCGACATCCGTCTGTTCGATCTCCGACGCAACTGGAAGGCTCTCACCGAACGTCCCGCGTTCCACGACCCGGTCGTCGACGGCGTCCGGGCGCTCGCGATCCTGTGGGTGTTGTCGTACCATCTCGTCCTTTCCATCTCGGGTCATTCCCGGCCGAGGCGATCGGGACGCGCCCGTGCGCTGGCTGCAGTGGACCCGCCGTGGCGACATCGGCGTCGACCTCTTCTTCGTCATCAGCGGCTATCGATTGGCAGGTCCTCCTGACGGAGCACCGGAAATTCGGGAACGCTGCAGCTCAAGCGCTTCTACATGCGACGGTTCCTTCGGCTGATTCCTGTCTACACGGTCGCGATGGTCGCCGGCCTCTACTTCGTGGACAACATCCGCGTGCCGCCGTGGTCGCGGAGTTTCTGCCCTTCAGGAACGCGGACAACGTCTGGGCCAACCTTCTCTACGTGAACAACTTCCTCCCCTGCGAGCGGCAGTACATGGCCTGGTGCTGGTCGCTCGCGATCGAAGAGCAGTTCTACCTGATTCTGCCAGGCTTCATCCTGGTGGTGATGCGCGCCGACGAAGCCGATGCGCGTCCTGAGGTGGACTGATGCTGCTCGCCGGCGTCATCCGATGGATCGTGATCGACCGGCACGGCTTCATCCCGCCGTTCCTCGACCTGCCAAACATGCAATCCTGGGTCGACCGCTTCACGATCAAGTACCAGAATCTCTACACGCGCTATGGCGCGCTGCTGGCGGGGTTCATCGGTGCCTACCTGATGGTGTTCCACCGCGAGCGTGTCGCCAGGTTTTTTTGCCCGCACCAGCCTCGTGAACGTGCTCCCGCCATCTCCAGCGCCGCGATCATCGTGCCGACAGCGTTTATTCGCGATGTCGTCGCCGCTCTTCAACGAGATTCCGGTGGCGGCGCGGAAGATCTATTTACTCGCATCACCGTGACGTGTTCGCGGTCGCGGTCATGTTCCTGGTGATCGCGGCCATCCACTCGGCCGGATTCGTGGGGCAGGGCCCTACGCCGTTCCTTCGTCGCGAGTTCTTTTCCCGGTGGCGCAGATCTGGTCCTCGCTCTACCTCGTGCACGAGATGTTCATGCTCTGGCTCTTTCCCCAAGACCGCGGCGCTTTTCGGTCCGGCGCTCGGCGCCCACGCGACCATGGCGGTGGCTGGAGCCATGGCGCTCGTCATGTCGTTCGCCGGCGCGACGATGCTCTACCTCTTCGTCGAGCGGCCGTCGATGCTGGCGCGGGATCTACCGCAATCCGCAGGCTCGCCGCAGCGCCCCCGCTTTCAACAGGCGCCGAGCTCGAAGCTCGGGCCAGAGACTTTGAAATTCGATGTATCACCCTGAGCTTTACGACCTCGTGACGCCGGCGTCATTTCGCGGCGACACCGGAGTGGTACGTCGCGAAAGCTCCAGACGCTGGTGGCCCGATTCTCGAGCTTGGGGCGGGCACGGGCCGCATCACGCTCCAGATCGCGCAGGCCGGCGGCCGGATCTACGCGCTGGACGCCGATCCGGCGATGCTCGACAGGCTTCAGCAGAAGCTGACCTCTCTGCCGCCGGATGTCCGCGAACGCGTGTCGACCACTGTCGGCGATATGCAATCCTTCGCGCTGGCCGAACGGTTCGCACTCGTCGTCGCGCCCTTTCGCGCCTTCCTGCACAACCTTACGGAGCAGGATCAACTCGCCTGCCTGGCGCGCTGGGCGAGCACCTGCGCCCGGGCGGGCTGATTGTCGCCTTCAACGTCTACCATCCGTCGCTCGAGTACCATGAGAAACGGTGAATTAGCGCTGGCTGGTGTCTGGCGCTGGATCGGGACATTCTCGCGCGACGACGGTGGGTGGATCGTCCGCTCCGAAGCGACGGTTTACATACACATGCGGGACGGTTGCGGCTGCAATCCGAGCATCGCTTCGAGGAGTTCGGCCCGGATGGCACCCTGACGCGAACGTCGCTGCACCGCCTCCGGCATCGCCTACCTGTACCCGAAGGATCATCCGGCGCCCACCGAAGGAGGCCGGCTTGCGTCGGTGCACATCGCCGGCGCGTTCGATGGACGCCCTTTGAGAACGACACCGACGAGCTCGTTATCGAGGCGGCGGCGGAATGAGCGGACATGCCTTTGATCGGGTCAAGGTCGCCAGGGCTGACGCTGCCAGGCGTGGATGGAGCGCGGAATGCCGATGGCTCCCCGGTCCTGAAACGTGGCGGGGCGTTCATGGCCGGACTGGCGACCCACCCTTCGGCAGAAGCGGAAACGCTGATCGTCAGGACCACGGCCGAAGACCGGGAGAATCTGCTCGCTGAGGCTCCCGACACCTACTACATCACCGACTACTATCGACGCCACCCTGTCGTCCTGGCACGCCTCGGGCGCCTGGACGAGGACGCGCTGCACGATCTGCTGTCGGTGTCGTGGCGCCTGACGCAGGCGAAAGCCCGCCGCTAAACCCGTGTTCTGATTTCTCGTTCGTTCGTCGTGAAGGGCTGAGGTCCGACGAGTCAGATGGACTCTCAGCGGCCACCTAGCAACACCGAGACGGCGGCGATATCACCGAACCGGCGCGAGGAGTTCGAGCGACTTAGCGCGCGATCGCCGATCTCCGGCGACGGCTAACGCCGCCGTAGGAAGCAGTCAGGGGTGGCCTCTTCGCCGACGGCCTGCTATGCTCAAGTGTTTACACTGCAGTCGCGGGCCACACATGCTGAGAGCTGGAATCGTCGGTCTCCCAAACGTCGGCAAATCGACGTTGTTCAACGCCATCACCCGCAGCCGCAAGGCGGAAGCTGCCAACTATCCGTTCTGCACCATCGACCCGAATGTCGGCATGGTGACGGTGCCGGACGCACGCCTCGAAGTGCTGCGGAAGATTGCCGGCACCACCGTCATCATCCCGGCGGCGATCGAGTTTGTCGACATCGCCGGACTCGTCAAAGGCGCCAGTCAGGGCGAGGGGCTGGGCAACAAGTTCCTCACGCACGTGCGTGAGGTCGACGCCATCATCCAGGTCGCGCGCTGCTTCGACGATCCCGACGTGCACCATGTCGCGGACACGGTGGATCCGGTGCGCGACATCGAGGTCATCAACACCGAGCTCATCCTCGCCGATCTCGACAGCGTGCAGCGGCGCCGCGAACGCGTCGCCAAGGACGTCAAGCGCGGAGACAAGGGTGCGGCGGCGGAAGAAGTCGTGCTCGCGGCGCTCGAGACCGCGCTCGACTCCGGCAAGCCGGCGTTCTCGGTAGCCGCTGTCGGCTGAGGATCGCGCGCTCGCGCGGCCGCTCTTCCTGCTCACCGACAAGCCGACGATCTTCGCGTGCAACGTCAAGGAATCCGATCTCGCGACCGCCGAGACCAATCCGTACGTCGTGAAGGTCCGTGAGTACGTGAAGACGCATCTCAACTGCGAAGCCGTCGTCATCAGCGCGCAGCTCGAGAGCGATCTCGTCGACCTGACGCCGGAAGAAGGCGACGCGTATCTTCGCGAGCTCGGCGTGCCGGAAAGCGGGATCGCCGCGCTCATCCGCGCCACCTATCACCTGCTCGGCCTGCAGACGTACTTCACCGCCGGCGAGAAAGAAGTGCGCGCCTGGACGATCCGCGTCGGCGACACCGCGCCGAAGGCCGCGGGCGTCATTCACTCCGACTTCGAACGAGGGTTCATCAAGGCCGAGACGGTGGCCTACGACGATCTCGTCGCCTGCGGCTCGGTCGCGGCCGCGCGCGGCAAGGGCCTCTACCGAATGGAAGGCAAGGAATACGTCGTCGCCGACGGCGACGTGCTCCTGTTCAAGTTCAACGTATAGGGCGTGCTGACCAGCCTGTTCCTGCGTTTCGGCTACGGTTTGACGCCGGGGCCTTCTTATGGGCGGTCCTCGTCGGCGCGTTTGGCGCCGTGATCGGCCACGTGCTCGAGCTCCTCATCGAAGACATCCATCGCTATGAGGGCCATGTCGTCGCCGTTGCTGCGGCGATTGGCGTCATCCTGCTGCTGTGGTTGCGCCCGGATCGACGCGCACGCCAGCTGTTCGAGAGCCGTTCCGCCGCGACCGATCCGCCAGCCCGTTAACCATTTTGCCGCCTCGTCGTCTTTATCCGTAGAGCGCAGCCATCCAAGGCGCGCTTGACATACACAGATATCTTAGTAAGAGTACATACGCATGGCACGTCAAGATGCGTTGCAGGGGTCGCTGCCCCTCCTGGTACTCAAGCTGCTCGCCCGCCGCGGTCCACTGCACGGCTACGGGCTGGCCACTCAGATCGAAGGCATGTCGGACGAGACATTGCGCGTCGAGGAGGGATCGCTTTATCCGGCGCTCCATCGGCTCGAGGAAGCCGGCTGGATCAAGGCGCGATGGACGACCACCGACACCGGACGGCGCGCGCGCGTCTACGAAGTGACGCCCGCCGGGCGCAAGCAACTGGAATCCGAGGAAGTGCGATGGAAGGCGATCACCGCCGCCGTCGGCAAGATCCTCAAGCTGGCCTAGGAGCGCAAGATGTCCCTGTGGTCGCGGCTGACAAACGCAATACGGCCGGGCAGTCTCGAACGTGACCTGCAAGAGGAACTGCAGTTCCATCTCGAGGCGCGCACGCGTGACCTGATGGCCGAGGGTCTGTCAAAGGAGGACGCGGCAGCGCTTGCGGCGAAGCGGTTCGGTAATCGCCTCCGACTGCGTGAGGATAGCCGCGACATCAAGCTCATGCCTGGCTCGACTCGGTGGCCCGCGACATCACCTTCGGCCTGCGGCGTCTACGGAAGGACATGACCGGGACCATCGCCGCCGTCGTGTCCCTTGGCTTTGCCCTGGGCGCGTGCGTCGCGGCCTTCACGCTCGTCGACGCCCTCGTGCTCCGGCCGCTGCCAGTTCGAGAGCCTGACCGCCTCATCTACCTGGCGTTTCCGACCTACACGGCGGAACGGCCCGAAGGAGACACCTTCAACTATCCGCTCTTCGAACGGCTGCGCGACGCGGCGCGCGGCCGCGCCAGTCTCTTTGCCGTGAGCACGCAGGTCATGCGCCCGGCCGTCATCGACGCTGCCGCGGGCGCCAAAGAGCTCGTGCGTGCGCAGTACGTCGGTGGAGACGCATTCACCCTTTTTGGCGTTTCGCCGGTGATAGGACGCCTCGTGTCGCCCGAAGACGATCTGCAGCCACTGTCGAGCCCGGTCGCCGTCCTGAGCCATGCATTCTGGATGCGCCGTTTCGGCGGTGACACGGCCGTGATCGGCCGCTGGATCGCGGTCGAGGACAAGCAACTGCAGATCGTCGGCGTGGCCGAGGCAGGTTCACCGGTGTCGAGCCGGGCGGCCGACGGACGTCTGGCTGCCGAACATGATGTACGACGCCAGGGCCTTTGAGAGCCGTGCGTGGAACTGGTTCCGAATCTTCGGCCGCCTCGAGGACGGGGTTCCGCGCGAGCAGGCGGCGAGCGTGCTCCACACTGCTTTTACGGACTTCCGGCGCGCGGAGCCCGCGGACCCGCGGCGATCGCCCGAGAGCATCGCCCGCTATCGCGCCACCCCGCTCTACGTCCGTTCCGCGAGCAACGGCCCGTCACCGCTGCGTCAGCAGTTCGAGCGTTCGCTCTGGATCCTGGCCACGACGGCGGCGCTGATCTTCCTGATAGCGGGCTCGAACGTCACGAACCTCTTCCTGGCGCGGACAGCAACACGCGAACGCGAGATGTCTCTCCGCGTCTCCATCGGCGCCGGCCGCGGCCGTTTGATCCAGCAGGTGCTCATCGAAAGCGCCATGCTGGCGATAGCGGCGTGCGCTGTCGGCCTGGCCATCGCCAACGCCGCCGCGCCGGCCATCATCAGCCTCCTCGCCTCCATCAACGACCCGCTCTATCTCGACCTGGGCATCAATTGGCGCGTGGCGGCATTTGCCGGCTCGCTGATCGTGATTGCCACGGCGCTCTTCGGACTGGCGCCGGCGCTGCACGCGTCGCGCGTCGCGCCGATGATCGGGCTGAAGTCCTCCGGCGATCGAATGGCCAGCGGCCGGAGCAGGTCCATGCGGCCATTCGTCATGGCGCAGATTGCGTTCGGCATGATCGTATTGTTCGTCGGCGGCCTGCTGATGCTGTCGTTCGTGCGTCTATCACGAGTCAGTCCCGGCTTTGCCTCGGCCGACGTCCTGCTGCTGACGCTCGATTCATCGCGCAAGGAAGAGATCGCGCCACGACGGGTAGCAACATTCGAAGCGCTCGATCGCCTGCGCGCCATGCCTGGCGTCGAGGCCGTCGGAGCCGCCGAGTTCAACATGCTTGGCCAGGCGTGGACGCACACGTTTCAAGCGCCGGGAACGCAATACGCTGGCATCGAGGCGAACATGAAGCCGGTCAGCGACGGCTTCTTCGAAGCGATGTCCATCCGCCTGATCGACGGCCGCAGCTTCACACGGCGCGACATCGACAGCGATCAGTCGGCGAGCATCATCGTCAGTGAAACGTTTGCCCGCCTGTACTTCGGCCAGGAGAACGCTATCGGCGGCAGGCTTGAAGGACGCTTCGGATCCGCTCTCGGCCGTACGACGAGCGAGATCGTCGGCGTTGCCGCGGACACGAAGTACCACATCCGGCAGCCAGCGGTGCCCACCGTGTACATCCCGCTGCGGAAAGGGAGCGCGAGTCACGATTTATGTTCGCGCGACGGCGCTGCACGAGGGCGTGTCGGCGCGTCTGCGCGACGCCATCCAGGCGACGAGCCCGCTTCTCCGCGTCAGCGCCATGACGCCGCAGTCGGTTCTGGTCGGGCAGACCGTCCTGCGCGAACGCATGCTGCTGCTGATCTCCGGCTTCTTCGCCTGCGTCGGGCTCATCCTTGTTGGCGTCGGCGTCTATGGAGTCTTGAGTTACACCGTTCTCGAACGGACACGGGAGATCGGTATACGAGTAGCGCTCGGCGCCCGGCATCTGACTGTCATTCGAACGATGCTTGCGGACACCGGCGGCGCCACGCTCGCAGGCATCGCGCTCGGGACACTTGGCGGACTGTATCTGTCGCGTTTCGTTCAATCGTTGCTGTTCGAGGTCCAACCCTTCGCCCTTCGCAGCTTGCTGCTGCCAGCCGGAACGCTCCTCGTAGCTGCGGCCGTCGCCGCCGTCCTCCCCGCGTGGCGGGCCGCACGTATCGATGCCGCCATTGCCTTGCGGCACGAATAACCTTCACAGGAGACATCATGAAGCGCCTGCCGTTCGTCGTGTTGCTGATCGCGCTGTTCGCCGCGGTTCCTGCCTTTACTCAGTCGAAGAATGCGAAATCGGATCCTGTGTCCGGAACCTGGACCGGTGAGATGCAGCTGGGCCACGCCGGCGGCGCGTATGAGATCGAGATGGTCCTCAAATTCGACGGTTCGAGCGCGGTCACCGGGACGTTCACCGGCCTGCCGAGCCCCGGCGATGTGAAAAAAGGCACGTTCGATCCCAAGACCGGCGCGCTCAAGCTGCAACTGGGCAAGACTGACAACGACGCCGTCCTCATCACCATGGAGGGCACCGTGGCCAAGAACAAGGCAACCGGCAAGGTCGACGCCGATGGCGGCGCTGGCACGTTCTCGCTCAGTCGCCGGGAATGAGATAGCGGAGGGGACGGAGGAAACGGATCACAACGGAGCAACGAAGTAACGGAGTTCTCGGATCGGTTGCCGCAGTGGACGCACCGCGCTACGCGCGGTGAGAGGACGAGTGGCCACCGGCTCGCAAGCACGCTGGTGACAGCTCGCGCGTGTTTGCGAACCTGGTGGCCGCTCGCCCTCTCTACGCCGGCCTCCGGCCGGCGTGCGTCCAGCCCTCAGCCAACCCTTCGTTTCTTCGTTTCCTTGTGATCCCGTTAGCTCCGTCCCCTCCGAACCTCGGCACTATGATCGACCCGTGACCCACGACGACGCCGTCGACCTCATCTCGAGCGCCCGCCTGGCGACCTCACCCGCACCGGCGACCTGGGCTGATCTCGGTTGCGGGGATGGGACGTTCACTCTCGCCCTCGCCTCTCTGCTGCCGGCGGGGAGCACGATCTACGCGGTCGATCAGGATGCAGCGACTCTGCGCTCGCTGCCGGACGAATTTCACGGATCGCGCATCGTCCATCAACGCGCCGACTTCACGCAGCAACCGTGGCCGTTCACTGACTTAGATGGCATCCTGATGGCAAACTCGCTCCACTACGTGCGCCATCAGAGCACCTTCGTCCGAAAGTGCGCGTCGCAGCTCCGGGCGCACCACCAGTTCCTCATCGTCAGTACGACTTGCGTCGCGGGAACCCCTGGGTGCCTCACCCCCTCGATCAGAACTCGGCTCGTCAACTCTTCACGGACCTCGGCTATACGTCTCTCTCGATACTGGGCACACGACCTTCTCTGTACCAGCGCGGCTCGCTCTACGCCATGTTGGCGACAGCGCGTCCGACGGCGCCCGCGAAATGACAAGATAGTGTTGTGAAGCGATCAGGCATCGCCGATCTCCCGTTGCACGGCGGCCGGGTGCCAGCCTGGCTGGCGACGCGGATGGTGACGCTCGGCACTGCGATCTCCGAGAGCGTTCTCCATCACTACGGCCGCAGCGCGCTTCCTCACGAGACTGAGCGATCCATTCTGGTTCCAGGCGCTTGGCTCGGTGATGGGCATGGACTGGCACTCGTCCGGCATCACGACGTCGGTGATGGGCGCTTTGAAGAAGGGCCTCAACCCAGCGCGCCCACGAGCTCGGCGTCTATATCTGTGGCGGCCGCGGCAAGCATTCCCGAAAGACGCCTGCGAGTTGCGGTCGATAGCCGATCGCATCAGTCTCGATGGCGATGCGCTGGTCCGGACGAGCCGCCTCACCGCGCGCATCGACAACAACGCGATCGCCGATGGCTTTCAGATCTATCTGCATACGTTCGTGCTGACCGCCGACGGCGAGTGGGCCGTCGTCCAGCAGGGCATGAACGAGTCGAGCCGGCTGGCGCGGCGCTACCACTGGCACTCGCCGGCCGTCCGCGACTTCACGGCCGATCCGCACACCGCGATCGTCGGTGAGCACGCCGGCGTCATCAGAAACCTGGTGGACGGCCGGGCACGTCCGGCGCAGGAGGCTCTCCTCACCATCAGCCGCGACGATCCGCAACGGACGCTGGCCGAAGTGCGCCGCCTCGAGATGCCGCGGCACCATGACGTTCGCCGATCCGACGTCAACCAGAAGCGCTTGGGAGCGGTGCTCGCGCTGGCCCACGAACGCGACCTCCGCGACTTCGCCTCGTTCCTGCTCCTCGAACAGCTCGGACCACGGACGCTGCAGTCACTGGCCCTCGATCGCAGAAGTCGTCCATGGCACGCCGACGAGGTTTGACGATCCGGCGCGATTCTCGTTCGCCCACGGCGGCAAGGACGGTCATCCGTTCCCTGTTCCCCTCAAGACGTACGACGAGTCGATTTCTGTGCTCCGACGAGCGCTCGACGGCGCAAAGCTGGGCCACGGCGACAAGCTCGATGGCTTCTCCCGGCTGGACAAATTCGCGCGCGCGATCGAGCGCCGGCGTCAGCCGACGGCAGATGTCCCTGGCGTCATCGCCTACGAACGCACGATCTCACCGTCGCTCGGCGGGCGCACCGTCTTCGACGACGCGAGGGAGCGGAACGGAGAACAGCGCAAAGAAAAGCAACATCGCGTCTTTTTAGACTGATCCAATAACGCCGTCCCGCAGCACGGTGACGCAGATAGCGACGACGCGATCAATCACGAAGACGACGTTCGTCTGAAGACCTAGCGGCACGACCTTCGTAGATCATCGCGTCATCGTGGCCCTCGTGCTGACCCGTCAGTCGTGCGAGCCGCTGGACGACGCGCTATGCGCGCGAATGGCGCTTCAGGAACCGCCCCGTGTGCGACGCCTTGCACGCGGCGATCGTCCTCGGGCGTGCCGGTGGCGACGACTTCGCCCGCCGGCGTGGCCGCCCTCCGGGCCCGAGATCGATCACGTGGTCGGCGGTCTTGATGACGTCGAGGTGGTGCTCGATCAGCAGCACCGTGTGCCCGGCGTCCACCAGCCGGTTCAGCGACTCGAGCAGCCGCTCGACGTCGGCGAGGTGCAGGCCGGTGGTCGGCTCGTCGAGGATGTAGACGGTGTGCTTCGAGCGCTGCAGCGTGCTGAGCTCGGTCGCGATCTTGACGCGCTGCGCCTCGCCGCCCGACAGCGTCGTCGCCGACTGGCCGAGCGTCAGGTAGCCGAGGCCGAGGTCGTTCGAGCACCTCGATCTTCCTGCGCGATCGGCCGGCTCGCTCGGCGAAGAACGTCGACGCCCTCCTCGACCGACATGTTCAGGACGTCGTCGATCGTCTTGCCGCGGAGGGTCACTTCGAGCGTCTCGCTGTTGAAGCGCGCGCCCTTGCAGGCGCCGCAGGTCACCTCGACGTCGGGCATGAAGTAGAGCTGCGTCGTGATGCCGCCTTCGCCCTGGCACTCCTCGCAGCGGCCGCCCTTGACGTTGAAGCTGAAGCGGCCGGGCTTGTAGCCGCGCTCGACCGAGAGCGGCGCGTTCGGTGAAGAGATCGCGGATCGTGTCGTAGAAGCCGATGTAGGTCGCCGGATTCGAGCGGCTGTTGCGGCCGATCGGCGACTGGTCGATGCTGACGACCTTGTGCACGTGCTCGACGCCGTCGACGCCGTCGTGCGTCGCCGGGCAGCGTGCGCGTGTCGACCAGCCGCTTCCACAGCACCTTGTAGAGGATGTCGTTGACCAGCGTGCTCTTGCCCGATCCCGACGCGCCGGTGATCGCGACGAGCTTGCCGAGCGGGAATCGTCACGTCGACCGACTTGAGGTTGTTCTCGCGCGCGCCGCGCACGATCGAGCGCCTTGCCGTTGCCGTTCCGGCGCCGTCGTCGGCGTCGCGATCGACCGCCTGCCCGAGAAGAACTGCCCGGTCGGCGACGCCTTGCAGCGCGAGCACGTCGTCGATCGTCCCCTGCACGACGACGCGTGCCGCCGTGCACGCCGGGGCCCGGCCCCATCTCGACGATGTGATCGGCGGCGCGAATCGTGTCCTCGTCGTGCTCGACGACGATGACGGTGTTGCCGATGTCGCGGAGGCGCTCGAGCGTCGCGATCATCTTGACGTTGTCCTTCGGATGCAGGCCGATGCTCGGCTCGTCGAGCACGTAGAGCATGCCCATCAGTCCCGGAGCCGATCTGCGTCGACAGGCGGATGCGCTGCGACTCGCCGCCTGAGAGCGTGCCCGATCGGCGGTTGAAGTTCAGATAGTCGAGGCCGATGCCGAGGAGCAGCTCGCAGCCGGCCGCGGATCTCCTTCAGCACCTGCCGGCCGGCGTCGGCGCCGCGGCCCGTCGGCTTGACCGTGCCGAGAAACGCGTGCAGCTCGTCGAAGTTGAGCTGCCCGACGTCGTGCAGCGTCTTGCCGCGCGACGGTGAACAGCAGCCGCGTCGCGCGGACGCGCGCGCCGTTGCAGTCGGGGCAGGTGTGCTCGACCATCACCTTGTCGAGCCACGCCTCCATCCGCGAGTTGGCTTCGCCCCGCTGGCGGTAGCGCCGGTAGTAGCGCTCGATGCGCCGCGCGATGCCGCTGAAAGCCGACCTCGCTGGCCTTCCCGCTCGTCGCGCTTGACCTTCGCGTCCGGCGGCGACGATCAGCTTGACCTTCCTCGGCTCGATGCCGTAGAGGATCGCGTTGCGCGCGGCTTCTCGGGCAGGTCCTTCCACGGCGTGTCGAGCGAGAAACCCGAGCGCCTTGGAGAGGCTGTACATCACCCGGCCGTCCCAGGTGTCCGGGTTGTACTTGAACGCTTCGCGGCACGAAACAGCCGCCGAGGATGCTGCGCTTCGGGTCGGGCACCAGCAGCTCCGGGTGCGTGAGCTTGTCCACCCCGAGGCCGCCGCAGGTGCGGCACGCGCTCTCGGGGTTGTTGAACATGAAGTAGTCGGGCCCGATGTCGCCGTAGACGAAATGGTGCGTCGTGCTGCAGACGTCCTGTGTAGAACCGCTCCGCCTCCGCCTTGCTCGCGCCCTTGACGACGTGCACCTGCAGCAGGCCGTCGCCGACGAGCAGCGTCGCGGCGATCCCCGCCTTGATCGCCTTCTCGTGCTTCCGGCCGACGATGAACCGATCGACGACGGCGTCCATGTGCCGTGACCGACGATTCGTCGAGCTCGACCTCGTCGGACAGGTCCACCGGCTTGCCGTCGATGATCAGCCGGCGGCAGCCCTTCTTGCGGACCTCGGTGAAGACGAAATCGAGGTCCTCGCCGTAGACCTTGAAGACCGGCGCGCGCAGCTCGATCTCGGTGCCTTCGGGCAGCGACAGGATCGCCTCGAGGATCTGGCTGGACGTCCGGCTCGGCGTCGGCTCGCCGGTGCGCGGACAGTGCGGCTCGCCGATCGTGGCGTAGAGCAGATTCAGGTAGCTGGCGATGTCGGTCATCGTCCCGACCGTCGAGCGCGGGTTGTTGGTGAGCGTCTTCTGCTCGATCGAGATCACCGGCGACAGCCCGAACACGAAGTCCACGTCGGGCTTCGCCACCTGCGCGACGAACCGCTTCGCAAAGCTCGAGAGCGACTCCATGTAGCGCCGCTGCCCCTCGGCGTAGATCGTGTCGAACGCCAGGCTCGACTTGCCCGAGCCCGACAGTCCGGTGACGACGATCAGCCGGTCGCGGGGAATCTCGACCGAGATGTTCTTGAGGTTGTGGACGCGCGCGCCCTGGACGGCGACCGTCGTGCGAGCGGTGCTGGCTTTCGCTGCAGGTTTGGGCGTCTTGGGCGGATCTGCCATGGAGCTCGTGCAGGCATGAGGTCTTGGCTACGGGCTCCATGCGCGTCCAGCGCCGCTTCGTGATCAAGTCAGGTGCTCGCAGGTAGAAGAACGCCAGCTCCTGGACCTCGACGTTGCTCTTCTTCGTCAGCCGGACCGGCGTCGACGCCTTGCCGATGAGCCCCTGGTCGGCCAGGTATTCGCACGCCGTCGTCACGCCGCTCGACGCCGAAGTGCCGCGTGAAGTGCGCCTCGATCTCGCGGCCGAGCGCGCCTCGCCGGCCTCGCGCAGGTAGTCGAGCACCGGCGCGAACAGCGCCGCGCGCGCGCTCGGCGAGATAGCCGTCCACGGCGTCCAGCGCGGCCTGCACGCTGTCGCGGCGTCTTCGTCGTGTTCAGCAGATCGGTGTAGATCGTCTTGAAGAACGCCGGGTTGAGCGCCAGCGCCTGCGGAATCACCTCGCGGTCGGCCAGCAGGCCGGCGCTGATGACCTCGATCTCGCGCGAGCGACGTCGCGGCATAGAGGATCCACAGCGCCGTGTAGTCGAGGTCGCCGCGCGTGACCAGCCACTTGTGCGCCTTGTAGATCGGCCGGCAGCGCGCTCGTCGCCGCGCGCAGCAGCTGCATCTCGCGTATCGCGCGCGCCGATGCTCGTGCAGCCGCGCGCAGAGATCGGCGATCGTGTCGTCGTGCGTGTAGAGCAGCCGGCCCTTGGCCAGGAACGAGTGCATGAACGAGTTGCTGCGATCGAGCCTTCGACCGTCTTGCGGAACGCCGCGCGCGGCATGAGGATCGCGTGGACGTTCACGCCGTCGGCATACGAGCGCCATGTCGAGCGGCTCGACCTTCCTGTCGTCGATCGTCACGAGCACGAGATCGATGTCCGACTTCGCCCAGACCGTGTCGTGCGACAGGCTGCCGCAGAGGATCGCCGCCAGGATGCAGCGGTCCTTCTTCACCTGGGCGACGAGCGCGTCGAGCGCGGCGGCGAAGGTCGCCTTGGGATCGGGGGTCACGCGGCAGCAGTTTAACAAGTTGGAATGGCGCAAAACCCCAGCATTTCACCCACATTGACATGATTACCTGTGTGTCATACAGTGTTTGGCAGACAGTATATGGCACACGGTAGCCCATTCGACGCAGCGCTCTTCGACAACCTCCGGCTGGAACTTCGGCGCGGGTGCCTCACCGTCGCCGTCCTCGCGGCGCTCCGGTCAGAGCAGTACGGCTACACGCTGCGCAAAATCTCGCCGAACACGGCCTCGTCGTCGACGAAGGCACGCTCTATCCGTTGCTGCGCCGGCTGGAGACCCAGGGTCTGCTCGTCAGCGAGTGGCGGGAAGAGGGCAAACGCAACAAGCGGTTCTACCGCCTGTCGGCCGAAGGGCCAGCGCATGCTGCGCTGCTCCTCGTCGAGTGGCGCAGCCTCGACACCGCCCTCGACGACATCCTTGCGGAGACACAACATGGAACTACTGGACCGATACCTGCAAGCCGTTAGGTTTTTCCTGCCGCGCGCGCAGCAGGACGACATCGTTCGCGAGCTGTCAGAAAACCTGCACTCGGCCATCGAGGATCGCGAAGGCGATCTCGGCCGTCCGCTCACGGAGGACGAACTGGCGGCGCTCCTCCACTCACATGGCCATCCGATGATGGTCGCGGGACGCTACCGGTCGAATCAGCAGCTGATCGGACCGACCTTCTTCCCCATCTACGTCTTCGCGCTCAAAGCGGGCCTTGGCATCGCGCTGCTCGTGACCGTCGTCCTCTTGACGATCGGGACGGTGATGCAGGGCAACGCCGGCCGGCACCTGCTGGAAGCGTTTCTCGCGTATCCGGGCCGGGCCCTCATGGTCTTCGCCTGGACGACTCTGGGCTTTGCGGCGCTGGATTGGGCGCGAACACGCGTGAAGCTGACTCACTCCTGGGATCCGCGGACGCTGCCGGCCGTGGTCGCTCCCGGCGACGCGATCTCGCGAACGAGATCGATCTGCGAATTCCTGCTGGTGGCCGCGGCGACCATCTGGCTGGCGATGCTGCCGTGGGCGCCAGCCATGATCTTTGGCCCCGCCGCCGCCTTCATCGCCCCGGCGCCAATCTGGTCCATGGTCTTTCCAGCCATTCTGCTGATGTCGTTTGCGACGCTTGCGCTGCACGGAACCAATGTGGCACGTCCGTATTGGACGCCGGCGCGGGGATATCTCCGCGCCGCATTGCACGCGGGTGGCGTTGTCGTCACGCTCGTGCTCCTGCAAGCGAGTGAGCTGGTGGTTGCCGTACCTGGGGCCACGCTTCCCGACGGCAAGCCGGTCGAGCCTCTCATCGGGATGCTCAACCAGGTGGGACAGCTGGGCATGGCCGCCGCAACGGTTGTCGGCGTCATCGAACTCATCCGCGCCCTGCATGGGGTGCGATCGCGGCGTGCAAGACAGGCATCTGCCGCGAACCGCAAGGAAGCGTCGCACTTCAACGGGGCGTGAGAACCAGATCCGTCGGGCCGATGTAGGCCGATTGCGGCCGAATCAGCCTGCCGTCGCGAAGTTGCTCGAGGCAGTGTGCCGCCCAGCCGAGGACGCGTCCGACGGCAAAGGTCGGGGTGAACAATTCGGACGGCAGTCCCAGGCCGTGCAGCAACAGGGCGGTGTAGAACTCGACATTGGTGTCGAGCCGGCGGTCCGGCTTGAGCTCGCGCGAGCAGGCGAAGCGCCGTGGTTTCGACCTTCCGGGCGAGGTCATAGAGGGCCCGATCGCCGTCGCTCGAATAGAAGCGCTCGGCGGCCTGGGCCAGGACATCGGCCCGCGGATCGCGCACCCGGTAGACGCGGTGTCCGAATCCCATCAGGCGCTCACCCCGATCCAGCCTGGCGCGGATGACGGTTTCCGCGCGCTCCGGCTCGCCGATTTCGAACACCATGTCGAGCGCCGGACCGGGTGCGCCGCCATGCAACGGGCCCTTGAGCGCACCCACTGCGCCGGTGATGCGCCGAGATGACATCGGATCGCGTCGACACGATGACCCTTGCCGCAAACGTGGAGGCGTTGAGACCGTGATCGCAGACGGTATTGAGATAGGTCTCCAGAGCACGGGTTCGTTCGGCTGATGGTTCGGCGCCGAACACCTGATGGAGGTAGTGGGCCGCGTGCGCGAGATCGGTACGCACGGGCGACCGGCCCTTCACCGTTGCGAAGACGCCAATAGGTCCCGACGATTGTCGGGAAGGACGCAATCGCGGTCATCGCGTCGTCCAGCGGGTTTTCCTCGCGGCCGAGGCTGAGAACGGCCGCTGCCATTCGCAAGGCATCCATGGGCGATGCCTTTGCGCGCCGCAGCCTCGTGAAGTACCTCGATTGCACGCCCGGGAGAGCGCTCGCCGTTCTGCCAGGTCCCGCGCGAAACTGCAGCGCGCTCGGATGGTTCCGGCAGGCGGCCATGCAGGAGCAGATACGCCATCTCTTCGAAACTGGCGTACGGAGCCAGATCTTCAACGGCGTACCCGGCGATTGTCAGCCGGCCGGCCTCGCCATCGACGTGGCTGAGCCGAGTCGATGCGGCGACGACATCTTCCAGTCCGTTCGCTCATGCTTTCGATCGTTTGAGGAGTCGCTGTTACATTGTCAATATTGATTGTAAATCAACCTGACATGCAGACCGGCCGCTACTTCCTCACGGCAACGCAGGCGGCGGACGCCCTCGGCGTCACGCGGGCGACGCTGTACGCGTACACGAGCCGCGGCCAATTGCGGTCGGAGCGGGTACCGGCCGGCCACGAGAGCGCCGCTACTACCGGGAAGACGTCGAGCGCTTGAAAGAACGGAAAGAGGCGCGTCGCGATCCGGCCAGGGCGGCCGCACGGGGGCTCCATTGGGGCGGGCCCGTCCTGGAGTCGGGCATCACCCTCATCCACAACGGAGGTTTTACTATCGCGGGCGTGATGCGGTGAAGCTCGCGGAGACGTCGAGTGCGGAAGAAGTCGGCGGCGCTGCTGTGGGCCGGCGGAAGAGACCGATGAAGGAGCGGCTGTTCGAGCAACCCTGCCCTCTGACCGCTCGCCAACTGGCGCAGCTGCGAACCTGCGCGCAAGGAGCGCGTTCACTCTGCTTCAGGCCGCTTTGCCGATCGCCGCGGCGATCGACCTGGCGTCCTACGATCTGCGCCCGCCGGCGGTCCGGCTGACAGGCGCTCGCATCATTCGGTTGTTGACCGCCATCATCGCGCGGCGCGACGCGCGGCAACCCTGTTCACCGGGCGCTGCAAGCCGCCTGGGCGCCGAAGAGGGACGGCGGTCGCCGACGTGATTCGAACGGCGCTGGTTCTCTGCGCGGACCACGAGCTGAACGTCTCGGCGTTTACCGCCAGGTGTGCGGCGTCGGCGGGCGCCACGCCCTATGACGTCGTCTCGGCCGCGATGGCCACGTTGAAGGGTTACAAGCACGGGGGAGCCGCGGAACGCGTGTGCTGCAGCTGGCGGCGCAGATTTCAACGCTGAAGCAGGCGCGCGCCACGATCGCGGAACAGCTTCGCGCCGGCCATACCGTGCCCGGTTTCGGTCATCCGCTTTACCCGAACGGCGATCCGCGCGGGCGGATTCTCCTGCAGATGGCCGAATCGAGCGGCAACGCGCGCTCGTGGGCACCCTTCCGGCATCTTGTCCGCGCCGGCGCGGAGGTTCTCCAGGATGCCCCCAACCTCGACTGCGGCCTCGCGGCGATTACCCGAACGTTCGCGCTCCCAGACGATGCCCCGGCCGTGCTCTTTGCGACCGGACGAACGATTGGCTGGATCGCCCACGCCATGGAGGAGGTACACCTCCGGAGAGCTCATCCGGCCTCGCGCCCGTTACATCGGCCCTGTTTCCTGCAAACGTAACGCCCGCTCCATCCGTCTAATCCTGCACATTCAGGGAGAAGTGCATGCAATCGTGGCTGGAAGTCCTCGCTAGAGATCTCGCCTACGCCGTCCGCTCCTTGCGGCGCAGCCCCGGCTTCGTGCTCGTGGCCCTCCTCTCGTTGATGCTCGGCATCGGCGCCACCTCCGCCATCTTCAGCGTTGTCTACGGGGTGCTCATCGACCCGTACCCATACGCCAGGCCGGGCGAAATCTGGGCGCCGGAGGCAACCCCCCGCGAAGGCCGCGGCGGCCATACCTATACCGTCGACGAGGTGCGGTCGCTCCGCGAGGTTCCGGCGTTTGCCGACGTGATGACGACGTCGATCGAGACCGTGCTGATGACGGGCGAGTTCGCACCCGAGAGTTTTGGCGGCGTGCTCCTTTCCGGGAACGCCTTCAACTTCCTCGGCGTGCCACCGGTCATCGGCAGGACGATTCAACCAAGCGACATCCGTCCCGATGGCGAGGTCGAGCCGGTCGTCGTCCTGAGCTTCCGCCTGTGGCAGCGTCTCTTCGAAGGCAGCCCGACGGCGCTCGGACGGACGTTGCAACTGAATGGCCGGCCGCACACGATCGTCGGCGTCATGCCGCCGCGCTTCGGCTGGTACGGCAACAACGGATTCTGGCTGCCGCTGTCGATGACCGCACCGACCTCCCGTGGACCAATCCCATCGTCCGGCTCAAGCCGGGTGTTTCCAGTAAGGTCGCCGAGGAACAGCTCGGCGCCGTGCACCTTCAGCTCGCCCAGGCCAAGCCGGCGGCGTTCCCGAAGGAAGGCTTCACGACGTCGCTGCGCAACTATCTCGACGTCACCGTCGCCAGCGGCGAGATGCAGTCGAGCCTGCAGCTGCTGCTCGGCGCCGTCGCGTTCCTGCTCCTCATCGCCTGCGCCAACGTCGCCAACCTGCAGCTGGCGCGCGGGACTGCCAGAGCGCGAGAGATGGCCGTCAGGATGTCGATTGGCGCCGGACGCAAGCGGCTGCTGCGGCAGCTGCTGACAGAAAGCGTGCTGCTCTCGCTCGTCGGGGGTGTGCTCGGCGTCGCTCTTCGCCTTCGTCGCGATCCGCTCCATCGTCGGGCTGATGCCTGAGTTCTACGTGCCCAACGAGTCACGCGTCGCGATCAACGTGCCCGTGCTGCTCTTCTCGCTGGCAATATCGGTGCTCACGGGAGTGCTCTTCGGTCTCGTGCCGGCGCTGCAGACCTCGAAGGCCGATGTCACCGACGTCCTGCGAGCCGGTCGGAGCACTGGCTCGGAAACGACCGGCGGCCGGACGCGCAACTTGCTCGTCATCGCCGAAGTCGCGCTGTCCGTCGTGCTCCTGGTCAGCGCCGGGTTGACCGTGCGTACGTTCTTCGTGCTGCAGAACATGGATACGGGCATCAAAAGCGAGCATCTGCTCGTAGTCGGCGTGCCCCTGCCCCCGGCGAAGTATCAGACGCTCGAGCAGCGAAATCGCTTCGCGGAGGATCTCATCGGACGAGTAAGGACCTTGCCCGGCGTCGAAAGCGCAACCTTCGGGCTGCCGTTCGGCGGGCCGCAGACGCCCTTCACGATCGCCGGACAGAACGCCGACGAGTCCAAACGCATCACGGTCAATCTGGCGGGCGAGGCACACTTGCAGACGTTCGGCATCGCGCTCAGGCGCGGCCGGATGTTCGACGCTGCCGAAGTTGCGGCGTGGCGATCGGGTGGCGGTCATCAACGAGTCCGCGGCGAAGCTGTGGCCAGCGGGAACCGAGCCCGTCGGCGCGCTGCTGCGCCTTCCCGTGCTGCAAAATCCTCCACCGCGGACCCTTGCCGATACGCAGCGGGCCCCGGACGTGACGATCATCGGCGTTATCGCGGACACGCGGAACGCCGGACTGCGCGTCGCAGCCGATGCCGGCCGTTGTCATGCCGTACACGATCATCGCGCCGCTGCAGCGTACGCTCGCCATCCGCACGTCGGGCGATCCCAACCTCGCGCTCAACCCGTCCGCGCGGAACTGCGGGCAATGGATCCCGAGCAGCCGCTCGGGCGCCCGATCACGATGAGCGAGATCCTTGGCCAGGAAGTCGTGCAACCGCGGTTCACGATGGCGCTATTCGCGGCCTTCGCCGCGCTCGGCCTCGCCCTCGCCGCGGCTGGCATTTACAGCGTGCTGTCCTTCCACGTCATGCGGCGCCGGCACGAGCTCGGCGTGCGCATGGCCCTTGGCGCCCCGCGCCGCCACGTGCTCGGCCTGATGCTCGCGATGGGCGGCCGCCTGGTCGTCATCGGGTTTGTCGTTGGAGTGGCCGCGAGCGTCGTGTCGAGCCGCCTGTTGCGCAGTCAGCTGTTCGGCGTTCAGCCCGCGGATCCACTCTCTTATGTCGCCGTGGTGCTCGTCCTCGGTCTCGTGACGCTTGTCGCCTGCTACCTCCCTGCCCGCCGCGCTGCGGGTGTCGATCCCATCATTGCTCTGCGACAGGAGTGAGGGGAGCTAGGAGTTAGAAGTTAGAAGCTCCGATTTCTCTCCGTCGCCGGCACGCGCTACACTCCTGCGCAGAAACGCCGCCGGCGAACGGACGCCGCGGCCCGCCGAGACCTCCCAGAGACCATCAATGACCAGACGATTGATGTGCGGCGTCGCGGCCCTGACGCTGCTCACGACGCTTCTTCCCGTCAGAGCGCAGGAAACATCGAAACCGTTGCGCCTGGCGATCGCCGGCCTCGTCCACGGCCACGTCAGCGGCTTCATGAAGTCGGCCCTGGCCCGGCAGGACGTCCAGATCGTCGGCATCTTCGAACCCGACCCGGCGCTGCGCAAGCAGTACGCCGAGCGCTACAAGCTGGACGACGCCATCACGTTCGGCGACCTCGGCGTGATGCTCGACATGGTGAAGCCGGAGGCCGTGGCCTCGTTCACGAACACGAAAGACCATGCCATGGTCGTCGAAGTGGCGGCGACGCGCCGCATCCACGTGATGATGGAAAAGCCGCTGGCCGTGAGCAACGCGGACGCGGAGCGCATTAAACAAGCCGCAGAACGTGGCGGCATCCAGGTTCTGGTGAACTACGAAACGACGTGGTACGCGAGCCATGGCGGCATCTGGTCGCTCGTCAAAGAAAAGCGGGCCGCCGGCGACATTCGCAAGATGGTCGCGATGGACGGACACAACGGGCCGAAAGCCATCAACGTCCAGCCGGAGTTCCTCGACTGGCTGTCGGACCCGGTGCGCAACGGCGGCGGCGCGCTCTACGACTTCGGCTGCTACGGCGCGAACCTGATGACGTGGATGATGGACAACCAGCGGCCCATCGCCGTCACCGCGGTGACGCAGCACTTCCAGCCCGACGTCTATCCGAAGGTGGACGACGAGGCGACGATCCTCGTCGAGTATCCCAAGGCGCAGGGAATCATCCAGGCGTCGTGGAACTGGCCGTTCGGCCGCAAGGACTTCGAGGTCTATGGTGATCACGGCCTGGCGATTGCGACCGGCGGCAACGGTCTTCGGATTGCTCTGCCGAAGGAACCCGAACACGCCGTCACGCCCGATCCGCTTCCGCCCGATGAAAAGGATTCGATCTCGCACCTGATGGCCGTCGTGCGCGGCAAGCGTCAGCCGAACAGCCTGTCGTCGCTGCAGAACAACATCATCGTCACCGAGATCCTCGAAGCGGCGCGCGAGTCGGCGCGGACGCACTCGCGAGTGGTGTTGAAGCAGAAATAGCTGACATGACGATCAGCCACCCTCGGATCACCGCGGCGCATCACGACTATTGCGCGCAGGGACGCTGACCGCGATAGTCGACGGACTCTTCTCCACGATCCTCACTGTCTTCTTCTACAACTCGACGGCCACGCGTCTCTGGCAGAACGTCGCGTCGACTCTCCTCGGACCGGCCTCCTTCGAGGGCGGACTGCGAACGGCTGCGATCGGCCTGCTGATGCACATCGGCGTCGCGTTCGGATGGTCGGCGGTCTTCCTGCTGCTGTGGCGGACGGAGTGGATTCGCTCCATCCTCGATTCTCCGGGCGGCGTCCTCAAGGTGTCGGCGGTCTATGGGCCCTTGATCTGGTTGATCATGTCGTGCGCGGTGATCCCGATGCTCGTGCATCGCCCGCCGAGCATCACCTATCGCTGGTGGGTGCAGCTCATCGGTCACTGGCCGTTTGTCGGCCTGCCGATTGTCGCCATGTTTGCCCGCCGCACCCCCAGGTAAGCACGTCACAGACCGCCGGAGCCATTTCAGATAACATTGACCCATGGCTCTCGCGGAACGCGCATTCTTCATCGACAAACCGGAGACCCGGCAGGGCCGCTACCAGTGCCCGAAATGCCGGCGCAGCAGCGACTACAGCATTCGGTGGGTGCGGCGCTCCAAGAGGGACCGGCTCCCCGCCGGCGCGGATGAAGAAGATCGCGCCAAGTTCGCCAAGCTCAGGGACTACCTGCTTCGCCTCGACGACGAGGTGACGTGCAAGACCTGCGGCAAGAAATTCGAGATCCCGTCGCAGCAGTCGCTGCTGTTCGTCGATCAGTTCGCCGGCCTGCCGAACGACGAAGAGCTCGAGCGCGAGATTGCCGCGGCTTCCGGCGACACCGAGCCGGCGCCCGAAGCAAAGCCGGCGATTCCCGCGCGCTTCACCCGCAAGTCCACGGGCTGGAAATAGCCTCCCCAAACGGGTAGCGCAACCCTGACGGCGGCCGCGTATGATCGCGGCCGTGTCGAACGATACCGCACGGATCGAAGCGTTCAGCGACGGCGTCTTCGCCATCGCCATCACCCTGCTCGTCCTCGACCTCAAGGTGCCGCGCGAGCTTCACGAGGGGCAGACGCTGACGGCAGCGCTGGCCCATCAGTGGCCGGCCTACGTCGCATTCGTGACCAGCTTTCTGACGATCCTCGTGATGTGGATCAACCATCACCGGATGTTCACGCTCATCGGGCGCGCAGATGACCGGCTGCTGATCTTCAACGGCCTCCTGCTGCTCGGGATCACCGTGGTGCCGTTTCCGACGTCGCTCGTCGCCGAGTATCTCGGCCACGACGGCCAGCGCACGGCGGCGCTCGTCTACAACGGAACCTTCATCGCGATCGCCATCTGCTTCAACTTGTTGTGGCACTGCGCCGCCAGCAATGCCCGGCTCCTGAACAGCGACGCCAGCCCATCCGCAGCTCAGGCAATCACGAATTCGTATCGATTCGGCCCGCTCGTGTACGGCGTCGCCTTCGCCCTCGCGCTCGTCAGCGTCAAGGCCAGCCTGGCGCTGAACCTTGGCCTCGCCCTTTTCTTTGCCCTGCCGCACGAACGCTGAATGGATAGGGCGAGAACGACACGAACAGCACCGATCGATCGTTTGTGCGTATGATGAGTCGTCTTTTTTTGAACAATCGAGGCGCATCATGCGCACTGCCGTATTTCGAAATCCGTGTTATCCGTGTGTATTCCGTGGCCCCCTTCTCCGTGGCCTGGCTCTGCTGCTCCTTTCCGCGGCCCCAGCCGTGGCTCAGACAGACGGGACCTGCATACCGGTCAGCGAACGCGCCGGGCGGGAGTTCGGCTGCTTCATCACCGCGCGCGAAGAGCTCGGCGCCCTCACCAGTCAACCGCCGCTCTTCTGGCACATCGAGTCGTTCCCGACCGTGGCTGCGGCCAACGCCGCCAAAGGCCCTCGTGGCACGGTGGTCGAATCGCTGGGGCAAGTCTGGCTGTTCACGATTGCCGCCGCCGACTTCAAAGCGAAGGCGGGAACCCATCTGACGACGATCGGCCCGCTGCCGCTGATTCGCGCCGATCGTTATGCCGCCGTGTACATGGAAGGCGTATTCAAGCCGGGCATGTCGACCCAGGTGCACCGACATCCCGGTATGGAGGCCTGGTACACGCTCGACGGAGCGATGTGCCTTGAAACGCCGGAAGGCCGGATGGAACAGAAAGCCGGTGAGCCGGGCATGGTCGTCCGCGACGGCTTGCCGATGATGTTGACGGGGACGGGCACCGGCCCGCGCCGATCTCTCGTCCTCATCCTGCAGGACACCACCCTCCCAAGGTCAACGCCCGCGCACGACTGGACCCCGAAAGGCCTCTGCACCCAGCCTCAACACTGACTCGTTCAACTGCTCGAACCTGGCTGGATACGCTCCGCCAGCGACTTGTCGTGATGCTTCGGCTCGCTGTGCTCGGCGAGCTCGAGGTGGAATCGATGCAGGAAATGCTTCAGCGCTGGTGCGAGCAGGACGGCGGCCATCGTCAGGAAGAAAAAGCCGCTGAAGACGGCATAGAAGATCGCAAATACTTTGGCCGGCGCCGACACCACGGGATTCACCGGGCCCATGCCGGTCAGGATCATTGCGGCGTTGAGCGCGGCGTCCAGCCACGGCAGACCGTCGAGATAGTGATAGCCGAGCGCGCCAATCGCAATGGCCGCCGACAAGAGCCCGACAACGACGATGCCGTTGCGGGCGAGGCGCTGGAACATGAGAGTGCGTGGCAGGGGATGGAGCGACATGACGTCGAGTATAGCGAGTGCCTGACGGACGTAACGGCAAGCTGCGCATGCTGCTGGAGGTCATCGTCCAGAGTGTGTCCGACGCGCGCGAGGCGGCGCGTGGCGGCGCCGATCGTCTCGAGGTCGTTCGCAATCTGGAAGCCGGCGGCCTGACGCCGCCTCATGACCTGGTGCGGGATATCGCCGCGGAGGTCTCGCTGCCGCTTCGCGTCATGGTTCGCGAAAACGACGGCTACGCCACGCATCCGGGTGAGCGGAGCGCCCTCGCCGACGCTGCCGCGGCGTTTGCCGACCTCGGCGTCGACGGCATCGTCATCGGCTTCGCCCGCGACGGGCAACCGCAAATCGATGACGTGATCGACGTCGTGCCCACCGCGGTCAGAGTGACGTTCCACCGCGCATTCGATCAGTTAGCCGATCCCTGTGGCGCGATCGCGAGGCTGTCTACAGTGGCGCAGATCGATCGGATCCTGACGAGCGGAGGCGAAGGCAGCCCAATGGCGCGCTGCGAACGGCTACACGAATACCAGGCACTTGCCGGCTCGCGCCTGACGATCATCGCCGGCGGCGGGGTGGACGAGGAGCTCCTGAGGCTGCTGGCGCAGCGGCAAATCATGCGAGAGATTCATGTCGGACGGGCCGCGCGCGAAGGTCAACGCCTCGACGGCGCAGTATCGGCGGCGTCGGTGCGGCGGCTGCGCACGCTCCTGGATTCGGCGAATTAGCGCCACAACGCGACTCACACCACCCGCATGTGCTAACCTAGCTGGTTGTTCCTGCGACGAAGGGCGCCGACTTGCCCGCCGCAGTGCAACAGGAGGTTTCGATGTCTCAGAGGAATGGAGAGAAGTCGCGGTTTCAGATCAACCGCAAGCGCACGCTGCTGCGCCGCGCCAAGATTCGAGCGATCGTCGCCGCCGGTGCCCCAGCCGAGAAGCGTCCAGCGCACGCCAAGCTCAAGATCGAAAAGAGTTAGCCGGACTTTTGGTAGTGTCCGGCTTTAGCCGGACCTTCCCTCACCCGTGAACTCCCGGCGCTTCATGCCCCGTCCGCTGCACGTATTCGATGTACGAGCCGGGATAGGCGTGCAGCTTCGCTTCCGTCCCGCTCTCCCCTCCCAGCTCCAGCACGCGGTTGCTCAAGCCGCGCAGAAACATGCGGTCGTGCGACACGAAGATCATCGTGCCGTCGAAGTCGGACAGCGATCGCACGAGCATCTCCTTCGTCGCCAGGTCGAGATGGTTCGTCGGCTCGTCGAGCACGAGGAAGTTCGGCGGATCGAGGAGCATGCGCGCCATGACCAGGCGCGTCTTCTCGCCGCCGGACAGCGCGCGAATTCTCTTCTCGACGTCCTCGCCCGAGAACTGGAAGGCGCCGAGCAGGTTGCGCAGCGCGCCGATCGATTCGTGCGGGAAAGTCCTTCTCGATCTGCTGCCACACGGTGAGCTCGGGATCGAGGAGCTCGAGCGACTGCTGCGCGAAGTAGCCCATCTTCACGCTCGCCCCGATGCGGACGTCGCCGCGATCGGGCGGCAGCGCGCCCGCGATCATCTTGAGCAGCGTCGTCTTGCCGGCGCCGTTCCGGCCCATGACGCACCAGCGCTCGCCGCGGCGGATCGTCAGGTCGACGCCGTCGTGAATGACGCGCCGGCCGTACGCCTTCGACACATCCTCGAGCACGGCAACCTGATCGCCCGAACGCGCGCGGCTTGCGAAAGTCGAAGTCGACGACCTGCCGCTTCTTCGGCAGCTCGATCTTCTCGATCTTGTCGAGCGCCTTGACGCGGCTCTGCACCTGCGCCGCCTTGGCCGCATGCGCGGCGAAGCGCTCGATGAAGCGCTGTTCCTTGGCCAGCATCGCCTGCTGCCGCGCGTACGCCGCCTCGCGGTTCGCTTCGCGGATGCCGCGCTCGCGCTCGTAGAAGTCGTAGTTGCCAGAGTAGACGCGTGATCTCGCCGGAGTCGATCTCGGCGATCCGGTTCACGATGCGGTTCATGAAGTCGCGGTCGTGCGACGTCATGAGCAGCGCGCCGGGCAGCGACTTCAGGAAGTCCTCGAGCCAGATGATGGACTCGATGTCGAGATGGTTCGTCGGCTCGTCGAGCAGCAGGACGTCGGGCCGGCCGAGCAGCACGCGCGCCATCGCGACGCGCATCTTCCACCCGCCTGATAACGCTCCGACGTCGCCATCGATCCGCTCGTCGTCGAAGCCGAGCCCGTGCAGGACCTCGCGCGCCTGGCTCTCGAGCGCGTAGCCGCCGAGGTGCTCGTACTCCTCCTGGACCTCGCCGAAGCGCGCCAGGATCTTGTCCATGTCGTCGGCGCGATCCGGATCGGACATCGCCTGGTTGCAGCTCCTCGAGCTCGTGGTGCAGCGTCGCCGACGCGGCCGCTGCCGGCAATCGCCTCGTCGAGCACGCTGCGGCCGGACATCTCCTCGACGTCCTGTCGAAAGTAGCCAACGGTCAAGCTTCTTGGGAACGGAGACGTCCCCCTCGTCCGGCGTCTCTTCGCCCGTGATCATCCGGAAGAGCGTGGTCTTGCCGGCGCCGTTCGGCCCGACGAGGCCCACCTTTTCGCCCGGATTGAGCTGGAACGAGGTATCGACGAAAAGGACCTGCCGGCCGTACTGCTTGCTGACTCGGGAGAAGGCGATCATCGGAAATGCTGAATTACGAGTGCTGAATGCTGAATGAATAGTGAATAGTGAATAAAGAGAAGGGCGAAATCGGAGTGCTCGAGGGCCCGTTTAGAATGCTAGCAAGACCATCGTCCCTCCGACCAGCACAAACACGATCGCCCACCCGATAGCGAAACCGGTGATGTCTTCGCGGAAAGCCCTCCACCCGCGTCCGGCAGCAACGGTTCGCAGGCGCAACAGGTTGACGAGCAGGAGCGGCCGGGCAACGACGGCTTCCTTCTTCGCCGCGGCGACGGCTTCGTCGTAGCCCACGTACTCGTCGCTCGAGGTCTGCAGGCGCGCGAAGAACGAATCGGTCTGCGCCGCTGGCTCCGGAGCGGTCATCAGGCTCACGCCGACGAGCGCGGCGATGCCGACGACGAGCGCCGCCAGAAATACGTTCGCGTCCCAGTGGTCCAGGCGCTGACCGGTCGCGTAGTAGAGCAGGAAGTTGGCGGCGAGCGACGAGACGAGGCTGGCGAGCGCGCCCCACCGGTTCGCGCGCGGCCACAGGATGCCGCCGAGGACGCTGATGCCGACGAAGGTCGCAAGCGTCTCCGTCAGGAGAAACGTGTAGAGCACGCTCTCGATGAGGTACATCGCATAGAGCACGCCGGCCATCGTGATGACGAAGCCGCTGACGCGGCCGACCCACAGGTAGTGGCGATCGGGCCTGTTCGGGACCAGGCGCTGACGATAGAGGCCTTCGGTGAAGAGCGCCCCGCTGTCGACGAGAAAGGCCGAGCACGTCGACATGTTCGCCGCGAGGATGGAAGCGATCATCAAGCCGAGGGCGCCAGGAAAGAGCAGCACGCGGCAGGCATACCCGAACGCGTTCTCCGGATCGCCCAGCGCCTTCGCATCGCCGTGTCCCTGGGCGATCATCGCCGCGACGATCAAACCAACGAGCGCCCAGCCGACCGTGCAGACGCGCTTGATCATGTTCCCGTAGAGCATGCCGCGGCGGCAGGTCAGTTCGTCTTTGCCCGTGCCGACCGCGGCGAGTTGATGCGGCTGCGCCATGATGCCGACCAGCCCGTTGATGGTCAGCATGGCGATGACCCACGGGCCGATACCCGACGGCGTCGCCAGCGAGAATCGGAACGGCTCGAGCGACGCGCGCATCCCATCCAAACCGCCGACCACGCTCCAGCCGAGCGGAATCAGCAGGAACGACAAGACGATGATCAGGATTCCCTGGAAGAGATCGGTCCAGGCCGCCGCGACGAGACCGCCGACGAAGCTGTAGAGGATGAACATCACCGTCATCGCGACGACGATCTGGTCGACGCCGACCGTGCCGCCAGTTGCCTGACTGATGACTTTGCCCGCGCCCTTGAGCATGCTGCCCGTATTGATGATGAAGAAGCAGATCGCGAACACGATGTAGAGCGCGGCCATCCACGAGCCGTAGCGATCCTCGGTGAACTCCGCCATCGTCGTGCGCCGGATGCGGCGGAAGACCGGCGCCATCAGCCAGTAGAACGGCGTGATGAAGAGGTTCTTCCACTGATACCAGATTGCCGAGGCCCCGACGCTGTAGACCGCTCCCGCCAGCGCCACTGGCATCTCGGCGTGCGTGCCGACGCCGAAGCTCTGGCCCATCATCAGCCACGGGCCGAACTTGCGGCCGCCGAGGAAGTACTCGCCGCTGTGCCGCACGCGGTAGCCGACGATCAGCCCGATAGCCGTGATGATGATCAGGTAGGCGCCAATCACCCACCAGTCGAGCGGCGCAAGAGAAGTCAGCATGATTCAGTCGTCAGTCTCAGTCGGCAGTCGGCAGTCGGCAGTCCGTCGGCAGTCGGCAGTTCAGCACTCAGCATTCAGCATCACTTCAGCATTCAACATTCAGCACTCGAAATTGCTGACCGTCCCATTCCGCGGTCACCGTGCCGGCCGGCTCGATGCCGAGGTAGCTCGCCGGAGTCTGCGACGCCATTCGGATGACGTCCTCTATCGGCAGGCCGGTGTACCTGGCGGTGTTCGCGATCGCGCGATCGAGCGTCAGGCTCGAGCCGGCGAGGAATGCGGTTCCGGGAAGCGACACACGGCCGTCGGCGCCGAGCTCGCACTCTACCTCTCCGATCCGGTAGCGGCCAGGGCGACTTCCGGCGGCCGCCGTCGCGTCGGTGACGAGAATCATCCGGTCGACGCCCTTCGCGCGCACGATGGACTTCACGGTTGCCGCCGGCAGGTGATGGCCGTCGACTATCACGCTGGCGAGAAGCCCGTCGGCGGCGAGCTGCTCCCAGATCACGTTGGGGTGTCGCGGCAGGATCGCCGGGCACCCGTTGCCGAGGTGCGTCGACAGCGTTGCGCCGGCAGAGACGGCAGCAGCGATCTGATCTCCGGTCGCAGCAGTGTGACCGATGGCGACGCGCACCCCGGTCGTCACGAGCCACTCAATCAGAGCAATTGCGCCTTCCACCTCCGGCGCGAGTGTCACCAGCACGATGCGGCCTCGCGCTGCCTCCTGCCGGCGCTCGAAATCATCACGACGTGCTGCGGCGACATGAGCCCGCGGATGCGCCCCGCGCGCGCCGTCCTCGGCAGAGATGTACGGACCCTCCATGTGGATGCCGGCGATCGCTGGATCCTCGACATCGGTCAACACCCGTGCGCACGCAGCGAAATCTTGCAATGAAGACGTGATGAGGGTCGGCAACAGGCGGGTCACACCCGTCAGGCGAAGTTGCTCCAGGGCGAAGCGCACGCGATCGGCCGACAGGCCGCGTGCGTTGAAGTCGACGCCGGCGAAGCCGTTGACCTGCAGGTCGCAAAGGCCCGGACATTCGAGCCTCACGGCTCGTTTTCTCCTCCAACGATAGCGCCGCGCGTCGAGGGTCGCAGGAGCTCCGACGAGTCGCGATCGAGATACAGCGTCGTCGCGGCGTGGAGTTGAAGGATTGACGCCGGCGCCAGCGGAGACACCGGGCCCTCGACGCAGGCTTTGACCGCCGCCGCCTTGCGCGCGTCCGGCACCACGCACAGGATGATGCGCGATTCGAGAATCTGACGCACCGACATCGAGATCGCCCGCTCCGGTACCTGCGTCCAGCGACGCGAACCATCCCTCGCCAACTTGCTGCCGCCGGCAGGCGTCGTCGAGGGTCACCACGAGGTACGGCTCGCTCGTGTCGAAGTCGGCTGGCGGATCGTTGAACGCAAGGTGACCGTTCTCGCCGATTCCGACAAACGCCAGATCGATCGGCGCCGCCGTCAGCGCGCGGCCCGCGTCGGCTGCAACGCGGACGCAGTCCGATTCGCCGTCGAGCAGGTGGTATGAGCCTGATGCCGGCGACATCGATCAGCCGATCGTGGAGGTAGCGGCGAAAGCTCGCGGGATGCGTGATCGGCAAGCCGACGTATTCGTCCAGGTGGAACAGATCGACCTTGTTCCACTCGATGCCCGGCGCCGCCACCAGTGCCGCGAGAAACTCAATCTGGGACGCCCCGGTCGCAACGACCAGTCGCGCCCGTCCCTTCCGCGCGATCGTCTCGCGCAGCAGTCCGGCGGCGTGGTCGGCAGCTGCAACGCTCATCGCGCCACGATCGGCGTAGGTCCTCACCAGCATGAATCGCGCGCCAGAGTATAAGGCCGCGCAAGGGAGCCTCAGGAGTGAGAAAAAGTCGCTCGCGCGACGACCTTTGCACGCGTCAGCGCAAATCGCGCCACTTTTTCAGCTCATCCGCCTTGGCACGCTTCTGGTGTAACGGCTTGTGTCGTCCGTCCGTTCGGAGGCTCCTATTGCGCAATATCGTGTGGGGAGGCTGAGGCTACCCTGAATCGGGCGCTGCGGGTATCGCGCAGCGCTCGATTCGAATTTGTCCGCGAGTCCTGAAGACATTCCAAACAAATCCAAATTCACCGCAGAGAGCGCAGAGGACGCAGAGGTCGTGCTGAGCCGCGATCTACCGCCCGCCGTGTCATTCGACAAGCTGCGCGACTGGCAGCTGGCTTCGCCAGGCTGGTGTAACGGACGATCGCCGGGATCTGAAGACCGGGATCGACGGAAGTATCGGCTCGATCCCGACGATCGCCGTAACGCCCGCGCCGGCGGCGCGGCCAGTCGTCACTGACACTGGCGACCGCCAATCCGTCAGATCGGTGAGATCCGTCGACCCGCGATCCCATCCAAACAGTCCCCCAAACAGCCGACTCCTCGCGATACTTCCCACGACGCGGATGCATGCGGGCTGCAACCTCGTCTCGATGAACGAATAGCGCGGAGTTCGCAGAGAATTCTTTTCTCTTCTCTCCGTCAGATCCGCGAATCCGCGTGATCTCGCCCATCCGCGTCCCGGTTTGTAACGCACCCGTGTTTCTGGTCTGATGGCGTACATCGGAGGTCTGAATCATGTACGCAGTGGTCACCATGGCCGTCGTTCTCCTTTTCACAGGCACACTGACCGGGCCCCCTCAGGAAAAACCCGATCGTGCCAGGGATGAAGCCGCCATCCGCGACGTCGTCAAGGAGTACTTCGGCTCGCGCGACCGGCGCGATGCCGCCACACTGGCCACTCTCTTCACCGCCGATGCCGACCAGCTCGTGTCGTCCGGCGAGTGGCGCCGCGGCCGGGAGGAGCTCGTGAAAGGAACCCTCGCGTCCTCGCAGCAGACGACCGGCACAAGGACGATCGCGATCGAGACCATTCGCTTCCCTCTCGCTGACGTTGCGATTGCCGATGGGCGCTACGAGATCACTGGCGGGAGCGGCGGCGATCGGCGCATGTGGTCGACGTTCGTAATGGCCCGCCAGGAGGGCCGGTGGCAGATTTCCGCTATTCGCAACATGCTGCCGGCGCCGCCCGCGAAGTAGCGTCCGGACGCGCGTGCCACAATTCCTCGTCATGGCGGCTCGACGCTGGCTCACGGCGGCAATGGTGGCGATGGTGGCAATGCCGGTTGCGATCGCGACGACCCTGGGGTTGAGCGCCGCCGCCCAGGATCCGGCGCGAGCGAAATCCGCTTACGACCGCGCCACCGCGCTCGAGGCTCAAGGCAACCACGCTGCAGCGCTGGCGCTCCTCTGGGAAGCATCGGGCGCCGCGCCGCGCGACCCCGATATCCAGAACCGGCTTGGCGAAGCTCTCGACCGCATCGGGGCACTCGACGCTGCCATCGACGCATACCGCCGCGCGCTGGCCGAACGGCCGTCGTTCCGGCAGGCCTCGAACAATTTGGTGCTCGCGCTGGTCAAAGTGGGCAGGGGGCCTGAAGCAATCGCGCTCGCGCAGAAGCTCGTGCTCGAAGAGCCCACCGATCCGGAGAGGTACTTCACGCTCGGTCTGGCGCAGTCGGAACAGGACTACGAGGCCGCGATCCGGACGTTCCGCAAGGCCCTGGAACTAGCGCCGAAGCACACATTGGCACGCTACAACCTCGCCCTCGTCCTGCGTCGAGCCGATCGCCTCGACGAGGCACTTCACGAACTGCAGCAATCGATCGCAACCGAGCCGCGCGCCGAGGCCTACTACACGATGGGCGTGATCTACTGGCACCGGGGCGAACTCGACCGTGCGGTGCAGGCCCTTCGCTCGGCCGTCAACCTGAAGCCGGGCTACGCCGATGCGCACTACGCGCTTGGATCCGTTCTGAACGCCAAGGGCGACTTCGCTGCGGCGGTGACGTCCTTCCGCCGGGCCATCGCGATTCAGCCCGATCGTCCCACGGCCCACTACGCCTTGAGTCAAGCCCTCAAGATGACTGGAGACCTCTCCGGTGCACAGGCCGAGCTCGGCGAGTCTGAACGCCTCCGCCGCCGAGGCGAAGTCGAGCACGAAGCGCTAGTTACAACCACGGTTGGCATCCAGCACATGGCATCCGGGCAATGGAATGCTGCCCTCGATCAGTTCGCACGGGCGATAGCGGTCTTTCCGGACTATGCGCCGGCCCACTATCAGATGGGTCTCGCGCTTCGACAGCTCGGCCGGAACGACGAATCACGCAAGTCCTTCGACCGCGCACGCAGACTCAACCCCAACCTCGTCCCGCCGGGAACGCTCGAAAAATGAAACGGCCATAGGCGGCGCTGACTGCGCCATAAGCGCTTCAGAGGTCACGGATACGGCCTTGTTTCGTGGGTCTGGTCGGTAGTATAACCACCAGAATTTCACAAGTACGACTGGGTAACCACATCGCCAGCTCCAGGCTTGGAGATCGATAGCGCGTCAGTGCAACGCGTCGGGGGTAACTGGGAGGATGAGGATGAGAACAACGAAGTTGAATGCCTGCGTGGCCATCGCCGCGCTCCTGCTGTTTACGGCAGGCAGCGCCGCGGCGCAGGAGTTCCGAGCGACGATTCGAGGCCAGGTCCTCGATACCAGCAACGCCGCGCTGCCGGGAGCGACAGTATCGGCGAAGAACGACGAAACGGGCGAAATCGCCACCGCCACGACGAACACGGACGGCAACTTCCAAATTCCTTTCTTGCGGCCCGGCAAGTACACGCTTACGGTCGAGCTGTCTGGCTTCCAGAAGCATACTCGCAGCGGCATGACGCTTGCCGTCAACGAGACGGCGACGATCAACGTCGCGCTCCCCGTCGGCGGTGTGACCGAAGAGGTCACGGTTTCGGGTGAGTCGCCGCTGCTCGAGACCAGCAACGCCAACCGCGGCACCGTCATCGACAGCGCCCGCATCGCGGAGATTCCGCTGCAGTCGCGCAGCCCGATGGCGCTCGTGCCGCTTGTCGCCGGCGTCAATTACAACGCCCAGGCGATCTACCTCCGTCCGTTCGACAACGGCGCGCTCGCCGCCTGGTCGATGAACGGCGGACAGAGCAGCAACAACGAGTTCCTGCTCGACGGCGCGCCGAACAACGCCAACCAGGGCGGCAACAACATCGCCTACGTGCCGCCGGCGGCCGCCGTCCAGGAGATGAAGATCTCCACGAACTCATACGACGCGCAGTACGGCCGTACCGCCGGCGGCGTCGTCAACGTGTCGCTGAAGTCGGGCAGCAACAGCTTCCACGGCGAGGTCTACGACTACATGCGGCGCAAGGCCCTGGCCGCCAACTCGTTCATCCTCAACACGACGAGCAGACCGAAGACCGACCAGTACATCGATCAGGTACGGGTTCAGCGTCGACGGTCCGATCTTCAAGAACAAGACGTTCTTCCTGTTCACCGGCGAGAAGTACCGGGAAGGCACGCCCGCCCCGCTGACCAGCACGGTGCCGACGCTGGCGATGAGGAACGGCGACTTCAGCGGTGTCGTGGATGCCCAGGGCCGCCAGATCGTCATCTACGATCCGGCGACCGGGCGGGCTGACGCGAACGGCAACTGGATCCGCGATCCGTTCCCGGGCAACAGAATCCCGGCGGACCGCATCAACCCGACGGCCCGGCTGCTCATGCAGGTCCTGGCCGGAGCCCAACGGCTCGACGGCCGGCGTAGCGCCGTGGCAGACGAACCTGCTGTGGCCCGAGCACTTCAACAAGGACCTGTTCTGGAACTGGGTCGGCAAGGTCGACCACAACATCAACGCCAACAACCGCGTCTTCTTCCGCTGGGGAGAAAACGAGCGGAACGAGATCGGCAACCGCGGGTAACGCCATCCGCAGCGGCCCCGGCCAGGCCGGCCAGCTTCCGCTCTGGCGCGCCAACCGCGCGCTGGTCGGCGACTGGGTGAAGGTCTTCGGCGCCGGGAGCGTGTTCAACCTGCGCGCCAGCTATACCTACTTCCTGGAGTGGAGCTATTCCGACTACGCGATCGGCTTCGACTCGACGGAGTTCTGGCCCGAGAGCCTGGTCAACCAGATGCCGGCCCAGGACATTGGCGGCCTCTTCCCGAGGATCACGGGTTCCGATTTCGCGACCCTCTCCCGCGGCTCGGCGCCCAACCGGAACCGCAACTACTCGGTGCAGCCCAACGTGTCGATGGTGCGCGGCGCGCACAACATCCGCAGCGGTGTCGACATGCGGTGGACCAACGTCTTCAACGAGAACTACGACGACTCGGGCGGCTTTCTGAATTTCAACCGTGATTTCACGGAGAGCACGCTGAACATCAACAACCCGTTGCAGGGGCACTCCTTCGCCTCGTTCCTCCTCGGCGCGCCGGCCAACGGGAGCGTCAACGTCAACCCGAAGCCGCACTACCAGTGGTTTTTCATGGCGCCCTGGGTTCAGGACGACTGGCGCGTCAACAGCAAGTTGACGCTCAACCTCGGCTTCCGCTGGGACGTCAACGGGTCCGTAACGGAAGAAAACAACCTGCTGAACTACGCGTTCGACCCGACGATCGTAAATCCGGTCACGGCGCGCGTCGGTCAGCAGGTCTTGGGCGGGATCAGGTTCGCTGGCGTCAACGGCGCGCCGGACCGGCCCTGGAAGCTCGACAAGGACAACTGGCAGGCACGCGTCGGTGCGGCCTATTCGCTCAACGAGAAGACCGTCCTCCGCGCCGGCTATGGGAAGTACTTCCTCAACCCGACGAGCCAAGGCAACAACGCCGGCTTCGCTCTCAACACTCAGGTGATCGAGTCGCTCGACGGCGGCCGGACCCCGACCTACAGGCTCTCGAATCCATGGCCCAACGGGATTCAGGCGCCGACGGGAAGCTCGCTCGGCCCGGAGACCTTCCTCGGCCGCAGCCCGAACTTCTCGTACCCCGACTTCGTCGTGCCGAACGTCCACCAGTTCTCGGTGGGTATCCAGCGCGAACTGCCTTGGCGCGTCTCGCTCGATGTCACCTACGCGGCAAGCCGCAGCTATGACCTGGAAGCCGGTTTCAACGCCTACAACGAGCCGTCGGCCGAGTTCCAGCGGCAGTGCGACGTCACGCAGGGAGGCAGCCGTACCTTCTGCGACCAGCTGCTCCCGAACCCGTTCTTCGGCGTCGCCGGCTTCGAGGGCACGAACCGGTTCACGGACCCGACGATTTCCCGGTTCGAGCTGAATCGCCCGTTCCCCGCGTTTGCCGCCATCACCCAGAACCAGAACAACGTCGGCGAGCTGACCTACGACTCGTTCCAGTTCGTGGCCAACAAGCGCTGGGCGAAGGGCGTGACCATCAACGCCAGCTACACGTATGTGCCGCGCTGGAACGAGGTCGGTGGCTATGTGGATGCGGTTTCGGGACTGCTGAACGATACCGTGTATTTCTCGCATCGCCCACATCGCTTCACGGGGTCAGGTGTGTGGGAACTGCCGTGGTACCGCGACCAGCGCAGCATTCTCGGCTACCTTCTTGGCGGGTGGTCGATTGCGCCGGCGGTGATCTACCAGTCCGGCCAGCCGTGGGACATGCCCGGGAACGTCGACCTGGCGCCGGGCATCGACCCCAAGGTGATGGCGCTGGACGCCAAGAAGGACGGGCAGTTCATCTACGGCGTCAAGCCGTGCATCGGCGTGTTCAACACGGGCACGGGCCAGTACGACCTGGCGTCGATCTCGACCGCATATGGGTGCACCGAGCCGTACTTCCTGATTCGCCAAACGTACCAGCGCCGCACGGCGATGAACCGCTACGACGAGTTCCGGCGGCCCGGGTATTTCAATATCGACATGAACTTCGCGAAGACGACGCCAATCACCAAGGGCGTGCGTTTCCAACTGCGTTTCGAGGCATTCAACCTCCTCAACAGTCCGCAGTACGACGAGCGTCAGTTCAACCAGGACACGAACTAGGCGGACTTCGGCCGCATCAACCGCAACGCCACTGGACAGTCCGGCTTCCAGCGGTTCGTCCAGATGGGGTTCAGGCTGATCTTCTAGAATGCTGAGTGCTGAATGCTGAATGTCGAATGAATTCGAGATTTACTTCAGCATTCACGCATTCAGCATTCAGCATTGTTCTCGCCCTTGCCGTCCTGCACGCGCAGGACGGCAAGGTTTCTCCCACCTGGCCTGATCTCGCTCCCCTCCACAAACAGCTCGACGCCCGCGGTATCGGCGAAGCCGCATTTCCCACGTTACCTCGATCGTCTGCGCCAGACACACGCCGCGCGCGTGCGCGAAGGCGATCTCGATCACCTGATCTTCTATCTCCTGCAGTCGCAGGCGTTCACCACTCTCCCCTCTCTCGAGCCCGCGCTGAGCGCGAAGGCGCTGGTTGAAGGCTTCGAACTGAAGGAGCGTGAGGCGTTCCTGCGCACCGGTGCGGCGAGCGTGGCGCGCGTACCCGAAGCTGTGCGTGCGCGGATCGGAGCCCTGCTGCGCGCCCTCGGCGCACCATCGCGCGACGAACGGATCCTCTACTTCGGCGAGCTGGTGCAGGCGACGTTTCCGCAAGCGGCGGACCGCGTCACCGGCCTGTCGCGCGAGTACCTGCGCGTGATGCGCTTCGTGTATCAGAAGGAGTTCGTCGCGCAGCGGTCGCTCGAACCCGGCCGAAGCGATTGCCGAGCTCTACAGATCGCGCGGACTCAGCACTGATACCGCCGTCGAAGCGGGCTATGTCGTTTCCATCGGGCTCGGCATCGTCAAAGGGCTGGCGCCGGAACAGCGCATCAGGAAAGTGCTCATCGTCGGACCCGGTCTGGACCTCGCGCCGCGAACGGGCTTGCTCGAGGTTGGACCGCCGCAAAGCTATCAGCCATGGGCGGTGATGGATGCCCTCGTCGCAAACGACCTGTCCCGCCTGGACGAGCTCGAAGTCGTCGCCGCAGACATCAATCCGCGCGTCGTGGCGCACATCCGGCGTGCGCGCTCGAGCTCCCCCAACCCTGAACCTCGTCAGTGAGATTGGCGACTCGGACACGGTTGAGTTATCGACGGACTTCCGCAACTATTTTGCGGCGCTCGGACGCAGCATCGGAGCGCAGGGAACTTCGCCAGCCGCCGGGGACAGCTGTGAAAGGCCACCTGCGCCGAACTATCAAGACCAGCGCCGAGGCCGCTCGGACCCTTCGCGGCGAAACCCTCGACATCGTCACCGATCGCCTCCGCGAGGGCGGGTTCGACCTCATCGTCGCGACCAACATCCTGCCCTACTTCGACGATGGCGAGCTGATGCTGGCGCTGAGCAATATTGCCGGGATGCTCGCGCCCGGCGGCGTGTTCCTGCACAATGAAGCACGGCCGGCGCTTGGCGGCATCACGGCCGCGCTCGGGATGCCATTCGAACAATCCCGGCACGCGGTGATCGCCAGTGTCCGCGGCGCCCCGGCGCCGCTCTTCGACAGTGTCTGGCTGCATCGAAAGGCGCGCGCGCCACAGCGTTGAGGAGCGATATGAGTCTGGCGAGGCCACGGCCCGCGCTCATCACAGCACTGGTCATTCTTGGAGCGATCGCGATCGCGGCACTCGCCGGATGGCGAGGCGTGAGCGCGTCCGCGCAAGCCCGGACTGGACTGCGGATCGCCCAGGACACGAAAGCCGGCACCATCACCGTCCATCGCGCCGGCCGTGCGCGCGCGATCGTCACCCAGAATGCCCCGCCTGATGCGCGGCCGTACATCCATCCGATCGCCGCGCCCGACGGCAAGGGCGTGCTCACCGAGTTCAGCCCGGAACATCACAAACATCAGACCGGCCTCTATTGGGGCTTCACGCGCCTCAACGGCCGCGACTATTTCCACAACCGGCAAGGCGACTACTGGCGTCGCGTCTCCGCGACGGTCACGCAGGCGAGCGGCGACGTAGTCCGCTGGCAGACGGTTTACGACCTGCTAGACGCCGCCGGCAACGCGGTGCTCACCGAGACCCAGCGATGGTCGGTTCGTGAGGATCGCGGGCGATTCCTTCTCGATCTCGAGTGGCGCGGCGAAGCTCGCGTCGACGTCACGATCGGCAAGTACGACTACGGCGGGCTCTTCCTCCGCATGCCGTGGAAGCCTGGGATGCGCGCCGAAGTCGTCAATGCCGCGCGGCAGCGCAACGCGCGGGCCGAAGGCCAGCGCGCGATGTGGATCGACGTCGCGATGCAGGTCGACGGGCGCGACGATCTCGCGCACGTTGCGCTCTTCGATCATCCCGACAATGCCGGCTATCCGCTGCCGTGGCGTGTCGACGACCAGTTCGGCGTCGGGACAGCGCGTGCGCGCAACGCCGACTGGACCATCACGAAAGGCAACGTCGAAGTCATTCGCCATCGCCTCGTTGCCTACACCGGCACGCTCGACGATGTCGCCCTGACGGCTGCGTGGTCCGAATACAGCGGCCATCGATCGACGTATGCGACGCAGGCGCTGTGGGGCATCGCGCAGCGAGAGGGTCGCGAAGAGAAGTTTCTCACTCCCGAGCAAGCCGCGGCGGCAATGACGATGGTTCCCGGATACGCGGTCAAGGCGTGGGCCGGCGAGCCGATGATCCAGCAGCCGATGGCGTTCTGCTGGGACGATCGCGGGCGCCTCTGGGTCGCGGAGAACCTCGACTACGAGACGCGGGACGTGGATTCTCGAAGGCCGGCAACAGCCGCATCCTCATCCTGGAAGACACGGACCACGATGGCGTCGCCGACAGCCGCAAGGTTTTCATGGAGGGCATCGTCTTTCCGTCAGCGCTCGCGGTGGGATTCGATGGCGTGTACGTCGGCGCGCCGCCAAACCTTCTCTTCGTGCCCGATCGGGATGGCGACGACAAGGCAGACGTCGACAAGATCGAAGTGCGGCTCACCGGCTGGGGCATTCGCGATCGCCACGAGGTGCTGAACAGCCTGCACTGGGGACCGGACGGCTGGCTCTACGGCCTGCAGGGATTTGCCACGCCTTCGAAGATTCGTAAACCAGTGGGCAGCGGCCGGCTCTATAAACAGGGAGAAGCTTTTCCCGAGGACATCCTCGAAGGCGACGGGCGTCGAGATCAATGGCGGCGTGTGGCGGTATCACCCGACCAAGGATCGATTCGAGGTCGTCGCCCACGGCTTCAGCAATCCCTGGGGCATCGACTACGACGCCAAGGGCCAGCTCGTGATGAGCGCGTGCGTCATCCCGCACTTGTGGCACGTGATCCCGGGCGGCATCTACCAGCGCCAGGGCGGCCAGCACTTCAATCCTTATGTCTACGGCGACATCCAGACCATCGCCGATCACCGTCACCGCTCCGCGCATGGCGGCGCGCGCGTCTATCAGTCGGATGCTTTTCCGGCGTCCCAGCAGGGCCGGGTCTTCATGGCCAACATCCATGAGCATGCCGTGCTCTCGGACGTCCTCGAGCGCAAGGGATCCGGGTTCACGGCCCATCATGGCGACGACTTCCTGATGGCGAACAACGCGCAGTGGGTCGGGTTCAGCATGGAAGTCGGCCCGGATGGCGCGCTCTATGTCCTCGATTGGCACGACGCGGACATCTGCGGCGCCGACGTCCACCATCACGAGACCGGGCGCATCTTCCGGATAGCCCCGACGCCTTCGCTGGCCGAGCAATGGCCCGGCCGCTATTCGGACCTGCGCGCGATGCCGGACACCGCCCTCGTCGCGCTGCAGACGAGCCGCAGCGACTGGCACGCGCGTCGAGCGCGCGTGATCCTGCAAGGGCGCGCGGCGAAAGGCAGCGTGACGGCACAGGCGCGCAGCGACCTGATGACGATCTTTCAGACGGCCGAGAACCCGGACTGGCGCCTTCGCGCCATGTGGGCGCTGCACGTCACTGGCAGCTGGTCACACGAGGGTCTCGAGAAAGCGCTCGCCGACCGCGACGAATACATCCGCGCCTGGGCAATTCAACTGCTCACCGAGGACGGTACGCCGTCGCCTGAAGCGATCGCCAGGTTCGGCGCCATGGCGCGCGACGAACGCTCGGCGGTCGTGCGCCTCTACCTGGCGGCGGCGCTGCAGCGCCTCGATCACGCGGCGCGTTGGCCGATCGCCGCTGGCCTCCTCGCGCACGGTGAAGATGCCGCGGATCAGAACCTGCCGCACCTGCTGTGGCTGGGCGTCGAGCCGCTCGTGCCCGAGAATGCAGCGCTCGCGCTCGAGCGTACCGGACAGGGCAACATCCCCATCGTCGCGCAATATGCCGCGCGTCGAGCCGTAGATGCTGACGCTCTTGCGCCGCTCGTCGCGGAGATCGACAAATCGCCGAAGTTGATGACGAGCCTGCTCGAAGGGATGCGAGACGGGCTCGAAGGACGCGTGGACCTGATTCCCCCGCCGGCGTGGTCGTCGACTCTTGCGCAAACTGAAGCGATCGCCGGATCCGCGAGTCCCGCGGCTTGCCAACGAAGTAGCGCGGCAATTCGGCGATACGGAGGCCGCGCGGCGCAATCTTGCCGTCGCCGGGGCCGCCACGGCTGCCACCGAGGACCGCCGGCGCGCAATCCAGATACTTGCAGCGCAGCGAAAGCCTGAGCTCATTCGCGAGTTGCCGCCACTCTTCGACCAGGCCCCTCTCCGCATCGATGCCATCAGGGCCATCGCGGCCTTTGACGATGAAGGGCTGGGCAAACTGCTCGTGGCCCGCTTTTCGAGCCTCGACAACACCGAGAAGGCCGAGGCAGCGCAGACATTCGCCGCACGAGGCCGCTACGGCCGCATGCTCACCGACGCGCTGGCCGCGAACGAGATCGACAAACGCGACATTCCACCGTATGTCGCGCGCCAGTTGCGCCGCGTCGTCGGGGTCAGGTTCGCCGAGGTGTGGGGACCGCTCGAGGCGGATGCCTCCGAAGAACGCGCCTACGCCAGGTATCGCGGCGTGCTCAACGACAACGCGATGGCCGGCGCCAATGCCGTCACCGGGCGCGGCGTTTTCCAGCGCACCTGCGCGCCGTGCCACCGCATGTTCGGAGAAGGCGGCGCCATCGGTCCCGAGCTGACGGGCTCCAATCGCGCGAACCTCGAGTACCTGCTGTCCAACGTCGTCAGCCCGAACGCTGAGATCCAGGACGCCTACAAGGTCGTGGTTATCACCACAAGAGACGGGCGCACGTTCTCCGGCAATCTCGCAGCGGAGAACGACCGGCAGGTCACGCTGCGGCTTGTCGGGCGCGACCCGATCGCCATCAACAAAGCCGACATTCAGTCTCGCGAAACGACAGCGACTTCGATGATGCCGACTGGCCTCTTCGATGCCCTTTCCGAACGCGAGGTCATCGATCTCGTCGGCTACCTTCGAACAACCGAACAGGTCAAGGCACCGCCACAACGATGAGGCCTCCGTCTTTTCTGACTATTGCGCTGGCCGCCGCACTCCTGTGCGGCAGTGCGGCAACGCTCATTCCCGCGGCGCAGGCTCCAGCCCTCGGATTCTCGTTCTCGAACGTAGCCAGTGAGGCCGGCTTGACGGCTCCGACGGTCTACGGCGGCCGCGACGTCAACACCTACCTCCTCGAAACTACCGGTACGGGTGTCGCCGTCATCGACTATGACAACGACGGCTGGATGGACGTCTATCTCGTAAATGGCAGCGTGCTCGACGGCTTTCCTGCAGGTAAGGAGCCGACGAATCACCTCTATCGCAATCGAGGCAACGGCACGTTCGAGGACGTCACGGCGCGCACGGGCGTTGGCGCCAGTGGCTGGGGGCAGGCCGCGTGCGTCGGCGACTACGACAACGACGGCCGGGATGATCTCTTCGTCACGTATTGGGGGCAGAATCGCCTCTACCGCAACAAAGCTGACGGCACTTTCGAGGACGTCACGCGCGCCGCGGGATTGACGAGCGCCAAGGTTCGCTGGGGATCAGGGTGCGCGTTTCTCGACTACGACCGCGATGGCCGGCTGGACCTTTTTGCGGCCAACTACATCGACTTCGATCGCGCGTCGACACCGCTGCCCTCGTCCGGTCTGTGCAGATACAAGGGACTCGCGGTCGCCTGCGGCCCGCCAGGACTGCAGGGGGGCAAGAACGTTCTCTATCGCAACCGCGGCGACGGCACGTTCGCCGATGTGTCGGAACCATCGGGCATCACTCGCGCGAGCGGCACCTACGGGCTCGGCGTCGCGACGCTGGACTTCGACAACGACGGGTGGATCGATCTCTACGTCGCCAACGACTCGAATCCGAGCGCGCTCTACCGCAACAACCACAATGGGACGTTCACCGACATCGCCACCGCTGCGGGGTGCGCCTACAGCCAGGACGGCAAGCCGCAGGCCGGCATGGGACTCGCCGTCGGCGACTACGATCGCAACGGCTCGATGGACATCTTCAAGACCAACTTCGCTGGCGACACCTCGACGATGTACGCGAATACCGGTAAGGGAACTTGTGAGGACCGAACGTTCGCCGGCGGCTTCGGGCTCAACACGCGGTGGCTGGGCTGGGGCGTCGGCTTCCTCGACCTCGACAGCGACGGCTGGCTGGACCTCTTTCTCGTCAACGGCCACGTCTATCCCGAAGTGCGGCAGCTGAAGACCGAAGCCGGCTACGAGCAGCGCAAGGTCGTCTATCGCAATCTCGGCACCGGGAAATTCGTCGACGTCACCGAGCAGCTTGGAGCGCCCGTGACCACCCCAAAGGCCGGCCGCGGCGCGGCATTCGCGGACTTCGACAACGACGGCGACGTCGACGTCATCGTCAACAACCTGCACGACACGCCCGACTATTTCCGCCTCGATCAGTCAGGCGAGCGCAAGTGGATCACGCTGAAGCTCGTGGGTACGCGTTCGAACCGCAGCGCCATCGGCGCGACTGTCCGCGTAGTGACCTCGGACGGCGAGCAGCGGCAGGAAGTCCGGGCGGCGGCAGTTACTATTCCCAGAACGACTTGCGGCTGCATTTCGGTCTCGGTCAGAATCGCGCCATCGATCGCGTCATCGTCCGCTGGCCGGACGGCGTGGAAGAAACGTTCACGAACCTCGCCATCAACCGCGCCCAGACGCTGACCGAGGGAAAAGGCGGGGACACTCAACGTTGAGTGTCCCGGTTGAGTGTCCCGGTTGAGTGTCCCCGGCGCAATAATCAGGCCAATATGAAAATTCGAGTGGCGGAGAGTCGAGATGCGGCGGCGGCAGCGACGCTGATATCCCTCGCGTATCGCGTCGAGGACTTCTTCAAGATCGGCGATCGGACGGACGAAGCGGACGTCCTCGCGCGGATGAAAAAAGGGGGCTTCCTGCTGCTCGAAGACGACGAGGACGCACTGGCCGGCTGCGTCTACGTCGCAACCCGCGAGGACACCGGCTACTTCGGCATGCTGTCCATCGACCCGGCGCGGCAGGGACAGGGCCTGGGCTCCAGGCTCATCAAAGCGGCCGAACACTATTGCCGCGAACGGGGCTGCCAGACGATGGAGCTCGAGGTCGTCAACCTCCGCACCGAGTTGCCGCCGTTTTACGCGCGCTTCGGCTACGCTCCCTCAGGCACCCGCCCCTTCCCCGACAGCGAGTTTGCCAAGCTCCCCTGCCACTTCATCGTCATGACGAAGCCGCTCCAGGCTTCCGCCTGACGCGAACAATTCCGGACCTTGCTCACGGCCGACTTCCCGCAATACAGTTGAGGCACCGCTCGACGGATCTCACCGAGCTCGACCCACAGGATTTCAGGAGGACGGATGGCCGCCAGTCGCTGGGCAATTGTGTGTGCGGGGATGCTGCTGGCAGGTGGCCAGCTCTTTCCAGTGGGGATAGAGGCACGACAGGCCGGCCAGGCCGCCCCGCAGGCCCCAGCGGACGACAACGCGGTTCCCTCGGACTTGAAGTCTTTGCTCGCGGCGCCGGAGAGCGAACTGCGTATCGTCACACAGCGTTACGCGATCGACCGCAGCACGCTGAACGGCAACTATGACGGCGGCGGGCGCGCCGGCGGACGCGGTGGCCGTGGCGGCCCGGCCGGCGGCGGTGGCGGCGGAACAGACGGTCGCGCGGGACGCGGAACGGAACCGGCGGCGGCGACGACCCCGACGCCTCTGTCACTTTCGCCGAATCGCATCGCGCGCCTCAAGCGATATGACGCGAGCTGGCAGGCGGCACTCGCCAAGATCGACGCCAACAAACTGTCAGCTGCTGCAAAGACCGACCTCGAAACCCTCAAGGCGACGATCCAGAGCAACCTCGCCGAGCTCGATGCGGACGCGACGAAGATCGCGCAAGTCATGCCGCTCGTGCCATTCGCGCCTGCGATCATCAAGCTCAACGAGACCCGGATCCGGCTCGAAGACGTGAAGTCGCAGGAGGCGGCTGGTATCCTCACCGACCTGACGCGCGAGATCGCGAAAATCAAATCACGAGTCGAAGCCGGGTTGACTGGGGCGACGACTCCCGACGCTCTCAAGGTGAGCAAGGATCTCGCGACGCGCGGCGCTGACGCCGTTGACGGCCTGCGCAACAGCGTCACGACCTGGTTCAATTTCTATAACACCTACGATCCCCTCTTCACGTGGTGGATGGGCATGCCGTACAAGCAGGTCGACACTGCCCTCGGCGACTACGCCGGCTTCCTGCGCGATAAGGTCGGCCCAGCCGACCTCATTACAACTCCAGCGCCTCTGGCTGCCCTCGCGCCAGGCACCGTGCCGGCAATCAAGAACAACGAAGTCCCTGATCTCCAGGAGATCATCGCGCTGCCGCAGGACGAGATGCGCGTGATCGTCCAGCGCTTCATCGGAGTAAGCGGCGGCCGTGGCGGACGCGGCGCCACCAGCAGCCCCGGAAGCGGACGGCCGCGGCAGTTCTATCTCGACTGGATGGCGGCGCTCAAGACGCTCGACTTCGATGCGCTGAGCCGCAACGGGCAGGTCGACTATCTCTTCATCAAGAATGCATGCGAGCGCCAGATTGCGCGCCTCGACTTCGTGCCCGAAGCCAACCCGCCGCGCAAGACCGACAACTCCGGCATCCCTGGCGCTGCCCGCGGTCGTGCCGGCCTCGTCATGGATCTCGCGGACGAGATGATTCCGTACTCGCCGGAGCAGCTCATCGCCCTCGCCAACAAGGAATTCGCGTGGCAGGAAGAAGAGATGAAGAAGGCGTCGCGGCAGATGGGATTCGGCGACGACTGGAAACGCGCGGTCGAGAAGGTGAAGGGCATGTACGTCCAACCCGGCCAGCAGCCGGCCGTGGTTCGCGACATGCTGTTCGAGGCGGTTGACTACCTTCGGGCGAAGGATCTCGTGACCGTGCCGCAGATCGCGAGCGAGTCGCTGCACATGTCGATGATGTCGCCAGAGGCGCAGCTGTCGGCGCCGTTCTTTCTCGGCGGGTCACAGATCCTCGTGTCGTATCCGACCAACACGATGGAGTACGACGCGCGGATGCAGAGCATGCGCGGCAACAACATTCCCTTCTCACACGCCGTGGCCTTCCACGAGATGATCCCGGGGCACAACCTGGTCGGCTACATGGGTTCACGCTTCGCGAACTATCGCGCGCGCATCGGCGGCAGCACGCCGTTCTTCGGCGAAGGCTGGCCGCTCTATTGGGAGCTGACCCTTTACGACATGGGCTTCCACGACACGCCGGAGGAACGGGTCGGCGCGCTCTTCTGGCGCATGCATCGCTGCGCCCGGATCATCTTTTCGCTCAACTTCCACATGGGCAAGTGGTCGCCGCAGGAGGCCATCGATTTCCTGGTCGAGAAGGTCGGACACGAGCGCGACAACGCGACGGCCGAGGTCAGGCGCTCGTTTCAGGGTGGCTACGGTCCGCTCTACCAGGCGGCCTACCTGCTTGGCGGGCTGCAGCTGCGCGGGCTGCGCAAGGAGGTCGTCGACAGCAAGCAGATGACGAACAAGCAGTTCCACGACGAGATCCTGCGCCAGGGCAGCATGCCGATTGCGCTCATCCGGCTGGGCCTCACGAAACAGAAGCTCACGCGCGACATGAACGTCGATTGGAAGTTCTACGGCGATTTGCCGGAGTAGGTTGTCGGGAGCTAAACCCGAGCTCTACAGCAATCTAACGAACGCCTCGGCGTCTTCGAGGGTTTCGAACACGATATCGGCGCCGCACTGCCGCAATTGATCGGCGGTGTAACCACCGGTTGCCACGCCGACCGGTACAGCGCCGACGGCTTGTGCGCAGGCGACGTCATTCGGCGTGTCGCCGACAACGATGACGTCCGGGGCCGCAAATGACGGCATCCCGCAGGCCACGGCCCGTTCGAGCGCGAAGGGCACGAGCGCGTTTCGATCCGGGGCATCGTCGCCAAACGCGCCGCAGCGGAAGTAGCGCCACAGATCGAAGCGCTCGAGCTTGACCTGCGCTCCATCCTTGAAATTCCCCGTGAGCAACCCCAGATACACATCCTCGCGCGGCTCGAGCGCGTCGAGGAGGGCGTTGACGCCTGGCAGCGTGCCGTTGAATCCCGTCCCCGGGTGCAGGATTTCGTCGCGCAGGTGCACGACGTAGCGCTCGCGCAGGCGGCCGAGCAGGTCGAGGTCGAGCTCGCGGCCGATGCGCGCGAGCGTGTCCTGCAGGATGCTCCAATCAGTGCGCCCGGCGACCGGAATGCCGTTCAGCGCATCGGTTGGCGTCGTGCCCTTGAGCGGCGTGGGCTGACCCATGACGTCGGTGAATGCGCGGTTCATGGCACGAAGGCCAGCGCCGCCGGTGAGCACGAGTGTTCCGTCGATATCGAAAAGCACGAGCTTGGACATGATTTGATCTGTTGCGGACTACAATTCCTGCAGGAGGCAATCATTATGGTTAATGGACGAGTGATGCTGACAGGCACGGCGGTGGCGCTCGCGGGCGCTCTCGCATTCGCGCAAGGACAGGCTTCGACGACACGAGCTCACGCCGACATCAAAGGCGAGGGGATTACCGGCAAGGTCGAGCTCGTTGAACACAAGCAGGGCACCGGCACGGTTGTCGACATCACCGTCACGGCGAGCGGTCTCAAGCCCGGCCTCCACGGTGTTCATCTGCATGCGGTCGGTAAGTGCGAGCCCGACTTCGCGGCGGCAGGAGGACACTTCGATCCGGGTCCGGCGAGCAACACCGATCCTGACGCCAATCACCCCTTCCATATGGGCGACGTCCCCAACCTCGAAGTCGGTAAGGATGGAAAAGGCACGCTCAAGGCCGTGACGACTCGCGTCACGCTCTCGGACGGGCCGCTCTCGATCTTCGACGCCGACGGCACCGCCGTCATCATCCACGGCAACGAGGACAAGGGCGTCACTGGTGAACCGAAGTCCGGCGTCAGCGGCGGTCCACGCGTCGCCTGTGGCGTGTTCGCCAAGTAGCACCGCGATCATCGGAACCACCCTTTTTTGATCGGCTTCAGCGCACCGGTCGCCGGCTCCAGCCGCAGCGCCCGGTGCGCCGCCCGCTTCGCAAAATCATCGTCATTGGTAATCACGAGGGTCGCCAGCTGTTTGCCGTTCGTCACCTCGGCGATCGTGTCGGCAAACGCAAGTCGCTCGGCGGCCGTGAGCTCGGCCCCGGGATGCTCGAGGACAAGCAGCGCCGGCGCCAGCGCGATGGCGCGAGCGAAGTGCATGCGGGCGCGAATCGATGCCGGCGCTTCTCCAGTTACCACCTGCAACGACGCGCGAACGTCCTGCTCACCCGTAACAATCCCGCACTGACGCGCGAACTCCACGACCTTCTCAGCGATCGCTGGCGGCACCGGATCGATTTGCAGCGTCATCGGCATCGCCAGGTTCTGTTCGAGCGTTGCGCCCTCGAGCAGAACGCCGCGCGGGCTGACGATACCGAAGCGATCGAGTGACGCGAGCCACTCGTCACCCCCCGCGATGTCTGATGTGCGCTGCCCAAGCACCCGGACCTCACCCTCGTCGGGCACGCTCGCGCCGGTCACGAGGTTGACCAGAACCTCCGCCGCGCCGGCATCGAAGCCGCTGACAGCCACGCGCTCGCCAGGCCCAATCGTCAGACTCCTGCACGCGCAGGGGTCGCAGGCTCTGATAGCGTTTGTGAACGCCAGAGATCTGCAGGACCGGGGTCACGCTGGTGGGTTCGCTTTCGGCGTGCCGTCACGCGGCGACGGCACAAGCGGGCGGCAACGCGCCTCGAGACGCGCGAAGTCTGCGGGTGCGAGCGTTACTGCCCCGGGAACACAGCTCGAACCATCGCGAGCCTCGTACTCGCCGTGGAAGTCTGAACCGCCTGAAACTGCGAGCCCGAGCTGTTGAGCAAGGGCACGGTATCGAGCCTCGTCGTCTTCGTTGTGATCGCGGTGCCGAACCTCAATCGCTGACAGGCCCGCGGCCGCGTAGGCCGGGATGCGCTCATCGACGCCCATCAGGCCGGGGTGGGCAAGCGACGCGATCCCGCCGGCGGCAGCAATGGTTGCTACGACCTCCGCGACGCCGGGACCGCGCCGAGGCACGAACGCGGGCCGCCCGCTCCCAAGCAGGCGATCGAATGCGTCCCGGCGATCGACGGCGTGGCCGGCAGCGATGAGCGCGTCGGCGACAGCCGGACGGCCGATGCTCCGGCCACTCTCGCCCGGAACCGATCGCAACAGCGCCTCGACATCGATCGCGCAGCCGAGCGACGCCAGGCGGCCGGCGATCTCGTGCACGCGCTCGACTCGCGCGAGGCGTTGAGTCCGCAGAAAGCTGTTGAACTCTTCGTCTTCGGGATCGAAAAAATAGCCGAGCACGTGCACGTCCCGGCCATCGTCTATTGCCGTCATCTCGATGCCGTCGACTAGACGAATGCCTCGGCTCTCGGCAGCCGCTCTCGCTTCGGCAAGTCCGGCGATGGTGTCGTGGTCGGTGACGCTCATGACGTCCAGGCCGACCTGGGCCGCGAGGGCAACCAGAGCGGACGGCGTCAACCGGCCGTCAGAGGCGGTGGTATGAAGGTGAAGATCGATGCGCGAGGCGCTGCTGGCTGGGCGCACGAACGTCAGGCGCTGGCTCGCTGCCGAGGCTTACGCTTCGGGCGCGCTCCCCGGCGCTGCCGCTGCCGTTCGACGAGCAGTCGGTACTCGCGGATGAGCAGATCGAGGTGCGTTCGTTCTTCGTCGGCGAACTCGAGGAAGATGCGCTTGCCTTCGGAGTCCTCGAAGCGTTCGCCGTAGCGCTTGAAAAACTTGTGCGAGCCGCGCTCGCAGCGAATGCCGATCATCAGCGCCCGCTGGTCGTCGACGCCCTTGGTCAGCTGATCGGCGCCAGCGGCAAAGAGTCCGTTGGCCGCGCCTTTGAAAAAGAGAAAGGTCGGCCGCGACTCGAGCTGCGGATCCTGCTGCAGCAACTCGCGATACCGGGCCTCGAGCGTACCCAGGTGCTCCTTCTCTTCTTCGGCGAGCTTCTGGAACACACGACGGCCCCTGGCATCCTTGGTGATGCTCGACGCGCGCGTGTAGAACTCCAGGCCGCTTCGCTCCGTCGCGATAGCGATGCGCAGCGCGTCGCGCGCGAACAGGAGCTCGGTCGTCGTGCCTTCCTCGGCCTCGGCCTGCCGTCCGGTACGACAGGCTTCGCACGTGCCGTGAATCTGCAGCACGCTTTGCCGCGGCGTGAAATTGCGCGCGGCCGCGACTTCTTCGATCAGCGCTTCGATGTCCGAGCTCAGGAACTCGAAGCTGCGATTGCAGGTCTTGCAGATGAGATGAAAATGGCGCGGATGCCGGTAGGAATGCTCGAAGCGGAACCGGCCTTCGCCGAAGTCGACCTTACGCGCGATCCCCGCATCGACCATCCACTGAAGCGTGCGGTAGATAGTGGCGCGGCTGATTCGCTGATCTTCGCGGCGGATCAGGTCGACGAGATTGTCGGCGGTGAGGTGGCCTTCCTGGCGCAGGAAGACGTTGACGATGAAGTCGCGCTTGCCGGAACGCTTACTCCCGGCAGGACGCAGACTCTCGACGAACGAGCTGGGAGTTGATTCCATCGGGCACAGGGCTCAAGCACTCGAGGCACGAACTGGACGACAAGCCTCCGGACCAGTCGGCATACCGAGTGCCTCGAGCCCCGAGCCGTTCTGGAACGTCTAGGCGCTGAACGACGAGCCGCAGCCGCAGGTCGACTTCGCGTTCGGATTCTTGATGGTGAATCCGCCGCCCGTGATGTTGTCGACGAAATCGACTTCGGCGCCCTTCAGATAACGCGCGCTGATCGGATCGACGAGCAGCTTGACGCCGTTCGATTCGATGACCGCGTCCGTCGTTTCGTCGCCTTCGCCTTCGTCGATCATCAAGCCATATTGAAAGCCCGAGCAGCCGCCGCCCTGGACGAACACTCGCAGGCCCGCTTCCATCTTGTTCTCTTCGACCAGCAGCTCCGTGATCTTCGTAGCCGCCGCCGGTGTGACGTTGATCATCCTTGGTGTCTCCTAAGCCCCTGCTAAGGGGATATAAGAATTATACGGCCTGTGGCACTTTCCATCAAGGCGAATGCCAGTCCGGCTCGCCTCACAAACAAGGCCAACAAGTCCTTTATCTGCAGCACTTAACGGCTGTTCATGCGAGCGTTTCCAGGATCTTTCCGGAGGCCTCTTCAACGTCCTTGTGGAGGCTCGAACCGTGCGCGTCCATCGTGACGATGGCAGGAAAATCGCGGACCTGGAGATGCCACATGGCCTCAGGCGTGCCAAATTCCATGAGCGACACGCCTTCGACGCGCTCGATGCAGCGCGCATAGAACTGCGCCGCGCCGCCTATCGCGTTGAGGTACACAGCGCCCGATGCCTGCAGGCCGGCGAGCGTCCTGGCGCCCATCCCGCCTTTGCCGATAACCACGCGCACACCGTAGCGCTTGAGGATCTCTGCCTGGTAGGGCTCCTCGCGGATGCTCGTCGTCGGCCCGGCCGCGGTGACCTGCCAGCTGTCGCCGTCTTTCTTGACGACCGGACCGCAGTGATAGAGCACGCCGCCGTTGAGATCGACCGGCGGCTCGTGCTTCATGAGGTGCGCGTGCACGGCGTCGCGCCCGGTGAACATGCGGCCGGAGATGAGGACGACGTCGCCGACCTTGAGCGATCTGATTTGTTCGTCCGAGATCGGCGCGCTGAGCGAAATCTCGCGGCCGGTTCGCGGGAAGCCCGCGGCGACGGCTTCGGGAGACAGCAACGGAGTCGAGGCTTGTCGTCCCGTCGCGATACAGCCATGACGTGATGGCGCCGCTCGTCGCATCGATACGAACGCCGAGGCGACGAAACGCCCAGCAGTCGTAGGCGACCGAGACGAAGAAGCTCGCGGGCAGGCGGTTCTGCACGCCGATCTTGCAGCCGATGAGCGATGTCCGGCCGCTGAAACCCATTGGTCCGACGGTGAGCTTGTTCGCCTCTTCCATGATCGAGGTTTCGAGCTCCGCGAGGCGCTCATCCGGGTTGCGATCGTCGAGCGTCCGAAACAACTGCTCCTTGGCGTAAGCGTAGCCAGAGGTGCGATCGCCGCCGATGCAGACGCCGACGGCGCCCGGGCTGCATCCCTTTCCCTGCGCCTTCCATACCGCGTGCAGGATGCACTTGCGAACGCCCGCGAGGGACCGATCGGCGCGGCCGAGATGATCGAGCTCCGCCGGCAGCGAATACTGAGCGTTCGTGTTCTCGCAGCCACCGCCCTTGAGGATCAGCTTGATCTCGATCTCGGAGTTTTCCCACTGATCGAAATGGATGATCGGCGTGCCCGGCCCGAGGTTGTTGCCGGAATTCTCTCCGGTGATCGAGTCGACGGAGTTGGGACGCAGCTTGCCGCGACGCGTCGCCTCCGCTACCGCCTCGCGGATCTGCTGACGCATCCAGATCTGATTGGCGCCAACCGGAACCTTGACCTCGAAGGTCGGCATGCCGGTGTCCTGGCAGATGGGGGCCTCGCAGGATGACGCCTGATCGATGTTCTGCGCGATGATCGTGATGGCCTGGCCGGCGCGCGTTGCCGGCGCCTCGGTCTTGAGGGCCTGGTCCATCGCCGCGCGCACGTCGGGCGGTAAATCGGTTGACGTCCGCGTGATGAGATCCACCACGCTGTCGAAGAAGGCAGGCAGCATCCCAGAAGTATAGCGAACCGTCCCATCGCCCGTGGGCGGGCGGCGCTGAACCTTCTATACTCAGCCTATGGGGAAATTCCGCATCGAGCGCGACCCGATCGGCGATGTCCGCGTCCCCGCCAGCGCCTATTTCGGCGGCCAGACCGCCCGGGCCGTCGAGAACTTCCCGATCAGCGGGCTGACGGCGCCGCCGGCGCTCATCACCGCGACAGTTCTCATCAAGAAGGCGGCGGCCGAGGCCAACGAGTCGCTCGGACGGCTCGAGCCAGCTCTTGCCCGAGCAATCGTTGCCGCTGCGGATGAGGTCCTCGCCGGCAAGCTGCGCGGCGAGTTCGTGGTCGACGTGTATCAGGCTGGCGCCGGCACGTCCCACAACATGAATACGAACGAGGTCCTCGCGAACCGCGCGGCGGAGCTCCTCGGAGAGAAGCTCGGCAACTACGAGCGGATCCACCCGAACGATCACGTGAACATGGGCCAGTCGACCAACGACGTCTACCCGACGGCGACGCGGCTGGCGATTCTCTTCGCCCTCAAAGATCTGTTGACGGCGTCAGCGCGGGCTGTCGGACCGCCTCGCGGCGAAGAGCCGCGAGTTCGCGGCTGTCCTCAAGACGGGGCGCACGCATCTGCAGGACGCGGTACCCATCACGCTCGGCCAGGAGTTTGGCGGCTACGCCGCGAACGTCGCGCACGCAACCGGCGATCTCGAGCGCACGGCGTCGCAACTGCACGAGCTGAACCTCGGTGCAACCGCCGTCGGTACGGGGCTGAACGCAGGCGACGACTACACCAGGCTCGCGATAGCCAACCTGGCGCGATATACCGCGCTGCCGTTGCGCCGTTCGCCGAATCTCTTTCGTATCACGCAGAGCATGGGCGATGTCCTCGCCTATTCAGGCGCGCTCCGGCGGCTGGCCGTGGAGGTGGGAAAAGTCGCGTCCGACCTTCGCCTGCTCAGCATGGGGCCGCGTGCCGGCATCGCCGAGATTCAGTTGCCGGCCGTGCAGCCGGGGTCGTCGATCATGCCGGGCAAGGTCAACCCTTCGGTCCCTGAGATGGTCAACCAGGTGTGCTTCCAGGTGATCGGATGCGACGCCGCGATTCTGGCGGCCGCCGACTCGGGCCAGCTCGAGTTGAACGTGATGATGCCCGTCATCGCCTGGAATGCCCTGCACGCAACGACGATCCTCGGGCGAGCGATGCATGTGCTCGATGCGACGTGCGTGACGGGCATTGCCGCCGATGTCGAGCGCTGCCGCGAGCTCCTGGATCGCAGCACGGCGCTGGCTACCGCGCTCAGCCCGCACATCGGGTACGCTCAAACAGCCGAGATCGCCAAGCTCGCCGTAAAGACCGGACGCTCGATCCGCGATCTGGTGCGCGAACGCCGGCTGATGCCTGACGCGGAGCTCGATCTGATCCTGTCCGCGGAAGCCATGACATCTCCCGGCATACCGGGACAAGAGGAAGGAAGTTCGCGCCGTGTATCCAATCGTCCTGACACTCGTCCTCGCGGTCGGACTCGTGGTGGCGCCAGCGCAAAGCCAAAGCCAGCAGCGGCAGCAGCACGGCAAGCTGTTCCCGCCGGAAAACCTGCCGGAGCTCGAGGGGCCGGATCGCGACGTCTGGCAACGGCCGGATCAGATCATGGACGCCCTCAACATCGCCGAAGGCAGCGTAGTCGCTGACCTCGGCGCCGCCAGTGGCTGGTTCACCATCAGGCTTGCGGAGCGCGTCGGACCGAACGGCAAAGTCTACGCCGAGGACATCCAGCCGCAGATGATCGAGGTCATCAAGCGCCGCGTGCGGCGGGAGAACTTCAGCGACAGGATCGAAACCAGGCTCGGCTCCGAGGAGGATCCGTTCGTACAGCCGAGTTCTCCCGCTCGATGCCGTCCTCATCAACGACGCGTACCACGAGATGGAGCGTCCGGTGGCGCTGCTCCGCAATGCCGCGAAGGCGCTCAAGCCCGAGGGCCGTCTCGGCATCGTCGAGTTCACGAAGACCGGCGGAGGTCCGGGCCCGGAGATGGACCAGCGCGTGGATCCGGAACGGGTGATTCGTGAGGCCAACGAAGCCGGACTGCAACTGATTGGCAGGCCGAACATGCTGCGCTATCAGTACATGCTGGTCTTCGCCAAAGCCGGCGCCCAGTCGGCGCCACGGCGCGACCCTCGACATCCATGAGCCACGTCCCGGCATTCTTTTCCACCTACCAGCAACGCGTCGACGAAGTCCTGAAACAACTCGTTGTGCCTGAGCGCGGCCCTGTCGACCGCGCGATGGCGTACAGCGTGTTCGCCCCGTCGAAGCGCGTCCGTCCGGTGCTGACGCAGCTCGCCGCAGAACTGTGCGGCGGCTCCGCGGCGCGGGCGCTGGCCGCCGCGGCGGCGGTGGAGCTCGTCCACACCTCGTCCCTCATCCTCGACGATCTTCCCGCCATGGACGATGCGGCGATAAGGCGAGGCCGAGCGGCGAATCACGTGGAGTTCGGTGAAGCGCTGGCGATCCTGGCGGCCTTTGGCCTCCTCAATCTCGCGTACGGCACGCTGGCGCGAAGCTATGAGCCGGCGCTCTCCATTCGCCTGGGACAACTCCTCGACGATGCCCTGGGGAAAGAGGGACTCATCGCGGGCCAGGCTGCCGACCTTCTGGCGACCGAACAGGAGATCGACTTCGAGCTCCTGGAGAGAATCCACCGCGGCAAGACGGGGGCGCTTTTCAATGCGTCGGCTGTCGCGGGTGCCCTCGTGGCGGGCGCCGACAGCGACTCGATCGCAGCACTCTCGGCCTTCGCGAAGAATCTCGGCCTGGCGTTCCAGGTCATCGACGATCTGCTCGATGTCGAGGGCGATCCCGCCGAGACGGGCAAAGCGACGCGCAAGGACGCGCGCAAGACGACGTTCGTCTCGTTCAGCGGCGTCGCCGGCGCCCACCAGCTCGCCGTCGGAACTGTGCCTGACCGCCGATCGCGCGCTGGCGCCGTTCGGCCGCCGCGCCGACCGCCTGCGCGAGCTGTCGGCGTTTGTCGCCGGCCGCAGGGTGTAGACGATCATGACCTCCCCTTCCGGCAACGACCCGCGCGTCGACGATCTCCGGCAGCGGCTGCGCGCGCTCGGTTACCTCGATGCCGGCGTCGATCGCTTCGTTCTCGGATCGGCGCGACAGACCAGGCATCCGGCGATGCTCGCGCTGCTGGCAAGCGTGCGCGTCGGTGCGCTCGCCGCACTGGTGCTCGGCCCGGCCGCGGCCCTCGGCCTCAGCGGCACGCGTGCCCGGCCTGATCACCGGAACGCGCGACGCATTCGTCGTCGCCCTCTATCTCGGCGGCTTCTTCGGCATATCGATGGCCGCGGCATCGCTCATCGTCAGCCTTCTCGTTTACTGGCTGGCAGGTACGAACGATCGATCGGTTCGCCACACGAGGACGTCGCGCGGCACAGGCGGCCGGCGCGCTGGTCACCGTCCTGTGCGTCGTCTATCTCACGCTGTGGTGGCAGACCGTCATCGCCGGACTGGGCTGGTCTTCACCGCTGTGGACGCTTTCCGCCCTTACGCTCGCCGTCGCGATGAGCCTCCTCCTGGGGCATGCCGTCACTGTCGCCACGCAGCGCAGTCGTGCTCTCGGCGACAGGCGGCACGGCCGATGTCACGGGCACGGCCGCCGCCAAGATCATCGGCTCGAACGACAATCGCCAGCGCAGCGATCGTCTTTGGCGTGGCGGCATTGCTCTTCACCTGGACCTCGAGCGCGGAGCGCAGGCAGACGGCCGGCGGCGAGGCCATCACCGTCGTACCGATCCGGACTCCGCGTGCGCGTCATCGCTATCGACGGCTTCGACAGCCGCGTATTCGAAACGCTGGCCGCGAGCGGACGCGTACCGGCGCTGCGCGTGGCGCTGGCGGGCGCCACCACCGCGTTGCAGTCGCGCCCGGGGGACGCCGGTGATCCAGCGCGTGTCTGGACGACAGTCGCGACTGGCCAGCCGCCGGAAGTCCACGCGGTGCAAGGGCTCGAAACCCGGCGGCTTGCCGGCGTTCAAGGCAGCGTCGCCGTCGCGGAGCCATCGCCTCTCGGCCGCGCGATTCGCGGCGCCACCGACCTGGTTCGGTTGACGCGACCGGCGATCGCGAGCGGCAGCGAGCGGCGGGCGAAAACCTTCTGGGAGGTGGCCGCCGAAGCGGGACTGCGAACCGTTGTCGTGAACTGGTGGGCCACATGGCCGGCCCCGCAGCGTGCGGGCGTCGTGTTGAGCGACAGGGCCGTCCTGCGGCTCGAGCGTGGCGGCGCGCTCGATGCCGAGATTGCGCCTGGCGAGATTTACGAGTCGCTGCGAGAGAAATGGAGCGCTATCACGTCGCGCGCCAGGGAACAGGTCTCGGAGTCCATCGCGTCGTCGGCCGAGGACTCGACACGCGCGGTACTGCTTCGGTCCGCCGAGCTCGACGCGATCCAGCTCGCCCTGCTGCAGTCAGTCGTGACGCCGCAAACCGATCTGGCCGTGGTTTACCTGCCCGGGCTCGACATCGCACAACACGCCCTCCTCGGTCAGCGGGGCCCGGGGACGACGCTTCGAACCAGGCGCCATCGACGCTATCGATGCGGCTCGAGGCTCTCAATAGTTACTACGCTGCCCTGGACAAACTGCTCGCGCCGCTGCTGCAACCGGCCGCGGATGAAATCGTCGTCGTCGTCACCGAGCCTGGACGCGTTGGCGGCGACGAGGCCGCGCGTTTGTCGATGAAGGGCGGGCCAACGGTCAACCCTGTTGCGAGTCAGCCGGGAAGTTCGACTGCCGTCGCGCCGACGGTTCTCTACGCGCTGGGTGTGCCGATGGGAAGGGACTTGCCAAGCGCGCCGCTGGTCGATCTCTTCGACGCGCGGTTCCGCGCGCGCTACCCCGTACGATTCGTCGAGACCTATGGTGCCCCGTCCGCGATGCCGCAGAATCGCGCCGGGCAGCCACTCGATCAGGAGATGATCGATCGGCTGCGGAGTCTGGGGTATGTGAGGTAGCGAAGGTGTGAACGGAGGTCCGGCTTCAGCCGGACCTGAACACGTGTCTTATCGCCGCGTCAAGGTCCACACCGACGGCAGAACGGCGGCCGCGAGCAGGATCTTCAGGATGTCGACGCCGACAAACGGATACAGTCCAAGTTCGAGCGCGCGCGGCAAGCCCAACGCGGCCGGGGCGGCGAAGAAGGCGAGCCAGGTAACGCCGCAGGCGAAGACGAGCCCCAGGCCCGCGGCCATGGCGAGGACGGACGTCAGGTAGCGGCGATCGAATCCGCGCTCGGCCAGGTAGCCGGCGACAAATGCCGCGAAGGGGTAGGCCATCAGGAAGCCACCCGTCGGACCGAGGAGGCGCAGGAAGCCCTGCGGCAGCGTTCCACTCGCAGCGAAGACCGGCAATCCCGCGATGCCCGCCAGGAGGTAGAGCGCCTGGCTCGTGAACCCGAGTCGCGCGCCGAGTGCGGCGCCGCCGACGAGCACGATCATCGGCTGAAGCGTGAACGGCACCGGCGTGAACGGTAAGGGAAAGCTCACCTGGGCCGCGACGGCTGTCAGCACCGTCACGAACAGAACCGCTGCCGCGCGGATGGCCCCCGACATGTCGGTGCGCGATGAAACGGTGGTGAGCAGAGTGCCAGTGCTGTGTGCCATTGCCGTGATTTCGTATCCTTGAAACAGTTGCCGGATGTGAGTCGAGATCTTCCGGACGTGACTTGCGATCTTACTGTATGCCTACAGCACTGACAATTGCCGGCAGCGACTCGGGTGGCGGCGCCGGGATCCAGGCCGATCTGAAGACTTTCGCCGCGCATCGCGTGTTCGGCACGTCCGCCATCACCGCGGTGACCGCCCAGAACACGCTCGGCGTGATGATGTGGCGAGCAGTCGAAACGGATCTGGTAACTGCGCAGATCGAAGCCGTCGCCGGCGACATCGGGGCCGATGCCGTAAAGGTCGGCATGCTCGCCAGTGCCGCCATCGTCGAGGCCGTGGCCGCGGCAATCGCCGAGCTCGACCTGCCCCACGTTGTCGTCGATCCGGTGATGGTGGCCAAGGGCGGAGACCGGCTCCTCGAGCCTGAGGCCGTCGACGCGATCAAGGCCGAACTGCTGCCGCGGGCGCACATCGTGACGCCCAATGTGCCCGAGGCGGAGGTATTGGCAGGCATCCCCATCCGGTCGCTCGAAGACATGCGGCGCGCCGGTGATCGGATCCTGAGCTCGGCCCCCGCGTCGTACTCGTCAAGGGCGGCCACCTCGACGGCCCGGAATCGGTCGACATCGCGTGCACGGCACACGGACACTTCGAGCTGCGCGGCCCCCGAATCGACACGCCACACACGCACGGGACGGGCTGCACCCTGTCGTCGGCGATCGCCGCGAACCTCGCGCTGGGCCTCGACGACCGTGCAGCCCTGGTCCAGGCACGCGAGTATCTCGATGGCGCGATACGCAACGCGCCCGGTCTTGGCAGGGGCCACGGCCCATTGGGCCATTTCTGGCGGCTATACTAGTGGATGGAGCTTCCGCGGTAGCTTCGGTAGTTCGGTAGCTCGGTAGTTCGGTAGTTCGGGGCTCGGGCGGTAGCTCGGGAGCTTCGGTGCTCGGTGGCTCGGCGAGCTGCGGGGCTCGGGGCTCGGAGGCATTCTGAACAGCAATCACGTAATCGTGCGAACTATTCCGCGTTTTGCCATCTCCGCCTCGCCGCTCGACACCCAGGCGCTCGTGGCCGCGGTAGCCACGGACCGATGCGGTGCGGTCGCGACGTTTGTCGGACTGGTGCGCGACCACAATGCCGGCAGGCGCGTGGAATGGCTCGATTACGAGGCGTACCCGGAACTGGCTTTGAAAACGCTGGCGCGGATAGGGGCCGAAGCGGCGGTGCAGTGGCCGGACGTTGAACTCGCCATTCACCATCGCACTGGTCGCGTGGAGATAGGTGAGGCGAGCGTGGCGATTGCCGCGGCCTCGCCGCATCGCGCGGACGCGTTCGCCGCGTGCCGCTACGCCATCGAGCGCGTCAAGCAGATCGCGCCGGTGTGGAAGCACGAGCACTTCGATGGCGGCGAGGTCTGGATCGAAGGCGCGACAGCGGATCCGGAAGACGACGCGGCGCGGCAAGCCGCCTACGAGCGCGCATGCTCGTAACCGTGCGGCTCTTCGCCAGGTTACGGGAGCTCGCGGGCGCCTCCGAGCTTCGCCGCGAGTTGCCTGAAGGGTCCAGCGTGCAGGCGGCGTGGGACTCGCTCGTTCGCGACCACGCGGAGCTCGCCGACTACGGCAAGGTCATCTCGTGCGCGGTCAATGCCGAGTACGCCCGGCTGACGGCGCCGCTGAAGAGCGGGGATGAAGTGGCGTTCCTGCCGCCGGTTTCGGGCGGCTAGTGGCGCGCTTCACCTCTCACACAGTCATCGTCTGGTTCGCTCGCACCGAGGACGATCGCAGGTTTTCACATGCTCGATAAGTTGACGGCAGCAGAATCTCGTTACGACCAGCTGATGGCGGAGATGGCCGATCCGGCCGTTCAAGCCGACACGGTCAAGTTCCGTACGCACTCGAAGGAGCTGGCCGAAATGCAGCCGCTCATCGAGCACTTCCGGCAATACAAGGAAGTGGCCGAATCAGCTGGCGGCGACGGAAGAGCTGATGAAGGATCCCGACATGCGCGAGCTGGCGCAGGAGGAGCTCACATCCCTTCAGGCGCGCCGCGACACTCTGCTTGCCGAGCTGCGCGTGCTCCTCATCCCGAAGGATCCCCACGACGTCAAGAACGTCGTTCTCGAAATTCGGGCCGGCGCCGGCGGCGACGAAGCGGCGCTCTTCGCGTCGGATCTCTTCCGCATGTACACGCGATACGCGGAACGCCAGGGCTGGAAGCTCGAAGTCCTCAATCTCAGCGACACGGGCGTAGGCGGCACCAAGGAAGTCACGGCGCTCATCGAAGGCAAAGGCGTGTACGGGCGGCTCAAGTACCAGAGCGGCGTCCACCGCGTGCAGCGCGTCCCGACCACCGAGGCCAGCGGGCGCATCCACACGTCGACGGCGACTGTCGCCGTGCTGCCGGAAGCCGAAGAAGTCGACGTCCAGATCGACGCCAAGGATCTCCGCATCGACACGTTCTGCTCGAGCGGCCCCGGCGGCCAGAGCGTGAACACCACCTACTCGGCGGTGCGCATCACGCACATTCCGACCGGGCTCGTGGTGTCGCAGCAGGATGAAAAGTCGCAGGTCAAGAATCGCGCGAAAGCGATGAAGGTCCTGCGCTCGCGCCTGTACGAAATCGAGATGCGCCGCCAGCAGGAGGCCATCGCGAAGGATCGGCGCACCCAGGTCGGCACCGGCGATCGTTCGGAGAAGATTCGCACTTACAACTTCAAAGAGAATCGCATCACCGACCACCGGTTCGGCTACAGCATGTATCAGCTGACGAATGCGCTCGACGGCGACATCAACGAGCTCATCGATCAGGCCGTCAACCACTACCAGTCAGAAATTTCGCACTGATCGCCACGGCGAGCCAGTCGCGACACAGACGGGACCGCAAAGGCATTGCCCTCAGTCCAAGAACGAATCGCTGACGCCCGTCTCATCCTTGTCGAGTCCGGGCTGAGGCCGGACGACGCCCGCCTCGACGCCGAGGTGCTGGCGCGCCATGCTCTCGGGTGGGACCGCGCGCGTCTGATCGCCGACGGGCAGGAAGCGATGCCGCCCGACGTCGAGCGGCAACTACTCCGGCCTCATCGAACGGCGCGCGACGCACGAACCGGTCGCGTTCATCACCGGGCATCGCGAGTTCTGGGGGCTCGATTTCGTCGTCTCGCCCGACGTGCTGGTCCCGCGCCCCGAGACGGAGTTCATCATCGAAGCCGTGTGCGAGCTGCGGCGCGACCGCAACGCCGTGCGTCGTATCGTCGATGTCGGCACCGGCAGCGGCTGCCTCGCCGTCTCGCTGGCGCAGGAATTTCCAGCGGCGCGCGTCGTCGCCACGGACGTCTCCATCGCAGCGCTTCGTGTCGCCGCCGGCAACGTCAGAAAACATGGTTTCGAGGAGAGAGTCCGTCTCGTTTGTGGCGACCTGCTCGAGTCAATCGGCGGCGGCATCGATGTCATCGTCGCCAACCCTCCGTACGTCCCGGCCAACGTCGCGCTGTCGCTCGACATCGTCCGCTTCGAGCCTGCCGTAGCGCTGTACTCCGGCGTCGAGGGACTGGACCTCGTCAAGCGCCTCGTGCAGTCCGCGCGCTCGCGCCTGACGGCCGACGGTGTCTTCGCGATGGAGTTCGGCTACGGGCAGGATGATGCGGTGCGCGAGCTGGCGCTCGAGGCGGGCTGGTCCGCAATCGAGACGAAAGACGATCTGCAAGGCATCCCGCGCGTCGCCGTGATGCGAGTGTAGGATTCGAGACTCTACGAGGGACTGCGATGGCCGACTGCCTCTTCTGCAAGATCGTCAGCGGACAAATCCCGGCGACGCTCATCTACCAGGACGACCGTGTCGTCGCGTTCAAGGACATCAACCCGCAGGCGCCGATGCACCTGCTCGTCATCCCGCGCCGCCACATCGCCAGCCTGAACGAGCTCAGCGCCGAGGACGATGGTCTGGTGGGCGAGATGGTGCGAAGAGGTGCGGCCCTGGCCCGCGAACACGGACACAGCGATCGCGGCTTCCGCACCGTGTTCAATTGCAACGCGGACGCCGGCCAGACCGTGTTCCACATCCACCTGCACGTGCTCGGCGGACGTTCGATGACCTGGCCTCCGGGGTAGTCCACGGAGTCTGACGAAGGTCACGGATTCAACACGAAGCCACGAAGTCTCGAAGACGACACGAAGAAGATTCAGCTGAGTTACGTGTTGGCACCGCGCTTCGCGCGGTGGTTGAGGCGAACGGCCGGCACGTTTGAAAGCGCACCACCTCGTTCAAAGCGCTTTCAAACGCGCCGGCCGCTCGCCTCAACCTACGCCGGCCTTGGCCGGCGTGCCAACACGCGAAAGTTCAATCGTGCCCAGGCTTTCTTCGTGTCGTCTTCGAGAACTTCGTGCCTTCGTGTTGAACCTTCGTTGAACTCCGACGCCTCTACTCCTCAAGCGCGGGCCAGCAAATACTGCCCGCGCCCGGCATCGCGATTGAGAAAAAAGTCCACCGCCCGATAGCCACGGCCGAAATAGGCCTGGAAGGCGGCGCGCGTCGACATGCGCCAGTCGCAGGCCAACGGGGCGTCGCGCTCGAGCATTTCCGTGAAGCCGACGGGAATCTCGACCAGCACGCGACGTTCCTCGACATCGAGATCCACCGGCCCCGGCCGCAGCCACGGCTCCCCTGGCAGCGACGGGTTGACGACTGGCGTGGCGGCCACCGAGCTGTCGCGGACAGTCGGAACGCCTGCCGCCACAATCCGGCGGACGACGTGCGGCTCGCGCAGCTTCCACTCCGCGACGAAGCGATCGGTCGGCGTGCCGCGATGCAGCGCGCTCGTCGACTCGCCGTAGATGTTCTCTTCGTACTCCTCGACCACGATGCCGAGTTTGGAGAAGTTGAGGTGAGCGTTGCCGGCCTGCAGCGGATCGTAGGTCCACTCAATCAGGTCGAGCCCCATGTCCAGCGCCGCCTGACGCTGCGCCAGCTTGAGGCGCGCGCCGAGGCCGGCCGCGCGCATCTCCGGCATCACGCCGAGCATGTGCGACCACTGAGTCGGGCGGCCGTTCTTGATTGCCGGCATCGAGTAAACGAACCCGCGCATCGCGCCGCCATCGTCGAAGGCGCCGAGCAGGATGCCGCCGCGCTTGATCGAGACGATGAGCACCGGCGGCGGCACGACATCTTCGGCGTCGGCGTAGCCCCAGACTGTGCGCTCGAGCGCCGCGACCTGGCGGCACTCCTCCAACGTCGTGAGCGGGCGAATCTGCATCAGCAGCATTACAGGAACGCCGGCAGCTCGCGCAGCGAGCGGATGACCGGCACCTCATCGGGACAGGTGTGCGCGGGATTGACGTGACCCGAACGCGAGACGAGCACCGCCCGCATCCCCAGGCCGAGTGCGCCGGCGATGTCTGCGGGCAGGCTGTCCCCCACCATCATCGCCTCGTGTGGCGCGGCTTGCACCTGACGCAGCGCCGCCTCGAAGATGCTGCGATGCGGCTTCATGTAGCCGTGGTCGAACGACGAGACAGACGCCGCAAACAGTCCCTCGAGCGCGAAGTGGGTCTGAAACGCCGTCAACGAGCGCTGGGTGTTCGAGATCAGCCCGATCTTGTAGCCGGCTCCATGCAGTTCGCGCAGCACGTCGGGCACGTCCTCGTACATCTCGAAGTGATGGCAGGCGGACCATTCGTCGTAGATGTCGCGCGCCGCCCGCTCGACGCCCTCCCCCGTGCCGCCCATCGCCTCGATGATGCGCATGGTGTATTGGACGAAGATCCCGGCGTCGTAGACGTCACCGCTGGTTTCGAGGTGCGACGACGCGGCAGCGACGGCGCCGTCGAAGGCCAGCGGATCGACGCCGACGCCGTGGCGGGCGCAGAAGTCGCGATAGCCGACGCCCTGGAACATCGGCCCGGGATAGATCAAGGTGAAGTCGACGTCGAAGAAAATCGCCCGCGTCGCCCTCACCGCTCGCCACAGCGCTCACTTTGGTCCGGCGACCGTAACGGCAGCTCGCTCGGGATGCAGGACCTCCGCGGCCGCAGACCGCAACCTGGTCGAGCGTGATGGCGCGGATGTCGTCGGCGAGCCGTCGATCGTAGTCGAGCCCGAGGCCGAACTGCTCGGACGTCTGCAGAAAGGCGGCGATGCCGGCGTTGGTCTCGAGCGTGCGTGGAATCGAGCCGATGAGGTACTGCTTGCTCTGCGCCAGCTCGTCGGCCGTCGGGCCGTCGCGGCCCATGGTGCCGACTTCGTGATCGATGGCGGCCACCGCGCGCGCGACATTCTCGGGATCGACCCCGGCCCTGATGATCATCGGGCCGGCGCCCATGCTCGGATCGAACGCGCTGAAGGCATAGTAGGCCATGCCCTGTCGCTCGCGGATGTTGTCCGCGAGACGGCCGCCGAGCCCGAATTGCCCGAGGATGTTGTTCATCAGGAAATAGGCGTCATAGCGCGGATCGAGGCGGCGGATCGTCGTGAAGCCGTAGGCGATGTCCGACTGCGATTTGCCCGGAAGGTCGATGAAGGACTCGCGCCGCTGAAGCCCGGACGGCGGCGGCGGCACCGCCGGCTCCTCGAGCAAATTCCCCGACCACCCTTCGAGTTCCTTCGCCGCCCGCGCGGCTGCGCGCGACGGCTCGACGTCGCCGACGATGGCCAGCGACAACGCTGCCGGAACAAAGCGCTCCGTGTAGAAGCGAACAAGGTCGTCGCGAGTGAAGCTCTCGATGCCCGCCGTCGAGCCCTTGGCGCGGCGACCGTACGGATGCCGATCGCCATACAGCATCTCGAAGAGTGCTTCAACGGCGCGAACCGCCGGGTTGTCGTCGTCCCGGCGGATCGCCGACACCGCTTCCACCTTGCGCTTGGCGACCTCGCTCTCCGGAAACGTCGCGTTGCGCACGATATCCAGCGCAATCGACAGCACATCGTCGAAGTCTTCGGAGAGACACGTGCACGTGACGATAGTCGCGTGACGCGAGGACGACACGCGCAGCGACACGCCGCGATCGTCGAGCGCTTCCGACAGCACGTCGGCGTCGCGCGTTGTCGTTCCCGCGATCGAGCACACGCCCGAGAAGGTACGCGAGGCCGGTACGATCGGCGGGCTCGTGCAGTCCTCCGGCGCGGACAGTCGCGTTGATGGTGACGGCAGGCGTCATCGACGTCTGCTGCACGATGACCACAGCGCCGCTCGGCAAGACGGTTCGGACCGGCGTCAGGCCCCTGGCGACGGTGGTGGTCACGATGGTGATCCTTCGGGCCGGAACCACCCCACAGTGCGCGTCGCGGCCCCGAGGCGACGGCGCGCAACGTCCGAGACCTCGGCGGCAGTCACTCGCGCCACTCGCGATTGAAGATCGGCCAGGAACCCGGGCCCCGTGACCGTCTCGAAGTATCCGAGCTGGTGTGCGACGTTGGTCACGCTGTCGGTTTCGAAGACGAGACGGGCACGCAGCTGACGACGGGCACGGGCGCAGTCGTCCTCGCTGACACCGTTGCTGCGAATCTCTTCTATGACGTGCAGGGCCGCGGCCTCGAGCGCAGACAGCTCGACGCCCTGAATTGCCGTCATCGATACCGTGTAGAGAAACGGATCGGCGGTCGCAATGAGGGCACCGCCGACTTGCGCTGCGAGCGAGCCATCGACGAGCCTGGTGTAGAGCTTGGCCTTGCGCTGCGGCGGCGCGCCGCGAAAACTCGACCACAGGTTGAGGCCCTTGGCGCCGGTCAAAACGGCGTCGAGCACGAGCATCGGGAAGAAATCCGGCTCGGTCGCCGCCGGCGCGTGCCAGGCCAGCTTCAAGTACGACGTCGTCCCCGGCGCGCTCGACGACCACCCGGCGCTCCCCGATCTGCGGCGGCTCGACGATCGACAAGCGCGGTGGGAGCGGTGCCGACGGGATCGCTCCCATGGTTCGCTCGACACGGCGCAGCACGTCGTCCGGCTCGATGTCGCCGGCGACGACGAGCGTCGCGTTGTTGGGGATGTAGTAGCGGCGGTAGTGCTCGAAGAGATCGTCGCGCGACATGGAGCGCAAATCCGACAGCCAGCCAATCGTGGGATGGCGATAGGTATGGGCGCGAAACGCCATCGCCGTGACTTCCTGGTCCAGCAGCTGATCGGGATCGTTCTCGCCGCCCTGCAGCTCCGAGATGATGACCGTGCGCTCGGACTCGCAATCTTCCGGCTCGTAGAGGCCGTTGGCCATACGCTCGGCTTCGATGAAAAGCAGCTGGTCGAGCGCGTCGCGCCCGGCCGTTTCGAGATAGGTCGTCTGATCGATCCAGGTGTAGCCGTTCCACAGGCCGCCGAAACGCTCGACCAATCCCTTCATCTGGTCCCGCGGAATGTTCGTGGTGCCCTTGAAGTTCATGTGCTCGACCCAGTGCGAGGCGCCGGTTCGTCCCGGGCCCTCGTCGCGCGAGCCGACTCGATACCAGCACCACACCGAGACCAGCGGCGCGGTGTGAACCGGACTGACCAGAACCTTGAGGCCGTTGTCGAGGTGTGTCTCGCGGACGTCTGAAAAGGCGACAAGCTCGGCTGGTGAATTGCCCACACAGCATTATACAGGCGCGTTTTTGGCGCGTTTTGCAAGCTCTACCGCAAATTTGGACTTCGACCGACAGTTGGAACTACTGGCCTCGGCTTTGCACTCGACGGCTATGTGAACGGAAATCGTCGTTTCCCTTCACCATAAGGAGCAGGAAAACAATGTTGAGGAAAAACGTCGTCGCCTTGTCGATTGCCGCGTTGAGCGTGGCGAGCGTGGCTACGGCTCAGGAGAACGCCACCTTCACCTTGAGGTCGGGCGAGAAGATGTCCGGCCAACTCATGGATCTCGGCGGCGGCGGGTTCACCGTGAGAGTCGACGGCCAGGAACGTCAGATCGGCACGAACGATATGGCCGTGATCGACTTTACCGGCGCTGGCACCTCGCAGACCGACTGGGATCGCCTGAATCGGCGGGCAGTTTGCTCGTCCTCAGGGATGGCTCCGTCGTGACGGGACAACTCACGGACGTCGGCGGTTCCGCGCCGCTCAGACTGTCATTCAGCGTCGGCGGCGCCAACCGTGACCTGCAGTCGAATCAGGTCGCCAAGATCGTCCTGGCCCGACCGAATGACGGTTCGGCACCGAACACCGGCGGCACCGCTATCGCGCCGGGCGTCGGCGAGATGAACGTTCCGGCAACGCAGGCATGGACGCCGACCGGGATGCGCGTCGCGCGCGGCGAGACCCTGACCTTTACCGCCAGCGGCGAAGTGAAGTATCGGCGGCGGCGGCGGATCAGTCGTCCGGCCTCGGCGGCTCGAACGATCGCAACACCGGGAACCCGCTGCCCAACGTCGGCACCGGCGCGCTGATTGGACGCATCGGCAACGGCGCGCCGTTCGTCGGTCAACTCGGGCACGCGCATCCAGGCGCCGATCGCCGGTCAGCTCTTCCTGGGCATCAACGATACGACCGTCGACCGACAACCAGGGCGCGTTCCAGGTCGAAGATCGAGCGCTCGGGCCGTCGCCGGTAACTAATCGCAGCGTCGCGACTCGCAGCGGGCCCAAGCCGGGCCTCGCGGCGCACATGTCGGCGCTCCGCCGGAGCCTCGTCCCTCGAACTCCGCCATCCCGCACTACAATAAAGGGATACACATGGCGGACTGGAAAGACACGCTGAACCTCCCGCGCACCGACTTTCCGATGAAGGCGAACCTTCAGACCGCCGAGCCGCAGGCGCTCGCCCGCTGGAAGGAGATGGACCTGTACGAGCGGATCCGCGAGTCGCGGCGCGGGCGGCCGAAGTTCGTGCTGCACGACGGCCCTCCCTACGCGAACGGCCAGATCCACATCGGCACCGCGATGAACAAGATCCTCAAGGATCTCGTGGTCAAGACGCGGACGATGATGGGCGTTCGACGCGCCCTACGTGCTCGGCTACGACTGCCATGGCCTGCCGATCGAGCTGCAGGTCGACCGCGAGCTGGGACCGAAGAAGCGCGAGATGTCGCTCGCCGATTTCCGGCGCGCGTGCCGCGCCTATGCCTCGCGCTTCATCGACGTGATGAGCGGCGAGTTCCAGCGGCTGTGTGTATTCGGCGACTGGGATCACCTCTACCTGACGATGGACTATCGGCTACCAGGCGGCCATTGCGCGGGCGCTGGGCAAGTTCGTCGAGCGAGGACTCGTCTACAAAGGCAAGAAGCCGGTCCACTGGTGCATCCACTGCCGCACGGCGCTCGCCGAAGCGGAAGTCGAGTACGACGACACTCGTCGCCGTCGATCTACGTCGAGTTCCCGCTGGCGACCGGCGAGCGCCGACGCGACTCGCCGAGCGGGTCCCGGCGCTCGCCGGGCGCGCCGTATCGGTGCTCATCTGGACGACGACCCCGTGGACGATTCCGTCGAACCTCGCGATCGCGTTCCATCCCGACTTCGACTACGCGGCCTACGAAGTCGACGGGCGAGCCGTGATCCTCGCCGAGGCGCTGGCCCCGCGCGTCGCCGCAGCGACCGGCAAGGTCGCTCGGCGAGCCGGTCGCGAGGATGAAGGGCGCCGATCTCGAGCACCTGCGCTTCGCGCACCCGCTCTACGCGCGCGATTCGGTCGGCGTGCTTGCCGACTACGTGACGCTCGAGCAGGGCACGGGCGCGGTCCACACGGCTCCCGGCCACGGCAGCGACGACTTCGACACCGGCGTGAAGTACGGCCTCGAGATCTACGCGCCGGTCGGCCCGGGCGGGCATTTCCTCGACACGGTCGAGCTCTTCAGCGGCCAGCGCGTGTTCGACGCCAACCCAGTCATCGTCGAGGCGCTCGAGGAGCGCGGCCGGCTGTGGCACCACGAGCCGTTCCACCATTCGTATCCGCACTGCTGGCGGTGCCACAACCCGGTGATCTTCCTCGCGACGTCGCAGTGGTTCATCCGGATGGATGGGCCGCTCGGTGCGGGACTCGACACTGCGGGCCGACGGCGCTCGAGGCCGTCGCGCAAGGACGTCGAGTGGCTGCCCGCCTGGGGACGCGAGCGGCTGTCGAACATGATCGCGAACCGGCCGGACTGGTGCATCTCGCGGCAGCGCGCATGGGGCGTGCCGATCCCGGCAGTCGACTGCACCAAGTGCGGCGAGGCGGTCCTGACGCCGGCGCTCGTCGAGCGCGCGGCCGGCGTTTTCGACGAGCACGGCGCCGACGCCTGGTACGAGCGGCCGATCGCGGAGTTCCTCCCCGATGGCCTGACGTGCCCGGCCTGCGGCGGGACCGAGTTCGAGCGCGAGCGCGACATCCTCGACGTCTGGTTCGATTCAGGATCGAGCCACGAGGCCGTGCTGCCGTTCCGCCCCGAGCTGACGTGGCCGGCGGATCTCTACCTCGAGGGAAGCGATCAGCATCGCGGCTGGTTCCAGAGCTCGCTGCTCGTCGGGCTGGGCACGCGCGGACGTCCGCCGTTCCGCAGGTCGTGACCCACGGCTTCGTCGTCGACGAAGACGGCAAGAAGATGTCGAAGTCGCTCGGCAACACCGATCCTGCCGCAGGACATCATCAAGCAGAGCGGCGCCGAGATCATCCGGCTGTGGGTCGCGATGGTCGACTACCGCGAGGAAGTTCGCCTCGGCAAGCAGATCCTCGCCCGCGTCGTCGAGGCCTATCGCAAGATTCGCAACACGCTGCGCTACCTGGCGTCGAACCTCTACGACTTCGATCCGGTCGACCGCGTGCCCCTCGACCAGCTCGAAGAAGTCGACCGCTATGCGCTCGCGCGATACGGTGCGGCGGCGGCGACGGTCGTCGACGCCTACGAGCACTACGACTATCCGACGATCTTCCAGACGATCAACCAGTTCACGACCGTCGATCTCAGCGCGTTCTACGCCGACGTCTCGAAGGATCGGCTGTACACCTTTGGCGCGACATCGCGCGAGCGCCGATCGGCGCAGACGGCGATGTACACCATCGCCGACGGCCTCGTGCGCCTGCTGGCGCCGATCCTCCCGGTCACCACCGACGAGCTGTGGCGCCACCTGCCGGGAACGCGCGAGGCGTCGGTGCACCTCGCCGAGTTCCCGCGGCGGCCGACCTCGAAGCGCATGCGCGATCCGGCGCTCGAAGCGCGCTGGGCAGCGCTCCTGCGACGCGCGTTCAGCGGTGAACGCCAAGCTCGAAGTCCTGCGCGAGCAGAAGGTCATCGGCAGTTCGCTGCAGGCGCAGCGTCGCCATCGACGTCGACGACCCGGCGGCCGCCTCGCTCCTGAAGCGCTACGCCGACGCGCTGCCGATGCTCTTCATCGTGTCGGAGGTGACGCTCGGGCCGAAGGCCGCCGCCAGCGAGCCTCTGGAAAATGGCGCGGCTCGAGCGCGCTGCCGAGTCGAGCGCTCGAGCCTGGACGATCGAGGCGGCGCCCGCGTACGGGGAAAAATGCCCGCGCTGCTGGCGCATCGTCCCGACGTTTCGGCGGCAAGCGAAAGCCTCGGGCCTGTGCGATCGGTGCGTGGACGCCATGCGAAGCGTGACGGCGGGAGGGATCGCGGGATGATGCCGGATCAGCCCGAGCAGCGCGAACACGAACAGGCCGCCGGCTTTCCCGCCGAGGTCGTTGCCGCACCGGTCGTGGACGCCGGTAGCGCGGCGGTCGCGGGCACTGGCGCCGCGAAGACTACGCGCAAGCCGACCGAGCTGCTGATCATGCTGGCAGTCGTCGTCGTCGACCAGCTGAGCAAGGAAATCGTCCGCCGCACGCTGCCACTGCACGGCGAGCCGGCGCAGATCATTCCCGGCTTTCTCGACCTGACGCACGTCGCAGAACACAGGCGCCGCGTTCGGGCTGCTGAATGCCGCCGACTTTCCCTACAAGACGGCGGTGATGATCGGCATTGCGGGCATCGCGCTGATTGCCATCGCCGCCTACGCGACGCAGCTCGGCTTTCACGAGCGGCTGGCGCGGTTCGGGCTGTCGCTCATCCTCGGCGGCGCGTTCGGCAACCTCATCGATCGCGCGATCGCCGGGCACGTCGTCGACTTCGTCGACGTGTACTGGGGACCACGCACTTCTGGGCCTTCAACGTCGCCGACGCCGCCATTACCGTCGGCGCGATACTGGTGCTGCTCGACATGATTGGCCTCGGACGCAGCCATGCATCCCATCCTGTTTGAGATCGGCGGGTTTCCGGTCTACACCTACGGCCTGCTCCTGGCCGCAGCGTATCTGCTGGGGCTGCAGTTCGCGCTGATCCGCGCGCGGGCGCGCGGCCTCGATCCGCAACCGGGTCATGGACCTCGGCATCTGGATCATCGTCAGCGCGCTCGTCGGCGCCAAGGCTGATGCTCCTCATCGTCGAGCGCGACAAGTTCGGCTGGAGCTGGAACGACCTCGTCAACCTGTTTCGCTCGGCCGGCGTGTTCTACGGCGGACTGATCGCCGCGGTCGTCGTCGCGCTCTGGTATCTCTGGCGCCACCGCATGCCGGTGTGGACGGTCACCGACGTCTTCGCGCCGGGCATCGCGCTCGGCCACGTCATCGGCCGGCTCGGGTGCCTCTTCGCCGGCTGCTGCTTCGGACGCCCGACGGACATGCCGTGGGCGCATCACGTTCCACAACGAGTTCGCCGCGCAGAACGTCGGGACGCCGCTCGGCGTCCCGCTGCATCCGACGCAGCTCTACGAGGCCGGGGCTGAGCTGCTGATCCTCGGCGTCCTCCTGCTGACCGAGAAGAAGGGCCGGCCGTTCCCGGGCCGCACCTTCTGGGGCTACATGCTCCTCTACGGGGTCTCGCGGTTCATCATCGAGTTCTACCGCGGCGATTCGCGCGGCACGATTGATTTTCTGCGATGTCGCTCTCGACGTCGCAGTTCGTGTCGCTGCTCATCGTCCCGCTCAGCCTGGTGATGCTGGCGCTGCTCGGCCGCCGCGGCGGCCCGGTGCCGGCGGACACGGCGACGCGGCGAGCCAGGGCGGCGTAGGCTTTGTGAGTGCGAAATCGGCGGAGGATGCAACGGTGAAGGCTGATGACGCAGCCACGGTTCGCGCCGTTGACGTCGACGAGGAATACGACGGCACGCGGCTGGACAACTTCCTGACCGCGCTCCTGCCGGATCAGTCGCGCTCGCAGGTGCAGCGGCTGGTCAAGGATGGCCTCGTCACGCGGGCCGCACCGGGACGCTTCGGCCGAGCACGGCCGTGCGCGCCGGGCAGACGCTACTCGATTCGAGATCCCCGCGCCGTCGCCGGCGACCCCGGTGCCCGAAGCGCTGCCGCTCCGCATTCGTGTTCGAGGATCCCGACATCGTCGTGCTCGACAAGCCGGCCGGCATGGTGGTGCATCCGGCCGCCGGGCACAGCAGCGGCACGCTCGTCAACGCGCTCCTCCACCACGTCAAGGACCTGAGCGGCATCGGCGGCGAGCTGCGGCCGGGCATCGTGCACCGGCTCGATCGCGGCACGTCAGGACTGATGGTCGTCGCCAAGCACGACCAGGCCCACCAGGAGCTGTCGCGGCAGTTTCGCGATCGCGAAGTCGAAAAGGAATACGTCGCGCTCGTCTGGGGCGTCGTGCAGGCGGGCCGCCGGATCGATGCAGCGATCGGGCGCGACGAGAAGGACCGGCAGAAGATGTCGACGCGGGCGCGGCGCGCGCGCAGCGCCGTCACGCGCGTGACGTGGTCGCGTCACTTCCACGGCGTGTCGCTGCTGAAGGTCGCGATCGCGACCGGGCGAACACACCAGATCCGCGTGCACCTGAGCGCCATCGGCCACCCGATCGTCGGCGACTCGGTCTACGGCGGCGTCCACCGCCGCGTGCGCGAACGATCTGCGCGCCGGTCATGCGCCTCGAGCGCCCGTTCCTCCACTCGGCGCGGCTGTCCTTCACGCACCCGGGCGACGGCCGCCGCGTCGACTTCGATTCGCCCCTGCCGCCCGATCTCGAATCGGTGATCGACGAAGTCGCGGCGTTGCAGGAGGGAGAAGCCAGCGACTCGAGCCGGCTGAGCGGCATCGGCCAGACTACCGAACTACCGAACAACCACGCTACACGACCGAGTCACGACCGATCCCGCATCACAGGCTCTCGACCGAACGCGTGTTCGACGGCAAGGTCTTCGAGATCGACCGCGACCGCGTGCAGATGCCGAACGGACGCGAAGTGACGGTCGACATCGTGCGCCACAACCGCTCGGTCGTGCTGCTGCCGATGCCGGACCCGGAGCACATCGTGCTCGTTCGGCAGTATCGCTATGCGGTGAATCGATGGCTGTGGGAGCTGCCAGCCGGCAGCGTTGACGCCGGCGAAGAACCGGAAGCGGCAGCGAAACGCGAGTGCCACGAAGAAATCGGGCAGGTACCGGACACCATCGTGCGGCTTGGCGCATTCCTCCCGACGCCGGGCTACTGCGACGAGGAGATGATTTTCTACCGGCTGTCGGGCCTCCAGTTCCCGACCACGCCGCCGAGCCCGACGAGGACGAGGACATCGAGGTGCAGACGTTCACCCTCGTCGAGCTCCGCGAGCATGATCAGGCGCGGCGAGATCGTCGACATGAAGACGGTCGTCGGCCTCGGCCTGCTCTGACCGCCCGCTACTGCACGGTCTGTCTGAGCTCGTCGTCGAGCGGCAGGCCCGTGTGGGATTGTGCCGACGATGGGGTCAGGGCAATCGCGAGGACTTCCTCGACGTGGGTGACGTAGTGGATCGTCAGCTCGCGGCGCAACTCGTCGGTCAGATCCTCTTTGATGTGCTTCTCGTTCTGCCGCGGCAGGATCACTTCCGTGATGCCGTGGCGGCGCGCGGCCAGCACCTTTTCCTTGATGCCGCCGACCGGCAGCACGCGGCCGGAGAGCGTGATCTCACCCGTCATCGCGATGTCGCCGCGCACCGGCCGGCTGGTGAGCTCCGACGCCAGCGCCGTCACCATCGTCACGCCGGCCGAGGGGCCGTCCTTCGGTATCGCGCCCGACGGCACGTGGAGATGGATTTCCGCATCCTTGTAGAACGACGGATCGACGCTGTAGCGGCTGGCGTTGGAGCGGAACCACGACAGCGCGGTGCGGCCCGATTCCTTCATCACGTCGCCGAGCTGGCCGGTGAGCGTCAGGCTGCCGCCGCCCTGCATCCGTGACGCCTCGATGAACAGGACCTCGCCGCCGGCAGGCGTCCACGCCAGGCCCACCGCGACGCCCGGATCTTTCGTCCGGTTCTCGATCTCTTCGTCGAGGAACGTCGGCGCCCCGAGCATCTCGGCGACGACGTCCGGCGTGATCGTGACTTTCGCCTCGTCGCCTTCGGCGCGGCGGCGCGCGACCTTGCGGCAGAGCGCACCGATCTCGCGCTCGAGATTCCTGACGCCGGCCTCGCGCGTGTAGCCGCGAATCACGGTACGAATCGCAGGCTTCGGTGAACTCCACCTGTTCGCCGGTCAGGCCGTGATTGCCGATCTGCTTGGCGACGAGGTGTTCGACGGCGATCTTGAGCTTCTCTTCCTCGGTATAGCCTGCGAGCTCGAGCACTTCCATGCGATCGCGCAGCGGCGGCGGAATCGGATCGAGGACGTTGGCCGTCGTCAGAAACAGCACCTCGGACAAATCGAACGGCACGTCGAGATAGTGATCGCGAAACGAGTTGTTCTGCTCGGGATCGAGCACTTCGAGCAGCGCCGATGCCGGATCGCCGCGGAAGTCGGAGCCGAGCTTGTCGATCTCGTCGAGGATGAAGACCGGGTTCTTCGACTCGGCGCGGCGCAGCCCCTGGATGACCTGACCGGGAAGCGCCCCGATGTAGGTCCGGCGGTGGCCGCGGATCTCAGCTTCGTCGCGCATGCCGCCGAGCGAGACGCGCACGAACTTGCGTCCCAGCGAATTGGCGATCGACCGGGCGAGCGACGTCTTGCCGACTCCTGGAGGGCCGAGGAAGCACAGGATCGGTCCCTTGACGTCGGGGTTCAGCTTGCGGACGGCGAGGTACTCGAGCACGCGGTCCTTGACCTTCTCGAGACCCGAATGGTCGGCGTCGAGCACGTCCTTCGTGCGCTTGAGGTCGATGGTCTCTTCGGTGCGCTTCGCCCACGGCAGGGCGATGATCCAGTCGAGATACGTCCGGGAGACCGTGTATTCGGCAGCCGCCACCGGCATCTTCGACAGCCGATCGAGCTCGCGCAGCGCCTCCTTGCGAACGCCCTCCGGCATGCCGGCGGCATCGAGCTTCGAGCGCAGCTCGTCGATCTCCTTGGCCTGATCGTCGCCCTCGCCAAGTTCCTTCTGGATCGCCTTCATCTGCTCGCGGAGGAAGTACTCGCGCTGGTTCTTGCCGACCTCCGACTGCACCTGCGACTGAATCTTGGAACCGAGCTCGAGAACCTCGAGCTCCTTGATGAGCAGCCGGTTGAGCGAGTCCATCCGCGCCCGGATGTCGAGCGTCTCGAGCACTTCCTGCTTCACCGCCGTGCCGATGGTCGTGAGGCTCGACGCGATGAAGTCCGCCAGCTTTCCCGGGTCGGTGATGTTGCCGGCAAGCGCCTGCAGATCGTCCGACAGCAACGGCGACAGCGACACGACCTGCTGGAAATTGCTCTTGATGTTGCGCTGCAGCGCGTCAATCTCGAGATGATCCTCGGCGCGCAGGACTTCGTCGGCGACCGACACGGCGGCACGCAGGTACGGCCGCGTCTGCACCAGCTTGTCGAGGCGCACGCGCGCCAGGCCCTGGACGATCAGGCGCAGGCTGCCGTCCGGCAGCTTGAACATCTTGTGAATATGCGTGGCGGTGCCGATGGGATAGAGATCGTCCTGGAACGGCTCTTCGACGGTCGCCTCGCGCTGCGTGAAGACGCCAATCATCCGGCCCGACGTACGTGGCCTCGTCGATCAGCCGGACCGACGCCTCGCGCGCCACGGCAAGCGGCATGAACGAGTTGGGGAACAGCACCGTGTCGCGCAACGGCAGCACGGGCATGTCTTCGGGGATCGACAGTCGCTCCGCGGACGGCGCATCTTCGACGACGACGGGTTCGTCACGGTCGGTCATTTGGTGATCCTCCACCACCGGAGATCACTCCACGGACGGTACGGCGCGTCGTCGCGACGGACAGGATCATAGGGTGGCGACGGCAACCCGGCGATCGCGGGGCCTCTAGCGATACGGTGGCGATGAAATAAAACGGAGAAGGGCGCAGACCCCACTCCAGAGCCTGCGAGACTGTAGCACGTTGCACGTCGGCGCGCCCCGAAAGACGCGCCGACGGCGTGGGCTTTAACCTTGGACGTCGAGGAAGAGCGCCGCAGCTGCTGCGGCGGTTCTGCATGACGCTCACGCTGCTGAGCCAGCTCGCGAGCCTCTTCGCAGTCCTTGCAGCGCAGCGCGAACGGCAGCGCCCGCAGTCGGCGCTCGGAGATCTCGTCGCCGCACTCGAAACAGTAACCGAACGTGCCCTCTTCCAGGCGGCGCAGCGCCTCCTCGATCTTGTGGAGCGTTTCCGCCTTCATCTGGATGAGCGCGAACTCGATGTCGTCCTGGATGTCCGACTCGGACGTTTCGGCGGCGTCGAACACGCCGTGCGACGGGCTGTTGCCCGCCTCGGTACGGACGTCACGAATCTTGTCGTGGACCTCGCTCAGAATCTCACGCCGGCGCTCGTCGAGAATCCGCTTCAGCTCCGCGTAACGATCGCGGGCCATCTGCCCGCCAGGAGTCTTATCAACCTTTGTATGAACGCTCATATGAGTCCTTTCCCCGTACCCTGTCGCCTTCTAGTTGACGGCGTCTATGCAAACAAATTGCCAGTATTAAAGCCCCACAGTTTACACCAAAATACGCGTCGGAAGGGAGTGGATTGAACGGGGAGTTCAGGATGGGAGGTCGCCAATCGTGGACGATCCATCCTCCATTCAGGACCCCCGCGCCTCGCGGCGTGATGGGGCTTTCGCTTGATAATCAACGACTTACACTCCACCGTTCTCCGTTCCTGGCGGGCTGGCGTCCGCTATTGCCCATTTAGACGCCGGACACTACCCGTTCTGGTTCGTACTGAACCGCCCTGCCACAGGAAAGTCACGATTGGCGAACGGGCGGTGTCGCGGATTTGCGCTGTCCGCGACACCACAGCTGAGCAGTTGACAGCTCGTTATTGGATGAACTTGCGGCCGATCGTTCGATTCGGGACTATCCCGCGCTCCACGAGCCGCTGCCCATCGCGATGACTGCCCGTGCGCAGCCACTTCTCGTATAGACGCAGGGCGTCGGCGGCAGATGCGAGCGTCGTCCGATCGCTGATGTCCGACAGGACGTCCATGAAGCCGACGAACTTTCGCGATAGCTCCGCAAACACGGTGGCGAAAGCGTCGTCTTCGGAGTGGCTGAGCGTGCCGTACGCGTACTCGCCGAACGCGCGATAGTAGTCGACGTCTACAGCCTGGCGGGCAAGGCTGTCGCCAAAAAAACCCGAAACGAAGAGCGAGAAATCGGCCGACGCCGCGAAGACGAGCGCGATGTTCGGAGCCGCCACACTCGAGCGCACGGGCAAACCGCAGCGCCAGCGGCTGACCGTCGTCGGCCTGCTGCGGCGACGCGTCGACACGTACGTACTGACACAGCAGGTTCGCGAGATAGAACTCGGTGAGATCGTCAGCCCTGACGCGTTGTCGCGAGAGCGACGCTTCGACGAGTTCCTTGAAGTACTCGACCGCGGTCTGATGGTGGATCATGGATCCTCCTCACGCCGGACACGAGCGGACAATGCAACCGTCATACCCGATAGCGAGCTGCCGGGAGATTCCGCGCCGCAGGGTGACCGCCCGGAAAGCGGCGCAAAACCGTGAAGCGAGGCGCGGCTGCCTGCTCGAAACGTCCGGTTTTTTGTCGCGATCGACCGGTAAAGTGGGCAACTGCCACTTCTGGCGGGCCGTACGACGACGAGTACAATGGCCCGTTCACGCGCGGCGGCCGGCATTGTCCAAAAGAGAGAGTCGATTTTTGTAAGCAGGGCCTGCGGCAACACCACCATGGAACGACAAAAATGTCCGGTCTGTCGCGAGCGCAAGCCAAAACGGTCGTGCCCCGCAGTCGGCGCGCCGATCTGCACGGTCTGCTGCGCCACGAAGCGCCTGGTCGAGATTCCGTGTCCAGCCGACTGCGTCTATCTGGCGTCGGCTCGCACGCATCCCGCCGGCGATCGTCCAGCGCCGGCAGGAACGCGACGTCTCGTTCATCGTTCCGCTGGTTGCCGACCTCACTGAAACACAGTATCGGCTGCTGTTGATGTTCCAGTCAGCGACGGTGAAGCATGCGGCGTCGGCGGTCCCCGGGGTGCGCGACGAGGACATCGCGGCGGCCGCCGATGCCGCTGCCGCCACGCTCGAGACCGCGCGCAAGGGCATCATCTACGAGCATCAGGCGGTGTCGGTCCCGGCGCAGCGCCTGACCGCCGAATTTTCGCGAATCATCGCCGATCTGAGCGCACAGGCCGGCGCGCATCAGGCACGTCTCGAGCGCGATGCCGCGATCGCCCTGCGGCGGCTCGAACAAGGTGCGCGAACTGCCGCCAAGGCGCTCGACGGCGACGAGCCACCCGTCTTTCTCAACGTGCTGAATCGGCTGCTCACCGATCCGTCGTCGAGCCGCGAGGCTGGCGCGGGACGCCGGCGGGGAAAGACCCGCCGGGTGGCGGGCTGATAATCACGCCGTAGGCCGCCCTGCCTCTTCCGGGCCGGGTATGCTACAATTCAACGTTTGTCCCGGCCTCTTCCGGCCGGCTCTAGGGAAATCAAGATGGCTAAACGCTGTGAAATTTGCGGAAAGGGCCCGGTCGTGGGCCGCAATGTCAGTCACGCGCACAACGTGACCCCGCGCCGTTTCGAGCCGAACCTCCAGAAGGTTCGGGCGCTCGTCAACGGCGGCATCCGCCGCCTGCGCGTGTGCACGCGCTGCCTGCGCTCCAATAAGGTCGTCAAAGCCGCCTAGCCGTGCGCGAGGCTGTCTCGACCCCGTCGGCGCCGCCGGCGATCGGCCCGTACTCGCAGGCCATCCGCGCCGGCTCGCTGCTCTTCGTCTCGGGCCAGATTCCGCTCGACCCGGCCACCGGGCAGCTCGTCGAGGGCGACCTCGCGGCGCAGACGCACCGTGTCTTCAAGAACCTCGGCGAAATCCTGAAGGCCGCCGGCGCCACGTTCGACAACGTCGTCCGGACGACAGTCTACCTGGCGGACATGAACGACTTTCCGGCGATGAACGAGGTCTACGCGACCTACTTCAACGCCCCCGCCCCCGCGCGGGCTACGGTCCAGGCCGCGCGCCTGCCGAAAGACGCGCGCGTCGAAATCGATCTGATCGCTTCACTCTAGGATTCGTTGCTGCTCGCAGCTCGCAACTGGCGGTTGCCAGTTTGACGGCACGTGTAAGCACGGCCAACAGCGAGCCGCCAGCCCGAGCCTCACTGGGCCTAGCGCACCGCCCGCTCCACGTCCAGCACGCCGGCGACGCTCTTCAGCGACTTGATCACCTTCTGCAGGTGCTTCACGTCACTGATCTCGACGGTGATGTCGATGCGGCCCATCTGCGAGTCGACCGTCGCCTCGACGTTCCGGATGTTGGTGTTGATGCCCGCGATCTTCGAGCTCACATCGGCGAGGATGCCCTTGCGATCCTCGACCTGGATGCTGAGGCGGACGGTGTACGGCGCGGCATCGGTGCCCTTGTCCCACTCGACGTCGATCTTCCGCTCCGGGTCGTAGAGCAGGTTCGTGACGTTCGAGCACGTCGACGAGTGCACGGACACGCCCTTGCCGCGCGTGATGTAGCCGACGATCTTCTCGCCGCGGATCGGGTTGCAGCAGCGGGCGCGGAACACCATCAGGTCGTCGAAGCCGCGCACCTTGATCTTCTCGTCGCCGGCGCCGAGCACGCGCCGCACGGCCGACGCCACCTGCGCCATGCCGCTCTCCGGCGTCTCCTTCAGCTCCTCCTGCGGCACCAGCTTCGCCAGCAGCGCCTTCGCTGACAGCTTGCCGTAGCCGATAGCCGCAAAGAGCTCATCCGGCTTCGACATCCCGAATTCGACTGCCGCCTTGCCGAAGCCATCGTTCTCGGCCAGCGCCTTCATGTTGAGGCCGAAGCGGCGCGCCTCCTTCTCGAACAGCTTGCGTCCGAGCTCGATGCTCTTGACCTTCTCCTCGGCATGGATGAAGTGCTTGATCTTGCTCCGCGCCCGCGACGTACCGACGATGTTCAGCCAGTCGCGGCTCGGCTTGTGGCCCGGCGTCGTGATGATCTCGACGATGTCGCCGTTGCGCAGGCGCGTGCGCAGCGGCACCATCTTGCCGTTGACCCGGGCGCCGACGCACTGGTGGCCGACGTCGGTGTGGATCGAATAGGCGAAGTCGATCGGCGTCGCGTCGCGCGGCAGCGCCTTCACCTCGCCTTTCGGCGTGAAGATGTAGACCTCTTCGGCGTAGAGCTCGATCTTCAGGTTCTGCAGGAACTCCTGCGGATCGCGCACCTCCTGCTGCCATTCGAGCAGCTGCCGCAGCCACAGGAAGTGCTGCTCGTCGCGGTCGGCGCCGACGCGTCCTTCCTTGTACTTCCAGTGCGCGGCGATGCCTTCCTCGGCGATCTTGTGCATCTCCGCGGTTCGGATCTGCACCTCGAAAGGAAACCCGCTTCTCGCTGATGACCGACGTGTGCAGCGATTGATAGCCGTTCGGCCGCGGCATCGCGATGAAGTCCTTGATGCGCCCCGGCACCGGCGACCACGTCTGGTGGATGATCCCGAGCGCCGCGTAGCAATCGCGTACCGATTGCGTGACGATGCGCAGCGCCACGAGATCGTAGACCTGATCGAGATCGATCTTCTGCCGTTTGAGCTTCTGATGGATGCTGAACAGGCGCTTGATGCGGCCGTCGATCTGAATCACCGGCACCATGCGCCTCGACCAGCTTCGCGGAGATGTTCTTCTTCAGATCCTCGATCAGGCTCTCGTTGGTCTTCCGCCGGCTCTCGACGCGCGCGCGCAGCGCTTCGTAGGACCGCGCCTCGAGGTGCTTGAAGGCCAGCTCCTCGAGCTCGTTCTTGATCTTGCTCATCCCGAGGCGGTTGGCGATCGGGCCGTAGATGTCGCGCGTCTCCTGCGCGATCTTGATCCGCCGCTCCTCGGGCAGGTGGTGCAGCGTCCGCATGTTGTGCAGGCGGTCGGCGAGCTTGACCAGGATGACGCGGATGTCATCGACCATGGCCAGCAGCATCTTGCGAAAATTCTCGGCCTGCCGCTCTTCGCTCGACGAGAACTGGATCGCGCCGAGCTTGGTGACGCCCTCGACGACGTGCGCGACGTCCGGACCGAAGAGCTCCTGGATACGCTCGATCGGCGTCTGCGTGTCCTCGACGATGTCGTGGAGCAATCCGGCGGCGATCGCCACCACGTCGAGCTTCATGTCGGCGAGGAGATCGGCCACCTCGAGCGGGTGGACGAGGTACGGCTCCCCGGAATGGCGGACCTGTCCCTTGTGCTCGAACGCCGAGAAGACGTACGCGCGCCTCAGCAGCTCGATGTCGGCCTCGGGGTTGGTCGCCCGGACCTTCTCTACGAGGTCCTCGAACCGAATCATGATCCCGGTGTCTAACCTTTCAGGGGGCGGTGCACGAGCTCAGAGGTACCGTCAGGGCCTGAGACCGATGTTGTCCGAAAATCGTCCGACGCGACGCCGGCCAGAGTTGACGGGCCGTTTTTGGGTTCACTATACTGGCCCGGTTCGGGCGCCGGCAATCCTTCCGGCGTGGGTCAGAATCCGGTTTGGGTCGGGGGACCAAGCTGGGACCGAGAACCATGCCGACAGGCTGGCCAGATCCTCGGTCAGACGCACGTCGGATCCATTTTAATACCTAGGTTTTCCGCGTGAGGGGGGCACCGCCGTCTTTGCGCACGATTCTGAGGGGATGCATGAGGACGCGATTTCGCTCCATTTCGTCTTGGTCTCTGGCCGGAGTCCTCGGACTCTCGCTGATGGCCACCGGCTGCGGCAAGTACTCGTTCAGCGCGCTGGCGGCCAAGAAGTCCATCAAGGAGGCCCACGAAGCGTACAAGGCGTCCAAGTGGACGGAGGCGGCCCAGAAGTACGAGTCGGCGATCAACGGCGACCCCACCCTGCGGGGCGCGCGCTTCTTCCTCGCCAACAGCTACGATAACCTCTACAAACCCAGCCGCGCTGGCGAGCCCGAAAACGACGCCTATATGAAGAAGGCGATCGAATGGTACAAGAATGCCGCCGAGAACGAGCCCGACGCGATTTACAAGCAGCGTTCGATGCAGTATCTCGTCGCCGCCTACGGGCCAGACAAGCTCAACCAGCCTGACCAGGCCGAACCCATCGTCAAGCGCATGATCGAGCTCGATCCCAACGAATACCTCAACTACCTCGAGCTGTCGAAGATCTACGAGAACGCCGGCCGATACGATGAGGCCGAAGCCGCGCTCGTCAAGGCGCGCGAGATGAAGCCGAAGCAGCCGGAAGTCTACGCCGCGCTCTCGGCCTTCTATAACCGTCAGGGCGAGTTCGACAAGACGGTCGAAGCCCTGAACACGGCGGCCGACCTCCAGCCCGAGAACCCGCAGGGTTACCAGCTCGTCGCGGTCTTTTACTGGGAAAAAGCGTTCAAGGACAAGCGGCTGACTGTCGCGCAGCAGAACGACTACATCGCCAAGGGCATCGAAGCGTCGGATAAGGCGCTGAAGCTCAACCCGGACTACATCGACGCCCTGACCTTCAAGAACATCCTCCTCCGGTTGCAGGGCAACAACGAGAAGGACCTCAAGAAGCGCGAGGCCCTCTTCAAGGAAGCCGACGATCTCCGCAATCGCGCAACCGAGTTGAACAAGAAGAAGGCCAGCGCGGCCGCCGCCGCGCCTGCCAAGTAACCTCGAATCCTGCGTCGCAGGCAAAAGGGCCGGCCCGGGTTAATCTGGGCCGGCCTTTTGTTTTCTCTCTGCGAAGTCACCGGGCCAAGCTCCCACCGCGCTCGGCCCTTCACCCCTCGCCTGGTTGCGGCCCGCCTGGAGACGCCTGGCGGCCTCTGAGACGGTTCGGAAGCGGCCCTTGTGGACTTGGTCGCCCCAATGAGCCCGTACAAGGGAAAAGGCCGCCTGCGCGCTGCAGGCGGCCTTTCTGTTGAGTCTCGTGCGAGAGCGCTTCGAAGCTGCTACTCGCCCCGGCGCATGCCTTCGGTGACGATACCAACCTTCTCGACGCCGGCGCCGCGCGCCGCGTCAATGACCTGGATGATTTCGCCGTAGCGCAGGGTCGGATCGCCGACGATGAACATCGTCTTCTCGCGGCGGGTTTCGAAGACGTCCCGCAGCTTCTCCTGCAGGCCTGCCATGGTCGTCGGCTGCTTGTTGACGGCAATCGTGCGATCGGCGTTGTACTCGACCACGATCTGGTCGCTGACGGCGCGTTGGTCGACGGCTTGTTCGTCTCGAGCGGCAGGTTGACGTCGACACCCTTCTGGCTGAGCGGCAGCGCGGCCATGAAGATGATCAGGAGCACGAGCAGCACGTCGATGAGCGGCGTGACGTTCATCTCCGAACTGGCGTGCGGGGTCTCGCCCCTGACGACGCGCTCGGCGCCGAAGTGCTTGTGAGCGTGCGTCATGGCTTACTTCCCTCCCACTGGCGGCGTCGCCGGCTTGTTGGTCTCGACCTTCGGGATCGGTAATCAAGCCGATGTCCTCGATGCCGGCCTTCCGCAGGTCGTCCATGGCCGCCATGATGGCGCGATACGATGCGTCGGTGTCGCCTTTGATGAGCACGACGCGTTCAGTCTTCTCCTCGAGGGCGGCCTTGACGCGATCGGCCATCTCGCTGCGCGAGACCTCGATTGCAGTTGACGTAGAACTTGTCCCGGGCATCGACCGCGAGCACCGTCTGCTGATGCGTTTTCGGGCTTGTCCGCGGTGTTGTGGCCAGCGGGCAGCTTGACGTCGACGCCCTTCTGCAGCATGGGCGCCACCAGCATCATGATGATGAGGAGCACCAACATGACGTCGACGAGCGGCGTCACGTTGATGTCGTGATTTTGGGCCGTCCGATGAGCCGCCAGTATCCATTGCCATGGGAAATCTCCAGTCTCCGGTCGTCAATCAGAGTCCTCAGTCGGCAGTGCAGTCGCTAGTCGAGGCTGAGACTGCCGACCAAAGACTGGCGACTGGTTTATGCCGTCTGCTTGATGAAATAGTCGACGAGCTCCGACGACGAGTTGTCCATCTCGACGTTGAAGTATTCGATGCGGCCGGTCAGGTAGTTGTAGAACCACACCGCCGGGATGGCCACGACGAGGCCCAGCGCCGTTTCGACGAGCGCTTCCGAGATACCGGCCGAAACCGCGCCAGACCAGCCGAGCCCTGTGACGAGATGCCCTGGAACGCGGTGATGATGCCGACGACCGTGCCGAGCAGTCCGACGAACGGCGCCGTCGAGCCGATGGTGGCGAGGGACGAGACGCCCTTCTTGAGGTCGTTGGCGGTCAGCGCCGAGGCGCGCTGGATGGCGCGGCGGACGGTGTCGACCATGTCTTCACGGCCCAGATTGCCGCCGCTGTCCTTCTGGAACTGATACTCCTGCAGCCCGGCCAGAACGACCTTGGCGAGGTGGCTGTAGCGATAGTTCTTGGAGGAGGAAATGGCGATGGCGTCCTTGAGGCGGCCTTCCTTGAGGTGCTTCGCCACCTGCGGCGCATACAGCTTCGACTGCTTGCGCGCCTGGGAGAACGTAAAGATACGTTCAATCGCCACGCCGAACGAAATCATCGACATGATGATGAGGATCACGCCGATTGCCTTCGCGACCCATCCCATCTGTTCCCACATGTGCATCAGATCCATTCGCCCATCCTCCGATATTTGGAAAAATCCAGCCATCGAGAAAGTCAGCTTACGTCCGAACGAACTTACTCCGACGATCTTTCGTTTATTGCAGTGTGAAGTTGACCGTGACCGTCATGATGACCGGCACGGGCACGTTGTTGAGCAGCGTCGGCGTGAACTGCCACTGCTTGACCGCGTCGAGCGCGGCCTGATCGAGCAAGGGCTGCCCGCGCAGCACCTTTGCTTCCTTGACGCGCCCATCCGCGCCAATCGTCGCTTCGATGATGACGACGCCCTGCACCCTCGCCGACTGAGCGATGGGAGGATAAACAGGCTTGACGTCGCGGGTCTTGGTCGGCGGCTTGATGTTGCCGCCGACGCGAACAGGCGCGCGTGGGCGGAGGCGGAGGCGGTGGAGCTTCCGGAAGGCCTCCAACGACGCCGCCCATGACACCGCCAGGGATGCCGCCTTCGACGCCCCCGGGCACGCCGGCTGAAATACCGGCCGCTGGTGGCGGGGCCTCAGCGACGATCTCCTTCGGAGCCTCGATCGGCGCCGCGTTGGGATTCACAACTTCCACCGGCTTGGCCTGGACGGCCGGCGCGGGTGGCGGCGGCGGTGGCGGCGGCGGCGGTGGCGGCGCCCCGGCAAACGCCATCATCATCGGCGGTGTCGGAAGCACGTCGGCCGCCATCAGCGGAATGATGATGACGCCCGCGAATAAGCACGATGTGCGCCAGTATCGAGACGGGCACCGTGTACCACGCCTGAGAACCCAGCTTGACGGATGGGTTCGTAACGTCCCCGAACATGTCACGCGGCACGGCTCACTCCTCCTGCCTCCGCACGAGCGGTGCGAGGACGCGAATTATAGTCAGAGCCAAAAAGCAGTGTCAACGAACGTAACCTCTCGGTTCCCTTAGACACCAACAATTTCAATTTGGCCATCCCGCGCTACAACAAAGTGGCACGTGAAGACCCCTCTCACGTCCTAGGCACGGCCCGTCCCAATCCGCATGCCATAGAACGAACGCCACACGAAAACAACTGAACCCAGCAGGAACGCTGCCGCAAGCACGTGGCTCATGAACGATCCGTACTGACCTGACAGTTGGACACCAAGTTCGACCGCGAGGAGCCCGAATAGAGTAGTGAACTTGATCACGGGGTTGAGTGCAACCGACGAGGTATCTTTGAACGGATCGCCGACCGTGTCGCCGACCACCGTCGCGGCGTGGAGAGGCGTACCCTTCTCCTTGAGCTCGACCTCGACGATCTTCTTGGCGTTGTCCCAGGCGCCGCCCGCGTTGGCCATGAAGATGGCCTGAAACAGTCCGAAGAGCGCGATCGAGATGAGGTAGCCAATAAAGAAGTACGGCTCGATGAAGGCAAAGCCCAGCGTCGCGAAGAACACGGCCATGAAGATGTTGAACATCCCCTTCTGGGCGTACTGCGTGCAGATCTCGACGACCTTCTTGCTGTCCTCTACGGATGCCGGACCCTCACGGTCGAGCCGGATGTTCGCCTTGATGAACTCGACCGCGCGGTAGGCGCCGGTGGTGACCGCCTGGGTCGAAGCGCCCGTGAACCAGTAGATCATGCACCCGCCGGTGATCAGCCCCAGCAGGAACGGCGGATGCAGGATCGACAGGTATCTCAGATACTCGGGCTGCAGCCGGTCTGTCAGCACGACGATGATCGAGAAAATCATGGTCGTCGCGCCGACGACCGCCGTACCGATGAGCACCGGCTTGGCCGTCGCCTTGAAGGTGTTCCCCGCCCCGTCGTTCTCCTCGAGCAGGTGCTTGGCGCGCTCGAAGTTGACGTCGAACCCGTACTGCTTCTTCAGTTCCTGCTTGATGCCGGGGATGCTTTCGATCGTCGAGAGCTCGAAGACCGACTGCGCGTTGTCGGTGACCGGGCCGTAGGAGTCGACCGCGATCGTCACCGGGCCCATGCCGAGGAAGCCGAACGCGACGAGACCGAAGGCGAAGACCGCCGGCGCAATCATCAGATTGCTCCCCTGCAGGTCGTAGGTGCTGACGCCGTACGCAATGCTCATCAGCGCGACGATGCTGGCGCCGAGCCAGTAGGCGCTGAAGTTGCCGGCGACGAAGCCTGACAGGATGTTCAGCGACGCGCCGCCCTCGCGAGAGGAAATCACGACTTCCCTGACGTGGCTCGATTCGGTGGAGGTAAAGATCTTCACCAGCTCGGGGATGATCGCCCCGGCCAGCGTTCCGCAGGTGATGACCGTCGAGAGTTGCCACCACAGCTCTGTCGTTGCCGCCGAGCGTCGGAATCAGCCAGTACGAAGCGACGTAGGTCAGGAGCACCGAGACGATCGACGTCAGCCACACCAGCCGGGTCAGCGGCACTTCGAAATTCATCGTGTCGGCGTCGCCGAACGTCGCCTTCGCCCAGACATCGTTCAGCAGGTACGACACGCCGCTCGCGATGATCATGACGACGCGCATCACGAAGATCCACACCAGCAGCTGGACCTGCACCGACGGATCGGAGACCGCGACGAGGATGAAGGAAATCAGCGCGACGCCGGTGACGCCGTAGGTTTCGAAACCGTCCGCGCTCGGCCCGACCGAGTCGCCGGCGTTGTCGCCCGTGCAGTCGGCGATGACGCCCGGGGTTGCGCGCATCGTCTTCCTTGATGTTGAAGACGATCTTCATCAGGTCCGAGCCGATGTCGGCAATCTTGGTGAAGATGCCGCCGGCGATGCGCAGCGCCGCGGCGCCAAGCGATTCACCGATGGCGAACCCGATGAAACACGCACCGGCGTAATCGCCGGGAATGAACAGCAGGATGCACAGCATCAGCAGCAGCTCGACGCTGATGAGCAGCATGCCGATGCTCATGCCGGCGCTGAGCGGAATCTGGTAGATCGGAAACGGCTTGCCCCTGAGGCCCGCGAACGCCGCGCGCGAGTTGGCAAACGTGTTGACGCGGATACCGAACCACGCGACGCCGTAGCTGCCGGCGATGCCGACGAGGCTGAAGAAGAGGATGACGGTAACCTTCAGCGCGTCCATGTGCTGGAGCACGCCGAAGTAGAACACCATGATCACGCCGATGAAGAGCTCGAGGAGGAGGATGAACTTGCCCTGGGTGATGAGGTAGGTCTTGCAGGTCTCGTAAATCAGCTCAGAGATGTCGAGCATCGACCGGTGGACCGGCAGGTTCCGCAGACGCGTGAAGATCACCATCCCGAACGCCAGGCCAAACACGCAGACGACCAGGCCGGCCATCAGCAGGGTGCGGCCGTTGATGCCGTGAAAGTCGACGGCTCCGAGATTCGGGAGCACCAGGTTGGCCTCGCCGCCCGCGTGACGCGGAGCTTCCTGCGCCGGCGTGGCCTGCGCTGCGCCTGGCCTGCGCAGCCGCGGCACCCGCTTCTTGCGCCGCCGGCGCCGACACCCAGAGACCGAGCAAGATCGCGCCGACAACCGCCGCGCGGCGCACCTGCCGTGAACAGAACATCTCTAACATTGATCTCCTCTTATAGGGTCATGACTTCGAGCGACGCGGCCATGGAAGCGGCTGGATCCCGGCCGAAAAGCACGCATCGTACCACAGAAGACAAACACCAATTCCACGACGCCGACGACGATAAACAGTGACTGCGCGTCGCTCTAGATCTTGTCAGGGGCAGACTTCAGACCGCTGCCACCGCGCCTACGCGCGCGCGCGCGGCGCCGACGATTCGTCCGTGCCCAACCGCACTCGGCCCGGCAGCGCCATGCCGCCGGTGAGAAAAATCCGGATCCCCTGCTCCACCGAGATGTCCGGGAACGACACCCTGTCGCGCGGACAGATGATGACGTCCCCGAGGTACAAGTGATTGGTCGGCACGTAGACCGCATACAGCGATTCCGTGTCCGCTGCCCGCGATCGACCGTGAACTCCTTCGTCAGGAATCCCAGCATGAACCCGCGCGCCGAGTCCTCGACCAGCACCACGCGCTTGAAACCGTACTCGTTGTCCGGCGAGAACGCGACGACCAGCTGCTTGACCGGCGCGTAGATCGTGCGGAACACGGGCACCCGCAGCAGGTAGCTCTCCGCGCGCTGCAGGATGCGCTTGCCGATCACGTTGGTCGCCATCATCCCGACGAGCAGCACGACGAGCGCGGTGGTCAGGATGCCGAGCCCGGGATCGGCCACGGCAGCCATCGCTCGTAGATGGGGCCGACGAAGCCGTCGATCAGCCGGAAAATCCACACGAGCGTCGCAACGCTGATGACCAGCGGCACGCTCACGAAGAACCCGGTGATGAAGTTGCGGCGAACGATGTTGAACATTACAGTCGGCAGTCGTCAGTCGGCAGTCGTCAGTCGGAGTCGTCAGTCACAGTCGGCAGTCCTCAGCCACAGTCAGACAGTCTCAGTCGACTCAGCGTCGACTTCAGACTCAGTTCAGCACTCAGCATTCAGCATTCAGAATTGCGCGATCCACACCGCCGTGGCGCGGCCAGCGCGCAGCGATAGTACGCGAAAATGTCGAGGCGATGGCCCGCGAGGAAGCGCAGGAAGTACTTGATCGTCACGTAGCCGACGACGGCGGACACACGATGCCGACGAGCAACAGCTCGGCGTCGGCGGCCGAGAGGCCATGTGCCGCAGCTCGAGCGCCTCCTTGCCGGCGGCGGCCAGCATCGCCGGAATGGCCAGCAGGAACGTGAACCGCGCCGCGGCGTCCCGGCGGAAGCCGAGGAACATCCCGAGCGCGATCGTCGCGCCCGACCGCGAGACCCCGGGAATCAGTGCGCATGCCTGCGCGCAACCGATCAGCACCGCGTCCAGCCACGTGATCACGCGCTCTTCCCGCGTTCGCCGGACCCAGCGCGTTCCGCGACCAGCATCACGACGTCGCGCCGATCGCCAGCGCGACGGCGGCGACCGCCGGCGTGCGCAGGACCTCCTCGATGAAGTCGTTGAACAGCAGCCCGACGATGACGACGGGGATCGTACCGACGACGATGCGCTGCGCAGCCGTGCGGAGGCGTCAGGCGTGCGCGAGAACATCGACGGCACGCCGGCGACCATCGCCAGGATCTCGTGCGGAAGAACACCACGATGGCCGCCAGCGTCCCGACGTGAAGGGCCACGTCGAACGCGAGACCGAACTCGGGCGGCATTTCCCAGCCGAAGAACGTGCGCGCCAGGATCAGGTGCGCCGAGCTCGAGACCGGCAGGAACTCGGTGAGTCCCTGCACGATGCCGAGCAGAACCGCCGCGGCGAAGACTCACGCGGCGAGTTGCGCGAGCAGGCTTAGCTGGCGCGGCGCGGCCGCTTGCGCTTCGGCGGCCGCAGCAGCCGGCCGCCTGGCCCTTGAGCGGCCTGCGGCCCTGCCAGATGATCGCGATCGCCGCGGCAATGAACACCGTCGAATACGTGCCGCTGATGATGCCGACGATCATCGTGAACGCGAAGCCCTTCGAGCACCTCGCCGCCGAAGAGGAACAGCGCGATCACGCTACAGCAGCGTCGTGCCGGCGGTGATGATCGTCCGCGCCAGGGTCTGGTTGACCGCGACGTTGACGATCTGCTCAGCCTGTCGCGGCGCATCGCCGCGCATGTTCTCGCGCACGCGGTCGAAGACGACGATCGTGTCGTTGACCGAGTAACCGGTAATCGTCAGGATCGCCGCGATCACGTTCAGCGTGATGTCGTAGCGGAAGAACGCCAGGAACGCCAGCGCGACGAGCAGGTCGTGAATCGTCGCGGCGACCGCGCCGACCGCGAAGCTGAACTGAAATCGCAGCCCGATGTAAACCAGGATGCCGGCCAGCGCGAGCACCGTCGCCAGCATCCCCTGCCGGTTCAGCTGCTCGCCGACGACCGGGCCGACGATCTCGGTGCCCGCGACCTTGAACTTGCCGATGTTGGCCGCTTCCAGCGCCGCCACGACCGCGTCCGCGGTCCGGCTCAGTTCGCCGCCTGCTCTGCGCCGCCGACTGCGCGACACGGATCATGACCTGTTCTGCTGCTCGGCTCGCCGTACCGCTGCACGACCGCGTCGTTCGCCGCCGCCGTCGGCATGCTGCGGCGAGCGCATCGCGGACTCGATCGATGTCCGGCAGCTGCTCGAACTTACGATGACGATGGTGCCGCCCTCGAACTCGACGCCGAGCGGCAGGCCGCGGGTCGATCGTCGCCAGCCCGGCGAGGATGACGATCGAGCGACAGCGCGATCGCGTGCCAGCGCCAGCGGACGAAGTCGAAATTCGGCGTTCTTGAAGATCTGCATGATGGAACCTAGATGCTCAGCGGTCTGCGCGTTCGCCGGACCGCCGCGACAGCATGATCTCGAACATCGTCTTGGACACGAAAATGGAAGTGAACAGGTTCGTCACCAGGCCGATCGACAGCGTCGTCGCGAACCCGCGGATCGGGCCGGTGCCGAACTGGAACAGGAATGCGGCGGCGATCAGCGACGCGACGTGCGTGTCGAGCAGCGTCAGGAACACGCGATCGAAGCCGGCGTTGACCGCGGCGCGGACACCGCGCTGCGCCGCGAGCTCCTCCTTGATGCGCTCGAAGATCAGCACGTTCGAGTCGACGCCCATGCCCATCGTGAGGATGAAGCCGGCGATGCCGGGCAGCGTCATCGCCGCGCCAATGTAGGCCATCATCCCGAGCAGGATGATCAGGTTGACGACCATCGCCACGATCGCGTTGATGCCCGACAGCTTGTAGTAGAGCGAGCATGAAGACAACGACCAGCGCGAGGCCGGCGAGCGACGCGGCCACGCCCGAGCGGATCGAGTCGGCGCCGAGCGACGGGCCGATGACTCGCTCCTCGAGGTAGCTCATCGACGCCGGCAGCGCGCCGGATCGGAGCATCAGCGACAGGTCGGCCACTTCCTGCGTCGTGAAGTTTCCGGTGATCCGCCCCTCGATCGGTGATGCGGCCCTCGATCGTCGGATACGACTGCACGCGGTTGTCGAGGATGATCGCGAGCGGGCGGCCGATGTTCGGAGCCGTCACCTGCGCCGAACTTCCGTGCTCCCTCCGGGTTCAGCATGAAACGCACGGCTGGGCGACCGTTCTCGTCGATCGTCGGCTGTGCGCCGCGCAGGTCCTGCCGGTGACCGCGGCGACCTTGCGGACGAGGAAAAACTGCGTGCCGGTCTGCGCCGCTCCCGGCGTCGGCGGCGCCGCTGACGATCTCCATGTCGGAAGGCACTGACCGCCCTTGTTCGCGCTGAGCAGCGCTCGGCGTGTCGGCGCCGGGCCGCCTTCGACCATCTTCAGCTCGAGGATGCGCGGTCGAACGGATGATCTCCTTGGCCCGCGCGACGTCGGTGAGGCCGGGCATCTGCACGAGATCTGGTCGCCGTTGTCGCCCTGCAGCGCGATGGTCGGCTCCGACACGCCGAGCTCGTTGACGCGGCGATCGATGGTGTCGAGCGCCTGCACCATCGTCTGCTGCCGCATTGTCTTCGCGATGTTGGGCTTCATCGTGAAGTCGTAGGTGCCGCCGGGCCGGGATTGCGGTCGTAATTCGTGCTGGCGTGCTGTTCTCGGCGGCGTTGCGGAACTCGGCGTCGCGATCCTGCGGCACCCCCTCGACGCGGAAGCTCGTCGGCGACGTGACGGTGATCGCGCCGAGCGTGGCGCCGGCTGTGCCTGCAGCGCCTCACGAAGCTGCTCGCTCGTCGCCCCGGTCGAGATCCGAAGCGCGTCGTCGGTATTGACCCGGAGCATGAGGTGCACGCCACCCTTGAGGTCCAGCCCGAGCCGCATCTGCCTCGCCATCAGCCAGCCGGGCGCCGGCAGGCTTGTAGCGCTGCGCCAGCATCGGATAGACGCCGAGCGCGGCGAACACGATGAGGACAACGAAGATGGTGATGACCTTCCAGCGGAGGTTCTTGTTCATGGCTTAGGCTTTTCCGCATTCCTGGAACGACGGGCTCCTGCCCCTGGTAGCCGCCGATGGCGGCCGCGCGATTTCGATCCGGACGTTGTTGGCGATCTGGAGCTGCACCGTCCGGTCCTTCATGCGCGTGATCTCGCCGTAGATGCCGCTGGTCGTGACGATCTTGTCGCCAACCTTGAGGCGCTTCCTGGAACTCCTGGATCTTCTTCCTGCTGCTGCTTCATCGGCATCAGGATCAGGAAATAGAAGATCGCCAGAATCATCGCGAATGGCAGGAACTGCATCCACCCGGGTTCTGGCCGGGGCTCGCCATCGCGAACACGAATAGTCACGCTTTCAAATCAAGCATTCAGTACTGAGGTCGGCGGGAGAACGTTCGACGGAACTCCTGGCGGAGCCTTTCAAACGTGTTGAACTTAATAGCCTCCCTAATCCGCCTCATGGTGTCAAGGTAAAAGTAGAGGTTATGCAGGGTTTTGAGCGTCGCCGCCGTCATCTCGCCCGCGATATAAAGGTGGCGGAGATAGGCGCGCGAGAAGTGCCGGCAGGTGTAGCAGCCGCAGTCGGGGTCGGGCGGCAGGCGGTCTTCGGCGTAACGGGCGTTCTTGATGGCAGATCGGCCCGAACCGCGTGAGGAGCTGACCATTTCGGGCGTTCCGGGTCGGCAGCACGCAGTCGAAGAGGTCGATGCCGCGCGCCACGCATTCGAACAGGTCGTCGGGCATGCCGCTGCCCATCAGATAACGCGGCGATCGGCCCGGCAGCTGCGGCGCCGTGTGGGCCACGACGTCGTACGTCACCTCGGGCGGTTCGCCGACGCTCAACCCTCCGATGGCGTAGGCCTCGAACCCGATCTCCACAGTGGCCTGCACGCTCTCGGTGCGCAGCGCCGAGTCGATGCCCCCCTGGATGATTCCGAACTGCGCCTGGCCAGGTTGGTCACGATCGACCGTCCGGCGCCGAGCCGTGGTCGAATGCGCAGCGTCAGCCGCAGCGCGGGCTCGGGCCGCCCATCGGACCGAACGCTCCATCGCCACGCGCGCCTGTTCGACCGTCGCCGGCGTCGCGATGCACTCGTCGAGCACCATCGCGATGTCGGAGCCGAGCTGCGCCTGGATGTCCGTGGCGCGCTCCGGTGTGAGCAGGTGAAGCGAGCCATCGAGGTGCGACCGGAACTCGGCCCCTTCCTCGGAGATGCGGCGGCGATCGGCGAGGCTGAAGATCTGATAGCCGCCGCTGTCGGTGAGGATCGGCCGATCCCACCCGATGAACGGTGAAGGCCGCCGGCGCGCGCGATGAGATCGTCGCCGGGCCGCAGATAGAGGTGGTAGGTATTGCCGAGGATGATTTCGGCGCCAGACCGGCCCAATCCTCGAGATCGCGATGCGTGATCGCTCTTGACCGCGCCGCTGGGTGCCGACCGGCATGAACGCCGGCGTCTGGACGATTCCGTGCGGCGTGCGCATCTCGCCGCGGCGTGCTGCGCCGTCATGCGCGAGAACGTGAAACTGAAAAGACCGATCGGACACGTCGCTCAAGGATATCGCTTTCGGACCCCGACTCGGACCGCTCCTGACTCCTGTTATCCTCTCTCTCGTGAAACGAGTTCGGTTGGTGTGCTCTACGGCGGCCGATCGGGCGAGCACGAAGTCTCGCTCGCCTCGGCAGCGGCCGTCTTCGCAAACCTGGACCGCAGTCGCTACGAGCCGGTGGCCATCCGCATCGAGAAAGACGGCCGCTGGGCGCTCGCCGACAAGCCGCCGACCGCGACGTCGGCGGCGGAGGTCATCGAGCAGGCGCGCGCTCGAGGCGGCGCGGCAATTCGCTCGGGGCGCGAGGTGCACCTCGTTGCGCGGCCGAGCGAAGAGACCATTCTCTCGATCGAGCGCGCGCCGCAGGCGGCGACCAGGAGCCGACCCAGGCGTCGTCACCGGTCTGAACCTCGACGTGATCTTCCCGGTTCTGCACGGACCGTATGGCGAGGACGGGACGATTCAGGGCCTGCTCGAGCTCGCGAACGTGCCGTACGTCGGCGCCGGCGTGCTCGCCTCGGCTGTGGGGATGGACAAGGCGATGATGAAGGTCGTCTTCGTCGGCGCCGGCCTGCCGGTCTGCCCCTATCGTTTCGTGCTGCGCCGCAACTGGGACAGCGCCGCGACGAGATCGGCGCGCGAGCTCGAAGCGCGGCTGGGGTTCCCGATGTTCGTCAAGCCGGCCAACCTGGGATCGAGTGTCGGCATCTCGAAGGCGAAGGATGCCGCGCGGCCTCGCGGATGCGATGGACCTTGCCGGGATCGTTCGATCGCAAGATCGTCGTCGAGGCGGCGGTCCCGGAGGCGCGCGAAATCGAGTGCGCCGTGCTCGGCAACGACGACCCGCACACGTCGGTCCCCGGCGAAGTCATCCCGTCGCGCGAGTTCTACGACTACGAAGCGAAATATCATCGACGAAGGTCGGAGACGGTCATTCCGGCCGACCTGCCGGCAGCGCTGGTCGAAGAAGTCCGCCGCTTGTCGGTCGCCGCCTTCCAGGCCATCGATTGCGCCGGCATGGCGCGGGTCGACTTCCTGCTCGCGCGCGATACCGGGGCGATCGTCGTCAACGAGGTCAACACGATTCCCGGCTTCACGACGATCAGCATGTACTCGAAGCTGTGGGACGCGTCCGGCGTCGGCTACGACGCACTGCTCGATCGGCTGATCGCGCTCGCGCTGGAACGCCACGCAGAAAAGCAGCAGCTTGCGCACCAGCGTCTCATGAGCCGCGCGGGGCTGCACCGCGCTGGCCGTCGCGCTGTTGTCGCGGCCGCGCCCGCCACGTCGCAACGCAGGCGGCGGGCGCCGTGCCAAGCCTCTACGACGCCTTTCGCGGCGAAGCCGGCCTCGTCCGCGTCTACGATTCATCCTCGAAGCCCGATTCGATCAGATCCCACGCCGAGCTGCGCCGCGCGTGCGGTCCGGCGCCCGCCGAGGCCTGCCACGTGCTCGCCGCCACCGCGCTTTGGTGGCGCATCCAGCTCGATCCCGACAGCCGTCCCTCGACGAGGAGTTCTCAGCCGCTGTCGAGCGCGCGATCGCTTCCACCGAGGACTGGGCCGAGCGCGAGCCCGATGATCCAGAGGCGTGGTTCTATCTGGGTGGCGCCTATGCTGCACGCGTCCAGTGGCGCGTGCTCCGCGAGGAACGCCTGGCCGCGGCGCGCGACGGCAAGCGGATCAAGGAGGCGCTCGAGCGCGCCGCTCGGGCTCGACCCCGAGCTCGACGATGCCTATTTCGGGATCGGCATGTATCGCTACTACGCGGACGTCGCGCCGGCCGCGGCGCGGTTCCTGCGCTTCCTGCTGCTGCTTCCCGGGGGCGACCGGAAGCGAGGGGCTGGAGCAGATGCTCCGCGCCCGCGAGCGACGGCCGCCTGCTGCAGGGCGAAGCCGACTACCAGCTCCACATCATCTATCTGTGGTACGAGCAGCAGACCGCCGCGAGCGCTCGAGCTGCTGCGCGGGCTCCAGAAGCAGTATCCCGACCAACCCGCTGTTCCTGAGCGCAGATCGCCGAGATCCAAGACGCCTACCAGCACGACATCACCGCCAGCCTCGACACCTGGCGCGCGCTGCTCGCTATGGCGCGCGAACAGCGGGTGAACGCGGCGGCGATTGCCGAGGTGCGGGCGCGCCTCGGCGTCGCGCGTCAGCTCGAGGCACTGCAGCAGACCGACCACGCCATCGAGCGAGCTGACCGCATCGTCGCCATCGAACCGGCGCGCCCCACTGCGCGCTGGCCCTCGCGCTACCTCCGGCTGGGAGAAGCACACGACCGCATCGGCCACGCAAGGACGCCCTCGCGGCCTACGAGCTGGCGACGCGCTACGCGCCGACCGTCGACACCCTGAACATCAAGCGCGACGCGGCCGAACAGAAGCTCGCTCGGCACCAGATCGCACGCACGCCGAGGCATTTCGCCTGTCGCTCCATGGCTGGCGGCGCTCGAGCAGAAGGACTTGCCGGCGCAGCCGCGGCACTGGACCGCGCGCTCACGCTGCAACCGCGCGATCCGGTCGCGCGCTATCGGTACGGCCGCCTGCTGCAGGCGCAGCGAGACGATCGCGGCGGCGCTCGTCGAGTTCGAGCGCGCGATCCGCGAGGCGCGGCAACGCCCAGCCCCGATCCTCGGCGCCGCGCATTCCTCGAAGCCGCGCGCCTCCACGAGCGCGCCGGCCATCGCGATCAGGCGCTCTCCGCCTACCGCATTCCGCGTCGCTCGTCTCTTCGGCGCCGAAGAAACGCAGCCGCGGCCACGCGAGCGCTCACGCTTGCTGAAGTAACTCTCGGCGCTTGCGAGCGATCGCACGACACGCGCGCACGTCGCACGCGAAGTTGCACTGCGCTGATCGCGCATTCGCAGCGACGCGAGAGCGCTGTCGCGATCACTGATACGTGATGCGCGCGCCCGATCGTGATCGCGATCCACTATTCGTCGCGCACCTCGCGCCGACAAGAAATTCGCGCGCAGTTTTTTGACATTTCCTGCAGTTTGTGCTTGACAGTGTGATTTTCTCATCCATAATCTACATCTTGTATGAGGGTGGACCGCTCAGCCCACCTGTTGTAACCCTCGGTAATCGGTAACGAAGCTGAGCTGCCACATTCCAAGGAGGAATAATGGCGAAGAAGACTGCGAAGGGCGGAAGAAAAAGGGCGGGAAGAAGCGCTAGAGCGCCGCCTGCCGGTCCGGGGGTGTCGAGAGTGACACCCCCTATTTTTTGATGCCGACCTCCCGCATCGCGGGAGTTATGCAAAGAGGCGGGGGCGCTGACGAAGCGGGCCGGGTGCCAGGAGGCCGCGGCGTCGCAAAGCAGTAGAGCCCCTCGCAATCATAAGCCAACGAGTGAAAGGGGGGATAAGCGTAATGGCAAAGAAGACGGCCAAGGGCGGGAAGAAGAAGGGCGGCAAGAAGCGGTAAGCCCTCTCACCGCTAAACGGTGCACCGTGCTCAGCACGGTGCACCGTGCAAATCCGAAATCCCGCAGTCCGAACTCATCCCACCGCTCGCCCCCCGAAGATCTCCAGAACAAATCGTCAACGTAACGCGTTCGTCGCTGTTCACCGCAGGTCTCATCGAGACTGCATGCATGGTCTCTTGCACCACCAGCCCATCAGAGAGCGCTGAGCGTCTCGAAGGCAACGGATTCAACACGAAGATCCGAAGTTTCGAAGACGACACGAAGAAGACATGCGTCATGCTGGCACGCGCGGCCCTGGCCAAGCGCGGTGGGTGGAGGAGAAGGGCGGGTCCGGTGAGAACGCCGCGCGCTCGTTGAGCGGCGTTCTCACCGGGCCCACCCTTCTCCTCCACCCTACGCCGCAGGTTCGCGCGGTGCCAGCATCGATCCGAATGACCTTCCCTTCGTGTCGTCTTCGAAAACTTCGAGTCTTCGTGTTGAATCCGGGGGCGCCCTTCGCCCCCGCTTGCGCAGCTCGTGCCAGCTCTTCCCGTCCCAGACCCGCACGCGCTGAATCACGTCTCCGGCCTTCATCTGATCCACCACGTCCATCCCGTTCACGACGCGTCCAAACGCCGTGTAGCGCCCGTCGAGGTGCGGCTGCGGTGAGTGCGTGATGAAGAACTGGCTGCCGCCGGTATCCGCCCACTCGAGCGCCATCCCCACTGTGCCGCGCAGATAGGGTCGCATCGTTCAGCTCGTCGCGAATCGTATGGCCAGGACCACCCTGGCCATCGCCACGCGGATCACCATCCTGCACCACGAAGTTCGGGACGACGCGGTGAACTTCGAGGCCATTGAAGAACCCCTTGCGCGCCAGCTCCATGAAATTGCGCGTCGTCTGCGGCGCGTCGAGCACGGCGAGCTCGAACTCAATCGTGCCGTGGGCGGTCTCGATGAACACGTGCGGCGAGTCCTCGGGCCGATGAGCTGAGGTCGTCGTACGGCGCCGTGGGTGAGGACACCGGCCGGGGGTCTTCGAGCTCGGCACTCCCTGCGCCGTCGGCCGATCCGCTTTCGAGACGCGCGAGCAGCTGACTCGCCCGGATGCGGACCGCCCAGTCCTTGTCGGCCAGTGCGCCGCGTAGCGTCTCGGTTGCCTCGCCGCACCCAGATCCGCCAGCCCCTCGAGCGCTGCCGTGCGCGCGTCGATGGCCGAGTCCGGCCGCGCGGCCTTGTATGCGGCCCGCAGCGCCTCGGCTGCTCCTTCGGGCTTGAGCTGCGCGAGGTGCGCGGGCGGCGGCCGCGCGAACGCCGAAATCGGGATCCTGCAGCTGCTCGACGAGCATCTTCGCAGATCGGCGCCGAAGCCGCGCCAACGCAGCCATCACTGCCGGACGCACGCGCTTGTCCTCGTCGCTAAACATCGCGCGCACCCGTTCGGTCCGATCTCCGGCGGAAGGTGCCGAGACGTGGCCAGCGCCGACCGCACCCGCCAGTCGCGGTCGGGCTCCATGCTGGCGAGTACGGAGACGAAGGCATCGGGATCCGTCCGGCCGCGGCCTGCATCGCGGCGCCCCGCATCGCGGCCCACGTCTCCGTCATCAGTTCCTGCACCAGTGGCAGCGCCTCCGTCGACCTCAGGGTGCCGAGGGCATTGACCGCCTCGAGGCGCACATTTGGATGCGTCGTCGTGGCCGCGGCAGGCCTTCATCAGCGCCGGCGGCCTCGCCGTGCGCCATCTGCCCGATTGCGCGGATCGCCTGAACCGTCACCTCGATGCCGGACTTGATCGCCGGATCGAGCAGTGCGGCCAGCGGCTGTCCCGCCGAGACATCGCGCAGCACGCCGAGTCCGCGCGCCGCGAACGCGCGGCGTGTATCGGCCCTGGCTCTGCAGCAGCTCGGTCAGTGCCGGCGCCGCGCGCTTGTCGTCGACACGTTGCAGCGCGTAGGCGACTGGCCACCAGTCCGACACTGGCCGGCCGCCGGGCGTCACCGCCTCAGCCATCGGATCGAACGCCCGGAGCCGCACGAGCGCAAAGAGCCCGAGCTTGCACGCCTCTGCCTCCGGCGCTATCGCCGGCCGCTCTCGTCGTCCGGTTGCATCGCCGCGACCGGGGCGCTGCGCACAGCTCGCCCACCATCGTGCCGATGGCGCCGGCCGCGCCCTTCGCGCCGATGATCCGAGTGCCTCAGCGGCTCGACCTCGGACGAGGGCGACGGTGTCGGTCAGCAGCGGTGCGAGCGCCGACTCCGCAGATGGCGTCACCGATGAGCCCGAGCGAGAACGCCGCCATCGCCCGCACGTCCGGGTCGCTGTCCGCCAGCGCTGGTGTCAGCATCGCCACTCCATCCTGGAACGGACCCTGCCGATCGCCAACGCGGCGCGGCGGCGGACTCGTGCATCCGTGTCCTCACGAGCACCGTCAAGTCCGGCAAAGACGACGGCGGCGGAGGCGGCGCCGCGCGAGTTTCTTTCCCTTGACCGGCGGCGCGACGGGAGGAGGCGCCGGCAGAGATGCGCAGCAGCCGCTGGTCCTCGAGCCGGAGGATCCACGCCATCTTCTGCTGCTTGGGAAGCTCTGGGCCTGGGGCAGCCACGGCGGCGGCGTCGGCACGCACGCCCATGCCAGAACGAGCGACACGGCAACGGCCGCCGTGACGCGGCGCGCGTACCGCCTTCCCCATATGAACGTTCTGTCGTCACGCGCGCAACTCCGTCGTTTGTTCGTCGCCGCGTCGACACGAGGCGACGACGTGCACGCCTATGCCGGGACCCTCCGGCACCGCGATCGTGCCGTCGGGCCTGACGACGATCCCGGGCTCGATCAAATCCGGATCGTAGTACCGGCGGCTGGCCGCCACGTCGCCGGGCAGTGAAAAGTTCGGCAGTGTCGACAGATGAATGTTGTGGGCGCGGCCGATGCCGCTCTCGAGCATGCCGCCGTGCCACACCGGGACGCCGTGGGCCGCCGCAACGATCGTGCAGCCGAATCGACTCGGCGTGCCCCCGACCCTTCCGGGCTTGATGTTGATGATCCGGCACGCGCCGCAGCTCGATCGCTTCCTGCCCCGCCTTCACGGTGTGAATCGACTCGTCGAGGCACATCGGCGTCCGCAGCACCTTCTGCAGCGCTGCGATGATCCCGCATATCGTCGTAGTCCAGCGGCTGCTCGATCATCGTGAGGTCGAAGCGTCGAGCTCGCCGAGAAGCGCCGCGTCGTCGAGCTAGTAGGCGGCGTTGGCGTCGACCATCAGCGGCAGGTCCGGAAACCGGTCGCGCACGCGCGCCACGGCATCGACGTCCCAGCCCGGCTTGATCTTGATTTTTACACGGCGGTAGCCGGCATCCCGCTCGATCTCGATGCGCTCGACCAGTTCGTCGAGCGAGTCCTGGATGCCGATCGAGACGCCGGATTCAATCGATTGCCGCTTCGCCCTGTCCCTGCCCGAGAAGCGGTCGACAGGCGACGCCGCGCTGCCGCGCGACCAGATCCCACGCCGCCATCTCGACCGCAGCCTTGGCCATCTGGTTCCCGCGGATGGGGGCCAGCGCGGCGATAGACCTCTCGCGGGTGATCGAATCGCTTGCCGAGCACGAGCGGCGCCAGGAATTCCGAGATGATGTGCCAGGCGGTGCCGGTCGTCTCCGCGCTGTAATACGGATTGCGCATCAGCGACGCACTCGCCGAAGCCGCGTTCACCTTCGCCTTCGACCGTCACCAGCAGGAACTGGCCGATCGTAGACGCGTCCGAAGCTCGTCTCGAAGAATCGGACGAGCGGAAGTCGCAGCATCCGCAGCTCGAGGCGTTCGATTCGCACCCGCCAATGCTATCGCAACGCGCCGGCGCCGCACGCGACGGAGGCGCGACGGAATGGCACAGATCGTCCTGCTATACTCGCAACACTTTGGACTTCCGCTACATCGCCATCGAAGGTCCGCTCGGCGTCGGCAAGTCAGCGCTGGCCGACGAGCTGGGTGCCCGCCTCGATGCGACGGTGGTGCTCGACGAGACCGACAATCCGTTCATCGCCGATTTCTACTCGGACCGGCCAGGCGCCGGCTTCCAGGCGCAGCTGTTCTTCACGCTGGCGCGGCATCGCCAGCAGATGACGCTGCGCCAGCGCGATCTCTTCAGCCAGCTGACGATCTGCGACTACCTCTTCGATCGCGACAAGATTTACGCCTACCTCAATCTCGACGACAACGAGCTGTTCATCTATCAACGCCTCTACGAGCTGCTGATCCCGGATCTTCTGGCGCCCGACCTCGTGATCTACCTCCAGGCCCCGACCGACGTGCTCCGGCGCCGGCTGCGCGAGCGGCCGCGGACCGAAGGAGACCCGCCGATCCCGTCGAGAGCGCTACGTCCGGGAGCTGAACGAGGCGTATAACCATTTTTTCTTTCACTACACCGGCACGCCCTTGCTGGTCGTCGAGACCTCCCAGTTCGACCTGACGTGGGGCGAAGACGCCGTGGCCGACATCGAACGCCAGATCAGGACGATGGGGCGCGGCACGCGTTATTACGTGCCGCGGAAATAATGCTGAATGTCGAATGCTGACTGCTGAAGTTAAGGCCGAATTCAGCAATTCATTCAGCATTCAGCATTCAGCACTCAGCATTGCCGTGATAGTCTTCACCGAATGGCCTGGTTCAAGAAGCAACGAAAGCCCATTGAGCCACCCGACAAACAGAGCCGGGTACCCGAAGGTCTCTGGGTGAAATGCCCCTCCTGCGCGCAAGTCATCTACAACAAGGATCTCGTCGCCAGCTTGAGTGTCTGCCCGAAATGCGGGCACCACTTCAGGCTCAGCGCCTCGGAGCGGCTGCGGATGCTCTTCGACGGTGAGTGGCAGGAGTTCGACAACGGGCTGACATCCACAGATCCGCTGAACTTCACCGACACCAAGCCGTATCACAAGCGGCTCGACGCCAGCATCGCGGCCACCGGGCTCAACGATGCGGTGATCACCGCTCAAGGTCGCATCAACGGCATCGAGACCGTCGTCGCGGCCATGGAATACTCGTTCATCGGCGGCAGCATGGGTGTCGTCGTCGGCGAGAAGATCACCCGGGCGATCGAGCGGGCCATCGCCGGGCGCATGCCGGTCATCATCGTGTCGTGCTCGGGCGGCGCGCGCATGATGGAGGGCGCGCTGTCGCTGATGCAGATGGCCAAGATCAGCGCCGGCGCTGGCCCGGTTGGACCGCGCGAAGCTCCCCTACATCTCGGTCCTGACCGATCCGACGACCGGCGGCGTGACGGCGAGCTTCGCGATGCTCGGCGACGTCAACATCGCCGAACCGAAAGCCCTCATTGGATTCGCCGGCCCGCGAGTCATCGAGCAGACCATCCGCCAGACGCTGCCCGAAGGATTCCAGCGCAGCGAGTTCCTGCTCGAGCACGGCATGCTCGACATCGTCATCGATCGACGCGAGATGAAGGACCTCGATCACCCGGTTCCTCCGCTTCGGCGCTGCGACGCCGGTCGAGAAGCCGGTCGACGCAGTGGTCGCGCAGCCGAGCCCCCGCGCGAGGTCGTCGCCAAGAGCTGAAACAGGTCTTGCCCCTAGAGTTCCTCTTCTCGCTCGAGCGTCTCGGGATGAAGTTCGGTCTCGAGAACATGCGGCGGATTTGCGCAGCGCCTCGGTCATCCGGAGAAGAGCTTCCATTCCGTCATCGTCGCCGGCACCAACGGCAAAGGATCCGTCACCGCGATGACCTCAGCGGCACTGCACGCTGCCGGCATCCGGTCGGCGCGCTACACCTCTCCGCACCTCGAACGCATCGAGGAACGCTTCGTCATCGGCGAGCGGGACGTCCTATCGCCGGACCTCGAAGCGGCAGCGGCGACGGTTCAGCGCGTCGTCGAGGAGCTCGTGCGCGACGGCACGCTCGAATCACTCCCGACGTTCTTCGAGTGCACCACTGCTATCGCATTCGAGCTGTTCCGCGCCGCGCGAGTCGAGATGGCGGTGGTCGAAGTCGGGCTGGGCGGCCGTTTCGACGCGACCAACGTCATAACTCCGAGGGCCGCCGCCATCACGAGCATCGCCCTCGATCACCAGGATCTTCTGGGAGAGACCCTGGAGTCGATCGCGCGCGAGAAGGCTGGCGTCATCAAGCCGGGGATCCCGGTCATCGTCGGACCGGTGGCCCCGGGCCCACGCACGGTGATTGAAGACGTGTGCCGCGCGCAGCGTGCGACTTCATCAGCGCGCCATCTTGCCGTCGAGGTCGACGTGAGGTCAGTCGACGGGCGTGATCGCATCAGCCTGCGGACGGGACGCTATGCGATCGACGACGTGGCGCTCGGCCTGGAGGGACGCCACCAGATCGAAAACGCGGCCGTCGCGTTCGCGTTGATGTGCGAGCTCGCCGGAATGGGCTTCCGCCTGGACGAACGTGCGATGTCCACGGGCCTCAGCAGCGCCCGTTGGCCGGGCCGTCTCGAGCGCATCGAATGGAATGGCGCCGACGTGATTCTGGATGCCGCGCACAACCCGGCCGGTGCCATGGTGCTTGCCGCGCATCTTCGCCAGATCGGATGGAACGGGATCACGGCCGTCGTCGGCGTCATGCGTGACAAGGACGTCACAGGCATGTTGGACGCACTCCTGCCCTGTTGCGCCAGTCTCATCTGCACGACGCCGCCGAGCCCGCGCGCGCTGCCGGCCGCGAGCCTGGCAGCAATCGCGAGAGGCCGCGCGAGCATCCTGTCGAAATTCTCAGCATCGACTCACCGGAGATGGCGATGCGCCATGCGTGCCAGCCGGGAGCACGTGTCGTCGGCGCCGGATCAATCTTTCTGATCGGTCCCCTGCGTGGTATTCTTCGTTGATTCGCCCGCGTCTGCGGGCGGTTTTCCGCGTGTTGCACCGTCGCGCGTCCATGCCAGCTGGTGTCGCGGCGAGTTCAACCTACTGCATGCATCGCCGCATCCTGCTCCCCGTCGTTCTCGCTTTTCTTGCTAGCCTCGACGTGCCCGGCTTGCTGGGCATTCCTATCGCGGCGCGTTTCGTCGATGGCGTCGCCGTGAGCGCTCAGACGCCGCCGCCCGTTCCCGCTCTGCCGCCTGCTCAAGCGCCGCCACCTGCGCAGACAGCCCCCGGCGCCGCAGCTGCGCCTGCTGCTCCAGGGCCCGCAGAGCGAGATCTCGGGGTGTAAGTTTTCCGAGATGACCGGCGCTACGCAGGATTCGCTCTCCAAGCTGATCGAAGGCAAGACCGAGCGCATGGTCGTGCTGACGGGCAAAGACGCCGTCCCGGTGCAGGTCGATTGCGACGAGACGCAGTTCTTCGCTGACTTCGCGGAAATCTACCCCGACAGCCACCGGATCGTCGCGACCGGCAACGTCAAGGTCGGGACGCCGACCAGCTTCATCACCTCCGAGCGGGTGGAGTTCGACACCCAGACACGCACCGGCGTGTTCTACAACGCGAATGGCATGGCGGCGCTCGGCGAGCGCGTCGATAAGAGCTTCTTCGGCACGCAGGAAGCCGACGCGCTCTTCCGCGGGCGGGAGATCCACAAGCTCGGGCCGAAGAAATACAAGGTCGTCGACGGCGCGTTCAGCACCTGCGTCCAGCCGACGCCGCGCTGGGAAGTCGTTTCGGGATCGGCGACGATCAACCTCGACGACTACGCCCTGCTCAAGAACTCCGTCTTCCGGGTAAAGGGGGTGCCGTTGATGTACCTCCCGATCTTCTATTACCCCATCCAGGAGGACGATCGCGCGACGGGGTTCCTGCTGCCGACCTACGGCAGTTCGACCTTTCGCGGTCAGACCCTTAGTAACGCGTTCTTCTGGGCGATCTCGCGCAGTCAGGATGCGACCTTCCAGCACGACTGGTATTCGAAGGCGGGCCAGGCGGTCGGCGCTGAATACCGCTACATCCTGAACCCCGGGTCGCAGGGCAACGCGCGCTTCTCCTGGCTCGACGAGAAGACAACCGACCCGAACACGGGGGAGACGTCGCCGGGTGACCGCAGCTACCAGATCACCGGCGGCATGGCGCAGTCGCTTGGCCCTCACTTCCGCGCGCGCGCCAACGCCGATTACGTTTCGTCAATCGCTCCAGAACAGCTGTATCAGCAGAATATCTACCGCGCGACGCGAAGCACGCGCAGCTTCGGCGGCAACCTCACCGGGAGCTGGACGCAAGGCGTTTTGAGCGCGACGATGGATCGCACGGACGTGTTCTACCCGGACGGGGCGTATACGAGCTACGGCGGCCTGCCGCGAGTCAATTTCGCGCGCCCGGAACGCCGGATCGGCAAATCACCGTTCTACTTCGGTGCCGGGGCAGAGTCGGCGACGATCATTCGCGACACGGTCAACGCCAATGGCACGTCGCTACCCGGTCAGGATCAGGGGCTGACGCGGCTCGACGTCACGCCGACGCTGCGCATCCCGTTCACGAAGTGGCCGTTTCTGACGCTCAACTCCGCGGTCGCGTGGCGGGGAACGTACTGGACCGAGAGCCTGGTCAACGGTCAGCAGGTGGGAGAATCGATCTGGCGCGGCTTCTTCGACTTCAGCTCGACCGTCACCGGACCGGTCTTCAGCCGGATATTCAATGCCGGCGTGCCGGACGCGACCAAGATCAAGCACGTGATTGAGCCGGTCTTCACGATCCGGCGGCGCACCGCCATCGACGTGTACGATCAAATCGTACAGCTCGATTCGACCGACTACATCCGCGGCAACGTGTGGGAGATCCGCTACGGCCTCAACAACCGGCTCTACGCCAAGCGCACGCATCGCGCGAAGTCCTGAGCGTGGCCCTGAATCAGACCTGGTACACCGATTCGCTGGCGACCCTGACCGACTACTACTATCAAAGCAGCAGCTACGCCAGCACGCTCTGAGCAAGTTCACGGCGCTCTCGCTGTACGCGCGCGCGGCGCCGACAACGAAGCTCGCCGGCGACTTCCGAACGGAGTGGGATCCGACGTTCAAGACGCTGAAAACCGTGGCCGCCAATGGCGGTATCAACAACGCCAATATGCAGGTGGCTGCGGGCTGGAGCCGGCGGCGCTACATTCCCGGATTGCCGGGCTTCGACAACGAAGCGCTGGCCAACCACTACCTCAATGCCTCGGCCAACTGGCACAAGGCCACGAATACGCTCGGCGTCACCTATACGTTCAACTACGATCTGCGAAACGACGCTTTCCTGCAGCAGCGGTACCTGGCGTATTACAACGCGCAGTGCTGCGGAATCAACGTCGAGTATCAGACCTACAATTTCTCGGCTTCCGTCTACAACCAGTACACAGCCGTCAATCAGGACAGGCGCTTCAACATCTCGTTCACGCTGGCGGGCATCGGCACCTTTTCGAATCTGCTCGGAGCCTTCGGCGGACAAAATACGCGTTAACAATGCTGAATTTCGAATGCTGAATGCTGAATGAATTATTCAACGGTGAAGCAGTGACGGGCTGGGACTGGAAATCACGATCATGACGACAGCGAAGGGTTGGCAGCGATGAAGAAGGTTCTTGTGACGGGGGGCGCCGGGTTCATCGGCTCCAACTTCGTCCGGCATGCGCTGGCGACGCATCCCGACTGGCACGTGACTACGCTCGACAAGCTCACCTATGCGGGCCGGCTGGAGAACCTCAAAGAAGCTATCGACCATCCGCGGCACGAGTTCGTGCATGGTGACGTCGCCGATCCTGTCGTCGCTGGTCCGCTGGTGACGGCGTCGGACTTCGTCGTGCACTTCGCCGCCGAAACGCACGTCGATCGGTCGCTGATGAGTGCCGGTGAGTTCATCATGACCGACGTCTACGGAACGTTCGTCCTGCTCGAAGCGGCGCGCGAGGCGCCAAAGCTCAGGAAGTTCGTACAGATTTCAACCGACGAGGTCTACGGCAGCGTTGCCGAAGGGTCGAGCACGGAGACCGACGAGCTTCGGCCACGGAATCCCTACTCGGCCAGCAAGGCCGGAGCCGATCGACTCGCCTACAGCTATTGGGCGACCTATCAAGTGCCCGTCGTCATTACGCGCGCATCGAACAACTACGGTCCGAACCAGTTTCCCGAAAAGGTCATCCCGCTCTTCATCACCAACGCGATGGACGACCATCAGGTGCCGCTCTACGGCGACGGCCTCAACGTGCGAGACTGGCTGCACGTCTCGGACAATTGCCGGGCGCTCGACATCATCCTCGAGTCCGGCCCCCCTGGTGAGGTCTACAACATCGGCGGCGGGAACCACGTCAAGAACGTCGACCTGACGCGACGCATCCTGCAGCTGCTGGGCAAGCCCGAAACGCTGATTCGTCCGGTTGCCGATCGGCTCGGGCACGATCGCCGCTATTCCGTAGACACCGCCAAGCTGCACGGTCTCGGCTGGAAGCCCCGCATCGCCTTCGAACAGGGCCTGGCCGACACGGTCGAGTGGTATCAGAAGAACGAGTGGTGGTGGCGGCCGATCAAAGAAGCCGACCCGGCCTTCAAGGCCTACTACAAGACGCAATACGACGAACGCCGGAGTTAAGGCGCGCGTGGCCGGTCTGCCTCTCGTCACCGGCGCCGCCGGATTCGCCGGCAGCCACCTTCTCGATCGGCTTCTCGAACGCGAGCCGGCTGTCGACGCGTGGGCACGCACCGGCGGCGCCAGACCGCTGACGCGCGATCCGAGAATCAATTGGCTCGATGTCGACCTGCTCGACCGCGTCGCCGTGCGTGACGCTGTCAGCCGGCTGCAGCCCTCGTTCGTGTATCACTGCGCGGGTGCCGCTGACGTTGGGACCTCGTGGGCCGATCCGGTCACCCCGCTGCAAATCAACGCCATGGGCACGCACCACCTCCTCGAGGCACTGCGTGACGCCGCCTGCACAGCAAAGGTCGTCATCGTCGGCTCCGCGGCCATCTATCGGCCATCGACGGCGGTACTCGATGAAGACTCCGCTCTAGGACCCGCGAGCCCCTACGGCTTCAGCAAGCTGGCGCAGGAGATGATCGCGGCAGCTGTCCACGACTTTCCTGTCGTCATCGCCCGGCCGTTCAATCACGCTGGCCCGCGCCAGTCGTCTTCGTATGTCACCTCGAGTTTTGCCAGACAGATCGCAGAGATAGAAGCGGCCGGGAAGCCGCCGACACTGCGCGTCGGCAACCTCGACGCCCGGCGCGACGTCACGGACGTGCGCGACGTGGCACGCGCCTATCAATTGCTCGCCGAGCGCGGACAGACGGCGCGGGTCTACAACATCTGCTCGGGACAGGCCTATCGCATCGGCGATCTGCTCGAGCAATTGCTCTCCAGGGCGCGTACGTCGATCGCCGTCGAGCCCGACCCGGCGCGAATGCGACCCAGCGACCAGCCCGTCATCCTCGGCAGTGCGGCACGGGCGGCGAGTGAGCTTGGCTGGCGGCCGACGATACCGATCGCAGACACCCTGACCGACCTTCTCGAGTACTGGCGCGAACGCGTCGCCACCGCGCGAGCGTGATGGCTGCGCGCGAGCACGACGAACGCGCTCGCAAACTCGTCCACATTGGCTTCGGTTTCTGCGCGCTGATACTGCGGTACCTGTCCTGGCCGCAGGCTGCCCTCGTAGCCGCGGCCGCGCTCCTCTTCAACGTCCTCGTCCTGCAGCGCCTCGCCGGTCACCTGTTTCGGCCTCGCGAGCATAGCCAGGGTGCCGATGCCGGCATCATTCTTTATCCAGCTGCCGTTCTCGCGCTGATCCTGGTATTTCGCGATCGGCTCGACATTGTCGCCGGGGCCTGGGCGATCCTGGCATTCGGTGACGGCATGGCGACGATCGCCGGACGGGCGCAGGCGCGCCTGGCCATACCGTGGAACCCAAGGAAGTCCTGGAACGGCACCTTGGCCTTCATCGTGTGCGGCGGAGTGAGCGCGACTTTCGCGGTCTGGTGGTGCCAGCCGAATATTGCGCAGCCGTCTCCATGGTGGTTCGTCGCCCTTGCGCCGGTAGTCGCAGCGATCGTAGCGGCGGCAGTCGAAACCATACCCATCAAGCTCGACGACAACGTGTCGGTCCCGGCAGCGGCAGCGCTGGTGTTGTGGGCGATGTCGCTTGTCGATGCCGATCTGTTGCCCCTGGCGCTCGCCGCGGTACGACGCGGCATCCTTCTCGCCACTTTCGTGAACGTCGTCGTCGCGTGGATCGGCTATCGCGCCCGCACGGTGACGGCTGCTGGCGCCATCTCCGGGGCGCTAATCGGTATCGCAATTGCCATTGCCACCGGCTGGGCGGGCTGGGCGCTCCTCATTGCGACGTTTCTCGCTGCCGCTGTGAGCTCACGGCTCGGGCTGAGGCGCAAGTCGCTACTCGGGATTGCGGAGGAACGCGGTGGCCGCCGCGGTTTCGGCAACGCCGTCGCGAATACCGGCTTCGCCTGCGCCGCCGCGATGCTGTCACTCGCCGTCGACGACCGCGCAACCGCACTGCTGGCATTCACGGCTGCGCTCGCCGCCGGAGGCAGCGACACGATCGCGAGCGAGATCGGAAAAGCCTGGGGACGACAAACCTACCTGGTTTCGACGCTGCGACCGGTGGTCCCCGGCACGTCGGGTGCGATGTCACTCGAGGGAACCGCGGCGGGAATTGCTGGCGCCGTCCTCCTCGGAGGCATCGGCGTGATCACGGGACTCATCCCGGCAACCGCCCTCTTCGCCGTCGTCGCGGGCGCAACGGTGGGATCCGTTGTCGAAAGCGTTCTCGGCGCAACCCTGGAGGGTCCGGGTATCCTGAACAACGACATGTTGAACTTCCTGAACACCGCTGTCGCCGCTGCGGCCGCGGTCGCCGTCGCTCGCTTGACGTCATGAGCGCGAAAGGCGGAGCCGGACTCTGGTTTGAATTCTCGCGGCCGTTCACACTTGTCGCGCCGGCGCTCGGCTTCGCATCCGGCGCGGTGACCGCGGCTGGCGCAGCGCCGCGCGAGGCATGGAGCCCGGAGCTACTCCTCTATCCGGTGATTGGCTTGACGATGGCGGCGGTGCTGAATGCAGCATCGAACGCCATCAACCAGATCTACGACCTCGAGATCGATCGCATCAACAAGCCCAGGCGGCCGTTGCCTTCGGGACGGTTGACCCTGGGCGCCGCCTGGACGTTCACCGCAATCACGTATGCCATCGCGCTGACGCTCGCATGGCTCGTCGCGCCAGGAGGACGGCACGAGTGCTTTTGGATTGTCCTCGTGGCCACGGCGATTACCGTTCTCTACTCGGTGCCGCCGTTCCGGACCAAGCGCCTCGGCATCTGGGCCAACGTGACGATCGCCATTCCGCGTGGCGTCCTGCTCAAGGTTGCGGGATGGTCGGCGGTCAAGACCGTCATGGCCGTCGAGCCATGGTTCATCGGCGGCATTTTTGGACTCTTTCTCCTCGGCGCCTCGACGACCAAGGACTTCGCTGACATGGAAGGCGATGCCAAAGGCGGCTGCAGGACGCTGCCGATCATCTACGGCGTGCGCCGCGCTGCCTGGATGATCTCGCCATCATTCGTCGTCCCGTTCCTGCTCATCGGTGTCGGCGCGTTCACGCACATCCTCACAGGGAATTTCACCCTGCTGCTCATGCTCTCCGCGGGCATGACGGCGTATGGCCTCTACGTCTGCTACCTCATGCTTCGACGTCCGGAAGAGCTGGCTGTTGAGGAGAACCACGTCTCCTGGGCCCACATGTACAGAATGATGTTCGTGGCCCAGCTCGGCTTCGCCGCCGCCTACCTTCTTTAAAGGCCTCGGTCTCGAGAAACCGCCGCGATCGGATTGACTTCTCGCAGCGCGCGGCGCATCATGGCGAATAAATAGCGAAAGTTTGCCATGGAGCCGCTGCGACTCTTCGAATCACCCGAAACGCACCTCCGACGACGCGCACGATCGCGCTGACGGTCCTTCGCGACGGACCACAGGCGCTCGATCAGGCGCAACGTCGCGCCGACAACGCCCGCTATCAGGAAGTCACCTGCCGGTCGGCGCTCAATCCCGTCAAAGGCATGCCCTTCGCCTGGACGCTCAATCCCTACCGTGGCTGCACACACGCGTGCCACTACTGTTTCGCGCGCCGGTATCAGACGCAGTTCGCGCTCGGTCCGGACGATGAATTCTCGTCGCTGATCTTCGTCAAACAAAACTTCCCTGAAGTCTTGCGACGCGAGTTGGAGAGGCCCTCATGGAAGCGAGAGCTGGTGGCTCTCGGAACGGCAACGGATCCCTATCAGCCGATCGAAGGGCACTACAAGTTGACGCGGCGCACTCTGGAGGCGCTCATCGCCTGCCGCACACCGGTAGGAATCGTCACCAAGGGTCCGATGATCGTCCGCGATGTGGACCTTCTCGCCGAGCTGACGCGTACTGCCGGCTGCACGGTGGCGCTGAGCGTTCCGACGGTCGACGAAGCCGCCTGGGCCGCGCTCGAGCCGGGAACGGCGCATCCGCTGCAGCGCTTACGCGCCGTACGCGCGCTGCGGAAAGCGGGGATCAAGGCGGGAGTGCTCATGGCGCCGATCGTTCCGGGATTCACGACCGAACGAGGCCGCCTCGAAGCGACAATCCGCGCCGCAGCTGAGCACGACGCAGCTTTCCTCGGTTCGAACGTGCTTCACCTCAAGGGCGGCACGAGGGATCACTTCATGGGATTTCTGCGCCAGGAGTTTCCCGGCCTCGTCGAAGGCTACGAGCGGCTGTATCGCGGCGCCTATGCGCCGAAGGAATACGTGGAGACAGTCAGGGCGCGGGTGAACGAGCTTCGCCAGCGGCACGACGTCAACGCCCGCATGAACCGCGCAGAGCTGGATGAAGTCGAGGAAGATGAACCGGAGCGCGTGGTGCCGGAGGCCACCCAGGGAATGTTGTGGAACATCCACCGGGCGGCCGGCAAGAGCTGGGTCGAAGGCGCCTTAGATCTCGCCCATCAGCGCGCGGATGCGCGCGTCGGTCGGCGGATGCGTGCTGAAGAGCGACATGAGCCCGCCGCCAGAGAACGGGTTCATGATGAACATGTGCGCCGTCGCCGGATTGGCATCGAGCGGCACGCGGTGCGAATACGCATCGATCTTGCGCAGGGCGTCGGCCAGGCCGTACGGATTGCCGGCGATTGCGGCGCCGCCGGCGTCGGCGCTGAACTCACGCGAGCGCGAGATCGCGGCCTGGATCAGCATCGCGGCCACCGGGGCGAGGATCATCATGCCGAGGAGCGCAATCGGGTTTGACCCCTGGTCGCGATCGTCGCTGCGCCCGCCGCCGAACATCCCGGCATACATCGCCATGCGCGCCGCGAACATGATCGCCCCCGCCAGCGTCGCCGCTATCGAGCTGATCAGGATGTCGCGATGCTTCACGTGCGCCAGCTCGTGGGCGATCACGCCTTCGAGCTCACGTTCGTTCAGCACCTGCAGGATGCCCTGCGTCGCGGCCACAGCGGCGTGCTGGGGTTGCGGCCAGTGGCAAACGCGTTCGGCGATGGATCCGGAATGACGTACACCTTCGGCATCGGCAGGCTGGCCTGACGCGCCAGCCGCTCGGTGACGCGATAGAGCGGATGCTCGGCGCCCACTTCCTGCGCGCTGTACATGCGCAGCACGATCTTGTCCGAGAACCAGTACGAACCGATGTTCATGACGACGGCGATCATCAGGCCGATCATCAGGCCGTTGGCGCCGCCGAGGACGTCCCCGATGACGAGCAACAGGCCGCTCAGCGCGCCGAGCAGCAGAACTGTCTTCACTCCGTTTGGCATGGCTAGTGGTTTTCTCTCCCAAGACGGCTCAGCAACCGCGCGATGAATGCCGCGCGCCATGGCAAATCGTCGAGCTCGACGTGTTCATGGAGGGCGTGCGCGCCGTCGCCGCGTGGACCAAGTCCGTCAAGAGTAGGAACCCCGATCGCGGCCGTAAAATTCCCGTCAGAGCCCCCTCCCGCAGCGCCTTCCGGCAGGGCCTTCCCGAGCTCGCCGGCCACCTCGCGGGCTACTCCATAGAGACGAATCACGGCGGCGTTGCGTTCAAGCGGCGGGCGATCGACGCCTCCCTGGAGCTCGAGCCGCGTTCCCGCCAGCACGGGACGCAGCGCTCGTAGCTGCTCCTCGACGATTGCCGCGTCCTCCATGGTCGAGACGCGCACGTCGATGCTCGCGCGCGCGACGTCAGCGACGACGTTTGTGCGCGAACCGCCGGCGATGCGCCCGACGTTGAACGTGACACCCCGCTCAGGATTCTGCAGCGCGGTGATGGCGACAATCTGGTGCGCGAGTTCGTGAATCGCGCTCGCGCCTTTTCCCGGATCGAGGCCGGCGTGCGCCGACACACCATGGACCGTGAGCTCGAACTCGCCGCAGCCCTTGCGGCTCGTCTTGACCGCACCGCCCGGCAGCGACGGCTCCAGGACGAGCACGGCCGAACACTCGCGGGCCAACGCCTCGATGGCCGCTCGCGACGTCTCGCTGCCGACTTCTTCGTCCGTGGTCCAGAGCATGGTGACACGAGGCAGATCGCTCGCCTCGAGCTCATGCAACGCGCGCAGCGCGAGCATCGACACGGCGATGCCCGCCTTCATGTCGAAGATGCCGGGACCGTGGAGGCGCCCGGCGTCCTCTCGGAGCGGCTGGCGCTCGAGCTGACCGACAGGCCAGACGGTGTCGAAATGCCCGAGCAAAAGGACTCGCGGCCCCGTGCCAGCGAAATCGGCGCGAATGTGATCGCCGCGCGCCTCGCGCGGCAGCCTGTGCACGGCCGCGCCAATCGACTCGAGGCGCCGCGACAATTCAGCGCCGCAGCGATCGACGGCTGGCTTGTCGGTGCTCGGAGATTCCATCGCTACCAGGACTCGATCGTCTCGCGCAGCCAGTCCTGGCGTGCCTGACACCAATTGAGTAGTTCTGCAGGAGCAGTTCGCATCGCGGCAGTCTTATAATATCGGGATGCGACACGTCGCTGTGTTCGTCCTGCTCGCGCTCACCATCACCTGGTTACCAGCGCAGGCACAGGTCCCGCAGCCTTTCCCCAGGCCGGTTGATCAAAAGCCGGGTGCGAAGGTCGAGCCACCAGTCAAGCCTGGAACCCCGGCCGACCAGCCGGTGTCCGCCCCGGCACCGACCGAGGCCTCGCTTGGGATGCCAATCTACCCGTCGGCGCAGTTCATCGCCACTACGACGCAGGCCGCGGCCAGCAGTACCACCTCTTCGGCACCAACACGCCGTTCGCGCAGATTGTCGAGTACTACAAGTCGGCGCTGAAGCAGCGCGGCGAGCTGGTGTTCGATGAACCGCCGGTTCACATGTTCGAGGTCGGCCGGTTCCGTGAAGAGACGATGTCGTTTCCGCCGGGGGTGACGGTGAAGGACTACGCGTGGGCCGGTTCGATGGGATATCTCAATCCGAAGCGTGGCGCCGAGCCCGCGCGATTCAAGACGATCATCCAGATTGTTCCCGTTGTCCCCGGCGCGAAGTAACTCGTCAGTCGGCCTTCTCGAGATAAATCCGCGCGCCCTTGTCGCGGAACTCACGCGACTTCTCGTCCATGCCCTTCTGCGCGTCCGCAGCCATCTCGCGCACCTGCTGCGTCAGCTCCATCGAGCAGAACTTCGGCCCGCACATCGAACAAAAGTGCGCGACCTTGGCGCCTTCGGCCGGAAGCGTCGCGTCGTGATACGCGCGCGCGGTCACCGGATCGAGTGACAGGTTGAACTGATCCTCCCACCGGAACTCGAAACGCGCCTTCGACAGGGCATCGTCCCAGGCCTGCGCCCGCGGATGTCCCTTGGCGAGATCCGCGGCGTGCGCGGCGATCCGATAAGCGATGACGCCGGCCTTGACGTCGTTGCGGTCGGGCAGGCCCAGATGCTCCTTCGGCGTCACGTAGCACAGCATCGCCGTGCCGTACCAGCCAATGACCGCGGCGCCGATGCCGGACGTGATGTGATCGTAGCCGGGCGCGATGTCGGTCGTCAGGGGGCCGAGCGTGTAGAACGGCGCCTCGCTGCACCATTCCAGCTGCTTTTCCATGTTCTCGCGAATCAGATGCAGCGGGACGTGGCCGGGACCTTCGTTCATGACCTGGACGTCGTACTCCCAGGCGATCTTCGTCAGTTCACCCTGGGTTCGCAGCTCCGCGAATTGCGCTTCGTCGTTGGCGTCCGCGATCGACCCCGGGCGAAGTCCGTCGCCGAGCGAGAACGACACGTCATAGGCGCGCATGATTTCGCAGATCTCGCGAAAATGCGTATAGGTGAAATTTTCCTTGTGGTGCGCAAGGCACCACTTGGCGAGAATCGAGCCGCCGCGCGAGACGATTCCGGTCATGCGCCGGGCCGTCATGGGGATATAGCGCAGCAGCACGCCGGCGTGCACCGTGAAATAGTCGACGCCCTGTTCCGCCTGCTCGACGAGCGTGTCGCGGTAGATCTCCCACGTGAGATCCTCGGGACGCCCACCGACCTTTTCGAGCGCCTGATAAATGGGAACCGTCCCAATCGGCACCGCCGAGTTGCGCAGGATCCATTCGCGCGTCTCGTGGATGTCCTTCCCCGTCGAAAGGTCCATCACCGTATCGGCGCCCCACAGCGTCGCCCACCGCAGCTTCTCCACTTCCTCGTCGATCGACGAGCTCACAGCGGAGTTGCCGATGTTGGCGTTGATCTTCACCGCGAAGTGCCGGCCGATGATCATCGGCTCGAGCTCGGGATGATTGATGTTTGCCGGGATGATGGCGCGGCCGCGCGCCACTTCGGATCGCACGAACTCGGCGTCGAAGCCCTCGCGAACAGCAATGAACTCCATCTCGGGGGTGACGACGCCACGGCGCGCGTAGTGGAGCTGCGTGACCGCTGCAGTCCCCACCTTCGTCGTTCGTGTCCTCGCGGCGAGCGCGCCACTCATCTCGGGCGTTCGAGTCGGCACGACCGACAGGCTGCGCGGCCTGCCGGCAGCATCGCCGCGGGCGTCAATCCACGGCTGGCGCAGCAGCGGCAACCCTTCCCGGATGTCGTGTCCCTGCGGACCGCTGGTGTCGTACACGCGCAGGGCCGGTTCGCCGCCGCCGAGGGAGATCTCGCGCATCGGGACGCGCAGGTCGCCCGCTTCGACATAGACCTTCTTCGAATTCGGAAACGCAGACGCGAAATCCGACTGTTGCAGCGCTGGAAGCGAATGTCGTGTAGCCATGGCAAGCCTTGAGAAGCCCTGAAAAACTCCACTATAGCGCGGATGTCCTGCGGCACCGTGCCAAACGCCCTACATCTTTCTGAGGATCAAACACTTCAGGTAGTACGTTTCGGGCACGGTCATCAGCACGGGATGATCCCGGGCCTGCATCCTCTTCTCGACCACCATCACGTCGGCATGGGCGTCGACTGCCGCACTCGCCAGCGTGTCGGCGAACATCGACTCGCTGACGTTGTAGGAACAGCTGCACGTGATGAGGTAGCCGCCAGGCTCGAGGAGCTTGAGCGCCCGGAGGTTGATTTCCTTGTAGCCCGACAGCGCCTTGGCAACGGAGGCCTTGTTTTTCGCGAACGCCGGCGGGTCGAGGACGATGGTATTGAACCGCTCACCGCGGCGCTCGAGCTCGCGCAGCTCGTCGAAGACGTTCATCGCGTGCGCTCGCACGTTGGAGACGCCATTGTGCGCCACGTTCGCCGCAATCCGGGCAACGGCATCGTCCGAGATGTCGACGGCAATCACCTCGGTGCATGCCGGGGCCAGGGCCATGGCAAAGCCGCCGTTGTAGCTGAAGGCATCCAGCGCGCGGCCGTGGGCGTAGCCTGCGGCGGCGATACGATTCTCACGCTGATCGAGGAACAAGCCGGTCTTCTGCCCGTGATACGGGTCGACCGCGTAGTGGACCTGGCCTTCGCGAACGTCAATCGTCTCCGGCACCGTTCCATACAGAACCGTGACCGACTGATCGAGGCCTTCGAGGAGCCGAACGCGCGGGTCGTTCCGCGCCAGGATTCCATCCGGCTGGAGCCGATCCACGAGCATCTGAGTCAGCTCGGGCAGGAGGCGATCCACGCCCTGCACGAGCGCCTGGAGCACCAGGCAGCTGCCGTACCGGTCGACGACCAGGCCGGGGAGGCGGTCGGCCTCGCCGTGCACCAGCCGGTAGGCAGTCGCATCGATTTTCAGGGACTCGCGAAAGTCGACCGCGGCCGCCAACCGCGCCCGCCAGGTATCGAGCGTCGGCGCCTCGCCGCCGCGCGCCAGGAAGCGAAGCGAAATCTCCGAGCGATCGCTGTACAGCGCATATCCAAGCCGCATCTTGCGGCGGTTATTGACCTGGACGACGTCACCGGGGCCGGCTCCAGCATCGACGACGTCGCTGCGATAGACCCAGGGATGGCCGCTCCGGACGCGGTCTTCGCCTTTTGGCGAAATAGTATCGTGGGCAGGTACGTGGGCCACGCTCACCTTGGAAACTCGGCTTCTTCATCGCATTCATTCGCACTCGGATGACCCTAGCATTCAGGGACATTCAGCATTCAGCATTGCTTTATAATCTCATGCCATGCGCATCGCGATCGGCGCCGACCATGCCGGGTTTGCGCTCAAACAGCACCTGATCGAGACCATCGTCCGAATGGGTCATGATCTCGACGATCGTGGCACCCACAGCGAAGAGCCCGTGGACTATCCGGCCATTTGCGCGGAAGTCGGCCGGCTCGTCGCCGAGAAACGCGCGGATCGGGGAATTGTCGTCGGCGGCAGCGGCCAGGGCGAGCAGATGGCCGCGAATAAGATTCCCGGTGTCCGGGCGGCGCTGTGCAACGATCTCTACACCGCCGAGTTGTCGCGGCAGCACAACGACGCCAACGTCCTCGCGCTCGGCGGCCGAATCGTTGCCCTCGGGCTCGCCGACGAAATCGTGCGCCTGTGGCTGTCGACGGCCTTCGAAGGCGGCCGTCACCAGCGCCGCATCGACCAGATCGCCGCGATCGAACGAGACGCGACAGCCAGGCTCGAGTCCGCGCAGTAATCGAACCCTGAACCCTCGAACCCTGAACCCGAAGACATGCCCACTGAAGCCCCGTCCCGCTGGCGCTCGTTGACCGACACAGACCCGGAAATCGCCGCAGCGATTGCCAATGAAGTCAATCGCCAGAACACCGGCCTCGAGCTCATCGCCTCCGAGAACTTCGTCAGCCAGGCTGTTCTCGATGCTGCCGGCTCGGTCCTCACGAACAAATACGCCGAAGGTTATCCGGGAAAGCGCTATTACGGCGGCTGCGAGTTCGTCGACGTTGCCGAGACCCTCGCCATCGATCGCGCGAAGGCGCTCTTTGGCGCGGAGCACGCAAACGTCCAGCCCCACTCGGGTGCGCAGGCGAACATGTCGGTGTACTTCGCGCTGCTGAAGCCCGGGGACACGGTCCTTGGGATGAATCTGGCGCACGGCGGGCACCTGACCCACGGGCATCCGCTCAACTTCTCGGGAAAGCTCTACAACATCATTCCGTACGGCGTTCGCAAGGACGACGAGCGAATCGACTACGAGGAGTTCGAGCGCCTGGCGCACGAACACAAGCCCAAGATGATCATGGTCGGCGCGAGTGCCTACCCGCGAGTGTTCGATTTCGAGCGCCTGGGCAAGGTCGCCAACGACGTCAACGCGCCGATGGTCACCGACATGGCGCACTTCGCCGGCCTCGTCGCCGCGAAGGTTCACCCGAGCCCGATCCCGCACTCCGCCTTTGTCACGACGACGACGCACAAGACGTTGCGCGGGCCGCGCGGAGGAATGGTGCTCTGCCGCAGCCAGTACGCGAAGGACCTCGACCGCTCGCTCTTTCCCGGCGTCCAGGGCGGGCCGCTGATGCACATCATCGCGGCCAAGGCTGTGTGCTTCAAGGAAGCGATGGAGCCGGGGTTTGTCGACTATCAGAAGCAGATCGTCGCCAATGCCAGAACGCTGGCGGCAGCGCTGCAATCGTCGGGTTTTCGTCTCGTCAGCGGCGGCACCGACAATCACCTGATGCTCGTCGACGTCTTTTCCAAGGGCCTCACGGGCAAGGTCGCTGAAGCCGCGCTCGGCAACGCCGGCATCACGGTCAACAAGAACGCCATCCCCTTCGATCAGAACCCGCCGATGGTCGCGAGTGGCGTCCGGATCGGAACACCGGCAGTCACCAGCCGCGGCATGCGCGAGCCCGAAATGGAGCTGATCGCCGAGTTCATCGCGACGGTGCTGGCAGCACCGGACAACGACGGCGTCGCGGCAAGCGTCCGCGAGAAGATCGAGGCGCTGTGCCGGAAGTTCCCGCTGTATCCCGAATCTCGCAGCTGACCGACGCTGCCGTCGACGCTTTTTCGTCCGACGGCCCTCTCGCCGCGGCGCTCGATGGCTTCGAGGCGCGCGCCGGACAGGTCGAGATGGCGGAAGCAGTCGCTGCGGTACTCGCTGGTGGCGGCGTTCTGCTCGCAGAAGCCGGAACGGGCACCGGCAAGACGCTCGCCTACCTGGTGCCGGCCATCCTGAGCCGCAAGCGCGTGCTCGTGTCGACGGGCACGAAGAATCTCCAGGAGCAGATCTTTTTCAAGGATCTGCCGCTGCTCCGCGACTCGCTTGGCGTGCCGTTCACCGCAACGTGCATGAAAGGTCGCGGCAACTACCTCTGTTTGCACCGCTTCGAGTCGTTCCGCGAGAGCCCGGCGCTGCGCTCGTGGGACGAAACCCGCCACGTGAAAGTCCTCGACCGCTGGCTGAAGGAAACCGAGACCGGCGACCGTGCCGAGGTCGAGGATCTTCCGGAGGATCTGCCGTTCTGGAACGAGATCGCGGCGACGACGGAGAATTGCATCGGCGCGGAATGCCCGCGCTACGGCGACTGCTTCGTCGTCAAGATGCGTCAGCGCGCGGCTGAATCCGACATCGTCATCGTCAATCACCACCTGCTGTGCGCCGATGCTGCGGTGCGGCAGAGCGACTTCGGCGAGGTGATCCCCCGCTGCAGCAACGCCATCATCGACGAGGCGCATCAGCTCGAGGACGTCGCGACGCAGTACTTTGGGCCTCTCGGTGAGCAGCTATCGCCTCGACGACTTCGCCCGCGATGTCGACAAGGCGCTCGGCGCCAAACTGGTGGGCGACGCGGAACGCCGCGATCAGATTGCCGCCGATGTCCGGCATATTCGAGACGACTCGCGCCGGTTTTTTTCGGCGCTGCAGATGCGCCGGCTCGACGCCCCTGGCGCCCGCAGTTCCGAGTCGAGAATCCGGGTACGGCCCTCCGACCTGCAAGCCGCGAAGGAGGACGGGGCCGCCCTCATCGCGGCGCTGGAAGCCCTCGAGGCAGACGTCGCCCTGGCCAAGGACGTCCCCGAGGACGTACTGGCGCTCGGACGCCGATCGGCCGAAATAAAGGACGACCTGCGGTTCCTCCTGAGGGCCGACGACTCCGGCTATGTCTATTTTCTTGAAACCCGAGGGCGCGGCGTCTTTTTGCGAGCCTCGCCCATTGACGTCTCGTCGACGATACGCGACCTCCTGCTCGATCGCATGGATGCGACCGTGCTGACGTCCGCGACGCTGACCGTCGACGGCGGGTTCGACTACGTGCGGGGGCGGCTCGGGATCTCCCGTGCCGTCGAGCTCAAGCTCGATTCCGAGTTCGACTATGGGCGCCAGTCGATTCTCTATTTGCCGAAGGGAATTCCGGATCCGCGGCGCCCCGACTTCGTGGCGGCCGCGGCCCGCGAGGTCGTCAGCATCCTCAAGCTGACCTCAGGCCGCGCGTTCGTGCTGTTCACGAGTTACGCGAATCTCCGCGAAGTGCACAGGCTGGCAGCCGAGGAGCTCGAGTACCCGATTCTCGTGCAGGGGTCGGCGCCGCGCTCGGCGCTGCTCCGCGACTTCAAGGCGACCCCGAACGCCGTCCTGCTCGCGACATCGAGCTTCTGGCAAGGCGTGGACGTCGTCGGCGACGCTTTGAGCTGCGTCATCATCGACAAGCTGCCGTTCGCGTCGCCGGGGGATCCGATTACCGCCGCCCGCGTAGAGGCCATCGGCGCCCGGGGCGGGTCGGCATTCGGCGAGTACCAGATCCCGCTCGCCATCCTCGCCCTCAAGCAGGGGCTTGGCCGGCTGCTGCGGCACCGTCAGGATCGTGGCGTCCTTGCCGTGCTCGATCCACGCCTGAAGACCATGGGCTACGGGCGGCGTTTCCTGGCATCGCTGCCGCCGGCGCCAGTCACCCACGATCTCCTCGACATTGCCCGATTCTTCGGCTCGACACCCGATCAAGACGATGACAGTGACAACGCTGTCTAGGAAGGCGGCGGAGAGCCACGTCGCGGTCCGGCCGATCCTGAAATGGGCGGGCGGCAAGCGGCAGCTCCTGCCGACGCTGCGCGGCTACTATCCCGACGCCTTCTCCCGCTACGTCGAGCCATTTCTCGGCAGCGGCGCCGTGTTCCTCGACTGCCATAATCGGGGCCTTCTCGACGGGCGTGACGTTCGGCTGTCGGACATCAACGCCGACGTCATCGGCTGCTACAGGATGGTGCGCGATGCCGTCGAGCGCGGTCATCGACGCGTCTCGAGGACCTCGAGGCCGGATATCAACGCGGCGGCGCGCGGCATTTTTATGCCGTCCGCGACTCGCAGTTCAACGCCATGAGGCGGGACGTCCACGCCTCAGCCGATCCTGCGCGGGCCTACACGCCGGCCCTGGCCGCGATGCTGATATACCTGAATCGCACGGGCTATAACGGCCTCTTTCGCCTCAATTCCCGCGGCGGCTACAACGTGCCGGCGGGCCGCTACAACAAAGTCACGATTTGCGACGCGCCGAACCTCAGACAGCTGTCGAGCGCCTTGCGCCGTCCGGGGCTGACTGTCGAGGTCCGGCGCTTCGACGAGGCCCTGGCCGACGGCAGGCCAGATGACTTTGTCTACCTGGATCCGCCATATGCGCCAGTCAGTCGTACGGCGCATTTCACGTCCTATACCGCCGCCAGATTCGGCCACGAGGAACAGTTGCGGCTGCAGCAGGCCGTCGTCAGGCTCGCCGGACTCGGCGCCCGGGTACTGCTGAGCAATTCGGTCGCTCCAGACATCCGCAAGCTCTACGCCGTGAACGGCGAGGCGAAGGCCGTCGGGCTCAAGGCGCGGACCGTTGCCGCCCGCAGGGCCATCAACTCCCGGGCCTCGCGGCGCGGCGCCGTGCGCGAGTACCTCATCACGAACATCGTGTAAACTGAGCGGCGCGAGTGGTCGTTTCCATGGATAGATCCGCTCCAGGATCGCCAGCGACCCAGCCAGCTCGGATAGCGCCGGCTCCGCCGGCACACGGGGCCGCGCGGCGAGCGCGCGCACCGAAACGCCAGTGCTAATACTAGACACGCACGTGTTTGATAAACGTTTTGACCATACGGAGGTTCGAATGACGAGGACACGCATCGGGTTGACGCTCGGCGCGTTCGTGCTGGGCCTGATCGCCTTCTCGGCCGTCGGCTATGCGCAGACCGGCCGGATCAAGGGCAAGGTCGTGGACGCCCAGAACAAGCCGGTCGAGGGCGCCCAGATCACGATGGAAAGCAAGGAGATGAACCGGAAGCTCAACACCAAGACCGACAAGCGTGGTGAGTACACCCAGTTCCTCCAGCCGGGCACCTACATGGTCACGGCCTCGAAGGACAACATGTCGGAGACCTTCGAGGTCAGAGTCAGCATCGACGAAAAGGAACAGAACTTCTCATTGAAGCCGGGTGGCCGTGGCGGCTCAGGCGCGCCGCCGTCTGACGCCGATCGCAAGAAGGCCGAAGCGGAAATGGCCGCGGTCAAAGGCGCATTCGAGCAGGGCGTCACGCTCAGCAACGAAGGCAAGTTCGACGAAGCCGTGGCGAAGTTCAACGAGGTCTCGGCGAAGATACCGAAGTGTGTCGAGTGCCAGATGAACATCGGCGCCGTCTACATGAAGAAGAAGGACTTCGACAACGCCGAGATCGCGTTCAAGAAGGCGATCGAGATCAACCCGAACTCGAGCGAGGCGTATCTCGGTCTCTCGAACGTCTACAACGCGCAGAAGAAGTTCGACCAGGCGTCAGAAGCCGGAACCATGGCACAGAAGCTCGGCGCCGCGGGCGGCGCCGCCGGCGGCAACGCCTCGGCGACGTTCAATCAGGGTGTCATCGCGTGGAATGCCGGCAAGATTCCCGAAGCCCAGAAGCTCTTCGAACAGGCAGTTGCCGCCGACCCGAAGATGGCCGAAGCGCACTACTGGCTCGGCATGGCGAACGTCAACCAGGGCAAACTCCCCGAGGCGGCCAAGTCCTTCGAGGAGTACCTGAAGCTCGACGCCTCCGGCCAGTACGCGGAGCAGGCGAAGGGGATGTTGTCAGCTATCAAGAAGTAACTCAGTCGTTCAAGGTTCAGGGTGCAACGTTGCACCCTGAACCTGAACACTGAACGACTCCGAATGTCCCTCCCCTCCACCCTCGCGGACATACATGACCGCATTGCCGCGGCGGCGCAGCGCTCCGGACGTCAGGCCGCGGACATCACCCTCATCGCGGTCTCGAAGACATTCGGCGCCGACCGCGTCCGTGAAGCGTGGGCGGCCGGGGAGCGGAACTTCGGCGAGAACAAGGTCCAGGAGGGTCTGCAGAAGATCGCCGACACAGCCGATATACCGGCAAGGTGGCATCTCATCGGTCACCTGCAATCCAACAAGGCGAAGAAGGCGGCTCTGGCCTTCGCGTGCATCCAGTCGGTCGATTCCGTCGATCTGCTGCAGCGCCTCGACGATGCGGCAGGCAGCAGGCCCGCGGGCAGCGAACCGCTCGAGGTCCTGGTGCAGGTGGATTTCGCCGGAGAGGCGACAAAGTTCGGCGCCCCGCCGGATGAAGCTGAGGCCATCGTGCGTGCCGGCGCGGCAGCCACTCATGTCAAGCTGGGCGGCCTGATGCTGCTGCCGCCGTGGAGCGAGGATCCGGAAGCGACGCGGCCCTGGTTCGTCCGCCTCCGCCAGTTTCGTGACCGGCTGATCGAGAGCGGCACCCCGGCGCCCCTGCTCCACCACCTCTCGATGGGCATGAGCCACGATTACGAGACAGCCATCGAAGAAGGCGCTACGATCGTGAGGGTGGGAACGGCGATCTTCGGCGCGCGCCGGCCGCCCCAGCCTGCAACAAAGACCGTGACGACCGGTACCGAGACCCTTGGTTAGCTACAGGACCACAAGGAGAGATTGATGTTCGATCGCACGAACCCGCCACCGAGCACTTCTGCCGCAAATGCCGGATCGTCGCCGGCCGAACGGGTCATGCGGATCGCGCCGCTCGATCTCAAGCAGCAGCGTTTCCGCACCCAGCTGCGCGGCTTCGACCGAACGGAAGTCGTCGCCTTCCTCACAGAGGCCGCCGACGACTACGAGCACGCGTTGCGTGAGATCGATCGCCTGCGCCAGGACCTGGTGCGGCAGGAAGCGCTCCTCGACGAGCACCGTGACCGCGAGGCCAACCTGCGCAACACGCTGCTGACAGCACAGCGCCTGGCCGACGAAATCAAGGAGTCGGCACAGACCGAATCCAAGCTCATCATCCGCGAGGCCCAGGGCCGCGCCGACCTGCTGCTGCAGAAGGCACAGGGGCGTCTCGAAGAGGTCGAACGCGACATCAACGAGATGCGCCTGCGCCGACGGGACGTCGAGGGCTCTCTCGAGGGCTCGATCCAGGCCCTGTACCGGGCGCTCGAGTTCATTCGCGAACAGGACCGCTCCGACGACAAGGTGCTGCTGCACCGGCCGCGCCAGGCTGACGCTCCGGCCGCACCGGCACAGTGGTCGAGCGAAGCGCCACGCGCCGCTGACGAGCGCGGCTGACGACACGCGTGCTGGTCCTCCGGCACTGCCGTCAACTCATTACCTGCGCCGGGCCCGCGCCGCGCCGCGGATCCCGGCAGGGACAGCTCGAGATCATCCCCGACGGCTCCCTCGCCATCTCTGGCGAGCGGATCGCATTCGCCGGGCGTACGAGCGAGCTCGAAAGCGCCTTGCCTCTGCCGGCGGACGCGCGCGTCGTCGACGTCCGCGATTTCTCGATCGTTCCCGGCTTCGTCGACGCCCACACGCACGCCATCTACGCCGGCGATCGGCGTCCTGAACTGCGCCGGCGCCTCGCCGGTGAAACCTATGCCAGCATCGCCGCCTCCGGTGGCGGCATCGTGTCCACGGTCACGGCAACGCGCGCCGCCAGCGAAGACGATCTGATCGCCGAGACCCGGCCGCGACTCGACAGCATGCTCGCCTGCGGTACGACCACGTGCGAGATCAAGAGCGGCTACGGCCTCGACCTCGACAGCGAGCTGAAGATGCTGCGCGCGATCGCCCGGCTTGCCGAGATCGCATCCTGTCGACGTCGTGGCAACGTTCATGGGCGCGCACGAGATCCCGCGCGAGCATCGCGGCAATCGCGCCGCTTACGTCGACATCGTCGTCAACGACATGATTCCCGCTGTGGCGGCGGCGAAGCTGGCGAGCTGGTGCGACGTCTTTTGCGAGACCGGCGTCTTCACGCCTGAGGAATCGCGGCGCATTCTGCAGGCAGGCAGCGCCGCAGGCTTGCAGCCGCGCATCCACGCCGACGAGCTCGGCGCGAGCGGCGGCTCGCTTGTCGCAGCCGCGGTCGGGGCGCGCTCCGCCGATCACCTCATCTTCGTGCCGGACGATGGCATAGCGGCGATGGCACGCGCCAACGTCACCGCGACGCTGCTGCCGGCAGCGGCCTTCTATCTCAAGCTTGGCAGATTTGCGCCGGCACGGGCGCTCATCGAGGCCGGTGTCGCTGTGGCGCTGGCGACCGACGTCAATCCCGGCGGCGGATTCTCTTCGTCCATGCCCTTCGCGATGGCGCTGGGATGTTTCGCCATGGGTTTGACGTTCGAAGAAGCGCTGACCGCGGCTACGATCAACGGCGCCTGGTCGCTCGACCGCGCCAGCGACGTCGGCAGCCTGGAGCCGGGCAAACTGGCTGACGCCGTGCTGGTGCGCGGCGATGCCACCGACCTGCTGCATGTACCGACGCCGATTGCCGGCGTGCTCAAGCGCGGGCAGCTCGTCGCGGGAACGATGGGAACATCATGAAGCTGACGCAGAAATCGGTCGCCGCGCTCCTCGAGGACTTTCGCTCGTCCGCGCCGACGCCGGGCGGGGGATCGGCGGCTGCCCTCGCCGGCGCCGTGGGAGCGTCTCTACTGGCCATGGTGGCGGCCCTGCCGAAGCCGCGAGCAGCATCGGACGAGGACCTGGAGAAGCTGCGGCTTGCCGGCGAACGATGCGCGGCGCTCGCCAGAGAGCTCGAGGACCTCGTCGATCGAGACAGCGCCGCCTACGAGCTCGTCATGGCCGCGTACCGCCAGCCCAAAGGGTCGGACGAGGAGAAGGCGCAGCGCGGGGCCGCGATCCAACAAGCGCTGAAGTCGGCAATCGCCGCGCCGCTCGAGGTAATGCGGGCGTGCGTCGCGGCAGCGGAAAACGGGCAGGTAGCGCGGCGGCTCGGAAACATGAACGCCGCGAGTGATGTCGAGGTCGGGCTGGAGCTGCTCCGTGCCGGACTGCGCGGCGCCCGGTTGAACGTCGAGATCAACCTGGGGAGCGTCAAGGATTCCGGCTACGTCGAGGACGTCAGCCGCGAAATCCAGCAGCTCAGTGAATCTGGTGCAGCAGCCGCTCCCAGCGCGTCTTCGTGAAGAAGTGCGTCACGACTGAGAACAGCCGCCCGATCGTCGCACCCAGGCCGTCATCCACGAAGTCATCCCGGTCGGATTCGTACGACCAGTAGATCATCATCGCCCTGCCCTTGACGTAGCTGCGCGGCAGGAACCCCCAATAGCGGCTGTCCTGTGAGTTGTCGCGGTTGTCGCCCATCACGAAATACTGATCGGGTGGGACCGTCACCGGACCGTAGCGCTCGCGCACGTCCATTGACGTGACCTCGGAGCCGTCTGAGGCAGGCGTCAGGAAATGGACGTATGGCTCGTCGAGCGGCTGCCCGTTGATGTAGACCTTTTTCGCCCGCAACTCCACGGTGTCGCCGGGTAGACCGATGACGCGCTTGATGAAGTCGCGCTCCGGCTCTTCGGGATACTTGAAGACGATGACGTCGCCACGATGGATGTCACGCACCGGCAGGATCGTTCGATCCAGCGGCGAGGCCGTCGGCCCGAACACGAACTTGTTGACCAGCAGGTGATCGCCGATGAGGAGGTTGTTCTCCATCGAGCCCGTGGGGATCTTGAACGCCTGCACGACCCAGGTCCGCACGAACAGCGCCAGGATGACGGCGATGACGATCGACTCGAAATACTCGCGAACCGTCGACTTACGAAAGGTGCTCGACATAGATCAGGTCCGGCGCGGCTATTCCTGCCCGACCTTCAGGACGGCCAGGAAGGCCTCCTGCGGAATCTCGACGCGGCCGACGCGCTTCATCCGCTTCTTGCCTTCCTTCTGCTTCTCGAGCAGCTTGCGCTTGCGGCTGATGTCACCGCCGTAGCACTTGGCCAGAACGTTCTTGCGCAGCGCCTTGACCGATTCGCGCGCGATGATGCGGCTGCCGACCGCCGCCTGAATCGCGACCTCGAACATCTGCCGCGGGATCAGCTCGCGCATCTTCGAGGCGAGCGCCCGGCCGCGAGTGTACGACATGTCCTTGTGGACGATCATCGACAGCGCGTCGACGGGCTCCTCGTTCACCAGGATGTCGAGCTTGACGAGCGGCGACTCCCAGTAGCCTGTCACGTGATAGTCGAGCGACGCGTAGCCGCGCGACATCGTCTTCAGGCGATCGTAGAAATCGAGGACGACCTCGTTGAACGGCAGCTCGTAGGTGACGAGCACGCGGTCGGACGACAGGTATTCGATGCCCTTCTGCACGCCGCGCTTCTCCTGGCAGAGCGACAGGATGTTGCCGACGTGCTCGGACGGCGTCAGGATCATCGCCGTGATGACCGGCTCTTCGAACTTCTCGATGCGCCGGGGTCCGGCAACTTCGCCGGGCTGTCGATCTCGTGCAGCGCGCCGTCGGTCGTCGTCACGCGGTAGAGAACGCCCGGCGCCGTCGTGACGAGATCCTGATCGAACTCGCGCTCGAGGCGCTCCTGCACGATCTCCATGTGCAGGAGGCCGAGGAAGCCGCAGCGGAAGCCGAAGCCGAGCGCCGCCGACGTCTCCGGCTCGAAGAAGAACGAGGCGTCGTTGAGGCGCAGTTTCTCGAGCGACTCGCGCAGCTGCGCGTACTCGCTGCCTTCGACCGGGTACAAGCCCGGCGAAGACCATGGGCTTGATTTCCTTGAACCCGGGGAACGCCTCGGCCGTCGGCCGCGCCGCCTCGGTGATGGTGTCGCCAATCTGCGCGTCGGTGACGGTCTTGATCGCGGCAAACACGAAGCCGACTTCGCCGACGCCGAGCGACTCGGCAACGGTCGGCTTCGGCGAGAACGTGCCGACCTGCTCGACCTCGTACTCCTGGCCCTTCGCCATCAACCTGATCTTCATCCCCGGCGCGATGACGCCGTCGAGGACGCGCGTCAGGATGATGACGCCGCGGTAGGCGTCGTACCACGAGTCGAAGATCAGGGCTTTGAGCGGCGCATCCGGATCGCCCTTCGGCGGCGGCAGCCTGGACGATCGCCTCGAGGATCTCGTGGACGCCGGTGCCCTCTTTCGCGCTCGCCAGAATCGCCTGGCTCGAATCGAGCCCGACGATGTCTTCGATCTGGCGCTTGGCTTCGTCCGGCTGCGCGCCCGGCAGATCGATCTTGTTGATGACCGGGATGATCTCGAGGTTGTTCTCGACGGCCAGGTAAGCGTTCGCCAGCGTCTGCGCCTCGACGCCCTGCGAGGCGTCGACGAGGAGCAGCGCGCCTTCGCAGGCGGCGAGAGAGCGCGTCACTTCGTACGAGAAATCGACGTGCCCTGGCGTGTCGATGAGATTCAGAACGTAGGTCTGCCCATCGTCAGCCTTGTAGGTCAGGCGGACGGCGTGGGCCTTGATCGTGATGCCGCGCTCGCGTTCGAGGTCCATGCTGTCGAGGACCTGCGCTTCCATTTCGCGCGCCTGTAGCGCTCCGGTCATCTCGAGGAAACGGTCGGCCAGCGTCGACTTGCCATGGTCGATGTGGGCGATGACGGAGAAGTTGCGGATGTTCGCGGCGTTCATTGTGTGGCGGAACTCTGATTATAGCCGCTGCTCGCAGCTCGCTGTTCGCGATTCGCGACCCGGGCTGTCGGGGCTGGCAAAAGCGAGCAGCCAACTGCGAGCCGCCGGCAGCGAGCCGCCAGATTACCGCTGGTCGAGCGGCAGCACCCGCTGGGGGTAAGGAGGGCCGATGTAGTCGGTCCGCGGCCGAATGAGGCGATTGTTCGCGTACTGCTCGAGGCAGTGGGCGGTCCAGCCCGAGATCCGGCTGACGGCAAAAATCGGCGTAAAGAGGTCGATGGCAATCCCGAGGGTGTAGTACGTCGACGCCGAATAGAAGTCGACGTTCGGATACAGCTTCTTCTCGCCGGTCACCAACTGCTCGATGCGGCGCGACATCTCGAACCAGCGCGTGTTGCCGGCGCGCTTGCCGAGCTCTTCTGACATACGCCGCAAATGGGTCGCGCGCGGATCCTCGGTGCGATAGACGCGATGACCGAAGCCGGGAATCTTCACCTTCTTCGCAAGCTTCGACCGAATCGCATCGTCCACGCGCTCGGGCGTCGCCTCCGGGCCAATCTCGATCAGCAGCCGCATGACGTCGGCGTTGGCGCCGCCATGCAACGGTCCCTTCAGTGCGCCTATCGCGCCGACGATGGCGGAGTGGAGATCGGTGAGAGTCGCAGCGGCGACGCGAGCCGCAAACGTCGAGGCGTTGAGCTCGTGGTCGGCGTGCAGGATGAGCGCGATGTCGAAGGCGCGCGTTGACAGGGCGTTGGGCCGCGTCCCCGTCAGCATGTAGAGGAAGTTGGCGGCGTGCCCGAGCGCAGGATCCGGCTGGATTGGTCCGCCTCCCGCCTGCATGCGCCCGTATGTCGCAACCAGGCTGGCCATTTGCGCCGTCAGGCGAACGGCCTTGCGATAGTTGGCGGCCGCGGAGTTGTCGGACGCGTCCGAATCGAAGTGACCGAGGATCGACGTCAGCGTCCGCAGCGCATCCATGCCGTCACCCGGAGGCAGCTGCTTCATGAAGCGAAGAACGGACTCGCTCAACGGACGCGCGGCGGCGAGCTGTGATTGCAGATCGCCGAGCTCGGCACGGTTCGGCAAGCGGCCGTGCCAGAGCAGGTAGCAGACCTCCTCGAACGTCGCGCTCTCCGCCAGGTCGTGGATGTCGTACCCGTAGTAGGCGAGAACGCCGCGGTCGCCGTCGAGATAACAGATGGCGGAAGTGGCCGCGACAACGTCCTCGAGCCCGCCCTTGGGCTTGGCTTCAGTGCTCATGGGAGGATCTATCAAGGAGCTAGGAGCTGGCAGGAGCTGGGAGCTGACGCGAGCGGTCGCCGGTGATTCAGCACTGACAGTTGTATCGGCAGGCCTGCGGCCCGAGCGCCGCGCGAAGCCGCGGCGCGAGAGCGCTTGGGCGTGGGCCCGAGGATCGACAGAGTCGCCTATTTCGCGACTTCCGGCTGCTGCACCATGTCCTCGTCGGTGAACTGCTGGAGGATGGAGAGGAGGCCCGTGTAGAGGAATCCGACCTGGAAGAGCATCAGGAACGGCAGCGTGCCGTAGATCTGGTTGGACAACGCGTAGAAGACCGTCGCCGTGAAGTAGAGGCCGAGCGCGACCTCGACGAGCGGCTGGACGCCGACCGAGAGGTGATACTTCTTGCCGGCCCATTCGTCGCCGCTGCGCTCGATGCCGTACTTGGGCGTCCGCGCAAACTCGCTCTGCTTGCCGAACATCGCCTCGAGCACCGCGCGGGTGTTGTTGACGCACAGGCCGATGCCGATGGACATCAGGAACGGCACATAGCGTAAACGCTGCTTCCAGTCCGCCGGATACAGCTCGCGTTGCGACACGATGTAGAAGTTCGCAACCGACGCCGTCGCGGCGAAGAAGAGCGGGACGTCGATGAGCATCATCTCCGTCCAGCCCATGCTGTAGCGCACGACCATCGCCGGGAACATCAACAGCGACAGCAGCGACATCAGGAGATAGTTGAAGTTGGCCGACAGGTGGAAGAAGGCCTCCGCCTTGACGCCGATCGGCTGCGACGAGCGCAGGATGCGCGGCATCAGCTTGATGCAGGTCTGAATCGAGCCTTTCGCCCAGCGGTGCTGCTGCGACTTGAACGAGTTCATCTCGACCGGGACTTCTGCGGGCGAGACGAGGCCCGGCACGAAAATGAAGCGCCAGCCCTTCAGCTGGGCCCGGTAGCTCGAGATCGAGATCCTCGGTGAGCGTGTCGTGCTGCCAGCCGCCGGCATCGCCGATGGTCTCGCGACGCCACACGCCGGCCGTGCCGTTGAAATTGAAGAAGCAGCCCGCGCGATTGCGGCCGCCGTGCTCGAGCACGAAGTGCGCGTCGAGGAGGATCGACTGGATGCGCGTCAGCAGCGAGTAGTCGCGGTTGAGGTGACCCCAGCGCGCCTGCACCATGCCGACCTTCGGGTCGCTCTCGAAGTAGCCGAGCGTCCGCATCAGGAAGTCCTTGCGGCGGCACGAAGTCGGCGTCGAAGATCGCGATGAACTCGCCCGAGGCCTTGTGCAGGCCGGCTTCCAGCGCTCCCGCCTTGTAGCCCGTGCGATCGACGCGATGGAGATACTTGATGTCGAACCCGCGCGAGGCATGCCGGCGCACCGCGAGCTCGGCAATTTCCGTCGTCTCGTCGGTCGAGTCGTCGAGGACCTGAATTTCCATCAGCTCGCGCGGATAGTCGATCTCGCAGACCGCGTCGATCAGGCGGTCGGCGACGTACATCTCGTTGAAGATCGGTAACTGAATGGTCACCCTCGGCAGGACCGTCGGCGGCGGCAGCTGCGGCGGCACGTTACCCTTGTTTTTCATGTAAAGATAAACAAGGTAATACCGGTGCCAGCCGTAGATGGCGAGGATGCTCAGAACGAAGAAGTAGAGTACGAGTATCAGCGTGTCAGTGAGCGACATAGGTTAATGAATCCGCCAACCTGCACAATCCTTCATAATACAGTCGGGCTAGCCGGAAAGTCAAAGAAGTCAACGACATGACCCACGCCGAGCTCGACGCGTTTCTCGGCGACGTGCGTTCAGGTGCCCTAACGCCTGAGGCTGCCCACGACCGCCTCTTTCAATTTCTGAGCCAGGCACCGTTCGAGAATCTGGGATTCGCTCGAGTCGACCATCACCGCGCAGTCCGGCAGGGCTGCCCGGAAGTCGTTTTTGGGCCAGGAAAGACGCCGGAGCAGATTGCCGCCATCGCCGAGCGCATCGTAGCAGCCGGTCACAGCCTGCTCGTCACCCGGACGAATCGCGAGGCGTACGACGCCGTTTCAACACGGCTGAGTAAGGCAAATTTCCACGAGCTGGCCAGAACCATTACGCTTTCCCTCGGCGAGCTGCCATCGGGGAAGGGCACCATCGCCATCGCCGCCGCCGGGACCGCCGACCTCCCCGTCGCCGAGGAGGCAGCAGTCTGTGCCGAGCTGATGGGAAATCCCGTCGATCGCATTTACGACGTGGGCGTCGCCGGCCTCCACCGGCTCCTCGCCGAACACGCTCGCCTGCTCCAGGCGCGCGTCATCATCGTCGTTGCCGGTATGGAAGGCGCGCTTCCCAGCGTCGTCGGAGGCCTGGTCAGCGTGCCGGTCATCGCCGTGCCGACCAGCGTCGGGTATGGCGCCAGTTTTGGCGGCCTCACCGCCCTGATGGCCATGCTCAACAGCTGCGCCAGCGGAGTGTCGGTCGTCAATATCGACAACGGTTTCGGCGCCGCGGCGGTAGCCAGCGCGATAAATCATCTCGCCTGACGTCGTTCAGGGTTCAAGGTTCGGGTTCAGGCTGAATCCTGAACGACAAGATGCCCCCATGAGCTATACTTTACGATTGCCCTGTCTCGTCTGACGCGCTCCAGCCGTCAGCGTTATCCGTTTCAGCCTTCGTAGTTCGTGACTGTGGGTGGGTTCATGCACGCCGGTGCCCTGAGGGCGCTCGAATACGACCGGATCGTCGAAGCCGTCCGGCGCTTTGCGCAAACGCCGCCCGGGGCGACGCGTCTGGCGAAGCTCCAGCCGCTCATCGACGCGCGGGCCGTCGCCAGCGCGCTCGCGGCAACGGCGGAGACCACTCGATTCCTTCGCGACGGCGAGATCGCGCTCCGTGCTCCCGAGGATCTCGACGCGCTGCTGGTCTCACTCGCAGTAGAAGGCCGTGTTCTCGAACCCCTCCAGCTCGTAAACCTCGCGACGTTCCTCGCGTCGGTGGACGCCACTTGCGCCGGCGTCCGGCGCGTACCGAGCAGCTTTTCGATCCTCGCCGCCATCGCCGAACCCGTCGCTTCGTTCCAACGCGAGATCGCCGATATCCGCCGGAAGATCGGCCCGGCGTACGAAGTCGTCGACGATGCGAGCCCGGAACTGGCCAGCCTGAGGGATCGGCTTCGTAAACAACGCGCCCGGCTCCGGGGAACGCTCGAGTCGTATCTTCGCGGCCGCGACACCTCGAAGTATCTGCAGCAGCAGATTGTCACCGACCGCAACGGCCGCTACGTGCTCGTCGTGCGCAGCGAGCATCGCGCCGCGATCCCGGGAATCGTGCACGGCAGTTCCGGCAGCGGCGCCAGCCTCTTCCTCGAGCCGCTCAGCACCGTTGAGATCAACAACGACATCGTCGAGCTCGAGCAGCAGGAAATCGAAGAGGTGCGGCGCATCCTGCTCGCACTCGCCGATGCGCTGCGCTCGCGCGCCGGCGATCTTCAGCGCACGGTCGACGCCGCGACCGAACTCGACGTACTCCAGGCTCGGGCCCGGTTCTCGCAGCTGGTAGACGGCATCCAGCCGGCGATCGCCAGCGACGGGCGGCTCGAGCTGCGCGCGGCGCGCCACCCGCTGCTCATTCCGGCGGTGCAGCGGCATCTGGGCGCGGACGGAGATCGACTCGGAGTCGAGTCGGGACTCGATCGAGCGACGACGCGCCTCGGAAGAGTCGCGTCGGACTCCGGCGGACCGAGCCCCGAGACCCGAGCCCCGGTGCCGGTCGATGTCCTCGTCATTCCCCCGGTCAGGGTCCTCGTGGTGACGGGCCCCAACACCGGTGGCAAGACTGTCGCGCTCAAAACGGCGGGGCTCCTGCCGCTCATGGCGCAGACGGGCCTCCTCATTCCGACTGCCGATGGCACGCAAGTGCCGGTATTTCGCTCGGTGTTCGCCGACATCGGCGACGAGCAGTCCATCGCGGCCAGTCTCAGCACCTTCTCCGGGCACATCGCCAACATCGTCGCAATGGACCGTGCCTTGACGCTGCCGTCGCTCGTGCTGCTCGACGAAGCCGGCGGCGGCACCGATCCCAACGAGGGCGGGGCGCTGGCGATGGCGATGATCGATCATTTCCGGCAGCGCGGCGCGATGGTCGTCGCGACGACGCACTACGACGCGCTCAAGTCCTACGCTGTGACGACGGAAGGCGTGACACCTGCCGGGTTCGGGTTCGATCCGGCAACATTCGCCCCGACGTACCGCTTGAACTATGGCGCTCCCGGCAGCAGCCTCGCCCTCGAGATTGCGACGCGGCTCGGGTTGCCGGCGTCAATCATCGAAAGCGCGCGCCGTCACCGTGGCGTGCGCGAAGCCCAGCTCGCCGATCACCTCGCCAAGGTGGAGCGCGACATTCAGTCGCTCGAGCACGAGAAGCGCCTCGCCGCGCGCGAGCGCACCTCGCTCGCGGAAGAAGCGTCCAAGATGCAGGCGCGCGAGCAGGAGCTCCGCAACCGCGAGGAAACGTTCCGCCGCCGGCTCGAGGAGCGGATCGACGACCGGCTGCGCGACGCCCGTCGCGAAATCGACGCGGTCGTCAGCGCGCTGAAGGTCAGGACCGACCGCATGGCGGCTGAAGCCGAACGCCGCGCGGCGCCGCGACTCGTCATTCCCACGGGTGAAACGGGTGCCGCGAGAGCCGAAGCGCGCGCGGCAATCGATGCGATCGGCCAGCAGCTGCGGCGCGATGATACGCCGGCTGAATCCGGCAAGGCCGCCGCCGCACAGGCGCCCGAACTCCCGGGGAGAGCCCCGGCGATTGGCGATCGCGTCAAAGTCGGGGCGCTCGGGCTCGAGGGGATTGTCCAGGCACTCCACGAACGCGAGGCAGAAGTCGATGTGCGCGGCAAACGGCTGCGAGCAAGGGTCGATGAGCTGCGGGTGCTCGTGCCCGCAGGAGCGGTGCCCGCCCAGCCCGCCAAGGTGCGTGTCAACGTCGAGTTGCAGCCGCGCGAGGGATCGCTCAGCGAGCTGAACGTGATCGGCTGCAACGTAGACGAAGCGCTGTCACGCACCGAACGATTTCATCGACGAGGCCCTGATGGCCGACGTACGGAGCGTGCGATTGATTCACGGCTACGGCACAGGGCAGCTGCGCCGGTCGCTCGCGAAGTATCTGCAGGGCCACAAGCTCGTCGCGAATTTTGCGTCTGCCCCGCCGGAGCAAGGCGGCGGCGGCGTGACTGTAGTCGAGTTCAAGGAATAACTGACAGCCGAGAGCTGACAGCAATAAATGTCCCTTTTCCCGCCAAACTTCATCGAGGACCTCAAGTCGCACGCCGACATCGTGCAGGTGGTCCAGGAACGCGTTGCGCTCAAGCGCAGCGGGGCGACGTGGAAAGGACTGTGCCCGTTTCACGGCGAGAAGACGCCCTCGTTTCACGTGAACGGCGACAAGGGCTTCTTCCATTGCTTCGGGTGCGGCGCCAAGGGTGACGTTTTCGAGTTCGTGAAGCTCCACGACAAGATCACTTTTCCCGAAGCTGTGCGGCAAGTGGCATCGCGTGCCGGCGTACCGGTGCCCGAACCGGAAGATGGCGACCAGGATCCGCAGAGCAAACGCGACCGGGAAACTCTGCTGCGCGCACACGAAATCGCTGCCACGTGGTTTCGTGAGCAGCTCACCGGGGCCGTGGGTGCGGCAGCCCGCCGCCTGCTGGCAACGCGAGGTTTGACGCAGGCAACCATCGACCTTCTGGGCATAGGCTATGCACCAGCATCTCGCGAAGCACTCAAGACTCACCTTCTCCGCGCGGGCTTCGCCCCGGAGTCGCTCACGAAGACCGGATTGGTCCTCGAGCGCGAAGGAGGCTTGCTCATTGACCGTTTTCGCAATCGCGTGATGATTCCCATCGCCCGGGACAACGGGACGATCATCGCGTTTGGCGGACGAGCCATGGATGCTGGTCAGGTTCCCAAATACCTGAACTCACCTGAGACGGCGATTTATGTCAAAGGGAGAACGCTCTATGGGCTCCATCTGAGCAAGTCCGCCATCGTCAAGTCCAAGCACGCGGTGATGGTTGAGGGGTATTTCGACGTCGCTCAGGCGGTTCAGGGCGGGATTCAGAACGTCGTGGCGTCCTCGGGAACTGCGCTGACGCCGGCTCAGGCACGGCTGCTGAAACGTTTTGCCGCCAAGGTCGTCCTCAGCTTTGATCCTGACGCGGCCGGGAAAGGCGCAGCCGTCCGTTCGTCCGAGCTGCTCGTCGCGGAAGGGTTCCAGGTCAACGTCGCCATGATGCCCCCCGGGGAGGACCCCGATACGTTCATCCGTCGCGAGGGCGGCAATGCCTACGCCGAAAGGCTCAGGTCATCGCGGCCCTACCTCGAATATCTGCTCGATCAGGCCGCAGCCGGCCAGGACCTGCAGCGCGACGAGGAACGCCGGGACTTTCTGACGCGGATGCTCGAGGTCGCGGCCAGGATCCCGGACGCCGCCACCCGGGATCAGTTTGCCGACCGTCTGGCCCACAAGGCGAGGATTACGGAAGAGGTAGTTCGAACGGAAATCAAGAAGGCGGCCGCCAAGCGCGAAACGGCCGTGGCAGTCCTGGAGCGGCCAGACGTCGTCACCGAGCAGGTCAAGACCGCTGAAAAAGGCCTGATTTGGGCCCTAATGCGGAATTCCGCCCCGGGGATAGAAGCCCTGCGGGGGCTTGACGAAGAGGATCTGGCCGGGCTGGCGACCAAGGGAATCCTCCAGCAGGCATTGGCCCTTGCAGATTGGCCCGCGGATGCCTTACCCGGAGCGCTTTTGGAGCGTCTAAGAAGTATGGAGGCCCGGCTGGTCGAGGAACTGGCCCGCCAGCCCCATTCTCCGGCCCCGCCAGTCGAATGTGTCGCGGCGCTCAAGCGCCTGCGTTATATCCGGGAGCGGGCCGCCGTTCAGCGCGAGATCGACAGCCTCCAGGAGGCCGGTGCCGCCAGGCACGAAAGCGAGATCGCGGCGCTGTGGGAACGGAAGAAAACATTGTTAAAGTTGATCGCGGATTCATAGCGGGACTAAGTTGATACGCGCGGAACGAGGACGCTGAGGAGGACATGCCGTTGTCGATCGAAGAAAAATACGATGAAGTGAGGCAACTCATTGCCATCGGCAAGGAAAAGGGTTACCTGCTGTACGACGAGGTCAATGAGCTGCTGCCCGCCGACATCACGTCGTCGGACGAGCTCGACGATCTCTTCAGCACGTTCAGCGCCGCGGGCATCGAGGTCGTCGATTCCGAGCAGAAGTATCGCGAAGACAAGCTGCTCGACCGCACCGGTGAGGGGGCCGAGGAACTCGAGCTCGACCTGACGCCTGGCGCTCTCGACAAGACGAACGATCCCGTCCGCATGTACTTGCGCGAGATGGGCACGGTACCTCTCCTCACCCGAGAAGGCGAAGTCGAGATTGCCAAGCGCATCGAGCGCGGCAAGCTGGCGGTGATCAAATCGATCTCACGCACGCCGACCGTCGCCCGCGCCATCATGACGATGGGCGATCAGCTGAAGAACGAGGAGCGGAGCATCCGCGAGCTCGTGACCTTCGTCGACGAAGAGCTGACCGACGACAAGATCGACGATCGCAAGCGCCAGGTGCTGCGCCAGATCGATGCCGTGCGCAAGTCGTGGCTCGGCCTCGAGAAGTGCAAGGAGAAGCTCGAGAAGACGCCACGCGGCACGACGACGCGCGACAAGCGTAAGTTTCGCCGGGTGCGCTGGGAAGCGCTGCGGGCGCGTGTCGAGCTGTCACAGCTCATCCGCAAGATCGAGTTCACCGAGGCCGTGAAGCGACGACTCATCGACCAGATCAAGGAATCGGTCGAAGCTGTCATGCGCGTGCGCCGCGAGATCGATCAGATGGAGCGGCAGCTGAATCCGAAGAACAAGAAGGCAAGCAAGCTCAAGGAAGAAGAGAAGAAGAACCTGGCGAAGCGCCAGAAAGAGCTCAAGGTCCAGGTCAAGGCCATGGCCGACGAGCTCGAAGAGACGCCCGATCAGCTGATGCGCACGCTCGAGACGATCTCGCGCGGCGAGATTCAGGCCGAGCAGGCGAAGAAGGAGCTCGTCGAAGCCAACCTTCGTCTCGTCGTGTCGATTGCCAAGAAATACACGAATCGCGGCCTGCAGTTCCTCGACCTGATTCAGGAAGGCAACATCGGCCTGATGAAGGCGGTCGACAAGTTCGAGTACCGCCGCGGCTACAAGTTCTCGACCTACGCGACGTGGTGGATCCGCCAGGCCATCACTCGCGCGATCGCCGACCAGGCGCGGACGATCCGCATCCCGGTCCACATGATCGAGACAATCAACAAGCTGATTCGCACGTCGCGAGCGCTGGTGCAGGAGCTCGGCCGCGAACCGACGTCGGAAGAGATCGCCAAGCGCATGGACATTCCGGTGTCGAAGGTGCGGAAGGTCCTCAAGATCGCTCAGGAACCGATCTCGCTCGAAACGCCGATCGGTGAAGAGGAAGATTCGCATCTTGGCGATTTCATCGAAGATCGCCAGGTCGTGTCGCCGTCGGACGCCGTCATCAATCTGAACCTGAAGGAACAGACCGATTCGGTGCTGAAGACGCTCACGCCGCGCGAGGAAAAGGTCATCAAGATGCGCTTCGGCGTCGGCGATGGCAGCGAGCACACCCTCGAAGAGGTGGGCCAGAGCTTTGCCGTCACGCGCGAGCGCATCAGGCAGATCGAGGCCAAGGCGCTGCGCAAGCTGCGCCACCCGTCGCGCAGCCGCAAGCTGCGGGCATTTCTCGAAGGAAGAACGTAGAAGAAATGCTGAAGTCTGAATGCTGAATGTTGAATGATTGATCGTAGGCATTGAATGACGTCTCAGTCGTCACTGCGGACTGACGACTCAGACTGCCGACTCGACTGACGACTGCAGACTGGCGACTGCCGACTGAAGACTGTAGACTGTTGTGGGCCCATAGCTCAGCGGTCAGAGCCGCCGGCTCATAACCGGCCCGTCCCAGGTTCGAATCCTGGTGGGCCCATTTTCAATGCTGAATGTTGAATGCTGAATGTTGAAGTAACACGGCGAAGCGGTCGGCTTCCGACACTTCATTGTTCGACGCTTCAGCATTCCCTTCAGCATTCAGCATTCGACATTCAGCATTGCCTGATGCTTCCTGACCTCAAACTCCTTATCCAGCTCCAGGATCTCGACTCCGCCGCCGAGCGGCTTCGCAGGCGGCTCGCGGACATTCCAGCGGAACAGGCGGCGCTCGATGCGCGCCTCGCCGAACTGACCGGCACCGTCGCCGGGGTCAAGGAACGCATCGCGACTTCCCAGGCGACGCGCCGCGACATCGAAAAGGATCTCGCCGCCGTCCAGACGCGCCTCAGCAAGTACAAGGGGCAGCTGATGGAGGTCAAGACCAACAAGGAATACCACGCGATGCAGACCGAGATTGCTTCTGCCGAGACCGTCGTCCGGCGTGAAGAGGATCGGATGCTCGAGCAGATGGAGGAAGCGGAAAAACTGGCCGTGGCGCTCAAGGAAGCCGAACAGGCGCTGAAGTCAGGCCAGGCTGAAGTCAGCCGCAGCCGTCAGCAAGTCGACGTCGACCGGGCGGCCAACGAGAAAGAGCTCGAGGCCCGGAGCGCCGAGCGCGCGCAACTCGCGGCGCAGGTGACACCAACCGTGCTGGCACTTTTCGAGCGCGTGTCCAAGCACCGCAAGGGCCTGGCAATGTCAGAGGCTCGCGACGCGATGTGCACGCAGTGCCACGTCAGGATGCGCCCGCAGGTTTACAACGAGCTGCGTCGCAACGAGAGCGTCTTCCAGTGCGAGAGCTGCTCGCGCATCCTCTACTTCGTCCCGCTCCCCGCTGCCGCTCCGGCAGCGCCGTCATCCCAGCCGCAGGAAACGTCCGCCGAACCTGGAAAGTAGCGTTCGGTGAGCCGCCGTGCCGGACTGGCGCGGCGCTTAGCCCGTTCGCGCGCGGATGATCCCGATCATCCGGCCCGCCTTCTCGCCATCCACCCGGTAGGAATGAAAAGCCCCCGCGTGCGTCTTCGTGCACAACTCGGCGATATGAATGTTGTCGGGCATAACGCCGGCACCTTCGAGCTGATCGCGGGACGCCTGCCACAGGTCGAGATGGAACTTGCCTGCGGCGCGGGGCTCGAACCAGCGATCGAGTAGCGACGGGTGGTGTCCGGCGTCGCGAAAGGCGAGGTAAGTGCTTTCCGAGACTTCGTAGCAGCATGGACCGATGGCGGGCCCGACAGCCGCTATGATGCGCTCCGGCCTGACGCCGTAGAAAGTCTGCAGCGCGCCGACCCCGGCGAGGATCGCTCGCTTCGCCATGCCGCGCCATCCAGCGTGGATGGCGGCAACGGCGCGCCCCGTCTCTTCCGCGAGGAGAACGGGCACGCAGTCAGCGATGCGGACGGCGATCGCTGCTGTGGAGTCGTTGCTGATGATGGCGTCGGCCTCCGGCCGGCTCCATGGCCGTTCGCGATCGGCTGAAGCCACGGCGACGGCGTTCTCGTGGACCTGGCGAACGAGCAGTATCTCCTCGCGCGGCACCGCCATCGTCTCGGCCACCGCTTCCCACTCGGCCACGTCGTCACGCAAGACGACGCTGGCGCCCGTAAAGAAGTGATGCACCGCGGCCGAGAGCGGCAGGCACCGGAGCACGGGGCCGCACGATGCTTGCGTCCACTCGAAGGCACGGTTAGGCTGTGGCAAGGTCATGAACATTCTCGGCATCGGTCTCGACGCCACTGATATTCCCCGCCTCGCCGACGTATTCGAGCGTTACGGCGAGCGCTTCCTGCAACGGGTGTTCACTGCCGGCGAGATTGCCTATTGTACTCGGCGGCGAAATCCCGCTCCGCACCTGGCCGGGCGATTTGCGGCAAAAGAAGCGGCAATGAAGGCGCTCGGCACCGGTCACTCGCGCGGCGTCCTGTGGAAGGACATCGAAGTCGTGCGCGGCGGTGGTCCACCGCGGTTGCAGCTTCACGGCGGTGCCGCAAAGCGCGCGGACGCCATGCAGGTTCGGCGCTCGCTTCTGACGATCACGCATTCCGACACGCTGGCCATGGCCCAGGTGATGCTCATCGGAGACTGATCTGATAGCAGCCCTGTCGCGGCTGTGAAATCCCGACAGTCAACCGGCCGCAGCCAGGGTTGACGCTTTCGGCGCGTCCAGCTTCAGCTATTTTTCATCGCTCTCCGTCCCGCCATCCTAACGTCCCTGCGCTCTGCAACTTCGACCGACAACAGACCTCATGACCGGCGCTGGACTGGCTCTTGCCTTCTTCGCGGCATCGCCTGCGTGCCCACCTTCAACTGGAGGAGTCAGCCGTGACAGTCAAGATCATCGCCAACGACAAAGGCAATCCACCTGGAAAGCTCGCGGATGCCGAGGTGCACTTTCTCTCTGGTCCGCTCGAGGGGCTGAAGCTGATTGGGTTTTCGGTGTGGGAACGCAAGACTGGCGGCGGCCGCAACGTCACGTTTCCCGCGCGGACCTACTCGGTGAACGGCGAGCGCCGCAGCTTCTCCCTGCTCCGCCCCGTCGGCGATACGACGGCACAGAACCGGGTTCGCGACCTGGTTCTCCAGGCTTACGCAGAGTTCGAGACAGAGGCGGCACTGGCTTCTGCCGGCTAGGCGCCGGCGCGCGGGCCGTGCGGCGCGCTCAGCCTTCGAGCACCGGCAGCAGCTTGAGATTTTCCTTCTGACGCTTCGGCGGCAAGGTCCACTCTTCGCGCAGGGCCTTGCGAAACTCGGACTGGAAGAAAGACGACTTCATACCGCCGTCGATGATGTCCCACGGCAGCACGGGATCGTTCGTCCGGTCGCGGAAGATGAAGAAATCACTGTCGATGCCGACCTCTGCGACGGCCGCGCGCCAGTTGCCGCCGTTGCGTTCCGCAGCCTCGATCGCGTCGGCGACGCGCCGGTCGCCCAGTGACAGCAGCGCCTGGTAGTACGAGTGCCGTTCGGACTTGATGTTGAAGTACACGTTGTCGATATCGGAGAGCAGATGCCGCAGCCGCTTGCCTTTGCGATCAGTGATCGCCGGGTCTTCCATCGGCAGCCACTGATACGCGGTCCCCGGCTTCGGAATGAGCGGGTTCACGCTGCCGACGATGCGCCCGACGTGTCCGCGCGGCTTGGCGTGCTTCATCATGATGTCGCGCATCGCGAGCGTGATGTCGCGAATGGCATCGAGATCGTCGTCGGTCTCGGTCGGCAGCCCGATCATGTAGTACAGCTTCAGGTTTTCGATGCCATTGGCAAAGATGCGGTCGGTCGCCTCGAGAATCTCGTCGTTGGTCACCGTCTTGTTGATGACACGGCGCAGGCGGTCCGATCCGGTTTCTGGCGCGATGGTGATCGAACGTTCTCCACTCTCGCGCAGCCGCCGCACGATCGAGTCGGTGAGGTCGTCGAGGCGAAGCGACGCAGGGCTGATCGAGTAGCCGAGAGCGAGCAGGCCGTCGAGGATGCGGTCGATCTCGGGATGGTCGCAGAGAGCGATGGACACCAGCCCGACGCGGTTCGCGTGCTGTCGCGCCGCGGTTGCGAGTTCAAGGATGCGGTCGGCAGAAAAGGCGCGGACCGGCAGATAGTTGTAGCCCGCCCAGCAGAACCGGCAGAGATTGGCGCACCCGCGGACGACTTCGATGAGGAACCGCGAGCCGAACTCCGTGTCCGGAGTGAAGATTGACGTCGCCGGCGGATCGAGGCGCTCGGCACTCTTGACGGCGGCCTTCTTCACCACCGCCGGCGCGTTGGTGCCCGCCTTGGGTTCCATGCGTTCCAGCCGGCCGTCGCCGTCGTAACTGACGTCGTAGAAAGACGGTATGTAGAAGCCCCGGCACGATGCGAGCCTCGACAACAGTTCCTGGCGGTCGAGGTCAGGTTCCCGCAGCGCGGCGATGAGGTCGGGCACGAGCATCTCGCCCTCGCCCGCCGCAATCACGTCGGCAAACAGCGCCAGTGGCTCTGGGTTGACGAAGGTCACGGCGCCGCCGATCACGACAAGCGGATCACGGCGATGCCTCGCGCTCGCACGCGGCGCGAGGCCAGCGAGTCGCAGCATGGTAACTACGTTCGTGTAGTCCCACTCGAACGAGACCGAGAACGCGAGAACGTCGAAGTCGGCGACCGGGGTCTGGCTCTCGATCGTGAGAAGTGGAGCTCCGCTCTCAACCTGCGCGCGCAGTTCCTGCTTCGGTGGCAAAAACACCCGCTCGCACGCTACGTCGTCAATCTTATTGAAAAGGCTGTAGACCGTCTGGAAACCCAGACTGGACATCCCGACCCAGTATGTGTTCGGAAACGCGAGCGCGACGCGGAGGCGGCCACCGTGCGGCTTGAGCACGTAGCCCGTTTCCTGGGCAAGTACCTGCCGCGCGCGCTCGCGATACTCCCACTTCTTCAGTGTTTGCTGCGCCGGCCGCGGATCGCGGCGTGATCTCATGGGTGCTGTGCCCGGAGTAAATGCGGTGGGCCGGGACGAGTCGGCCCAGGCGATGGACGAAATGGGACCGGGCATCCGGTCCCAATGCGAGGGTGCCAACGGCGTCGGGCTCGGACTTTTCAGGCAACTTGTCCTGAAAAGACGACGATCGCGAGCGCCGTGGATATATGCAGTTTACCACGCGAGGCCGCGGCCCCTGGGAGGGGCCGCGCCAGCCGTGGGGTCTAGCCTTCGCTCTGCCGGCGCAGGAACGCCGGAACGTCGAGCGGAGAAACGGGTTCGAACTCGGCGCCTGGCGTCGCGTTCGGGTTGGGCTCAGCCGCCTGCGGCATCAACGGCAGATCGAGGGCCGGACGACGGCTGATGCTCATGCTGCGGCCGCCGCCACCCGATGCCGCGACTTTTTCAACCGAGTCCTGGCGCCACGACGAGTAGTTGTGCAGGTCGACAGGCGTCTGGGCGCCGGACGGGCTCAGACTTTTGGATGCCGCCGGACGATCGAAGCCGGTGGCGATGACCGTAATCTTGACCCTGCCCTCCATGGTCGGGTCGACGACCGCGCCGAAGATGATGTTGGCATCCTCGTGGGCCGCTTCCTGAATGACGACGGAGGCCTCGCTGACTTCGACGAGCGAGAGATCCGAGCCACCAGTAACGTTGATGATGACGCCGCGGGCGCCCTTGACCGACGCATCTTCGAGCAGCGGGCTCGAGATCGCCGCGTTGGCGGCGGCCATCGCGCGGTTTGGGCCCTCGGAGATGCCGGTGCCCATTATCGCGAAGCCCATGCCGGACATGATCGTCTTCACGTCGGCGAAGTCGAGGTTGATCATCCCGGGGACGAGGATCAGATCCGAGATGCCCTGAATCGCCTGACGCAACACGTCGTCTGCCGAGGTGAAGGCTTCGCCCAGCGACGTCGTCCTGGCGATCGTGGCGAGGAGCCGCTCATTCGGAATGGTGATGACCGTGTCGACGCACTCGCGCAGCTCGTCGAGCCCGCGAGCGGCCTGCATCTGACGCTTGTTGCCTTCGAAGCGGAAGGGCTTCGTCACGACCGCAATCGTGAGCGCGCCGAGCTCGCTCGCGAGGCTGGCGATGACCGGTGCCGCGCCGGTGCCGGTGCCGCCGCCGAGGCCGGTCGTGACAAACACCATGTCGGCGCCGTCGAGGGCTTCGATCAGCTTTTCGGTGTCTTCAAGCGCCGCCTGGCGGCCGACATTCGGGTCGGCGCCGGCGCCGAGCCCCTTGGTCAACTTGGCGCCGATCTGCAACTTGACCGGCGCCTGGTTCAGGTGCAGCGCCTGCAGATCGGTGTTGGCGACGATGAATTCGACGCCGTCGAGACCGGCCTGCACCATGCGGTTGACGGCATTGCTACCGCCGCCGCCGACGCCCACCACCTTGATGCGCGCACCAGTCCGTGTCTCTTCTGCCAGCGTGAGACGCAGTTTCTCCGGCTCGCTGGCACCCGATTTCCTGTGTCGCAAATCACCCATGGTTCCGACCTCCTGTTGCTTCGTCCGATCTAGAAGAATTCTTTGAACAGCGTGCGGAGCCGTCCGGCCACGCGGCCGAATGCTCCTGCCCCCACCGGCCGCACCGGCTCTCCCGCTTGATTCCGATGCGCGTACATCACCAACCCCACCGCTGTCGCAAACGCCGGGCTGTTGACGTGATCCGCCAGTCCACCGAGACCCGCCGGCGCGCCGCGCCGGATGGGCAGGTCGAAAATCTGCTCGGCAACCTCGCCGAGCCCCTCGAGCATCGCACCGCCGCCCGTCAGCACGATGCCGGAATTGAGCGACTTCTCGAACCCCGCGCGGCGGAAATCGTCCCACAGGAGGTGGAAGATTTCCTCGGCGCGCGGCTGCAGGATCTCGGACAGAATCCGCCGCGACATTACCCGCGGCTTCCGCCCGCCTACGCTCGCGACCTCCATCGTCTCTGCCTCGTCGACCATCGTCGAGAGCGCGCAGCCAGAGCGGCGCTTGATCTTCTCCGCATCGGGAATCGGCGTCCGCAGGCCGACAGCGATGTCGTTCGTGAAGTGATCGCCGCCAATCGCGACCACGCCCGTGTGCCACAGGCTGCCACGCTCGAAGATCGCGTAATCGGTCGTGCCGCCCCCGATGTCGACGAGCGCGACGCCGAGCTCCTTCTCGTCGTTTGTCAGCACCGCGTCACTTGCCGCCAGCTGCTCGAGCACCGTATCGAGTACCGCGACGCCGGCCCGGTTGACGCAGGCGACGATGTTCTGTGTCGATGAAGCGCTGCCGGTCACCACGTGCACGTTGACTTCGAGTCTGGCGCCGGTCATGCCGACGGGCGCCCCGATGCCGTCCTGCTCGTCAACGACGAAATCCTGCGGCAGCACGTGTAGTATCTCTCGTCCGCTGGGTAATGCGACAGCTTTTGCAGCGTCGATCGCGCGTCGGACATCCTCGCGAGTGATCTCGCGATTCTTTCCCGCCACCGCTACGACGCCGCGGCTGTTGAAAGCCTTGACGTGCGCCGCGGAGAGTCCAAGGTGCACTGAGTCGATCTCGACGCCCGCGGTCAGCTCAGCTTCCTCGATCGCCTTCTTGATCGAGTCGACGGCAGCTTCGAGGTTGACGACGACGCCGCGCTTGATGCCGCGCGAGTCCGCCAGCCCCATCCCGATGATGTCCAGGCCGCCATCGTCTGTCGCTTCGCCGACGATGGCCGTCACCTTCGACGTGCCGACATCCAGTCCCACGAGATAGCGTTCTCTGCGTCCCACGTCTCCCCCTCAGAAAGTCTTGCCAGCCGCCGGCAACGGCAGCGACGTGCCGTCGCTCCTGCCCCGGGCTTTCACGAACAAACGCTGTTCGAAGCGCAGGTCCACGTAGTCGATATTGGGAATCTGCGCGCGAAGCCTTTCGGAAACCCCCAGATACGACTGCAGCCGTTCCCGGAACCGCTCATCGCCTAGATGCAGCAACGCCGGATCGCCGTCGAGGATGACCACGGCGTCGTGCGCGTTGCTCACGTCGATCTGGGACACCCGGCGCTTGAGCTCGCGGTTTTTCTGAATCTCGTCCACGACTCGTGCTGCCAGGTCCGCCCGCACGGGATCGGCTCTCTGCGGGGGAGGCGGCACGGTTCGAGAGGCACGGGATACCCGCGGCGTCGCCTGACGGGGAATAAGGCCGTCGATGATCGGCAAATCCTCAAACGCGGAATATTTCGGACCGAACTCGTCGATCAGAACTCCGTCGCGCGCAACGAGGTAGAGCTGACTTCCCTGCCGGCACAGTCCAAAGGGGCTGCGTTCCGAGACGTAGACGTCGATCGTGGACGGCAGGACGCGTCGCAACGCCGCCTCCGCGAGCCACGGCGAGCTCAGCAACCTGTCGCGGGACTCGGCCAGGTCGGCAGTCAGAATATGAGCACCCTGAAGATCGCGGACGATGGCCTGCACCTCACCCGACGAGATTCGAACATTACCGTGAACGCGGACCCGATTCACGCGAAAGAGGCTCGATTTGTAGGCTAGGTTGAAAGCCCGATAGCCGGCCAGGAGGAGCACGGCGGCGACGAGCGACGCGCGTACTACGCGCCAGCTGAAGATCGCGCGCCACGCTCGACGCCGCGCCGGCTTGGCGCGAGAGCGGCGGAAATTCTTTTCGGAAGGCGCCTTGACCTTCACCTGTCCCCCCTGCCGGCCGTCGATTCGGTGCGCCGGTGACGTATCGCTTCGAGAATTCGCTCGCCAGTGCCGCCGATCGAGCCGGCGCCGAGGGTGAGCACGAGGTCACCGGGCTGCGCCGTGCGCGCAACGGCGGCGGGCACATCCTCGAGCGCTGCGACGACGCGTACCGTGCCGCGCGCACTCGTCCGGATGGCTGCAGCGAGGGCTTCGATCGTCACGCCAGGAATGGGAGGCTCTCCGGCCGGGTAAATATCGGTAAGCACGACCTCGTCAGCGGTCCTCAACGCTTCGCCGAACTCGCGCATCAACTGGCTGGTGCGAGTGTAGCGATGGGGCTGGAACACGACCACGAGGCGACGATCGATGCCCGCACGGGCGGCGGCAAGTACAGCCGCGATCTCGGTGGGGTGATGACCGTAGTCGTCTACGACCATGACGCCGTCTTCTTCGCCAAGCCGCTGAAAGCGCCGATCCGCGCCCTGAAACTCTTCCAGCGCCGAGGCGACCTGCGGGAAGGGGATGCCAACCTCGAGCCCCACTGCAACCGCAGCCAGCGCGTTGAGCATGTTGTGGCGCCCTGGCACCTTCAACCGCAGTTCGCCGAGCTCGACATCAGTGCCCGACGCCGCGTCGAGCCCCTCCGGCGTCCAATACCGGACAACCGCGCGCGAGCCGAACGCCTCGAGCGTCAAACCGTGGCCGGTGACGCTGGCGGAAGCCTGTCCGTCAGCGCTCGCCAGGCCGTAGGTGATGATGCGGCGCGAGATTCTGGGCAGAATGTTGCGAACCGGCTCGTCGTCGGCACATGCGATCACGGCGCCGTAGAACGGCACCTTGTTCGCGAAGTCGACGAAGGCCTGCTCGAGATCGGCCCAGCTCCCGTAACTTTCCATGTGCTCGTGGTCGATGTTCGTGATCACCGCTATCGCCGGAGACAATTTCAAGAACGAACGATCGCTTTCATCAGCTTCGACGACCATGCAGTCGCCTTTGCCAAGCCGGGCATTGCTTCCGAACGCGCTGAGCTTGCCGCCGATGACCGCCGTCGGATCGAGTCCTGCGCGCTCGAGCACGAGCGCCGCCATCGAAGTCGTCGACGTCTTGCCGTGCGCGCCGGCGATCGCGATGCCGTAGCGCAGCCGCATGAGCTCGGCCAGCATCTCGGCGCGCGGGATGACCGGAATCTGCCGGCGCACTGCCTCCGCCGTTTCCGGGTTGCCGGCGCGGATGGCAGATGAGACGACGACGACGTCCGACTGGCCGACATTGGCCGCATCGTGCCCGACGAAGAATCGAACGCCGAGCTGCTCCAGCCGATCCGTGACCTTCGAGCGTTTCGCGTCCGAGCCGCTCACCTCGTAACCGAGATTCGCCAGTAATTCCGCGATGCCGCTCATGCCGATGCCGCCGATACCGACGAAGTGAATGCGGCGCGTCCGGCCGAGCATCAGGATCGCTCCAGCAACTGGAACGCGCGATCCACAATCGCCTTTGCCGCGTCGGGCTTCGCCAGTCGCCGCGCTGCCCCCGCCATCGCTCGCGCCGCGGCGCATCGCTCGCCAGCGCGATGATTCGCTGCGCCAGTGTCTCTCCGGTCATCTCCGACTGCGGCAGCAGCTCGGCGGCGCCCCCGCCAGCGACGACCTCCGCGTTCTTTCGCTGGTGATCGTCGGCGGCCGTCGGGAGCGGGACAAGCACCGAGGGTTTCCCCGCCGCTGTCAGCTCGGCCAACGTCGTCGCGCCGGCGCGACAGATCACCAGGTCAGCGGCCTTCATCTCCCGATCCATGGCGAAGAGGAACGGCTCGACCCTGGCCTCGAGCCCGGCGGCGCGGTAGCCGGCGCGGACGAGTTCGAGATCGCGCTCTCCTGTCTGATGCGTGACCGCCAGCCCGCCGGGGAAGACTGCCAGCCGCGGCGCCGCCTCCACCATGGCCATGTTGATCGCGTGCGCGCCCTGGGAGCCGCCAAAGATCAGAACCCTCGGCGGGCCATCTGCCCGCGGCGAGAGACTGTGGTCAAAGAACTCGGGACGAACCGGATTGCCTGTAACAAAGCCCCTCCTCCCGAAGTACGACAATGTTGATTCGAACGTCACCGCGGCGGCGCTGACAACGGACGCCAGTCGGCGATTGGTGAATCCGGGCAAGGCGTTCTGCTCGAGCAGCAGCGTCGGGATCCGCCGTAGCGCCGCGATTAGGACGACCGGCCCAGAGCTGTAGCCGCCAACACCAATCACCAGCTGCGGTTTCCGCCGCGACACGATGCTCCACGCATCGAGCGCGCTCAGCGGCAGCAGCGACAGGCCGCGCGCCAGCGACGACAGCGACATTCCCTTCAACCCGGCGCTGCGCAGCAAGTCGAGCTCGAAACCTTCGCGCGGGACCACCCGGCCTTCGATGCCGCGCGCCGTTCCCGCGAACGTCACCTCGGCTCCCGGCACGCGGCGCCGGATTTCCCGCGCCACTGCAATCCCCGGATACAGGTGACCACCGGTGCCTCCGCCCGCGATGACGATTCGTGGCGTCATGCATCCGGCTTTGCCATCGCCATCGTGACCACGTGTGGCGACGATGCGTGCTGTGACACGTTGAGGAGAATCGCCATGCCGAGCAGGTTGATGAGCAGCGATGACCCGCCGGCGCTGACGAAAGGCAGCGGAATGCCCTTGGTCGGCGCGAGGCCGGTGACGACGCTGATGTTGAGAAGCGCCTGGAACGCGATCATGGCAGTCAGCCCGACAGCCAGGAGCGCGCCAAAGCGATCCGGCGCCCGGCTGGCCGTGCGCAGCCCGCGCCACGTGATTAAACAGAAACACACGAGCACTGTGGTAGCCCCGAGGAGGCCCAACTCTTCGGCGATCACCGCGTAGATGAAATCGTTGTGCGGTTCCGGCAGGTAGAACAGCTTCTGCACTCCGCCCATGATGCCGGTGCCGAAGATGCCGCCCGTGCCCACCGCAATCATCGATTGAATCACCTGATAGCCGCCGCCCTGCGCATCGCTCCACGGATCGAGGAACGCCAGCATGCGCTGCACGCGATACGGCGACGCCATGATGACGAAGTAGAGCGCGGGAATGCTCGCGGCAAGAAGTCCGAAGACGTATCGATAGCTGATGCCGGCGGCGAACACCATGGCGCCAGCGATGACGAGAATCGAGACGGCAGTTCCCAGATCGGGCTCGATGAGCACGAGCCCGACGATGCCGCCCGTGGCGAAGCCAATCGGCAACAGCGCGTACGAGAGCTCGTTGATGCGCTCCATTCGACGTTCGAGAAGCGCAGCAGTAAAGAGAATGATGGCGATCTTCGCCAGCTCGGATGGCTGAATGCCGAGCGGCCCGAGCAGCATCCATCGCCGCGCGCCGTTCACTTCCTTCGAAAAGAGGACAGCGATCAGCGCGAGCGTGACGATGCCGAGCCCCGTCCAGATGACGACCGGCTGCCGGTACGAGCGGTAGTCGATCCTCATCACAATCGGCATCAGCGACAAGCCGATGAGCACCCAGGCCGACTGCTTGAAGAGGAAGCGGTAAGGGTCCTGAAACCTCTCAGTGGCGATGACTGCTGAGGCGCTGTAGACCATCACGATGCTGGTGCATACCAGCAGCAAGGTGGCGGTGAAGAGCAACTTGTCCGATTTGAGCTTTCGGGCCATACTCCGCTGCCTAAAGGTTCCGGGGATTGCTACCGACAAGTAGCCTGAGCCGTGGAGGGCGAGCCTCGAACGGGCGCAGGCCGCGCGAACAATCAGCAATCATCAGCCGGCCGCGGGCAGAGACACCACCCTCACAGACCGGGGCAGCCTGTGTTCCCAGCGGGCGGTTCTTTACCGAGTCGACCGGCTGATGACTGCTCATTGTTCGCGCGTCACGTTTCTTGGTTTTGCGCGTCGTTGCACCAGGGACGCTGGCACTTCCGATCACGCGCCGTTCACTGCTCACGAGTCGTGTTCCACTCCTCATTGCTCGCGAGTCGTGTTCCACTCCTCTTGTAACTTCCTGACCTCCTGCTTGAACACTCGTCCGCGCTCCGCGTAGTCGCGGAACATGTCAAAGCTCGAGCACGCGGGGGCCAGCACGACGGTCTGGCCTGGCGATGCCGACGCAAAGGCGCGGCGCACCGCTGACGACATGTCCTCGACCTCGTGAACCGGCACCGCCGAGGCCAGCGCCTCGCGGATGAGTGCTCGCGATTCGCCGATCGTCACCACCGTCGCGCCGCGTTCGGCGAGCGGCGCCTTCAAGTCAGCGAAATCTCCGCCCTTGAACCGTCCGCCGAGCACAACCACGACGCCGTCGCCCATGCTCTCGATCGCCCGGCGCGCAGCCTCGATATTGGTGGCCTTCGAGTCGTTGACGAATCGCACGCCGCCAATCTCGGCTACGACCTCGAGCGCGTGCTCGAGGCCGCTGAACCCCTCGACGGCCTTTGTCATCGCGGCGGCATCGACGCCGACGATCGAGGCGACGGCCGAGGCCGCGAGCACATCCGCCAGCAGGTGTCGCCCGATCAACTTCACCGCGCTCAGTGGTACGAGCGTCTCTTCACCGCTGGTGGTGCGGCGCACGATGGCGTCATGCGAGATGACGACGCCTTCCTGCACGCTGTCCGACATCGAGAACAGCAGACGATTGGCACGCGTGGCAGCGGCCAGCTCCAGCGTTCCAGGATCGTCGGCGTTGATGACCGCCCAGTCGGTCGCCTGCTGCATGGAAAAGATCCGTGACTTGGCGGCGCCGTACTCGGTCACTGTCGCGTGCCGATCGAGATGATCGGGAGAGAAATTCAACAGCACGGCGATCCACGGCCGGAACGTCCTGGCGCTCTCCAGCTGAAAGCTGCTCGCCTCGATCACGTGAATCGTTTCGTCCGTCGACGCCTCGACCTGGGCGCTGAGCGCAAGGCCGATGTTGCCGCCGACGAGCACGCGGTAGCCGCCGGCCTCGAGCATCCGTCCAGTCAAAGTCGTTGTCGTCGACTTGCCCTTCGTTCCGGTAATCGCGACGATTCGGCCGCGTAACCAGCGCGATGCCAGCTCGAGCTCTCCGGTGACAGGCACTCCAGCCCGACGCGCAGCTTCGATTGCTGGCAGCGACGACGGCACGCCCGGACTCAGGACGACGAGGTCCGCGCCGGTCAGCGTCGACGTGTGATGGCCTCCGAGCTCGAGTACGACTCCGGCCGCACGGAGACGATCCTCGTCGTCGATCTGTTCGCGCACGTCGGTCAACGTCACCGATGCTCCGCGGCGGACGAGCAGCTCGGCGGCGGCAACACCGCTGCGCGCGGCGCCGACAACGACGACCCGCTTGCCACGAACGGAGAAAGGCGTCTCGCTCATCTGAGTTTCAACGTCGTCAGGCTGAGGAGCGCGAAGATGATCCCGAGGATGAGAAACCTCGTGATCACCTTGGGCTCGCTCCAGCCGATGAGCTCGAAGTGGTGATGGATGGGCGCCATACGGAAGACGCGCTTGCCCGTGAGCTTGAACGAGCCGACCTGGATGATGACCGACATCGCTTCCATCACGAAGACGCCGCCGACGATGGCGAGGAGCGCCTCCTGCTTGATGAGCAAAGCGACGGTGCCGATGGCGCCGCCGAGCCCCAGCGACCCGACGTCACCCATGAAGATTTCGGCCGGGTAGGAGTTGTACCAGAGGAATGCGAGGCTGGCGCCGACGAGCGCGCCGCAGAAGATCGTCAGCTCCGATGCCGCCGGCGGCACGATGGGCAACTGCAGATAACTGGCGAATACCGCGTGCGTCGACACATAGGCGAGCGCCGTGAACGTGGCGGCGGCAACCGCGAAGACGCTGATGGCCAGGCCGTCGAGGCCGTCAGTCAGGTTGACGGCATTGGTCGAGAACGTCAGGACGAGCGCGGCAAACGCCACATACATCACGCCAAGCGACGGCGTGATGCGCTTGAAGAACGGAACAATCAGCTCGGAATTGAAGAGCGATGGCTGATGCGTTGCCAGCACCATCAAGAATGCGCCAACGCTGAGGCCGACGACGAACTGCCAGAAGAGTTTGTAGCGCGGCAGAAGCCCGTGATGTGAGCGGCGGACGATCTTCAGGTAGTCGTCAGCAAAGCCGATGGCACCGAATGCCGCGGTGCCGAACATTGCAATCCAGATGAAGGGATTGCGCAGGTCGGCCCACAGGAGCGTCGGCACCAAGGTGGCCGTCAGGATGAGGAGCCCGCCCATCGTCGGCGTTCCGGCCTTGGTACGGTGCGTCGCCGGGCCGTCATGCCGGATGACCTGTCCGATTTGGAAGTCGCGCAAGCGGCGGATCATCCACGGACCGAGCACGAGACCAAGAGCCAGCGCCGTCATGCTCGCGACCGCGGTGCGGAAGGTGACGTAGCGCGTCACGTTCAGGACCGTGAGCCACGGCGTCAGCGGCGGCAGCAGGTAATACAGCATCAGGCGTATCCGCCTTGAGGCGCGCGACCACCACGTCGGTGCCGATACCGCGAGAGCCCTTGACCAGCACCAGATCACCCGGTCGGATGCGGGCGAGCGCGAGGTCAGCCGCTTCCTCAGACGTCGCCAACGCAATTACTGAATCGCGAGGCATTCCGGCCGCAACGGCCGCATCGGCGAGCACAGTTGCGGCTTCGCCACCCACCGCGATGAGCAGATCCAGACCCGACGCCGCGGCGACGCGGCCCGACTCCTGATGTCGCGAATCGGCGTGGGCGCCGAGCTCGAGCATCTCGCCGAGCACCGCGACCTTGCGCGCGCACCCCGACGCCGCCCGCACCGTTTCGAGCGCCTGGCGCAGCGCCGCAGGACTGGAGTTGTACGAATCGTCGATGAGCGTGACGCCACCAGGCAGCCGCAGCAACTCGCCGCGGTGCGTCGCCGGCCGCAATCGCGCGGCGACCTCTACAATCTCAGACACCGGAACTTCGAATTGGATGGCAACCGCCGCCGCGGCGAGAACATTTGACAGATTCGCAAGACCGAGCAGCGGCGTCGTCAAGGTGGCGGTTCCGGCAGATGTCTGCAACTGCGCCGAGGTTCCTGCCAACCCGCGATGCTCGACGTGGCTCGCCGTGACGTCGGCGTCGGTGTCGATGCCGAATGTCACGACGTGACCGAGGAACCATTCGGCGCGCGACATCACGCGCCCATCGTTGGCATTGGCGACGAGCACGTCGTCGGCACGGCCGCCGTCGAGGATCTCGGCCTTGGCGTCGGCAATGGCATCAGCAGATTCGAAGAACCCGAGATGGGCGTCACCGACGTTGGTCCACACGCGGACGTCGGGCTCCGCGATGCCAACCAGCGTTCGGATTTCTCCAGGATGATTCATGCCCAGCTCGACGACTGCAATCTCCGGCCTCGTCCGCAACTCAAGAAGTGAAAGCGGCAGGCCGATATGGTTGTTGAGATTCCCCTTGTTCCTGAACACTCGATACCGTGACGCCAGAAACTCCGCCGCGACTTCCTTCGTCGTCGTCTTGCCGGCGCTGCCGGTGATGGCGACGACCCGCGCTCCCGATCGCTGCCGGACGTCGCGCGCGATCTCCTGCAGCGCCTGCAGCGTGTCGTCGACGCGAATCACGATCGCCGACGTTTCACCGAGGTCCGGAACGTCCCGATCGACGACGACTGCACCCGCACCCCGCGCGACGACGTCGGCGACGAAATCGTGGCCGTCGAACCGCTCGCCGCGAATGGCGACGAAGCACTCGCCCGCCGCAATCGTCCGCGAATCGATGCCGATTCGCCCGATGTCAGCGCGCGGGCTGCCGCGCACCACTTCTCCGGCCGTCGCGGCGGCGATGTCGGCCGCGGTCAGCGACAATGGCTCCACGCGCTATGACACCCGCGACCGTGCCCGCCGCCGAGCCAGGGCGCTCTTCGCCACCTCGACATCGTCGAAGGGCAATACCCGGCCGCCGATTTCCTGATACTTTTCGTGGCCCTTGCCCGCGATCAGCACGAGGTCACCTGGCCGTGCGTCGTGAATCGCCCGCTCGATAGCGGGCTCACGATCGACGATGGCGAGGTAGGGCGTCGCTTTCGGAGCGCTCGCCGACTTCGGTCCGATCCGATCGGCGGGCATCACGATGCCGCGCTTGATTTCCTCGATGATCTCTTCCGGCTTCTCGGAACGCGGGTTGTCGGAGGTAATCGACCACGAGATCGCTCAGACGCGCAGCGACAGCGCCCATCAACGAGCGCTTGGGTCGATCGCGGTCGCCGCCGCAGCCAAACACGGTGATGACCCGGCCGCTCGCCAGAGGGCGCGCCGTCTCGAGCAGATTCCTCAGCGCATCGTCGGTGTGTGCGTAGTCCACCACGACGCGCACGTCGTCTTTTGATTCCGAGACGACCTGGAATCGCCCGGGCACGAGCGCCAGGGCGGCAATGCCCTTCTGGATGGCGTTGAACGGCAGATCGAGCGCGACAGCGGCCGCCACTGCGGCGAGGATGTTGTACGCGTTCGGCCGTCCGACGAGCGGAGATCTCAGCGCGAGCGTTCCGCGCGGCGTCCGCACGTCGAACGCCAGGCCATCGAGGGTGAACGACAAGGGCCCGGGCGTGATGTCCGCGGCTGCGTCGATGCCATAGGTGACCGGGCGCGGCGCTGCCGCAGCCATCGCCGCTCCACGGCGGTCGTCGAGGTTGGAGACGCCGATGCCACCGGGCGGCAGGAGCTCGAACAACCGCCGCTTGGCGACGAAGTAGTCCTCCATGTCGCGGTGGAAGTCGAGATGATCGCGCGTCAGGTTGGTGAAGATCGCGGCGGTGAAATGGAGATAGTCGACGCGTCTCAGCGCCAACGCATGCGACGACGCCTCGATGACGCAGGCGCCGCATCCGGCGGTTACCATTTCCCGCAGCATCCGCTGCAGCTCGGGCGCTTCCGGTGTCGTGCGTGTGGCTTCAGCTTCGCGCCCGGCTACCTGGTAGCCCACCGTGCCGATTCGTCCGCAGCGAATGCCGGCGGCCTCGAAGATCGATTCCAGCAGGTACGAAGTCGTCGTCTTGCCGTTGGTGCCCGTGATGCCCACGAGCACCAGGTCGTTGCTCGGATTGCCGAAGAACGCGGCCGACAGCGCGGCGAGCGCGAGGCGCGCGTCACTCACCTGCAGCCACGGCACACCGGCGGCACTGCCGGCTGGGCCCGCCGCTTCGGACACGACCGCGAGCGCGCCGCGGGCGATGGCATCGCGGGCAAACTCGGTACCGTCGTTCTTGAGCCCCTTGAGCGCGACGAATACGGACCCGCGGGCAACCTGTCGCGAATCGCTGGTGACCGACGCGACGTTCGTAGCCGCAATCGTGTCCGCGATCGGCGTGCCGACGTGGGCGTCAAAAGGCGCGCGCCCGGCCGTCGCTCGCAGGAGATCGCCGAGTGTCACTGCTGGGCTCCAGTGCGCTGCGGCGGCTGCCGGCCGAGTGTAAGCACACACGCCGTGCCGGGCACGGCGGCGCTGCCGGCGGCTGGTGACTGCTCGAGAACGAAGCCATCGCCATTGAGCTGGCCGGTCATGCCAAGCCGCGTCAGTCGACGATTGGCCTCACGCGCGCTCAGCCCGCGCAGGTCGGGCATCACGCTGTCATCGCGCAAACCCTGGTCATCTCTTGAGTCTCGACGGGAACCGCGTCGACCTCCGCGCCCGTCGTCGTCGTTACTCCCGTGGGCCACGATAACCGGCGGATTGCCGTTCACGGTCGGTGCAATACCGAGGTGGCGCAGGGATGCTTCGGCCACACGCTTGAAGATCGGCGCCGCAACCGCGCCGCCCGTGTAGCCCTTCCCGTGCGGCGAGTCGATGACGACGATGATCGTGAGCGCCGGTTTGCGCGACGGAATGAAGCCGACAAACGAGGCGTTGTACTCGGACGGCGAGTAGGCCCCGTTGATCACCTTGTGCGCGGTGCCGGTCTTGCCGGCGATCGTGTAGCCGTCGATCTGCGCCGCCTTGGCGGTGCCGTGCTCGACGACGCCCTCCATGATGGCGGTCATCTGGCTGGCCGTCCGCTCAGACACCGTGCGGCGCAGTGCCTTGTGCGCCACTTCCGTGCGCCGGCCGTCCTGAATCGTCGCGCGGACGACGCGCGGCTCGAGCAGTGTCCCGCCGTTGGCGATCGAACTGACCGCCGTCGCCATCTGTACCGGCGTCACGCCGACCTGATATCCCATCGACACCGATGCCAGCGCCCCCGGATCGAGCTTGATCGGGTTCCACACGATGCCGGCGTTCTCGCCGCGGAAGTCAGGGGCCAGCGCCTGGCCGAAACCGAAGCGGCTCACGTAGCGGCCCATGCGCTCGGGGCCGAGCTTCAAGCCGACCTTGATCGCGCCGACGTTGCTCGACTTCACGATGACGTCGGTGAACGACAGGATGCCGTAGCGATGCATGTCATCGATCTGGCGCGAACCAAATCGAATCATGCCGGCGCTGACGTCAATCATGTCGTCCGGCGTCATCAACCCCTCTTCGAGGGCGGCTGACGCGGTCACGACCTTGAACGTCGAACCTGGTTCGTAGAGATCCTGGATGGCGCGATTGCGGCGCTGGACTTCCGTCGCCGCGCGTATAGATGTTTGGATTGAACGTTGGCGCGTTCGCAAGCGCAAGAATCTCGCCCGACGAGGGATCCATGACGACGATGGAGCCACCGGTGGCGCCATATTCGACGACACCCGCCTGCAATTCGCGTTCGGCGATGTTCTGCAGGTACTCGTCGATGGTCAGCTCGAGCGCGATGCCCGCGGTCGGCTCACGCTCGACGCGGCTCATCAGCTCACGGCGCCGGCCGTCGCGCTGGATGATCAGCCGGCCTTGCTTGCCGCGAATCTGCGGATCGAACGACGACTCGAGCCCGCCGAGCCCGACATTGTCGAGGCCGACGTAGCCGAGGACGTGAGCGAGCAGCTCGCGCTTTGGATAAAAGCGCCGACTCTCCTTGACGAAGCCGATGCCTTTGATCTCGAGGGCGTGTACGCGACGCTCCTCGTCAGGCGACACCTTGCGCGCGACCCAGGCGAAATGGCCCTTGCGGCGCAGCGTGCGCGCAATCGCCGCCCGCTCGGCGGCGTCGCAGCTGGTCGAGCGCGGCACAAACGCTGGAGGCGACGAGGTCAGGCTTTTCGATCTCGGTCGGGTCGGCGATGATCGAATCGGCATCGACCGTATAGGCGAGCAGGTTGCCGTTGCGATCGTAGATGTCTCCGCGACGCGCCGGCGGCTCGATCGTGTTTTCGCGCTGGTCGGCAGCGCGTGCTTCCATCGCCGCTCGCTGGAACACCTGCAGATAGACCAGGCGCGCTTCAATCGCCGACCGTCCACGTGCCGCACAGCACGGCGGCGACAACGAGACGCGAACGCAGGGTCTCGCGCCAGTCGGACACTGGCACGGGCTCGGTGCGGCGCACGCGCGATGCCGCGCGGGCGTGCCATGGGAGGCGGAATCCCTTACCAGCCTGTTCCTGCGCCATCGGGTCCTCCTCGGGTGCCGATCGGCTACCGAGCCGCGACGATTGACTTCGAGGGTGGCGCCGGAGCCGCGACGCGCTCGATGATCACGACGTCGCCGGGCTTCGGTTCCACCATGTGCAGCTTGCGCGTTGCCGTCTCCTCGATACGCTTCGGGGCGCGCAGTGTCGCAATCTCCAGCTTCAAGTGGCGATTGAGTTCTTCTTCGGCCGCGCGCTCCTGCTGCAGCCGCTCCATCAGATAGCCGTGACGCACGAGCTCGAAGTGCTGCCACGCCGAAAAGAGCAACACCGTCACGAGCAGCGCGCCGATGCCGGCGGCACGAAGCAGCTGCTGCTGCCGCGCCTCGTCGACCTCGCGCACAATCGGGTTGTTGCGCACGTCTTTCTTGATGGCGTATTCGAAGTCGGTCGCGTTCATGCGAGCCTCTCAATCGCGCGCAACTTGGCGCTGCGCGCCCGGGGATTGCGGGCCACTTCGTCCTCGCCGGCCTCGATCGGCCGCTTCGTGAGGATCCGGATGGCAGTCTCGGCGTGCGCGAGCGCACGGAAGGTGTGCTTGACGATGCGATCCTCGAGCGAGTGAAAGGCAATGACCGCCAGCCGCCCGCCCGCCGCCAGCCGCTGCACGGCTGACTCGAGAAAGGCGTCGAGGCCGTCGAGCTCGCGGTTGACCCAGATGCGCAGCGCCTGGAATGTTCTCGTCGCCGGGTCGATGCGCTGGTGACCGCGCACTGGAATAGCGCGGCGCACGAGCGCCGCCAGCTGCCCGGTGGTCGCCACCGGCGCCACGGCGCGCGCCTGAACGATGGCGCGGGCGATGCGGCGCGAGTAGCGCTCTTCACCGTACTGGAAGATGACGTTCGCGAGATCCTCCTCGTCGGCATCGGCAATCAGATCGGCGGCCGTCGGCGGACGCGAGCGATCCATTCGCATGTCGAGCGGCTCATCGCGCTGAAAACTGAACCCGCGGCCTTCGCCGAGCTGCATCGAAGAGACGCCGAGGTCGGCGAGCGCGCCGGCGACGGTCGCAATGCCGCGCGCGTCGAGGACCTGCGGAAGATCGCGATAATCGGAGTGCACGAGCTCGACCCGGTCGCCGTACGACGCCAGATTGGCGGCGGCGAGCTCGAGCGCGGTCGTATCGCGATCGAGGCCGAGAATCCGCTCCGCCCCGCCATCGAGCAGGGCACGGCTGTGGCCTCCGAGTCCGAGCGTGCAGTCGACAAAGAGACCGCCGCGCGACGGCTCGAGGAGGGCCAGTGTTTCGGCGACAAGGACCGGCGCGTGGAGGGCGTTCGTCATCAGATCCCGAACTCCGCCAACGCCCGCGCGTCGTCATCCCCATAGGTGTCGCGCTGCATGCGCGCGACGAATCGCTCGTGATTCCAGACGTCGAGCGTATCGATCTGCCCGAAGACGTCGACGTCTCCGACCATTCCGGCCGAATCGCGAAGCCTGGGATGGATCACCACCCGGCCCTGGATGTCTATTTGCGCTGTCTGTCCGTAATAGTTCACGCGGTCGAGGTACTTGAGGCGGGCAGGGTGCGTGGAGGGCATCCGGGCCAGTTTTTCCTCATGGGCCAGCCAGACGGGCATTGGGTACAGGCGCACGTACTCGCCCGTCAGGCTCGTCACGAAGAGCTCCGTGCCGTGGTGCTTCTCGATCAGGGCACGAAAGGCGTTCGGGATCTTGAGCCTTCCCTTATCATCAATTTTCGCGGCGTGATTGCCCCGAAGCACGTCTGGTTACTCCACTTTGCTCCACAAAAGTCCACCCGGATACTAGAGAACCCGTTGCGGCTGTGTCAACCGCAAAATCATGAACGCTACTAGGCTTACGCCTAATTTTCGCCAGGCGAAACAAGAACGAACACGTGATAGCATGTGCAGATTTGGCTCAGCGGAAGGGGCCGGCAGGGGAACAGCAGTGCCGGACGGCAGCGCATCTTGAAAACAATCCTCGTCTGTGAAGCCCAGGTGCCGTTCGTGCACGGCGGCGCGGAGATCCTCGTCCGCGAGCTGGTGCGCGAGCTACGGGCGCGGGGCCATCTCGCAGAGCTGGTCAGTGTCCCGTTCAAGTGGTATCCGAAGACCGAGATCCTTCCCCACTCCGCCGCGTGGCGCCTGCTCGACCTCAGCGAGAGCAACGGCCGCCCTGTAGACCTCGTCATCGCGACGAAATTTCCGACCTACTTCGTTCGCCATCCGCACAAGGTCACCTGGCTGGTGCATCAATACCGCGCCGCCTACGAGTTGTGCGGTACGCCCTACAGCGACTTCCTGCACAACGAGTCAGACGTGGGCTTGAGAGATACCCTCATGCGGCTCGATACCGAGATGCTCCTGGAGTGCGAGCGCCTGTACTCGATCGCCCGCACCACGGCGGCACGGCTCGAGAAATTCAACGGACTGCAGGCGCCGGCCCTGTATCATCCGCCGCGCCTGGCGCCCCGTCTCAAGGCGGGCGAATACGGCAACTACGTGTTGTCTGTGGGCCGCATCGAATCGGTCAAGCGAGTCGATCTCGTCGTCCGCGCCATGGCGAGGACCGATCCGTCGCTGCGACTGGTCGTCGCAGGCGAAGGCACGCAACGAGAGAACGTCGAGCGCGTCGCTCACCAGTCGGGCGTCCACGATCGGGTCACGTTTCTCGGCCGGGCCGACGACGATCAGCTGATTGAGCTCTATGCCGGCGCCCTGGCGGTGGTCTATCCCCCGTACGACGAGGACTTCGGCTACGTCACTCTCGAGGCCTTCCTGGCACGGAAGCCCGTGATCACCTGTATCGATTCGGGCGGGCCGAACGAGTTCGTCGTCGACGGCATCAACGGCCTGGTCTGCGAGCCATCGGCGGAAGCACTCGCCGAAGCGATGAACCAGCTGGCCAAGGACCGCCGGCGCGCTGCGACCCTGGGCGATGCTGGATACAGCGTCGCCGCAGCCATCACCTGGGATGGCGTCATCGAAAGATTGGTCGAGTAAGCGGCTGAAGGTGCAGAATACCCATACTCGCCGGGGCGGCCGGTTCGAGACGGACAGATCGCGTTGAAAAAGCTCATCATTCAGATCCCGTGCCTGAACGAGGCGGAAACCCTTCCGGCCACGCTGGCGGAGCTTCCGCGATCGATCCCGGGAATCGACGTCATCGAGACTCTCGTGATCGACGACGGATCGCGCGATGGAACGGCCGACGTCGCGCGCGGCGCCGGCGTGGATCACGTGGTTCGCATGCGGCGCAACAAGGGGCTGGCCGCCGCCTTCACCGCTGGAATCGACGCCGCTCTCAAGAACGGCGCCGACTTCATCGTCAACACCGACGCCGACAATCAGTACCCGGACACCAGATTGCCGCGCTGCTGCAGCCGCTCCTCCGCGGCGAGGCCGACATCGCGATCGGCGATCGCAACATCGCCGAGGTCAGCCACATGTCGTGGCGCAAGCGGCAATTGCAGCGCCTCGGCAGCTGGGTCGTGCGCCAGGTATCGAACACGTCGGTCCCCGACACCACGAGCGGATTCCGCGCCTACACGCGCGAGGCGGCGTTGCGCATGACGATCGTCTCGGAGTTTTCCTACACGCTCGAATCGATCATCCAGGCGGGCAAGAAGCGCATGTCGATCGCGCACGTGCCGATTCAGACCAACTCGCGCACGCGCCCGTCGCGCCTCTTCGACAGCATGTTCTCGTACATCAAGCGCTCCGCGGCGACGATCGTCCGCATCTACGCGATGTACGAACCGCTCAAGATCTTTTCCTACATCGGCGGCGTCATCGTCGCGATCGGTCTACTGCTCTGCGTACCGTTCGTCTTGACCTATGTCAGCGATCCACGGCTGGCGGCGGGCCGAAATCTTCAGTCCCTGATCCTGGGCGCGGTCTTCATGATTGTCGGATTTCAGGTGCTCCTCATCGGCCTGCTGGCGGACGTCATATCTGCCAATCGCAAACTGCTCGAGGATCTCCTGTATCGGGTGCGCTCGCTCGAACTGCCACGGCCCGCCGGCGATGCTGTAGATGACGACGAGCCGCGGGACGAACTCCCGGCGCTTGCATCGGCGCGCCAGGATCGAACGAGGACGGGCCGCTAGCCCATGGCCGATCCGTCGGAAGTCTCCATCGTCATCCCTGCCTACAACGAGGGACCGATCATCGCCCAGGTCGTGGCGGCTCTGACCACGGCTGGCCCGTGGCGCGAGATCATCGTCGTCGACGATGGATCGAAGGACGATACCGGCGCACACGCGCAGGCCGCTGGAGCGCTGGTCATCCGTCATCCCTACAACAAGGGCAACGGCGCTGCAGTAAAGAGCGGCATCAGACGCGCCGCCGGCGACTACGTGTTGATCATCGATGGCGACGGCCAGCATCGGCCCGATGACGCGCGGCGCATCGTCTCCCGGCTTGGAGAATACGACCTCGTCATCGGCGCGCGCGCGGCGTCGACCCAGGCGACGCAGGCGCGGCGCCTCGGCAACACGGCCCTGAACAGGCTTGCGAGCCATCTGACCGGCCGCGACATTCCGGATCTCACTTCAGGGTTCCGCGGCGCGAGGCGCGAGTACCTGCGCGAGTTCCTGCATCTGCTCCCGAACGGGTTTTCGACACCGACAACGACGACGCTGGCTTTCGTCAAGGCGGGCTACAACGTCGCCTTCGAGCCCATCGAGGCACGGCAGCGCGTCGGGACAGTCGAATATCCGCTTCGCGCGCGACGGCGTGAAGTTCTTCATGATCATCTTGAAGATCGTGACGCTCTTCAGCCCCCTGCGCGTCTTCCTTCCCATCAGCCTCGCGTCGTTCGCGGTCGGCTTCGGCTACGCGCTGTGGACTATCGCCACGCAGAGCCATGTCACCAACTCTTCGGTCCTGCTCATCATCCTGGCCGTGATCGTTTTTCTCGTCGGGCTGGTGTCGGAGCAGATCTCCGCGATGCGCTTCGAGAGCCACCAATAGCGCTGATGCCAGCCGACGATGTTCGAGCCCGCCGCCTGATCCTCGTGGCCGCGGCCGTGGGACTGGTGCTGCGTCTCGCATTCAGCTTCGTGTATTGGGTCGACAAGCCCCTCACTCACGATGAACACGAGTACCTCGCCCTGGCACGCAGCGTCGCGTCCGGCCAGGGCTTCCACTACGACGAATCACATGCCAGTGGCACGGCGCAGCGTTTTGGCCGCGCGCCGGGCTATCCGCTTTTCCTCGCCGCACTCGATGCCGGACGTCAGCGGCCTGAATCGACACCGGCGCGAGTGAAGGTTGCGCAGTCGATCGTCGGCGCGCTGACGGTCTGGCTCATCGGCGTCATCGCGTGGCGCGCCGCTGGAGCACGCGCAGGCGTCTGGGCCGCGGCCATCGCCGCGATCTATCCACCCCTCGTGACGCTTCCGGCGTACACCTTGAGCGAGACGGTCTTCAGCGCCGTGGCGTTGGCCTCCGCACTGGTGATTCAGTTATCCGCCGATCGAGCCACGCAAGGACGATGGCGAGGAGCCGGACTGGCGGCGATTGGTGGCGCGCTGACAGGCTCGGGGCGTTGATCAGGCCGGCCATGCTGCTCTACTTGCCGCTCGTAGGCCTCTGGTTTCTATGGCGCCGTCGCCCGGTCCCTGCCGTGATCCTGGCGCTGGCGGCCATCGCAGTCATCACGCCCTGGACGCTCCGCAACCTGCGCGTCCACGAGAGGTTCGTGCTCATCGCATCCGAGGGCGGCGTGACGTTCTGGACCGGTAATCATCCGTTGGCGCGGGGCGAGGGCGACCTCGCGGCGAACCCGGCGTTGAAAGAGGCAGAGCTCGCACTGCGCCAGGCACATCCGGGGCTGTCACCCGAAGCGTTGGAGCCCGTCTACTATCGCGAGGCCATCGGCTGGATCGCTGGCCATCCGTTGGCCTGGGCCGAACTGCTCGCGCGCAAGCTGTTCTACACCGTCGTTCCGATTGGACCCTCCTATGCGGTACACTCCGCGAGATATCGCGTCGCCTCGGCCGGACCTATGTGCTCGTCCTGCCGTTTGCTATCGCTGGCGTACGCCGGCTCTTGCGCAGTCCGCACCGTCCGACGTCGCTGTTGCTGCTCGCAGCGTCATCGGTGCTGGTGGGCCTGATGTTCTTCCCCCAGGAGCGATTTCGGATGCCTGTCATCGATCCCGTAATCATCATCGCCGCCGCCGCGCTGGCTGGCCGTTCTGAATCGTGAACACACCGCCGAACGTCCTCGTCGTCGTCCCGACTTATAACGAACGCGAGAATCTGCCGATTCTCGTGCGCGGCGTCCTCGCGCACGAGGGCTTCCGCATGCTGATCGTCGATGACGGCTCGCCGGATGGCACCGGAGCGCTTGCCGACAATCTCGCCGTGGAATACCCGGGGCGCATCGAGGTGATGCACCGCACAGGGCAGCGCGGGCTGGGCCGCTCGTACATCGATGGCTTGCAGAAGGCGATCGCTCAGCCTGACGTCGATCTCGTCTGTCAGATGGACGCGGACCTCTCGCACAACCCGGAGTATCTGCCAGCGCTCACCGCTGCGACGGCGCAATCGGACGTCGTCATCGGCTCGCGCTATCTGAACGGCGTCAGCGTGGTGAACTGGCCGCTGCACCGGATTTTCCTGAGCGCCTTTGCCAACCGCTACATCCGTCTCGTGACGAGCCTGACGCCGCAGGACTGCACCAGCGGATTCCGGTGCTGGCGGCGCGAGTCGCTCGCCCGCCTGCCGTTGCGGGAGATGGTGTCGGACGGCTACGCATTTCTCGTCGAGATGTTGTTCGAGGCACAGCGTCGCAAGTGCACTATCGGCGAGGTTCCCATCATCTTCGTCGAACGGCGGCAGGGCCAGTCGAAGGTCTCTGGCGCGGTGCTCATGGAGTCGCTGATTACGCCCTGGCGGCTCCTCTTCCGCAAGACCCCGTGACACGCCACGTCGTCGTGATGGTGACGAGCTCCTACCCGCGCTTTCCCGGGGACAGCGTCGGCACGTTCATGGAACCCATCGCGACGTCGGTCGCTGCCCGCGGCCATGACGTTCACGTGGTTGCGCCATGGCACCCGCTCGTCGACCGGCCCGCACGCGACAAGGGCGTCACGTTCCACTTCTACAAGTACGCGCCGACGGAGAAGTTGAACGTGTTCGGCTACGCAGCGGCGTTACGTGCCGATGTCAGCCTGAAAGCTGCTGCATACGTCGCGGCGCCCCTCGCGCTAGCCGCCGGATGGCGCGAGGCGCGGCGGGTCGCACGGGAGGCCGGCGCGACGATGATGCATGGCCACTGGGTCGTCCCGGGAGGGGTGGTTGCCGCAGCGGCCGCGCCCGGACTGCCGCTCGTCGTGAGCCTGCACGGATCCGACGTGTATGTAGCGGAAACGCTGTGGCCGGCACGGCAGGCGGCGGCCCGTGTATTTTCGCGCGCGGGATCGGTGACGGCCTGCAGCGCCGACCTGCGGCAGCGCGCCATCGGCCTCGGCGCCAAGGCGGATCGCACTGAGGTCGTGCCGTACGGCGTCGATGCCGATCGCTTCCGCCCTGACCCGTTCATGCGCGCCAAGCGGCGCGCGACGCTCGGCATCGCGACGCACACCCCGCTTCTTTTCACGGCCGGCCGTCTCGTGCGCAAGAAGGGATTCGAGTACTTGATCGATGCGCTTGCGGCATTGCCAAAGGACCTGAACGTTCAGGCGGCCATTGCCGGCGCTGGCGACCTCGACGGCGAGCTCCGGCAGCGTGTCGAGGACGCACGCATCGGTTATCGGGTCCGGTTCCTCGGCAACCTGTCGCAGGACGAGATTGCGGGATGGCTCGCGACCGCCGACATGATTGCCGTGCCGTCCGTTCGCGACGACAGCGGCAACGTGGACGGCCTGCCGAACATCGTGCTGGAAACCATGGCGGCGGGCACGCCAATCATCACCACCCCCGCCGGCGGCATCGCTTCGGTCGTGGAGCATCGCCGGTCGGGGCTCATCGTTCCCGAGCGCGATGCGCCGGCGCTGGCCGATGCGATAGTGGAGCTGGCGCAGAATCCGGAGTTACGGATTCAGCTCGGTGAGGCCGCGCGCGCGACGGTGACGGCGCGATTCGGGTGGGAGTCTGTCGCCGCGCGTTTCGAGAGCGCCTACGATCGTGCGCTTGCCATCACGATGACCGGCCGATAACATGCACCTCGACCCATGCCGCAGCCTTTCGTGCGGATCTTCGGCTCGTACTTCTTCTTTCTTGACGACATGACCTTTCCGCGCGCGACTGCGCAGACACAGCGATGATCCGCTTCCTTCAACTGACACCCGGCGAGGATGCCGAGGCGGTGCAAGAAGCCATTTCCCGGGTCGTGACACGCGGCTGGTTTATCCTCGGTCCCGAGCTCGAGGCGTTCGAGCAGGAGTTCGCCGCCGCGACACACGCTGAACACACCGTCGGCGTCGGCACCGGCACCGATGCGCTTGCGATTGCGCTGCGCGGCGCTCGGTATCGGACCTGGCGACGAGGTCATCACCTCGCCCTTGTCTGCCGCCTACTCGGCGCTGGCCATCATGATGGCTGGCGCGCGGCCGGTGTTCGCCGATATCGATCCCGATCGAATGACGATCGATCCGCGGGCGGCTGCAGCAGCTGTGACACCGCGGACCGCTGCCATCATGCCGGTGCACCTCTACGGCCAGGCTGCGGACATGCCGGCGATCGTCGAGGTCGCCCGGCGGCACAACCTTGCTATCGTCGAAGACTGCTGCCAGGCGCACAGCGCGACTTGCAATGGCCGTCCCGTCGGAAGCGACGGCGCCGCTGCGGCATACAGCTTCTATCCGACCAAGAACCTCGGCGCACTCGGCGACGGTGGGGCTCTCACGACGAACGACGCGGGGCTGGCAGCGCGCGCCAGGCGCCTTCGGAACGGCGGACAAACCGACAAGTTACCGGCACGAGGAGTTCGGCGTCAACTCGCGCCTCGATGAAATGCAGGCGGCGATACTCCGCGCGCGGCTGCCACGACTTCGCGTCTGGACCGAGCGCCGGCGTGAATTGGGCCGTCGCTATCGGGAGGCCTTGCGTGCAGTCGACACCGTCATCGTGCCGCCAGAGTTCGACAGCGGTCACGTCTATCACCTCTTTCCAGTGCGCAGCTCGAGTCGCGACGCCATGCAGACCCACTTGAGGGCGGCCGGTGTCGAGACCCTGATTCACTACCCGATACCCATCCCGCAGCAACAGGCGCTGGCGAGCGAGCAGCCTGCAGATTGTCCGGTTGCGGCGCGCGTCTGCAGTGAGGTGTTCTCGCTGCCTCTCTACCCGAGTCTCGACAAGTCGGCCGTTGCACTCGTAGCGGCGGCGCTCGCCAGCGGCCCGCGGCTCACAGCGCCGCAGGCACGGGCGTGAACCCGATTACCTGCCTGCCGTGATGCGCCTCCGTCATCTCGTGCTCTTCGTGCTGATTGCCATCGTGCAATTCGGCATCTTCGAGGTCGCACTGCGGTCGTGGGGCAGTTCCGAGGCGGCGCCAGCGTTTCAGGGACTGTTCGAGCCGGACGCCTCGATCGGCTACCGTCTCAAGCCGCACGCGCGCACGCGCTTCACGACCAGTGAGTTCTCCGCCGACATTGCAATCAATGGGGCCGGACTCCGGGATGAAGAGGAACTCGGAGTCAAGGCACCTGACGAACGGCGCATCCTGCTGCTTGGTGACTCACTCGTGCTGTCGGTTCAGGTTTCCTTCCGGCAGACGTTTGGCGAGCTCCTCGAACAACGTCTCAACAGACAGCGCGTCCGGCGTCCATTACCGGGTGATCAACGGCGGCGTGCAGGGCTATGGTCCGATAGAGGAACAGCTCTACTTCAAGTCGATAGTCGGCGACGTGCGGCCCGACCTTGTCCTGCCAATCGTCTTTGTCGGCAACGATGCGGAAGAGGCAGTGCGCTCGAAGCCAAAGCTGGAACCGACACCGCGCGGCCATGCAGTCGCCGCGTCACTTGTGACGCGTCTGCGTCGGCTCGTGCGGCGCAGCATGGTGCTGCAAATTGTTCGTTTGCGGCTGTTGCCGATAACGGAACGCGTCTCGCCTGCACTGGCCCCGCCGGAGCCGCCGCTGCAAAGCTATGCCGCCCACCCGGCGCCGAGAATCGCCGAGGGACTCGCCATCACCCGCCAAGCCATCGACGACATCAATCGCGGGGCGGAAGCGGCTGGGGCGCGGACGGCAATCGTCCTCATGCCCGCCAGGTTCCAGGTCGATGACGGCGACTACGGGCGCCTGCGTCGACATCGTCGCCGCGTCTGGCGGAGAGCTGATTCGCGACGCCGCCACCGAGCGCTTCACGCAAGCCCTCGACCCGCTCGGACTCCCGCAACTGGACGTGCTGCCTGCGCTTCGGGCGGCACTCCCCGGCCCGGATCTGTTCTACCAGGAAACGGTGCATCTGACGCCGCGCGGTCACGAAGTCGTTGCCGACGCACTGGCACGATTCATCGACGACCGGCAGCTGCTCCCGCGCTGATCGCTCGATTGCCGCGGCATGGTTTTCAACTCCCTTCACTTCGTCTGGTTCTTCCTCGTCGTATACGCCGCGTATCGCGTGCTGCCGCACCGCGCGCAGAACTGGCTGCTGCTCGTTGCCAGCTACTATTTCTACGCCGCCTGGGATTGGCGCTTCCTTGGACTGCTCATCGCCTCGACGATTGTCGACTACAGCTGCGCGCGTATTCTGGCAGGAACCTCAGCGCCAGCGGCACGCCGCGCCATTCTCGCAATCAGCCTTGGCTTCAACCTGACGCTGCTCGGGTTCTTCAAATATTTCAATTTCTTCGCCGACAGCCTGCATGGCGTTTTCGGAGCGCTCGGCTGGCAGGTCGACTTCGTCACGTTGCATGTCCTCCTGCCGGTCGGGATCTCCTTCTATACGTTCGTGACGATGAGCTACGTCATCGACGTCTATCGACGCGAGATCCCCGCGACGCAGGACCTGCTGGATTTCGCCGTTTTTGTTGCCTTCTTTCCGCACCTGGTTGCCGGACCGATCCTGCGCGCCTCCACCTTGCTGGCACAGATCGACCGCCCGCGAACGATCTCGCGCGAACAGCTGCGGGATGGCGCCTGGCTCATCACCTGGGGATACTTCCAGAAGATTTTCGTCGCCGACAACCTCGCTCGTTTGAGCGCCGCAGCCTTCGATCCGACGTCGCCACAGACTGGAATCAACATCCTGCTCGGCGTCTACGCGTTTGCGTTTCAAATCTACGGCGACTTCGCGGGCTATTCGAACATCGCCCGCGGCACATCGAAATTGATGGGCATCGAGCTCATCGAGAATTTCCGTTTTCCCTACCTGGTTCGCACGCCACAGGCGTTCTGGCGAAACTGGCACATCAGTCTGTCGACCTGGCTTCGAGACTACTTGTACATTCCACTCGGCGGCAGCCGCGGCTCGGAGTGGGCACACGAGGCGAAACCTCTTCGTCACGATGGTGCTCGGCGGGCTGTGGCACGGCGCGGCGTGGACCTTTGTCATCTGGGGCGTCTATCAGGGAGTACTTCTGATCTCGTACCGTGCTGCTGAACGGTGGCAGGCCTTCCGGCAGTTCGTGACCGGGCCTGCGACTGTGGCTCGCATTGGCTCGTGGGCGATCATGTTTCACCTCACGTGCTATGGATGGCTGATTTTTCGCGCCCGGTCGGCGGGGCAGATTCGGGACCTGACCGCGAACCTGTTTGGCCACTTCGCGCCAGCAAGCGTGAACGTCGATGGGTTGCTCGTACCACTACTGCTGTACACGGCGCCGCTTCTCGCCGTTCACCTGTGCGAAGCGTGGTTCGATGACGGGCTTGTGGTCCCACGCCTTCCAGTCGGCGTGCGATACTCCATCTACGCTGCCACGTGCTACCTCACGGTTCTTTTTGGAAACTTCGGCGGCGCGGAGTTCATCTACTTTCAATTCTGAGCCGCCGGCTCGGTCGTAATCTGATGGAACAGACCAAACGGATGCGGCGCCGAACCCTGTCGGCGATGCCGGTGATGCAATCCCTGACGACGGCGTGACTCTGCTCTACGCCTTTATCGTTTTCTGGCTCCCTGGCGCCATTCTTTTCCGGCTGCCGATTGCGGATCGGAACAAGCGCGCTGGCCTCGACGCCGAAGAACGTCTGTTCTGGTGCGTGATGATCAGCGTCGCAGTCTCGACGTCTGTCGTCCTCGGCCTGGCTGCTGCCAATCGCTACAGCTTCCAGAAGGCTGATTCTGGCGGATCTGGCGATTGCGTTCGTTGCAGCGACAGGGGCACGGTTTCGGCTGCGACTGCCGCCCAGTGCTGCGTGGCCTGGCCTGAGCGCCCTGGCCGCTGTGGCACTGGTGGTCCTAGGATGCTGGCGGTTCTTCCCGCCTTCCGAGTACATCATCGGCGGCAAGGACCCCGGTGTATATGTCAACGAGGGGATCCAAATTGCTCAGCGAGGCACTCTCGTCCTCAAGGATCCAGTCGTCGCGTCAGTGCCGCCATTTGCGCGCGACTTGTTTTTTCCCCTCGTATCGAGTCGCCTCGACTACTACAGCCTGCGCTTCATGGGTTTCTTCCTGGAGAACCCCGAGACCGGCGCGACTGTCGGGCAGTTTCCGCATTTCTTTCCGGCGTCGATTGCGATCGGCTACGGACTCGATGGCCTCACGGGGGCAAGGCGAGCGATCGGTGTCTGGGCCATCCTTGGCGTGCTGGCGGTGTACTTCGCTGGCCGCCGGCTCGTCGGAACGGCAGCGGCCTTCGGCGGCCGCGAGCCTCCTGACGCTCAACGTCGCAGAAGTCTGGTTCTCTCGTTATCCGAATACGGAACTCGCGATGCAGGCGCTGCTCTTTGCTGCGCTGCTGGCGAGCGCGCGCGCGCACGTCGATCGCGACGCGTTCTTCGCGCCGGTCTCGGGGGCCTTTCTCAGCCTGCTCTTGTTTTTGCGTTTTGACGCCGTCCTCGGCATAGCCGGCGTGCTGGCGGCCCTCGCATTGGGAGTTGTGGCGGGCCGCGCTCGAACATATGTGTCCTTCTTCGTCAGCCTGATCGGAGTCGCCGCATTCGCAGCGTTGTACCTGCTCTTCCCGATGAAGGCGTACGCGAACCTGCCGATTGTGTTCCTGTCCAATTTCGCGTGGTGGCAGTATGCGCTCATCGCCCTCGGCACCACGGGCGGCATCGTCGCACTCGTCGCAGGAGGGCGCCGGCCGGCGCTGGCATCTGCCGTGGCGAATGGAGCTCCGCTCGTCCTCGCGGTGGCGGTCCTGGTGGCGGCGATTTATGCGCTCTTTCTACGGGAGCCGATCGGCGCCCTGGCGATGCGGGACGCGTACGCGCTGCGAACGTTCGCAAATTTCTATCTGACGGTGCCCGGTCTCCTCGCGGCGCTGGTCGGATTCGTGCTCTTCGCCCGCAGTAGTTTCTGGCGCGCTCCGGAGATCTTCACGACGGTCGCGCTCTTCTCGTTCTTTTTCTTCTACAAGATCCGGATCGCTTCGGATCACTTCTGGATGGCCCGACGGTTTCTTCCGGTCATTCTGCCGGGCGCGCTGCTCTTTGCCGCCGCGGCGGCGCTCAGCGGCGGCCGTGGCCAGTGGGCGTCGACTCGCCTGGTCCGGGGCGCGATCGGCGTGACGTTTCTGGCCTTGCTGGCTCTGTCAGTATTCGCGGGCGGCACAGCCCGTCATGGGGCACGTCGAGTACGCGGGCATCATCCCGCGGCTTGAAACGCTCGCATCGCGCATCGGGGATCGCGACCTGCTGATCGTCGAATCGCGAAACGCATCCGACACGCACCTGCTCGGCCTGCCGCTGGCGTACATCTACGCCAAAAACGTGTTGCTCCTCAGCTCCCCCAAGCCCGACAAAACGACATTCGCTGGTTTCTCGACTGGGCGCGCACGCGTTATGAACGCGTCCTTTTCATTGGCGGAGGTGGCACGGACTTGCTGTCGCCTGCGTGGAACGCACAGGCAATAGCGACCGATCGCTTTCAGGTTCCTGAGTACGACGCGCCCGCCGATGCCTATCCGCGATTCATCCGCCACAAGGAATTCGACTACAGCCTCTACGCGTTGACGCCGCCAAGCGCGGGACAAGGCCCCGAGGGCTTCGACCTCGATGTCGGCGTCAACGATGATTTGCACGTCGTCCGGTTTCACGCCAAGGAGACGAGCGAGGGACGGACGTTCCGCTGGTCGCGCGGGCGCTCGATTGTGTCGATCGATGGGCTCACCACCAACAGCCACGAGATCGTGCTGTGGATGAGCGACGGTGGACGTCCGGCCGCCGCCACCCCGGCCAGCGTCACCATCGCGCTCGATAGCGACGTCCTCGGCGTCGTGCGCGTCGACACGGGCTTCAAGCCCTACATGCTGGCGATTCCGCCGGAGGTAGCCGCGCGATTGGGAGCGGTAAAGCGGCCAATCGAGTTGTCCATCGTAACGACGGCATGGAAACCAGAAGTCGTCCTTGGAACCGGTGACACGCGCGACCTTGGCGTCATGGTCGATCGGGTCACGGTAAGGTAGGATGCGAGAAGTCGCCGCATAAATGGCGGCGAATATGTCTGTGCTGCAGATTCAGGACTCACGCGAGCGGACAATGGTGCGCGTCGCCGACGCCGCTCTTGCAGTCGCCGCCGGGCTCAAGCGACCGTTTGTCCAGCGCGCCGCCAGCGTCACCGCCCCGACGCATTCTGCTGCTGCGGATCGAGCGCATTGGCGACCTCGTCATGACGTTGGACGCCATCCGTGATGTTCGCGCCCTGGCACCGGATGCCGAGATCGATCTCGTCGTCGGCAGCTGGAATCGCCCGCTCGCGACTGCGATCCCGGTTGTGGACCGCGTGGTGTCGCTCGACGCCGCGTGGCTCGCGCGCGAGGGCGAGGGACTTGGTGTCACATCGCTCCTGCGCTCGGCCTGGGGCTGGCGCGACCGCCGCTACGATCTCGCCATCAACTTCGAACCAGACGTCCGCAGCAACCTGCTCGCCGCAGCCAGCGGGGCCGCTCGAACGGTCGGCTGGAAGAGCGGCGGCGGCGGGCCGGTGCTGGACATCGCGCTCGACTACGACACGACAGCGCACACCAGCAGCAACGCCAGGCGGCTCGTCCGCGACGCGTTCGGCCGCACCCCTCCGGTCTCGACCCAGCCGCTGGTCGCGCTCCCAGACGCCGCGGTCGCCGCGGCCGCCACGATCCTCGGCGAGGGAGTCAACCGACCGCTCGTCGGGGTTCATGTCAACGGTGGCCGAGCGATCAAGCAGTGGGAGCCGAGGCGATTTGCCGAAGTCGCAGCGGCGGTGGCGGACTCCGCAGGCGGAACGATCGTCGCAACAGGATCTCCGGCAGATCGCCCCCTCATCGCTGAGTTGCAATCAGCGCTGGCCCCTCGCAGCGTGATCGACGCTTCGCGAGCCAGTGATCTCCTGGTAGCGGCGGCGATCCTTTCTCGATTGGATGTGTTCATCACCGGAGACACCGGCCCGATGCACGTTGCCTCGGCATTGGGGACACCGGTGGTCGCCATCTTCGGACCATCCGATCCCGCTCGCTATGCAACGCGCGGCGATTTCGATCGCGTGGTTCGCATCGACTTGCCCTGCAGCCCATGCAACCGCATCCGGCGGCCGCCGTCACGATGTGTCGGTCATACGCCGGACTGCCTGACCGGGCGTCTCGTCAGAGGCCGTCATCGAAGCCGCGCTGTCGGTACTCGGCAAGACTGCCGTGGCGCAACGCAGTCGTCTTCTATGACAGACGCGGTTCTCGCGCTGGACTCTGGCGATAGGCGTCGCGAGGTTCGCTTGGAGAGCTACCTCGATGCGGTCGCCGAAGAACGGGCGCAGTCCGAAGCCATTGCCTGGATAAAGAAGCTGCGCCATGCAAGCGTCGACGGTATGCCATTGCGGCGGCGGTTTACAGTTCGCGGCGACTCACTGTGGTGGTTTGCGGAACTGTACCTGCACAAGCAACAAGTCATCCTTGCACTCTTCAAGATCATCGGGGCACTGGAAGCGCTCCTCGACCGGGAACGCCCGCGCTCTGTTCAACTAATCAGCGGCAGCCGCCTGGTGCGCGGCCTGGCGCCGGTCTTCATGGCTTCCCGCTCTATCGCCTACAGCGGCCCCCCGGGGTTTGGCCGTTCATCAGCTCTGCGTCTCGCCGCCATGGAAGGTCGTGGCGCGGCGCTGAACGCAGCGGCGCTGGCCTCGCGGCTGCGCGTGCGCGCTGGCGCACGGTCCGCCGTCAGCCCTACGGTCCTGGGTTTTGTCCACAGGGCGTTCTGGCGCAACGACTCCGGCGACGGAAGCGCCGAAGCCTATATCGGCCCCGCGCTCGCAGCATTAGAAGCGCGGCTTGGCGACAGCAAGGTGTCGTACGTCAGCGTCGGACCAGCGTCAGAACTTCCGTGCCCGCCGCTGGTGGCACGGTTTCCGCGGCAGCGTCCTCCCCGAGTCAGTCCCGCCGATTGAGTCGTATGCGCCGATCGCCACACTCGCCGAATCACGTCGTGTGTGGAAAGAACGACACATGGCACGCCGAGCGCTGTGGAAGAGTGCAGACCTGCGCGCCGCCGCTATCATCCGCGAGTGCGACTGCTGGCCGGTTGTTCGCGAGGAACTGGCGGGCATCGCGATCCTGCAATGGCCGTGGTCCGCGCGGGCGATGGACGAAGCAGGTGCCACGCTCGACGTCCATCGACCGGCGGTCGTCGTGACCTACGCCGAGGCCGGAGGTTGGGGCCGGGCGATCGTCCTCGAAAGTCGGCGCCGCGCGATTCCGTCGGTCGGCCTGCAGCACGGCTTCATTTACCGGCACTGGTTGAATTATCTTCACGAACCGGACGAGATGGCCGCGGATCCCGGAGCGGCTGACGATCGAGGCTTTCCGAGTCCGACCCTCACTTTGCTATTCGACGACTACGTCGGTACTCATCTGACTGAGGCCGGCCGCTATCGGCCCGAGTCTCTGGGCGTAACAGGCAGCCCCAGGCTGGACGCGCTCCAAGCCGAATTCGCAGCGACTGTCGCCTGAAGCTGTCGAGCAAGCTCGAGGTACGGCAGGCGCCGGAACCCACAGCTTGATCCTCGTCACTACCAAGCATCGCGAAGCCAGGGCACTTCTCGGTTCGTTTCTGGATGCCGCGGCATCGCTGCCCGACGCGCGCGTGGCAATCAAGACGCACCCTGCGGAAACCCCTGAGAGCTACGCCGATCTCGTCTCGGGTCGTCCGGGTGTCACCGTGCTGCCGGCGTCGGCACCACTGGCCCCGCTCCTTGCGGCGAGCCGTCTCGTCGTGACCGTGAACTCCACCGTCGCGCTCGACGCGGCCGTACTGGGTATTCCATCGCTCGTCATTGGCCTTCCGAACAATCTGAGCCCATTTGTCGAGGCGGGCATCATGGCGGGCGTTTCCGGCCACGACGCTGCCGAGACTGGGCGATCCCTCCGCCAAATCCTGTATGATGAGGAGTTTCGCCGCGGACTGACGCTCGCGCAACGGGCGTTCCTGACCCGATTCCGGATCGCTGCCGATGGCCACGCCGCAAGGCGGACCGCCGAGGCGATCGTGGCATTGTCGAAGACATCGCCGACTCACGATTGACGACTGGATGACTGATATATGCGTGTTCTGATAACTGGCGGCGCCGGCTTCGTGGGGTCGCACCTGGCGGAGGCGCTGCTCGATCGTGGCGACGAAGTGTACGCGCTCGACAACCTCTCGACCGGCTCGATCGACAACATCTCCCACCTGAAGTCGCACCCGAAATTTCATTACACCATCGACACCGTCACCAACGAACCGGTCCTCGCCGAGCTCGTGGACCGCTCGGACGTGGTGATTCATCTGGCAGCCGCCGTGGGCGTCAAGCTGATCGTCGAAGCGCCGGTGCATACGATCGAGACCAACGTGCACGGCACCGAAGTCGTGCTGAAGCTCGCGAACAAGAAGAAGAAGCTGGTGCTGATCGCTTCGACATCAGAGGTGTACGGCAAGAGCGTGGACGTGCCGTTCCACGAAGAAGCGGATCTCGTGCTGGGACCGAGCCACAAGCATCGCTGGGCCTACGCGTGCAGCAAGCTGATCGACGAATTCCTCGCGCTCGCCTACTGGAAAGAGCGCAAGTTGCCTGTCATCATCGTCCGCCTTTTCAACACCGTGGGGCCGCGGCAGACCGGGCAGTACGGGATGGTGATTCCGAACTTCGTGCGCCAGGCGCTGGCGGGACAGCCGATGACCGTATTCGGCGACGGCACGCAGTCGCGCAGCTTCACCTATGTCGGGGACGTCGTGCGGGCTATGGTAGCCTTGATCGACGAGCCGCGCGCCGTCGGCCAGGTCTTCAACATCGGCAACGGCTACGAGATCACCATCGGCGATCTCGCCGAGCGGATTCGCACGTTGACCGGCAGCCGATCGGAGATTGTGCGGATTCCCTACGACCAGGCCTACGAGGCTGGCTTCGAAGACATGCCGAGACGCGTGCCGGACATCTCCAAGATTGCAGCGCTTGTCGGCTACAAGCCGACCGTCGAGCTCGACGAGATTCTCGAGCGCGTCATCGAGCATTTCCGGCAGCAGTGAAGTCCCGACAGTAACCCAGGATGTCTCCACTTCCCCACGTCCGGACGCGAGCGCGCAAGGCGGTTGAATCCGTCCTGCGCCGGCAGGCCAAGCCGGTCCGCCGGCTGATGCTCGCAACCGGGCGCGACCGGGCGCCGCGCCTCCCCGAGATCGTGCAGATTGAAAGCACCAACATCTGCAACGCGAAGTGCGTGTTCTGCCCGCGCGACGAGATGCATCGTCGTCAGGGGATCATGTCGTTCGATCTCTTTTGCAAGATCGTGGACGAGTGCGTCGAGCTCGGCATCACGCACGTGCGCGTCCACAACTACGGCGAACCGTTCGTCGACCGCCAACTCGTCGAGAAAGTGCGCTACGCCAAGCAGAAGGGCATCAAGGAAGTCGGCATGATCAGCAACGGCTCGCTCATTACCGAGCCCGTTGCACGGGGAATGATTGAGGCCGGTCTCGACGCCATCAACATCAGCGTCGACGCGTCAGGCAAGGAAGTCTTCGAATCGACCCGCGTCGGATTGAAATACGACAAGGTCATTGCCAACATCGAGCGCCTGGTGCGCATACGCGGCGAGCTCGGCAAGCGCCGACCGAAGCTGATTCTCTCGTTCGTCAGGCAGAACAATTCGCTCGACGAACAGGCGTTCATCGAGCACTGGCGCGCCATCGCCGACAAGATTCACATTACCGATCTCCACAACTGGGCCGGCACGCTCAATACCGAATCCGACGTCAACTATCCGTGCTACCGGCCGTGGCTGACATTCACGGTGCTGTGGGACGGCCGCGTCTCGCTCTGCTGCGCGGACTTCGACGGCCGCACGGTTCTCGGCGACCTCAACACATCGTCGATTCAGGACATCTGGAACGCCGAGCCCTATCGGGCCGTCCGACGCGCAGCACCTCGAGAGCGGCGGCCCCGACGTCTGCCGTTCGTGCGATCTGCCGAAGAAGGACTCACCGCTCTGGGTCACCAAACTGTTGTAAGAGCTCGGGTTCGGCGCCGCGTCCAGTCCAGCTGGATGCACGGCATCTCCAACCACCGCGCTCGCCTCACCGTCCAATAGGCGTATACTAAGCTTTGGTTTTCCCGGTAGATTGGCCATGAAAACATCTCACAATCGCTGCGATTTTTGCGCTTCTGTGCGTGCCGGCCGCGAGCGCCCGCGCTGGGGACCTCCGCCTGACGATTGCCAACGGGCGCGTGACGATCATCGCGCAGGACGTTCCGCTGCGTCAGATCCTCGACGAATGGGGACGCGTCGGCGGGACGAAGGTCGTTGGTGCCGAACGCCTGACCGGCCCGGCGATCAGCCTCGAGCTCCACGACGTGCCCGAAGGACGAGCGCTCGAAACACTCCTTCGCTCCGCGAGTGGCTACATTGCCAAGCCGCGATCGGGAACGGTCGGCGCTTCCGCCTACGATCGCATTCTGATCATGGCGGCGAGTACGCCACCAGCGGGTGGACGCTCGGCACCGCCGCCGGCCTTCAACAACCGGCCGCAGCCTCAGGTCGTCATGCCCAATGTCGTCGTGGACGACGACGAACCCACGCCGAATGGCATCATGCCCCCGGGCGCCGTTCCGCCGCAGTTTCAGCAGTTCCAGGGGCCACCGCCGCCGCCGATGACACAGCCGGGCATGCAGCCGGCGCAACCGGGCGCACAGCCGGCGATGCCGACGATGACGCGTCCAGGAATGATGCCGCCGCCGGCGCCGAACCCGAACATGCCGGGGAATCCGTATCAGACCAATCCGCAGCAGCAGCCCGTCGTCAGGCCGCCAGGGCCGGGCGGGCCCGGCGGACAGTAGCGCGCCGAGTGGACAAACACGATCTCAGAGAGAGCCCGAGGTTTCCTCGGGCTTTTTCTATTGGGCTAGAATCACACACATCATGAGTGCGAGCCCGCCGGTGGTGCGCGGTGGCGAGTACGCCGCGCGCGGCGACTATCACCGCGAGCCTGATCCCTCCTGGGACTACTACCCCACCTATCTGGCAAAGCTGTCGGCCGTGCGGAAATGGCTCGATCCGCTGCCGGCATCGACGCGCGTGCTGGATGCGGGATGCGGCGAGGGCGTCATTGTCGAGTGAGTATGCGCAGCGCCTCGCCATCGAAGGCGTCGATGCCAACTACGCGTCCGAGCACGTGCATCACGGCTCGGTGACTGCGCTGCCCTATGAGGCCGGCACGCTTCGATCGTGCGTTGTGCCTCGACGTCCTCGAACACCTGACGTTCGAAGAACAGCCGAAGGCGCTCGCCGAGCTGTATCGAGTGCTGCGGCCCGGCGGCGAACTGCTCGTGTCGGTGCCCAACCTCGCGCACCTGCAGTCGCGCGTTCATTTCCTCCTCCAGGGGCGCCTCATTCGCACCGCATCGGAGCTCAAACATCCGGGCGATCGGCCGGTCGCCGAGTACATCGACCTCGCCAGGCGCGCCGGGCTGGTCCTGGTGTCACGGCGAGGCATCTTTCCTACCGTGCCGGTGCTGACGCGGTTCATCCGACGTCACCCGCAGCGCTGCGTCCTCTGCACCGGGCGCTCACACGTCTCCTGCCGATACCTGGCTGGTGCTTTCTCAATCTGCTGACGTTCCCGGCGGCGCCAGACGCAAGATAGCTCAGGGCGAGCACCGTTTTGTTCCAGAAGATCCGCGAGCTCTCGAAGAACCTGGCGATCTATGGCCTCGGCGACGTCGCCATCCAGATCGTCAATTTCCTGCTGCTCCGCGTCTACGTCCAGTACCTGTCGCCGGCGGACTACGGGGTCCTTGCGCTGCTCGGCGAGCGTCGAAGCGCCGGCCAAGCTGTTCTTCCGCTGGGGCCTGGACGGCGCGTTCATGCGCTTCTGGTATGACTGCGAGGACGAAGCGGCGCGCCAGCGGTTGACGAGCACGCTGTTCTTCTTCCTGCTCGCGGTGAACGGGGTCCTGCTGATCGCCTCGGTCGCGGCGGCGCCGTTCTCTCGCGAATGGCTGCTGGAGACAGCCCGGGTATACGCTGGCGCTGCAGCTGGTCCTGCTGAACACGTTCGCGATCGGCTTCACCTTCATCCCGTTCCACGTCCTGCGGATGGAGAAGCGCGCGCGCGAGTTCAGCGCTCCTCGCGTTCGCGCGCTCGTCGTGCGACGCTCGTCCTCCGGCTCGCTGATCGTCGTCGGCGCTTGGCTACGGCGTCATGGGCGTCGTCGTGGCGGACGTCATCGTGACGGCCGTGCTGATCGCGGTGATGGTGCGCTGGTTCGCGCCGCTGATCCGGCCGGTGTTCTCGGCCGCAGTGTTGCGGGACTCGCTGCGCGTTCGGCCTGCCGAGGGTGCCGCACGGCTTCGCGCAGCAGGTGATGTCGGTCGGCGACCGGTTCATCCTGAAGTTCTTCGTGACGCTCGCGGACGTCGGCGTCTACTCGATGGGCGTGAGCTTCGGCCTGATCCAGAAGATCGTTCCTCGGCGCGTTCGAGTACGCGTGGGCGCCGTTCTACTATGCGACCGTCGCGCGAGCCCGGATGCGAAGCGCGTGTTCAGGACCGTCACCACCTACGGGGTCGCGGTGCTGGCGCTGATGACGGCCGGGCTGTCGGCGATCGCGCCGACCTGCTGACGTCATGACGCGCGGACAGTACAGTCGGCGCGGCGTCGTGTCGCCTGGACCGCGCTCGGCGTGTTCTTCCAGGGCGTCTACCTGCTGACCTCGATCGGGCTGAACATCACGCACGAGACGCAGTACTATCCGGTGTCGACGGCGATCGCGGCGCGCGGTCGAACGTCGGATTGAACTTCGCTGCTGATTCCGCGCTACGGCATGATGGGCGCGGCGTGGGCCAACGGCGCGCGTATGCGCTCCAGGCGGCGATCGCGTTTCACTTCTCGCAGCGCTTCTATCCGTCCGCTACGAGACGGCGCGGATCGTGCGGGTCGTCGGCGCCGCGCTGATCGCGTGCCTGGCGCGCCGGCGCTGCTGCCGGCGATGCCGCCGCTGGCTGGGCGTCCTCGTGCGCGGCACCACGGTCGTCGTGGTGATGGCTGCGGCGCTGCTGGCGTCGGCGGGATTCTTCCAGCCGCGACGAACTTCGCGTGCTGCAGCGGCTGCGCCGGACGCGCGCGGACGCCAGAAGTCCGGTGACGCCGCCGCCGACATGACCGAGATGGCAGGGGAGATCGTCGCGACCGATCTGCCGGACGAAGTCGCGCCGCCAGCCGTCAGCGGACGCGCGGCGAGCCGAGCGGCGCGCGATGCGCGAGCTGTCGGAGCGAGCTCGCGCTCGGCGCATCTGCGCGCTCGGCTTCGGCCTGCGCGTCGTCGGTCTGCAGTACGGACTGCCGGCCGTCTACAACCCGGACGAAGTCGCGATCATGGCGCGCGCGCTCAGCTTCGCGAAGGGCACGCTGAACCCGCACAACTTCCTCTATCCGACGTTCTACTTCTACGTGCTCTTCGGGTGGGTGGGTGTCTATCTGGCGCTGGTGTGGCTCACCGGGCGGGTCGCGTCGCATCGCAGCGCTCCAGCGAGCTCTACTTCACCGATCCGACAGGCATCTACACCGCCGGACGCCTCTCGGCGTCGCTGCGGGCACGGCGACCATCGCGCTGCGTCTATCGCCTCGGCGGCGCGCTGTTCGATCGCCGCGCGGCGATCGCGGCGGCGCGTCTTCCTCGCGGTCGCGCCGCTCGCACGTTCGCGACTCGCATTACGTCAAGCACGACTCCCGGCGACGCTGGCGATCGTCGTCGCCTATCTCGCCATCGTGCGCGTCTGGCCGTGCGCCGCGCAGCGAGGGACCGCGGCGCCGCGACGCCTCGTCGCGGGTGCCGCCTGCGGCGTCGCGTTCTCGACGCACTACTACTGCATCTTCCTGGCGCTGCCGCTCACCCTGGCGATCATCCAGGGCTGGCGGACGCACGGGCTGCCGCGGCGTGGCTGCGGGAGCTGCTCGTCGCCGGCGGCGCGAGCGCGCGTCGTGTTCTTCGCGCTTGTCGCCGTTCCTCGCTCGTCGAGCCGATGACGGCGTGGCGCGACATCACCGCCAACCGCCAGATCGTCGTCGACCGCGCGGTCGCGACGGGCGCCTTCGCGCCGGCGCTCGCGATACGCCGAGATGCTGTGGACGCGACTCCATCGGGCGCCGGTGGTCGCTGCTCGGCGCTGTCGGCGTCGTGTGGATGCTCGTCGCGGCGCCGGCGCGCGCGTGCTGCTGCTCGCGTTCCCGGTCCCGTTCCTCGCTCTTCATCACCAACACCGCGCCCGCCAGCCGGTATCTGAATCCGGTGCTGCCGTTCGTGGCGCTCTTCGCGGCCTGGGCGCTCTCGCATCGCGCTGACGCGCCGGCGGGCACGCACGGCGGTGTTCTGGACTGGCGCGTGGCGCTCGCGGCGCTGCGCCGGTCGTGCGGCGAGCGTCGAGTCCGATCGGTTCTTCCGGCCAGGACGACACCCGGACGCTGGCCCAGCGGTTCATCGAGACGAACATTGCCGCCGGCGTCGACGATCCTGATCCAGCCCTACTCCGTGTGCTCACGCCGTCGCGCGAGGGCTGGTCGAGGCGCTGACGCGCAACCTCGGCGGCGCCGAGCGGCCTCGACCAAGTTTCAGCTTCAGCTTCGCTCGATCCCTACCCGGCGCCGGCCTACCGGCTGATCTACCTCGGCCGTGGCGGGCTGGATGCCGATAAGATCTACGTCGATCCGGCGGAGCTGGCGGGAGGCGCGGGCTCGACGCCGCTGCGGCGGCTCGGCGTGGCGTACGTGCGTCTCAAGCGGTACAATAAGCGGATCCAGAGACGTTGCCGTTCCTGGCCGCGCTGGCTCGCGAGGCCGGCGGATCGCCGCGTTTTCGCCGTACCGGCGCGGGGTCAGCGAGGCCGAGCAGGCGCGGATCGATCCCTTCCTGCACAATACCGATACCCGGATCGACGACGCCCTCGAGCGTCCCGGTCCACCGCTGGAGATCTGGCAGACTCGAATGGCCCTGGCATCGTAAGGCCGCGTGAAACGGTCGCACAGCTGTCGCGAGTCGCATCGCGACGCGCGCGCGTGCCGTTCCGCTTGCGCAGGCACGCCTGGGCGCGATATCGCCGCCGCCGCTACGAGCAGCGGATCGAGCGGTTCGTCCGCGAGAAGACCGGCCGCGCCGATCGCCTGCCCGATCGGCGCCGTCTACGAAGCGACGATGCGGTGCAACCTGCACTGCGAGTTCTGCTACGTCGGCGACTTCCTCAACATCGAGGGGGAGTGGCGCGCAGGAGATGACGCTCGACGCGCCTGCGCCAGGCGTTCCCGGAGCAGCCCGGGCTTCCAGGTCAGCCTCACCGGCGGCGAGATCTTCATGCGCAAGGACATCATGTCCGTGCTGGATCTCTTCCGCGAGAAGGGCTACGCCTGCGGCTACCTGACGACCAACGGCACGATCATCAACGAGGAGCGGGCCGACGCGCTCGCCGATCTCGCCGCGGCCGGCTTCCTCAAGCACATCAGCGTCTCGATCGACGGCCCCGGCGAGCTGCACGACCGGCGCGCGGCCTGAAGGGCACGTTCGAGCGCACGACGGCCGGCCTGCGCCGGCTGCAGGAGGCGGCGCGCCGCAAGCACGCGCCGCTGCGCGTCAGCATCAACACGACCGTCGCGCACGAGAGCCTCGAGGCGCTGGACCAGATGGTGGACGTCGCCGAGGAGCTCGGCGTCGACGCCATCGGGCTCAACCACCTGATGTACAGCACGCCCGAGGAAGTCGCGGAGACCGTGCGCCTGATCGGCGCGACGGACGCGTCGGTGATCGCGACCTTCGTCACGCCCGATCCGGGGCTCGACATCGCGCGCGTGCGCGCAGCAGGTGGCGGCGCTCGCCGAGAAATGCCGCGCAGCGCAACGTCCTGTTCGACTACCGGCCGAAGGTCCACCCGCAGCTGATCGAGAACTACTACACGCCGGGCGCGAAGCTCGACGGACGGTGCCTGTATCCGTTCCTGCACGCGCGTGTCGGCTTCTCCGGCAAGGTGTATTTCTGTCCGTTCATCCGCGTCGAAGTCGGCGACCTCGCCACAGTCATCGCTCGAAGAGATCTGGAACGGCGAGCGATACGTCGACATGCGGAAACGGCTCGTCGAGAACGGCATCTTTCCGGTGTGCCGGCGCTGCTGCAAGGTCGAGCTGTCGCCGGAGCCGGTGGCGCAACCGTTTCCGGAGGGCGTCGCGCCCGCGACGCGCCATTCCGTTGACGGTCGTTCAATGACGGCAGCTGAGACATGCTCGGCCGGCACACACTTCTCATCAACCCGCCGCTCATCAACGGCGTCGCGTTCACGCGCCAGGGCCGCTGCCAGGAGCGCGAGGACGTGCTCGGCACGACCAAGCCGCCGTACACGCTCGCGCTGCTGGCGGCGCTGCTGCGCGAGACGCGGCTGCGACGTGCGCCTGATCGATGCGACCGCGGAGCGGCTGTCGATCGACGACGTGATCGCACGGCTCGATCGCGACGGCTTCGCGCCGTCGCTGATCGTCTTTCCCGACGCACGACGCCGACGCTCGACGCCGACGTCGCCGCGATCGGCAGGCTGAAGAGCGCGTTTCAGCGCGCCGATCTTCTGCTTCGGGCCGCACGCCTCGACGGCGCCGGCCGAGTCGATGGCAGCGCGCGCCGGACGTCGACGGCATGTTCGTCGGCGAGCCGGAAGACGGCGTGTCGCAGCTCGCGCGCGCTCGACTCGCTCGACCGCCTGCGCGAGGTCCCAAGCCTGACGTTCCGCGCACGGACGGCACGGTCGTGCCGCACCGCGCGCACGGCAAGTTCACGCGGATTCCTGCAGACGCCGTACCCGGCGTGGGACCTGCTGCCGCTGACCGACTACGCGCTGCCGCTCGTCAACAAGCCGTACGTGATCGTCGAGACGAGCCGCGGCTGCCCGTACACCTGCGACTTCTGCGTCGCGCCGATCCACCAGGGACACAAGTTCCGCGAGCGCAGTCGCCAAGGCGCTCGTCGACGAGATCGAGCGGACCTACCGCGAGCTCGGCGTCGAGTTCTTCTATCTCTGGGGCGACACGGTCACGCTGAACGTCAAGTCGTTCACGGCGTTCTGCGACGAGCTGATCGCCCGCAAGCTGCCGATCCAGTGGTTCGGCAACGCGCGCGCCGACAACCTGACCGATCCGGCATTCGTGCACCGCCTGAAGCGGGCGGGCTGCTGGATGCTGGCGCTCGGCATCGAGACCGAGTCCGAAGAAGTCCGCAAGGACATGGTGAAGCGGCTCGAACGCCAGAAGATCCAGGCCGCGTTCCGGAACATGCGCGACGCCGGGATCAAGTCGTTCGCCTTCTTCATCTTCGGCTATCCGGGCGAGACGCCGCAGACGATGGAGCAGACGACCAAGTACGCGATCGAGCTGGATCCGGACTTCGCCAACTTCTATCCGGCCGTGCCCTATCCCGGGCACCGCGCTGTACGAAAGTCGCGTGCGCGACGGGCTGGCTGAACGCCGGAGGACGCCGACTGGGCGAAGATGGAGTACTCGTACTACATGCTGCGCGGCAACGGCCTCGACGAGCGGGTCGTGATGGACGCCATCAACCGCGCCAAGCGCCGGTTCTTCCTGCGCCCGGCTACATCACCCGCCACGTCGGCGATGTCGCGCGGCTGGCGATGACCAAGCAGGCGATCGTCTGGCAGGTGATGTCGCGGACGGTGTTCGGCGCAAACGTGGTTCCGACAGACCTGCGACGGCCTGCGCCAGAGCGCCAGCAGTCACAGTCGCCGAGCTAATCGAGGGCCTTCTTCGAAGGTGGGAACCGGAGCGAGCATACCGCTTACGTGTGAGTCGAAGCGATTGAGCAGACGGCGCGCCCCCTCCGATGCGTGGAAGGGGCGCGTCCAACCTGTTAGTCGTCGCCGCCGCCGCCCGCGAGCGGATGATTCGGTGGCACCCAGCCGCCGGACGCAGTGCAGACCCAGCCAGCCGACGGTGCAGAGCCAGGACAGGCCCCGGCTGGCGCCAACGGCGAGTTGGGAGGCACCCAGCCGCCATTCACACAGTACCAATTCTCCGGGCTGAGGTGTCGAGCAGCCCGAAGGTGCCGGTGCGGGTACCGCTGCCGAGCCGGCGTGGCGTTGATGGCCAGCGGATGGTCGGGTGGCAACCAGCCGCCGTTTACGCACACCCAATTGGAAACGGGCGCAGCACCAGTACAACCAGTTTGCGGGGGCGGTGGGGCCGGGCAGGGCAGGGGCAGGCGCGCGGCCGGCCGCGAGGGATGGTCCGGGGGCAACCAGCCGCCATTCACGCACACCCAGTTGGAAACGGGTGCAACACCAACACAACCAGTTTGTGGCGCTGGCGCAGGTGCAGGCGCAGGGGCAGGCGCAGGTGCGCCAACCGCAGCCTAACTCCCCGCCGGCCCACTCAGCCCAATACGAAGTGGCGATCAGGCTGGAGAAGTCGCGTAACCCGCACTGAAGACGACGTTCCATGTCGGCGAAGTGGGATTGCCCGGCGACGCGCGTGTAGTACACCGGCCGCGTGCTTGACAGCGTGTTCTCGCCGTTGAAAGGAAATCCTCGAATGTTGAGTTCCAGACCGAGTGGCTGTATCCACTGTGCGATCGACGCCAACCAGCAGAAACGTTCCAGTTCCGGGATTCAAGGCCAGCGACAAGGCGTCATACGATCCTAAGCGCGCCGAGGCGACACCACTTGTCACGATGTTGCCATTGGCATCGAGCTCGGCCACCCTCGCATGCGCGGCGGAGCCTGACAGAATCTCGAACCACGTCATCACATACAACTTGGTAAACGGGTTGTAGACGAGGTCCGTCATGGTCGTCAGCGCCGCGGTCGCGTTGAACGTGTTGCGGCCGAATGCCGCCGCGTTCCATGGCGGAACAAGCGCGAAGGCGGAGTAGGTTTCCCCGCTGTAAGCGACGCCGTAAAGGTTGGTATTGGGATTCCATGTTGCGCTCGGATCGCGGCCAAGCGACGTGGACAGAGCCACCGTCGGCCCCCATGGGGCACCGTTCAGGTCGACCAGGCTGGCCGGGATCGTGTGCGCGGGGGTCTGCCAAACGACGAGAAAATTCTGGCTGGTGGGCGAATGCGCGAGCGCGATATTCCCCGGCTCCCACCATGTGCTCCATGAGACGACCTGAGGGGGGCCCATCGCGCCCGAGCAACTCACCCACCGGGTGAATAGCGCTCGCATCACGTTTCCCGCAGGATCGTATGGAGCTTCCGCCCAGGCGATCATGAAACCGCCGCCGTTGACGAGCGGGCTGTACACAACACGAGGAAATGACGCGTATCCGCCGGTTGCATTGATGGGCAGCATGCCATTGATGGCTGCCCCCTGCGAATTCCTGCACCCGCGTAGAGCGTGCCCTGACCACCGACGACCAGGTAGTTGCCGGCGGGATCGGACGCAGTATCCACGCCCCGCACGAAAAGGCCCATCACCGGGAGAGTAGCGCCACCCGAGACCTGCTGTGCCCCGGCGGTACTCAACGGTCCGGCGAGCGTGAGGACAGTTATGGCGAGTCCAGCTAGGGTGCTGGCGTAAGTGCGCATATCAAGAACCTCATGATGTCCCCTTACCGATGCTTTCGATCGAATGGCCCCGGGGCCCGGCTGCTCGGGCGCAGCCGTTGCTGTACGGGAAAAGGCCATAGACCGGCTGTTACCGGGTTCTATCGGCCGTTCCGCACGGGACCTTTACGATCAAGCTTCTGTGCTGGGAGCAGTGAGAAACTGTGGAACAGGGTGCAGTATAGAGCATCCGATTCGAACTTTCCAGCCCAAATCCAGCTTTCAGTAGGACATAGCTCGCTAGTCACCGAAGGGCCGCCCTCAGCATGCCTGCCGCAGCGCGCACGCTGGTGAGTCGATCGCTACTCTTCATGAACTGGCGGAGTGTCGACAGATCTCGTCGCGCCGGTCCCACTCAAACCTTCCGATGCCATCTCGCGGATGGCCGGATTGGGATCGTTCATGGCGCTTTCCAGGAGCTTCCGCGCGAGGTCCGGGTCGTGCGGTGCGAGCAGGCGCGCCGCTCCGACCCGGGCCTCCGGCTCAGGCGCCGATGCCAGGCGTCGAACCTGGTCGAGCCAGGCCGCATCCGGCCGGGAGGCCATCGCCTGCAACGTAATCAAACGACTAGTGGATGATTCGGACTGAAGTAGTTCCTGAAGAATCTGGAGACCGCTCATGTCGTTCAAGCCGTAGAGCGCTCCCGCGGCCTTCACCCGTACGTACGGAGTGGGTCTGAGAGAAGCGGCTTGATTCCGAGAAACCAGGTCCAGGCCACTGAGCCTGAGGCCGAGACGCCCCAGGCCTTCAACCGCCGCGCCGCGGATTTCTGGGGAGGGATTGTTCAAACGATCGCTGAGGGGAGCTACTGCGGCCTTGCTGCCGCTTGCGGCCAACGCATCGATGATTGACATCGCGTTTCCGGTCACTTTATTCAAGTCGGCAATCAGCGCGCTCACGGCCCGTTCATCGCCGGTCGATGCCAGCACACGCCGTTCGGCCGTTCCGCCAGCATTGGCCGCAGTGGCCAACTCGGCGGCGGCCGCCGCGTCACCACTGGCGGCCAGCGCGCGCAGCGCCTCGAGGCGGGCAGGCATGTGTCCGGTCTGTGCAGCGGCCTCGCGGAGCAGCGCCACAGCGATGCGCCGCAGCACCGTCGGCTCCTCCAACACCCGCTGACCAAGCCACTTCTCGTATTGGCTCAAGCCCGCCTGCGCTCCTCCTCTGGTAACGGCAACTTCGACGACCAGCGTAAGGGCCGATGGATTGCGCGGATACGAGGCAAGGGCCTTGTCGGCACGCGTGGCAGCTTCGTCGAGGAGGCCCTGAGCCAGCAATGCCCAGCCTTGAGCAATGGAGGTTCGCTCATCGACGCTCAACGCGCCGGGTGTTGGTCCCGACGGGTTTGTGCTCGTGGTGACTGTTGGGCTGACGAGGCTGAGGCGATGAGCACTCCAGCCGCGAGCGCGAAGCCCATTCTCCTGATTTTCATACACATATGGACGCCCGTGAGGCCAATCAGGCCGGCAAAACTCTACCGGACGACGGCTCCGGACCGCGACGGTGGGCCCGAACAGCCTACCGCGCGGCCGCCAGTCGACGCATGGGCAGGGCGAGCAGCGCGTACAAGGCCGCGGCTATGAGGAGATTGACGTGAATCCCCAGCCACATCGATCCCATTACGCCCAGGATCGACGCCATGACTCCGCACGCGCCATTCACGCCCCACATCCAGGCCGTTAGACGATCAGAATGGCGGCCCACGAGCCTGAGCCCAATCGGAAAGCAATAACCCAGCGCAAACGCCAGCGGCGCCACCAGAGCCGCGACGACCAGCGTGCGACCGGGCAGGTGCCACCCGATGGTCATCTCGACGATCGGTTGCAACAGCAGTGTCTCGACCAGAACCGCGATCGCGATGCCCACCGGCAACCAGAACACCCCTCGCGGCCGCGCCAGATCAATCGCCTCGGACGCGAAGCTGCCAAGGCCAGCGGAGAGAATCATGAGGAAGAGAATGATCGAGAACGTGTAGGTCGGGTGCCCCAGGTAGACGGAAAAGCGTTGCAGGAACGCGATCTGTATCAACATGAACGCGAAGCCGATGATTGCGAAGTACAGCATCGCCGAGGCGAAGAGCGGTGTCGGCATTGCCGGCCGGCCTGCCGCCAGGAGCGGCCAGCCCACGATCGCCAATACGAGAACGCCAGCAATAACGGCCAGGGCCAGAAGGGTCCGCGTGGCGCGAAGATTGCCGCTGACGACGCCGCCGCTGGCCGAGCCTTCACGGTAGAAGAAGCCGCGCGGCTTGAGCATGTTGAAGAAGAATGGCCGGCGGTCGGTCGGAGCCGTGAAATCGAAGATACGGATCCTGGGTGACGCGATCGAGGTCGGCGAACGACCTCGCGCTCGCGATGTCGAACAACCGCTGATCAGCCCCCTGGCTCCAGGGAGCGACCCGGACCGTGAAGCCATGTTCTCCGCGACGCGGCGAATGGTCGCACGGTCCTCATCCGAGAACGGCGTCGGCGACACCATCAACGTCGCGATTCGCTCGCGCGTCACCAGGACGACGTGCTCCCGCGGGTTGGCGACGCCAAAGTCCAGGAGTGACGCGACCCCAAGCGACAGTAACCTCGTCGTCTCGGATGCGGCGTCCGGATCGAACCAGCGCGACACGCTGAACACGCCTGTCGGTGTGAGGGCGCTGAGAAACACCCGCCATCCCTCGCGGGTGTAGAGCCCGTTCTCGGACAGCGTGAATGCGCCAGCGCCGGTCGCCGCCCACGTATCGATGAGCGACATCTGCAGCACGTCGAATTTGGCCGGCGCGCGCGTCAGAAACGACCTCGCTTCATCGTGGACGAGCGTCACGCCCGGATGGCTCGGCCATGCGTGCGAAATCACGGTAGGGGCCCTGAAGAGCATGAACGAGCGCCTTGTTGATCTCGATCCCGGTTATACGGGTATTGCCGGCCTCGATTGCCGTCAGCACATCGCGGCCGCCGCCAACGCCGATGACGCCCACTGAACCGTGCCGAATCCGGTACGGCATCGAGGTGACGTCATATTCCACCCAATTGAGCGACGCCGGGTTGCCGTCCCACTTCGTGATGACCGTACCGGCGTCGCCGTCGATGGCCGCGACCGCCATCGTGACCTCGACCTTCGGCGTGTCGGCCGCCGGTCCCCAGAGGAACGCGGTCCCGACGCCGGGCGCACGGACGGTGACGTTGGAGTGAGCATTCCAGGCCGAGTATTCGATCGCGCGCTCATCCCCCCACAAACTGCGGCTCTTGGGATAGATGATCCCGAGCGGCCTGGTCCGCAGTGGCATTCGCTGCCGCAGCGCCGAAGAGCAGTACGGCCAGTGCCGCGGCCGCATATCCACGGCGCCCGGCGTATCTGGCGAAGCACACCGCGCCGAGCGCCGTCGCTCCGGCTGCAGCGAGAACCGTCGACGTGATGTCAGTTCGCTCGAGCAGCCAGATGATGGCCAGGCAACCGAGGGCCGCGCCGACGAGATCGGCGCCATACAGCACGCCGATCGCGCCGCGGGTGCGGGTCAAGGCCAGGCTGACGACAAGACCGGACAGCGACGAAGGGAAGTGTCAGGACGAGCGTCGAAATGGCCAACGCAGCGAGCTCGGACACAGAGCCGCCGCGCACGGCGGGAAATGGGATGACGAGATTCGTCACGTGAGAAACGGGAAGCACCAGCGCGAGCGCAATCGTCGCCACTGGCAAGAAGCGCCGGGCGCGCGGCGGCGCAAACAGAGACCCGCCCAGGAAAACCAGCACTGCGCCTGATGCCATTCCCAGCATGGCTACCGACACAGCCAGGAACGAGAGGTGATACCAGGTCAGCACCGACAGAAGGCGGGTATCGAGAACCTCCAGCATCAGCGTGGCGAGCGCCACAAAAAAAAGACCAGAGGTGAGCCAGACCCGCGAGGGTGCAAAGTTGTCAGCAGACAAGATCGACGAGTTTATCATCCGCCCCGGAGAGATTGGCCGATCAGCGGGTCGGCCTGGCGGCGCCGGTCGACGCCTGTGAGCGCATCCACGCCACCGGCCGTGAGCTGCTGATAGTGCCGAGGCTCGCGCGCGCCACCCGTTGCTCGAAGCCAATACAGATCCCGCAGCTGGACGAGGTAGCCGGCGGCTTCACGCAGGCTCATCTTGCTTTCACCAAGCTCCCGATCGTCGAATCGGTAGGGCAGCTCGACGAGGCGCCGCGGCCACGCTCGAACGAGCAGCTCGAGACAAATCTTGAAGCCGCCCGCCTGAATCGGGACGCGGGCGATCTCGCGGCGAATCAGGAAGAACCCCGACGCGGCGTCGCGTATGGGGGTCAGCGGTCGCGCCAGCATGCAAGCGGTTCGTGACAAGAGCCGACGGCTGAAGGGCCAGTTGGGCGTGCTGCCACCGGGTACGTAGCGGCTCGCCACCACGATGTCCGCGTCCGTCGCCCGGAACGTCGTGAGCATCCTCGGCACGAGCGTCGGCGGATGGCTGAAGTCCGCGTCCATGGCGCCGACGATGCCGGCGGATGCGATCTCGAAGCCGGCGACAACCGCAGTGCCGAGTCCGAGTTTACCCGCCCGATGGATGACGCGAACTCGCAGCTCGTGGGTCAACTCATCGGCAACCGCGCCCGTGCCATCAGGAGAATTGTCGTCGACGATGACCAGCTCCAGTTCGAGTCCGTGCTCGGTGCAGGCCTTGAAGAGTGCCCGCGCCAGCTCCGCGATCCTGCCGCGCTCGTTGTAGGTCGGCACTACCATTGTCAGATCGGGCGGCGAGGAGCGCGCGGCAGAGGGTTCCGTCACGTCAGTACTATAATTCGAGCTGCCGTTCATTTCCCACGCCCGCGGCGGGTGCCGATGGAAGAACTGGCACCGACGCGGTGGCGACGATCGGTCAACGGAGAATGCGCGCAGCACACCAGATGACCGCAAATGTCGACACGACGCCGACGCGCCCGCATTTCTGGTGGCCGCTGCATTCTCATCTTGCTCGCGGCGGCGTTGCTGCGCGGGATCTTCCCCACTGCCGATCCGCCCTGGCAGTCAACCGTCGGTATCGTGTGGCACGACGAGGGCGCATGGGTCCACAACGCCCGCAACATGGCGCTCTTCGGCGCGTGGGTTCAGGATCGCTGGAATCCGCTCTATGTCGCACCAGTGTTCACCGGACTCGAGTACCTGTCTTTCGCCACATTCGGCGTGGGCCTGTGGCAGGCGCGGCTGGTCTCGGAGTTGAGCGGCCTGCTCGCAGTCGCGTTGCTGGCGCTGCGGCATGCGCCGGATCGCCGGGCGTGACGCCGGCCTGATCGCCGGGCGCCCTGCTCGCGACGAACTACATCGGCGTCATGTGGGATCGTGCCGCGCTCCTCGAGGCCTCGATGGTCGCCTTCGTCGTGGCCGCGTGGTACTGCTACGTTCGCGCCCAGACACAGCCGCTCTGGGGTGCGCTCGCCGCCGCGTGCGCCCTGCTCGCCTTCTTCACCAAGGCGGCAGCGGCATTTTTCGTCGCCGCCATCGGCGTCGAAGTAGTGCTGCTGTACCTGTGGCCTATGCCGGGCACGGCACCAGGCCAGCCGCAGAACAGCGGTCGCCACGGCTGGCGGCCTCGTCGTATGCGGCGCTCTCGTGCTCGCTCTTTTTGTCGTCCCGCACTGGACGGACTACCAGTTCTACAACTGGCAGATGTCGGTGACGCGGAAACCCAGCTACGATGCGCGGTCGCTGCTCAACCGTGTCGACGTGGTTTCCCATCGTCCACGACATCTTCACGCGGCTGTGGTTCCTGGTCGTTGTCAGCATGGTTGCCGTTCTGGGTTCGCTCGCGCGATGGCGCGCGCTGCTGCCGCCGGAGCGGCTGCTCATCATGTGGGTCGGTCTCGGCGCATTCGAGCTTCTCGTTCACGACGTGGCGAACGAGCGGCGTTTCATCTTCTTCATCCCGGCGTTGGCCGCGCTGACGGCACTCGTCCTGGGCCGCGATCGTCGGCTCCTGCCGACAGCCATCCTGAACATCGGCCGGCGATCGGCGGTTCTGGCGGCCCCGTTCGTTTTCTATGCCGCGTATATTGTCGTCGGCGCCCTGGTCCGGCTCACCGCGCTCTACGAGCCGGGACCCGGCGTCCGTCGGAGTGCTGCGCTGGCGTTGGTGTGCACGATTCTGGTCTATGCCACTTGGGGCACGCTTACGAAGTTCCTGGCAGGACGCCAGTGGACCGCGCGTGCGGGAATTGCCGTCGCGGCTCTTGTCTGCGCCGGCCAACTCGTCCAGTTCGGGCAATGGGCGGCGGGCCGAACGTATAAGAACTATCTGGCCATGGTCGAGCTCGGGCGCATCCTGCCCCCCGGCACACTCGTCCACGGTAAACTCGCGAACGGGTTGTCGCTCGAGAACCGCATCAAGCCTGTCTTCGTCGGCCGCGGATTCGGAAACTACGACGACCGGGAACGTCGCGACGATGTGCGGTATATTTTGACCTACGTTGCGCCATACGTCGGGTACGAAGGACGAGTGATTCGAGACGTGCTAGAGGCCTACCCGAATCACACCATCATCAGGACGTTCGACGTCGCCGAAACCACCGCTCACGACCAGGCTGCCCTGATCGACAAGTTCGCGGAGACGCACGGCGACAGGCCGGACAAGCTGACCGGAGCGAACGTCGCGACCGGCTCCCGATCCGCGCCCTCGGAATCGAACACACGTGCGCACAATTGACGAACGCGCCATCAAGGCGCACGCCGACCTGCGGTTCAGGTCCGAGTACGACTACGCGCTCTTCGAGTACTACCGGAGCGCCAAGGTCATCGCATTCCTCGAACGCGCGGGCGTTGCCGTGAGCGGTCGCATCCTCGATGCCGGGTGCGGCGGCGGCGGCATGCCGCTCTCGCTCGCCGAAGAGGCGGCCCTCGTGGTCGGCATCGACCCCGCAGAGCGCTTTCAGGATGCCGGCGTGCGGCTCGGCCGCGAACGCCACCACGAAAACCTGGTCTTCGCCCTTGCCGACGGGATGTATCTCCCGTTCAAGGATGCGACGTTCGACATGGTGTTGTCGCACGCGGTCATCGAGCACGTCGCCGATGCGCCCCTCTACCTGCGTGAGTGCGCGCGCGTGCTGGCGCCGCGAGGCCATGTCTACCTCTCGACGGCGCCCTATCTGTCGTTCGCAGGCGCGCACCTGCCGCGGTTGAAGATCCAGTTGCCGCTCCACCTGATGATCGGACGTCGCGCGGCGTTCGGCACCTTTCAATTCCTGGCGCGCCACGCGCCGTGGACGCTGAAAGAACCGGCGCACGAGAACTCGTTCATCAAGGCGGCGCGCCGCGGTGAGGTCAAGCACGACGACCTGCTGGAAAAAGTGCGCGTCTCGCGCCTGCGAAAGCAAATCGCGGACGCCGGCCTGCGCATCGTCCGCGAGGAACTGCACGTGACGGCGACCGTCCGCCGCCTGCCCAAGGCGGTCGGGCGCTGGCTGCGCGATAGTACGCTGACGCAGGATGCGCTGATTAGTAACATTGAATACGTGCTGGCCCGCGGGCCAGCGGCTTCGTGAATGGCTGACATCGATCGCTACCGCGCGGAAGATCGACGCGTCGTCGACGCGCTGTATCGTCGTGTCTTCGGACACGATGCCGCCGAGGCGAGCCGTCTGCGCTGGGACTGGCAATATCTGCGCAACCCCAACAACCCGCGCGGCGAGCCGGAGATCTGGATCGCGCGCGAGGGCCCGGCGATCGTCGGACAGTACGCGACGATGCCGGTGCAGGTCACTGTCACCGGTCAGCAAGTGCGCGGATCCTGGGGCATGGACGTGATGGTGGCGCCCGAACGCCAGCGTCAGGGCCTGGGTGAAATTCTCTTCCGCACGTGGGATCGCAACGTCGGTGCTTCGCTGGGCCTGGGACTCTCGGAGTCCTCGTATCGCCTCTTCAACAAGCTGCGGTGGCCTGACGTCGGGCCCCTGCCCTGCCTCGTCAAGCCGCTGACGCGGCGCGCGTTCCGCATACCGACCTGGCCGGTCAGCGTCAATCGCCTCGTCTCGGCGGTGACGCTGCCGATCGTGAAAATCGTTGCGCGGACGCGGCCGCTCGGCGCCGAAGTCAGGCTCATACAGCGCTTCGACGACAGTTTTACCCAGCTCTGGGACTCGCTGGCGAACAAGTTCGACTTCGCGGTCCGGCGCGATGCCGCGTACTTGAACTGGAAGTTCGTGTCAGCCCCGCACGTGCGCTACGTGATCGCCGCGCTGCGCCGCGACGATCGCAATGTCGGTTACGCGGTCTACCGTCATTTCGGAGAACCGCGCGGCAGAGTGACGAGCCTCGTCGACTTCCTCGTCGACCCTGACGACCAGGACGGACTGCGCACGCTGCTCGGCTGGGTGGACCGCGAGGCCCAACAGGCAGACTCCGACAAGATTCGTACATTTGCCATGCACGCCGGCTTCCGGCGCGTCCTCAGGCGTTCCGGCTACTTCCAGGTCAAATCGAGCATCCAGTTCGTCGTGAAGGTCAACGGCATCAACGTATCCCCGTCGTTCTACGAGAACACCGATCGCTGGCACGTAACGCTCGGCGACTCGGATCAGGACCGTTAGCAATGCTGAATGCTGAGTGCTGAATGCTGAATGAATTCTTCAAAGCGACTGACGACTGCGACTGACGACTGCGACTGACGACTGGGACTGACGACTGATGACTGACGACCGTCGACTGAAGACTGACGACTGATGTTTCTCCTCGTCGGAATTGACACCGAAGGCGACAACCAGTGGGACGCGGCGGCGCGGACGCAGCAGACGTTCGAGAACCTCTACGCTCTTCCGCGGCTGCATGCGCTCTTCGCGCGCCACGGCGTACGGCCAACCTACGTCATCACGCATCCTGTAGCGACGGACCCGAGATCGGCAGAGGTGCTGCGCGATGTTGCTCGCCGCAGGGTGATTGCGAGATTGGCGCGCACCATCACGTCTGGGAAACACCGCCATGTACGGCTGACGACGTGCGGCGGCATGCCTACGCGTCGACGCTGCCGCGACGGCAGTTCGAGGATCAGCTGACGGTGCTGACTGCGGCCATCGAATCGGCGGTTGGCGTTCGTCCGGTGTCCTATCGCTCGGGCCGCTTTGGATTCTCCGCCGACCACGTCGCGGCGCTCGAGCAGCACGGCTACCTCGTCGAATCGAGCGTCGCCCCGCTCTTCTACGAGGCGCACAAAGGCGGACCGGAGTTCGTCGAGGCGCCGCTACGGCCGTACTTTCTGGCGTACGACAACGCGTCGAAAGCAGGCTCGAGCAACCTGCTCGAAGTCCCGGTGAGCTCGGCGCTGAACCGCCGGCTCCCCAGGCGTCTGCAGTATGCCTACGCTCGTGCGCCACGGCCGTACACGACCAAGCGCCTGCTTCGACTGCTGGGGCTCCTGCGTCTCCGCTGGCTGCGGCCGTCGTATTCGTCGCTCGAGGATATGAAGGCGCTGGCCCGGGATCTGGCGCGGGCGGGCGAGCCCGTGCTCAATCTCCTCTTCCATTCGAGCGAGGCGATCGTCGGCGGCAGCCCGTACAACCGCACCCAGGCCGAGCTCGATGCCTTCTGCGATCGGCTCGAGCGATTTCTGGCCTTTGCCATCAAGGAGCTCGGCGCCCAGCCGGTGACGTTCGTCGAGTTCCGCCGGCACTACTGCAACTGACTCGAGCCATCTTGCGCATCCTGCACGTCACGCCGCACCTGCCACCGGATCAGGCCGCCAACGCCTTGTTGCCGTGGCAGCTTGGGCTCTGGGCTACCGAAGCCGGCGACAACGTGGAGTACGTCGCTCATCCGCCGAGAGCTGGACAGCCGGCCGCTCTTCCCGGCCCCGCGATCTGGATACCGCGTCGCACTGACGGGTTGCTGGCGCGGACGCTTCGCGTCGGTGCCGTGCTCGCGGCGCGCGGGATGTACAAGGCTCTGGCGCCGGCCATCGCTCGCGCGGATATCGTCCACGTGCACAGCAACGGTCTCCTTGCCGAGCTCGCGGTGCTGCTGTGCCAGCGCCGGCGAAAACCGGTCGTGCTGACGCTCTACGGAACAGAGATCTGGCACTACGCGCCGAAGCGCTTCGTGCCCGACCTCTTCACCCGCGCCTACCATGCAGCGTCGGCCGTCACTTTCTACAGCGAGCGGCTCCTCGGCCGGGCCCGCGAGCTCGGCCTGACCCGCCGCGACATGCAGACGATCTATCCGCCTGTCGGACCGCAGTTCTCATGGCACGACACATCGGCGCAGATGGAGGTCCGCGAGTCGCTGGGGATCACGAACCGGCATCTGCTCGTCAACGTCAAGCGGCTTCACCCGCTCGCCGGCCAGCGCTACCTTATCGAGGCGATGAACGAAGTGATCCGGACGCATCCGGACACGCGTCTCGTGATCTGCGGCACCGGCAGCCTGCTCGACGAACTGCGGTCCATCGCGCGGTCAGCAGGCGTGGAGCGTCACGTGACATTCGCAGGCCTCGTGGATAATGGCGTCGTGGCCCGCTACTGCGCTGCCGCCGACCTTTTCGTTCTGCCCTCAATCCTGGAGGCACTGCCCACCGTCGCCGTGGAAGCGCTGGCTGCGGGCACGCCAGTCGTCTCGGCCGACAACCCCGGCGGCCTCGAACTCAACGACGTCTTCGGTCGTGATGTCGCCATCGTTCCCCGCGAGCAACCATTCGCGCTCGCCCGGGATATCGTGGCGTTCCTGCTCGACAAGCGCCGGACAGATGCAGCCACCCGTGACGTCATCGAGAAGGAGTTCCGGCCGAATGGCGTCGCCGCGAAATATCGGGCGCTCTATCAGGACCTGCTCTCGAGGGCCGGCGCGTGATTCGCGGCGTCGGACGCGCCCTCGCTGCGGCGCTGCTCGCGGCGTTTCGGAGGCGCGATCGGGCTGGCCCTGCTCTACGCGCGCGCTCCGGCTCTGCACGTCGAATTCGACTCCACACCGCCCAAGGGCATCATCGACGGCGTCTACGCGTCGGAAACCGATCCAGGCACCCGGCGCACGTTTGCCTGGACGGGTGAGACGCTGACGATCGACATTGCCGACCTCGACCGGCAGGTCGAGTGGCTCCTACGCATTCGCGTGCGCGGCGCCCGGGCCGGAGGCGCGCCCAATCCCGATCTCCTCTTCTATGTCGACGGCGCGCAAGTCGAGACTCACGCCACTGCTGTCGACTACCAGGACATCGAGGTTCGCCTGCCGCCGCGGCCGGCGCAACAGGGCCTCGCGCTGCGCATGCGCTCGTCTTCCACGTTCGTGCCCGGACCAGCGGATACGCGCACGCTCGGCGTCATGCTCGATTCTCTGACGCTATCGCCGACCGGCATCGTCATTCCGCCACGCCTGGCGCTGGCGCGCATTGCGGTGGCGTCGGCAACTGTCGGCGTCGCCGCGGCGCTGCTGGGTGTCACTCCCGCAGCAACCGTCGCCACGGCCATTCTCCTCAGCCTCGGCCTGGCGGCGCTGGTGGCGCATGGATTCGGCCCTTACACCGACTACGCGGACGTCGTCGTGCGCACCGTGGCGTGGACGGCGGTGGCTACGATCGCGCTGGCAGCTATCGCGAGGTGGAAGCGCCGCGAGGCATTCAGGAATACGGCCAAATTCGCGCTTTCCTTCACGGCCGCGGCATTCGTGCTCGAGCTACTCGCCCTGTTGCATCCCAACATGCCGATAGGCGACGCATTGTTCCAGGCGCACCGATTCCAGGAGGTGCTTGCCGGGCACTACTACTTCACGTCGATTGCTCCCGGCAACTATCGGTTCCCATACGCGCCGGGTCTCTACATCGTCGCCATTCCCTTCGCTGGCTTCGTCAGGCGCGGGCTCTCCGACATGACGCTGCTGCGCACGATCGTCTGCGCGACCAACGCGTTGTGCGGCCTGTTGCTCTATAACATCGCGGGCCGTATCAGGGGCGACCGACTGACGGGGGCGCTCGCTGTCGCGCTCTACCACCTGATCCCGCTCGGCTTTGGTGTCATGGTCGCGGGGAATCTGACCAACGCCTTTGCGCAGTCGATCTCTGTCGCCGCTCTTGCTTTGATGGCTGTTCCGATGGTTCGAGCGCAACAGCCGGCAACCATCGCCATCCTGACGATGACCCTCGCGGCGGCGTTTCTTTCGCACACCAGCGCGTTCGCGATCGGCTCGGTCGCAGCAACGACAGTGGCATCTTCTCCTTTGGTGGCGCGGCGGCCCCGCGATGCGCTCGCCTGCCGCAGCCGTGCTCGCCGCGGCCATCATCGCGGCGATCCTCGCGGTCGTCGTCTATTACGCCCACTTCCTCGACACCTACCAGACGGAATTCGCTCGCATCAGCGGTGAAACCGCAACCGCGGCGCCGGACGCGGGCGGACGGGGGATCGTTTCCAGGCTCGAATCGGTGCCTCGATATCTCCGCATCTACTTCGGCTTTCCGGCGCTGGCGCTGGCTGCCTCGGGCGTCGTCAGCCTCTGGCGGCGCGGCGCTCGCGATCGCTCGACGCTGACAACGGCCGGCTGGCTGGTGACGTGCGGCGCCTTTCTCGTGCTCGGCATCCTGACGCCCGTCGATATGCGCTACTACCTGGCGGCCATTCCCGCGATTGCCGTCTTCGGTGCTGCCGGGGCCACCGCCAGCTGGGCCTCGAGCGCCAACTGGCGCGCGCTGGCAGTGGTGCTCCTCGCCGCAAGCGTTTATGTCGGAGTGGACGCGTGGTGGGTTACGCTTGGACCACGCTAGCACCTCGACCGAACCCGAAAACCGAGAACCCAGAACCGAGAGTCATGCCTTTAATCGACAAGATCAGCCAGGACATCGCCGGCGCCATGCGGGCCAAGGACGCGGCACGCCTCGGCCCGCTGCGTATGGCAAAGGCCGCCCTGATGAACCAGGAGGTTCAGAAAGGCCGAGCGCTGGACGACGCCGAGTCACAGCAGGTCGTGACGTCGCTCATCAAGCAGCGCCGCGATTCCATCGAGCAGTTCCGGAAGGGTGGCCGCGATGAACTGGCCGACAAGGAGGCTGCCGAGATCGTCATCCTGGAGGCCTATCTACCGCCGCCCATCGACACTGCCGGCCTCGAGCAGCTGGTGAATGATGTCGTCACCGAACTGAACGCCAGCGGTCCGAAGGACCTGGGCAAGGTGATGAAGGCGCTGATGCCGCGGCTCGCCGGTCAGGCAGTTGACGGCAAGGCCGTCACCGAACTGGTAAAACGACGGCTGGGCTGAAATGCCCCAAACTTTTCCCGCTGGAGGCCGTCTAAACAGATTGAAAGGCACGCACAAGCCTCTCATCCATCCTCCATCAGGCTTCTGCCGCGAGGCAGAAGCCTTTTTTTGTACTCGCCTTCAATCCTGATACCTCAGGTGTCCAAACCATTCGCATTCGAACGCCTGTGGTACGCTGATTGGCTCATGCGTTTCCCGCCTCGCCGCGGCCCGGCGCTCCTTTTCGTACGATGAATTCACGTCTGGCCCGGTCCGCGGGCCTGATTGGCGTCGCAACGATGGCGAGCCGGCTCCTGGGGATCGCCCGGGAGATTGTGCTG
>CAWHNN010000026.1:0-101624 GCA_963830815.1 uncultured Acidobacteriota bacterium | reverse complement strand
TGATGAAGTCGGGAACATCGGGGTGATCGATGTTGAGGATCACCATCTTCGCGGCGCGGCGTGTCTTGCCGCCTGACTTGATCACGCCAGCAAACGCGTCGAAGCCCTTCATGAACGAAACGGGGCCGGACGCCGTGCCGCTGCCGGCGAGAAGCTCGCGCGACGAACGGATACTGGACAGGTTCGAGCCCGTGCCGGACCCATACTTGAAGAGCATGCCCTCGGTCTTTGCCAGACCGAGAATCGACTCCATCGTGTCCTGCACGGCGTTGATGAAGCACGCCGAGCACTGCGGCGCCTTCTCGAACCCGACGTTGAACCACACCGGGCTGTTGAACGCGGCCTTCTGATAGACCAGCAGGTGCTTCAGATCGTCGCTGAACGCCTGGAGATCGTCTTCGCTCGCGAAATAGTTCTGCTTGCGCGCCCACTCGGTGATCGTGTCGACGACCCGGCCAATGAGCTGCTTGACGCTGCGTTCTCGATCGGGCGTGCCGATCTGCCCGCGGAAGTACTTGGAGACGACGATGTTGGTGGCTTGCTGCGACCAGAAACGGGGAATTTCCACGTCGCGCTGCTCGAAGACCACATGGCCCTTCTCGTTACCGATGACGGCCGACCGTACTTCCCACTCGACCTCGTCGAACGGATCGATCCCTTCCTTGCTGAAGAATCTGACAAAGTCCAGACCTGCCGCAGTTGCGGGTGTCGCTGGGCGTGGTGCGGTCGTCTCTCCTCTGGTGGTTTCCACCTGCGGAGCAGCGCCTCTGTGCATATTTCCCCTCCGAAAACGCCGAGCCGGTCAACCACCCCCAATGGTCGACTAGCCCCGAAGACTTACAAATTTTTGCTGGAAGCGCGCACGCGACGTGTCGGGCTCGCGGACAGTTGGCGCAAGACAAGGTGCGACAGGCCAATTCGCGGCCCGTTCGTTGATCCAGGTCTCACGTTCACTACCCCGTTTCCCGACGTTGCGAGGGCTGGGATGCCTCGCGGATCTCGTGGCCTCGCCGGTCGCGCGATGATTTAGTTCGCGCGAAAGGCGGGGACGATAATGGCCCCTGTTTACGTTGTTGTCAAGGCCCGATCCACCATATATTGTGCTCTTTTTTGACACCGGCGCAAGATATGGACAATCCCGCGCAAAGACGCAGGCTTCTTCTGATTGCCCTATTTTTCACGCGATGTAACAGCCGGGCAACTCTACCGGCCGGTGAGCAGAAGCTTGGCGATGTTGTTGGCCCGGTCGGCAAACGAGCGCGCCAGGGTCAGCTCGTCCTTTTTCAAAGCTTCCTCCGACTGCACCAGAAGGGCCTTTGCCGACTGGAAATTGGCCTTGCGGTCGTCGGTCCCGAGTGACGACACGCCGTCGAGCATCTTCTGGGTGCCGTCGATAATCTCGCGCACCTGCCGCGCGGCCTCTGGCCCGGTGGGCGTCGTCGCCGAACGGAGCGGCGCGACTGGCGGTGGCGGCGCCACCGGCAGGGTGTCGGCCGGTACATCCTTCGGATCGGGCTTGGCCTCGGCGGCCGGCGGCCGCGGCCTCCCTGCCCGGCTTGGCGTCGGCGCCGGCGCCGGCGCCGGTTCGACCGGCTGAGGATCTGGCGGCGGCTCGGCTATCACGGCGGATTCTATCGCCCGCGGCGGGACGGGCGGAACCGCCAGCGTCGGCGGCTGCTCGGGAATCTGAGCGCGGCTCGTGGCGCAGGCTCCCGCCAGCGCCGCCGAGAGGATCAGGACTGAATTCAACAGAGAGCGCGTCACAAAGGACTCCTTGTTACGCCTGCTGAAAGAGAAGCCGGAACCTCGTGCCGCGGCCCGGCGTGGACTGCACTTCCACTTCGCCGTCATGGAGCTGGACGATCCGGAACACCATCGACAAACCAATCCCGCTACCCTTTTCTTTCGTCGTGAAATACAAGTCGAAGATCCGGCTCAGGTTTTCGGGCGGAATGCCAACGCCCGTATCCTCTATCGATATCTCGACCCGTCGCCGTGCTACCGGGCGGCACAGGATTTTGAGCGTGCCGCCATCCGGCATGGCATGGCAGGCGTTAATCGTCAGGTTCAACAGCGCCTGCTGCAGCATCCCAGGATCGGCGTTGATCTCGGGCACGCTCGGCGGACATTCCGTCTTGAGGATGATGCCGCGACGCTCGGCCTCCGGCGCGGTCATCGAGAGGACTTCGCTGATGAGCGAGGACAGGTGCACGGGCTGGAGCTTCAATTCGTCCGGCCGGGCGAACTTGAGGAACCCGACCACGACTTGATCCAGGCGCTTGATCTCGTCGCCGATGACGTTCACGTGCTTGGTCAGGTCGAGCGTCTTCGAACCGCCGGACGGACCAGCCGGCACCGTGATTGGCTCGCGCATCGCGCCGAGCTTCTGCTTGAGGAGCTCGAGGTGAATCGTCATCGCGTTCAGCGGATTCTTGACCTCGTGCGCCACGCCCGCCATCAGCCGGCCGAGGCGCCGCCAGCTTGCGGGAATAGTTCAGGGTCGTGTGCACCTGATTCAGGTAGACCAGGTTACGCGCCACGACCATCGCCCCAATGAACCGGCCCTTCGCATCGTCGATCACGTGACACAGCAGCAAGTGCTCGGGTGCCTCCTGATCGGCTTCTGTTGGCGTTCCGAGCGGCGTCGCCACCGGACCGGCCGACTTCCGGCCCGCCAGCGCCCGCTCCACGAGCTGGCGCACTGGATCGTTCTCGGCGAGGAGCGCCAGCGACGGCTTGACCTGGCCGGCTGACGTCGTGTGCGTCCCCAGGGCCGGCAGCAGCGCCCGCATGGCGGCGTTGGAGAACATCAGCTCGCCTTCCGGCGAGAAGAGGGCGACGGCGTCCTCCAGGTTCTCCATGACCGACTCGAACTCGGTCGCCGTCGACGCCGATACCGCCGGCAGCGCGTTGTTGCGCACTGCGGCGAGCTGGGCGCTCACCGCCTCGAACGAGCTGCCGAGGTCGGCGAACTCCTGTCCGGGCAAATCGAGCCGGACGTCGAGCTCACCGCGGCCCAGCCGCGTCAGCCCGCTCTGAATGACGTGGATCGGACGGAGCATCCACTGCGCCAGCAGCGTCGCGACCATCGTCGAGATCGCCAGGGCGATGAGCGCGGTGTAGCCGAAGTTCGTCAGCGCCTTGAGAATCTCGTTACGAACGAACAACGTGGACACGCCGATGCGAATCGCGCCGAACGGCGCGTTACCGGCCAGGATCTGCTCGCGCAGCTCGTAGCGGCGCTCCTCGAACACGAACCACAGCTGCCGCCACCAGGACGCCTCGGTGATGTTCGTCAAGTCCTCGAGCCGCGGTGTCGGCTGCCCTTCGAGCGTCGTCTCGCTATGGGCGACAGCGTTGCCGTCCGTGTCGACGATGGCGGCGTAGAGGATGGTGTTCGTATCGGGCTGGGTGGTGACCGCCGACTCCAGAATCGAGCGCATCCCGTTGTCGTTGCGGATCGCCAGGTACGGGTTGGTCATCCCCGATTCGCGGACGACGCCGGCGGCGCGATGCAGCATCGCCTCTTTCAGCGATTTTGCGCGCGACGCCGTTTCATCGATGCGCAACCTGGTCAGCGACGCGATCTGGACGGCAATCATGCCGGCAACGACCAACACCACGAGGGCGGTGACCCCGGCAACCTGCTTTGCTTTGATGCTCAAATACGGCGGCTCGATGCTAGCTGCGATTACATCTACGTTAATCAATGCGCGTGGGGCCCCACCCCCACGCGCTCTCGCTCGGCGACTTCGCGCCTCGCTCGGGCCGCAGGCGCTGCCGCTCGAACAACCGGTATCAATCAACGTCGTCCCGGCTCGGCGTAAGCTACCCGACTCTAGCTCCTGACTCTCTAGCTCCTAACTCCTAACTCCTAACTCCTAGCTCCTGGTCTCCTGCTTCATCCTATTGAGCTTGTTGTGCAGCGTCTTGAGACTGATGCCCAGGATCTCGGCGGCGCGCGTTTTGTTGTTGCGCGTGTGCTCGAGCGTCAGGACGATCAGCCGCCGTTCGGCCTCGTCTACGGTCGTCCCCGGCGACAGCGTGACCGTTGGCAGGGTCTGCTCGCTGCGCGTGACGACGGGCGGGGGCAGATGCTTGGTCTCGATGAAGTCGCCCTCGGCGAGAATTGTCGCGCGCTCGATGACGTTGCGCAGCTCGCGGATGTTCCCCGGCCAACCGTAGCGCTCGAGGAGGTACATCGCCTCCTGATCCACGGCGCGCACGGCCTTGTTGTTCCGGGTGTTGAACTCGTTGAGGAACGTCTGCACGAGAAGCGGGATGTCGGCGCGGCGATCGCGCAGCGGCGGCAGCTCGATGGTGAACACGTTCAGGCGGTAGTAGAGATCCTCACGCAGGCGCCCGTCGCGCACGGCTTCCGAGGGATCGCGGTTGGTGGCCGCAATCACGCGCACGTCCACCGTCTGCTCCTGACGTCCGCCAAGGCGCCGGAAGGTGCGCTCCTGCAGCACACGCAGCAGTTTGACCTGCGTCGCGGGCACCATCTCGGCGATTTCGTCGAGGAAGAGCGTGCCGCGGTGCGCCAGCTCGAAGACGCCGGTCCGGCGATCGTGTGCGCCGGTGAAGGCGCCCTTTTCGTGGCCGAAGATTTCGCTCTCGAGCAGCGTCTCGGGAATCGCGGCGCAGTTGATGGCCACGAACGGGAACGAGGCGCGCGGGCTCAGCTCGTGCACGGTCTGCGCGACGAGCTCCTTGCCTGTGCCCGACTCACCCCAGACGAGCACTGACGCGGCCGTCGGCGCCGCCTGCTCGATGACGCGATAGAGCGATCGAATGTTGGGACTGTTGCCGACGATGCGCCCGAAGCTGCCCTGCTCGCGGAGTTGGCGCCTCAGCAGCTTGACCTCACGCAGCGTCTCCTGCCGCTCGACTGCCTTGTTCAGCAGTATGCGCAGCCGCTGCGGATCCACGGGCTTGCTCAGATAGTCGTAGGCGCCATCCTTGATCGCTTCGACGGCGCTCTCGATGGTGCCCTGCGCCGTCAGCAGGATGAACGTGATGTCCGACAGCTGATCCTTCAGGGTGCGGAGGAGGTCGTGGCCGCCCATGCGCGGCATGATCAGGTCGCTGACGATGATTGCCGGCCGGAAGCTCGTCACCTTGCGGAAGCCTTCCTCGCCGTCAGACGCCTCCTCGGTCTGAAAGCCCCAGGCCTGGACGAGCTCGGCCAGCCCAGTCCTCGTCGACGGGTCGTCTTCGACGATGAGTACTCGCTCCCCCTGGGTCTCAGTGGCAGTCGTCGTTGCTTCTTCCATCATTGCTTTATCCATGTTGTGCAACCGGCAGTGTACCATCCTTGAGTAAGATTTACATTGTCAGAATTTCGCTCCAGCTCGGCATTTGTGAGCGAATCCGCACTCCCTGCCTGTAAAGTCGAAGAGATGTTCGATCAGCCGCCGATGCCAGCCGAGGCGATGCCGCGGATCGCGTTCGCAGATCGGGCGGCGGCGTTTGCGGAGGTGTTCCTCTGCTCCGGCTTCCCGACCCAGGTCCTGCTGCTCGTCGTCTTGAACGGCCTGGGTATGCGCCTGCAGACGGCCAACGGCACGTGGTCACCTCTATTCGTGGCAACCCTTTCCCTGCTCGATACGGTGCTCATCGTCGGGCTCGCGCTGCTGTTTCTTCGCGCCCACGGCGAGAGCGCTCGCGAGGTGCTGCTCGGGACACGGCCGGTCGCCCGGGAACTGGCGGCCGGATTCCTCCTTCTGCCGCTTGTTTTCATGGTGACGTTGTTGCTGCTGGGCCTCATCATCACGCTTGCGCCGCAGCTGCACAACGTGCAGCGCAATCCGATGGCCGATCTGATGCAGAATCCCAGGGACGCGGTGATTTTTGCGTTCGTCGTGATGATTGCCGGCGGCGTGCGCGAAGAGATCCAGCGCGGCTTCATCCTGCACCGCTTCAGCCAGTATCTTGGAGGCGGGGTTGTTGGCGTGATAGTGCACAGCTCGCTTTTCGGCCTCGGACATGTCGACCAGGGCTGGGACGCGGCGCTGACGGTCGGCGTCCTGGGCGCGCTGTGGGGCACCATCTATCTCGTTCGCCGCAGCGTCGTCGCGCCCATGGTCAGCCATGCCGGCTTCAACCTGACCCAGTTGCTCAAGTTCCTGACCCTGCAATAGCGACGTGACCCACTCTCCTGCGCTGCAGCGCGTCCGCAACCGCCACGCCGCAGCCGCGTGCCGCATCCGAGCGCCACGGCTCGTGGCCGCAAATCCGGGTATTCCTCCTCCTGGCTCTCGTTCGCTGCCCGCGGTGACGTCGCGCATCTATGCGACGCGACGAAGTCGCAGTACTTCTCGTTCCTGCGCTCGCTCTGGTTCGATCGCGACGTGTCGTTCGAGAACGAATACCAGCATTTCTATGACGCCGGCGTGGCGCGGGACCACAGCTTCCACGAAACCTTCCTCGAGCGCACGACCGAAACCGGCCGCCGCGTCAACTTCGCAACGGTCGGGTCGGCGCTGTTGTGGGCGCCGTTCTACGCCGTCGCCGATGCCGGAGTGCTGCTGGCGCGGCTGGCGGATCGGCGGTGCCCGCGCGATGGCTATCGCCTGGCCGTACGTCGCGGCCGTGGCTATGGGTCCGCGATCTACGGCATTCGCGGCACTGCTGCTGTCAATCCGTGCGGCGGGAACAGTACGGGCTCGGACCGGCCGCAGAGCGTTCTTGCGGCGCTCGCTATCTGGGTCGGCACGCCGCTCCTCTTCTACACGCACCTGGCACCAGCCGATGGCGCATGCCACAGCGGCGTTCGCGGTCGCGCTCTTCGTCTTGGTGTGGCTGCACGTGCGCGAGCGGTGGACGCTCCCGGGCGGACTCGCGCTCGGCGCCGCGGGCGCCCTGATGGTGATGGTGCGCGAGCAGGACGTGACGTTTTTCGCCGCGCCCGCCGTCGATTCTGGCGCATGCGACGTGCTGAAGAACCCTCAGCAGTGCGGCTGCGGCCGTGCGCTCCGCGCGACCGCCGCCGCCGCTCTCGCATGCGGCGTGAGCTTCCTGCCGCAGGCCGTGGCATATCTCGCCTTGAACGGGCGTGTCGGACCCTCGCGGCTCGTCAGCCGGAAGATGAACTGGCTCACGCCTCACGCCTGGAGCATCCTCGCCTCGCCCGAACATGGATTCTTCCTGTGGACGCCGCTGGCGCTTGTAGCGCTCGCCGGGTTGGCGGTCATGGCGTCCGGCTCTGGCGCGCGCAACCCTGGGACACACGACTCGCCGTGACCGATCGCCGAGCCGCGCGGCATCGCGCGCGCGCTGTGTGTGGCGTTCGTGGCGCAGGTGTATCTGCTGGGCTCGCTCGATTCGTGGACGTCGGCGGGCGCCTTCGGCCAGCGCCGGTTCGTGAGCTCGACTATTCTGCTGGTCCTTGGACTCGCGACGATCTTCTCGATGATGCAGCGGCTGCCGATTCGGCGCCTGGGCCTCGCTTTCGTCGGCGTGCTGCTCTGGTGGAACCTCGCGCTCATGGCGCAATTCGGGACGCAGTCTGATGGATCGGCAGCGGCTCGAGCTGAGCAAGAATGCCTATGATGCATTCGTGACCGTCCCGTCCATGGCGCCCGGGCTCGCCTATCGCTACCTCTTCGATCGACCATCCTTCTACCGTGATCCGACCGTTCCACCCCCGCATTACTGACCGTCGTGAGGATTCTTTACTTCGCCGATATCCGTTTCCCGCTCGAGCGGGCAAACGGCATCCAGACGATCGAGACGTGCTACGCCCTCGCCGGCCGCGGGCACAGCGTTCAGCTCGTCGTCCGCCCGACACCGAGACGCCCGCTCGCGATCCGTTCGAGTACTACGGCCTGACGCCGCGAAAGGGATCGACGATCGAGCGGGCGCCGGTAAGCGGGCCCGCCTTTGCGCGCCGGATCGGCTACCTGGCGTTCGCCGCCGGGCGTGCGATCTGGCGCGGCGCGCGCGGACATCGTCATGACGCGCGATCTGGCGGTCGCGTCGCTGCTGCTGCGCCTCCCGCGGCCGGCCCCGCTCGTGTACGAGTCGCACGGCTATGCGCCCGAGGTCGCAGCGGCGCTGCCGACCGCTGGTCGTCGACGGCCACGGCAGCCGAGCGCGTCGAAGCTGGCGCGGCTCGCGCGGCGCGAGGACGCACGTCTGGCAGCGGGCCGACGGGTACGTGACCATTACCGCCGGCCTCGCCAGCGCGTCGCGAACGCGCTTGGCCTCGCGCTCGACTGGCGGTCGATACCCGACGGCGCGCGGATCTGGCACGCGTCGCGCACGAAGCCGTCGCCGCGTACGACCGGTGACGGTCGGCTATGCCGGTCACCTCTACCCCTGGAAAGGTGTCGACGTGCTGGTCGAGGCTCTCGCGCGCGTGCCCGATGTCCGCGGCCTCATCGTCGGCGGCCATGAACAGGAACCGGATCTGGCGCGGTCCGTGCGCTCGCGCGAGCGCTGGGTGTCGCCGATCGCGTCGAGTTGACCGGGCACATCGCGCCGGCGGCAGTCGCTGCGCGCCTGCGCGAGGCCGACATCCTGGCGCTGCCCAACCCGGCGTCGGCGATCTCGAGCCGCGCGACATCGCCGCTCAAGCTGTTCGAGTACATGGCGGCCGGGCGCGCCATCGTCGCCTCCGACCTGCCCTCGATTCGCGAAGTGCTCGGCACGGCGTGAATGCCCGTGCTCGTCGGCCCGGCGATGCGCGGCGCGCTGGCCGCCGGCGATCTCGACGCCTCGCTGGCCGACCCGGCGCTCGGCGACGCGGCTCGCACCGGCGGCGCGCGACGCGGTCGCGGAGTACAGTTGGAGCGCGGCGCGCGGAGCGGCTCGAGGCGCTCTTCGGAAGTGTGCTGCGGCGCGACGGCCGTCCGATGATCTCCGATCGGCTGATCTCGCTGGTCCGCTGCCCCGACTGCCGGGCCGCTGGCCCGAGCCGCGGCCGGACACGGCCTCGCTCGTCTGCCAGGGATGCGGCCGTCGCTACCGCAGGCCCCGAGCGACTACCTCGACTTGCGGCCGCGGATCGAGTTCGCCGAGCAGACGAAGTATCTCGACGAGGCGCTGCATGCCGACGCGCGGCACGAGCGCGTGTCGCCGCCGCTCCTCGGATCGAAGATCCGCAACGACATGCTGCGCGAGTTCCTGCGCCCGGCGCCCGGCGATCTCGTCGTCGATCTCGGCTGCGGCAGCGGGCGGGCGCTCGCTGTGGAATCGCGACCTGGGCGCCGAAGCGATCGGCATCGACATCAGTCCGTTCTTCGCCGCGGAAGCGCGGCGCGACGTGCCGCTCGCTGCTCGGCGATCTGCGGCGCCTGCCGTTTGCCGACGGGACGTTCACCAAGGCGTGGTCGCTCGACGTCCTCGAGCACCTCTCGCCCGAGGCGCTTCGCGGCATGCTGCGCCGAGGCGAACCGCATGCTCGAGCCCGGCGGCGCGCTGTTCGTCTACACGCACGTGCGTAAGAACGCGCCGGTCGCCGTCGGCCTGCGCTGGATCAACGGCTGGCGCGCGGCCTCGAGCGCCTCGGCCTGATCGACATGCGGCAGGAACGGCTGCGCAAGTCCGATCACCTCAACCCGCTCGCCGACGTTCCCGACCTCGAGCGCGTCGCGCGCGAGCGGGCTTCCGCATCGCGCGCATCACGCTTCTACACGCCGATCGTCGGTGGCTTCGTCGAGAACATCCTGATGCGCATGGCGGAGCGGGCCATGGCGAAGGCGGCAGCGCGCCGGCTGGCGCCGGCGTGCGACCGCCGACGATGCCGACGCGCGAGCCGATCCGCGAGGCGCGGGACCGCGGCGAAGAGCACGATCGCGAGCAGTCCGGCGACCTACGCGGCGCTGCGGGCGCTGTCGTTGGCGATGAAGCTCGACGTCGTGCTCTTTGGCCGGATCACGTCGGGGCCGTTCTTCGCGCTGCTCGTCAAGGACCGAGCCGCCGAGCCTGGCGCAAGGCCGGAACCGCGAGTGTCCGGCCTCAGCCGAACCATCGGTCGCGATGAGGATCCTGTACTCGCGCGATCGACCAGACGGTGCCCGGGCACGACTGGCGGATCCGTGCACGTCGACGGCCGTCGCCGAGGGGCTCGCGGCGCTCGGACACGACGTGCACGTGCTCGTGACGCCGCGGCGCGGAGCGCTTCCCCGGACCGGCGACGCCGTGCGCTGGACGCCGATGTCGCCGCCGCTTCACGCGCCCGGCAGCTTCGCTGGATGCGCACGGGCGCCGTGCGCCGCATCGTCGCGCGAGCTCGCAGCCGCGACGTCGTCATCGAGCGGTACTACAACTTTGGCGGCGAGGCCATCTTCGCTGCGCGCCGCGGCGCGCGGCGCAGACGCGTGCTCGAGGTGAACGCGCCGGTCGTCGACTATGCCGGCTCGACGAAGGCGCTGCATCGATCGCGCCCTGATCGTCGAACCGATGCGGCGCTGGCGGGAACGGCATCTGCGGCGCGCAGACCTCATCGTCACGCCGAGCGCGGCGATCCTGCCGCCGCAGACGCCGTCGCGAAAGATCGTCCGCGCTCGAGTGGGGCGCGGACACCGACCGGTTCCGGCCCGGCGTCTCGGGCGACGGCGCCGTTTGCCAGGCCCGGCGGCGACGGTCGCGATCTTCGCCGGCGCTTTCGCAGCTGGCACGGGGCGATCAATCTCGTGCGCGCTGTTCGCGAGCTGCGCGCGCGCGGCCGGTCCGACATCGGCGCGGTGTTCGTTGGCGACGGCCCGGAGCTGCGGCGCGGTGCGGGCCGCAGCCGCGGGAGTCCCCGGCATCGTCATTCACCGGCGCGGTCGCCGCACGACGCGATGCCCGCGTGCCTCGCGGCCGCCGACATCGGCGTCGCGCCGTTCGAGTTCGGCGCCCATCGTCCGCTCTCGCTCGGGTTCTACTGGTCGCCGCTCAAGATTTTCGAGTACATGGCCGCGGGCCTCCCCGTCGTCGCACCCGCCATCGATCGCGATTCCGGCGCTTGTCGGGCACATAGCCGCGAGGGCTGCTCTACGACCCCGCGCAACCCGGCGCGCTCGCCGACGGCGCTCGCACCGCTGGCCGATCCCGACGTTCGCGCGCACGCTGGGAGAGGCCGCGCGCGAGCGCGCGCGTGCGCGAGTTCAGCTGGCAGGCCCACTGCGCCGCGCTGGACGAGGCATTCGACGCCTGGCGACGTCGAGATTCGAATACAGCATTCAGCATTCACATGCAGCATCCTGCATTCGCCGACCGACTGCGTTCCCGCCCGTCTGCGGCGGCAGCGGCTGGAGCACGTACGAGCTGGCGACGCGGCCTGCGGCGCGCGCGGGCACGGCGTCATCGTCGTGCAGCCGCGGCCGGGTGAGCCCGAGGCGAAGCCGCGAGCGGGACGTACGAAGGCTTCGGGTCGTCGAGTTCGGCGTTCGCGGCGCCGACCGTGCCTGTTCGTCCGCAACTACTTCAAGAACGAGCGGCTCTACCCGCGCCTTGCCGACCGGCTCTCGGACGATCGATCGCGCGCGAGGGCGTCGAGCTCGTGCACGGTCAGCACGTGCTCACGGCGCTCGCCATCGATCGAGGCGGCGCATCGCCACGAGTATCCCGGCCGTCTGCACGGTGCGCGACTACTGGCCGGTCTGCTATTGGTCGGATCTCATTCACATCGCGCACGCCGACGTCGCTGTGCCCCGGGTGTTCGGCGGCGAATGATGACGCGCTGCATCCGGCCGCGCGGCGGCGCGCTGTGGCCGCTGGCGCTGCCGATGATCCCGTACATGCGCGCGAACCTCGCGCGCAAGCGCACGGGCCTTGCGCGGGCCGATGCCATCGTGGCGGTGAGCTCGACCATCGCCGCGGACCTTCGCGCGCGAGCGCCGGAACTCGCGGCGACGCGCATCGAGATCATCCCCAATCCCGTGGACGTCGACGGCACTGCGTGCGACGCGCGGCCGCGACCGCGCCGCCTCTGCCGAAGCCGTACGCGCTCTACCTCGGCAAGCTCGCGCCGAACAAAGGCACATCGCACCTCGTGGACGTCGTCGAGCGCGCGGACCTCGACTGGCCGCTCGTCATCGTCGGCGATGGACCGGAGCGCGCGCGGCATCGAAGCGCGGGCGCGGCATCGCGCAGGCGACATCCGGTTCGTCGGCTGGGTCGATCGCGCCAGCGACCGTGGCGCTGGCTGGCGCATGCGTCGATGCTGGTCTTCCCGTCCCGCGGCCCGGAATCGCTCAGCCGCGTGCTGCTCGAGGCTAGCGCGCTGGGCGTGCCGATCGCGGCCATGAACACCGGCGGCACACCCGACATCGTCACCCACGACGAAACCGGACTGCTGTCGGCGACGCCGCGGGCCTGGCCGACGACGTCCGCCGGCTTGCAGCACGACGAGGCACTGCGCGCTCGGCTTGGGGACGGAGCTGCGACGCCACATCGAGGCGACGTTCGATCCGCTGCGGTCGTCGAGCGAATCGAGTCGCTCTACGTCGAGCGTGCTGAGCACCAGGAAGATGGCGACCGGTAGAATCCTGCACCGTCCGTGATCGCTCCGTGCTCCGCGTCGCCGTCGTCGCGCGATCCGTGTTCCCGCTGCACGGCCATCGGCGGGCTCGAGCGGCACGTCTACGACCTCGTGCGCTACCTTGCCGATGCCGGCGTCGACGTGACGCTCATCACGCGGCCGCCGCGAGACGACGGCACGAGCCGCGACGCGATCCATCCGCGCGTCACCATCGACGACCGTGCCGTACCGCACGTTTCCGCTCGCCGGCCGGCGCGGCACGACCGTGATCGATCGCAGCACGGCGTATCCGCTGTTCGGCCTACGGGCAGGACGCGCGGCGCTCGAGCTCGTGCGCGAAGGCCGCATCGACATCGTGCACGGCCTCGGCGCGAGCGTGCTGGGCTACGCGCGGCGACGCGGCGCAGCGAGCGCCGTCGCCGCTCGTGCTCAACCCGCAGGGGCTCGAGGAGTTTGGCGCGACCGAGTCCCGGCCGGGCGCGGCTGAAGCGCGCCGGCTATCTGCCGCTGCGGCGCGCCGTCCTCGCCTGCGCGCGTGCCGCCGATCGCATCATCGCCACCGATCGCGCGCTCGAGCCGGTGGTGCTCCAGCACCTCCACGTGCCGCGAGGAGCGCGTCGCGTCGATCCCGAACGCGCTCGACCTGCGCGCGCTCGATCGGCTCGCGACGCCAGCCGACGCGGCGCGCGCGCGGCTCGCGGCCGGCATCGGCCGCGACGATGTGGTGCTGCTCAGCGTCGGGCGGATCGAGGAGAACAAGGGCTTCCACGTCCTCGCCGCCGCGCTCGGCGCGCTGGCCGCGCACGGCGGACGACTGCCTGAAGGCCGATGGCGGTGGGTCGTGATCGGCGACGGCCCGTTCCGGCCGCGGCTGGAGCGCGCAATCCGCGACGCGGATCTTGGCCGCGCACGCCATGCTGACTCGGCCGCGTAGACGATGCGACCCTGCATGCGTGGTATGAAGCGGCGACGCTCTTCGTCCATCCGACGCTGTACGAGGGCAGCTCGCTCGTCACGCTCGAGGCGATGGCGCATCGGCGCGCCGTCGTCGCCACGCGCGCCGGTGGCTTGCCCGACAAGGTGCAGCCCGGCGTCAATGGCTGGCTGGTGGAACCCGGCGATCGTCTCAGCGCTGGCGGCGGCAATCAGCGGCGCGATCGACCAGCCGCGCCTGCTGCAGTCCTTCGGCGAAGCCAGCCGGCGCATCGTCGAGAGTGACTTCTCGTGGGATGCCGCCGGCCGCGCGACGCTCGAGTTGTACAGGGAGCTTCTGTCTTAACGCGGCGGTTGGTATCAGGAGACCAGGAGACAAGAAGCGTTATTAGTTAAATGCTCCTGGACTCCTGATCTCCTCAATCTCCTGTTTGAAAGACTTCTCGCAGCTAAGGCTGACTGGTGGCGAAGTCGAGGCTGACGTTCATCGTCACCTCCACCGGCTGGCAGTTGAGCAGGGTGCCGTCGAACAGCCACTGGCGGACGGCCTCCATTGCGGCGTTGTCGATCTCCGGGCTAATCGACTTCACGACCTGGACGTCTCGGACCGTCCCATCGACAGCAATCGTGGCCCTGAGTTTGACCTGCCCGCCGAGGCCGGCGTCACGAGCGCTGTCGGGATAGATCGGCTTGACGTCCTTGATCTTGCGTGGCGGCCTGACGCGTCCACCGCTCGTATCGGCCTTGCAACCTTCGAGGTCGCGCTGGAATCCGGAACGATCGTACTGGCGCGACGCAGTGGCTTTTGCCGGGGCCGCTGCCTCATTCGGCGTCGAGCGAATGCTGATGGTTTCCTGAAGCTCGCCGAGCGAGAGCGCCACGTCCCGCTTGACCGATTTCCCGGTGAGAATCACGTTCTCGGGCGTCTTCTTGAACCCAGGCAGCGACGCGGCCAACGCGTAGGTATCGGCGGGCAGCGGCACGAACGAGAACTGACCGGATTGGTCGCTCTTCACCTCGAACTTCGCCTGCGTTCGCTCGTTCGTGAGCGTAACGGCCGCCCCCGGCACGGGCGCTCCCGTCGGATCGGTGACCGATCCCGTCAGCGTGACGGGTCCGGTTTGCGCGGCGGCAAGCGCCACGCTGAAGGTCAGCAGCGCGCCGATGGTCATCAGGCGGCCGACACGAGTGGCGCGGGTTCTGGTCATTCCTCCATCCAACATGGCAGTAACTCTCCTCTCCAGGCTCGACGATCGGGCGATCGCCGGAGCGGGAACGTGTGGTGCGTTTTCGGATTTCAACAGTCGGGCCAGTTCAACAAGATGCGTGGCGTAGGTCGGGCGCTTCGATGCCGCTCGTCAAGACTTCGTCGTCGCAGGCACGCTCGCTCTCTGCGCGAAGGCGGGCGCAGGCGATCCAGATCAGCGGGTTGAACCAGTAGATCGCGCGCAGCAGTTCGCCGCCGATCTGGATGAGCCAATCGCCGCGGCGGACGTGCGCCAGTTCGTGTCTCAGCACGACGGCAATGCGATCGTCGGACCAGGTGCGCGCGACGCGAGGGATGATGACCTTGGGCCGGACGAAGCCCCAGGTCACGAGCAGGGATGGATGAGAGCTCTCGAGCAATCGCACCGGTGAGCGGATGCCGAGCTCGCGGCCGATTTCGGTCATGAGCCGAGGCCACGGTCCGTCGATGACAGTCTGCGCATGCGCGGCAATCCAGGCGAGGCGGAGCAGTCCGACCGTCAGCACCAGGATGCAGAATGCGAATCCACCCGCCCACAACAACCAGACGGTGCGAGCGACTGTGCGCGATGACGGCGCGGAGGCGACGGCGACAGCCTCGTTGAATTCAACTGGCGCCGGGACGGCTGAGACAGCGCCGGTCGAAAGCGGGCTGCCATCACCGACGTCCTGAAGAGTCGACGCCGTCGGTATCGTCCACGACGGCACGTAGCGTTCGAGCGCCGGGATCGCGAGGGCGCACAGTAGCGACGCCGCGATCACCCAGTGTCGCGCGGCTGCCGAATGACGCCGGGCCGCGGCTGCGCCGGCGAGGCCGGCAAGGATCAACGCCGAGACCTTGAGCGTGCTGCCGAGCAGAATCATCATCTCGCATCTCCCTGCTTGCCGATGCGCGCCTTCGCCACCTGCTCGGCGATGCGCTCGAGTTCCTCTTCGCTCACGCGCGCGCCCTCGCCGCCGAGCAGCGCGCCGACGACTTTCTCGACCGATCCATCGAAGAACGTATCGACGAGGTGCCGCAGTGCCGACTTGCGCGCCGACCGGCGCGGCACCGCCGGCATATAGATGAACTTCGCGCCATTTTCCTCATGGCGTACGTGGCCTTTCCGCTCGAGCACGCGCAGTTGCGTGCGCACCGTCGAATAGCTCGGATCGCCGGCCAGGTCTTCCATGACCTCGATGCCCGTCGCCCTGCCGCGGCGGTACAGGATGTCCATGATCTGGCGTTCGCGCCGGCTGAGGCTGGTGGATTGGGGCATGGTCGCTGCTGGCTGCTGGTTGTTCGCTATGGCTTCTGATGCCGTCTGTTATTTTTATAACAGTTGATGCGAGAAAAATAACACCATCTGAAACCGCTGTCAAGCGCGGAGATCTTCCGGGGTTTTGGCTTCAGAAAGGTATAGTGAATCGATGTTTCGGTGCTACGCCGCGCGTTCGATGACCTGGCGACAGTCGGCGATGCGCCCCACCGCACGGCGGCGGCGCTCGCGCTGGGAGTCGGCCTGAGTTTCTCGCCACTGCTCGGCTTGCAGGTCCTCATCGGGATCGGCGCGGCGATCGTGCTTCGTCTCAGCCGCGTGGCGGTGATCATCGGTCTCTGCGCGAACCTGCCGTGGATCATGGTCCCGTGGTACGCCCTCACGACCGCTGCGGCGGCGGCAGTGCTGGGAACCGCGACGACGGGAGACATCGGCGAGCACGTCGCCCACCTGCTCTCGGTTCCTTTCTATGAGGCGGCGTTCTGGAGGCACGCTCGCGGGTTGCTCGACGTGTTCTTCTGGCCGTTCCTGCTCGGGCCGACCGTCGGAGCCGCTGCACTTGCCGCAATCACCTACAACGTCTCCCTGCGGTTCCTGACCCGGCGCGCGCACGAACGCGCCGCCGCCCTCGAAAGAGCGCTGCTGCTCGACGCGGAGGCCTCACGCGCCGGCGATCTTTCTCGCGACGCAGAGCAGGGAACTGCCGATCGGCATGTCGACCAGCCGCAGCGCACGAGCCTCGGCGAGCAATAGCCCGCTCAGAAGACTGTTGATGGGTGCAGGCGGCACGACGACATCGGTTCCCGCTTCTTCGGGCGTCGCCAATCCCATGATGCGCTGGCCGGCGCGAACGGCCAGCATCAAGGGGAAGAGGATGGCGTTCGAATAGGTCAGGCGCGTCACCTTGAACCCGGCACCCGTGAGCAGGAACCGCAGGCGGCGGCGGGTCGAGCGCCTGACCTCGGAGCCGAAGATGGAATGATTGCCGCGCAGGATGCGGAGCGCCGCGACGTTGACGATGAGCGTGCCGCCCGGCTTGAGGATGCGGTGGATTTCTGCCAGCGCGGCAGCCTCTTCGGCCTCGGTCAAACTGTAGAGGACGTCGAGCGCCGTCACGAGATCGAAGGTTGCGGCGGCGAAGGGGATGCTCGTGATCGACGCCTGCGCGACTCGCCGCTGGTCGTAGCGGTGCGCGTACTCGAGGCCCCGGAACGATAGGTCGAAACCCCACGCCCGCCCGTAGCTCTCGAGCATCTGCAGGTTGGCGCCGGTGCCGCAGCCGCAATCCAGGATACGCGCGGCGGTCAGCCCGCGCGTCGCGTCGGCCGCGAGCGGACCGACGAAGGCGCGCAGACCGGTCCACCAGAAATGGCGCTGCTCGACGCGGTACGTGGCTTCGAGCAGACGATCCATAGTGTGTTAAGGTGTGCCTTGGTTGCCGGTTCCTGCCGCGCACGCATTCTATCCGACGTCACCTTTTCAGAGAGCAGCTGTGGTCGAACGCGAGTGGCGCGAAGCCAGCGATATACGCCCGTCGGTCTTCATCCTAGCCATCATCATCACGGTCGCGGCGCTGCTCCGCTTCGTCGCCATCGGATCCGGCATCCCGTTCAATCTCGGCGTCGACGAGCCCGAGATCATGGCGCGCGTCCTCCATATGATGCGCACCGGGGATTTCAACCCGCACTTCTTCGACTACCCCGGCCTTTACTTCTACGTGCAGCTGGGCGTCGCGGTGGTCAGGTTTCTGATCGGCGCCACCCTCGGCCAGTGGACGTCTCTCGATCAGGTCGAAGCCGGGGACTTCTATCTCTGGGGACGCGCCGTAACCGCGTTCCTCGGAACGCTGACCGTCCTGCTGGTTTACCGCATCGGGATGCGCTGGGGAGCGCGGCACGCGGCGCTCGCCGCCGGGCTCATGGCCGTGATGCCGCTCCACGTGCGCGAGTCGCACTACGTGCTCACCGACGTCCCCGAGACCTTTTTCGTCACGCTTACGCTGCTGCTGACGCTGGCCGCGCACGAGCGCGAGCGCGCGCTGAGTTTTGCCTTCGCTGGCGCCGCCGCCGGGCTGGCCGCCGCCACGAAGTATCCGGGCGGCCTCGTCATCGTCGTTCCGCTCATCGCCGTGTGGATGACGCTCGGCACCAAGCCATCACGGATGGCAGCGACACTGTCGGTGCTGGGCGGAGCCGCTGCCGCATTCCTCATCGCGGCGCCGTACACGATCCTGGACCTGCCGGCCTTCCTCAACGGCTACGCGCACCTGGCGGGATACTACGCGCCAAAGCGCCTGGCCGAGCCCGCAGCCATCACCTACTACAAGCACCTCTCGCGCAGCATGGCGTGGCCGGCGTTTCTTCTCGTGCTCGGTGGCCTCGGGCTGGGCACAGTCCGCGCCGTTCGCGGTCCTGGGCGCGTGCGATGGACGGTCACCATCGCCTTTCCGGTCCTCTATTTCTATTTCCTGTCGGGGCAAGCGCTGGTGTTCGGCCGGTATCTGATGCCGCTCATCCCCTTCGTGTGCGTGCTGGCTGCGGCCGGCGCGGTGTCGGGGGTCAGCCTGCTGCGCCGCTTCGACATCCCGCGTGCGCCGCGGACGGCGATCATCGCCGCCATCACCGCCGCCGCGCTGCTGCCGCCGGCGTGGCAATCGCTGAACTTCATCCGCGGCCTCAACCGTACGGGGACCGTCGAACAGGCGTACTCCTGGATCCAGTCGGATATCCCGGCGGGCGCGACGATCGTCATCGAGACACAGGCGCTGCTGCTCCCGCCGAAGAAATACAAGGCGAAGAACGTCCCACAGCTCGTGCTCGACTGGCGGGCGCCAGGCGATCACGACAGCTACGTCAAAGCTGGTGTCGACTACATCGTCGCGTCTTCACAGAAATACGGCGACGCGATGAGCCGCCCCGACAGCAATCCCGATTTGTATCACGCCTATTCGCGGTTGTTCACGGACAGCCAGGAAGTCATGCGATTCACGCCCAGCGCCGAGCATCCAGGTCCGGAACTCAGAGTATTCAGGCTGCGGTAGGCACTATCCCTGCGCGATCAGCGGCCTCTGGAATTCATTTCGGCAGGATGGTGACGTCGGCGCGACGGCGCAGGCCCGCCACCCAATCACGCACCAGGACGGCCATTCGATCGGCGGCCAGCCGCTGCCGCACATCGCCGCGAACCTCGGCATATGGCAGCAGGAGGCCGTTGCGGCTGAAGTCTGGCTCGTGGGTGCGGTAATAGCGGACGACTTCGTCCTCGCTGGGCTGATACGACGAACCAAACCTCTGCTGCAGATAACTCTCGATGCGGAGGTCGTCGCGAACCCGACCGCGCAACTGCGCCAGGCTGACGCCCGTTTCCTTCAACGCCGTCTCGAAAGCGTCCGCGCTCGCGAATCGGCCACGCACGGCGTCGACGCGCGCAGTGATGTCACTGTCGCGCGGTTCCGGCGGCACGTAGCGATTCACCTCGATCAACTGCAGCTGGCGCTCGATCAGCGCGTTCATGCCCGACTGCACACGGTCGCCGCCTGCGTCCGGCGCTGGAACAAAGCCAAAGCGCTCCGCAGCCGTGACGTCAGAAAGCGTGATCGGTTCTCCGCCGACGACCGCCAGCACGCGATCGATGATCTGCGCGCCAGTCGCAACGGTCGAGACGAATACCAGCGCGAGCGTCGACGCCAGCAACGCAGCATGCGCGCGCGCGGGAACCCGCATGAGTGTGAGAGCTACAACCATTCCGAGACTATCCGTGTGATCCGTGTTGTCCGTGGCTCGTGTTGTCCGTGGCTCGTGTTGTCTGTGTTGTCTGTGGCTTAAAGCCTGCCCCAGGCTGAAGTGCCACGCGACCGGAGGCTCGAGGACGCCGGCGATCACCCGGCGATCCATCTTCACGCCAAGGTCGACGCGGATTGGACCGATCGGCGAGCGATAGCGCAGGCCAAAGCCATACGAGCCGCGCAGCTCGCCTATGTCGAACTCGGTCACGCGGCGGAAGACGTTGCCACCGTCGACGAAGGCGACGGCGCCGACCGAACGCCAGACAGGGAACCGCAGCTCACCGTTGAGGAGCAGAACGGCGTTGCCGCCGGTCGGGAAGCCATTCGGGCTGATGGTGTTTGGAGCGCCAACCCGGTCGAGGGCAAAACCGCGAATCGTCGTGTCGCCGCCGGCGAAGAAACGTTCGCTCGACGGCAGGTCGTCGACGACGATCGGCGGTCCGGGAATCGGATTGCCGTCCGCGTCGACCGGCTGGACTTCGCGCTCGAAACCATCGGCAAGACCGATTGCAACCCGCGACGCAAAGACGACGGGCTTCTTGCCTGGCAGGCGATGGAACGTGAAGCCCTGCATGTAGGTCTTCATGAATCCCACCTGGCCGCCAAGCGCCCGCGCTGCCAGGCTGCCCTCGGCGCTGAGGAAGCCGCCGCGGGTCGGGTCGAGCAGATCGTCGCGCGTGTCGCGAGCAATGGCGCCGGAGAAGCCGGACAACCGCACCTGGGGAAACAGGCGGTCGATCGTCGCCTGATCTTCATCGCTCAACCGCTCGTCGAACGTGCTCGTCGAGCTGAGCGAGTAGCGGCCGCTGACGCGGTAGGCGGCGTTCAGACGCCGCACGACATCGACGTTCACGCCACGACGCTTGAAGTTGTACGTTGTCCGTACGCCCCGCTCGACGACTCCGCTGACGCTAAGGGCGTTGCCGCCGAACCATTGCGGCTGCAGATACGTGCCGACGAAGCGATACTCGTTGAAGCCGATCCCCTCGCCGTCCTGCGTCGGGTCGTCGGGCGAATCATTCGATCGCAGGCTGGCCCGCGTGTAGAGGCTCACCGAGCGATTCGCGCCAAACAGGTTGCGACGCGTGATGTCGAAAAATCCGCGCGGCGCGACCTCGAATGTATCCTCCGCCTGCCCGTCGTCACCGGTCTTCGCAATCGTGAAGCCTTCGATACCACCGCCATAACCGATGGTCGTTGCCGGCGCCTCTTCGACCGTGACCAGCACGTCGTGCTCGTTGCCGCTGCCGTGCGTCAATACCGTCACCTGGACGCGGCGAAAGAGTCCGAGCGCACTCAGCCTGCGCCGGCTCTCGAACTGATCCTGCAGGCCGATCGGCTGGCCGGGCTGGAACTGCAGCTCGCGCAGGATGACCTCTGGCTTCGTGTGCGCGTTGCCGACGATGAGGATGTGATCGACGATGCTCTGCGGACCTTCCTGGACGACAAAGTCGATATCGACCTTGGTGCGATCCTGGTTCGGCCGGAGCATCACATCGACCTTGGCCGATGCGTAGCCGCGGTTGAGGTAGTCGAGCGCCACGCGCGTCGCGCGCCTCGACGACGCGCGGTTCGAAATAGGGATCACCTGTGGCGAGCTTGATGAGCGGCCGTAGCTCGTCGACGGGAATCGCCGAGGCGCCACTGAGCTTGATCTCGCCGAGCTCCGACCGCGGCCCTTCGGCTATCACGATCGCGGCGCGTACCAAAACCCGATCCCGCAGAAGCTTCGAGCGCTCCTTTGGGCGGATCGGTTTCGTTGATGGCGGACCTCACCGATACCGCGGCAAAGCCGCGCTGCCGGTAGAGCTCCTGAATCGCGGCTGACCTCGGCGCTGAGCGCCGACTCCTTGAAGAGGTCCCCGGCCTTGAGCGGCGCGAGGACCGTAATATCGGCTGCCGGTATCGCCTGCATCCCGTTGATCTCTGTAGCGGCCACGACACGGTACTGCCGACCGCGGTTCACGTTGAACACGATCGTCAACGCGCGCTCCGATGGGCTCGCGGCGGACGTTGACGTCAGCCTTCCAGTAGCCTTCCTGCCTGAGATAGTTTTCAAGCCGGGCTTCCGAGTCCTCCAGTAGATCTTCGTCGATTGAGCCTTCGCGATCGAGCGGCGCGAGCTCCTTGAGGCGATCGGCGGGAACGGCATCGCCTTCGAAGCGCACCGTGACGGGTAAACCAGCGCGAATGCCGACATCGAGATCGACCGTCCGCCCATCGTCGGAAGGCACGAACTGCAGCAGGGCTTCCGCCTCGTAATAGCGGCGCTCCTTCAGCCGCTTCACGTAGGCGTCGAGACGTTCCTGGATTCGCGGGCGCAGGAACACCTGGCCGGTCTCGGCGCCGATCGCGGCGCAGGAACTCCTCGCGGGCGATGAGCGGATCCTCCTCGATCGTCACGCGGCCGATGGTTGCGCGAGGCCCGGCGTCGATGGTGAATGTCAGCACCGCGAGATCGGGGTCGTGCCGAATCTCAGTCGAGGCGTTGACGGTGGCGCGCAGGTAGCCGTTGTCGAGATACAGCTGCTGCAGCGTCCGAACGGCGGCGTCGACGCGGCCGATGGGTGGCGATGCGCCGTAGCGGTCCGCCACAGTGCTGCGCAACTCGCCCGACGACAAGCCGAGCGTGCCGGCAAACACGATCTTCTGGATCGTGTGAAACGGGATCAGGTTGATGCGAAGCACCACGCCGCCCGAGGCGCCGGGCGCCGCCTCGACCTGCACATCCTGGAAGCGGCCGAGGCTGAAGACGTGCGCGATCGATTCGCGCACGGCGGCGGCCGAGAGCGCATCGCCGCGCCGCACTTCGATCAGATCGAGAACAGCGGCATCAACGGTCGGCTTGTTCTCGACCAGCAGCTGGATGTCTTCGACCGATCGCCCGACGTACTGGGCGGCCACAGATTGCGCCCAGCTCGAGCGGGAGCACAGGACGGCGATCGCGAGCAGGACGAGCGTCCGTGCCGTTCGGTGATGACAACGCCGCATCAGAACCTGTGACGGACCCGGAAGTCGAGAGCGTAGCTCCCGTCGCCAATCTGCGTGATGACCCAGCCGAGCCGATCGTTCTGATCGGTACTCGAGCACGATGACCTGGTCGCGCTCGCTGCTGCTGTTGCCGAGCGCGCGGGCGAACGTCAGGAAGGCCCGCGTCGAGATGCGCTTGCCAATCACGACGCGCGCCGAGGGGGTCAGCGTGTCGGTCTCGTTGCCGAGCGTCGGCGTGATCTGCACGGAGTCGACGCCAAAGGCCTGGCCGAGGGCACGTCCGACCGGCGTCGAGATCGGGCTGACGAGCAACCTCGCCATGGCGGCCTTCATCAGCGCCGCCTCGGATTCCTGCGTCGCGTTCGACCGCAGCGCCCGCAGCTCGGCATCCTCGAGGTTGACGTCCTGCCCGAAGAGCAGCGAGATGATATCGACTTCGGGTAGCGGCGGATCCGAGTTGAGCGCGTAGCTGAAGCGGCTGGCGGTGCCGCTCAAGCCGACGGTCAACCGGTACGGCTGACCGGGCCGCCGGATACGCGTCTCGGCTTCCACGTCGAAGAATGGCTCGACGCGCGACGGGTTGAAGAAGTCGATGCTCCCGCCCGGCGTCACGGTGTAGCGGTTGCCCTCGAAAAGGAAATCGCCACGCTCGATCTCGGCGCGGCCGAATAGGAGCGGTCGATCGTAGGTGCCTTGCAGGCGCAGGTCGGCGCTGGCGACCATGGTCGCGATGTTGTTCTGGATGCGGAGCGTGGAGGCCGCCGTGATGCCGACGTCGAAGCGCACCGGCAGCGTCGGGGCCGCAGTCGTCGAGCCGAGCGATGTCGCGGACGATCCGGCGAGGTTGAAGAGATCAGGATTGGTCTCGATGCGCTTCGACCACACGCCGTCCTGCAGGACGACCGTGCCGTTCAGCAGGAGCGAGCTCGTCGTTCCCTGCAAGGCGAGGTCGGCGTCGATGACAGAGCGGAAGCCGTCGGGATAGCGGACCGACATGCGTTCGCCGGTGGCCGTGAGGCTGATCGCTCCAAGCGCGAAGCCGTTGAGGCCGATGCGGCCGCCGAACGTGACGTTGCCGCCCCCGAGACGTCCGGTCACCTCGTCGATGCGAATGCCGCTGGCATCGAACGAGACGGCGCCGTTGATCGACTCGAGCGAGTGCGGCAGCGAAAAATGACGCAGCCGGCCGTCGTGCAGCGTCGCGCTGCCCGAGAACAGCGGATCGGTCAGCGATCCCGTCATTTGCGCCTTGATCGTGGTGGTCCCGCGGCTGCGCAGGTCCCGGAAAAATCCCTGGAGGATCCCGAGGTTGGCGTCGCCGGTTGCCTGGACGTCGATCGTCTGGTCTTTGGCGCCGAGACGGCCGTCGAGCTGGAGCTGGGTTCCCTCGCCAGCGAGCCGGAACCTGCCGATTTCGAGCACGTTCTGATCGAGCGTCAGCTCGATCGGTCCGTCGTTGTGGACCCGGTAGTCGAAGAGCTTGAGATCGAGCTGCTCGATCCTGCGTCTCGACGACGAGCTGATCGGTGTTGGCGAGCTCGCCGACGACGCGCATCGTGCCGCCGACGACCGCCGTCGTGTACGGCGAGAGCCGCGGCTCGAAGAAACGCACGTACGGATCGAGCGACGTTTCGCGGAACCTGATCGTCACCTCCGCGTCCATCTCGTCCGTCAACGCGATACGGCCCGCGCCGGAGACGACGAGACGGGGTGACGCCGCTTCGAGATCGAGCGTGAGCAGATCGCCGCGCAGGTTCAGCCGCCCTGAAAGCTGACCGATGCCTTCGTCGCCGGCAAAGAGATCATCCACCGCCAGCTTCACTTCGTAGCGTGGGTCCTCGAATGTCCCGGCGCCGGTCGAAGTGAACTGCAGCCGGCCCGAGAGCGGCGCCCGTGGAAACGAGACGCTCACGAGCGACTCGACCGGGATCGCCGAGCCGTCGGCGTTGAAGGAATAGTTGCCGTCCCATCCAACCCACGCCGCGCCTGTCACGCCGCCGAGGCTCTTCCGGATCTCGAGGTTGTCGAGGCGCACGCCCGTGCCCTCGAAGCGCAGCGACGAGTTGGCGACGTCGAACGTCTCGCCGTAGGCCGTGCCCTTCTCGATGTTCAGGCGCCCAAAACCAAAGGGCGTGAGGTACTTACCGTACAACTGATATTCACCCGACACCGTGCCCTCGATGGGATAGTCGTCGAGATTGAACGCGTGGCGCAGATCGCTCAGCGGCCGGCGGCTGATGCGGACACGCGCGTCTATTTCGTCGCCGCCGTCGCGCCGCGGGTAACCGAGCGAGAACTGGCCGTCGGCACGAATCTCGGCCCCACCTTCAGTCATGACCGCGTTCGACACGAAGACGTAGCTGTTCTCGATCGAGAGATCGGCGTGGCCACTACCCCACACGACGTCCCACGCGCGCAGGCGCTCGCCTTTGAACGTGCCCTGAATGCGGGGCCGCTTGAACGCCTCGAGCAGCACACCGTCGAACTCGCCGTAGCCACTCATCTGCACGGCACCGGTGGGCGCGCCGAAAGCCGTCATGATCCCGGCGAGGACGCGGTCGCTTTCCTGCCAGTCAAGGCTCGTCACGTGGAACGGTATGCGTGACTGCTCGCCGTACGCCGTCTGCCCCTTGAACTCGACGTAGGTGCGGCTGGTCGCCGCCCAGCTGTCGTCGAGACGAATCCACTGCGGATCCAGCGCGTAGACCACATGCCCTGCGATCGGAAGATAGCCGAGCGCGAGCTGCGGATTGAAGGGGCCTGCCTCCTCTGGGAAGCGAGTAGAGCTCGGAGACGCGGTCAGCGGGCAGTTCCCGCGTCATCGGTGATACTTCGGCTGGCGCCGAAACGGTGACCTCGCCATTGCCGGTACGCGCGGACCATTTCCCCAGCGGCCACTCGAGGCGATTTCGCCCGCTGGCGCGCCCGGACAAGCGCAGGCCCTGCGTTTCCAGAAAGTCCGTGAGCCTGACGAGGTCGACGTCCTTGTATTCGACGTCCCATGTCGCGCGCGCCGGCGTCGGCTGGCCGAACGGCGCCAGGCGGTAGTCGAAGCGCGCGCTGCCGCCATAGAGCTCGCTCGTAGCGTTGGTGATTTCGAGACGATCCGGCAGCCACAAGACCGAGCCGCGAAGATTGGGAAAGCGCCAGGCGTTCACGCCAGCCAGCGGGCTGACGAACGTGCCCTTCAGCTCGCGCCCGCCTTTGAAAAGGTGGAACGTGCCGGTGAAGTCGCCGACACCGGAGGCATCAAACTTCTGCCCGTGGAAAAAAATGTCCTTCTGTCTCGGAAAGTCGATATGGGAGCGCAGCTGATATGTCTGCTCCGGCCACTTGCCAAGATCGACGTCGCCGATCGCGGCCGTTCGCGCGCCGTCGCTCAGCAGATCCATTCGGTCGAAGTGCACCTTGCCGCCGTCAAGGCTGAACTCTCCGTCCATATCCATGCGAAATGACTCGTACGACTGGATCTTCACGGTGCCGTTCGTGATCTTGACGCTGCCGCGGTAGTTCTTCGTCGCTTCGCTGCGATAGAGCTGCATCGTCAGGTTGCGCGCCACGGTGCTCCAGGGCGTGGCGTGATCGTCGTAGGTGAACTGGCCGTTGGTGGCCGACACGAGCTTCAACGTCGTCGTAAAGCGGCTCGGACCCTTGCGCGGGTTCTTGGGCGTGACCTTCGGGAAGCTGTGCCGGCCTCCGGGCCACGATTCCACCACCATGTCCCAGTCGGTCAGCGCGACAGATTCGATCAGCAGCTTGCGCGTGAACACCGTCCACCACGGAACCCTGACCTCGATCTTCTTTGCCTTGAGGAACGGCCGATCCTGTGGCGACAGGCCTTCAATCATCAGGTCCTCGATAACAAAGACCCCGGGAGTCAGTTTCGCGGACAGGCGCCCGATGTGCATCGGACGCTCCATGTACTTCGTCCCCTCGGTCTCCGCCCTGCGGCGCAGTGACGGCCCGAGATCGAACGTGAGGACGGTCACGAGCACGCCGGCGACGATGGCGACGATGACGGCGAGCAGGCGCAGCAGAACACGCCGGATACGGCGCGATCGCGCCGTCGGCGGCTCCGGCGCCGGAGCGGTCGGCTCCTGCGTCTCTTCGTCTTGCGCTTTTGGGTCTTGCGTCTCGGGCACTATGCCTACTCGATCACTACCAGCACTCGTCCAGCCTCTACCGACGTGCCCGTCGTCACCGACACTTCGCGCACCGTGCCGGCCTTTGGCGAACGCAACTCGTTCTCCATCTTCATCGCTTCGACGACCACCACGCCCTGCCGCGCCGCAACGGTCTCTCCAGGTGAGACGAGAATTCGCACGACACGGCCGGGCATCGGCGCTATCACCGACTGCACACCGTCACGCCCGGCGTCCTCGGCGCCGTGGCGGCGTCGCGTCCGGCCATTGACGACGACCGCGACGTTACGCCCCGCGAACGCCGCGAGAAGCTCGCCGCGGACGCCGCTCGGCGCGAGCTGGAGCTCACGGCTCGCGTTGGTCGTCGCCTACGAGGAGCGACAGTCCGAACTCTCCGGTACGCTCGGCTCGAACTTCGTGCGAATGGCCGTCGACCGTCACATGGAACCGTCCCGAGGCGGCGGGCTCGACCGTCACCGTGCGCGTGGCCCCGTCAATCTCGATCTCGAAGGTCACGATCGGAGAGCGTCGAGCCGCGCGGCGCGCTGCCACGCGCTTGCAGCCGAATCCGTCGCGACAGCGGGACGCGCGGCGCGCGCCGCCAGGCTCGCGTAGATGGCGGCGGCAATCGTCACGAGTCGCGACTCGTTCTCGTCGAGCTCGTTGAAGCTCTCGCCCCGCCGCGACACCATGAGTCGATCGAGCCAGGTCGTATCGTACTGCCCTTCCTGGTATTCCGGTTGCCGCATCAGCCAGGTGAAGAACGGAATTGTCGTGCGGATGCCGAGCACCTGGTACTCCGCAAGCGCACGTCGCATGCGCCCGATTGCATCGCTGCGCGATCCGCCCCAGGCCACGAGCTTGGCGATCATCGAGTCGTAAAAAATCGGCACCTGGTAACCGGCATTCACTCCGCCGTCATCACGAATACCTGGACCTGATGCGGGCCGCAGCCCGCGAATGATCCCCGGCGCCGGCATGAACCCCTGATCGGGATCCTCGGCGTAAATCCGGCATTCGATGGCGTGCCCGAGCGGCGTCAGCGCACGCACAGGGTCGATCGTCAGGCGCTCGCCCCGGGCGATGCGAATCTGCCAATGGACCAGGTCGATGCCGGTCACCATCTCGGTCACAGGGTGCTCGACCTGCAACCGCGTGTTCATCTCGAGGAAGTAGAAGGCGCCGCTTTCGTCGAGCAGGAACTCGATCGTTCCCGCATTCGAGTACTGGACCTGGCGGGCCACCGCGGCCGCCGCCGACGCCATCCTCTCGCGCAGTTTGACGTCGACCGCGAGCGACGGCGACTCTTCGACCACCTTTTGATGCCGCCTCTGAATCGAGCACTCGCGTTCAACGAAGGGGACGACGGTCCCGAAGTGATCGCCGAGCAACTGGATCTCGATGTGCCGCGGCCGCACCAGCCGGCGCTCGAGGTAGACGCTCGTGTCGCCGAAGGCAGCGCCAGCTTCGGAACGCGCAGTGCGCATCGCCGGCAGCAGATCCGCCGCGCTCTCGACGACTCGCATGCCCTTGCCACCACCTCCGGCAACGGCCTTGACGACGAGCGGGTAGCCGATGCGCCCGGCCGCCTCGGATATCTCCTTATCGGACGCTGCCGCGTCGAATGGCTGCTCCGTACCCGGGACCACTGGAACACCGGCCCGGATTGCCATCGTCCGGGCGGCGGTCTTGCTGCCCATGAGGGAAATCGCCTCGGGCGACGGACCGATGAAGGTCAGACCGGCGTCGCGGCAGGCCTGCGCGAACGCCGCGTTCTCGGCAAGGAAGCCGTATCCGGGATGGACGGCCTCGGCCCCGGAGCGGCGCGCGATGTCGATGATGGCCGGGATGTTGAGATAGCTGCGCGCTGCCTCGTTGCCGCCGAGGTGAAATGCCTGGTCCGCCTCGCGCACGTGCCGGGCGACACGATCGCAGTCAGAGTAGACCGCGACTGTGGGCAGCCCCATCTCGCGGCAGGCGCGTATGACGCGAACGGCGATCTCGCCGCGATTGGCGATGAGGATTTTCACTGAGCGATTCTGGCAGGAAGTGGCCCTCTGATTCTAACGCCGAACCGACGGCGCTCGGTAGTGGACGGGCGTGAGCCCGCCGCCGGCGCGATATAGTGCCGGAAGCATATTTGCCATGAATCAACTGGATTTGCAGGGTCGAGTGGCCGTCATCACGGGCGGCGCGCGCGGGATTGGCTATGCCGCGGCGGCGCGGGCGCTCAAATCAGGGGCCTCTGTCGTCCTCTGGGACGTCGATTCGGAGCGCGCGGGCAGCGCGGTGGACGAACTGTCAGCGGCAGGGCCCGTCAGCGCCGATAAGGTCGAGCTCACCGACGCGGCGGCAGTCGATGCCGCGACCGGCCGCGTCGTCGATCGCCACGGCCAGATCGATATCCTGGTGAATAACGCCGGGATTACCGGCGGCAACGCGCCGACATGGGAGCTCGATCCTGACGTCTGGCGCCGGGTGCTCGACGTCAATCTGACAGCCGCCTTCCTCACCAGTCGAGCCATCGTTCCGCACATGATTGCCCGGGGCTATGGACGGATCGTCAACGTCGCGTCGATCGCGGGGAAGGAAGGCAACCCCACTGCCGCGCACTACAGCGCGTCGAAGGCGGGCCTCATCGGCTTCACGAAATCTCTTGCCAAGGAGCTGGCGCCGCGCAACGTGGTCGTGAACTGCATCACGCCGGCCGCGGCGAAGACGGAGATCTTCAGTCAGATGAAACAGGAGCACGTCGACTACATGCTCGCTCGCATTCCGATGGGCCGCTTCCTCGAGCTCGACGAGGTTGCGGCCCTGATCTGCTGGCTGGCTTCCGAGGACTGCTCGTTCTCGACCGGCGCCGTCTTCGACATCAGCGGCGGCCGCGCGACGTACTGAGCAACCCTACTTCTTTGCCGGCGTCACCGGCTTGACTCCCGGTGTCGGCTTGGCTGGCGGCGCCGTTCCGGCCGCCTTCTCGAGACTCGCCTTCTTGATGAAGTCCAGCCGCGGAAACTGCTTCATCAGGTAGGCGTTGCCCTGCGACTGAATCAACCCCTGCTCGGGGGTCTCGCGGTGCTCGGCGTTGATCTTGTCGACGACGTCCATGCCGGATACGACCTGGCCAAATGGCGCGAAGCCCTGGGAATCCAAGCCGCCGTTGTCGCGGAAATTGATGAAGAGTTGCGTGGTCCGCGTGTTGGGTCCGCGCGTCGCGAAGGTGATATATCCGCGCTTGTTGGTCTGCGTGACCGGATCGTCGCCGATGTTCGCCTCGCTCCATGCGGCATTCAGCTTCGGATCCCCGTTGATGCCGAACTGGACCATGAAGTTAGGAAGGACTCGAAAAAACCGGTTGCCGTCGAAATAGCCGTACTTGACGAGGTTGTAGAACCGATCGGCCCCCTTTGGTGCCCAGGCCCTCGTCACTTCGACGACGAAGACTCCGATGGACGTCTCGAAGTTGGCACGGAAGGTTGCCGGGGCGACGTCCTTGAGCTTTGCCGGCGTGCGCAACGCCGGGTTCGGCGGCGCGGGCTTTGCCGTGGCGGGCTTTGCCGTGGCAGGCTTGGCGGTCGCTGGCTTCTGCGTGGTCGGCGTCGCCGCCGGCTTTGCGGGCGCGGGCTTGGTCTGCGTCGGCGCAGCCGTTGCCGGCTTGGCAGGGGTCTGCGCAGATGTAGTCACGGCGGCAGCCGCCAGTAGAGCGCCGAACGTCAGCGTGGCAATCGAACGACGAACTGTCATCTGTCTCCTCACCTGTGTGCTTGTTGATCTATACCTTCGCCGGGTCGGGATGCACCCACGGTCCGCGATACGGCCGGCGCAGGCGTTTGTTCGCTTCGTCGTCGCCGACGACAACGCCTTTCGCGTGATCCCAGGTCAGCGAGCGGCCGAGCTCCTGTGAAAGATTCGCCAGGATACAGGCCGTCGTCGACATGTAGCCCTGCTCGATATCCGACACTGGCTTGTCGCGCGAGGCGATCGCTTCGAGAAAATTCTTCATGTGGCCGCGAATTGCCGGCGCGACGTGCCGCTCGAGATCCTTTTCGGTCTTATCTTCGGGAAACTGTTCGAGCTCCATCACGACGTCTTCGTGAATCGGCGCTTCGCCCTTCGCCATGGGAATGTAGTCGAACGAGTTGACGCTGGCCTTGAGCGTGCCCTTGTCACCATAGATCGTCGCGCCCCACGGATAGGCCGGATCGGGCGCGGCGCCGTACCGAGCGGTGCGTCCACACCACCCGCAGGTTCGGGAAGTCGAAGCTCGCGGTCTGCGTATCGGTGATGTTCGCCTTGCTCTTCTTGTCCACGAGAATGCCGCCGGTCGAATCGATGCGGGTCGGCATGCCGAGGTCGAGCAGCCAGCGGACCATGTCGAGCATGTGCACGCACATGTCGCCGACGATGCCGTTGCCGTACTCCATGAAGGCGCGCCAGCTGCGCGGGTGCACCAGAGAGTTGTAGGGGCGCATCGGCGCCGGGCCGGTCCACATCTCGTAGTCCAGGTTCGCGGGCGGCTGCGAGTCGGGCGGGTTCTGCGTCGCCCGCATGTGGTAGTAGCAGTAGATCTCGACGAAGGCGACGGTGCCGAGTTTGCCTTCCTTGATGATGCGATCCCGGGCGTGAATGAGGTGCGGCGTGCTGCGGCGCTGCATGCCCACCTGCACCACGCGCTTGTACTTCCTCGCGGCCGCGAGCATCGCCTGGCCTTCGACGATGTCGACGCTGATCGGTTTCTGCACCCAGACGTCGAGCCCGGACTTTACAGCCTCGATCATCGGCAGCGCGTGCCAGTGGTCCGGCGTGCCGACGAGCACGATGTCGAGATCGCGCTCCTTGAGCATGGCGCGGTAGTCGGAGTAGACGCGGGGGCGTTTCTTGGAGAGCTGCCGCGTCGCCACGAGGTCGGCAGCGTCAGACACCATCTGCTTGTCGACGTCGCAGAGCGACACGACCTCAATCGGCGCGACCTGCACCATCCGCAGCAGGTCGGATTTCCCATACCATCCGGCGCCGATCAGCCCGACGCGCTTCTTCATCTCCGCGAGCTGCTCGAGGTATGACGGCATGCCCGATACCGCCATCAGGGCGGCGCTGTTCTTGAGAAAGTCGCGACGGTGCATAACTGCCTCCGGTAATGAGGCTTGATGTTACAACAGTGCGCGGCCTGCGAACGTCTGACGCGTCAACTGAAGTTGCGCGCTACCGGAGTTGCGCGCGACGGGTGTCGCGGTGGCGCGCCACGGGCGTCACTGCCCGAACCTGGGATTGACGATGCTGCTGAAGATCGAGCCGAAGGTGTAGGTGAGGTTGAACGAGAGGCTGTATTCGTAGCCGCTCTCGAGGCGGCGCAGTCGCAAGAGCACTTCTTCGTCAGTGGCGCCGCGCGCCGGAATCGACAGCTGATCGCGGATTCGCGACGCGTTCATCTCGGCCGCCACCGACAACCCGCGCGCCAGGCGCAACGAGATCTCGCCCTTCGCCTCGAGCCGGGACTTCGACAGGTCGTGCAGGTACTGCGACCATTCGATGCTTGCTTCGATCGAGCCCCAGCGCTCCCGCTGCTCGAGCGTCAGCGACAGCTCGTGATTGGGCAGCGTCTCCTCCATCTTTCCGTACAGCGTTTCCTCGTAGTAGCGAAAGCTGCTGACGCCGACCGCATACTGCGCGCGCAGCTGGCGCCTCGTGTACTGCGAGTAGGGAAAGAAATTGAACTCCACCGCCGGCGCCGCGGCGATGGCCAGCTCGGTGTTGTCGAACGTGGACGACTCGACCTCGCCGCGAGCGCCAAGCGACCAGTGCTCGCCGAGCGACTTGACGACGAGCCAGTTGAAGTCGCGTTCGCGCCGGTCGGCGCTGACCGGCTCGTCCTCGTCGAGGTCGAACTCTTCGTGCTCGTGATCGATTTCAAAACCGAGCGTGATCTTCCAGTCCGGCGTGATGCGATCGGCGCTGACGCTCGCGCCGAGCTCGCGCGAGCGTTCGACTCCTCGCCCTCGAACCGAGGCCGAGCCCTGCAGGCTGAACACCCAGTTCCGCCAGCGATCGCCCGCGACCGCCGGCCGCTCTGCTTCTGACCCGAGCGTCACCTCGAGTTTGAGCTCTGGCGGCACCGCCGTCGCGCGTCAGGAACCGCACGAGCCCGGCGCGCAGCGACGTCGCGAGCTGACGCCGGATGATGTCGTCAGTGTCGGCGCTCTCGGTTACGGTCTTGAGCGTGTCGCTGAGGCCGTCGAAGCGGCCGCGGCCGATGAACGCAAAGGTGTACTCGAACCCGCCGGCGGCCGTTTCCGGCGCGAGTAATCAGCACGTGCACTTCCGCCTCGGTTCGATCGCGCACGTAGTCGACGAACGTGACCGAGGTCTGCAAGTAAGTCGGCATAGCAGTCCTCGCAATCCAGGAAGACCTTCAACTGGCCGCCGCTGGTTTCTGCCCGCCGGTTTCGAGCCTGGCGGCCTCGGCCCCGACGACAACCGATCAGCCACACCACGGCGGCCATCGTCGTCGTGGACCATGGGTAGATGAGGGGCGCATGCGGGCTATTCTGGCAGGAGCGATCGTGAAGAACTCATGAAGACGCACGGCGCAGCGGTACAATTCGCCACAATCTTCAGCGCATGACAACCGCGTCGATGCTCGCGCACGCTACCGCTGTCCTGCTGATGCCGCTGCCGTTACAGCCGGCCACCGGCGCGGGACAGTCGCGTACGTTCGACGGCGATCCCGCGGGCCGGCCGCCGGCCGGCTTCGCCTTTCATGTCGTGCGGCAGGCGTCACCAGCGCGCTGGATCGTGGAGCGCGAGGGCGCCAATGGCTTTCTCGCCCACCGCGGCGACGCTTCAGGCCACACCGGGTTTGCCCTGGCGATTCTCGACGGCGGCAGCCCCGGCAACGTCACGGTATCGGCGCGCATTCGGCTCGCCGGAGGCCAGCGGTCCGCCGGTCTCGTCTGGCGTGTCCAGCGATGCCGACAACTACTACCTCGCGCGGCTCGATCTCGATCGCCAGGACATCGGGCTCTATCGCGTGGTTGGCGGGACGCGAACCCGCATCGAAGGCGAAGACGACCTCGAGCTCGACACCAACGCGTGGCACACGCTGCGCATCGTGCACGAGGACGAGAACATCCGGGTCTATCTTGGCGGCATTCGCGTGTTGCGGGCGCGCGATCGGACGCTTGACCAGTCGGGAGCGGCGGGCATGTGGTGCACGGGCGACGCCATCGCGCATTTCGACGATCTGCGCGTCGCCGGCGCCGGCGACAGGAACGGAGACAGGGACGGCAAGAATGAGGATTCTCATCGCGGAAGATGAAGCGGACCTCGCGCGAACGCTCCGAAAGGCCTTGATCGAGGAGGGCTACGCCGTTGATTGCACGCCGCACGGCGACGCGGCAGTGGAAAAGGCGACGGCCGTGCCCTATGACGCGATCGTTCTCGACGTCATGCTGCCGCGGCGCAGCGGCTTCGAGGTGCTCGCGGCGCTGCGCGAGCAGGCGATCCGCACACCGGTCCTCATCCTCACGGCGCGCGACGCCGTCGACGACAGGGTCCGCGGCCTCAACGCCGGCGCCGACGACTACATGACCAAGCCGTTCGCGCTGAAAGAGCTCCTGGCTCGCGTCCGTGCCCTCATCCGGCGTGCGTCGCCGGAGCCTGTCAACGAGCTCGTCGCCGGGCCGATCGTCGTCGACACGTGCGCGCGCGTGGTGCGCCACGGCGACACCGTCATCGACCTGACGGCGCGTGAATACGCCATCCTCGAGCTGCTCGCCCGCCGCAAGGGCCGGGTCGTCACGCGGTCCGCCATCTACGATCACGTCTACGACGAGCGCGACGACACGTTGTCGAATGTCGTCGACGTCTTCATCGCCACGCTGCGCCGGAAGCTCGGGGCCGACCTGATCCGCACGCGGCGCGGCCATGGATACATGATCGATGGCTGACTCGCTCCGCTTTCGGCTGCTGGCCTGGTACGCCGCCCTCCTCGTTGTCGTCATCGCGCTCGTTGGCGCGGCCGTCTGCGCGGTGACGTGGCGAGCCCGCCTGGGCGCCGTGGACGCCGGCCTGCGCGCGCGCGCCAACGTGGTCGCACAGGCGGTCCAGCGCGAGGCCGGCGGCGCGTTCGACGTCGAGCTGCCTGCGGAAGCTACGGCCTTCTTCCAGGAGCCCCACACTCGCCCCTACTACGCCGTGTGGGACTCCGGCGGCCGGCTCATCGATCGATCGGATCCCGATTTCGCCGGCACCGAGCTGCCACCGCCGGGTCCGCGCACCGCCGGCACCAACCGCGAGGCCGTCATCTCGGCCAGCGGCGGCTTGACGGTCCTCGTGGGCCAGGACATCAGCGACGTCTGGGGCGAAGTCTGGTCGCTGGCGGCAACGATGGCCGTCGTCGCGCTCATCGGCGCGGCCGTCTCGCTCGGCGGCGCCTGGTTCCTCGCCGGTCGTGCGCTCGCGCCAGTGCAGCGCATCAACGACACGGCGCGGCGGATGTCACAGGGTGATCTCACAGCGCGCATTGCCATCCCGCGAACCGACACCGAGCTCGGTCAGGTTGCGTCCGCCCTCAACCTTGCGTTCGATCGCATGCGCGAGTCGGTCGAGCGGCAGCGCCGCTTCACTGCCGACGCGTCGCACGAGCTGCGGACGCCGGTGGCGACGATGATGGCCGAGCTCGAGTGGGCGCTTCTGCACGACCGGGCAGCCGACGACTACAAGGAGTCGCTCGAGGTCTGCCAGCGCGCCGGCGGTCGGATGCAATCGCTCGTCGAGGGTCTGTTGATGCTCGCGCGCGCCGACAGCGGACAACTCCCCGTGCGGCGCTCGGAAGTCAGGCTCGACAGGCTGGTGTCCGAGGCCGCCGGGCTGCTGCGACCGCTCGCGCTGCAGCAGCAGGTCACCCTGCGCGTCACGTCGACCGCGCAGACGATCGCCGGCGATCCGGATCGGCTGCGCGAGCTCATCTCGAATCTCCTTTACAACGGCATCTCGTACAACCGGCCCAACGGCATCGTCTCCATCGACGTCCGGCTCGAGCACGATCACGTCGTCCTGAGGGTTGCGGACACCGGCATCGGCATCGACGCCGGCGATTTGCCGCATGTCTTCGAGCGGTTCTATCGCGGCGAGCGCGCCCGCGAGCGGACGCCATCGGGTGCCGGCCTCGGCCTGGCGCTGGCAAAGTGGATCGTCGACGCCCACGGCGGCACGATCGAGTGCACGAGCGATGTCAATCGTGGCACCGAGTTCATCGCTCGTTTCCCGGCCTGCGCCACGATCGGCGCACAGATAATTAGCCAGCTCGACGATGAGCGCGAGAATGCCATGAGCGGAAACGTTCCAGAGTAAACTCGCCTCCTCACCAGCGTTCAGTTCGAGCGCGACCATCCTATGGCGAAAAAACCACCAATCGATCCGTTGACCGGACCGAAGCTTGCCCTCGCAGGCCAGGTCGTCACAATGGACGACGACTTTCGCGTGGTGAAACGCGGCCGCGTCTACATCGACCAGGGATGCATCGTCGCCGTACAGGATGCGACGCAGGCGCCGCCGCCAGGATTCGAAGCGACGCCTGTCGTCGATGTCGGCGGAACGATCTTTCCCGGGTTGATCGAGCTCCACAATCACCTCGCCTACAACGCGCTGCGGCTGTGGCACGTGCCGCGGCTCTTCACGAATCGCGGGCAGTGGGGAGGACGCCGGAGTACGAGAAGCTGGTGACCGGACCCATGAAAGTCATCGGGCTCACCGAGACCGTCATGCCGGCGCTGGTCCGCTATGTCGAATGCAAGTGTCTCGTCGGGGGCGTGACGACGAGTCAGGGGATCGAGCTCTTCAGCAACGCCGGAGCGCGCCGCTACTACCGCGGTGTCGTGCGGAACGTCGAGCAGACCGACCAGGACGACCTGCCGGAAGCGGTGACGCGCATTGCCGACGTCGACGCCAAGAGCCCGGAGCGATTCCTGGCGCGCCTGAAGAAGCAGACGTGCCTGCTGCTGCACTTGAGCGAGGGCGTGGATCAGACGGCGCGACAGCATTTCCGCGCCTTGAAGCTGCCGAGCGGCGAATGGGCGATCACAAAAGCGCTGGCCGGCATTCACTGCGCCGGGCTGCTGAACGAAGACTTCAAGATCTTCGGCGACCGGGATGCCTCGATGGTGTGGTCGCCGATGAGCAACCTGCTGCTCTACGGCGCGACGTCGCGGGTGAAGTCGGCCCGCGACAACGGCGTCCGGATCGGCCTCGGATCCGATTGGGCCGTGTCCGGCAGCAAGAACCTGCTCGGCGAGTTGAAGGTCGCGCGGCTCGCGAGCGACGACATGAACACGGGGTTCACCGATCGCGATCTGGTGGCGATGGCAACGAAGGATGCTGCCGCCATCCTCGGCTGGCAGAATGTCCTCGGCTCGCTGAGGCCCGGCGCTCGCGCCGATGTCTCGTGCTCGACGGCTCACCAGCCGATCCCTACAAGGCGCTCGTCGCCGCGAAAGAGACGGCGCTGTCGCTCGTCATGATCAACGGCGTGGCGCGTTTCGGGACCACGGCGCTGATGACGAAGCTCTCGAGCGAGGGCGAGCGCGTCACCATCGGCGGCCGGCAGCGGATGCTCTTCCTGAAGCAGGAATTCGCGGACGAAGTTGTCGCCGGGATCGAGCTCGGACAAGCGAAGAAGACGCTCGTCGACGCCCTCCACCGGCTGCCGGAACTGGCGAGCGATCTCGAGAACAGCCGCACCGGCCCCGCCCGGGCGATCGCGGATCGGCTCAGAGGCGGTGGGCGGCCCGTGTGGTTCCTCGCGCTCGACGAGATCGAGCCAACCGGATCCGAGTTGCGGCCGCGGCTGCCGGGCCCGCAAGGCCGCGAAAGCGGACCACGGATCGGAGTGGCGCGCAGCGTGCCCCTCTCGCAGCTCGTCACGCCGATGACGCTCGACCCGTTGACCGTCGCCGACGACAACGACTTCCTCGAGCGCGTAGTGGCGCAGACGGTGTTGCCGCAGTACGTCAGGAATCAGCTGCCGGGGATGTATTGACGGCGGTAGTTCGGTAGTTCGGTAGTTCGGTAGTTCGGTAGTTCGGTAGTTCGGTAGTTCGGTAGTTCGGTAGTTCGGTAGTTCGGTAGCTCGGCAGTTCGGTAGCTGGCTTCGGCGGCTGGCGCAGCTCGCTGCTCGCTGTTGCAAGCCCCACGGCAATTCGGCTCTGCAACAGCCAGCCGCGAACAGCTAGCCGCGCGCGAACCGCCGACAGCGCCCCGCGCAGAAACCTGATGAAGTTGCCGTGGGCGATGAGCTCGACGTCCTCTTGGCTGTAGCCGCGGGCGGCAAGGCGTTCCGGCACCTTTGACAGATCGGCGATGGTGGCGATGTCGGACGGGCACTGCTCCCGGCCAAATCCGCCGTCGAGATCGGAGCCGATGCCGCAGTGCCGCGCGTTGCCGGCGAGCTGGCAGATGCGATCGACGTGATCGAGCAGGCGATCGAGCGTGACGCCCGCATTCTCCGGCGTCGACTGGCCTCGCACCCATCCTGGCACAATCATCCACGCGTCGAACGCCGCGCCGATGACAGCGCCGCGATCGATGAGCTCGCGGATCTGATCGTCGGTGAACTGGCGGTTGTGATCGACGATGGCGCGGCAGTTCGAGTGGCTGGCCCACACATGCCCGTGAAAGTGGTCGAGGGCCTCGCGAAAGCTCTCGTCGCAGAGATGTGTGGCGTCGAGAATCATCCCGAGCCGCTCCATCTCGCGCACCAGCTCGCGGCCGCGCACGCCGAGGCCGCCCTCAGCGTTCGTACCCTGCGCATAGACACCGGGGCCATAGTGGCCAGGTCCTACGGCGCGGAGCCCATAGGCGTAGGCGCGCTCGAGATGTGACAGCGTGACAAGAGAGTCAGCGCCCTCGAGGCTCAGGACGTAGCCAATCGGCGCACTCGACGCGCTATCGCGCACGCCAGCGAGATGAGCGTCGAGTTGATGGGCGTCGCGAATCTGCAGAAGCTCGCCGCGCTCCTCCATTGCGCGATACCAGGCGAGCTGGGCCTGCGTCATCGCCCATGCCTGCTCCTGCGAATGCCAGCCAGGATACGGATGCTCTCGAGCCGCGTAGCGGGCAATCTGCGTTCCGACGCACAGACCGACGTGTCCGCGCCGCATCTCCGCGAACGATACGGTGCCCTTGCCTCGATCCGGCCTGTCGGTCTGCCCGTGTTCGCGGGCGCGGATGGCGTCGATGTCCTGCGACAGATCCCGGTTCCACTCGATGGCGTTCATCGCCAAGTCAAGATGCGCGTCGACTATCAGCATGCGTAGCGAGTCCCCTCAGTAACCACAAAAATCATCTCATCACGGACGACGGCTGGATTCGCGAAGACAGGAAGCTCGCGAAGATCGCGAAGTGCTCATTGGGCCCATCGCGATCTTCCGGCCCTCGCGGCTTCGTGATCGGCCGTCGGCCGTATTGCGACCGCTGCTACCTAATCACCAACCCAAGCAGCAACACACCAACGAGTCCGAGCACCGAGACGATCGTTTCCAGGATCGTCCAGCTGGCAACGGTTTCGGCCACGGTCATCCCGAGGTACTCCTTGACCAGCCAGAAACCCCCGTCGTTGACGTGACTCGCGAAGAGCGAACCGGCGCCGATCGCCACGACGAGCAGTTCCTTGTTCGCGCCGGGCAGGGCGGCCACGATCGGCGACATGATGCTGGCAGCGGTTACGGCAGCAACTGTCGCGGAGCCCACGGACACGCGGAGCAACACCGCGAATACCCATCCCAGCACGAGAGGCGACAGCCGCATGCCGCTCATCGCCTGCGCGATCGCCGTATCGACACCGGCGACATCGAGCACGCGCCCGAATCCGCCGCCGGCGCCGACGACGAGCAGGACACTGGCGATTGCGGGCAGCGACTCCTCGGCGAACTGGAGTACCCGTTTTCGATCGAACCCGCAGGCGATGCCGAACGTGTAGATCGCCAGTATCGCTGCCAGGAGCATCGCGACCAGCGGGCTGCCGATAAACGCAATCCACTGGCGCGCCGCGCCGTCGGGCAACACCGCCTGCGCGAGTGCGGCGCCGAGCATCAGCAGCACGGGCAGGAGAATCGTGGCCAGCGTAATCGTCAAGGACGGCGCCATCGGCGCCGCCACTTCCCCGCTCAGCTGCTCTGCCACCGCGCTTGGCGCAATCTGTATACGGCGGCTGATGTAGCGGCCAAACATCGGGCCCGACAGGAGGGCCACCGGGAAGCCGACGATCAGCGAGTAGAACAGCGCCCGGCCGGTATCTGCGCCAAGGCGTTCGATCGCCGCGAGCGCGCCGGGGTGCGGCGGCACGAGGCCATGCGCAACCGAAAGCCCGGCGACGAGCGGTATCCCCAACCGCAGCGGCGAGGCCCCGGTCTGCCGGATCGCAGTAAAGAGCACCGGCGCGAGCAGGACCAGGCCCACCTGAAAGAACACGGGCAGGCCGATGAGAAAGCCGGAAATCAGCATCGCCCAGTCGAGCCGTTTCTCGCCGAGCGCTGATACGAGCACGCGGGACACGACAAGCGCGCCGCCGGACTCGGCGAGCAGCTTGCCGATGACCGTCCCGAGCCCGACGACCATCGCGATGAAGCCGAGAGTGTCGCCGACGCCCTGTTGAAACGCGCGCGGCACTTCGGCGAGCGGCATGCCTCCGCCCAGCCCGACGAAAAACGAACCGGCGGCGAGGGCGATGAATGCGGGGAGTCGCACCCACGTGATGAGCAACACCACGAGCGCGACGCCAAGGAACGCGACAAGAAGCAGTGTCGCTGAGTCAGCAGGGGGCAACGTCTGGTGAGCTTACAATGTTTCTGTGGCGATCAGGTTGAGTCGTCTTGGGTTGGCTGTTGCCGTCATCGCGCTCGCAGCGCCGGCGCTGCGCGTGATTGCGGCACACGGCCGCGCGGCGATGCGCGCAGCGCAGAGCTCGAACAACAGTGGCTGGCCGCCCGCGGTCCACGCTGCGCCGCCAGAATCGCCGGTCCTCTCTCCCTCCGACGAGATGAAGACGTTCGCGATGCCGCCTGGGTATCACGTCGAGCTCGTGGCCAGCGAACCGATGATCGAGGAGCCAATCCTCATCGACTGGGATCCTCAGGGCCGGCTCTGGGTCATCGAGATGATCGGCTATATGCAGGACATCGCCGCAACGACCGAGCACGAGCCGCTCGGCCGCATCAGCGTGCTCGAAGACCGCGACGGCGACGGAAAGATGGACAAGAAGACCGTCTTCCTCGACAAGCTGGTCTTGCCGCGCGCGCTGAAGGTCCTCGATCGCGGGGTGCTCGTCGCCGAACCGCCCAACCTGTGGTTCGCCCGCGATACCAACGGCGATCTCAAGGCCGACAGCAAGGAGCTCGTCACCGATCAGTACGGCCGTCGCGATGCCAACGTCGAGCACAACGCCAACACGCTCTTGTGGGCACTCGACAACTGGATGCACACGTCCGAGACCGACATCTACCTGCGGTTGCGGAATGGCGCATTCGATGTTCGCAAGACGCTCTCTCGCGGGCAGTGGGGAGCGTCACAAGACGACGGCGGACGCATCTACCGCAACTCGAACGAGTCGGTGCTGCACGTCGACCTCGTGCCGACGCCGTACTTCGCGCGTAACGCCAACCTGCTGCGCACGCGCGGCAGCTACGAGTCGCTGCGCGGCGAAAAGAACGAAGTCAACGCGGTGTGGCCGGCGCGGGCGACCCCCGGCGTCAACCGCGGCTATCAGACCGGCGTGCTTCGCTCTGATGGACGGCTCGCCTCGTACACGGCCGTCAGCGCGCCAACGGTCTATCGCGGCGATCGCCTCCCCGCCGAGCTCCGCGGCAACGTCTTCGTCGTCGATCCAGCCGCCAACGTCGTGAGCCGCATCACCGTCCAGGATGACGGCACGAAGCTGGTGGCGCGAAGGGCCTACGACCAGGCCGAATTTCTGACGTCGACCGATGAGCGCTTCCGTCCCGTCTACCTGTCGAACGCGCCGGATGGTGGCCTGTATCTCGTCGACATGTACCACGGCATCATCCAGCATCGTGACTACATCACCGAGTACCTTCGCGATCAGATCCTCTCCCGGCAGCTGCAGGGTCCCCTCGGCCACGGCCGCATCTACCGTATCGTCCATGATTCAACACGGACAGCGGCGCCGACCCCGGCGAGACCGCTGACTTCGGCGCAGCTCGTCAGCCGGCTCTCGCATGCCAATGGCTGGTGGCGTGACACGGCGCAGCGGATACTCGTCGAGCGCGGCGAAGTGACGGTGGCTCCAGCGCTCGTCAAGCTCGCGACGTCGTCACCGGACGAACGCGTGCGGCTGCACGCGCTGTGGACGCTCGACGGGCTCGACCGGCTCGACATCGAGCTCGTGAAGAAGGCGCTGACCGATCCCGCTCGCGACGTGCGGCTCGCAGGACTGCGGCTCTCGGAGCGCTGGCTGACGTCCGCGCCCGCGACGATCCAGGAAAATGTCTTGCGCCTGCGCGACGATGGCGACTGGGAAGTGCGAGAGCAGCTGGCGGCGTCTCTCGGGGCGCTGCCGTCAGGTGCGCGTGAGGCCGGCAATCGCCGCGCTGCTTGAAGCCCATGGCACTGACCCGGTGATCGTCGATGCCGGGTCTGAGTGGGGTCGGCGGCACTGAAGCGGCACTGCTGACGGCACTGCTCCGGGCGCCGGCCGCGACGCCGCAACTGACCGCGTCGATCACCATGACCGCGGCGACCATCGTGCGCGGCGGCCAGGATTCGCGGCTGCAGGATCTCTTCGCGCTCGTAGCCGACAGCGCCCGTCCGGCATGGCAGCGCGCGGCGCTGATGTCGGGAGCGGAAGCGGCGCTCCTGGGAGCGGCGATGCCCGGTGGTGGTGGCGGTGGACGCGGAGGCGGGCGCGGAGCTGGCCGCGGCGCGCAGCAGGCTGGCGCAACGGCGCCGGGCGGACGCGGTGGTCCCGGAAGCTCGCCGGCATTTCCGCGCGGCGCCGCCGCCGGGCGTACCGCGTTGACCCCAGGGACAGCGGCGATCTCGGCGGTGGCACTGTCGAGGGAACCGGCGCTCGTCGCGCTGGCCGGCGAACAAGGACGCCGATGCGCTCGCGCCGCGCGCGTCAGCGCTCCTCGCGCGATTGACCTGGCCGGGGAAGCCTGGCGCAGCACCGGCCGCCGCGCCGCTGACAGCAGAAGAACAGCAACGCTTTGTCGCCGGCCGCGAGGTCTATCAGACGCTGTGCGCGGCGTGTCACCAGCCCGACGGCCGCGGCCGCGAGCTCGTCGCGCCGCCGCTCGTCGGCTCCGAGTTCGCTCTCGGCCCGGCGGAAATCGCTGTCCGCATCGTCCTCAACGGCAAGGAAGGATCCACCGGCCTGATGCCGCCGCTCGGCTCGGCGCTGAGCGACGACCAGATCGCGGCCACGCTCACCTACATTCGCCGCGAGTGGGGCCACACCGCGTCAGCCGTCACGCCGGCGACCGTCAAGGACGTCCGCGCACAGTCGACAGACCGTACCCGGCCGTGGACCGAAGCGGAGCTCAGGAAATTCTGAATTTCGAATGCTGAATGCTGAATTAATTTCAACCTTACTTCAGCATTCAGCACTCAGCATTCAGCATTACTTGAGCGCCATCTTGATGGCGCTCTCTGCCAACGGTCCCATGATCGCGTAGCCGGCGGCGTTGGGGTGGAGATCGTCGGCGCTCAGTTCTGTGCGCAGCAGTCCGCTCGCGTCGGACATCGCCGGAACGTAGTCGAGATAGGTGTGCTTCTCCGCGGCGGCGTACTTCTTCATCCACTCGTTCACCGCTTTGATCCGCTCCATTGGACGCGCCTGCGTCTGCGGCACGCCGTTTGGCGCCGTGTGGTACGCGCTCACCGGCAGGATGCTCGAGAACACGACCTTGATGTCATTGGCCTTGGCAATCTCCGCCATCGACGCGAGATTGTCCTGGATCTCCTCGTTCGTCATCGGACCGGTGTTGCCGGCGATGTCGTTGGTGCCGGCGAGGATCACCACGACCTTCGGCTTCAGGGCGACGACATCCGGACGGAAGCGAATCAGCATCTGTGGTGTCGTCTGTCCGCTGATGCCGCGGCCGACATAGGGCTTGCCTTCGAAGAACGTGCCAAAGCGCGGCTGCGGCCAGGCGTCGGTGATCGAATCACCCATGAAGACGACGCGCTGTTCGTTCGACGCGGGGGCCGCCAGGGTGCGGTTCTGCTCGCGATAGCGGCCGAGCGCGGGCCAGTCGCGGAGGCGCATGTCGTTGCGGCCGAGAGCTGTCAGCGCCGTGGCGAGCTCGGTGCAGGTCGGCACGACGGCGGGCGCGGGCGGCGGAGTCTGCTGCTGCGCGGTCAGCGCAAGGCCGGCAAGCGGAATCATCAGGAAGACTGCCTTTAGACGCATCTCGGTATCCTTTCGAAGCCAACGTCGAGCGATGTGGGAAGGTCGGTATGAAACCAGCACGCGGATCCTACGCAGGCTCGTCTCGTTCTGCAACCTGCGACGGTTACGGCTGCGCTTTAATCCACGCTTCGTTGAAATGCGCGTGCTTGATCGACTTGCGCGGCAACCGCTGCTGCTCGTCCGGCGTCACCGAGGCTGGCGGCGCGAAATAGCTGTAGGTCGCGTGCAGCGTATCGTCAGCGGCTTGAATGATCGACGGGTAGTGATACTCGCCTTTCGCCCGTGAGATCACCACCGTCGGCGTCGCGCTCGAGGTATCGAGTCCACGGCCAGGTCGCGCCCTCGTCCTCGGAGAGTGCCACTGCGAGGCGATAGCGGCCGGTCTCGAGGTCGTTGGACACGAGCACCCAGTGCCCGTTCTTCAACACGAGGACTTCTGCGCCGGAACCAGGATTCAAACGATCCGAGTCCTCGACGCGGCTCCACGTCTCCCCGCGATCGATTGAACGGCTGACCATCAGACGCTTCGGAGGCGGACCGTTGTCCCGCATGTAGGCGACAAGCGTGCCGTCCTTCTTCTTCGCGAGCGAGGGCTGCACGTTGCCAAGGCCGACGAGCGGTGTGCTCGTCTTCCACGTCGCACCCCAGTCGTCGGAGATCGCCATCAGCGAGAAGTTGAACCCGTCCGAATACAGCGGCACGATGAGCCGGGTGCCGTCGAGCACGTAGGGATGGGCGCGGGTCATCCATCCGAGCCGTCGGGTCAGCTTGCTGGCGGCGTCCCGCTTGAGCCGTTCGAGGTACGTTCTGCCGCGCTCCGCGCCGTCAGCCGCAACGTTTACGAGATCCGATGCCAGCATGCGATCCACTTCGGCATTGACGGTCGTCGCGAATTCGTCGCCCGGCGTGACATGCAGCACCTCGCTGACGTCCCACTTCGGAATCCCGCCAGGTCCAAAGCTCGACGCGATCCGGTACTTCATCAGCGCGGTCTGCCACTCGTTGGCCAGGATGGTCGGCCACAGCAACCACAACCGCTTCATCGGATCGACGAACATCGTCGAATTGGTGTCGGGATAGCCGGGTGTGTCGGCCATCAGAAAGGGAGCGCTCCAGCGGGACGCTCCCCGTGCCAGACGTGCTCCGCGCACGACGACGTCATCGGCAGTACGCTCGCCTGATCCGTGGAACCAGCACGTCAGCAAGTCACCATTCGCAAGCTGCACAACCGCTGAACCATGGTTGTGCCAGTGCTCGAGCGGGAAGATGAGCTCCGACGTCAGAAACGGCTTCTCGCTTTGCGCGGCGCCATCTAGCCGCACACACCGCGACCAGCGCCGCGATGAAGAACGATGCCACGGCGGAAGCTTCTCACTGTTCAATTACCGCGCGATGACGTGGCGCCGAACTGCTCGCGATGCCAGTCGCGGAACCAGGCGCGCACCTGATCGATCTGTTCGCGCCGTGCCTGAGAAAGCGGCAGAGGAAGCGGGCCGGTCGCAAGACCCCGGCCTTCGAGAGCGACGCGAATGCCCCACGGCGTGGGCAGGCCCCCAATCTGCGCGATGAGCTCATCGAGGAGGAGCAGCAGCCGTGACGTCTCCGACGTGTCGCCGGCGCGCGCGCTTCGGATGATCGCCACCAGCAGTTCAGGGCAACAGCAGGCGAGGCCGGAGATGCCGCCGTCCCATCGCGCCTGCAGGCCCAGGGCGAGCAGCCGATCGTCGCCGACGAGCAGCGTCCAATCGAGGCCTTCGCGCGCCGCCGCGAACCGCGCGAGATTGGTTTCCCGGCCGCTGCTGTCCTTGATGCCAATGATGAACTCTTCGTCCCGCATGAGCGCGAGAGCGGTCTCCGGAGCGATGCCGTTGGTGAAGTCGGGCAGATCGTAGAGCAGGCATGGCGCCGCCAGCTCCTGGCTGACAGTGGCGGCGTACGCGCGAAGATCGTCCTGCTGATAGCGATAGAACATCGGCATGGGCAGCAACAGGGCCCGGCTGCCCACGCCAAGCGCGGCCTTCCCCACCTCGAGCGTCTTGCGCAGCGAAGCCGCGCCGATACCGACGAGAAGAATCTTGTTCGCTGGCAGCCGTTCCGCCGCCCGTTCGATCACGGTAACGCGCGCCGCCGATTCGAAGTGCGGATACTCACCGGTTGCGCCGCCGATGCAGATGCCGTCGACGCCGGCCCCCACCAGCATGTCGACCAGCCGATCGAAGGCTGCCTCGTCGAATCCGCCATCGTCGCGAACCGGTGTTGCCACCGCAGCAAAGAGTCCCTGTATCGGCAAATGTGTCATCTCGAACCGTAACGTTTCCTGCAGCAACTAAAACTTCGCGGACGTTGTGCCTTGCCCGCCATCGACGCGAATGGACTCTACGTCACCAGTACATCACGCTTCACAAACCGCATTCCCAGCAGGAGAAGCGCGCCGGCCGCCAGATAGACCGTCGACGCGAGGGCAATGGCGAGCCCGAGACTTTCGCGCTGGGCGATGATGCCGATGACGAGGGGGGCGCTGCCGCCGCCGGCGAGCCAGCCCACGGCATTCATGAAGCCGGCGGCCGTGCCACGCGCTTCAGGGCGCACGACGTCGAACACCGACGCGAAGATATTCGCATCATAGAGCCCTTTGAAGAGTCCCCAGCACGTCAGCGCCGCGATGACCACGCCGACCGACGGCGTCAGCGCGCACAGCGCCACGAACGGCGCGCCGCCGACAACGCCGATCAGCTGAACGGCCAGCCGGCCGCGCGGCGAGCGCTGTCGCCACGTGTCGGCGAGCCATCCGCCGAAGGGCGCGCCCAGCATGCTCGCGAGCTGGACGAAGATCGTTGCCGTCAAGCCAGCCATCGCGAGGCTCATGTGGAACTTGTCGAAGAGAAACTTCGGCATCCACGACAGCAGGACGACGGCGACGAAGTTGGCGCACATGAAGGCGCCCATCAGGCAAAGGAGCGTTGGCGTCCGCGCCGCGAGGCTGCGCGAACTCGACAAACGACAGCTTCTTCACGCTTTCGACCGGCGCTCCGGCCGCCGCCAGCTCGGCTCGTTCCGCTGCGCCGCGTGGCGGCTCGACCAGCAGCCAGTGCAATGCGATACCGAGGAGAACGCCGAGCCCGCCGAAAACGATGAACGACAGCCGCCAGCCGTAGTGTTGACCGATCAGCCCGGCGAAGAAGCCGCCGCCAATGGTCCCGACATAGACGCTCGTCTGATGGAATCCCATCGCCCGCGAACGAGTGACCCGGCCGTGGTAGTCGCCGAGAAGCGACATCGACGCCGGAAAGTAGAACGTTTCGCCGAGGCCCTCGGCGGCGCGAAAGAAAAACAGGTGGCGGAAGTTCTGCGACAGGGCGGTCGCCATGCAGATGACGCTCCACACGTGGAGGCCGCCGAGAATCGCGGTCTTGCGCTTGACTCGATCGACGACGATGCCGGCGAGTGGCGCCATGAGGCCATAGACCCATGCGAAAGCAGAACCGAGGAGCCCGAGCTGCACCGGCGTCAACTGCAACTCGCGTTCGAGCAGCGGAAAGACCGAGAAGATCGCCTGGCGGTCGGCGTAGTTGAAGACGCAGATCGTCCACAGCATGAGGACGACCCACCATTTGTAGCGCGGCGACGCGCCGAGTTTGGTTTCCCTCTCCACAGCGGGTATAAGTATCCGCGAAAGCCGGCCGATACCCACCGGAAGTCGGAGAACCCTCATGCAGCTGCATTCCGCCCTCGTGCTGGTGCTGACCACCATGGGAGCCGCGTCGCTCCTGTGGGCGCGGCAAAGCACTGGCGTCACGCCAAACGAGAGCGCGCGAGCGTCGCTGCTCGTCGACATCACGCGCGAGAATGTCAGCAGGCTGCAGCCAGCCTGGACCTATCACTCCAGGGACTTCAGCGGCGGCCGCGGACCTGAACCCGGCCGCGCCGTGCCCGGCGTCCAGGTCGCGACCGGTATTCGCCGACGGCCGCCTTTACGTCACCACTCCCTCCAGCATCGTCATCGCTCTCGACGGCGATACCGGTGAGGAGATCTGGCGTTTCGACCCGCAGGCAGGCGCCGCGACGCGGTGCTACGAACCGCATCGCGGCGTCGCACTCTGGCCGGCTTCGAGCAACGGAGCGAACCGGCGCACGCACGGTCTTCTCCGGGACCTGCGACGGCCGGCTGATCGCGCTCGATGCGGCGACCGGCAAGCCTGCGAAAGGCTTCGGCACGAGTGGCAGCATCGATCTGCGAGCCAGGCGCCGATGCTCGGCCGGGCGAGGCGTATGCGATGACGTCGCCGCCGGCGATTTACCGCGACCTCGTGATCGCAGGCGCGCTGGCGCCGGAAGGCGTGCCGCGCGGGCCGGCAGGCGACGTCCGCGCCTTCGACGCGAAAAGCGGACGCGAACTGTGGCGGTTCCACACCGTGCCTCGTCCAGGAGAGTTCGGCCATGACACCTGGCCGGCCGACGGCTGGCAGCGGCGCACTGGCGCCAACGTGTGGTCGGCGATGAGCGTCGACGCCGAGCGCGGGCTCGTCTTTCTTCCGATCGGCTCGCCGTCGTACGACTTCTACGGCGGCGATCGTCCCGGCGCGCAACCTGTTCGGGACTTCGCTCGTGGCGCTCGATGCCGCGACCGGCCGGCGCCGCTGGCACGCGCAGCTCGTTCATCACGACCTCTGGGACTTCGATCCGCCGGCGCAGCCAATCCTCGCCGACATTCGCCGCGACGGCCGCCTGATCCCGGCTGTCGTCCAGGTGACGAAGATGGGACTGGTGTTCGTGTTCGATCGAACGACCGGGCGAACCGGTTTTCGGTGTCGACGAACGTCCGGTGCCGGCGAGCGATGTGCCGGGCGAAGTCGCCTCGCCGACACAGCCTTTCCCGCGCAAGCCGAAACCGTTGTCCCGGATCGACGCCGTGACACGCGCAGACCTGACGGACGTCACGCCGGAATCGCGGCGCGAATGCGAGGCGCTCTTCTCGCAGGTCAAGAGCGGCGGCCTCTTCACCCCGCGCAGGGCGCGACCTGACGCTGTGGTTCCCCGGAACAATGGGCGGCGCGACGTGGTCGGGCGGCGCTTTCGATCCTTCCAGCAACCTCCTCGTCGTCAACACGAACGAGATCGGCGCCATCGGAAAGATGAGCGCGGCGCCGGCAGACGCCAGCCTCCCATGGACTCGCACCGGCCTCACGAGCGCCTACGATCGTTTCTGGGACAGCCAGCAGTTGCCCTGTCAGCGTCCACCGTGGGGCCTGCTGCATGCGATCGACCTCTCGAGCGGCGAGATCGCCTGGCAGGTGCCGCTCGGAGATGTCCCGGTTCTGGCTGCTCGCGGCATCACCGGCACCGGCGCACCGAATCTCGGAGGCGCCATCGTCACCACCACCGGCCTCGCGTTCATCGGCGGGTCCGGCGATAGCCGGATCCGTGCTTTCGATCTGCGATCCGGGCGGGAAGTGTGGCGCGCCGACCTTCCAGCCAGCGGTCACGCGACTCCCATCAGCTACCGAGGCGCCAAGTCCGGCCGACAGTTCATCTTCATCGCCGCCGGCGGGGGCGGGCGCTTTTCCAAAGCGATTTCAGACGCGTTCGTGGCCTTCGCGCTGCCAAGCCGTTGACATCTGATGCGTGATGCGAGATGCTAGATGCCAGATGCGAACCACGCTGGACTTAGATGACGATATCCTTTTGGCGGCAAAGGAGATCGCGGCTGCCAGGAACATGACTGCCGGAAAAGTCGTCTCGGACCTCGTTCGAAAGGCACTCGAGCCCAAGCCGACAGAACGGGTTCGGAACGGTGTCCCGTTGATGCCACGCCAGACTGCCGGGACGCCGAAGATGACGATGTCCCTGGTCAACGAGCTTCGAGACGACGCATGAAGGGTCCGGCGCTGCTGGACGTGAATGTCCTCGTCGCGCTCTTCAACCCTGATCACGTTCATCACGAAGCTGCGCACGACTGGTTCGCGGATTCGCGCGGCAATGGATGGGCGACGTGCGCTGTCACCGAGACGGGCCTCCTCCGCATTCTCTCGAACCCGAGCTACTGGTCAGAATTCGAACGCACAGCGACGCTGGTCAAACGGCTACGTCAGTTTTGCGGGAGCGGCAATCATCGCTTCTGGGAGCAGACGGTCTCGCTGCGCGATCGCAAGCTTTTCGATCTCGCGCACCTTTCCGGGCATCGGCAAATCACCGACGTCTACCTCCTGGGTCTGGCGCAGAGGATGGGCGGGCAGCTCGCGACCTTCGATCGCACGATTCCGGTGAAAGCCGTGATTGGAGCGACCAGCGAGTCGCTGGCAGTGATCGCGCTGGCAGGCTAGCCAGTCGGCAGATCGAGCCGGGCTTTGACGACGACTTTGCGCACGTGTACTGGCGCGCCTGCGGCGTGCCCTGGGGAGTGGACGTCGTCGGGCCCGAGGATCGCAAACATGCCCGCGCGCAGGAGCACGAACTCGCTGCCCGGCTCGAAGAATGTCACGTCACGCGTTGCATCGTATGCTTCGCGCTCGCGCATGTCCGACAACACCGCGTAACCGATCCGCTCGACGCCGGCAGCAACGAACTGCACGTCGATGTAGCGGCGGTGTGCCTCCCAGACGCACTCCTCAGGCGGCCGCGTCGTGTAGTCCTGCACGAGGGCGAACAGGTTGTCGCCGTCGAGATCATGGCGGCCGGTCGCGATCGACAACAAGTCAGTGGCGCGTAGGTACTCGACGGCGCGCGCCAGACGCGGCGGCAAATCATAGAGCGACGAACGATTCTCCAGCCGGTCGATGATCATCGCTGACCGTCAGAGCGGGATGTTGCCGTGTTTCTTTGGCGGGTTCTTGTCGCGCTTCGTCTCGAGCCGTTCGAGCGCGGCAATCAGTTTGGCGCGCGTCTGGCGTGGATGAATGACCTCGTCGATGAAACCGCGTGACGCGGCGACGTAGGGATTCGCGAACTTTTCCTTGAACTCCTCGACGCGCCTCGTCCTTTGCGCCGCGGGATCGGCGGCGGATTCGATCTCGCGCTTGTAGAGGATGTTGACCGCGCCCTCGGGGCCCATGACGGCAATCTCCGCCGTCGGCCAGGCGAAATTCACGTCGGTGCGGATGTGCTTGCTCGACATCACGCAGTAGGCGCCGCCGTAAGCCTTGCGAGTGATGACCGTCACTTTCGGCACCGTGGCCTCGGCATACGCGAATAGCAGTTTCGCTCCGTGGCGGATGATGCCGCCATACTCCTGCCGCGTCCCTGGCAGAAAACCAGGCACGTCCTCGAACGTCACCAACGGGATATTGAAGGCATCGCAGAAGCGGACGAAACGGGCCGCCTTGACGGACGCGTCGATGTCGAGCGTTCCTGCCAGGTGCGCCGGCTGGTTCGCGACGATGCCAACCGTGCGGCCGGCAAGCCGCGCCAGCCCGACGATGATGTTGCGGGCGTAGTCGCGATGGACCTCGAGGAACGCGCCGTCGTCAGCCACCGAGTGCACGAGGTCGTGCATGTCGTACGGTTGATTGGGCGATTCCGGGACCAGGCGATCGAGGGCTTCGTCCTCGCGGTCGACGCGGTCGCTCGTCTCGTGCCGTGGCGGACCGTCGAGATTGTTGCTCGGCAGGTAGCCGAGCAGCTCGCGAATGAGCTGCAGGCATTCACGATCGTTCGGCACCGAGAAGTGCGCCACACCGCTGGTCTCGTTGTGCGTCTTGGCGCCGCCGAGCTCTTCTTTCGAGACTTCCTCGTGCGTCACCGTACGCAGGACGTCCGGCCCGGTCACGAACATGTAGCTCGTGCCCTCGACCATGATGTTGAAGTCGGTGATCGCCGGCGAGTAGACGGCGCCGCCGGCACACGGCCCCATGATTGCCGAGATCTGCGGGATGACGCCGGACGCGAGCGTGTTCCGGAGGAAGATGTCGGCGTAGCCGCCGAGCGAGAGCACGCCTTCCTGAATGCGTGCGCCGCCCGAATCGTTCAAGCCGACGACCGGCGCGCCCATCTTCATCGCCAGGTCCATGATCTTGACGATCTTGGCGGCGTTGGTCTCCGACAGCGAGCCGCCAAACACCGTGAAATCCTGCGCGAACGCGAAGACGGTGCGGCCCTCGACGCGGCCGGCGCCGGCGACGACGCCGTCACCGGGCACAATCTGCGCGTCCATCTCGAAATCGCGGCAGCGGTGCGTCACCAGCTTGTCGACTTCGTCGAACGTGCCGGGATCGAACAGCAGGTCGATGCGCTCACGGGCTGACAGCTTGCCCGCCTCGTGCTGGCGCTTGAGGCGGTCCTCGCCGCCGCCGAGTTCGGCGCGGCGTTCGAGGTCGGCGAGATGGGTGAGCGGGTCCATGGAGATAGCGGCGGCGCGATCAGCGCGCGGTCACTTCTTCTCGGGCAGATGCGGCGCTCTGGTTGCGCGGTGAAGCGTTGTCCACGGCAACCACGGCATACATGTATCGCACTCCCGGCTTCACCGTCGTATCGCGATAGGTCGCGTCCTTCACCACTTGCGTGGTCAGCGGAGTGAGTGTGCCACCGGGAACTTCGCCGCGCAAGATCAGGTAGCCATCGAGATCGGGCTCGGTGTTCTGATCCCAGACGAGGCTGACGGCCCCGTCCTCTGCGACTGCCCGCAAGTCGGCTGGCGCCGCCGGCGGGAACTTGTCGAGCGGGGTCAGGCAGGCTGGCGCTGATGGTGCGCTCTCAATCGTCAGAACATCGATCTTCTGAACCGTGCGCACCACGAAACACTGTTCCTTGCCGGTACTCGACGCCACCCACGTCGAACTTCGCCTCGGCAATCGGCTGTGGGTTTAACGGAGCGTCCGTGGCGCTGCTGCGGTAGATGTTGAAGGCGAGCGGCTTCGACCCCGCGTCGAGCACGGGCGGCTTCCAATCGATCGCGACGGAATTTGCTGTCGGCATCTGCGCGGCTACCGCCGATGGCGGGGCCACGGCGTCGATGAGCGGGACTGTGACGCGCCCGGATGGCACACCGGGACGCCCGCCCTTTGAGATACCGCGAATCGCATAAATCCTTGTCGGATAGGTCACTGGTGGCACCGGCGGTACCGGCGGGTCGATGAACGCGGAAGCCGGCAAGGCCGGCACGGCCGCCATCACCGGTATCTGCCCGGGAATCTCTGTCGTCTGCACGGTCGCCAACGGCTGCACCGTGCCTGTCTCCGCAGCCGCGTCGGGAAGGGCAGCAACCGGAGGGATCTCCGCAGCCGGGGCCGGCGCCGTGGGCGGGGCAGCGGCAGTGGCAACTGGCGGTTGGCCGGGGGCAACCGGCGGCTTCTGTCCTTTGACGACGGCTACGGGAATGACGATCGGCGTGCGCTTGGCGGCCGTCAACTGATCGACGAAGGCTACGTGGTCACCCGGGCCTGGCCGGTTGTCCGGCGGGGCTCCCGGTGTCTCGGCTTCGCCTTCAACCGGCGGAGGCTTGACAGCAATGGTTCCCACCAGGCGCGCGTTGACGAGCAGATCCCGGTTTGGCGGCGCGACGACGCCTGGTCCCACGGTGATGGCGTAGATCTCGATTCGCGCCAGATCGATTTGTCCGGGACCGTTGGCGTTGGTCGTCGGCAGCGCAAAGCGAAGCTCGACGTCGTCCCCGGTCTGGCGAGCGGCGAGCTCGGACACCGCGGCCGGCACCAGGCGAAGCGGCGCCAGGGGCGGTCCCTTCTTGCCGCAACCCGCGAACGAAACGGCAAGGACGATGGCGATGAAGGCGGGAAGTCCGTGTGCTCTCACAGAACGTAGCGCGAAAGGTCTTCGTTGCGGACGATGTCGGCAAGCATGCGGTCGACGTAAGCCTCGTCTATCGTGACGTCCTTGTCCAGCATGTCCGGCGCCTCGAACGATACCTCGTCGAGCAGCTTCTCCATCACTGTGTGCAGACGGCGCGCGCCGATGTTCTCGGTCCGATCGTTGACGAGCGCGGCAAAGTCGGCGATGCGGGCGATCGCGCCAGGCGTAAATCGAATCGCCAGCGACTCGGTCGAGAGAAGCGCCGTGTACTGCTTGACGAGCGCGCTCTTCGGTTCCGTCAGGATGCGAACGAAATCCTCCCGGCCCAGCGCTTCGAGCTCGACGCGAATCGGAAAGCGCCCCTGCAGCTCCGGGATCAGGTCCGAGGGCTTGGAGACGTGAAACGCGCCGGCGGCAATGAAGAGAATGTGATCCGTCTTGACCATGCCGTACTTGGTGTTGACGGTCGTGCCTTCGACGATAGGCAGGATGTCGCGCTGGACGCCTTCGCGGCTGACATCCGGCCCGTGGCTGCCCTCGCGCCCCGCCACCTTGTCGATCTCGTCGATGAAGATGATCCCCGACTGCTGCACGCGATCGACCGCGGCGCGGGCGACCGTGTCCATGTCGACGAGCTTCTGCTCTTCTTCCTGCGCCAGCGCCTGCAGGGCCTCGGGCACGCGCAAGCTTGCGCTTGCGGGTCCGGCCCTGGAAAAGCCCCGGCAGCATGTCCTTGACGTTGATGTCCACTTCCTCGACCGACGAACCTGCGATGATCTCGAACGACGGGAAGCTCTTCTCGCGCACGTCGATCTCGACCTGCTTGTGGTCGAGGCGGCCGTCGCGCAGTTGTTCGCGCAGCTTCTCCCGCGTGCGCTGCGCCTGTTCGCGGATGCTCGTGGCCTGTTCGTCGTAGTCCGCCGCCGGCGGCAGCGGCGGCAAGAGGAGATCGAGAACGCGCTCTTCAGCGGCCTGCCGTGCCTTCTCGCGAACCTCGGCAACGCGCTCCTCGCGGATCATGTCGACGGCAAGCTCGGTCAGGTCGCGGACCATCGACTCGACGTCTCGCCCGACGTAGCCGACCTCGGTGTACTTCGAAGCCTCGACCTTGATGAAGGGCGATTGCGCGAGCTTGGCGAGCCGGCGCGCGATTTCGGTCTTGCCGACGCCCGTCGGGCCGATCATCAGGATGTTCTTCGGGGCGATTTCCTCTGCCAGATCCGTCGGCAGCTTCTGACGCCGCGTACGGTTGCGCAGCGCAATCGCGACGGCGCGTTTGGCGCGTGCCTGGCCGACAACGTACTTGTCGAGCTCCGCGACAATCTGGCGAGGGGTAAGGGCTTCGACAGTCGAAGCTGTTGTCTCCGGAAGATAAATCGGCATGTCCAACTTGGGGCTACTCACAGATACGACGGTCGTGGTGCAGCGGTGCGGCGAGATCGGCTACAGAGTTTCAATCGAGATGTTGCTGTTCGAATAGATGCAGATGTCGGCCGCGATCAGCATCGCCTGCTCGGCGATTTCCCGCGCCGGGAGCTCCGTATGCCGCGACAGCGCCTTGGCCGCAGCCATCGCGTACGCTCCCCCCGATCCTATCGCGATGATGCCATCGTCTGGCTCGATGAGATCGCCCGTCCCCGACAGCAGATACGTGGACTTCTGGTCCATCACGATGAGCATGGCCTCGAGGCGGCGGAGCATCCGATCCGTTCGCCAGTCCTTGGCGAGCTCAACGGCCGAGCGCTCCAGGTTGCCGCGATACTGTTCGAGCTTGGCTTCAAAGCGCGAAAACAGGGCGAAGGAGTCGGCCGCAGAACCGGCAAAGCCGGCAAGGATGCGCTCGTTATAGAGTCGGCGCACCTTACGGGCGTTGTGCTTGACGACGGTATTGCCGAAGGTGACCTGGCCGTCGCTGGCCATGACGGTTTGGTCGCGGTGGCGGACGGCGAGCACGGTTGTCGCGTGAAACATAGGGCTTCTGCGAGTCTATCAGAGGGATTTGCGCGCCATACTCCAGCGGCCTCATCAAGGGACGGGGCTGGACTCGCAATGGGACACCCGCGCCAACCCTGACAGGCGTAGAATCAGGAACAGGCCTGATTTGGGCGCGCAGTTATGGCAGGCGTGTTGCGTGCTTGGAAGTCAGAGTTCTGTTCATTTTATCGTTCGGAGGCGTCATGACTCGCCAGACACTACTGAACATTGCCGTCGCGGTTGCGGTGACGGGCCTGCCCTTCTCGAGCTCGGCCCTCGCTCAGGATCGCACGTCGAACGGCAACACGACCGGGAGCGCGGTTCCGCGCGGCGACGGCGGCGGCTCGGCTGTACCGAGCGGCTCGAGCGGCGGCGGATCAGGCAGCGGCGGCGGATCGAGTAGTGGCGGAGGATCCGACTCTGGTAACGCTGGCTCGAGCGGCGGGTCCATGGCCGGCGGCGGCAGCGGCTGGACGGCCCCGTCATCGGGATCCTCGAACGCGGCGACGCCGTGGGCGTATCCATCCCCACCGACGCGTGCCAGCGAACAGCGGTCGCGCGGCGGTTCGAGCAGCAGTGGCACGGCTTCACCTCGGAGTGGCGGTTCGTCGAGCGGCGGGTCCTCGAGTGGTGAGAGCACTGCGTCCCGAAGCAGCGGCGGTTCATCCGACCGCTCTGCTGCGTCGTCGGGCTCGAACGAGTCGGGTTCACCTCGCCGCGCGGTGCCGGCAAACAATCGGCCTCGTGGAGATCGTCCGGCCGTTGGTGAGGCCGTCGAGCGCACCGGCCCGAGGCGGTGGCGGCGGTGGCGGTGGCGGTTACCCGTCGTATCCCTACTACCCCTACTATCCGTATTACCCGTACTACCCGTACTGGGGGGCCGGCTTCGGCTTCGGCCTAGGCTATCTCTACTACGATCCGTTCTACAGCGGTTACTACGGCTCCGGCTACGACGACCTCTTTGGGTTCGGAGGCGGTTACGGGGGCGGCTGGCGGCGGTTACGCCGTCAGTGATCAGTCGCGGTACGAGGAAAACGGTTCGCTGCGGCTGAAGATCAATCCCAAGCAGGCGCAGATCTTCATCGACGGAGCCTACGTCGGCGTAGTGGACAACTTCGATGGCGCGTTCCAGAAGCTGTCACTCCAGGGCGGCGGGCACAAGGTGGAGTTGAAGGCGGACGGCTATCAGCCGCTGCAGTTCGAGGTGCTCATCACGCCCGAGTGAAACGTCGACCTACAAGGGTGAGATGAAGCGGGTGCAATAGCTTCGCCCGGTCGCGCTTAGACTGGTGCGACCGCTATGCTCTCCGCAATTGCAGCAATCTCGGGCCTCTACGACTTCGTCGTAGGGGCCTTTCTCTTGTTCGGCGCCGACGCGCTCGCGTCACTCTTTGGTGTCCCGCCGGCGAGTCCGCGCATCTTCTCGGACTTGAATGCGCTCTTCCTGATGGCCGTCGGAACCGGTTACTACTTTCCCTGGCGTGATCCCGCGCAGCATCGCGGCTACATGTGGGTCATGGGACCATTCCTCAAAGGCGCTGGCGCGATCGTCTTTGTTCTGGACTACTTCTATCGCGGCTCGCCCGTGTCTTTCCTGCTGTTTGCGGCGTCGGATGGCGCATTGGCAATGCTGACGCTGTGGGCGCTGCTGACTTCGCGTGCGCCGGCTTTAGCCAGATCGGACTGATCTCGAAACAAAACGGCCCGACTGAAGTCGGGCGCTACTTTCGTCGGCTGAAGAAGAAATAGAGCGGGATGCCGAGGCCGATGATGATGAGTCCGGCCGCCGCGGGACCCCACGGCGCGCCCGTGCGCACGGGAATGACGAGATCGTTCCACAGCGCGTTGAGGACGATAGCAAGGCTGGCGACGGCAAAGATGCCCGGCGCGAGCGGGTAGCCCCAGGCCTTGAAGGGGCGCGGCGCGTCCGGCTCGCGCTGACGCAAGACGAACAGCGATACGACGGCGATGCCGGCAAAAAGCACGACGGCAAATCCCGTATACGTCGTCAGGGTATTGGCGCTCCCCGACAGCACCAGCAGGCAACTCCATACCGCCTGGGCAATGATCGACGTGGCCGGCGTCTGGTAGCGGGGATGGATACGCCCGGCGCCGCGGAAGAACAGGCCGTCCCGCGCCATCGCGTAGTAGACACGCGGACCGGCAAACGTCATGGCGCTGATGCTCGCGGCGATGCTGACAATCGAGACGATGCCCATCACGTTGCCGGCACTGACACCGAGCAACCGATCGGCGACGACATCGAGGACGCTACCCTTGACCTGCGCGAGCTCGGTGACCGGGAGCACGTAGAGAAACAGCAGGTTGAGCAGGAAGTAGACCGCGACGACCGCCATCGTGCCCAGGGCGAGGGCGCGCGGCACGTTGCGGCCGGGTTCGTGAATCTCCTCCGCGACGTACGCCGCGGCGTTCCAGCCTGCGTAGGTGAACATCACCGGGATCAGCGCGAGCAGCCATGCCCCGGACGCCACGGGTGCCGCGCCCTGCACGAGGTTCGACGCCGAACCGGCGCCGAGTGTCAGGCCGAGGGCGATGAAGATGAGCAGCGCCGAAACCTTCAGCGCGGCAAGGACGTTCATGACGACGCGGCCCGGACCGACACCGCGCAGATGAATCCACGCCATCAGAAGAATGGCGGCGACGGCGACAATCGACTGCCGCGACACGGTGAGCGGCACGAACGGCAACGGGATGACGAGGAGCGGGGTCGCATCGTTCGCCGCCGGGAAGAACCTGCCGACGTAGAACGCCAGCACCACGGCGCTGGCGGCAATCGCGCCGGAGAAGCCTGCGACAAACGAGGTCCAGCCCGTGAGGAATGCCGCAAGACGGCCGAAGGCCGCACGCAAGTAGACATACTCGCCGCCGGCACGCGGCCGGAGCGCGGCCAGCTCGGCGTAAGCCATGGCCCCGGCCAGCGCGAGCAATCCGCCGACCACCCAGATCGAGAGGAACATCCACGCATTCGGCACGCTTGCCGCGACCTGCGGCGGCGTGAAAAGAATCCCGCCGCCGATCACGTTCGACACGATGATCGCCGCGGCGTCGAGCGGCCCGAGGCGCCGGGCCAGGGCCTGCGGCGCGCGTTGCGGATGCAGGGTTCGTCGTTGCTGGAACAGTTTGCGTGGGCGTCAATGGTATCGAAAGGGGCAGCGACGCTACTTGGTGATAAGCGTGCGAGGGACGTCGAATGCGAGCAGTTCGACCCACGTGGTCGAGCTCTGCTTCGCGAAGACTCTGACGCGGATGTCCTGGAACAAGCGATGTTGCAGCATCTCGGCTCGTGTCTGTGGCGCGTCGCCGGTGAAGCCGGTCGGCGGACGAACGGTCAACGGGTCGGTTTCAGTCCCGTTCTTGAACTCGATCGTTTGCAGATAGACCTCGTCGAACTCCTCCTCGCCTTCGAGACCGGGCTTCGACGGATCGACAATCTTCTTGAAATGAACGTTCAGGGACAGCGAGCGGATGCTCACGTCCGCCGGCTTTCGGATTTTGAACGTGACGCTCGGAACCAGCTTGTTCTTGCCGTCGACGATCCCGAAGTCGAACCAGCCGCCGGAAACATCCGTGACCTGCAGGTTCTTCTTGAAATCGACGGGCTCGCCGCACGAGGCGGCGCCGAGGAGTCCGACCGCGAGCAGGCATCCGGCAACGAGCCTGGCGCCCCGACTTCCATGGCCGTCTGCGCGGGCAGGCCGGACGCGTCGGTAGCGGGCCAGGAGCGGCATGCCGGGATTGTAGATCAGAACACGCGGGCTTCGGTCTTCACCTTCTGCCGAATCTCGTCACGCTTGGTCGGGTCGGCGTGATAGATCGCGAGATCGCTGCCCTTGACGCGCAGCACGATGGTGATCGAGTCCGACAAGCTGGCCGATGGCATCGGCGCGTCGGTGGCGCGGGCGGCGACGGTCAGCCACTCCTCCGCCGGGAGATTCATCTGCAAGCTGTGGTTGAGCATCACTTCGAGGAGGGCGCTCTTCACGGCATCCGAGTAGAGCCTGTCCGGGTCGGGCATCGGCGTGCTGGCCGCAGTGACCTGCTGCCCTGACGCGGATGCCGGCGTTACCGGCTCCTGTGCCGGTTGCGGGGGCGTCGACCCGACAACGGTCTTCGTTACCTGCTGCAGCGCCATGCGGGCCTGCTGCCGATTCGGACCCTCCGGGATGTACTCGACGGCGCACGCAATGAATCGAGGGCATTGCCGAACTGGCGATCGCGCTGGACACTCATCATCGACCAGACGACGCTCTGGTTCATGTCCGGGATCTCGACGTCGAAGAAGACTCCATAGCCGTCGAGCACAAAACCCCGCGCTCGCGGCGCACCCTGCAGCACCGTCACGCCCGCCGGTTCAAAGCGTTCGAGCTCGTTGCTCACGATCTCGGCGCCGAGCCGGACGGCCTGGACGAGCACGCCCTCCATGATCCGGATCTCATTACGACGCAGCTGTTCTTCACGCGAACGCCCCTGCGCCCACGACGTTGCCGGCACCGCCGGCACTGCCATCGACGCCACGACCGCCAGAAGCAATCCCTTTCTCACAATCACACCTCTAAATGATCACGGACCGGGAGTCGACGCTACCGCTGCAGCGATACCCGCCGCAGACTCTCGAGCGCGCCCTGCTGCCGCTGCGATGGGTCGAAGCCCATGCCCGGCTGCTGCCGATATGTCGCCAGCAGACGATCGAAGTCAGCGCGGCGCGCGACCTCTGTGTCGCGACTCACCTGTAGAATTTGCCGCGCGAGCTCGCTGCTCTGCCGCTGTTCGCTTTCGCCGACAGTCTGCCGAACGCAGCCGGACGATCTCGGCGTCGGACATGCGTCCGCTGGCGCTGGCCGTCGTGTTCGCGGCCACGACCGCCGCCGGGCGTGCCGCCAGCTGCCGCTCGAGATCCTGCATGCGCGCCTCGACCCGCTTCAGATCACTAGACGACGCGCCAGGCCTGAGTGGCCTGCGCCTGAACCGTACCCGTCGATCGGTTCCAGCCCGTCCGGATGACGACGCCCTCGGCGCCACCGAATCGGACCTCGACGTTGGAAATCGCCGCTGAGGCCGCAACCGTGAGCATCGCTGCCGCGGCCATGCCCCATGCCGGCGAGAGGCCCCACCACCGAACCGGAGCAGCGGCCGCCCTTGGGCCGCGGACCATCTCGAAACCGAGATCGGGCTCAGGCGGCGCCCAAGACAGCAGGTGCGTGCGCGTGCCGCGCAACCCCGACCACCTCGTCACGGCACTCGGTGCATGACGTCAGATGCTCGGTGAAGGTCTCGCGCTCCGATGGCGAAAGCTCGTCGTAGAGATATCCGAGAAGAAGTTCGTTGTTGCACATATTCGGCTCTGGGTTCTTGGGTTCTTGGTTCTTGACGCTCTCAACTGTTGCGCGCGACGCGCGGGTGCATCGTGGCGATGGTACTTCCTCGCGCTGGAGCGGGCCCGGTATCGGCCTGCTGCAGCTGGCGGCGCAAGACTGTGAGCCCCTGGTACAGCCGCGTCTTCACCGTGCTCAGGGGACAATCGAGAAGGTCGGCAATCTCCTGAAACGTCAGGCCGTGGTACTCCTTCAAGATGATCGCCGTACGCTGCTCTTCGGGCAGCAGGGCCATCGCCTTGGCGACGGCGCGCCCGAGCTCTTTCCGCGAAACCAGTTCGTCGACGGTTTCGGTACCAACTTCTTCGCCTGCCAGCTCGATGAGGTCGACGCCCTCTGGCATCTGCGCTATCGGCGTCCGGCGCTCGCGCCGAATCCAGTCGCGACAGAGATTCAGCGTGATGCGGTAAAGCCAGGAGGAGAATTTCGCCTGGCCCTTGAAGCCACTGAGGGCGCGGAATGCCCGAAGGAAGGTTTCCTGGGCGACGTCGCGAGCGTCTTCCTCCCGCCCGATGACCCGGTACGCCAAGGCATAAATCGGCCGTTCCCAGCGCAACACCAGCTGGTTGAAGCTATCCAGGTCGCCGCCGCGCGAGCGGTCGACCAACTCTTCGTCACTCATCATTCACGGAACTGCCGTCCCCGGGCCGGTGGCGTTCTACACTTTAGACGACGCGCCCCCCCTTCCCGGTCGGATCTCCATTTTACCTTTTGGCTTCAACATCTTAGAATGCCTGCGCTGTGCGGCCAGGCCGCTCAAGCGGCGCCATGACAGCACCACCTCCTTTGGGCTCTGGACAGCCAGATCTCCCCCCGCAGCCCGCTTTTCGCGAGCTCTCGAGGACATTCTGGCGCGGAGTGTCGTCGACACCCGGCCTCGGCGGCGCGCTCGAGGAAGTGCTGGCGGAGTTCAACAGCCACGTCGGCACCCGCCGCGCCTCGGTCTGGCTCCATCACCGGCGAGCTCGCGAGCTCTATTTATTTGCCTCGTCAGACGTTGGCCACAGGAAAAGCGGACTTCGCATCCCCGCCAGCGACTCGAGCCATGCCGCCGCGCGCGGACTGCGGCTCGACCAGCCCCTCATCTTTCAAGAGGCTCCCGAGGCAATCCTCATCGCGCCGTTGCGAGGCTGGCGCCGGGCTCTCGGGACGCTTGTCGTGGAGGGCGCGGTTTCCGATGAGCTGACCAACCGCGAGCGGCTCGATCTCGCAGGTGATCTCGCGCGCCAGCTATCCGCCGGCATCGAGAACGTCCAACTCCTCGAGGAGATGCTGCGGCAGCGGCGTCTGCTCGAGGACACCTTCAACTCACTCGTCGATCTCGTCGTCGTCACCGATCGCGAGTACCGGGCCGTGCAGGTGAACGACGCCTTTGCAATGCGCGACGGCCGAGCGCGCTCCGAGCTGCTCGAGCGGCCGCTGCACGAGCTCGTGGGCCGCGATCTCGCGGAATGGGCAACCGTCGGCCACGGCGAAATGGCAGTCGAACGCGCGCGTACCCGCGAGCACGATGCGTTCGGCGGAAACTTTGTCGTGACGATGACGCCGCTCATCGACGAGGACGGCGATCAGGTCGGCACCGTGCTCGTCGCGCGCGACGTCACGGAACAGGCGCGGCTCGAAGCCGAGCGCGAGACTCTGCGGTCGCGTCTGGCACAGTCCGAGAAGCTGGCGTCGCTGGGACAATTCGTCGCCGGCATCGCGCACGAGATAAACAACCCGCTGCAAGGCGTGCTCGGACACATCGAGTTGCTTCTCGTGGCGCCGGCGCCGCAGGGCACGCCCGCGGAAAAGACCCGCCACCTCCGCCGCGATTTGCGACTGATTTATCGTGAAGCCGATCGCGCCGCCAAGATCGTCCAGAACCTGCTGACGTTCTCGGGCTCGCAGCGCAAGATTCGCCGACGGCTGCGTATCGAACGTGTGATCTCGAGAGCGCTCGCCAGCCGCCGGCGCTCGCTCGCGAGGGCTGGCATAGACGTCGTCCGCGATCTCAAGGACGACATGGCAACGGTCATCGGCGATCCGATGCTGCTGCAACAGGCGCTGCTGAACGTCATCATCAACGCCGAGCACGCCGTCGCCGCGACCGCCGCGCCCGGAACGATCGTGATTTCGACGATGACCCGCGACGGCCGGGTCGTCATCAACGTTCGCGACTCAGGCAGCGGCATCGCCGCCGATGCCCTGCCGCGGATCTTCGATCCCTTCTTCACGACCAAGAGCGTCGGCCAGGGCACCGGTCTCGGCCTGGCCATCACCTACGGCATCGTGCAGGAACACGGCGGCGTCATTCACGCCTCGAATGTCGAGGGCGGAGGCGCGCTCTTCACGATCGATTTGCCCGCAAGCTGAGCCACACCGCAACCATCAAGTCTGATAAAGTGCGTCCGCAATGGCCGAAGAGGGGTTTCTGACGACCGAGGAGGTGCTCGAATACCTCCAGGTGAATCTGCGAACCGTCTACCGGCTGATCAAAGCAGGCAAGATCCCCGCAGTCCGTGTCGGCCGCCAGTGGCGGTTTCGCAAGCGTGACATCGACGCCTGGCTCGAAAGCCAGCGCTCGCGGCCAGGGCGAGGAGTCGCGACGTCGTCGCGCCAGGTCGTGCCGGTGGCCGGACGGCCGCGCATTCTCGTCGTGGACGACGAGTCGGCGATTCGCGAGTTGTTGTCAAAGACGCTGGCGCTCGCGGAGTACGACGTCGATCTCGCGCCCGACGGCCGCACGGCGCTGGAACGTCTTCGCATCATTCCCTACGATCTGCTGATCACCGATCTCAAGATGCCGGGAATCGACGGCCTCACCGTCGTGCGCGAGGCGCGGCGTCTCAAGGCGGATATTCCGGTACTCATCATTACGGGCTTTTCGACCGAAGCCAGCGCCATCGAGGCCGTAAACCTCGGAGTATCTGGCTACCTCACCAAGCCGTTTCGCGTTCCCCGCGTCCTCGCAGCGGCCGCCAAAGCCCTCGGCGAATAGCCGCGGACGTCCCTTCCTTGCGCAGGATTGCGCACGATTTCGTAAAAAGCCTTCTTAAGCAGTGACTTAAGGCGACCTTTTGGTTGATCTCCGCACCTTCTTGCCCCACACTCAGTGACGTCACTGTCGTATAGAGTCCTCTCGAAGACCCCAGGAAAGGAGGACATCACCCACTTCCGCCGAGGCGGAAGGTATCTCGAACGGAGCAACGTCAATGCGCAACACACTCGTAAAAGTCGGTCTCTCAACGGCGGCAGCAGTACTCCTCATGTCGTCCTCTGCGTACGCGCAGCCGGCGACGGCAACGGCAAGCTTGAACGTCACCGTCAACGTCGCCGCCAAAGCGCGGCTGACGCTCGGCGCGCCATCGATCACCTTCGCAGATCAGGATCCGGCGACCGTTCCGACCCTGACAGCGAGCGCCCTCACGGTTGATGTGAGTGCGCGGACCGCGCCAGCGTCGAACGTAACGCTGACCGTTCTGGCGACGGGAGATCTGACGTCAGGCAGCAACACCATCCCGGTCACGCACCCTGGCGTGGACGGCGAGCGGCGCCGGATTCGCCGCGGGCAGCGTCGAGCATCGACGACGGCACAGTCGGTCGGGCACGTGGGTGGGCTCTGGCTCGCGCTCGGGTTCGCAGACCTACTCGCTGCCGAACAGCTGGACGTACGCGGTTGGTACCTACACGACCACGCTGAACTACACGCTCACAGCTCCTTAGTTCTCAGTCACGGGCAAGACACGCTGGAGCGACCGCACTCATGTTGCGGCGCTCCGGCGTGGCGCAATAACGCAGTGTCGCAGCCACAGCAACAAATGTCGGCGGATTTCCGGGTCCCATCTCGCGTCGCCATACCCCTGCTCGTCGCGGCAGCACTATTCGCGCTCGCGAACTCTGCCGCCGGCGCAAACTCGAACGGCAACATTGAACGTGACGATCAACGGCTTCGCCAGGCTCACGCTCTCGAGCTCCGGCGTCAGCTTTCCCGACAGCAATCCCGACCTCGTGCCCCAGGTCCCAGGGACCCCGGGCCCACTCGCCATCACCGTGAAAGCGCGCACCACGGCGAACGCGAATCTTCGCCTGTCGGTGCTGGCAAGCGACGACCTTCGCTCCGGCGTACGAACAATCCTGGCCGCCAACATCACATGGACTGCCAGCGGCGCCGGCTTCGTTGCCGGAACGCTCAATCGCACGACAGCGCAATCGGTCGGCTCGTGGATCGGTTCCGGCGTTCGCAGCGGATCTCAGAGCCTGCTCTTCCGCAACCTGTGGACGCACCCGACCGGCACCTACACGCTGACGATGACGTACACGCTGAGCTCGCCATGATGGTGCGGACGCTGCTCTCGTCATCGTCGCGATGGCTGGTCACCTTCGGCCTCATGGCCGCGAGCGTCATGCTGTCTGCCCGCCCGGCCGCCGCGCAGTTACTCCAGCTCCAGCCGACTACCATCAGCATCGCTTCCGCGGACCCCGACACGGTGCCGCTCGTCTCTGCGTCGCCGATTCGCGTCACGTACATCGCGCTCGGGCAGGGCGGCGGTCCGTGGACGATAACGGTGGAGGCCGAAGGTCAGCTGGTGTCCGGGGACTTCGACCATCCCGATTTCGAACGTCTCCTGGGTCGCGACACCAACGCCGACCTTCAGGAACGGCACGCTGAGCACCACGCCGCAGGTTCTGGCGACCGGCACCGGCCTGGCGCTCCTCGAGCGTGGCGACGTCACGTTCCGTTTGGCCAATTCCTGGAACTACAACGTCGGCACGTACACGCAAACGATCACATTCACTTTGAGCTCACCATGATTCCGAAAATCACTCCCGTCCATCGCACCCTGTTGCGATCGCTCGCTGCTCTTCTCCTCCTTGTTGGCGTCGCGCAGACAGCGGCAGCGCAGGTCTCGGTCGAGGTCTCGCCGCTCCGCGTCGAACTGCAGGCCGGCCCGGGCAGCACGACGACGCAGCCTGTGACGCTGACGAATTACGGGAAGGAAACGGTACGCGTCCGCGCACGGTTGACTGACTGGGACCTCACGCGCGACGGCACGCCGCAGTTCGAAGGCGCGGACGCCGGCCGCTACTCCGCCACGTCGTGGGTGCGCCTGGCGCCGCCTGAACAAACGATCGAACCAGGAGCGTCGGCCATCGTCCGCTTCAGCGCCAATCTTCCGGAAGGCGTCGAGCCGGGCGGCTACCGCACCGGCATCCTGTTCGAGTTCGAGCCCGAGACGCGAACAGCAGCGCCGAAACGCGAGCTCGCCTTCAAGAGCCGGATCGCAACCTTGATCTACATCAACTCCGGAACCAGTGCCGCAGCCGCCGAGCTCGTCGACGTTCGCGTGCGGCCGGCGGATTCCGGCGTCGACGTCGTCGCCACGCTCAAGAACTCCGGGCGCCGCACCGTGCGTACCAAGGGAACGCTGCAGTTGTTTGACGCGTCGGGCGCACTCGCCCGCGAAGCTGTGGTACCCGACGTGCCGCTGCTGCCTGAGAGCGAACGCGAAGTCACGGTCCCCGTCGCCATCGCCGCCGCGAGTCCGCTCGCGCCGGGGCTCTATCGCGCGGAGCTGAAGCTCGATCTCGGTCTGGCCGCAATCATCATCGGCGAAACACCGATGCGCATTTCCAAATAGCAGTCATGGCGCCCCGTCGGTCCCCGCTGAGCGTATCGCTTCTGGCGCTGGCAGCCGCGACGCTGCTCGCGCCTGGCGTTGCGTGGGCGCGGCAGGGGACGTTGCAGATCACGGGCGCCTCACAGTCCACCACCGGTGAAGTCGCGCGCAGCGCCAATTTCGCCCGCTTCGAGCCGGATCTTGGCATCAACTGGCTGGCGCCAACTGAGCGTCTGGGCACCGTGCAGCTCGAGGTGCGCGGCACCCAGCGCGACGGCGACATGCGCCTCGGCCGAATGTACGGCTCGGCGCGCGATGCAAAGTACGGCGGCTTCAAGTGGACGTTCGAAGGCGGCGATACCTACTACGCGCCGGCGATTGGCGAATACAAGTTCTCGAACCTCACGACACCGGCCGTGACGTTCACCGGAGCGGCAATGAACGCCCGGTCCAATCGCACCGAGTTCGGCGTCGTTGCCGGCCGCGGGACGATTTGGCGCAACATCTTTGGCAGCGATCCTCAGGGCCTTGACCAGACCCTCCTCGGCGGCCGCTTCACGCGTCACGCGAACGAGCGCCTCGACGTGACCGCGCGCGCGTCGCGGATCCGCAATCAGGATCTCGCCGAGTACACCAATACGATTGCGGCGAGCGATGAAGCCGGCGGCGGCGTACGCTATGCGCTCACGTCGTCTCTGCAAGTGATCGCCGACGGCAGCGCCGTGCGGTACCGCCGCGTCGGATCGACGGTGCGCGAGAGCGATGGATCGGGGCTGCTGGGCCTCAACTGGCTGCACAGCCGCGGCTGGATCCAGGCAAATGTCTCGCGCTTCTCCCCGGGCGAAACGCCGACGGTGAACTCGCCGCTCCAGGATCGCGCCGGCCAGTTCATCGCCGGGGAATTCGATCTCGTCCGCCAGCTGCGCGTCTTCGGCGGCTGGGAGACGTTTCGATCGAATCTCGACGCCAGCGCCGCGCTCGCGGCCGGATTCCAGCTGCCTCGCAACAGCGGCACACGGCAATTCGGCGGCGTGCGGACAACAATCGGCTCGCGCTCGACCATGACATTCCGGGCGGAAACCGGCGATCGCATCTCCAGGTTCGACATCAATCGCCAGGACATCCAGAGCGATACAGGCGTGCTGAGCGCTGACTTCCAGACGGCGATTGGCAAGATGAACGGGTTCTTTCGCGTGGCGCGGCGCGACAATGTCACGAGCGCAAGCCGCGCCGGCTCGTACACGCAACGCGACGTCTCCGGACAGTTCTTCCTGCGGCTGACGCAGTCGACGCAGATTTTTGGTCTCGCCACCGGCAACGCGAACCACAGACGAGGCCGGCGGCGGCAATACCTACTGGCAGGCTGGCGGCGGCACGCAGATGCAACTCGTCGCCAAGGGCCTGTGGCTGCGAACCGAGGGAACCATCAGCCGCAACGCCGACCTCCTGACGCGCTCGTTCGTACCCCGTGAATCACTCACCGTCGGCGTCAACGGCCACATCGCGCAGCGCACCACCGTTGGTATCGACGTTTATCTCGACCGCACGGCGCTCATCAACAACGACGCCAGCCCGTGGGCGACCCGATCGCTCGTTCGCGTAACACAGTCGCTCTCGACGGCTTCCCCGTTTGCGCCGCCGGCATCGTCAAGCCTGTTTCGCACGGTACCGGCCCGCGCCTTTGCGACCGTCAAGGGCACGGTCTACGCGGACTGGAACGGCAACGGCCTTCAGGACCCCGGCGAGAATCCCGTCGCACACGTGCCGCTTCGCATCGAGGCGTCCGGCGCCGTTGAAACGGGCAAGGACGGCGAGTTCATTTTCCGCAACGTCCCAGACGGCATGCACGACGTGGCGATCGATGCTGGCTCGCTCCCCATCGATTTCGATGCCCCGCGTATTCCGCGAGTCCAGGTGGCCCTCTCCGGGAAGGACACCAAGGAAGTGGCGTTCGGGCTCATTCCGCTCGGACGCATCCACGGCGCCGTCGTTCGCGACCTCAACGGCAACGGCATCGCCGATGCCGGCGAGCCTTCCATGGATGATGCGATCGTCGTGCTCGATGACGGAAACCGTTCCGAACGATCGAAGCGCGGCAAGTTCGCCTTCGAAGCGGTCCAGAGCGGCGAGCATTCCGTGACGCTATTGACCGACTCGCTTCCCGAAGGCGCAATCATCTCGGGCGCGACGACTCAGGAAGCCACTCTCGGTCGCGATCGGATGGCGATCGAGTTGCAGTTTCTGGTGTCGGTGACGAAACGAGCCGAAGTCAGAAAGGTATTCGGCGGCAAAGAACCTGTGGCGCCGCGGCCACCAACCGTCGTCCCGCGGCCCGGCGTCGCGCCAAAACCCGAAGCCGAACCCGCCGCGACGATGGCCGCCGCGCGCCAGCCACGATCGTCAGCGCGCGAAGGCGACCGCGCTTTCACTCTGCAGATCGCCGCGTTCGACGACCCGCTGCGTGCCAGGAAGATTGGCCGGAGAGCTGACGGCGACGGGATTCGCCGCGTATATCGTCGAGCCAACCGCCAATAACCCGAACGCCCCGTATCGCGTGCGCGTCGGCGGCTTCGCGACGCGCGTCGAGGCAGAGCGCGCTTCGATCGCGGTGGCGAAGGCGGTCGGTCAGAAGCCGTGGATCACGCGAGAATAGGCGGGAGCGCTCGGCGCGGTCATTGAAGCTGCAGGAAAAGCGTCGAGCGGAATATCGTAGCTGCCAGGCTGAGCGCGCAGCTGAAACGTGATGCGGCCGCTGCGCACTCCGCTGCCCGTCCAGCGTCCGGCAACGACAGGCTGCTGAGACGAGAGCGGACCGGGGACGATGCCGTCCGGTCCCGAAACAATCTCGAGCGAAACACCTGACGGCAGTCCGACGCTGTCAGCGGCGTCTGCCATCAGAGTCACAGTCCCATCCGTCGACGTCCGGGCGGCCGCCGAAAACTCGACTGATGCCGTCGCCGGCGTCAGCGCATCGGTCACGACGAAGTGCAGCGTGCGCGTCGAAACGGTGAGTGCCGTGCGGGGCGCGAACGACACCGTCGCGGAAACAGACCGGGTTGAGATCTCCTGGCCCGCGCTCGGGCGCCTGTCAGGACCACTACCGCCAGGACTGCGGCTGCGGCGCCGGCTCGACGCGCAGCGTCCAATCGACCATCATGCATGGCCGCAGATACTAGTCGGGCTGGACGGCCGTATCTATACCTTGAACGACAGGGCGGCGGTTGCGCGGCGACGCTCTAGGGCGCGTTGCATGACTCTTTGGTCGACCGGGCAAAAAGGCGGTCCGGACCAACATGCTAAAATTGTGAGTTTGTGCGCTGAAACACCAGTTCCGTCATGATCCAGCTCTCCAATCTCAGTAAGTCGTTCGGCGACAGGATCCTCCTCGATTCGGTCAGCTGGCAGATCGACAACCGCGAACGGGTCGGTCTGAGCGGACCGAACGGCGCCGGCAAAACGACCCTCCTCAAGATGCTCGCCGGCATGGAAGAACCGGACGGCGGGCTCGTCGTCAAGCCAAGCGGCCTGACGATCGGCTATCTGCCGCAGGACGGGCTGCTTCACACAGGTCGCACGCTCGCCGAGGAAGCCGGCCAGGCCTTCAAGTCACTTCTCGACATGCGGGCGGAGATCGCGTCGCTCGAGGACCGTCTCGGCGATGACACGGCCGACGAGTCAGAGCACGCGAACATGCTCAGCCGCTACGGCGAGCTGCAGGAAAACTTCCGGCGACTCGAAGGCTACAGCGTCGATCTGAAGATCCACACGGTGCTGCGCGGCCTGGGCTTCTCCAAAGAGGACATGGAGAAACCGACCGAGACGTTCTCAGGCGGCTGGCAGATGCGCATCGCGCTGGCGAAGCTTCTGCTCGGACGTCCGGGGCTGCTGCTCCTCGACGAACCGACGAACCATCTCGATCTCGAGGCGCGCAACTGGCTGGAGGAATATCTCTCCGACTACCCGCACGCCGTCATCCTCGTCTCCCACGACCGCTTCTTCCTCGACGCCGTCGTCACGCGCATCACCGACATCGGCCTGCGCACGCTGACCGACTATCCGGGCAACTACAGCACGTATCTCACGGCCCGTGAAGAGCGCATGGAGCGCCTCCGCCAGCAGAAGCGCGACCAGGACGAAGAGGTCGCGCGCATGAAGGCGTTCATCGATCGCTTCCGCTATCAGGCGACGAAGGCAGCGCAGGTTCAGAGCCGGATCAAGATGATGGACAAAATCGTGCCCATCGAGATCCCGCCCGAGCGCAAGCGCGTGCATTTCACGTTTCCCGCATGCGCGAAGAGCGGACGCATGGTGCTCGACCTCAAGGATGTCTCGAAGGCGTACGGAACGCGGCGCGTGTTCGATCGAATCAGCCTTCACATCGAGCGCGGCGATCGCATCGCTCTCATTGGACCGAACGGCGTCGGCAAGTCGACGCTCATGCGCATGCTCTCCGGGGTAGAGGCGCCGGATACGGGCACTCGCACCGACGGCCACCAGGTCGTGATGCAGTACTTCGCGCAGGACGAAGCGACGCGGCTGGATCCGACGCTGACCGTCTATCAGACGCTGGCTGGCGACGCGCCTATCCACATGGTCCCGGCGATCCGCAACATTCTCGGCGGCTTCCTCTTTTCCGGCGACGACGTGGACAAGCCGGTGCGGGTGCTCTCCGGCGGCGAACGTACGCGGCTGGCCGTCGCCCGCATGCTGCTGCGCCCGTCGAACACGCTGCTCCTCGACGAACCGACCAATCACCTGGATCTCGATTCGAAGGACGTCCTGCTCGAAGCGCTCGAGGACTTTGGCGGCACGCTCATCTTCGTCTCGCACGACCGCTACTTCGTCGACAAGCTCGCGAGCAAGGTCATCGACATCGGCGAAGGCCACGCGCTCATCTACCCCGGCAACTACGAAGAGTGGCTGTGGAGCAAGAAGCAGCGGGAGGAAGCGGCAACTGTCGGGGCTCGGGACTCGGGGCTCGGGACTCGCCAAACCGATCGAAAGCCCCAGCAGCCTTCAAGCGAGTCGAAGGCTCCCTCGAGCACTGTGTCCCGGACATCGAACCCGAGACCCGAGCCCCGAGCCCCGAACCCCGAGTCCCAAACCCCGAGCCCCGAGCCCCGAACCCCGAGCCCCGAGACCTACGAGGAGCGGAAGCGTCGCGACTCCGAGGCGCGCAAGGTGAAGAAGGCCAGCGATGGCCTGCGGCGCCGGGTCGAGGAGCTGGAGGCGAAGATCGCGGACCGCGAAAACGCCATCAAGACCATCGAAGCGTCGATGTCGGCGCCGGGGTTCTATGAGGACCGTGACGCCGCCCAGCCGTTGATCGATCGGCACCAGGCCCTCATGTGGGAGGTCGGCGACCTCATGAACCAGTGGGAAGCCTTGCAAACAGAATTGTAATCACTGCCCAAATCTGTAACCATCCCGCGCTCACCGCCCATCCCCAACCTCTAGAAAACATTAAGGATTCCGCTGGCGAAGCCCAGCAGCCGCGGGGCACACGCTTTGCCCCCACGCACACCGACCGTAGGAGAAGTACGCCCGAGGACCGACCCGCGCAGACATGGGCGCGGATTCGCGGCCGGTGGCGTCCGTAACTCCAACATGGAAATGAGCTTGGCTGATCAGGACCGCGCAATTACAATATTGCCACTCGAGGCGCCTGCGACTCAGGACGCCCTCGGGGCCATTTCTGCTTTGCCAAAGCGCACATCTTCGACCGCCCGACGTCCGGCGGCAGCTGGACGGTCCAAGGCGGTTGTCGCCAAGGCTCGGAAGCAGCCGCGACCGGCTTCTTCCGGGGACGTTCGCGCGATCGCGTCCGACGAGTTCTACCGCGACATGGTCTGGAGCCTCCGCAACGGGGTTCTGGCCGTCACCGTAGACGGAACCGTCGCGGTGATGAACGACGTCGCCTACCGCATCCTCGGGTTGCGGCAACGGGCGACCGACATCGGCCGGCCGTACAGCGCGGTGCTCCAGAGCCAGCCCGAAGTCGCGCGCATCATCAGCGGCGCCTTCGACCTCGTGCATCTGCCGAATCGCGCCGAACTGCGGCTGAAGAGCACGAACAAGGTCATCGGCTACACGATCTCGCAGGTCCATGACCGGCGCGGCAAGCTCACGGGCGCGACGCTCTTCTTCAAGGACCTGACGCGCGTCGAGCAGCTCGAAGAACGCGAGCGTCTCCGCGATCGCCTGGCGGCCCTCGGGGAAATGGCCGCGGCCATCGCGCATGAAGTCAAGAATCCGCTCGCCGGCATCGAGGTCATGGCGGGCATCCTCAAGCGGCAGCTTCCCGAGTCGCAGGATGCGCAAACCATCCTCGCCGACATCATCAAGGAAGCGAAGATGGCCAACGCCATCGTGCTCGAGGTGCTGGAGTTCGTGCGCCCGATTCGGCTGCAGGTCGAGCACATGTCGCTCGACGGACGTCATCAGGGACGCCATCGCGCTCGCCGACAAGCACGCGCCGCGCGGCGGCGTCGACGTCACGCTCGTCATCCCCGAGCACCTGCCGACGATTCAGGGCGATCCGCATCAACTGCGGCAGCTGTTCACGAACCTGGTGATCAACGCGTTCGAGGCGATGAACGGCAAGGGCGGCGTGAAGATCGTGGCCATCGAGCTGCCGGAAGAAGAGTCACCGACCGGCGGTGAAGCACTCGTCGGTGCGACGGTGCAAGTCGACGTCACCGACAACGGCCCGGGCGTGCCGCCAGATGTGATGGACCGGATCTTCAGTCCGTTCTTCACGACCAAGCCGCAAGGCACCGGGCTCGGGCTGGCGATCGTCCGCAAGATCGTCAACGCGCACGATGGCCGCATCGACGTCCAGGTGCCGGCGACAGGCGGAACGCAGTTCCGGGTGACGCTGCCGGTGTCGAGCGAGCACAAATTGTTTGGGCAGTAGCGTTCGGGTTTCCGGGTTCGGGGTTTCTTCGTTCATTGATTCGGGTGAGTTCGTTTTTGTCGATTCGTAGAGAGGGCTGACCAATGGGCCGGATTCTTGTGGCAGATGATCACGATTCGCTGCGGCGCGGGCTCGTCCGCGCGCTGTCCGACGCGCATCACGAAGTCGATGAGGCGCCGAACGGCAACGTCGCAATCGAGAAGCTGCACGAGGGACAGTTCGATGTCGTGCTGAGCGACCTGAAGATGGGGGGCAGCGACGGTCTCGACGTGCTGCGCACTGCCAAGTCGCTGCATCCGACGACGGCGGTGATCCTGATGACGGCGTTCGGCTCGGTGCACACCGCGGTCGAGGCGATGAAGATTGGCGCCTTCGACTACGTGCAGAAGCCGTTCGAGATCGAAGAGATGGAGCTCAAGGTCGAAAAGGCCATCGAGCACCGCCGCCTCAAGCACGAGATCGAGTATCTCCGCCACACGCAGCAGGACATCTACGACTTCGAGCGGATCGTCGGCGCCAGCGGCGCGCTGCAGTCCGTGCTGTCGATCGTGAAGAAGGTCGCCAAGAGCAATACGACGGTGCTCATCCGCGGCGAAACGGGCACCGGCAAGGAACTGATTGCCGGCGCCACGCATCACAACTCGCTGCGTGCCGGCCGCAACTTCGTCAAGGTCAATTGCGCCGCCCTCCAGGAGAACCTGCTGGAGTCGGAACTGTTCGGCCACGAGAAGGGCGCGTTCACCGGCGCTGACAAGCAGCGCGTCGGACGCTTCGAGCAGGCCGACGGCGGCACGCTGTTCCTCGACGAAGTCGGCGACATGAGCCCCAACACGCAGGCGAAGATCCTGCGCGTGCTCCAGGAGCACGAATTCGAGCGCCTCGGCGGCACCCGAACGCTGCGCGTCGACGTGCGCGTCATCGCCGCAACGAACCGCAACCTGCCACAGATGGTGGCCAACGGCATGTTCCGCGAGGACCTCTACTACCGGTTGAACGTCGTGTCGATCGACATGCCGCCGCTGCGCGACCGCAAGGACGACATCCACCAGCTGGCGATGTTCTTCCTCCGCCGCTTCTCCGGCGAGCTCAAGAAGCGGCTCGACGGGCTGTCACCCGACGCGCACAAGCTGTTGATGCGCTACAACTGGCCCGGCAACATCCGCGAGCTCGAGAACGCGATCGAGCGTGCGGTGCTCCTGACGGAAGGACCGCTGCTCACCAGCATCGACCTCCGCCTTGGCGAGCTCTCGACAACGCAACCGTCGGGCGACGCCAGCCCGGTCGTGAAGATCCCGCCCACCGGCATCGCGCTCGAGGAGATCGAGCGTCAGGCGCTCATCGAAGCGTTGAAGATGTCGAACTGGGTGCAGAAGGACGCCGCGGAGCTGCTCGCGATCAGCCCGCGCGTGATGAACTACAAGATCAAGACGCTGGGCATCGACTACGCGCGGGGCCGGCGGCCGATGGTCGAATCCATGGCGTCTTAGCAATGCTGAATGTCGAATGCTGAATGCTGAATGAATTTCAGCATTCAGCGTCATTTGACATTCACGTTCGACTTCATTCAGCATTCGAATCAGCATTCAGCATTCGCGCTACGCCTTCGGATGCGCCTTCCTGTACGTCTCGAGCATCCGAGTAGCGTCGAGATGCGTGTAGCGCTGCGTGGTGCTCAGCCGGGCGTGGCCAAGTAACTCCTGGATTGCCCGCAGATCGGCGCCGCGTTCGAGCAGGTGCGTTGCGAACGAATGGCGCAGCGCGTGCGGACTGATGCCGAAGCGTGAGCTGCACGCGGCGACGTACTTCCGCACCAGCCGATCGACACTGCGCGTCGACAGCCGTCCGCCCTGGTAGTTCAGAAAGAGCGGCGTCGTTCCTGCCGTGCGTCCGCGCTCGCTCGTGGCCGCTGATCCGTCGGCTCGTGGAGCGCTCGGCGGCTCGCGGGTGGCGGCCCGGTCGGCCGCGGCACGAACGATTCCCGGTCGCGCAGCCACGCGCGCAGCGCTGCCTCCGTCGAGCGATTGAAGGGGACGATGCGCTCCTTGCCGCCCTTGCCGAGGACGCGAACCATCCGGCCATTCAGGTTGACGTCGCCGAGGTCGAGCCCGACGAGCTCGCTCAGGCGAAGCCCGGACGCGTAGAACAACTCCAGGATGCCGCGATCGCGGCGGCCGAGCGGTTGCGACGCGTCGGGTATCTCGAGGAGCGCCGACATCTCGCTCTCGCCGAGATGGGCGGGCAACCGCTGTTCGCGCTTCGGCGTGCCGACGAGCGCCGCCGGGTCGCCCTCGATGAAGCCCTCGCGCCTGAGATAACGGCTGAACGTCCGTATCGCCGCCAGCTTGCGCGCCGCCGACGATCGCGTGTTGCCCTTCTTGTGCAGGTCCGCCAGAAACTCGCGAATCTTCAGATGATCGAAGTCGGCCATCGTCAGGTCGCTGCGGCTCTGGCCGGCGCGCGCCGCCAGAAACGTCACGAACTGCGACAAGTCGCTCTCGTAGGCGCGAACGGTGTGCTCCGAGGCGTTCTCGTTGAAACGCAGGTACTCGAGAAAGTCGCGGAGCGCGTCTTTCACTGCGAGGAGTCCCCGGATGCGTCGAGCCGCCGCGGCCTCGACCTCGCTCCACCGTTCGAGGTCGGCAAGCGCGCGTTCCGAGAGCGCGAACTTGCGAGTCTCCTTGCGGCTCATCCGGCGGCCGTCCGCAGCCGCGGAGGCGCGGCAACGAGCGATCGTCGATCGCCTCCATGATGCCGAACGTGATGTTGGTCGGCTGATAGTGGCGCGGATTGGCGTGCGACACGTAGTGCGCAAGCGCACCCAGAGCCGTCGTTCGCGGCGGCACTCGCATGCGCTGCGCCGAGCGACAGCGCTGCGGCGTTGCGCCCGGCCATCAAGCCTGACGCTGCCGACTCGACATAGCCTTCGACACCGGAGATCTGGCCGGCAAAGAACAGATCGTCACGGTTTCGCGTCTGCCAGGTGTCGCGCAGCACGTCGGCCCGTTGATATAGGTGTTGCGGTGAATCATCCCGAAGCGGACGAACTCGGCGTTCTCGAGCCCGGGAATCAGACGCAGCACGCGCGCCTGCTCACCCCATTTCATCTGGGTCTGGAAACCCACGAGGCTGAAATGATCGCCGGCGAGGTTGTCCTGCCGCAGCTGGACGCACGCGTACGGCTCGCGCCCGGTCCTCGGATCGACGAGGCCCACCGGCTTCATCGGCCCGAAGCGCAGAGTGTCGACGCCACGGCCGGCCATCACCTCGATCGGCAGGCAGCCCTCGAAGAACTTCGCATCGTCGAACTCGTGCAGCGCGGTCTTCTCCGCCGCGACGACCGCCTCGTGGAACGCTGCGTACTCCGCCGCGTCCATCGGGCAGTTCAGATAGTCGCCCTCGCCGTCGTCGACGCCGCACGCTGGACCGGCGGCTTCGGCGCCAGCTCAGGGCTGGGACACTCGATCCGGCGCTCGTCGAGTGTCCCCGCCGCGGAGGCTCCGCCCCCAGCGCGAGGCGCGGAAGACTTTCGACATGTCGATCGACTCGGCGAGGACGATCGGGCTGATGGCGTCGTAGAAATAAAGATGGTCGCCGCCGACGAGACGCGCCACGTCGCGCGACAGCGCATCCGACGTCAGCGGCCCGGTCGCGACGATGACGGGACCGCCGGTGCCGACGGGCACGCTCGCGGATCTCCTCGCGCACGATGCGGATCGCGGGTGGTTCTCGATCTCTCGCGTGACTGTCTCGGAGAAGCGAACGCGATCGACCGCCAGGGCGGCGCCGGCCGGCACTCGCGACAGATCGGCGGCACGCATGATGAGCGAGCCGAGCCGCCGCATCTCTTCCTTGAGAAGACCGACTGCGTTATCGAGCTTGTCGCCGCGGAAGGAGTTGCTGCAGACGAGCTCCGCGAGTCCGATCGGTCTTGTGGACGGCGGTGGGACGGACCGGCCGCATCTCGTGGATGACGACCGGCACGTCGAGCGTTCGCGGCCTGCCACGCGGCCTCGCACCCCGCGAGGCCGCCGCCGATTATGGTGACCATGGCAATGCTGAATGTCGAATGCTGAATGCTGAATGAATGTCGAATGCTGAAATTCGAGCCTTCTTCAGCATTCAGCATTCAGCTCAGCATTACGCGGGTGCAAGCTCCTCCGCCCGCACGTAACTGCACTCCTCGTTGTTGCAGATCAACTGACGCCCGTGGCGCTTGGTGATCTTCTCGACCAGGAACGGGGCGCCGCAGTCCGGGCACTTCTCCGGCATCGGGCGGTTCCACAGCGTGAAGTCGCAATCCGGATAGTTGGCGCAGCCGTAGAAGACGCGGCCGCGGCGCGACTTGCGCTCGACGACGTCGCCACCGTCTTTCGGACAGAGGACGCCGGTCGACTTCTGCTTCACGTACTTGCAGGTCGGATAGTTGCTGCACGCCGTGAACTCGCCGAAGCGGCCCTGCTTCAGCACGAGGTTCGACTCGCACTTCGGGCACTTCTCTTCCAGGATCTGATCCGGCTTGGCGGCGGCCAGCCCCTGTTTGGTCGCGATGATCTTGCGCGTCGTCTTGCACTCGGGATAGCCGGTGCAGGCGAGGAACTGACCGAAGCGGCCGCGCTTGAGCGCCATCGGCTTGCCGCAGTTCTCGCACGCTTCCTCGATCTCGCCGCCTTCGGCGCCGGCCTCCGGCGTCTCGAGCTCGCGCGTGTTCTCGCATTCCGGATACGCGCTGCAGGCGAGGAACAGGCCGAACTTGCCGGCCTTGATCACCATCGGCGAACCGCACTTGTCGCACGCCACCTTCGGGTCGGGCTCCACGCCCTCCTTCAGGTTGATCATGTCCTTGGCGGCGCGCTTGAGATCCTTCTCGAACTTCTTGTAGAACGCGGAGAGCGCCGACTCGTAGTCGTTCGTGCCGTCCTCGATCTTGTCGAGCTCTTCTTCGAGCTCGCGCGTGTAGTTGACGTCGAGGATGTCGTCAAACGCCGGGCTGAGCAGCTTCTCGACGAGCATCATGCCGAGCAGCGTCGGCTTGAAGCGCGCCTCCACCTTGTTGACGTACTCGCGCGCCTGGATGACACCGATGATCGAGGCATACGTGCTCGGCCGTCCGATGCCGTTCTCTTCGAGCGCCTTGACGAGCGTCGCCTCACTGTAGCGTGGCGGCGGCTGCGTGAATTTCTGCTCCGGCTTGAGCGCCCGCAGCTCGAGCCGATCGCCCTCGGTCAGCGGCGGAAGTACGTTGGCGCCGTCTTCGTCCTCGGCGCTGCTCGCATCGGGACCCGGCCCGGCGGTGCGATCTTCAGCCGGTTCCTGGTTGTAGACCGCCATCCACCCCGCGAACTTCGGCACCGAACCCTTGACGCGGAAGAGATACTTCGAAGCTGGCGACGTCGACCGTCGTCTCATCGAAGGTCGCCGGCGGCATCTGCGAGGCGACGAAACGGTTCCAGATCAGTCGATAGAGATAGTACTGATCGGGCGTCAGATGGCCCCGCACTTCGTCCGGGTGGTACAGCATCGACGTCGGACGGATGGCTTCGTGCGCGTCCTGGGCGTCGGCCTTGGCCCGATAGATGTTCGGCTTCTCCGGCACGTAGTCCGGACCGAACTTCTGGCCGATGAACTCGCGAACGTCGGTCAGCGCCTGATCGGCGACACGCGTCGAATCGGTTCGCATGTAGGTGATGAGGCCGACGGCGCCTTCACCCGGCAGCTCGATGCCCTCGTAGAGCTGCTGCGCGATCATCATCGTCTTTTTGACGGGAAAGCGTGACGCCTGCTGCAGCTTGCTGGTGATGAACGGCGGAACCGCGCTCTTCTTCCGCTCTTTCGTCGTCACCGAGGCGACGGTCCATGCCGCCTGCTTCAGGTCGTCGAGAACGGCGTTCGACTCGGCCTCGTTGCCGATCTTGATGTTGGCGCCGTCCTTCTTGAGCAGCTTGGCGTCGAACTCCGGCGGCACCGGCCCCGCGAGACGGGCCGTGAGGTTCCAGTACTCCTCGGCGACGAACGCGCCGATCTCCCGTTCGCGATCGACGACGATCTTGAGCGCCACCGACTGCACGCGGCCGGCGCTCAGGCCGCGACGGACCTTGTCCCAGAGGATCGGGCTGATCTTGTAGCCGACGAGCCGATCGAGGACACGACGCGCCTGCTGCGCATCGACCATCTGCTTGTTGATGACCGTCGGCTGATCCAGCGCCGCGAGCACACCTTTCTTGGTGATCTCGTTGAACATCAGGCGGCGGATCTTCTTGCGGTTGCCGGCGCCGAGCTCCTCCGCGAGATGCCAGCCGATGGCTTCACCCTCACGGTCGGGGTCGGTCGCGACGAAGATTTCTGTCGGCCTCTTTTGCCGCGGCCTTCAACTCGGTGACGACCTTCTTGCGGCTGGCGATGATTTCGTACGACGGCTCGAACCCTTCGTCTATTGCTACTCCGAGCTTGCTTTTCGGAAGATCGCGGACGTGGCCCATCGAGGCCACGACCTTGTAGTTCTTGCCGAGATATTTGTTGATGGTCTTCGCCTTCGCCGGCGATTCGACCACGACCAATGACTTTGCCATACCTGGGACCTGTCTAGCCGACGCGCAACCGGGAGCGCGGAAGCTGCTTGCCTAGCCGAAGCGCAGTTTGCGCGAAGGCTGGAAGCCCTACGTTACCAGACGCCGCGAGAAGCCGCTTCCCGTCTGTGTGACCAATCCGGCGAGTTCCAGCTCCATCAATCGCGGCAGGAGCCTTGTACCTGTAACACCGGTCAATTCCATGAGCTCATCCAGCCGGTAGACCTCTCCGGCTTCCATCTTTGACAGCAAACCGTCTGGATACAACGGTTTAGCCTTTGCAGTGCTGGGTCATGTCAGCGCCGGTCCACCCGAGTCCCTCAAGAATATCGACAGCAGACTCGATGACCTTTGCCCCGTCCTTGAGCAGGCTATGGGAGCCGCGGTTTCTGCCGCTCAGGACGTTACCCGGCACCGCCATCACGTCTCTGCCCTGCTCCAGGGCGCAGCGTGCGGTGATTAGCGAGCCGCTCTTCTCGGACGCTTCGACGACGACGACCCCGAGCGAGATCCCGGAGATAATACGGTTCCGCAGGGGAAAGTGCTCCGGAAGAGGCGCCGCGCCTGGCCCTAACTCACTGACCAGTAACCCTTTTTGCGATATCTCACGAGCCAGTGCGGCGTGCGAGGCCGGATAGACGCGATCCAGGCCGCTTCCGAGGACGGCCACCGTCGGCGACAGGCCGCTCAGGCAACCCCGGTGCGCAGCGGAATCGACGCCTCTCGCCAGACCGCTGGCGACAACGACTCCGCGATCCGACAACTCCCGCCCGAGCCGGTAACCGATATCCGCGGCGTAGGGCGTAGCGGCTCGCGACCCCACGATGGCGACGGTCGGCCGCGCCAGCAATGCCGGTTCGCCCCGCACCCACAAGACCGGGGGTGGATCGCTCACGCAGTTGAGAAGCACCGGATAGCCGGGATCGCACCACGCGAGGGGAATCATTTCCGCCTTGTCTGCTGCCGCGAGAGCGTCCTTGGCGCGCGAGCAAGCGGTCGCGATTGCGTCCCGCCAGCTGTTCTCCGGCACGTCGCAGCCGTGCAGGACGAGCTCGAGCAGAGCCGTTGGGCTCGAAATCGTCCGATGCCGGATTTCTTTGAATGTGGAAGCGACCCTCGAGCGCGATGCGGGCAGCATCGAGAGGGCGACGGCGGCAAAGAGGTCCATAAATGTTCATCCTGCCTTTCGGCAGCGACGCGACCTCTGCTCCTTATTATAGGAGCGTAGCGCAGGCACGCCAACGAGGTCCCGCAGGCCCCTTACGAAGAGCGTCGGCGCCTTACGAAAATTGCCGGTCCGATGCCCGGAAAGCCGTGCCAGTAAGGCTCTGCCGTGGTACGTCGCTTGCTCGAATCGCGGTGGGGAAACCCCTTGCGCCGAAGCGGCGCGGTGCTATAGTGAGTCCGAGTCACCCATGTTGAATCGAGCTCTTGTCCTTGCGACAGCGCTGGTCCTGTTTGCGCCGCTTGCGCGAGCCGGCGACGCGCGCTCGGAAGCGAAGGAACAAGTCGAATTCGGCATCAAGGTGGCGCAGAACGGTCTGTGGAAAGAAGCGGCGTACCGCTGGCAGAAAGCCGTTCAAATCGATCCGACGTACGCGGCAGCCTGGAACAACCTGGCCATCGCGTTCGAGCAGCAGGGCAACTTCGACAAGGCGCGCGAGGCCTACGAGAAGGCTGTCGAACTCGACCCGAAGAACCTGCTGTTCCGGCAGAATTACGATCTCTTCAAAGAAATCAATGACCGCACGAAACGTCGCCGCGATCGTTAGCACGGGGTTCGCCGTGGCGCTGCTGGCGGGTTCGTCGGCCTGCACCAGCTTCTACGAAATCCCGATCGAAACGCCCATCCAGCCGAAGATGGACGTGTCGATGTTCCAGCGCGTCCTGATCGCTGGCTTCATCGGCGGTGGCACTGACGACGTCGACGCCAATCTCGAGACAGTACGGTTGCTGCGCAGCCAGCTGCGCACGAAGTCTTCGCTGCGCGTGATCGAAGCCGAGGTCCTGCAGCTGACGGATATCGCGAAGGAACAGGCCAAGGGTGAAGCCGCCCCGCCGCCGTCCCCGGGTGGCGCGGCCGATGGCCAGCAACCGGCGCCCCAGACGGCGCCAGCGCCCGCGGCTGACGACGCGGCGCGCATCCGCAACGAAAAAGACCTGGAGCGCTATCAGAGCATCTTCGCGGACGTCGCATTCTGGAAGAAGCTGGGCGAGGAATATCAGGGACCGCTGATCATCACCGGCACGGTGCTCTTCTCGCCGCTCTCCACGGCTGGTTACGTCCCGGTCGAGCGCGAGTATTTCGACCAGCTCGGGCGCCGGCGCGTCATCCAGTCCCGCGTCTACCAGGAGCGCAAGGGCTTCACGCTGCAGCCGAAGCTGATTTACATCGACGGCCGCACCGGCGCGACACTCTATTCCGAAACGCTGCGCGAAGAGATTCTCTACAACGCCCAGCAGAATACGCCGGCGCTGTCGTCGTACTTCGAGCTGATGGACAAGCTGATTCCGAGCTTCCTCAACACCCTGAGCACGCAGAAGATTCGCGGCACACGGATGCTGGTGAAGTAGGGTCCGACTTTAGTCGGACCGACATGATTCGGCGTTTTCAGGCGCAGAAAACGCCGGTCGCTTCCGGGGATCTTCCCTTCCGTGCTATCCTAGTTCCTTTGTCGAAGCTGCCGCAGGCGGCCTAGAGGCGCCTCTGGCGCGGGAGTTTGAGCCGTGTTCGCAGTCATTCAAAGCGGGGGCCGGCAGGTCAAGGTGTCCCCCGGCGACATCATCAGCGTCGATCGCTTCGAAGCCACCGCTGGCGACGAAGTCACGATCGATCAGGTTTTGGTGCTGGAAAAAGAAGGCGGCGAAGTGCTCGCCGGCGCTCCGTATGTTGCTGACGTCAAGGTCGTCGGCGTCGTCACAGGCGAGTCGCGCGGTCCCAAGATTCGCGTCTTCAAGAAGAAGCGCCGCAAGGGCATGCGCCGGACGAAGGGTCATCGCAGCACCTATACGCTCGTCCACATCAAGGACATCATTGTTTAAGAGCCACGGACAACACGGACAACACGGATCATTGGTCCGCCGTTAGTTCGCGTGTGAGCTCAGTTTCCTGAGCAGAGACGGACGAAGAGCATGGCAACAAAAAAGGGTCAGGGAAGTTCGCGGAACGGGCGTGACAGCAATTCGCAGCGCCTCGGCGTCAAGCGGTTCGACGGCAACGTCGTGACCGGCGGCTCCATCCTCGTCCGCCAGCGCGGCCGCCGCTTCAATCCCGGCCTCAACGTCGGGCGCGGCAAGGACGACACGCTGTTCGCCAAGATCGCCGGCACGGTCAAGTTCGAAGACCACGGCGCCAAGGGCCGCGTCATCAGCGTCCATCCGATCGCGGAATAGATCAGTCGACAGTCGATCGAGTCGATCAGTCAGCAGTCGGCACTAGCGACTGGAACGACTGCGCGACTCGACAGACTGAAGACTGAAGACTGACGACTGCCGTGTTTGTCGACGAAGTAGATATCCACGTCGCTGCTGGACACGGCGGAGCGGGAGCCCTCAGCTTTCGTCGCGAGAAGTTCGTGCCGCGCGGCGGCCCGGATGGCGGCGACGGCGGTCACGGCGGTTCGATCTACATGGTCGCCCGCGCCAACCTGAATACCCTCCTCAACTATCGTTTCCAGAAGAAATTCGAGGCCGCCCGCGGCGCGCATGGCGAAGGCTCCCGGCGCACCGGTAAGAGCGGCGCCGACGTCGTGCTGGAGGTGCCGATTGGCACCGTCGTCTACGAGCGCACGCCCGAGGGCGAGACTGTTCAGCTCGCGGATCTGACAACGCCAGATGTCCGCATCGTCGTCGCCAAGGGCGGCAACGGCGGCTGGGGCAACGCGCAGTTCGTCAGCTCGACGAATCGCGCGCCGCGCCACTTTCAGCCGGGGCTGCCGGGCGAAGAACGCGACCTCCGGCTGCACCTCAAGCTGCTCGCCGACGTCGGGCTCGTGGGCTACCCGAACGCCGGCAAGTCGACCATGATTTCGCGCATCTCGGCAGCGAAGCCGAAGATTGCCGACTATCCGTTCACGACGCTCGTCCCAAACCTTGGCGTCGTCAGCCTGTCAGGCGACCGGACGTTCGTCGTCGCCGACGTGCCCGGACTGATCGAAGGCGCGCATACGGGCCACGGTCTTGGACACCGGTTTCTCAGCCATCTCGAGCGCACGAAAGTGCTGGTACATCTCGTCGACGTCTCGTCGTCCACCGGCCGCGACCCGGTCGCGGACTTCGACGTCATTACGCGCGAGCTGGCGCTCTTTCCGGGACGGGATGCGTCCGGAGAGCGGCTCGCGGACAAGCCGCTGCTCGTTGCCGCAAACAAGATCGACGCGCTCGACGAACCGGAACGCCTCCAGCGGCTCGAAGAACATTTGCAGTCGGCCGGTATTCCGCTCTACCCTGTTTCTGCGGCCACTGGACAGGGCCTGGACGCGCTGCTCGAGGCCGTCTGGCGCGAAGTCGCGCGCGAGCGGGAGGATAGCGGCGCAACTGCGGTTGCTGAGTGATGAACGTCTCGTCTGAATGACTTCCGGCACGCGCATCGGTATCCTGGGTGGCACGTTCGATCCCGTGCATTCGGGACACATCGACACGGCCGTCGCCGCGCACCGCGCGCTCGCGCTCGATACAGTGCTGGTCCTGCCATCCGGCACGCCGCCCCATCGGCCCGCCCAGCCTTCGGCCTCACGATTTCACCGCTTCGCGATGACGGCTCTCGCGGTGAACGGCTTGCCGGACCTGGTGGTCAGCGATCTCGAGATTGGCCTGACGGAGCCGTGTTACACCTTCGACACCCTGGCGCGACTGCAGAAAACCGGGCTGTCGGCGGCGCAGATCTTTTTCATCACCGGAGCGGACGCGTTCGCCGAGATCGGTACGTGGAGCCGCTATCCGCAGGTCCTGGAGATGGCGCACTTCGTCGTTGTCTCGCGGCCAGGCTTTCCGGTCGCGTCGCTGCGCGCTCGCCTGCCGGCGCTGGCGGAACGGATGCGCGAGGTCTCCGCACCTGTGCGCAACCAGGGTTGACGCTTTGACACAGCATCGCGGCGTACTGGAGATCCTGCTCGTCGACGCTGCAACACGAAACGTATCTTCTACCGACGTCCGGCGACGTCTGGAATCCGGCGCCGCCATTACCGGGCTCGTACCTGAATCAGTCGAAACCTACATCGGACAACATCGGCTTTACGCGCGCCAGGAGGCTGGCGCGCGGCTCGGCAATTCACTTGCATGACAAAGAAACGCGCGACGGCGACGACGACGACGACAAAAGCAGCAGGCAGTCGGAAGAAGCTCCCGAGTGAAGTCACGAGCGCGGTCGCTGCGGCGCTCGACAAGAAGGCATCGGACATTGTGGTGCTCGACCTGCGTCACACGCCGGCGTTCACCGACTTCTTCGTGGTGTGCTCCGGCCAGAACAGCCGGCAGGTCAAGGCAATCGCAGACAACATCGAAGACACGCTGCGGCAAGCGGGCGTGCGTCCGGCGCACGTCGAAGGCTACGATCGCGCGGAATGGATCCTGATGGATTTCTTCACGCTCATCGTGCACGTCTTCGCGCCGCAGAAGCGGGACTTCTATGGTCTCGAGCGCCTCTGGGGTGACGCCATCCGCATCGAGATAGCCGACGACGCTCCGGCGCCAAGAAGCGCGCAGCTCTAAAGCACCGCGCGGGCATGGCGCTCAGCGATGGGTGCCAAAATGCCAGCGCTTCTCCGCCTCGCCGACGGCGTCCTGTCAGTTGTACTCGCGCCGCCGTGCGCAGCCTGCGGAACTCCCCTCTCACAACCGACGCGCGGGCCTGTCTGCCAGGAATGCTGGAACAGCATCGCCCGGTTCGCGCCGCCTCTGTGCAATCAGTGCGGCGATCCGCTGCTCTCGTGGCGCAAGAATCCTGACAGTGACGGGCGCTGCGCCCGCTGCCGGCAGCACTCGTCGCCGGTGACGGCGAGCCGCGCCATCGGTCCGTACGACGGAACGCTTCGCGATATTCTCCACGCTTTCAAGTACGGTGGATGCCTCTCGCTGTCGCGCGGCCTGGGCGAATTGCTCCGCGAAAGCGCCGCCGAAATCCTCGCCGCAGTCCGACCTGGTGGTGCCCGTGCCTCTGCACCGTACCCGGCACCGGGCTCGGGGATTCAATCAGGCGCGCGAGCTGGCACAGGCATCTTGGTGTGCCGCTCGCCGATGCGCTGCGCCGGACCAGGGCGACGGTCTCGCAGACCGATCTCCCGGCCGAGGCGCGGCATGGCAACGTCCACGGCGCATTCGCCGTGCGGCGGTGGATGTCGCGTGTGGCTGTCGAGGGTCTTCGAGTAGTGGTGGTCGACGATGTGAGCACGACAGGCGCCACGATCGAAGCGTGCGCGACGGTCTTGCGAGCGGCTGGCGCCGCCGAGGTCAGCGCGGTGACGGCAGCGCGAGTCGTGTCTCGACCGCGTGAATGACGTCAGCCGCGACTTCACCCTTGGCGCGCTCGCCCTCGAGCCGGACCCAACCCGGGGCCGTCGCTTGACGCCGGTAGCTGGCACGCACTCGGCTCAGCAGCTCGAGGTCGCGTTCGAAGCGATCGCGAGCCTGCGCCTTGCGGCCAACCGCCGTCTCCGGTGCGATATCGAGCAGGATCGTGAGATCGGGCGGCGGCAGAAACCTCTGGATCTCCGTGAGCCATGTTGCATCGATGTCGTGGGCGTCGCCATAGGCGATGCTCGACGCGATATAGCGATCGCAAATCACGACGACGCCCTGGGCGATCCACGATTCGATCGCCGCGCGCTTTTCCCCGCGGTTCGCGACGTAGAGCAACTGCAGCACGTCGGGCGGATAGTCGCGCTCGCCATGCAGGGCTTTCGATATTTCCGATCCGAGGTGCGTCGTATAGTCCGGGAACGACAGCAGCTGGCAGACGCGGCCACGCGCCGTGAGATGGTCTCGCAACGACTCGGCTTGCGTCTGCTTGCCGCTCTGGTCGAGCCCTTCGAATGCGATTAAATACCCGGTCATCAGATCTCGAGCGCCAGCATGTCGTCGATCGTCTGGCGGCGGCGAATGACGGTAGCGCGGCCGTTCTGCACCATGACTTCCGCGGGCAGCGACCGGCGATTGTAGTTCGACGCCATGACCGATCCGTAGGCGCCAGCGTCGAGGACCGCAAACACGTCGCCGACCTCTGGCTTGGGGAAACGCCGTTCCTTGCCGAGCGTGTCGCTGCTCTCACAAAGCGGGCCGACGACATCCGACAGCACTTCCGGCGCCTGACGCGTTTCCGCCGGTTCGATGCGGTGGTACGCGTTGTACAGCATCGGGCGAATCAACTCGGTCATCCCGGCATCGAGGATGACGAAATACTTTCCGCCCGGCTGCTCCTTGACGTCGACGACGCGCGTCACGAGCGCCCCCGCCGGCCCGACGATGCTGCGGCCTGGCTCGAGAACGATCGCCAGGCCCGACTCGCGAACCGCCGGCAGGACTGCGGCCGCGTATTCGGCCGGCGTCGGCGCCGGGCTGCCGTCGTACGAGATGCCAAGGCCGCCGCCGAGATCGAGATGTTCGATCGCCAGGCCGTCGGCGATGAGCTCGGTCGCGAGTGCGACGATCTTCGTCGCGGCGCTGCGCAGCGGCTCGAGGTCCATGATCTGCGAGCCCACGTGTGTGTGCAGGCCGACGATCTCGAGCCCGGCGCGGTCGCGCATGCGCCGGCAGAGGTCGCGCGCGTCGTCAATCGACACTCCGAACTTGTTCGTCTTGAGGCCCGTGGAGATGTGCGGATGGCTGCGCGCGTCGATGTCCGGGTTGACGCGAATCGCGACCCGCGCCCGTGTCTGCCGCGCGCGCGAGAGGGCATCGATGCGTTCGAGCTCGCCTTCCGACTCGGCGTTGATCGTCTTGACGCCAAGGTCAATCGCCTGCGTCAGCTCGGCTTCCGTCTTCCCGACGCCCGTGAAGACGATCTCCGGCGGGATGAATCCGGCTCGCAGCGCGACGTCGATCTCGCCGCCCGAGTTGGCATCGACCTTACTGCCCAGGCTGCGTAACAGGCGGACGATCGCCAGCGCCGAGTTGGCTTTGAGCGCATAGTGCATCGCGTGCGGGTACGACGCGAAGGCATCGTCGGCGGCGCGATAACGCGAGGCAATGGTGTCAGCGCTATAGACATAGAGCGGCGTGCCATGGGCCGCGGCCAGGTCGGAAAGCGCTACGTTGTCGCAGACGAGGGAGCCTTGCAGGCGAGAGAAGCTCACGGATACAGAAATTGTATACTCTAATGTCTGGTATCATTCGCTTCGATCTTCGCCTTTTCAAGCCTGATGATGCATGCCCGTTGACTCCGCGGCCGCGCGGCCGGCCACGCCCGACAGTCTCATCGAGCAGTGTCTGAGCGGAGACCAGGCGGCCTGGGAGGCCATCGTCCGGCAGAACTGGCGCAAGGTGTTCAACGTCGCCTACAAGTTCGTCGGCAAGCACGACGAAGCCGAAGATCTGACGCAGGACATCTTTCTCAAGATCTTCAAGGCGCTCAAGACCTTCGACCGCCGCGCCAACTTCCAGACGTGGATCATCAGCATCAGCCGCAACCTGTGCATCGACCACTACCGCAGTGTGCGCAAGGAGCGGCAGACGATCGCGCGCGAGGTCGACACCAACGATCTGCAGCCGGCATCGCCCGATCGCGGGCCGTACCACTCGGTCGAGCATGGCGACCTGCGGGCACTGCTGCGCCAGGCGCTGCAGACGCTGCCGCAAACGTTGCGCACCGCCGTCATCCTTCGCGATCTCCACGAGCTGTCGTACCAGGAAATCGCCGACCGGCTCGGCCTGCCGGAAGGGACCGTGAAGTCCCGCATCAATCGAGGTCGCATCGAGCTGGCTCGTCAACTCAAACGGCTGCAGGACAAACAGCCAGCCCTGCGCCGGCGCCGTGGCGCCCCGGCGCGCGGCCGCATCCGCTCCGGAGTCTCTGAATGAACATCACCACCGATCGCGCGAACAATGTGGCGGTCATACGCATCGGCGAAACGCGGCTGATGTACCCGCTCCTCTCCGAGTTCTCCTCCGCCGTCACCCAGCTCATCGCCGGCGGCGAGCGCCAGGTCGTCGTCAACCTGTCGTCGGTTGGCTACGTCGACAGCGCGACCATCGGCTGCCTGATGGATCTCTACCGTCAGGCCAGCGCCGCGGGTGGCTCGCTGAAGCTCGCCGGCGTCCAGAAGCGTGTCGAGACGATGCTGACGATGACCGGGGCGCAGAATTTCATCGAAGTGCACCCGGACGAGTCGAGCGCCGTCAAAAGCTTCGGAGCCTGACCGCGATGCGCACGATCAAGATGACGACGGGCGCGCGGGTGCCGCTCGACGGCGACCTGCTGACGATGCTCGAGACGCTGTACCACGAGCTCACCGCGAAGCGTGAGCTCGAACGGACCTTCGATGACACGGTGCGCGAGATAAAGACCGCCATCGAGCAGATGACCGACGCCGAGCGCCGGCAGTACCTGTCGGAGAGCCTGTTCCTCAACTTCGTGTCGTACGAGAACGAGCGGCTCGGCGCCTACCTGAAAAAACTCGACAAGAAAGGCAGCGCTCGCGCGCCGGTTCGCAAGCGCGCCAAGTAACGCCCGCGGGTGTCTCTCAACTACCTCGCCACTCGCTTCACATGTTCGTGGCCGTGGTCCACGATGGTCCTGCTGTGCGACGGACGGCTCGTGTGCGGCTGCGCCGATCCGTACGGCAAACGCGTTCTCGGCGATACCAGGCAGGAGTCGGTATCCGCGATCTGGACCGGCCCGGTCGCGGCCTCGCTGCGCAGCGATATCAACGCCGGCGGCTCGAAGTTCTGCGGCGATTGCCCGCTCAAGCTGCCGCTGAAGAAAGATCAAGAGGCGCCGCAGCGCGGCGTCGACGTCGGTCCGCTGCCGTCACGGCTCTACATCGAGTGCACGGCGGCCTGTAACATCTCGTGCGCGCAGGCGTGCTGCGCCCCCGAAACCGGCATCACCCGCACCCGCCAGGCCGGCATGCTGGACTTCGACCTCTTTCGCCGCGTCGTCGACGAGGCCGGTCCAGCGCTCGGCCGCATCGACTTCTTCAACTACGGTGAAGCGTTCCTGAACAAGCGCGCCGTCGAAATGTGCGAGTACATCAAGCGCGCCTTTCCGCACATCTATCTCTACACGAGCACCAACGGACTGGCGTTCAGCGAAGAACAGGTGCGGCGCCTCGTACGTTCGGGCATCGACGAGGTCACGTTCTCGATCGACGGCGCAACGGCGGCCAGCTACGCCACGTATCGAAGGCGTGGCGACTTCGACAAGGCCATCCGTAATCTCAGGTTCGCTGCCGACGAGAAACGCGCCATCGGATCGGATCTGCCGTTCCTGAACTGGCGCTACATCCTCTTCACCCACAACGACAGCGATGCGGAAATGGCGCAGGCGCGGGCGCTGGCATCCGAGATTGGTGTCGATCGACTGTGCTGGGAACTGACGGATCACCCCGAGGACATGTTCTCCCGGCGCTTCAAGCCCGGCTCCCCCGAGCATGCAGCTATCCAACGTGAGATCTGGGACGACAACAACCTCGGCAACGCCATTCCCGGCGCCATGCCTCGGGCGAGAATAGAGGTCAGGCAGCGCGGCGCCCTGCCCGCGACTATCGCCAGGCTTCCGGGACTCGCTCAGGTCCCGATGATGGCCAGGCCCGGCCGCCAGGTGCAGATCGAAGCCACCGTCCGCAATCTCTCGACCAGGCCATTCCCCGCACAAGCGACCTACGGACGTCGTCTGGTGCGTCTCGGCGCGCAGCTCTGCGACCGCGACCGCAATGTCATCAACCGCGACTTCGAACGCGCCTGGCTGCCGGCAACGCTGCCGCCCGGCGAGTCGATGCAGGTGCCGATGACGATTACCGCGCCCGCAGAACCGGGGCGTTACGCGCTGAAGTTCGATTTGGTGAGTGAGGGAATCGACTGGTTCGAAGCCTGCGGATCGCAGACCACGACGCGGACGATGATTGTGATTTAGTCGGCGGCGTCGGGATTCGCGGCTCGCGGCTCGCTGCTAGCTGTTGCTAGAAAGCAGCTACCGGGTATTCAGCAACAGCTAGCAGCGAACCGCCAGCAGCGGGAAGCGAGCAGCCAACCGCGAGGAACGAACTTAGTTCGCGAGCCTCGCCCCGGCCTTGACCGGCACAGCGCGCGGCAGGGCGGCGACCAACTCGTTCTCCTGACCCTCGACCAGACGCCAGGCGTCGACTTCTTCGAGGATCTTTGCCGCGAATGCCGTGTGCAGCGCGTGGCCGCCGCGGTGCGCGACGAGGTGGCCGATCACCGGGTGACCAACGAGCGAGAGGTCGCCGATGACGTCGAGAATCTTGTGCCGCACGAACTCGTCCTCGAAGCGCAGCGTGTTGTTGAGCACGCCGGTCTCGCCGAGGACGATGGCGTTGTCGAGCGAGCCGCCGAGCGCGAGGCCGCGCTGACGAAGCATCTCGACCTCTTTCAGGAACCCGAAGGTCCGCGCCGGCGCGATCTCTTCGACGAACGTCTCGTCGGTGATCCGCATCGTCCGCGTCTGGTGCCGCAGCAGCGGGTGATCGAAGCTGATGCTGTAGGTGACCTTGAAGTGCTCTGAAGGATAGAGCGCGATGCGCTTATCGCCCTGCGTCAGCGAAATCGGCCGCAGGACCTTCAGGTAGCGACGGGGTGTCGTCAGTTTCTTGACACCCGCCTCATTCAGAATCAGATACACGAACGGCGCGGCGCTGCCATCCATGATCGGCACTTCCGACGAGTTCAGCTCGACAATGACGTTGTCGATGCCGAGCGCGGTCAGGGCCGACAGCAGATGTTCGACGGTTTCGACCGAGACCGCCTCGCGCGTCAGGCCCGTCTGGTACTGAATTCCGCCCAGATGCGTGACAGTCGCTGGGATTTCCAGGCCGCCGAGGTCAGATCGCTGAAACCGGATGCCGTAGTCGGCGGGAGCCGGTTTGAGAGACAACGTGACCTTGTTGCCGGAATGGAGACCAATTCCGGTGCAAGAGACTGATCGACGAAGAGTTCGCTGCGTGCTCATGACCTCTCGTGGAAAGGGAGCCGAGGGCTGCTGAGCAAAGGCCCTGCCAGCGAAGTACCGGGGGCCTTCAGTGGACGTAACTGCTTGATAAATAGGTTCGTTCCCGTTTCGAGGCGACGTGAAGCGAGGGGCTGCAGACGACGATTGTGGCTGATGAGCCACAGTGGCGAGCATTGAGAGTGTGGTCATTTTACCACAGCCTTTTCTCCAGCTCTGGCGCCGATGGGAGATTCGGGAGCCGGCCCATTTCCAACGATATCGGCGAGAAAACGTCCCGTAGATGATTCTCGGCTCTTGACCACGTCCTCAGGAGTCCCCTGCGCAACAATCCGTCCACCACCCTCTCCGCCCTCCGGGCCGAGGTCGATGACGTAGTCCGCCGACTTGATGACGTCCAGGTTGTGCTCGATGATCACAACCGTGTTGCCCTGATCCACGAGCTTGTTCAGGACATCCAACAGCTTGTGCGTATCCTCGAAGTGGAGACCGGTCGTCGGCTCGTCGAGGATGTAAAGCGTGCGGCCTGTCCCCCGCCTCGACAGTTCCTTGGACAACTTTACCCGCTGAGCTTCGCCACCGCTCAGAGTGGTCGCTGACTGGCCGAGCTCGATATAGCCGAGACCCACGTCCTGGAGCGTGCGCAGCTTGTTCGCAATCGGCGGGAAGTTCTCGAGCAGAGGCAGCGCCTGATCGACGGTGAGGTCGAGCACGTCGGCGATGGACTTGCCGCGGTACTTGATGTCGAGCGTCTCGCGGTTGTAGCGCCGGCCCTTGCACTGTTCGCACGGCACGTAGACGTCCGGCAGGAAGTGCATCTCGATGGCAATCACGCCATCGCCCTGGCACGCTTCGCAGCGCCCGCCCTTGACGTTGAACGAGAACCGGCCCGGACGGAAGCCGCGGGTCTTCGCCTCCGGCAGCATCGCGAAGAGCTCGCGGATGAACGTGAAGAGCCCGGTGTAGGTCGCCGGATTGGACCGCGGCGTTCGCCCGATCGGCGATTGATCGATCTGGATGACCTTGTCGACGAGCTCGATGCCCTCGATGGAGGAGTGCACGCCCGGTTCGTCGCCCGCGCGATAAAGCAACCGCGCCAGCGCGCGATAGAGGATCTCGTTGACGAGCGTCGACTTCCCCGAGCCGCTCACGCCCGTCACCGTCGTCAGGACGCCGAGCGGAATCTTGACGTCGATGCCCTTCAGGTTGTTGGCGCGCGCGCCTTTGACGACGATGGCGCCGCGCGTGACGGGCGGCGTGCCGCGGGCGTCTGGATCCTGCGCTCGCCGCGGAGATACGCGCCCGTAAGAGAGCCGTTGCCGTCCGCCAATAGCGCCGCCGGAGTCCCCTGGAAGATGACGTGACCACCGTGCTCGCCGGCACCAGGGCCAAGGTCGATCACGTAGTCGGCGGTACGAATGGTCTCTTCATCGTGCTCGACGACGACCACCGTGTTCCCCAGGTCGCGCAGGCGCGCCAGCGTCGAAAGAAGCGCGCGGTTGTCGCGCTGATGCAAGCCGATCGACGGTTCGTCGAGAACGTAGAGGACGCCGGTCAAGTTCGAGCCGATCTGCGTCGCCAGGCGGATGCGCTGGCCCTCGCCGCCCGAGAGTGTCGCGGCGCTCCGCCCCAGCGTGAGATACCCGACACCGACATCGCGGAGAAAATGCAGGCGATCGCGGATCTCGCGCAGGATACGGTTGGCGATCAGGTTTTCGCGATCGGTCAGTTCCAGCGTGTCGAGCACGTCGACGGCCTCGGCAATCGGCAGGTTCATGTACTCGGAGATCGTCCGGCCCTTCACGCGCACCGATCGGCTCTGCGGCTTCAGCCGCTCTCCGTGACACGATGGACACGGACGCAGGGCGCGATAGGGCTCGAGGTTCTCCTGTTCGAGCCACGTGCCCGACTCATATCGGCGGCGCAAGTTGGGGATGAGCCCTTCGAAGCCTGCTCCGAATGGATCGTCGACTCGCGTTTTCTTCTTCTTGACTGGAGCGTCGTCAGCGCGCTTCGCGCCGGCCTGCGCACCAAAGAAGAGGATGTCGCGAACCTTCTTCGGCAGGCGCCGGAACGGCATCGTGAGATCGATGCCGAAGACGCGGCTCAGCGTCCCGAGCGCCTCGCGTACGAGCTTGCGGTCGCCCTTGGCCCACGGCTCAATCGCGCCGTTCTCGAGCGACAGCGAATCGTCCGGTACGACGCGTGCGGGATCGAAGTCGTACACGGCGCCGAGGCCCTGGCACTCCTGACATGCGCCATGCGGCGAGTTGAACGAGAAGGCACGCGGCGTCATCTCGGGCATGCTGACGCCGCACCAGGTACAGGCGAGGCGCCGCGAGAACAACCGATCGCCGCCGTCGAGCGTGTTGATGACCACGATGTCGTCGGCCAGGCCGAGCGCGATCTCGACCGACTCGGTCAGTCGCCGTTCGACCCCCGGCTTGAGAATCAGGCGATCGATGACGACGTCGATGGTGTGGTTGCGGCGGCGGTCGAGTTTGATGTCCTCGTCGAGCGAGCGCTGCTGGCCGTCGACGCGCACCTTGGTGAAGCCGCGCGCGCGCAGGCCCGCCAGCTCTTTCTTGAACTCGCCCTTGCGGCCACGAACGATCGGGGCGAGGACGTTCACCCGCTCGTCGTTTGGCGACAGCATCACCATGTCGATGATGCGTTCGAGCGACTGCGAGGAAATCTCGCGGCCGCACAGGTGGCAATGCGGTACACCGATGTTGGCGAAGAGCAGACGCAGATAGTCGTAGATCTCGGTGACTGTGCCGACCGTCGATCGGGATTCGAGCCGGTGGTCTTCTGTTCGATGGCGATCGCCGGCGACAGGCCGTCGATGAGGTCGACGTCCGGCTTTTCCATCTGCTCGAGGAACTGCCGCGCGTACGACGACAACGACTCGACGTAGCGCCGCTGACCCTCGGCGTAAATCGTGTCGAAGGCGAGCGACGACTTACCTGAGCCGGACAGACCGGTGATCACCACCAGCTGGTCGCGAGGCAGATCGACGTCTATATTTTTGAGGTTGTGGACGCGCGCGCCGCGCACCGCAATCCAATCGTGCGCCATGGTGAAGTAGGGGTGTACAGCCGGGGATTTCGCAGGATCCCCAAAACTGCAATTTTAGCATGTCGGAGTAGTGCGGTCGCCGGCTCTTTAGCCGGATCCGGGGAGCGTCCGGCTAAGCCGGACTCTACGTCGATTGCCGGAGGCGGCTGTGCTTGTAGCCGTAAAAGGCGTATATCAGGATGCCGATGACGAGCCACAGGAAAAATCGCTCCCAGGCTTGCCGAGGTAGCCCGACCATGATGAAGACGCAGGCGGCGGTGCTCAGCAGCGCCACCGGCCACACGAACGGCACCTTGAACGGACGGGGACGATCCGGCTCGGTTACCCGAAGAACCAGGACACCGAAACGCGCCGGCCTTCGCGAACGCCTGCCGTACGGCAGGGTCCTGCAGCGCCGCATTTAGTTCCTTGTTGAGCCGCTCAAGGATCGGGCGTGGGGTGGCGCCCGGCGCCGCCAGCGCAAACCAGCCTGAGATTTTATATTCCGGCAGGCCAGCTTCGGTCGTCGTCGGCGAGTCCGGCAGGGCGGCGAGGCGCTCGTCGCCGGCGACGCCGAGCACCTTCGCACCGCCGCCCTGGATCGGCGCCGACACGTTCGGGAACCACTGGAAGCCGAGCGGCACCGTGCCGGCGATCAGGTCGGGGCCGTATTGCGCGATGTTGCGATAGGGCACGTGCGTGAGCTTGGTGCCGGTGACCTGCGCGAAATACTCGCCGGCGAGGTGCTGCGAACTGCCGATGCCGACCGATCCGTAGTTGAGAGTGGCGGGCGCCGCCTTGGCGCGGGCCACCAGTTCCTTCAGCGAATTGATCTTCGCGTTGGCGCTCGCGACCACGACTATCGTGAAGCCTGCGAACGGCGAGATGATCGCCAGGTCTTTATAAGGATCGTAGCCGAGGTTCTTGTAGAGCGAGATGTTCGCCGCGATCGGGCCGGAGCCTGCGCCGACGATGGTGTAGCCGTCGGGAGCCGCCCGCGCCGCCGCCATGGTGCCGGAGTTGCCACCGGCGCCGGGGCGGTTCTCGACGATGATCGGCTGCCCCATCGACTTCGACATCCGCTCCAGCATGATGCGGCTGACGACGTCGCTCGCGCTGCCACCCGCGAATGGAATGATCGCCGTGATCGGCCGCGACGGATAGGTCTGCGCGTGCGCCGCACCGGCGAGTATGGCGGGAAAAACCACGCCGAGGATGAGCCGCGCTGCAATCTTCTTCATGTGTCCGATCCTGTCGTTGAGAAATCAGGTTCCTTTGAACTTTGCCGGGCGCTTGGCGTGGAATGCCTCGACGCCCTCGCGGAAGTCGTCGGATTGCCGCAGCCGGCCGTAACGTGTCCTTCGAGCTCGATCGCCGTCGAAAGCATAGCATCTTCCGTGTCATTGAGCAGGCGCTTGGCCGTGCGCTGGGCAAGCGGCGAAAAGACGCGCAACTCCTCGACCAGGCTGTCGGTCGCGGCTTCGAGCTTGTCGTCCGGCACGCATTCGGTCGCGATGCCCCAATCGAGGGCCTGCTTCGCCGGAATCCGGCGCGAGCGCATTACGATGTCCTTGGTGCGGGCGAGCCCGACCATCTTCTGCAGGCGAGCAGATCCGCCGGAGCCAGGGATCTGCCCGAGCCGTTGTTCCGGCAGCGCGTACTGGCAGGTCTCCGAGACGATGCGGAAATCGCAGGCGAGCGAGAGCTCGAAGCCGACCCCGAAGCAGTAGCCGCGGTTGGCGGCGATCACCGGCTTCGAGCAGCGTGCCGGCGCGCCGATGTTCCAGGCGAGGTTCGACACGACTTCAGGCGTGGCCTCCATGAAGCCCTTGATGTTGCCGCCGGAGGAGAAGTGCTCGCCGATCGCCCGCACCACGATGATGCGCACGTTCGGATGCTCGTCGAGCGCCTCGAACACCATCCGGAACTGGTCGCGCTGCGGCATCGATACGATGTTGAATGGCGGCCGGTCGAGGACGATGTCCGCGCGTTCGTGCTCGTTGTCGAATTCAACGCGAAAGCCGTCGAGATCGGCAAAGCGTGGATCGCCCAACAGTCGATCGATGGTCATGCGGCAGTTCCTTCTTTCTTGCTGGCCGGTGGCGCGCGTTCGGGTTCGTATTCGTTGGCGACGAGCATGCGGCGCAGGATCTTGCCGACCGGCGATTTCGGCACCGCCTCGACGAACACGTAGCGGCGCGGCCGCTTGAAGTTCGCAAGGCCCGACGTGCGGCAGAACTGATCGAGCGTGTCGGGCTCGACCGGCGCGTTGCGCTTGATGAAGGCGGCGACGATCTTGCCCCAGCGCTCGTCCGGCACGCCGACCACCGCGATTTCCGAAACGCCGGGGTGCAGCGAGAGGCGCTCTCAATCTCGACCGGGGAGACGTTCTCGCCGCCGGTGATGATCATGTCGTCGACCCGGCCGGTGACGAACAGGTCGCCGTCGGCATCGAAATAGCCGGTGTCGCCGGTGAAGTACCAGCCGTCCCGCAACGCCTTTGCATCGGCTTCCGGCCGTCGCCAGTAGCCGTCGAACAATTCGTCACCGGCCAAGAGCGCGATGATCTCGCCTTCCTCGCCGGCCTGGCGATATCGCCAGGCGTCGCCGCGCCGAGCCGCACCACGCGAACCATCTGGTTGATGCCGGCGCGGCCCGCCGAGCCGGGCTTCGCCGGCGCGTTCTGATCAATGGTGAATGTGTAGATCTCCGAGGAGCCGTAGTGATTGACGAACAGGTCGGGCTTTAACGCCGCTTGCAGCGCCTTTAGCAGGCCATCGGTCATCGATGCACCGGCAAAGCCGAGCTTGCGCACGGAGCTGACGTCCGTCGACTTGAAGCGGTCGTGGTGCAGGAGATCGTGATAGAGCGTCGGTACGAGATAAAGATTGGTGATCTTCTCGGCGGCGATCAGGTCGAGCGCGGCGCCGACGTCGAAACGCGGCAGGCAGACGAACGCACCGCCGATCAGCGACATCGCGATCAGCGAGCGCACGCCCATGGTGTGATAGAGCGGCATGACGCCGAGCGTTCGTTCGCCCGAGCGGTAGAGGTTCTGCGCCACGTGCGCGAGCGCCGCGGCGCGCTCGGCGCGATGGCGGCGCGGCACGCCCTTGGGCCGCGCGGTGGTGCCCGATGTGTAGAGCATCATCGAGGTGGCTTCGGCGCCGGCCCGCGGCACGGCGTCCGCGCCCGGTGGCGATGATGCATTTCGACGGAAGGTCGCGCGACGCCGGCAGACCGACGGCGATCCGCGACAGCGGCTGCGCGGCTTTGGACGCCTGCACGGCGTCGTTCGCCACGCCCTCGTACACCAGTGCCTTGGCTTCGGCGTTCTCGGTGCAGTAGTCGAGCTCATCGGCGGTCGAACGCCAGTTGAGCGGGGTGATGATGATGCCGGCGAACTGGCATGCCCAATGCAGCGTCGCGGCTTCCCATCGGTTCTGCAGCAAAGAGACGATGTGGTCGCCCGGCCGCAGCCCGAGTTCGTCGAGCCCCACGACCAAGCTGGAAATGCGCCCGTACCATTCGCGGTAGGTCAGCCGCACGTCGCCATCGACGATGGCCAGCGCATTCGGGTCGCGCGCGACGCTGGCGATGAAGCTGGTGCCGAGATCAAGCATGATCCGCGTCCCGTTGCTTAATGAGCGCCAGCAGCTTCGGTGGCTTGAGCGGCAGCGTGATTCGCTGCGACCCCAGCGCATCGGCGACGGCATTGGCGAGACAGACGGGCGTACTGTGCTGTTGCCCTCGGCAATTCCTTTCGCGCCGAGCCGCGTGAACGGCGACGGCGACTGCACCGATGCAGAATCTCGAGCTTCGGCATTTCGGCGGCGGTCGCCACCAGGTAATCGGCGAAGGTGCCGGACAGAAAGCTGCCGTCCGCGGCATAGGCGAATTCCTCGTACAAGGCGGCGCCGATCGCCGCCGCGAAGGAGCCGTGGATCTGCCCGTCCGCCAGCCCCGGGTTGAGGATCGTCCGCAATCGTGACTGGTCACATACTTGTCAATGCGGATTTCGCCGGTCTCACGGTCGATCTCGATTCCGCAGAAATCGAACCCGAAGCCGTAAGCCAGCGACGTATTGATTTCGTCGCGCGCCGGTCGGCGGTCAGTTCCGGCGCGCTCCAGGTGACGCTCTCGCGCAAAGCCGGGGCCAGCCGTCGGGAAGGCTCGCCGGGCGACCAATGCGCCTGACGCCGGCAACTCGGTGAAGACTGAGCGCGTTGTCGGGATTGCCGCGCGCAAATACCTTGCCGTCCGCGAAATCGATCTGGTCGGCCGGAACATTGAGCGATGAAGCCGCGATGCGCGCCAGCTTCTCGCGCAGACGGACGGCGGCGAGATGCGTCGCGCTGCGTGCGCAGGCGCGAACCGGCAGGAATAGTTGCCCGCCGCGATCGACCAGCCGTCCTTTTGCGTGTCGATCTCCAGATTGACGACGATGTCCTCGACTTGACCCCGAGCTGGTCGGCGACGATCTGCGCGAGCGCGGTTTGATGGCCCTGGCCCTGCGGCACGGAGCATCCGCAACCGCTGATCGCCGCCGACCGGATCGATGTTGATGGTGGCAGCCGCCACCGCACCGTCCTTCTGGCCGGCGCGTTCGCGCTCGCGCCGCGTCTTCAACGTCGAGATGTAGCCCATGTTGGAGACGCTCGGCTCGACTGCCACGGCGTAGCCGATGCCATAAGCCTTGCCTGCGCGCGCGCCTCGTCGCGGCGCGTCTTCAGCGCTTCAAGTCCGCCGCGTCGCGTCGTTTGCATCGATGACGCGCTGATAGTCGCCGGAATCGATCAGGCCGCCGGTGGCGGTGCGATAAGGAAATGATCCGGCCGGAACGAAATTGCGCCGAATGACATCGAGCGGATCGAGCTCCAGCTCGGCCGCGATGCGAATGCATCATGCGCTCGACCGCGAAATAGAGCTGCGGCCCGCCAAAGCCGCGCACCGCGCCCGGTCGGGCATTTGTTCGTCACCAGAATGTGGTTGAGACATCGACGTGCTGATGGCATAGGCATTGGTCGAGAGACCATGCATGCGATAGATCGGCGCCGGCATCGGCGCTCGCAGATAGGCGCCGTGGTCGTCCCCGTTGGTCAGCCGCAATGCGCTGACCACGGCCGTCATCGTCGACGGCAGCTTCGATGCGGGTCGACGCGGTTCGGCGCCGCGCTCGAGGCGGCGAGATGCTCCAGCCGGTCCTCGATCCACTTGACCGGTCTGCCCGCGATGCGGGCGGCAATGCGAGCACGACGATATGGGAAACAACGCGAGCTTGAGCCGAAGCTGCCGCCCGAGTTCGGCGGGCTGCGGTGCCGCAGCCGGCTGCCCGGGATCTGCAGCGCCCGCGCCATCACCGGGTGGAGGAGAACGGGCCCTGGAAATTGGAAACGACATCATAACCGCCGGCGTCGGGAAGGTGCTCGGCAACGACGGCATAGCCTTCCATCGGCGTGATCGAGTTGCGCGGATATGTGATCGTGATCTCGCTCCTGCGCGCGGCCTCGGCAAAGGCCGCTCGGCATCGCCGTGGCGGAACTCGCGGTAGGAGACGACATTGGAGCCGACGGCAGGTGCAGGACCGGCGCGCCGGTTCGCGCGCGGCGATCGGATCGACCACCGCAGGCAACGGGTGGTAGTCGACGCGGATGTGATCGAGCGCATCTTCGGCGAGATAGCGGCCGGCGCGCAGACGATGGCGACGGGTTCGCCCACATAGCGCACGCGATCGACGGCGATCCCGCACTGCATCGCCGTTGCAGCGCCGATCGCGGAGGCTCGGCGAAGCGCGGCGACATCGTCCCGTCACCACCGCCGCACGCCGGGCGACCGCGCGCGCAGCGGCACTCGATCGAACGATCTCGGCATGCGCATGGGGCGAGCGCAGGATCGCCGCGTGCAGCGTTCCGGGCGACGCCGAGGTCGTCGATGAACCGGCCGCGTCCGGTCAGCAACGCCGCGTCTTCGATGCGCGCCAGCGATCTGCCAACCCAACCGGCCGCCGCTTTATTCATGTC
>CAWHNN010000025.1:0-33670 GCA_963830815.1 uncultured Acidobacteriota bacterium | reverse complement strand
GACCTGAACATGGTGTTTCTGTTCGGCGCCTCCGTCCTGCTCCTGCGCCACCGGCGATCGAGTAGCTCCTGATGTCTTCTGCCCCCGTAGCCTCCTGTTCCATCTGCTGCCAATGTCTCGCTATCAGGCACAGGCCTTGCTATCTTGACCTCGTGCTTTTTCATGTCGCAACACAGTTGGAGTACGCGGCGAAGTTCCCCTCGACGCTGATTCTGAACGTCCACGCCCAGCGGAACGCCTCGCAGGTCATCCTCGACGAACAGTTTTCCGTGGAGCCGAAGGTCAAGGTCGCTGAATTCACCATTGAAGGTACGGGTAACCGCTTTCTCCGACTGGAGACCGGGCGACACAAGAAAATCGCCCTCGAGTACTCAGCGTCGGTCGAGTGCGACTTCCAGACCTACCGCGCCGGGGCGGTCGAGGCCACGCCGGTTGCCGAGTTGAGCGCCGCGAGCATTCCCTACCTCTTTCCCAGCCGATATTGCCAGTCCGATCGGCTCAACCGCCTGGCCTGGGACCTGTTCGGCAAGATCGAGAATCCACACGAGAAGGTCGTCGCCATCAGCGACTGGATTCACGAGAACGTCGAGTACGTGCGTGGGTCGACGACGTCGATCACGTCCGCATACGACACCGTCACGCAGCGCACCGGGGTGTGCCGGGATTTTGCCCATCTGGGAATCGCGCTCTGCCGCGCCCTCAACATCCCGGCGCGCTATTTCTCGGGCTATGCCTACGAGCTCGATCCGCCGGATTTTCACGCCTGCTTCGAATGCCTGATCGGCGGCAGCTGGACGGTCTTCGACGCGACGGGCCTCGCGCACTTGAATGGCCTGGTACGCATTGGCACCGGCCGCGACGCCGCCGATGCCGCGGTCGCCAGCATCTTCGGCAGCGTGACCTGTACCAGGATCGAGGTCAGCTGCGAGCTCGGCGACGGGCAGAAGTTCCAGCCGATCGACCGCAAGCAACTGAAACGTGGTGGTGTCGCGCTCGAGCCGCGGGTATAGCCGCAGTCGGCAGCCATGCGCTTGCAGATCCAGCACGTCACGAGTTACTCCTACAAACGGCCGGTCGCCCTCCATCGTCATCGGCTTGTCCTGCGCCCGCGGGAGGGGCACGACGTGCGAGTGGAGCGGATGCGCCTGGAGCTCGAGCCCGCGTATCACCTGCAGTGGGTTCGCGACGTCTTCGGCAATTCCATCGCGCTCGTCGACTGGCTCGAGCCTGCCGACACGCTGCGCATCGTGAGCGACGTCGTGATCGAGCGGCTGTCGCCATTCCCGGCGCGCGATCTGCACGAGCCATGGAGTGTCCCGTTTCCGCCGCATTACGATCCGCTCGAAACCGCGATCGTCGCTGTCTACTCCAAGCCGACCTACGCTGAAGACGTCGCGGCCGTGCAGGACTGGCTGGGTGCGGCGCCCGATGGCGACCCGGGTGACGCGGAAGGCGCAATCCTCGGGTTGTGCCGGCGCATCTTTACCACCGTGCGTTACCTGCGCCGCCTCGAGAAGGGCGTGCAGACGCCCGCGCAGACACTTGCGCTGGGCAGCGGCTCGTGTCGTGACATGGCAACGCTGCTGATGGAGGCGGCACGCCTCTCCGGCGTCGCCGCCCGTTTTGCGAGCGGCTATCTGCACGGGCGAGCGTCACAGGCGGGGGAGGCGTCGACGCATGCGTGGGCGGAAGTCTATTTGCCGACGCTCGGCTGGCGCGGTTTCGATCCGACGCTCGGCGGCACGACTACCGCCAACCACATCGTGACCGGCGTGAGCACGCACCCGCGGGGCGTGATGCCGGTATCCGGATCGTTCACTGGTGTTTCTGCTGATTGCCTTGGCCTGCACGTGACAGTCAAGACGACCGTGCTCGACGAGCCCGGCGGCTGAGCCATCGTCACGCTCGGGATATCGCGGTCTATACTGGTGCCCGAGCCCCATGACTCCTACACGTCGTCGATTCCTCGAGCAGATTGCCGCTGGTGCTGCGTTATCCGCCGCAGCGCCGCCGCTGGCGGATGCCGCGTCGGCCGTTCAGGGATCGGCTGCGGCACCCGGACCGGCCATTACGACTATCTGGGCCGTACGCCCGGGTATCGTGAATGGGCGATCGTGCCGCGCGGGCTGACGGTGAAGTCGATTGAAACGTTCCGGCGCGAGTCGCTCGCGCTGGTACGGATCACGGCGAGCGACGGGAAGACTGGATGGGGGCAGATTGCGCCGTACCAGGCGGACATCTCGGCGGAGGTCCTGCATCGGCTGATCGCGCGCCTGGTCATCGGCCGGGACATCAGCGAGATCGACGCCATCAACGATGCCGTGATCGACGCGCAGTTGAAATTTCCGTGGTCCTTCCTCTGCCGTGCGCTGGCCGGCGTCGATACCGCGCTCTGGGATCTCTACGGCCAGATCACCGGCAAGCCCGTAGCCGTCCTCCTCGGCGGATCGGTGCGGCCGCTGCCGGCATATGGCTCGAGCATGCGCCGCGACATCACTCCTGCCGACGAGGCCACGCGGCTGGCGCGCCTCCGCGATCAATTCGGCTGCAAGGCGTTCAAGATCCGGCTGGGCACGCCCGGAGGCCGAAATCGCGACGCGGCGCCCGGACGGAGCGAAGCGATCATTCCGGCAGTGCGCAAAGCCGTAGGGCCGGCCATCGAGCTCCATGCCGACGCCAACAGCTGCTACACGCCCGATGTCGCCATTCCGATGGGACGCCGGCTGGAGGACTCGGGCTACGCCGCGTTCGAGGAGCCGTGTCCGTACTGGGAGCTCGAGTGGACGCAGGAAGTGACGCGCGCACTCTCGATCGATGTCCAGGGCGGCGAGCAAGACAATGACATGGCGCAGTGGCGCCGGATGATCGCGATGCGCGCCGTGGATATCGTCCAGCCCGATATCTGCTACGTCGGCGGCCTGACGCGGGCGTGGCGCGTCGCCAAGATGGCGGAAGCCGCTGGCCTCGTGACCAAGCCGCACGCGGCGAATGTGTCGCTCGTGACGGTGTTCACGATGCACCTCCTCGCCGCACTACCAAAGGCCGGGGCCGTCGAGTTCTCCATCGAAGACGATGCGGCCATCACGAAGCAGGCGAGGGCGATGTTCGATCCCGTCCTGGAGATGAAGGAAGGCCGTGCGGTCATGCCGGACGGTCCGGGATGGGGCGTACGCGTCAAGGCCGATTGGCTGACAGCCGCGGAGCGCCGGGTCAGTCAGGCGTAATTCGAGCCGGCGTTCTTCTCAATCTCCACTCGATCACCAAGCGACGAGCGCGCTCTCGAAGAGTGCCGCGAGGTCCTCGGGTCCGGCCGGCCGTGGCGAGAGCTTGGTGACCCGGTGCTGCGGCAGTGTGCCCGCAACGAGCGCAGGTATGTCACTCGACGTGTAGCCGACGGCCTTCAGCCCATTGGGCACTTCCAGCCGCTGCATGAACCAGGTGATCCGGTCCGCAAGAACGCTGCCGGCGTCGGCGTCCGTCACGCCAGCGACATTGGCGCCCAGTGCCGCTGCCGCTTCGAGGTGCCGCGACGGGTTCGTCGCCGCCGTGAATCGGAACACGGCCGGCGCGTTCAGGATCACCGAGATTCCATGCGGCACGAGCGCATGATCGCTCGGGTAGCCCGGGGCGCGAAAATCCTTCACGTGGCCGGAAACCGGGTACGACATCCCGTGCGGCAGGTGCACGCCGGCATTGCCAAAGCCGACGCCGGCATACGACGCCGCCAGAATCATCTGCTCGCGCGCTTCGTCGTCTGACGGATCTTCGACGGCGCGAACGAGGTACTGAGCGACGATGCGCAGGGCCTGCAACGCCCAGATGTCGCTGATCGGATTCGATCCCTGGTAAGCCGGACGAAGCGCAGGACGCGCCGGCCGCTCCCGCGACCATACGGAATAGCCGTGAACGACTCCAGGGCATGGCTCAGGATGTCGAGCCCGCTGGACGCCGCGACCTGCTTCGGCATCGTCCGCGTGTTGTCGGGATCGAGCAAGCCGAGCGTTGGCTTGAGCCGTCGGCTCGCGATGCCGGTCTTGGCGTGCAGCGTTGTCAGATCGAAGATGCTGACGCCGGTGGTCTCGCTTCCGGTCCCGGCGGTTGTCGGCACCGCAACGAGCGGTTTGAGCGGCCCCGGTACAGGCATGGCTTTGCCGATCGGCGCATTGACGTAGTCGAGAAAATCTTCCGGCGGATAGGTCGTGTACAGGTTGACGGCTTTGGCGGTATCGATGACCGACCCGCCGCCGACAGCGATGATGCCGTCCACCGCTGCGCTCGAGCGAACTGGATCGCATCGCGGAAGGACACGTCGGTGGGTTCGACGCGGACTTTGTCGTAGAGCACGGCCTCGACGCCGGCCTCCTCGAGGGCCGCAAGCACGGTCGCGACTGGTGCGAGCCGCGCGACGTCGGGATCGGTGACGACGAGCGCCCGGCGGACGCCGAGATCCACGAGATCCATTCCTGCCTCTCGCGTGACGCCAGGGCCGAAGCGCACGCTCGAAGCCGCCATTTCAAAGGCGATCTCTCGTTCCATGATTGCGGTTGCAGGACCGTTAGTACTTCAGCTCGATGCGCAGCACGTGCGCCTCTGACTTGCTGACGTTCTCGACGGTATGGATGACGGCATCGCTCCAGGCAAAGGTTCCCGAAGTTCTTTGGTTGACGGCGGGTTCGCGGCCATCGACGGTGACTTTAGCGTTCCAGTCGCTGAAGTACACGCTCAGGCCGTGCGGATGGCGATGCCGCGGCTCGATGCTGCCAGCCGGGATACGGACGTCGAGCACGCGAACGAATGCGTTCTCGAAGGCAATCCGGTGGGTGTCGGCCGCGACGCGGACCGGGTCGAGCGCGTCGTCTTTCGACTGCTGACCGGCCACGACAGCCGCGGCAATTCCGGTGAGTGCGATCGTTGCGAGAAGCGAGGTTCGACGCATGGCTCGGCCGTCCTTTCGGTGCGGCGCGATCGTAGCAGATCCCTGCCGGCGCGTCGGCCCTCGCTCCTCGAAGCTGCGGGACGGACCTACGGCGTCACCGTCAGCGTCACCGCCTTTCGGACACCGAACACCCATGCGTAGAGCGTCACCGTCGTCTCGCTCGATACCGCGCTCGTGCGGACACTGAACGAGCCGGCAGTCGCGCCGCTTGGAATCGTGATGTTCGGCACCGTGGCCGCGGCTACAGCGGAATTGCTGGTCGTGAAGCTGACCGCGATGGCGCCAGGTACCGCGGGGCACTCGAGCGTGACGACGCCGTTCACAGTTGTGCCGCCACGCACCCTGGCGCTCGCGAGCGTAAGGGTTTGCGCGCGGATCGGCCGCACAGTCAGGTTCAGTGATTGCGATCCGGCACCGAAGGAAGCCGTTACGACGCCGCTGGCGGATGTCGTCACCGGCACGGTCGGCACGGTGAACGTCGCGCTGTCACTTCCCGCCGGGACGGTCACGTTGTCGGTACCGTGGCCTTGCTGTTGGTATTCGACAGGAGCACGACGGCACCTCCGGTGGCCGCCGCGCCGCTCAGCACCACTCGCCCTTGGGACTGCCCGCATCCGCCGATGACGGTCGTCGGCGTCAGGTAGAGCTGCTTGAGCCCCGACGGTACGACGGTCAGCGTCTTCGTTACGGTCACGAGGCCGTAGGTCGCCGAGATCTGCACCGTCGTCGGCGACGAGACCACGCCGGGACGATGTTGGTTTGCCGATGATCGGTCCAGCTCGGCACGATGAACGTCGCCGGCACCGGCGCGACATCCGGGCGGCTGCTCGTCAGCTTGACGACAGCGTCACCTCCAGGCGCGCGATCGGTAAGCACTACTTCGAGCGTCGTCAGCTGACCGCTGGACACCGTCATTGGGCTGACCGCAAACGACGAGAGCGCCACGGCGCGGTTTGTCTCCGGGCGATCGAATTGTTGCTGGTGTCCGGATCAGGCACGCTACTCGAGACCGTCGCGTGATGAGTGATCGCTCCGATTCCTGTCGCCCGGGCTCGAATCGTCACCTCGCGGCCGTTGCCGTCGTATCGAAGGGCTGGAACTCACAGATGATCGACTCCGGCGAGACGAGCACTTGTCGAGGTCGTGGGGAGCGGCAGACACGAACACCGCGGGTCCGGTCAGCGTGTGCGTATTCGACGCCGTACAGATACTCGCGACGAGTCGAAGGGGCGTGACGGCCGACGTCGTCCACTCGATTGTCTTTCCCACTTCGATGCCGTCACGCGGCAGGTTGCTGTCATGCTGACTGATCGTGCCGCCGATGCGAGCACGAGATCGGTCGGCGGGGTGAGCAGAAACGCGCGCCGCTTGCCGTTGAACGTGCCGTAGCCGACGATCTGGTCGCCGTTCGAGATTGCCGCCGCCGATTCCAGCACCCAGCCGGTTCCAGGCGGCACCAGCGTGTTCAGATCCGTCATCACACCGCTGCGATAGAGGAAGGCGCGAGGCTGACCGGCCGCATTCTGCGCTGTGCCGACGACGTCGCCGTCATCGTTCAGGCCGCGCGCGTCGCTGCTGGCGCCGCCGAGCGTTCCGAGATCGGTCATGACGCCGTTGCTGTAGTAGAAGGCGCGTGTCGTCGTCGACCCCGGCGCCCACAGTGATCCCACGATCACCAGGCACGTCATTGATGCGGTTGGCGATACCGTTGCGGTTGGCCGGGCCGAGCAACGTCATCACACCGCTGCTCAGTAGAAAGGGGCGGCACGACGCGTTGCCGGCGGTGCAGGCCTGGCCGACGATGTCTTCGGCGAGGCTGACGCCGCGCGCGGGCTGTCACCGCCGAGATCGAAGGCGAGCGGCGACATCGTTCCGTTCGCGTATTGAAACGCCCGCATGCGCGCGTCGCCGGCGATCCGCGATCGCCGACGACGATTTCATCGCTGGCATCGTAGGCGGCGCTCCACGTGCCGCCGAGCGTGCCAAGGTCGACCTTGGCCTTCGTGCGCGGGTGGAAGGTAAAAGCGTGGTACTGGCCGCCGGCAGTCTGCGCCTGCCCGACGGCGAGCGAGCTGCTGGCGCCAAAGGCAGTACTGTCGGTGCCGCCAAGCGCTCCGATATCCGTCCGCGGGTCGTAGCCCTCGACGAATGCGTGGTAAGCGCCGCCGGCGGTTTGTGCGCGGCCGACAATCACGCCGCCGTATGGCGAGATGTCGTAGGCCGCTGATTGCGATCCGCCGAGCACGCCGATCGGCGTCAGCCCGTAGAGCGGCGGGGGAGCGGATTGTGCGGAGGGCTCTCCGCGGCCGAGCGCGGCCACCGCGGCGACAATGAGTGCGACGTACAGGAAGCGGACAGACCGACGGCTCGCAGCGCTGGTCATGGTGCAGTCCCCCTTGTTCAGATGCGGTGTGCGGGAGTGCGCACACCCGCGCGGAGGAAGCTAGCACCAGTGCCTGCGGTTCTCACCCCGACAATACAGTGTGTTCCCGTGACCTGCAAACTGCTGGGCTCGCTGGCAGTTATCCCTTGACCGCGAGGCGCCGCATCGCGAGACCGCCGAAAACCACTGTCACCCCGACGAGCACCGCAGCGGAGATGGCCGGATTGATGAAGGTGAACTGAGAAACCCCGGCCGAGCCCAGCGCCACCTGGTTCAGATGAAATGCCGGCCAGACGAGCGCCCACTTCTCGAGAAACTTCGGCAGCGGGATGAACAGGCCCGAGAGCCACAGCATCGGCAAAAAGACGATGTTGATGAACGCCGGCGCCGACGTTCCAGACGTATACGCGCCGATGAGGAGACTGAGGGCGCAGAATGGGACGACGCCGACGATCATCACGACGGTCATGATCAGCAGTTGGCCGACGTCAGTGTGACCGTGTCACCGAAGACTGCGGCCGCGAGCATCGAGACCATCGCGAGTGCTGCGAATACATCGACATCACCATCTTCGCGATGAGGTAGGCCCCGCCAGGCGCGGGCTGCGCGCGCTTGAGATTCAGCAGGCCGGCGTCGCGCTCGACCGCGAGCGCACAGCCGGCGCCGAAGAGCGACGGCCCCATGACGGCGAACACGCAGAATCCCGAGAAGAGATAATTTGCCACGCCGGGATTTTTTGCGACTGCCGGCCCTGCCAGCATGACGCCGAAGAACAAATACACCGGCACCGGCAGGAGCAGGAACGGAATCGCGAACGCCGGCGAACGCAGCATGCGCAGCGATTCGTACTTCACTTCCTTTGCGTAGGAGCGGAGGATCCGGGCGATCGGCATCGGTGCCGTGTGGCGCATCTGCACCAGCGATTGGGTCGCGTTCATCACGCTGCCTCCTTCGTGAGCTCGGTGAATGCCTCCGCGAGACCGGCCTGGCGGATTTCCAGATCGCGAACGCCGGCGTCGGCCGCCAGCAGCCGACGGACGACCGTCTCGGCATCGACGACGGTGATCTGCAGACGGCGCGCGTCGCGGGTCACGGCGACGACATCCGGCCACGAGCGAATCTCGTCTTCCGCGATTCCGCTCGAGCAGCTGATCTGCTTGCGTGAGACGAGCGACCGGACTTCAGCGACGCTGCCAGACGCGATCAGCCGTCCGCTCGCCACGACCGCCACCCGGTCCGCCAGCGCTTCCGCCTCCTCCAGATAGTGCGTCGTCAGGACGATCGAACAGCCCTGGGCGATCAGCTCGCGAATCGTGCGCCACATCGATTCGCGGGCTTCGACATCGAGACCCACCGTCGGTTCGTCGAGGAAGAGCAGCGATGGGCGGCCGCAGATAGCGACGGCAAATTGCACCTGGCGCTTCTGGCCGGCCGACAGCTTCGCATAGGTGCGATCGGCGAGCGCTCCGAGCCGCGTCAGCGTGAGCGTGGTCTCCACGGCAACGGTTCCGGGTAGTAGCTCGCAGTCAGTTCGATGAGCTCGCGTACGCGCAACTCCGGCGTCAACCCTACTTCCTGCATCATCACGCCGACACGCCTGCGCCTGTCGGGATCGAGCGGCGAGCCGCCGAACAGATGAACGCTGCCCGCCTCCGGCTCGAGGAGTCCCAGCCACAAACTGACCGCTGTCGATTTACCAGCGCCGTTCGGCCCGAGCACGGCGAGGAGCTCGCCGCGCCGAACGTCGAGATCGAGGCCGGCTAGGGCCACGGTCTTGCCGTAGCGCTTGTGCACGCCGGCCAGCGACGCCACGCGCTCGATCTTTGCCCCGGATCGGCGATTACCGGGGGCGCGTCGGTCAATAGCCGAATCGAGGCGCATCTGCTGCACTTGCCCGGCGGCGTGGCCGCGCGAACGCGCGGGTACTTGCGCCCGTTCAACAGTTGTCCGATGAAGGTCGGGCCGCACGAGGATGCGATAGCTCAGAAAGAGCACCGCGAAGCTCACGGTCAGGATGAGAGGAAACTTGACGCTCCAGTGCCACGGCAGATGGCCCACCAGTACCTGCATGGCGGCTACGACCGGTAAATGGACGAGATAGATCCAGAAGGACGCGTCCGCGATGTAGCGCACACGGTCGTTGGCATGCGCGAGGAACCGCATCGCGATACCGATCATCGCAAAGCTCCAGCACCAGATCGCAAGGGCGTAGGAGAACGCGAATGCGAGCTTCTGGAAGCCGCGGGCGGCGGGTACAAACGATGGCGTCGCTCCGGCGATCCAGATGCAGACGGCGGTGGCTCCGAGCGCAGACGCAAGATGAAGTGCCCACTGCTTCTTCCAGGTGTGGAGCAGTTCGAGCTGGCGGTGCACGAGCCACCCGAACACGAGGGCGATGCCGAAGCCGACGAGAGATGCGACCTCTGGAATGAGCGAGTGGTCGGGTGTGGGGATGCCGAACCAGATGATCCACTCGGCACGGAAATAGAGCGCAATGGTGACGGGCACTGCGAGCAGCACAGCCGCCGTCCCGCTGTGGACGGCGCCCCGGATCACGCTGTCAGCAAAGGCACGCACAGCGCCCCGCCGATCGAGCCTGACCGCAACGGCGCGGCAGAGCAGGACGATCACGTAGAGCACCAGCAGGTAGTAGAGAAACCACAGGTGCGTGAGCGGGAACGACAGCGGCGGCTGCGGCGGCAGGCCGGCGGGCGCCGCCGGCAGCTTGCCGAAGGTCTTTGTGAGCCCCCAGATCCAGACCGCGGTCACCGCCGGGAAGAGAACGACCCAGCCGGCGACGAGCGGCACGAGAATGCGCTTCGCACGATTGGACCAGAACCCGCGAGCCCCCTTGCGTTCGAACATCATCCGGGCAAAGAAGCCGGCGATGAAAAAGAACAGCGACATGCGGAAGATGTGCGCGGTGAACAGCAGGACGCTGATGGCCACGCTCGGAGAGCGGTCGTTCATCGCCCAGATGCCGGGGATCATGCCCGGGATGAACGAGAAGCCGGCGTGGAAGATCACGCCGAGCAGCAGCGCAAACGCACGAACGGCGTCGAGGCCGTGCAGGCGATCAGTAGTGGACATACGTGCTCCTCTAAACGAAGTCCCCGGTGCGCGATCGAAGGTAGACGGCGGAACCAAGTGCCAGACCGCCCGCAACAAGCTCTGCACCAAGGATGGCGATGATGTCGCCGGTCCAAACGGCGGTATCGCCCTTGGCATGCGCGGCTACCGAAGGGCAGCCTGAGCAGGAATGGAATGAAGAAGTTGAACGAAATGTTGCCGACGATGATCGCCGTCGTGTGCGCGCCGGCGGAATCCCAGACGCAGGCCGACAGCGAGCAGCGCGCAGTAGTAAAAGAGGATGTAGCCCAGTGCGGCAAGCCAGTAGGGGAGGAGGCCGTTCGGGAGTGCCGAGATATCGACGACCGCGAACGTCGCGATCGTCAACACGAGCCATGGCACGAGAAAGGCGATCGCGTTTGCCGCCACCTTCGCCACCAGGTACTGCGTTGTCGAGACCGGCAGGCTCAGGATGAAGAGGATGACCTTGTCCTTCTTTTCCTGGGCGACACCGTTCATCACCAGGAAGATGTTGAGGATGATCAGCGTGCAGACAAGCGAGACGGCACCCACGTAGCCGGAGATCGGACTGAACGGCATGATCGAGATCGCGGCGGCACCGGCGCCGATGGATCCGATCATCATCCAGCGAAGGAGGTAGAGGTCCTTGAGAATCAGCTGCCGGACGATGGGCGCGCTCATTCGGCGTGCTCCTTGCGGTTGTTCATGACGTTGGCGACGAAGATCTCCTCGAGCGTCATCCGTTGCACCGTCCTGACGGCGACGCCCGCGCGCTCGTAGATGCCTTCCAGGTTCGGTGTGTAGGCGTTTGTCGTCACGACCGCGATGCGGCCGCTCGTCGTCGTGTCGACCACGCCGGCAGCCTGCGGCAGCGCGACGCCGGCCGGGCTCTCGAGATGCAACCGGCGCCACCGATCGAGGAATGTCTCCTTGTCGCTCGCGTCGATGATCCGGCCGCGATCGATGAAGGTGATGACGTCGGACACCTGTTCGATGTCCTGCGTGTTGTGCGACGAGAACAGAATCGCGCGGCGCTCGTCACGGACGACGTCCATGAGCTCCGCGAGTATCTCGTGCCGGGCGACTGGGTCGAGGCCGGTCGTCGGCTCGTCGAGGAGCAGCAGTCGCGGACGTCTGGCGAGAACGAGCAGCAGGGTCGCCTTGACCCGCTCGCCATGCGACAGATGCCTGATCTGCTGATCGGCTTGCAGGTTGAAGCGCACGAGCAGCGCGCCGGCGTACTTCGCATCCCACTCGGGGTAGATCGAGGCGACGAACCGCATGTGCCAGCCGAGCGTCGCGTTGCCGTGCAGGCGCATGTCCTCGGAAACGAAGCCGATGTCGCGCTTGGCTGCCGCCTGCTCCCTGGGCAGCTCGCGGCCGAGGACGCGCACGGTGCCGCGCTCCTGGCCGAACCATCGCCATGAGGATGCGGATCGTCGTCGACTTGCCGGCGCCGTTCGGGCCGACAAAGCCCATGATCTGTCCGGGCTCGAGGCGCAGGCGCACGTCGGACAGCCGGAAGAACCGGTAGGTCTTGTCGACGCCGTCGAGTTCAATCACGGGCTCGTTCATGGCTCGCTCTCATCGGTCTTCGGCCGGTCTTCGCCGCTTCTCTTCTTCACCGCCTCGAGGAGCCTGGCGGCCATGGCTTCTGCAGTCATCCCGAGCCGGTAGCCGAGGTCCGCGGCTGCCGCCAGTCGCTCGTCGAGCTCATCGCGCCGAAGCTGAGTGCTGAGGTCGGCACTGTCGGCGACAAACGAGCCCTTTCCCTGGCGGGTGACGATCACCCCGTCACGCTCGAGCTCGAGATAGGAGCGCTTCACGGTGATGACGCTGACCTGCAGGGACGCGGCGAGGGCGCGAATCGACGGCAGCTCCGCGCCCGGCTGCCAGTCGCCGACAGCGATTCGCTGCCGGATCTGCTCAATGATCTGGAGATACATCGGCCGACGATCGGCCTGAGAGATGACCAGCTCACTGTGCATATTCAGTATGTACAGTATATACGGACGGAATCTCCAGAGGTTGCATTCGTCACGCCTGAGCCGTTACCCTCCGGACCGGAGGAAAATTCGCGAATGGAACTGTCCCGTCGAGAAGCGCTATGCGGCACGCTGGCCGCATTTGGTACTGCACTCATGTCACCGGCAGTGGGCGAGGCGCAATCGCCGAAGCCTCCGGCACGCACGCGGCCAGCCGACGAGCCCTTCGGCTACTGCCTCAACACGAGCACCATCCGCGGCAACAAGCTCGACATCGTTGGCGTCGATCGCTGCCGCGTCCAAGGCTGGGTTCCACGCGCTCGAACCGTGGATGAGCGAGATCGATGACTACACGTCGAAAGGCGGAACGCTCAAGGACCTCGGGCAGCGCATCGCCGACGCCGGGCTGACGGTGGAGGGAGCGATCGCCTTCAACGCATTTCTCGATGACGACGAAGCGCGCCGTGCCGCGTCGATGGAGAAGCTGAAGATCGACATGGACAAGGTGGCCCAGATTGGCGGGCGTCGCATCGCCGCGCCACCGGGGAACAACCGCGCCGCCGTCAGCCTCGACAACGCCGCGACCTACTACCGCGCGGCGCTCGAGATGGGCGAGAAGATGGGCGTGCAGCCGCTGCTCGAACTGTGGGGCACGCATCCGGTGCTCGGTCCGCTGTCGCACGGCATCTACGTGACCGTCGCGGCCGGACGCGCCGACGCCAGCCTGCTTCTCGACGTGTTCCACATCTACAAGAGCGGAACGCCGTTCACGGCTCTCCGGCAGATCAACGGCGCGTCGCTACACGTGATGCACCTCAACGACTACCCGCAGGCCGCCGATCCGTCGACGCTCAACGACGGGAACCGGATCTACCCGGGCGACGGCGTCGCACCGCTGCGCCAGATCCTGCGCGATCTGCGCGACAACGGCTTCCGCGGCTATCTGTCGCTCGAGCTCTTCAACCGCGAGTACTGGACTCGCAGCGCCGACGACAATCTGAAGACGGCGATGGAGAAGATTCGCGCCACGGTGCGTTCGGCGATGGCATAGCGCGTCGCCGGTGAATGCAGGGCATCAGCTGTCGGGCTAAACGGACAGAAGTTCAGAAGGCCAGGAGGTCAGGAGCTCACGAAACCTTGATCGACCTGCTCCTGACCTCTTGATCTCCTGCGAAAGGTTGCAAAAGTCGCACTACATCGCAACGCCCGGGAGCCCTGAGTAGCGCTTCGTCAGCAGCCGGCACTTCAAAAATCGACCTTGACCCCCAGCTGAATCTGGCGCGGTGGCGTCGAAAGTGTCCGGATAGTACCGAAGTCGGTGGAGGAGCGGTTGCCGTTCGGTGCTCCGAAGTTGGTCTTGTTCAGCGCGTTGAACGCTTCGATGCGGAACTCCAGCCGGCTGTCGCCGAACCCGAGGCCGAAGCTCTTGTGCAGCCCCAGATCCAGGTTGTAGATCGCCGGCCCGCGTGCCGCGTTCCGGGGCGCGTTTCCGAACGGCTGGCTCCGATCGATGGGCACCGTGACGTTGTCGCGATTGAAGAAGTTGTCGATCGATCCGTCGCCGTAAATGTCGCCGCTGACGTTTGGCCGATACGTCGGCGCGCCGCTGACCGAGAAGGTCGAGCTCGGCGAGTAGCTCAGGTTGACGGGCAGGCCGCTCGTCATGGTGTTGATGGCTGTCAGTCGCCAGCCGCCGATGATGCCTTCGAGGATCGGACCGAGCTCATTGGCCCAGCGGCGATCGCGGCCAAACGGAAGGTCCATCACCAGGGTCGTCGTGTTGTTGATCGGCTGGTTGTAGCCCGAGATGCCCCACTCTCCTTCGATGTCGCGATAGTTGACGCGGCTGTTGTCGCCGTTGGCGGTCTCGAGGTGGCCGGAGGCATTGTCACGCGCCTTCGAGTAGGTGAACGAATTGAGCAGATAGAAGCCGCGCGAATAGCGCCGCTCGACCTTGATCTGCAGCGCGTGGTAGCTCGCCTTGCCGCCATCGAACGCCGACTGAATGAATTGATAGCCCTGAATCGGCCGCCGCGCCTGCAGTGGCGTGTCCTCGGTGGGGTTGTTCGGACGCGCCTGATTGAAGTCGCCGAGGATGACGAGGTTGCGGCTCTGGTTCCCGATATACGCGACGTCAATCATCAGGGTGCTCATCAGCTCGCGCTGCACGGTGACGTGCCAGTTCTGGACGTTGCCGGTGTTGGTGTCGCGAGGGATGTAGTTGACGCGGCCATTCAGCGGATCGAAGTTCGCCGGAACGTTCAAGCCTTCCGGATATCCCTGCTCGGTGAGCCTGAAGCAGCTGGTCGGCGCCTGACCCGGCGCGCACGCTCCTTGGGACGGCTGCTGCGTGATCGCAATCGGAACCACGTGCGGTCCGTTGAACGACAGCAGGTTTTCGCCGCCGAGCCGGTTGAAGTGAATGTAGCTCGTGCCGAACGCCGAGCGGAGAACGGTCTTGCCGTTCAGGCTGTAGGCGACGCCGACGCGCGGCGCGAAGTTGTTCTTGTCGGGCTCGACGAGCGTCCGTCGTAGAGCGATCCGTCGGCGCCAGGATCAGCCTGTTGTTGGCGGGATCGAAGTTGGTGAGGTTGTTGCCGTTCTCCCACTGCGGCGTGCCGAACTCGTAGCGGACCCCGAGGTTGAACGTCAGGTCCGGCGTCACGCGCCAGTCGTCTTGCACGTAGCCGAAGTGCATGCGCTGCCGCAGCTCGAAGACGAACGGGTTGACGAGCTCGTAGGTGTTGCGCGCGCCGACGAGGAAGTCGACGAGGTTGAAGGTCGCGGCGTCCGCGGCCGCGCCGACCGGCCGGCTGAACTGACCGGCGTATCCGTCCGCGCCGTATTTCGGGTGGACGTCGTCGATATCAGTGTTGATGTGCTGATATTCGTAGCCTGACTTCAACGTGTGCTGGCCGCGCATCCACGAGTAGTTGATGCGGGCATCCCAGACGAGGGGATCCTGGAACTGCGGGTTGCTGCTCTGGCGGCCCCACGCGGTCCAGCCGCTCACGGACTGTTGTGTGAGCCCGCCGGCAAACACGGTATCGGTCGGCAGGCCGGTAATCCCGTACATGTCGAACATGTTTGGCGTGCCCGTGCCGATCGCGGTCTTGCCGGCCTTGTCCGCGACACGCCGACGCGGACCTCGAGCAGGGACGTCAACCCCGAGCGTTCGCGTGACACCGGTCGCCAACTGCTGGTTGAGGATGTTGACATAGCCGTTCGATGGACTGCTGGTCGTCCCCGGGGATCGGCGGCGGCTCGAAGTTATCGGCGTCGCGATAGCTGAAACGCACGAACGCGCTGGTCGCCGAGTTGAACTGCTGATCGAACTTGATGTCGAACTTGTCGTTGTAGTCCTGGCGGCGAGGCAGGAGTCGAAGTTGTTCGAGACGCCGGCGCGCGTTGGCGCCGGCAGCCCGGCCAGCACCTGGCGGGCGAAGTTCGTGATGGCGCGCTGCGGCACGATGCCATCCGCATACAACTCGTTGGTGACGGGGTTGCGAACCGGCTTGCCCATGACGCCCTGGCGCTGCGCCATCGTCGGGATGCTCGCGAACGTCACGGTCTTCTGCACCTGCCGGAAGCCTTCGTAGTTGGCGAAGAAGAAAGCCTTGTCGCGAACGACGGGCCCGCCGAACACGCCGCCGAACTGATTCGGTCGAGGCTCGGCTTCACGCCCGACGACGGCTTGAAGAATCCCGTGGCGTTCAGCGCCGTGTTGCGGTTGAACTCCCACGCGGTGCCGCGGAACTGGTTCGTGCCGCTGCGGAACGTCGCGTTGATGACAGCGCCGCCGGCGCGGCCGTACTCGGCGCTGAAGTTGTTGGTCTGGACCTTGAACTCCTGGACGGCATCGGGCGACACCTGGACGACCTGATTCGAGAAGCCCTGATTGCTCGTGCCGTAGGAGTTGTTGTCGACGCCGTCGAGGATGAAGTTGTTGAGCGAGCTGCGGAGCCCGTTGACATTGAACGAGCGCGTCGCGCGACTCCGAGATCGACGACTTGCGAACGCCGGGGCTGAGGAGCGCAAGGTCGGCGTAGGCGCGGCCGTTCAATGGCAGGTTGACGATCTGCTCGTGGCCGATGACCTGTCCGCGATCGCTCGATTCGCTCTCGAGCAAACGCGCCGCGCCCGTGACCTCGACCGTTTCGCCGACGTCGCCGACCTTCATCGTCAGGTCGACACGCTGACGGGCGTTGACGGTCACCGGATTTGTCGGCGATGGCGGCGGAGAACCCCTGAAGCTCGGCGCGGAGGCTGTAGACGCCGATGCGCACGTTGAGAAACTGGTAGCGGCCCTCGCCGTCGCTGACCGTCATCGCGGTGATGCCGGTCTCGGCGTTCTTGAGGGTCACGGTCGCGCCTGGGACGACGCCGCCGGTGGCATCGGCGACCGTTCCGAGCACGGTTGCCGCGTCGAACTGCGCTGATGCGAGACGGGGCACCAGCAGAAAGGGGACCGTGAGCGCGAGAACAAAGAAACGAAACAAACCGTGGTGCCGGGGCATCCCTCTCCTCCTGGAACAGGCGTCGAAATGACGCGCCGAGGGTAACACAGGCAGATGATCCTCTTTGCGTCGGGTCGTCGTCTTGTTGCCGTTACGCGTTGTCACTGATCGGCGTTCTCGCGCGCTGAACGTTTCGTACGGCAGCGTGTCCGCGGTGCCTTCAGGACGAGCGCGACCGATGTCTGCCCACTGGGTGAGCGTCGCTGGCCGAGTACGAGTAGCCTTGTGTGGTGCCCGTCATCGCGCTCGCGCTGCTCGTCGTCGTTCTCCTGCTCATCGGTATCGCGCTCGTTCCACTCAGCCTGCTGCAGCGCTACCGCGTCGGTACGACACGCCGCGCGGCGCGCGGCTGGTTCATCGGCCTGAACCTCATCGTCGTCCTGTCGTCGGCCGCGATCTTCCTGCTCGCCGCCGCGCTGACGACGCCCTGGGTACCTGACGCCTTCTCGTACTCCGTCGCTGGCTTCGCTGCCGGAGGGCTCCTCGGCATGATTGGATTGGCGCTGACGCGCTGGGAGCCGGATTCACAGGCGCTGCACTTCACGCCCAGCCGCAGCCTGGTGCTGCTGGTGACCCTGCTCGTTGCGGCGCGTATCGTCTACGGACTCTGGCGGAGCTGGCATACGTGGAGCGAGGGCTTTCGCGCGTGGGGCCCGGCGTTCGGCGTCGCCAGTTCGATGGGCGCCGGCGCGATCGTCCTCGGCTACTACGCCGTGTACTGGCTCGGCGTCCGCCGGCGGTTCATTCGCCACAGGCAAGGCCGCTGGCGCTGACGGCTGGTGAAAAAGATCGCTCAAGCCTGGCGACGCTCGCGGCCGCGAGCTGGGGCCTTCTCTCGGCCCGGATTCGATCAGCACGCCGGCGCTCACCGAACTGGAGATTGCCAGCGCCACAGCAATCCACAGGACCACTCGGTAGCCAGTGAGGAACGACCGCTGGATCGCATCCCTCGCCCCGCTATCAGTCGTTTTGATCGCGGCCAGGTTGCGCCGCTGCGTGTCGATGGCTGCGCGAGCCTCTGTCGGTAAATCCAGCGCTTGCAGGCGACGGTCGAGCGCATGGTTGAAGGCGGCATAAAGTACCCCGCGCCCAGGACCGCTATCGCGAGCACGGCGGCGACACGGGATACAGCGTTGTTGATCCCGATGCGACGCCGGAGTGCTCCTGCGGAACGGCGTTCATTACCGTTGTCGTGAGCGGAGCCACGCTGATCGCCATGCCGAGACCGAGCACCAGGACCGCGGGGAGGACAGTGCCGAGATAGGAGCCGCCGATCGCCGGCCTCGCAAACAATGCGAAACCGAGCCGCGGCGATCAACGGGCCGACGATGAGCGGACCGCGCGCGCCATAACGATCGATCGAGCCTCCTGACCATCTCGACATCACGAACATCAGGACGATGAACGGAAGGAGCGCGGCGCCGGCCTGGGTGGCCGAGTATCCCTGGACCTGGACGAGGTTCATCGGGAAGGAAGAACATGAAGCCGGCGAGCGCGGCATAGAGAAGAAACGTGAGCAGGTTGGCGCCCGCGAACGTCCGCGACCTGAACAGCCCGAGCGGAAGCATCGGCGCCGTGGAACGCGATTCGAGAACGAGAAAGGCGAGCAGCAGGACAATCCCGGCGACGGCAGCCAGCGGAACGGATTCAATCAACCCGAAGACCAGCGCGCCGAGCCCGGTCGTCGTCAGCGCGACGCCGGCCCAATCGAGCCCGACGCGCCAGGGCGGCGCGACTCGGGAACGCGCCAGATCGAGATTGCGAGCACGATGACGGCGATCGGGAGATTGATGAAGAAGATCCAGCGCCACGACAGGTGCTCAATGAGCCAGCCACCGAGCACTGGGCCAAGCGCGGCCGTAATGGCCGTGAATCCCGCCCAGGTCCGTATTGCCCGGCCCCGTTGCGCCGGAAACGTGGCGCTGATGAGCGAGAGGCTGCCGGGGACGAGAAACGCCGCGCCGATGCCCTGAAGAGCGCGGGCGGCAACGAGCTCCCCAATCGTGCGCGATAAACCGCACCACGCCGAGGCGCCGCGAAGATCGTGACACCCGCCGCGAAAACCTTGCGCCGCCCGCATATCGCCGAGCGACCCGCCAGTGAGGAGCAGTGCCGCCAGCGTCACCGCATAGATTCGACGACCCACTGGATGTCGCCCAGCGTCGCGCCGAATGCAGATTGCAGCGCTGGCAGCGCTACGTTGACGACGGTGCCGTCGATGAAGGCCAGGCTCGATCCGAGGATCGTCGCGGCGAGTACCCACGCGCCGCGGCCGTTGTCGCTGGCGCTCCCGCCGCGCTCAGAATCGCGGCCTCATCGCACGGCGGCCTGGTCATTGATCACTTAGGGGATCACCGAGGGGATCATCGAGGGCGCGATCATTCAGGGTGCGCCGCCGTCACACCCCATGGTCAGCGGGCTCGGGGCATGATTCGCAGCCGGGGACGTCAGACAGGCGACGGTAGACCGCCAGGCCTCGCGCTTCGGCGACGCTCACCATCAGGTCGGCTCCCTGCGAAGCGCCGCCCACGCGGAGGACCGCATCGCATCGTGCGAGGAGTCGTTCGGCGATCGGATGGAAAATCTCGTTGAACGCGTCATCCCCAACCCGGCGCGACCCGGCGAGGGAGACGAGGGGCAGCGCGAACCATTCTCCGAGAACCGGCACATGGCCGGCTGAAAGAGCGGCAGGGCATAGCCCTCCATCAGCCGAACGTTCGCGGCCATCTTCGCGGGGTCGTCATCGGTGCCCGATCGATACGGTCCCGCCACAAGGATCATCTGCGCAGTCGTCACGCCCACCATTGTCCTCCGAAGAGGTGATGGGCAACGCCAACAACTGCCGCCGTACTAGGCGTGCCCCCTCAGGTTGGGCTCCCGGTCCCAGATCCGGCCGTTCTTCGCCGCCGCGATGAAGCCTTGACGCCTTTTCCGGTGTCGATGGCGACGACTGCCGGCGTCCGCTTCGATGCCCGGCCCGGTCCAGCAGCGCCGCGGCGGCATTCGACCACCCCGATGACTTTGAGGTGGCCGAACGCGTCGCGGAGCCAGTCGATCGCCGCCGCTTCCCGCCCGAGCATCGCCGCCCCGTCGGCCGACGGCGCGACAACGACGGCATCGAAGAAGATCGACGGGCCGCCCGAGAGCGCGTGATCGGCTTCGATGCGCTTGCCGCCCTTCGCGGATGACGCCGCCGATCTTCGGCGCGACCACCTGAAGCCGTCGCGCCGGCCTTCTCGACCGCTGCTCGCAGCGCGTCGACGCAGCGTCGCCGTCGGTGCCGTCGGTGACCAGCACGCCGACCTTGCGTCCCTCGATTCGTCTTCGGCGCCTTCAAGATGATGCTCAGCGCGGGCGACGGCTTCATGTCGATCGGCCGGCCGCGCCGGCTTGATCCGCTCGGCCTGCCCCTCCATGCCGAGCCCTTCCTCGACGCGCTCGCACAAGCTCGTCGTCGATGTTCGCGAGATGGCCGAGCATCCGGCGGCGGATCGCGACCGTCGACACCTTGCTCAACTCGAACGTGAAGGCGCTGACGATGTGGCGCTGCTCGGGCTCCGACATCGAGCGCCAGAACAGCCGCGGCTGGCTGTAGTGATCGGCGAAGGTCTCCGATCGTTCCCGGATCTTGTTCCCGGCTTCGCGATCGACCGTCTCGCCCGAGGAAACGTCGTGAAGCCACGCGCGCGGATCTTCGCGCGGGCCGTCGGGTGCCAGGCTGTTCGGCTCGTAGGCGACCTGACCCTTCGGCACGTCGATGCGCCGCACGCCGTCGCGCTGGAAGTTGCGCATCGGGCACTGCGGCCGGTTGATCGGAATCTCGTGGAAGTTCGCGCCGCCGAGGCGAATGAGCTGCGTGTCGAGGTACGAGAACAGGCGCCCCTGCAGCAGCGGATCGTTCGAGAAGTCGATGCCCGGCACGATGTGGCCGGGATGGAACGCCGACCTGCTCGGTCTCGGCGAAGAAGTTGTCGGGGTTGCGGTTCGAGCACCATGCGGCCGATCGGCTCGAGCGGCACCATCTCCTCGGGGATGAGCTTGGTCGCGTCGAGGATGTCGAACGGGAACTTCGCGGCAGTCTTCTCGTCGAACGCCTGGATGCGCGAACTCGAACTCGGGAAAGTCGCCGCGCGGCGATGGCGTCGAACAGATCGCGGCGCTGGAAGTCAGGATCCGCGCCGTAGAGCTTCACCGACTCGTCCCAGACGACCGACGGCCGAGCCGATCTTCGGCCGCCAGTGGAACTTGACGAAGGTCGACTCGCCCGCTGGCATTGATGAGCCGGAAGGTGTGCACGCCGAAGCCTTCCATCATCCGGAACGAGCGCGGAATGGTGCGGTCGGACATCGCCCACATGCAGCATGTGCATGCTCTCGGGCATCAGCGACACGAAATCCCAGAACGTGTCGTGGGCCGATCGCCGCCTGCGGGTAACCGCGATCGGGCTCCATCTTCACCGAGTGGATCAGGTCGGGAAACTTGATCGCGTCCTGGATGAAGAACACCGGGATGTTGTTGCCGACGAGGTCGAAGTTGCCCTCCTCGGTGTAGAACTTCACGGCAAAGCCGCGCACGTCGCGCGGCGTGTCGCCCGAGCCGGCGCCGCCGGCGACGGTCGAGAAGCGCACGAACACCGGCGTCTTCTTCTTCGGGTCCTGCAGGAACGCGGCCCGCGTCAGCTTCGACAGCGACTTGTACGGCTGAAAGTAGCCGTGCGCGCCCGAGCCGCGCGCGTGGACGATCCGCTCGGGAATCCGCTCGTGGTCGAAATGCGTGATCTTCTCGCGGAAGATGAAGTCTTCGAGCAGCGTCGGCCCGCGTGTGCCGGAGCGCAGCGAGTTCTGGTTGTCGGAAATCGGCAGGCCCTGGTTGGTGGTCAGCACCGTGTCCAGGTTCTTTGCCGTCTGATGCGTCTCGCCGCCTCGCGCGGCTGTCGGCGCGGGTGCGGTCCTCTTCGTCGGTTTCTTGGCCACAGATCCTCCAGAACTCTCGTTGCCTATTTCCTGCGGCGCGGGAGCGAGTGTGGAACCGCTGACCATTGCAGGGAGCGGAGCTACCCAAAAGCCGCGCGCGATATCGGAACGAGGCGATCGGAGCAAGGAAGATGCCCGGCCTCTCAGCTCGCGAGCTCCTCTGGCGATGTGCAGCCGTGCGGCTTGCGGTCGACCTCAGCCTCGTGCTCGGCTGTTCCCGTGTTCGAGGCAGGCGTCTTGCACCCTCCGGTTTGAACCTGCATGCCGCGGAAAGAAGTCAAGAGGTCAAAATAAATGACAGTGGCCTGGATCCGGGATCGCGCTCGAGACTCTTCGCAATGGATGGCGATGTTCCTGTTGTTCCTCGCCGGGCAGATGGTCACCGGGTTCTACGAGGACAACGCGACCCAGGAGGAGCACGGTCAAGCGCGCGTGACCGTCACCGGATACCTCGAGACGGGGCATCCATGGGAGGGGCTCTTCGAGAACTGGGAGAGTGATTCCTCCAGATGGCCGTGTTCGTCCTGGTAACGACCTGTCCTCATTCAGAAGGGCTCGCCAGAGTCCCGGCGGCCCGAATGTCACGAGCTCGTCGACGCGATCCGCGTGACTTCGCCGATGCGCCCGGAGTGCCCTGGCCAGTCAAGCGCGGAGGTTGGATCCTGCGGGCGTTACTCTACGAGAACGCGCTCGGCCTCGCGTTCGTCCTGCTGTTCCTGATGGCATGGGCTGGACATGCCGCCGGTGGCTTCGCGGAGTTCGCGGCAGATGAGGTGACGCACGGACGGGCGCGTCCGACGCTGGGCGGCTACCTGGAGTCGCCGCGGTTCTGGTTCGAATCGTTCCAGAACTGGCAAAGCGAGTTTCTTGCGATCGGCTCGATGGTGTGGCTCGCCGTGTATCTGCGCCAGCGGTGGTCGCCCGAATCGAAGCCGGTACACGCGCCGCACGACGAGACAGGCCGTTGAGTGGTTCGGCGCGCCATTCGGACGTCAACGCCGCGGTCGCTCACTATTTGCGCGACCTCGCGTTTGCCCAGGTTTCGCCGCAGCAGATGTACGGCTACAAGCGGGCGGCCGCCGCGGTGATGGCGCTCGAAACACACCTTTCCGAGCTCATCCGTCGGGATGGCACGTTGCCCAGGATCTCCGGAATCGGCCCGGCGACGACGCGGGTGATTAGCGAGGTGCTCGCCACCGGCGAATCACCGACCGTCGAGCAGGCTATCGATCGCACTGAGCGCCGAACCGACATCGATCGGCGGCGTGCGCTTCGCCGGCACTTCCTGAGCCGGGCAGAAGTCCGCGGATTCTTGGGATAAACGCTAGAGGGACCCGCGCCCGACAGCTATCGCGGTGATCTGCAGATGCATTCCGAGTGGAGCGACGGCGGCCCGACGCTCGAGGAGATCGCTGACGCCTGCCTGGCGAGGGGCTACTCGTATCTCGGCCGTCACGGACCACTCGTACGGCTTGAAGATCGCTGGCGGTATTTCGATGGCGGAAGCGGCAGAGCAGCACGAAGCGATCGCACGCGTCAACGTCAGCTTCGGCGGCGCGTTTCGCTTACTCCGCGGGATCGAGGCCAACATCGGAATAGATGGAGCATTGGATCTCACTACCGAGGAGGCGGACGCCTTTGAAGTCGTTCTTGCCGCTCCGCATTCGCGGCTGCGCAGGAACGAGGACCAGACTGCGCGGCTCGTCGCGGCCGTCGAGAATCCGTCCGTTCACATCCTCGCGCATCCGCGCGGCCGAATCACCGGCTCGCGCACCGGCGTCGTCGCGGACTGGGACGCCGTGTTCGCGGCTGCCGCCCGCTGTGGCGTCGCGATTGAGATCGACGGCGATCCGGCGCGGCAGGATCTCGACTACACCCTGGCCGCGGATGCTCACGCCGGGTTGCATCTTTGCGCTCGACAGCGACGCGCATACGACGTCTCAGCTGGTCTACGCCGAGACGGCCATCGCGCACGCGCGGCTCGCCGGCATCCTCCAGAACGCATCGTCAACTGCTGGCAGTTCGAGAGACTGCTCGCGTGGACGTCGAGCCGAACGCGGGAAGCTTGCGCCACATCCAGTTGAGTGGACGACTCCTTATGGCTGGGCCGAGATTGGCGCGCATGTTGCGACTAGTCGAGCGCATAGGAGATCGAAGCATCCAAGAGTCACGCGTTGCCAATAACGAGAACCAACGAACGAGCCGCAGACCTGCGGATTACCCAGAGGACATCATGCATACACGATTCACCAGAGCCATACAGGCGCTGCTCTTGAGCGGTGCCTGCACGCTCGCCGCAGTGCCGGCGAGTGCTCAGACCGCACCGGACAACACAAAGGTCAACAAGGCCGACCGCGCCAAGGGCGCCGTGACCGCCGACCAGCAGAACGAGACGGCAGCCGATCGCGAACTGACCAAGAAGATTCGCGAGGCTGTCGTCGCTGACAAGGACCTCTCGACCTACGCCCACAACGTCAAGATCGTTGCGCAAGATGGCCAGGTGACCCTCAAGGGGCCGGTGCGCTCGGAGGCCGAGAAGAAGTCGATCGCGGCGAAGGCAACTGAGATTGCGGGCGCCGGCAAGGTCAAGAACGAGATTACGGTCGCGCCGCCGGACGCGCCGGCGAAACCCAAGAGCTGACCGTTGAGGTCACAGGAGATTCACATGCAGAACAAGAAGACAGCGGTGTTTGGTCTCTATTCGAGCGTCGAGCAGGCGGAGCGTGCCGTGGATACGCTGGTGCTGAGCACGTTCACCAATGACGACATCTCGGTCCTGATGCCCGATCAGCAGAGCAGTAAGGATTTCGCCCACGAGAAACACACCAAGGCGCCTGAAGGCGCGACGACGGGCGCAGCGACGGGTGGAGTGCTCGGAGGGACGCTGGGTCTTCTGGCGGGCATCGGCGCGCTGGCGATTCCGGGCCTCGGCCCCTTCATCGCAGCCGGACCGATCATGGGCACGCTGGCAGGACTCGGAGCGGGAGGCGCCGTCGGCGGGCTTGTCGGAGCGCTCGTGGGTCTGGGCCTTCCGGATATGAAGCAAAGCGCTACGAGGGCCGCGTGAAAGAAGGTGGCATCCTTCTATCCGTGCACTGCGCAACGTCGGAGCAGATCAGCGACGCGAAGAAGATCCTCGAGCAGACTGGCGCCGAGGACATCTCGTCGGCGGGTGAACAGTCGGGCACCGGCTACGCCGCTGCAGGTACGCGACCGGACTCGCAACTCTAGATACGATCGGCGGTGCCGGGGTTTGTCCGGCACCGCCGTCGTTAGTACACCCAGCTTTACCCCAGCGCCTTCCCGTAGACCGCCAGCAATCGACTCCAGGCCTTCTCGGCCTGCGGCTCGTTGTAGACGCCGGAGTCGGGCGGGCACCAGCCGTGCGCGGCGCCCTCGTAGACCTCGATCTCCGCCGGCAGCCCCGCCTTGGCGAACGTCTCCTTCAGCACTTTCTTCTCGTTCGGCGACGCGCATGTCGTCGTTCGCGGCGATGGCGATCAGGAACTGCGCCTTGGTCTTCGCGGCCTGCAGGTGCGGACTGTTCGGCGTGTCGGTGACGAGCCCGCCGCCATGGAACGACGCGACCGCACCGACACGGTCGGGACCGCTGCGGCCGTGCGGAATGCCATCGGGCCGCCCATGCAGTAGCCCTGCGTGCCGACCTTCCGGTTCTTCGCGACCGACGGCTGCCGATCGAGCCAGGCGATGAACGCCTTGGCGTCGGTCATGTGCGTCGTTTCGTTGAGCGCCTGCGCGAGCGGCCGCACCTCGGCGATCGGCGGTCGCGGCGCCAGCCGGCGCCGTCGGAGCTTTCTTCGTGCGGTAGAACGGGTTGACCACGAGCACCGAGTAGCCGGATTCGGCGAGGCGCTTGCCCATCTGCCGGAACGCCGGGCGCAGCCCGAAGATGTCTGGCCAGATGAGCACGCCCGGCGCCGTGCCACTGGCGGGGTGCACGAAATAGCAGTCGGCGGTGCCGTCGGGCGTCGTGACGTTGACGTCCGATTCCGTCACGGCGACGGCGTTGGCAACCTGCGGCAGCATCAGGCGATGCCCGCTCCGACCAGCACGCCGAACTGCCGCCGTGTCACCAGCCCGCGCGCTTCGTAGTCCTGCTCGTCGTCTTCAAAGTGATCCTGATCGCACATGTTCGCTCCTCCGTTGACCCTCGCTGCGAGGCTTCGACACGGAGACTATCTCACGACGGCAATGTCACCCTAACTGGCGCGGCGCTGTGCCGTCTAACCTCTCCAGGAACGGGTGCGCCCCGAACAGGATAGTGTCCAGCTCTAGCTGGACCCGAACTCCGGCGGAAGCTGGGCGCTATGTTGAGGCGATCTGTCATGCTGTCCGACTTCGGCCGGGATCTTCGCTACGCAGTGCGGGCACCGTTGCGCACCCCGACTTTTACCGCGACAGTCGTCGCGACGCTGGCCCTGGGGATCGGCGCGAACGCGGCCGTCTTCAGCGCCATCGACGCTGTTCTCCTGCGCGACGCGCCGGTCGCCGATCCGGATCGCCTCGTCTCCGTCTATACGTCTCCGGCAACAACCGCTACTCAACTCGTCCTATCCGGATTACTTCGACCTGCGCGATAGCGGGACGTTCGCCTCGCTCGCGGCCTACACGCAAGTGTCAATGACGATTGACGCAAACGGTTTCCCCGAACCGCTCCTCGGGCAGATGGTGAGCGGCAACTACTTCGATGTTCTTGGCATCAGCCTGCCACTTGGCCGCGGCTTCTCCACGGATGATGACCGCCTGCGTTCGCCTGTGCGTGTCGCGGTCATTTCTCATGCACTCTGGCGCCGCCTGTTCAATGCCGATCATGAGTTGGCCGGTCGAACGATCCGCCTGAACGGCAGCCCCTACCGCTCATCGGTGTGGCGCCGCAGGGCTTTGTTGGTCCGGTACTGGGCGTCGCGCCGGGCGTGTGGGTTCCAACGGCGCTGCAGCCCGAAGTCGATCCTCCGGCGGCGGCCGTGCGGCGCGCCCGCGGTCATGCGGCGATCTTCGACCTGCGGCGGTCGCGAGGGCTGAGTATGGTCGCCCGGCTGCCAGATGGCGCCAGCATCGACCAGGTGGCGGCGCGTGCGCAAGTCGTGTCCAGCCAGCTGGAGACCGCTTATCCGGACACCAATCGCAGCCGGACCTTCACAGTGGTGCCGCTCGGCGAGGGCCGCGGCCTTCGCGTGTCGACGCGGCCGTTGCTGCGGCAGCTATCAGGCGTGGTGTTGATGGTGCTCATGGTCGCGTGCGTGAATGTCGCAAGCCTGCTTCTCGGGCGCGCGGTGTCGCGGGAGAGCGAGGTCGCGGTGCGGATCGCGATTGGCGCCAGCCGCGCTCGACTCCTTCGCCAGTGGCTCACCAGTCCATCCTCCTCGGGATCCTCGGCTCGCTGGCGGCGTTGCTCGTACTCGGTCTCAGCACGCCGCTCCTGCACGCCTTTGTGATCCCCGAGGCTGTGGACCTGTCGCTAAACGCTCGCGTGCTCGGCTTCACGCTCGTCGCGGGCATCGGCAGCGGAATGCTCTTTGGTCTCGCGCCGGTCTTCCAGGCGCGGCGAGAACAGACGATCACCGCACTTCGCGCCGAAGGCGGAACGGTTGCCACGGGTGCCCGCGCAGCGCGGTTGCGTGGAGCGTGTAGTCTTGCAGGTCGCGGTGAGCCTGGTGCTCCTCGTGGGTGCCGGCCTGTTTCTCCTACGCTCGAGAACGCGTACCCGCGGGACCTGGGATTCCCGATCGATCAGACGCTCGTCGCGCCAGTCAATCTCGAGACGCGCGGCTATTTTGAAGGTGGTGCGCGCGGGCCCGATGCCGGACTCGCGGTGTACGAGCAGATCCTGTCGCGCGTCGAGGCTCTACCGGGCGTCGTCGCCGCCAGTGCGGCGCGCATGACAGTTCTCAGCGGCGGCGCGCGCTCGACTGTTGTGAGCAGCGACGGGCGTGCCATCGAGGCCGACAACCGCAACGCCCTCGGCGTCCGTGGCAATGTTGTCAGCCGGCGCTACTTCGAAACGATGAATATTCCGATCGTTCGCGGGCGTTCATTCACCGTAGCGGACGGGCCCGCGGCCGAGCGCGTCACAATCGTGAGCCAGTCCCTGGCGGATCGGCTCTGGCCGAACGAGGATCCGCTGAACAAACCCGTCCGGGACGAAGGCAACCGGCTGCTGACCATCGTTGGCGTCGTGCCTGACACGGTCTATACCAGTACGCTTGAGCGTGAGACGCCGGCGGCCTACTACTTGCCGCTGACGCAGAACTACGAGTCAGCCGTCGCGCTGCACGTGCGCGCTGCCGGGAACCCGATGCCGCTGGTTCTGGCGATTCGCGATGCGGTTCGGCAGGTCGACAGCCAGCTCAACGTCGAGCGTCCGCGGCTGCTCCGCGACGTGCTGGACCAGACCGTCAGCCGCGAGCGAATGATGGCCATGCTCGTCGGCCTTTTCGGCGGCATTGCGCTCGTTCTCGCTGCGTCGGTCTGTACGGGGTGATGGCGCACGCTACGGTCCAGCGCATGCCGGAGATCGGAGTTCGGCTTGCCCTGGGGGCGCAGCCGGCATCGATTGTGGCGCTGCTCCTGGGCCAGGGCCTGCGCCTGCTGGCGATCGGCGTCGCGATTGGCCTCACGGGCGCGTTCTCGGCTCCTCATACCTCGAGGCGCAGCTAGTCGGAGTGGCCGCCACGGATCCACTGACGTTCGTCAGCGCATGTGCCGTGCTCGTCGCGGCCGGACTCAGCGCATCTGCGATTCCCGCGCTGCGCGCGAGGCGTGTCGATCCAATCGTCGCGCTCCGCCGCAGCTAGCCTGGCGGCCTAGTTTCGCTGCTTCAACCAGAGATTCCTGAAGTTGATCCTGCCGGTCCCATACTGCTCAATCTGCAGCGCAATGACGCCCTTCGTCTTGCGCGCCCCGGCGTCGTCGTCGACGAGAATCGCCATGACCTGGCCGTTGACGATGTGGGTCACTTGCGGTCCCTGCGCGATGATGTGGAGCTGATTCCATTCACCGGGCTTGATCGCCTTCATGAGCGCGTCGCGATCGCCCAGTGAGCCGACAGACCGTGGCCGCTTGCCCGGTTCCATCCGCACGATGTGGCCGCGCCAGACAATCTGCGTTTCGGGCCGTCCTCCCGTGTCCTGCACGTTGCCGTCGTTGTCGGGGCCGTAGTCGAAGTCCAGCGAGTAGCCGGTGACATTCCACTTCGGATTCGCCGGTACGGCGAGTGTCGCGGCCTGCGCGCGTGCCGGCCCGGCACCGATCCTGGCGCGGTAGAACACGCCGCCGTGAATGTCGGACTCGGCCTTGACCTCGAGCTTCAGCTCGAAGTCAGCGGGTTCGCCTCCGCGCCAGACGAAGTACGTTGTTCCGAGCCTCCGATTGGCCGTGCTTTCGGCCGTGATCGCGCCGTTCTCCACTTTCCAGACATCTGGATTTCCGTCCCAGCCGTCGAGCGTTGCGCCGTCAAAGAGTTTCGTCCACCCGTTGGCGTCAGTGTCATCGATCGGCTCTGGCGCTATGCCGCACCCCGGACACGGTCGCGCAGCGCTCGGCCGCGGCGCCTGGGCCGAGATCGATACGCTGAGAGCCGCTGCGGCACAGACAACCGCAATCGGGGAGCTGGTGAACATTCGACGCATCATCATCGGCCGATCCTTCCTCGTGTCGCTCACGCCACGTCCAATTCCGTGCCGGCGGTGCGATTAAAGCACGTGTCCGCTGTCCGCATCAGGAAAGTGGCTGGTTCTCACCCTCCGTCCGGGGTCGTTGCGAGATTGAACGATGCGGGCATAGCATTCGTCTGTATTACAACCAGCCCCACGAGCTGAGCGCCGACGAGCTCGAACTGGCCTGCATCGTGCCTCCCAGGTGGCATTCGCCGTCGAGCGCACGCGCGCCGAGATGCCCGCCAGAGCGAAGAGCGTCTGCGCTTCGCTCTGGACGCCGCGTCCATGGGCACGTGGGATTCGGACCTGGCGGCGCAGAACGTTCGCTGGTCCGAGAACGTCGAACGATTCACGGCCTCCCGCCGGGCGTATTCGATGGGACTTTTGCAAGCTACGAACGAGAGATTCATCCCGACGACCGTGAGCGCGTGCTCGCGTCAGCACGGCGCGCCATCGAGCAGGGCCTGCCGCACGAAGTCGAATACCGCATCGTCGCGCCGGACGGAACCGTCCGCTGGGTCGAAGGCAAAGGACGCGTCGAATACGATCGCGGGCGGCCGGTCCGCATGAATGGCGTCTGCTTTGACGCGGTGAGGAACGAGCTGGCGCGCTGGCTCAGGACGGGGGCGACCGGCTGAAGGACGAGTTCCTCGCGATGCTCTCGCACGAGCTCCGTACCGCTCAACGCCATTCTGGGCTGGGTGCAGATGCTGCAGACCGACGGTTTGTCACCCGACCGGGTGCGCCGTGCGTTCGACGTCATCAGCCGACGCCAGCTTCCAGGACAGTTCATCGAAGATATTCTGGACGTGTCGCGGATCATCACAGGCAAGCTGGAGATCGATCGGGTTCCCCCTTGCTGGTCGATCTGTTGGTGGACACGGCGATCAGTAACGTCCTGCCGGCGGCCAACGCCAGGCAGATTCAGATGTCCAGGGACGCGTCTGCCAACCTGCCGCCGATCGAAGGCGATCCCAAGCGCCTTCAACAGGTGCTCGGAAATGCTTTCTAATGCCATCAAGTTCACGCCAGAGAGCGGCCGAATCAAGGTCCGCTGCGCGCGGTTGAAAACGGAGTCCTGATTGAGGTTTCGGTGACTCCGGAGCCGGCATCGATCCCGGTTCTGCCGTACGTCTTCGATCGGTTCCGCCAGGCCGACAGTCGCTCGAGCCAGAAGCGCGCGGGCTCGGACTCGGACTCGCGATCGCGCGCCATCTTCGTCGAGCAGCACGGCGCCACCGATGCCAGGCGCAGATCCCGGCACGACCGGCACCGAGGCTGTCGTCGATCGCCTTCCCGCGAGCTGGACTCCGCGAGCGCTTTCGCTGACATCGCCGGAGCCCACCTCGACGACGTGCAGCTCGACGGCCGCGCTGCTCGTCGTCGAGGACAAGAAGTTCCACAAGTTGCTCGCCAGCCTGCTAGAGTCCTGCGGCGCCTCGAGTCGCTCGCTGCGATTATATCGTCTCAGCGCTAAAGAAGGTTCTGGCCTCACGGCGTGCGCCTCATAGTCGCCGACATCGCCATGCCGACATCAACGGCTACAGCTGCCGTTCGCCGGCTCAGGAGCTAGGAAGACGGACGCCGGCCGTCGCCGTGACAGGCTTCTGCCAGGCCCACGATCACCAGCGCACATCGCCGCAACTTTTACATCGCGTGCTGTTCCCGAACCCCATCAATACGACTATTTTCTTCGCACCATCGCGACAGTCGTTAGACAGCCCTGATTATACGTTCGCTCGTTTGAGACAACGGAGTTCAACACGAAGACACTGAGTAACGGAGACGCACGGAGAAGAGCGCGTTGATTCGAACAGCTTCGGCCTGCTGGCACGCCGGCCGCAGGCCGGCGTAGGCGTGAGGCCGGGCGTCCGAGGCGGAACATCCATACTGAATTTCAGTCGATGCTTTCGCCTCGAACGCCCGGCCTCACCCCACCGCGCACAGCGCGGTGCCAGCAGGCCTCTAACTTCGTGTCGTCTTCGAAACTTCGCTCCTTCGTGTTGAGCCCGTGAACTTCGTCACCTTAACTCGTAGTCTTCCCTGGCGCGATCTCCACCTGCTCAGCCGTTGGAACAGTCCTTGCTGTTGAGTTTCAACCCCCGCACGAAGGGGCATCTGGGTATCGTTTGTGTCCAACCGACTGCTATCCGAGTAGCCTTTCGATGCACCGAATTCTGATTGCGGACGATTCACCCACTATCCGCAAGATGGTGCGCGCGTCCCCTGCAGCCCCTCAATCAGGCGCAATTCGTTGAGGCCGGGACGGGGCTCGAGGCCATCGAGCAGCTCGCGCTGGCCTCTGTCCAGCTCGTGGTGCTCGACCTCAACATGCCGGATATGCACGGAATTGACGTGCTGAAATTCCTCCGGCGTCACCAGCTTTACCGCGACTTGCCGGTTATCATCCTGACAACCCGCGGCGATGACTCGAGTCGAGCCGAGGCGGTCGAGGCGGGCGCGACGACCTACATGACCAAACCGTTTGCGCCGCAGGTTCTTGCCGCGACCGCGCGCACGCTGTTGACGGCGTCAAAACATGGGCCTCCCCCTGGAGCGGACTCCGGAGCAAATCCCGGCTCACATCAATGACGGACGAGCTCTTCACCGGATTTCTCGACGATTACTACGCCGAGTGCGATGAGCATCTGACTGGTGCCCGCGCCGCCCTGTCTGGCGCTCGAGTCAGCACCAGACGAGCCTGCACGGCAGCGCCCGGTCATCGATGAATTGTTCCGGTTCTATCATTCGCTCAAGGGCATTTCGGCGATGGTCGAGCTCCGGCCCGCCGAGCAGCTCGCACATCGCCTGGAAGACTATCTGCGCGCCGTCCGCGCCGGCGAACTGCCTGTGACTGCCGACGGCATCAGCCTGCTCATCGCCGGAACCGAGCTCCTCGAACGCATCGTCAATGCGCACCGGACGAAGCAGGATATGCCTGCAACAGACGATGTCATGCGCCGGATCGGTGATCCGCTGCCGCGCGCCGACACAGGCAACGGCGGCGCCGCAAGGGCGGTTGCCGGGCATAGACAGGCCGCAGACCACAAGGTCCCGGCCTCCGGCTCTGGAAGTGCTCTTTCGCTCCAACGCGCGAGCTCCTCGATCGGGCATTGGCGTCGATGTCGTGCGGCGGCGATTGTCGGACGTCGGAAGGATTGTTGAAGCGTCGCCAGCCGTTCTCGCTGATGGGTCGATCAGCTTCACATTCGTGGTCGAGACCGACGCCGAGCTGGATCTCGCGGCAGCACTGCACGACGATCCGATTGTGGTGGTGGCTGTGGCGCGGCCGCGGTTGAGGAACAGGCCCGCGGCTCCGAGATTCGAGCCTCGAAGCGCAATGCGATCCCTCCCGGCATCGTCTCACGTCGTCCGAGTGGACCTCGCCCGGCTCGACGACTCGATGCGGCAGGCCGGCGATCTCGTGATCCGCCGCGCGCGCCTGCTCGAATCGTTGTCGCGCATCGAGCCTGATGTCCCCGCTGCCGAATGGCGCACGGCGCAGGAGAACGCCGTGGCGATCGATCGCCAGCTGCGCGCGCTGCGCGAAGGGCTCATGCGCGTCCGCCTGGTGCCCGTGGGCGAATCTTCCGGCGCATGCCGTTCGTCGTGCGCGACTTCGCGCGGGAAACCGGCCGGAAGGTGACGCTCCTTCTCCAGGGGCAGTCAACCGAGATCGACAAGTACCTGATCGAGCGGATGATCGATCCACTGTCTCCACCTCATTGCACGACGCGGTTCCGCCACCGGATCGAACCCGCCCGACGGCGCGTTTCGCCCGCGCGGAGCGGCCAGAAGGAACGATGACGTTTGCAGCGCAGTCCACCGGCTCGCAGCTCGTCACGGATTCCAGATCGCCGACGACGACATCACATGGACGCAAGACGTCTGGCGCGCGGATCGCGGCCTGGCTCCCCTACCAGCAGGCCCGATTCCTCAACGTGCTGGCTTCTGTGCTCGCCAGTTTTTCGACGAAGACGATGCCGACCGCGCCAGCGGCGCCGACGTCGGCATCGCATCGTGAAGGACACAGTCGAACGGTTGTCCGGCACCATCGCGCTCGAGAGCACGCCCGGCCAGGGTACGCGATTCACCATTCAGCTGCCGCTG
>CAWHNN010000024.1:0-34947 GCA_963830815.1 uncultured Acidobacteriota bacterium | reverse complement strand
ACCGTGTCAAGAAGTTGGAAACAGATCTCGCTCGCGGCGATCGCCGTCGCCGTCGGGCTCTTTCTCACCGCGATTCTCGGGCTCTGGCAGTACATCAAGGCCACGGCGACGCCGCTGCATCCGAGCGCGCAGGAGGTGCGATCCGTTACGCAGTTCACCCCGGTGCGCAGGTGGACCGACGCCGTGGATCAGGCGCGGCAGCTCGTTCGCACCGGAATCACCGAGCAGAACCTGCCGGGCCTGTCGGTGGCCGTCGGGGTTGGTGGCGACATCGTGTGGGCCGAAGGCTTTGGCCTGGCCGATCTCGAGAAGCGCACCCCCGTCACGCCGGATACGCAATTCAGGATCGGCACAGCCTCGGTCTCGCTTACGTCGGCGGCCGTCGGCCTGCTGCTCGAGAAGGGCCGCCTGAACCTGGACGATGAGATTCAGACCTACGTGCCGGCGTTTCCGAAAAAACAGTGGCCGGTGACCCTGCGCCAGTTGATGGGGCATGTGGCCGGCGTCAGGACCGACAGCGGCGACGAGGGCCCGCTGTTCGCGCAGCACTGCGAACGTCCGGTCGAAGCACTGCCGGCTTTTGAGAAGCAGTCGCTGCTGTTCGAGCCCGGCACGCAGTTTCGTTATTCGAGCTATGGATGGATCCTGATGAGCGCGGCCGTCGAAGCCGCCGCGGGGGAACCGTTCCAGGCGTTCATGCGAAAGCAGATCTTCGATCCGCTCGCCATGGACGATACGATGGCCGACTCCGCGGCCGATCCGATCCCGGATCGCGCGACGCCCTACTTTCCGAGATTTGCCGCCGATCCGCGCTACGGCCCGGACCCGATGCGCCCGATCGACTATTCCTGCTATTCGGGGGCCAGCGTCTTCGTGTCCACGCCGTCCGACCTGGTACGTTTCGCACACGGCGTTGAGCAGCGGCAAGCTGCTGCAACCGGCGACAGTCCAGTTGCTCCAGACGTCACAGCGGCTGGCCTCTGGACAGGAGACGGGTTACGGTCTTGGCTGGGACCTCGAGACCGCTTCGCTCGTGGGAAAAGAAACGCACCTCGCCGGCCACGACGGTGACTCTTTGGGTGGGATGGTGGCGTCCTTCATGACGTTCCCCGAGTATGGGATCGTCGTCGCGGTGACGTCGAACACCTCGTACGCGGATACCTACTCGCGTTGCGGTGAAGATCGCGGAGGCGTTCGCGGAACACGCAAAGAGCGCGGCACGCCAGTAATCTCAGCCCGCGCTACGCGGATTCTGCTCCGGGATTCTCGGCGACTAGGTGACCGGAATTCTTCTGCGCGTCCGTTTCACCGACAAAGCAAATGGCGTTGCCGTCGAGGTCGCGGACGATGAAGTCGCGGCCGCCCCAGGCTTCTGTCTTGAGCTTCTGCTCGAATGTCACGCCGGCTGCGAGGTAGGTCGCGTAGAGCGCCTTGATGTTCTCCACTTCGATGAAGGCCATGATCAATCCCTCGCGGTCGTGCGCGCCGATGGCGAACACAGGCTCGTGCACAAATTTCAGATGCAGGCAGGCGCCGTCGCGGGAGACGGCGCCGTAAAAGGGTGGATGGCCGTGGAGGAAATCGATCGAGAAGCCCAGCGTACCGCTGTAGAACTCGGCCGCGGCCTGCACGTCGGCGACGAAGATGACGGGCACGGCGCGGCTCAATTGCGTCGGCGGCGGGACCGCTCTCGCCGGGGTTGGCTCGTCGGCGACGGCGGCCTTCAGCTCCGCCCAGCTCGCATAGCCGCTTTCGATCGCGATGATCTCCTGCGCTTCCCTGAGCGGAAACGCCAGCGCCAGTGCCTCGCGATCGGTCAGGTCCTGTAGCGGGCGAGGCCGCGGATGCGCCCGCCGATGGAGTGATTGCCCTCGCGATGCCAGCGAACGAGCTGTTTCGCCTGCTTCCTGTAGAACTCGAAACGCGACATAGACACACCCTTCCCTACTCTGGTGATGGTAGGTGGGCCGTGCCCTTTCGGCTGGAGCCGATGCGCCCTACGGATGGAGGTGTGATGTTTCGAAACCACCGTCGCACGAATTGGCGGTCAGGCCTCCGGTAGCGCGGCTGCATGGTAGTTGGTGCTGCCCAGAGCGTCAACCCAAGCGGTAATCCCCAGGCCCGGAATCGCACCCGATCGCGCGAACCTTACCGTTTTCTGCGGGCGCCTTTGGCGAACGCCTCGCCGACACGGCTGCCGCCAGAAGATCGCGAAGCCGCGAAGGTCGCGAAGTCTCGCAATCGTCACGGTGCCTGCGGCTTTCGCGATGCTCACGATGACACGATGGGCACGATGAGCCCAGTGAGGACTCGCGACATCGCCACGACCTGCAAGCGCTGGCACCGCGCATCGCGCGGTGGGACGAGCATCCGAGAGGTCAGCGAGAGCACTCGTTTCATCCCGCGAGCCGTGATCTCGCTGACCTCTCGGATGCTCATCCCGACGCCGGCCTGTGGGCCGGCGTGCCAGCGTCTATCAAGTATTGGATGAACGGCGGGCAACTTCGCGATCTTCGCCCCTTCGCGCTCTTCGCGAATGGCTACCGTGACCAGATCGCCAGGCGTTCATCGTGCTCATCGCGTCATCGTGTTCATCGCGATGCGGGCCGTCTGCCCGTGATCTCGTCGCACCGAATCCACGACACCTTCGGGATGTCCACGATGGCACTAAGGCCACGATGCCAACCTGATCTTCGCGGTCTTCGGATCTTCGCGGTCTAACCCGGATTTCGTGAGCCGTACTCAGCTGGAAGTCAGCGAAGCCGGCGCGCCGAGGCGATGACGTCGTTCCAATCACCGGGCCGCAGATCCGGCATGTCGCTCGATACGACCTGACAGCGGCCGCGGTAGTTTGGCTCCGTGCAGACCTGCCACGTGCCCGCCCGACGGCAAGCGAAGACTCGAAATGGCGCCGCCCATCCCGACGGCACTGATATCGGGTGTGCTCCCGGTGAGCGTGTGTCGCCGGCCCTTGAAGTCGACGTCGTCAAAAATCTCGAGGTTGCCGTCCGATGTCGGAGTGAACCCGCCCCCGCTGTAAGCCCCGCCCGGATCACCGCCGCCGTATCCCCGGCTGGAGACTCGCAGCGAAGTGATGCGGTCGTTGAATCCGGTGCCGTCGAGATTGCCGACGTTGGCGTTGAAACGCTGCGCCGCCCCACGGAAGTTGCTGTCGCGATACACCGTGACTTCGCCGTTCCCGAAGATCCGGATGGACGAAATCTGATTGTCGGTGCCGCCTGGCACGTGTGCGACCGACTCTCCGAGACGGACACAGAAGTAGCGGCCGCCGAAGTTCAAGTGCTCGTAGAAGCACGCGCCAGCCGACGGGAGCGCTGAACGACCCCAGACGGGCCCTCCCCCGCTCTCGGCGCCGTACGAGCCGCCGGCAGAGGCATGCCCTGGTTCCCCCCTTGTGAGTATCCGCGGTTCCCCACGCGGTATGACGTCACGCGGTCGTTCAATCCCGAGGCGCGAAGGTCGTCGACGCTCGAGTCGAAACGCTGTGAGGCACCGCGGAAGTCGCTGTCGCGAAACACGGTGACCTCCGCATTTCCGAACACGCGAATCGACGAGATCTCGTCGTCGACGCCGCCTGAGACGTGCTCCATGCTGGAGCCGACGTTGGCGCAGAAGTAGCGCCCGCCGTAGTTGATGTCCTCGTAGAAACACGCGCCCGCCGCCGGTAACCGAGGACGGCCCCAGGACTGTGCCGACGCGGTCGCGGCGCCGATCAGGATCGACACACCGACGTAACAGCCGACTGCAATGAAGCGCTTCATCCCCATATCCTACTTGCTGGCCGTTCCGTTGCCGCAGGCGCTCGACAAGCTCCGGGGCGAGTTTGGCACGATCACGGACGTGACCAGCAGACTCGATGAAGCGCAGCACCTGCGCGAGCTCGCGCTGCTGCGCCGCGTCCGCGACCGGATGGACCGGGAGTACGCGGAGCCGCTGGACGTCGAGGCGCTCGCCCGCGGCGTCAACATGTCGGCCGGGCACCTCAGCCGCCAGTTCCGGCTCGCCTACGGCGAGTCGCCGTACTCCTATTTAATGACGCGCCGCATCGAGCGCGCGATGGCGCTGCTGCGGCGTGGCGACCTCAGCGTCACCGACGTCTGCTTCGAGGTCGGCTGCTCGTCGCTCGGCACCTTCAGCAGCCGCTTCACCGAGCTCGTCGGCGTGCCGCCGAGCGTCTATCGGCGTGAGGCGGCGCGACGAGACGGCGGGCATGCCATCCTGCGTGGCGAAACAGGTGACCAGACCGGTCAGGAATCGAGAAGCATCGGCCCCCGAGCCGCAGCTAGACTGATCGGCATGGACATCACCATTCACGCCAGCTTCCTCCCGCAGAACGACCCGGACGCTTCCCTTACCTTCTACCGCGACATTCTCGGCTTCGAGGTCCGCAACGACGTCGGATACAAGGGAATGCGCTGGATCACGATCGGTCCTGCCGGCCAGCCTGGCACGTCGATCGTCTTGTACCCGCCGTCTGCAACCCCCGGCCTTACTGAAGACGAGCGCCGGACGATTGCCGAGATGATGGCCAAGGGCACCTTCGCCAACCTGCTCCTTGCCACCAGGGACCTCGATGGGACTTTCGAGCGGCTGCAAGCCAGCAGCGCCGAGGTTGTCCAGGAGCCGACCGATCAGCCTTACGGGGTCCGCGACTGCGCGTTCCGCGATCCCGCCGGCAACCTGATCCGAATCCAACAGCTGGGCTAAACGCCCGGTGCCGCAGCCGTCTTCAGAGGAGGTCTCAATGATCTGGAACAAGTGGGTCCGGCAGATCCACCGCTGGCTGTCCGTTGCCTTCACGGTGAGCGTCATCGTCACGTTCATCGCCCTGTCACAGGAGAAGCCTGTGATCTGGGTGTCCTACGTGCCGCTGCTGCCGCTCGCCTTACTCACGTTGACCGGCCTGTACCTGTTCCTGCTGCCGTACGCCACCAGGTGGCGCAGCGGGAGCCTCGCCGTTCGATCCGACGGAAATCGTTAAGGTCCGTCTGACAGAGGGAAACGCGATGAGCAAGGCCCCGAGTATGCCCGCACGTGATGGCAAAGACTACGGCAAAGACGACGCCGAAGCAGGCGGCTGCGCGGCAAATTGCCGACAGCCACGACCTGATCCGCGTGCAGGGCGCGCGCGTGAACAACCTCAAGGACATCAGCGTCGAGCTCCCGAAGCGCCGGCTGACGGTGTTCACCGGCATCTCCGGCTCGGGAAAGAGCTCGCTTGTGTTCGGCACGATCGCCGCCGAGTCGCAGCGCTTGATCAACGAGACCTACAGCGCGTTCGTGCAGGGCTTCATGCCGACGCTGGCGCGGCCGGACGTCGACGTGCTCGACGGACTGACGACGGCGATCATCGTCGACCAGGAGCGGATGGGTGCCAACTCCCGATCCACGGTCGGCACTGCCACCGACGCCAACGCGATGCTGCGCATCCTCTTCAGCAGGCTTGGCAAGCCGCACATCGGTTCGCCCAATGCGTACTCGTTCAATGTCCCTTCCGTTAAGGCCAGCGGTGGCATGACGGTCGAGCGCGGCCCAGGCAAGACGAAGACGGAGAAGGTCACCTTCACTCGTCTCGGCGGCATGTGTCCGCGCTGCGAGGGCATGGGCTCGGTCACCGATTTCGACCTGTCGGCGCTCTATGACGACAGCTTGTCGCTCAACGAGGGCGCGCTGACGATCCCCGGCTACAGCATGGACGGCTGGTACGGCCGCATCTTCCGCGGCTGCGGCTTCTTCGACGCGGACAAGCCAATCCGCAAGTACAACAAGAAGGAGCTGCACGACCTGCTCTACAAGGAGCAGACCAAGATCAAGGTCGACGGGATCAACCTGACCTACACGGGGCTGATCCCTCAAATCCAGAAGTCGTATCTATCGAAGGATGTCGACGCGCTGCAGCCGCACATCCGCGCGTTCGTCGAGCGGGCGGTGACGTTCACGACCTGTCCTGACTGTGAGGGCACGCGGCTCAGCAAGGAGGCCCGGTCGTCGAAGATCAAGGGGAAGAACATCGCCGACGTCTGCGCGATGCAGATCAGCGACCTTGCCGGCTGGATCCGCGCACTCGACGAGCCGTCAGTGGCCCCGCTCCTCGCCGGGCTTCAACACCTCCTCGACTCGTTCGCAGAGATCGGATTGGGCTATCTCTCGCTCGACCGTCCGTCGGGGACGTTGTCGGGAGGCGAGGCGCAGCGGACAAAGATGATCCGCCATCTCGGGTCGTCTCTTACCGACGTGACCTACGTCTTCGACGAGCCCACTATCGGGCTGCACCCGCACGACATCGAGCGCATGAACGATCTGCTGCTGCGCCTGCGGGACAAGGGCAACACAGTACTCGTCGTCGAGCACAAGCCGGAGACGATTGCGATCGCGGATCACGTCGTCGATCTCGGGCCCGGCGCGGGCAAGGCGGGCGGCGAAGTCTGCTTCGAGGGCAGCGTCGAAGGACTGCGGGCGAGCGGCACCATCACCGGCCGTCATCTCGACGACCGCGCCGCCTTGAAGAAGTCGGTGCGGACAGCCAACGGCTCGCTGGAGATCCGCGGCGCGAAGACGCATAACCTGCGTGACGTCGACGTCGACATCCCGCTCGGTGTACTCGTCGTCGTCACCGGCGTCGCCGGCTCGGGCAAGAGCTCGCTCGTGCACGGCTCGATCCCCGCCGCCGCGGGAGTGGTGTCGATCGACCAGGGCGGAATCCGCGGCTCGCGGCGGAGCAACCCGGCTACCTATACCGGACTCCTCGATCCGATCCGCAATGCGTTCGCGAAGGCCAACGGGGTGAAGCCGGCGCTGTTCAGCGCGAACTCCGAGGGCGCCTGCCCGACCTGCAACGGCGCCGGCGTCATCTACACCGACCTGGCGATGATGGCCGCTGTCGCCACCCCGTGTGTGGAGTGCGAGGGAAAGCGGTTCCAGGCGTCGGTGCTGGAATACAAGCTTGGCGGCGGCCGAGTGAAGGCAACATCAGCGAAGTGCTCGCGATGTCGGTGACCGAGGCCAGGGATTTCTTTGGCGCCGGCAAGGCGCGGACGCCCGCTGCGCACGCCATCCTCGATCGGCTCGCAGACGTCGGGCTCGGCTACCTCAGCCTCGGCCAGCCGCTCACGACGCTGTCCGGCGGGGAGCGGCAGCGCCTGAGGCTCGCCACACACATGGCCGAAAAGGGCGGCGTCTACATCCTCGACGAACCGACGACCGGTCTCCACCTCGCCGACGTCGAGCAACTGCTCGGCTTGCTCGACCGGCTCGTCGACTCCGGCAAGTCGGTGATCGTCATCGAACACCACCAGGCGGTCATGGCGCACGCCGACTGGATCATCGACCTCGGCCCCGGCGCCGGCCACGAAGGCGGACGGATCGTGTTCGAGGGCACGCCCGCCGATCTCGTCGGCGCGCGATCCACGCTTACCGGCCGACACCTCGCGGCCTACGTCGGAAAGTAAGCGGCCGCCCGCGCACCCGCAGGAAGATCGGTCGGCAGCTGCTTCGACCGGGCTCGCCATGAGCTATCATCTGCTCACCGGAACATTTCCGGGGAAGCGCTCGTCCAAGGTCCACATGTCGCGTGACGATCTGCAACTCCTCCAGGGCACGCTCGACGTACTCGTGCTGAAGACGGTGTCCCGCGGTCCGTGCCACGGCTACGAGATCGCGCGCTGGATCCGGGAGACGACCGACGCCGAGCTCCAGGTCGAGGACCGCGCGCTCTACGTGGCCTTGCATCGAATGGAGGAGCGGCAGTGGCTCGAGGCCGAATGGGGCCTCACCGAGAACAACCGCAACGCGAAGTACTACCAGCTCACGCGCGAAGGCCGGAAGCAGCTTGCCGCGAAGACGGCGACGTGGTCGCGCTACACCGCGGCCGTATCCAAGATCCTGCAAACCGCCTGACCGGTGGAGGCCATCCCATGCCGCGCAGCTCAGGAATCCGGCGCCTGTTCCGCTTCTCTTCGTCCGAGGCGCGCGTCAGCAAGGACATCGACGAGGAGATCGCCTTGCACCTGGAGGAGCGCACCCAGCAGCTGATCGCGCAGGGTCTGGACCCTGCCGCGGCGCGCGCCGTGGCGCTGGAGGAGTTCGGGGACGTGCGCGAGGCGCGGGCCGAGCTCGAAGAGATCGGACGCCGGCGCGTGCGAAACCTCCGGCGCGCCAACTGGTGGAGTGATCTTCGCCAGGACCTGAAATACGGCGTCCGCTCGCTGCGGCACGCGCCGCTCTTCAGCATCCTCGCCATCGTCACGCTCGCGCTCGGCATCGGCGCCAACGCCGCGGTCTACGGCGTGGTGAAATCCGTGCTGCTCGACTCGCTGCCCTACTCTGACGCCGATAGTCTCGTGCGCGTCTACGCGCGCTGGCTCGATGGCTCGATGGAGCGCGGGCCGATGAGCGCCGGGACGGTCGTCGATCTCGCTTCCCGGCAGCGATCGTTTTCGCGCCTCGCCGCGTTCGTCGACAACGTCTCGGAAGCGGTCTACGGTGACGAGTCGGGTTCGAGGATCACGCGCCTCGCCTGGGTCGAGCCGGGGTTTTTCGAGACGCTCGGCGTCACGGCCGCGCGCGGACGACTGTTGACGCCGGAAGACGCGACAAACGGTCTCGCGCCGCTCAGCGCCGCTACGCTCGTGCCCGACACCGCGTCCGCCGTGCTCGTGACCAACGGCGCCTGGCAGCGGCTGTTCGACGGCGATCCAGGCGTGACCGGCCGGACCATCCGCCTCAACGGCGTGACGCGCACGATTGCCGGCGTGCTGCCGCGCGACTTCGTCGGACCGCTCGGCTACATCGACTTCTATGCGGCGCTCGATCTCGCCCCCGTTGTCGCGCGGCCGACGCTGGCGCGGTCCGCGCACTGGCTCGGCGCCATCGGCCGCCTGAAGCCGGACGTGACACACGACGCCGCGCAGCGTGAGCTCGCGTCCATCTGGGCGGTGCTGGCGGCCGAGTCGCCACGCGACAACAAGGGCTTTGCTCTGGCGTCGATGCCACTTCGCGACGCGATGGTCGGCAATACGCGCACGCCTCTCCTGGTGCTGATGACGAGCGCGGCGCTCGTGCTCCTCATCGCCTGCGCGAATCTGACCGGCGCGCTTCTCGCGCGCACGCTGTCGCGGCGCAAGGAGCTCGCGGTGCGCCTCGCGCTCGGCGCAGGACGCGGTCGCTTGATCCGCCAGTTGCTCACCGAAAGCCTCCTGCTCGCGCTGACCGGCGGCGCCGCGGGCGTCCTGCTCGCCTGGCTCGTTCTGTCCATGCTCCAAGGCATTGGGCGGCCGGCCCTGCCGGCCTATGCCAATCTGACGCTGGACCTGGGCGTGGTGCTCGTGACCGCCATCCTCTCGGTGTGTGCCGGTCTGGCTTTCGGGCTCGCGCCGGCGCTATCGGTCGACCGCTCGGATCCGCATGACGCGCTGCGCGCCGAGATGCGCGGCGCCAGCGAAGGCCGCCGCGCCCATCGTCTGCGCGGCCTGCTCGTGGCGGGACAGATCGCGCTCTGCGTCAGCCTGCTCGCGGGCGCCGCACTGCTCGCCCGCAGCCTGTGGGCGATGACCACGGCGCCGCTCGGCTTCGATCCCGACCATGTGCTGACGGCAACCGTGCAGATACCGCCGCGTGACTATCCGACGCCGGCGGCGCGCATCCGCTTCCTGGAGCAGTTCGCGGATCGTCTGCGGACGCTGCCCGACGTGCAGGCCGTCGCGGACGTCACCCTGATCCCGACGGCCGGCGGCAGCCGCACGAGCTTCTTCATCGACGGTGCGCCGCAGCAGCCGAACGAGGCTCCGCCGTTCGTGCTCCGCACCATGGTCTCGGACGACTACTTCCGCACGCTGCGGATCCCGCTCCGGCAGGGACGCACGTTCGATGCGCGCGATCGCCTCGGCGCGGTGCCGACCGTGGTGATCAGCGAGAGCATGGCGCGCCGTTTCTGGCCGGATGGCAACGCGCTCGGCGCCCGCATTCGTCTCGATGCGGATCCGCGGGCGGCGGTGATGGAGGTCGTCGGCATTGTCGGCGACGTGCGCGACGATCGCGCCCGGCCGGATGCGGAGCCCATGCTGTATCGCTCGAGCCGGCAGAGTCCGTGGCCCTTCGCAGCATTCGTCGTGCGCACCGGCGGCGACCCGATGGCGCTGCTCAAGCCCATGGAACACGAGCTCGCCGCCATCAATCGCGGGCTCGCGCTGCAACGCGCGATGTCGTTGCGCGCGGCGGTTGGAGAAGGGCTCGCAGGCCGGCAGCTGCCGGTGCTGCTCATGACGTCCTTCGGCGCGCTGGCTCTCGTGCTGGCATCGGTTGGCGTGTATGCGATGTTCGCCAGCATCGCTGCCGCGCGCGCGTGGGAGTTCGGCCTCCGCATGGCGCTCGGCTCGCGTCCGGTCGAAATCGCGGGGCTGGTGCTGCGCCAGGGCGCCGGATGGATGGCGATCGGCCTCGCCGGTGGTGCGGTCGGCGTGGCGTTCGTCGTCCGGCTGCTGCGCGGCCTGCTTTACGGAGTGCCGCCGTTCGATCCCATTGCGATCGGCGTCGCAGTCGCGATCCTCATCACGTGCGCGACGATCGCTTTGTTCATTCCTCTTCGCCGCGCGACGCGCGTCGATCCCGCCACGGCGCTGCGATCGCAATAGGGGCTACGCCGATCAGCCGGTGATGCTGTGACGGTCCTTTGGCTTAAGATGCCGGACCATGACACCGCCATCACCTGCTGTCATAGATCGTCGCCGCCTGCTGAAGCTCACGAGTGCTGCCGTCGGCGGTGCATTCACTCTGCCAGCGATCGGCTGCTCGCAATCGCAGGGCGCCGGCCGTCGGGCTCTGGGACGTCTGGGACAGGGCCTTTGCACAAGCGCGTTTCGTTTCGCTTTCGCACGTGCTGACGCCAGACGCGCCGCTGTGGAAGGGCTTTCCACCGGGCACGAAGTTCGAGCGCGGCAGCGGAAGGCTCGACGATAAGTCGCCGTACGCACCGTTCACCTACGAAAAAACTGGCCTCGAAACGACCGCTTACGTTTTCTCCGCCGATCAGTTCGGCACCCAGCTGGATCCGCCGGCTCACTGGCATCAATGCTTTCCGGCAATCGATGAACTGCCGCCGACGCTCGCCTTGCGCAAGCTCGCGGTCATCTCGATAGCCGACAAGGTCCAATCCGACGCGAACTATCACCTCTCTGCGGACGATGTACGCGCGCTGGGAGAAGGCCAACGGCCAGATTCCTGCCGGCTCCGTCGTCATGGTGCGTTCCGACTGGTCGAAGCGCTGGCCCGACGCCGCGCGATTTCAACCTGCCGACCGCAAGTTCCCGGGCGTGGCGCTCGACGCCTTGAAGCTGTTGCACCTCGAACGCCGGATTCTCCTGCACGGCCACGAGCCGATCGACACGGATTCCACGCCAACGCTGATTGGCGAGGACTGGCTGATGAACAACGGCTACATGCAGGCCGAAGGCGTTGCCAATCTCGACCAGGTGCCCGCCACTGGCGCGCTCGTGGCGATTGGATTTCCGCGTTTCCAGGGCGGCACTGGCGGCTTCGCGAGCTTCACGGCGATTTGTCCGCCGGCATGGAGCCACGGCATCCGTCCTGGCGACGTGCCCGACGCGCCTCTCGCGTACAGCGACCGGCGCCTGGTGTGGAATGACGCCAGCGGCAGGCGCGAGCGCAGCGCGCCGTGCGACAAGCCCAACGGCAAGCTCAGCTTCAACCAGAAGTAGTTCAGTTGCGATCAGTACAGCCGGGCTGCGTCTGTTCGCGCCCGTCACCGTGGAGGCGCTAGAATCCTCTGCGAAATGTTACGCAGCCTCATCGGCGTTCGTCTCGAATTGCGATGGCGGAAACGAGGCGGTTGGCTTGGAAGCCACCTTCGCCAGCGCGTCCCGCAAGCTCCGCGCAAGAGTCAGATCGAAGCAGTGGCGCGAACGACCAACAACCTCGGCGTTCAAAAGCTTGACGATGCCTACGGCGAAGTCGGCGGCGTGCGCCTGCCGGACGACGTCAGGTCCTCGGCTGACCTGGGCGATCTGTATGCGTGGCTCGTGCAGCAGCGCCGGCCCGCGACGGTAGTCGAATTCGGATCGGCGTTTGGCGTCAGCGGGATGTACTTTGCGACCGGCCTGGTGGCGGCCGGGCACGGGCATCTTTATAGCTTCGAGATCAATCGCGAATGGGCGGACATCGCCGAACGGAACATCCGCTCGATTGGTGATTGCGTCACGCTCACCCGCGGGACATTCGAGGATCACGTCGACGCCGTCGTGCCCGGCCCGATCGATCTCGCGTTTGTCGATGGCATCCATACCTACGAGTTCGTCAAGGCGCAGTTCGACACGCTGCGGCCGCGTTTGTCTGCCGGCGGAGTGATTGCCTTCGACGACATCGATTTCAAGCGGCCCGGTTCGCGGATGCGCGAGGCCTGGGAGGAGATCGCCGCGGACCCTCGTGCCGCGGCATCGGTCGAAGTGAACGGCCGCGTCGGGTTGGTGGAGCTGTAGAGTCGATAGTGGATTCCGTTGGACGACATCACGGCCCGACGACTGCACCTGAGTCCGGCGACACGCGATCACGGATCAACGTTGGTCCGCGAAAAAGACCGCGAGAATTCAGCCTGGCATCGTGGACATCGCGTGAGTGTCGTAGGTCCGTGGAACGACATCACGAGCCAACGGCCCGCATCACGATAAACACGATGACACGACGAACACGAAGACGGACTCGGTTGCGCGTGTTTGTGTTCGGCCTTCGCGCTCTTTCGCTCTTCGCGTTCTTGGACCAGCCGTGCAGCGTCGACTCGCATGTTGAGCACGGGCTCACAAATAGACGCTCGCTAGCGTACCAGCCGCTTCAGCTCCTCGCCCCAGTTCAGGACGACCTGCAAGGCCGTGACGGGCGGATCCTGCGAGAGCCCTGCGAACGATTGCATCAGGAAGCGCTTGCCGTCAGGACTGACCGCCCAGCTCCGATCGGGCGATGAGTGGGCGTACGGCGCGGTGGTTTCGAGCACCAGACGCGGCGCGTCGAAGCGAAACGGCGCAACCGAACGGATCGCGACCGAGAACAGCTGCGGCTTGACTTGCGATCCCTCGCGGACAAACGACCAGTACAGAAGCTCGCGACCGTCGGCCGACCACAACGGATCGATCCCGGTGCCGGGCGACACACGCACGCGCTCGCCGGTTCCCGCGATCGGCCGCACGTAGATCGCGGCATCGCCCGACTCGTTCGAGACGTAGGTCATCAGCTGCCCATCCGGCGAGAGGTCCGCGTGCGACACCGCAAACGGCGTCTCGAGCCAGAGCTGCGGCGTCGACGGGCGCTTGCTCATGTCGACGGTCCACAAACGCCGGCCCGCGGTGAACTCCATGAACACGAGCGCGTTCGTTCCCACTGCCCATGACGATGGGAAGTGTGTTCCGCTCGCGACCACGGGTTCCGGCTTGCCGCCATCGCTGGCGATGGTGTGCAGGTTCGGGGCCGCGAACGCGACGCGCCGTCCGTCGGGTGACCACACGGGATAGTTGCCGCCGTCGACCGTCAATCGAGTCGGCGCGCCGCGAACGGTGTCGTAGATCCAGATGTCCGTGACGCGGTTGGTCGCGCCTCGCCTCACCGCCGCAGCGATCTTCTGACCATCGCGCGACAAACTGAAGCCCACGAAAGGCGCCGGCGGCGCGGTCTCGAGCAGCTCCGTCTTGCCCTGTCGATCGAGCCACTCCAATCGCGACGAGGCCATCGCGCCAACGCCCCCGGTCGCATAGATGAGCGTTCCCGTGTTCGAAACCGCGAACTGGCCCGCGCCACCCTCGACGTCCGTGTTGGTCAGGTTCACCGCCTGCATCACGCCTTCGATCAGTGCGACCGGCGCGCCCGTGACCTGGCCGGAGCCGATATCGAACGGCACCGCCATCAGCGTGCCGGTCTTCATGTAGAGGATGTGTCCGGTCGGGATGTAGCGCGCATCCGTGCCGTTGGGGATCAGCACGCGCTCGCCGCCACCATCGAGCGATCGGATCACGACCGCGGCCGTCTCCCAATCCTCATCCGACTTCATCATCGTCAGAAGCAGGTGCTTGCCGTCAGGGAGAACGTGCGGAAGGAGAAGCCGTTCGGCCTTCTCCTTGTCGCGCACGACGACGTCGGTCACCGTGCCGCCGGCCGCGGGCACGCGCGCGATGCGCCCGCCGTCGTCATTCGTCTGGACGTAGATGTTGGCCGTCAGTCGACCATGTCGCCGCTTCGCGGCCGAGCGAGTCCACGTCGGCGATGGTCACCGGCGGACCACCTGATGCGGGAACACGCTTCAGCGTCCGGCCAACCCAGAAGCCGATCGCGGTGCCATCTGGCGAAAAGAACGGGCCGGTCGCATCTTCCGTTCCCGCCAGCGGCGTGGCTGCCGTGCCGCTGAGCGAGCGGACCCACAACTGCTTGACGTCATCACGCGTGGCGGACATGACGACGATCTGACCGTCGGGAGAGATCGCAAACGCCGTGCGGCCGGGGCGAACGCTGTAAGGATCGCCGGCCAGCGCCACTGCCGGCGACAGGCTCATCTGCAGTCGCGCGATCGGCGCCGGCGCGCTCGCGCCGCGGCGCGGTATGAACCAACCGATCGCAACGCCGACCAGGCTGGCGGCAACCGCCACGGGCAGAAGGCGACGCCACAGTGAGGTTCGTGGCGGGGCGATCCCTCCGGCGATGGCGAGCGCGCCGAGATCGCTGCCATGCGTCAGGATGAAACGGGCGACCGCCATGTCGCCGATCCGCAGCTTCCGATCCTTCTCCAGGCAGCGTCGGATGAGCGTCACGACGTGCGGCGGAACGTCGGGTGGCAACGCCGACCACTCCGGCGTCGACTTGACGACGGCGGCAATCGTGTCGGTGACGCTCTCGCCTTCGAATGCGCGGCGCCGCGCGAGCATCTCGAAGAGCACCGCGCCGAACGCCCACACGTCGGTGCGCTTGTCGACGGCGCGGCCGCGCGCCTGCTCGGGCGACATGTAGGCGGCGGTGCCGAGGATGATGCCGATGCCGGTCATCGCACCCGACGTGATCGTCGGCGACTGGTTCAGATCGCCTTCTCTCGACGCGCCCGGATCGGCGAGCTTCGCGAGTCCGAAGTCGAGCACCTTCACGGTCCCGTCCTCGCGGACGTTGATGTTCGCCGGCTTCAGATCCCGGTGCACGATGCCCTGCTCGTGCGCCGCTTCGAGCGCTTCGGCGATCTGGCCGGCGATCGCCAGCGCCTCGTCGATGGGTACCGGCGCGCGCGCGATGCGATCGGCGAGCGTCTCCCCTTCGACCAGCTCCATCACGAGCGCCTTGCCGGTCGGCAGCTCTTCGAGACCGTAGACGGCGGCGATGTGCGGATGATTGAGCGCCGCGAGCACTTCGGCTTCGCGCTGGAAGCGCGCGAGACGGGCGCCATCGGCGTCGACCGCTGATGGCAGCACCTTGATCGCGACCTGACGCTTCAGCCGCGTGTCGAGCGCGCGATACACCTCGCCCATTCCGCCTTCGCCAAGCTTCGCGATGACTTCGTAGGATCCGATCCGTGTTCCGGTAGACAGTGGCATGCGTCGCGATCAGCTGGCCGAATCGAATACAGGACCGGTCTCTTCAGACGTCACGCCCGACGACCCGGCGACACAGAACACGAGAAGCGCCGGACCCACACCAATGCGATCGCCGTTCTTGAGCTCGACCGGCCCGGCGATCACGGCGTCGTTGACCCTGGTGCCGTTGCGGCTGCCGAGATCTTCGATGACCGCGTTCCCGGGTGACACGACGATGCGCGCGTGCCGGCGCGAGGCCTTCGACGAGGGAATGGCGATCACGCCGTCGAGCCCGCGGCCGACGAGATTCTCGCCGTCGGCGAGCGGAACGAGCAGACTGCCCCACCGTATCGCGTAGCGCCCGACCGGCAGCGTCGTCCTCGCCTCCTCCGCAGTTGCCTCAGCGAAGGCGTAGCCGAAGCGATGGACCGTGCGAACGATCGGCCGGGCATCGTCATGGTCATCGAGCGCCGTGCGTATCTCGCTGACGAGCCTCGCGAGCGTCGTTCCGCCGTCCGCCGCGTCGCTCCACAGCGTTCGACGCAACTCCTCGTGCGACACCGCATCGGGACGCCGCAGCACGAGCACCTCGAGCAGCCTGAACGCCTTCGGGGAGAGCGGCACCGGCCGATCGCCGCGCGTGAGCGAACGCGTGCCCACGTCGAAGAGGAGATCACGAAAGCGGAGACGCAACGGGGCTCCAGATTCGGGAATGAATTCGGAACAATTCGGGAACGACTTCCGGCGCAATCGCCTGCTACGATCGCGGCGGATTGTAACACCAACGAACTGTCGTGGCCGGCTTCAGCCGGCCTGTAAGGAATCCGGCGGAGGCCGACGGAAGTCGGCCACTACGTGCCATGAACACAAACACGCGCTTCGTCGATCACGCGATCCGCGACACGCGATACGGACTGCGGCTGCTGCGGCGCAGTCCGATCTTCACGTCCGTGGCGATCCTCTCGCTCGCGCTCGGCATCGGCGCGAACGCCGCGATCTTTCACCTCATCGACACTATCCAGCTGCGGACTCTCGCCATTCCGCATCCGGAGGAGCTGGCCGAGGTCCGGCCCGATGGGCCGCAGGCGTTCGGTACCTACGACGGCGTCAACGCGAAAGCGACCGGGCCGCTGTGGGAGCTGATTCGCGCAAACCAGAGCGCGTTCTCGACGGTGTTCGCGTGGGGCGACGCCGACTTCATCGTCGGGCGCGGCTCAGAATCGCGACGGGCGCGCGGCTTATGGGTCAGCGGTGACTTCTTCGGCGCGCTCGGCATCGCTCCGGTTCGTGGACGCCTGCTCGGCCCGGACGACGACCGAAGTGGTTGCGTCGCGGCGGCGGTGATCAGCCACGGGTTCTGGCAGTCCGCGTTTGGCGGCCGCGAGAACGCAATCGGGAGTGCGCTCACGGTGCTCGATCAGCCGGTCACCGTCATCGGCGTGGCGCCGGCGTCGTTCACGGGCCTCGAGGTCGGCGAGACGTTCGACATCGCGCTGCCGCTCTGCTCCACCGCAATCTGGGACGGCCGCATGCGCCAACCCGATCGCTGGTGGCTGACGATCATGGGCCGCCTGAAGCCCGAATGGAACATCGCCCGCGCGAACGAGCACCTGCGCGCGTTGAGCCCAGGCGTTCTCGACGCGACGATTCCGCCAGGCTACGACGCAGACCTTGTCGCCGGATACCGCCGCCTGCGGTTCGGTGTCGTTCCTGCGGGACGCGGCGTCAGCCGGCTGCGCGACGCGCACGCAGCGTCGCTGACGTTACTGCTCGGCCTCACCGAGCCTCGTGCTGCTCATGACATGCGGCAATCTCGCGACGCTCATGCTCGCGCGCGCCAGCGCCCGCGAGCGGGAGGTTGCGGTGCGCGCGGCGCTCGGCGCCTCGCGACGCCGTCTCGTGTCGCAGATGCTGATCGAGAGCCTGCTCGTCGCCGCGGCCGGCGCCGTGCTGGCCATCCCGGTCGCGCTCATTTCTGCGCGCGCGTTGCTGACGCTCCTTGGCACGTCGGCCGGCCCAATCGCACTCGAGCTCGCCGGGAACTGGCGGCTGATGGCGTTCGTCGGCGGCACGGCGACGCTGACGGCCGTCCTCTTCGGACTGCTGCCGGCGCTCCGCGTCTCTCTCGTCGACCCGAATGCGGTCATGCGGCACGGCGCGCGCGGCACGACCGTCAATCGCCATCGCGTTCGGCTCCAGCGCGGGCTCGTCGTCGCGCAGATCGCGCTTTCACTCGTGCTCATCTTCTCCGCACTGCTCTTCGTGCAGACGTTCCGGAACCTCGCCGCCGTACCTATGGGCTTCGAGCCCGAAGGCGCCCTCGTGATTTCGTTCATGGATCGGACATCGGACGCGCTCCCTGCCGTGCAAAAAGCTGCGTTCCAGGACCAGCTGGCGCGCGAGATCGGATCCGTGCCGGGTGTCGCGTCAGCGGTGTCGTCGACGCACGTGCCGTTGAGCGGCGCTATGTGGTCGCACTTTTTCCGGGTCACCGGACGCCGCCGGTAATCGCAAGGCATCGCGATTCGCCTACGTCAGTCCCGGCTATTTTGAAACGCTGCGAATCCCGCTCCATTCCGGCCGCGACTTCCAGGATATCGACAACGCACGCTCGCGGCGGGTAATGGTGGTCAACGAGAGCTTCGTGCGCAGCCATCTTGGCGGATTGGATCCAATCGGAGCCACGTTACGTACGCTCGAAGAACCGGGTTTCCCGGAGATCACCTACGAGATCATCGGCGTCGTCGGCGACACCAGGTACGCGGATCTGCGGGACGAGAACTGCTGGTGCCAGACGGCCGGCGAGTCGATGGCCCCGATTGCGTATGTGCCGATCGCGCAGAATCCGAGCCCGTATGCCTGGGCGCCGGTGATTGTGCGCGCGCGCACGCCCGCCGCGGCGATCGCGGGCGACATCACGCAGCGTGTCGAGCGCCTCAACCCCGGCATCGCGATACACGTCAGCGAGCTGAAGACGCGAGTCCGCGAGCGTCTCCTCAACGAACGCATGGTCGCGATGCTCGCGGGTGTCTTCGCGATCCTGGCGATGACGCTCGTCGTCGTCGGCTTGTACGGCATCGTCGCCTATCTCGCCGCGAGCCGGAGGAGTGAGATCGGCATTCGTCTCGCTCTCGGCTCGACGCGCGCGCAGATCGCCATGCTGGTGCTCCGCGACAATCTGTGGATGATGATTGCCGGAATCGTCATCGGCCTGCCGCTCGCGATCGGCGCGATGCGAACGGCACGCGCGCTACTCTACGGGCTGTCGCCAACTGACGGCGCAATGGCAGCCGGCGCGACGTGCCTGCTCGCAGTGGCGGGTGTTTGTGCCGCGGCGGTTCCCGCCTGGCGCGCGGCGCGCATCAGTCTTCAAGACGCGATGCGCTCGGAGTGAAGCGCAGCTACAGGAAGCGCGCAATCCTACTCGGTCCTCAACGCAACGAGCGGGTCCGTCCGCGCAGCGCGCCGGGCCGGCAGATAACAGGCCAGCAGCGACGCCGCCGCAAGCAGCACGAACACGCCCAGGTACGTGGGCGGGTCGGTCGGCGTGATGCCGAACAGCACGCGAGCCAGAACGGTACCGGCCCCGACGCTGAGTACGAATCCCGCGGCGATCCCGATCGCCGTCAGGCGGAAGCTCTCAGCCATGACCGACGTGACGAGCTGTCGCGACGACGCGCCGAGCGCGATGCGCAATCCGAATTCACGTGTCCTCCGACGGCCATCGAACGCGACGACGGCGTATGACCTATCGCGGCAAGATCTCGGTCTGCAACAACCTGCGGCTACAGTGAAAAGCTCTTCGAGGCGAGCGGCATCAGCGTGAGCACCCTGGATCTATCCGAAGTCCTCGAGGGCGCCCGCCGGCTCGACGATGGCGACAAGAGAGTGACGCAGAAGCTCGCAGAGATCACTGGCTACGCCGCGGCACCCGGGGTGCCCAATGCGGCGCTGGTACTCATGGCGAAGTTCGGCGTCATCGTGTCGGAGTGGATGACTGCGCTGATCTCGACGCCACTGCTGTTCAGTGCTGGAGCTCAACTGCAGAAGAACTACGGCGTGAACTGCTGCACCATCATGAGCATGATGAGCGAGAAGCTGATGCCGAGCGCGTGAGGGATCCTGGCAGAAGCCATTGAGGTCTCCCTGGGCTGGACGGTCCACCGGCACTCGTAGATCAGCAGCCCACAGCCCCCTTCGGCGTGCCCATCGTCGAGTGCGTTTTGTACCAGGATGAGCTTGCGCACGATCGAGCGTCCATCGCTCCGCCAGAATCTCCGACGCCCGCGCAACAGGACCAATCGGCACCGGCCTTGCTGCGTCCAGCACTGGAGAATTTCAGGACTGGATATGAGGAGCCGGGTGCCGGGGATTCACCCCCTCGGTGCGGCTGGAAGCCGACACTGGGGCCGTTTGGAAACACAAGAGGGCCCGCCGCTGGCCAGCTGGACCGAAAGGTCAATCCGGTTCGTCCGTAGAAACTTGTAAGGAGAAATCAGATGGCCGACATCAGCAAGGATCACCCTGCCGGCGCCGACCGGCGACTACTCCGCGACGAAGGCGCCGGAGAATGAACCGCACGTTACGTCGTCGGAAACGACGTCGGATAAGAAGCTGAAGCCGGGCGGCGCTCACGGCACGCCCGCCGACGTCGGCATGTCCGGGCTCCACCGCGAGGACGTTCCGAGTATGGCGTCCAATCTCAATCCCGCCGACGCGGAAAAGCCGGGGAAAGAACGCAAAGACGTCGACAAGGCCTAGTGACGTGCTCGTGCAGTGCGACTGCGGTTCCGCTGTTGCCGAAACCGTAGACCCAATTCACGCGCCCACCAGCCCCCTCGGCGTGCCCATCGTGGCGTGCGTCTTGTACTCCGCGAGCGCGAAGCCGTGGCGCTGGGCCATCGCGGCGAGGCGGTAGACATGCTCGGCGGGCAGCATGCCCGTGAACGTCGCATCGCGAACACCTTCGAGGCCGAGCAGCAGCGTCTCCGCCATACAGCCGTAGACCTGGCCGGCCGGCAAGGGGAAGCCGACGATGCCGTGATGCTCGCCAAAGGGCAGGCGCGCAATCCCGCCGCCGATCACCAGCAGATCGGGCCTGATCTCCTGCACCTCGGGACACACCGCCGCCGGCACCGACAGGTCGCACACGACCGCGCTGTCGGCGAAGCGTCGCCGGTCAGAAACGGCATCGGCGCGTTGACGGCGGCGAGCACGACGTTCGCCTGGCGCAACGCCGCTCGATCGCCCTCGACGCGGGCCCGCGGCAGGCGCTCCTGCAGCACCATCAGGCGGCGATGCGCCGACGGCTTGCTGCTGCCGAGCAACACCGTCTCGCCGAACCGCGGCGCGAGGATTTCGGCGCAGGTCTGGCCGATATTGCCTGACGCGCCGACGACGGCGAGGGTCGCCTCCGCCGGCTCGACCCCGCGCTCCGGGACCGCCCGCTCGATCGCTTCGAGCGCCAGCGCAATCGTGTAGCTGTTGCCGGTCGTGAGGCCGATGTTCGGCAGGTCGAGCGTCGTCGCGTTCCTGGTCACGATCGACGTGTACTGCCCGAGGGCGATGACCTCGCAGCCGATGAACCGCGCCACCTTGATCGCCTTGTCGATCGAATGGCGGACGCGGAAGAAGTTGCCCTCGTCGAGCCACTGCTTCATCTGCTTCGACGTGAACGGCAGGGCGATGGCGTAGAAGCGCACCCTGGCGCCGGTGGTCGACTGCACGTCGAACGAGCTCATCACCAGCGGATTCGCGCGCGGCGCGAAGTGGCGCAGGAACTGCTCGCGTTCGTCGACACGTGAGGCGGGCAGCGTCAGGCTCGAGCGAAATGAGATCGTCGGCGTCCTTCATGTGAAAGAGCCAGGCCACTTTGAGCGGCGGCGGATCCAGCTCGCGCTGCCAGTACGGCGGCTCGTCGTGGATGAAGAACTTGGTGTCGGACGTGACCCGGGTCGGTCGTGGTCGCGCGCGGGCTGGTCCCTCGATGAAGTAGCGGGTCAGGCCGATGGCGTCGTGCGCCCGCAGCTTCGCGCACACGTCTTCGAGCGCGGCCAGGCAGCGGTCGATCTCTTCCTCCGAGATGAGCACCGACGGTTCGAGCCGCAGCGACTGCGGATCGCTCAGCGTCGGCGCGATCCGGATGCCCTTGACGTTGAAGAGGTAGCCGACCACCACGAAGAGGAGGTCGTCCTGGTTCTCAGCAGCCGCAGCAGGAAGCTGGAGTCGTCGAGCAGCCGCCGGAACTCGACGCCGACCATCAGGCCGCGGCCGCGGACGTCGACGATGATGTCGGGATACGTCGCCATCAGCGTCCGCAGCCCGGCAGGAGGCGGTCGCCCTTGCGCCGGCATTCGTGCGAGGCCGCATCGTCCAGGAGCTCGAGCGTCTTCAGGGCGATGCCGCTCGAATAGTCGTCCTCGGCGTAGGTGCTCGTGTGCAGCACGTCGAACTTGTCGATGTGCCGGTCCCGGCGGATCAGCGTCGCTGAGATTTTCGCCAGTCCCCCGCCGAGCGCCTTCGAGAGCGTGATGTAGTCGGGCGAGACGCCGAGGGCCTCGCACGCGAGGAACGTGCCGGTGCGGCCCATGCCGGTCTGGATCTCGTCGGCGATGAGCGGCGCGCCGCGCTCGGGCAGAGCGCGGCCGCCCGCTGCGCGAACTCCGGCGTGATCTCGCGAACGCCGCCCTCGCCCTGAATCGGCTCGAAGATCAAGCCGGCCAGGCTGCCGGTTCGCGCGAACGTCTGCTCGAGATGCGCGATGTCGTTGGTGCGGACGCGGTGCACCGTCAGCCCGTCGATCAGAAACGGTTCGCGGTAGTCCTGGTTCGCGGTCAACTGAACCGCGCCGAGCGTCTTGCCGTGAAAGCCTTTCTCGAGCGCGATGAACGTCCGCGATCCGGTTTCGAGGATCGCGTGCTTCATCGCCGCTTCGACCGCCTCGGCGCCGGAGTTTGTAAAGACGACGCGATAATCGCCACCGGCACGGCGGTTCAGTTCCTGCGCCAGCCGGCCGGCCAGCGCATGACGGGAGCCCTGCGAGTGAATCGGCCGGCCTTCGAGGAGCAGCCGCTGCGCCTCGGCCACGAGCGCCGGATGATGATGGCCGAACAGGAGCGAGCCGTAGCCGCCGACGAGATCCAGCACCCCGACTTCCTCGCCGTCGCGTTGGTGATACAGATAGTCGCCCGCGCCCGATCGAAGACGACGCCGACGCGCAGCAGGTCCAGCAGCCCGCAGAGCTGGGGTTTGATCAGCTGATAGAAGTCGTCCGACGCGACCGGCTCCATGTGACTCCTTGCGTGAGCGCGGTGCACGCTTTGTTCGTTCACGGATCTATCAACGTCGATATGCACGTGGGCGAACATTCCGGGACGTCGGCTTCAGAAGAACGGCGGGGACGGCCATCGATCACGCAGAACGCGACAACCCGTTCGAGACCCTTGAAAGCGCCCACGGATTCGTCGGCCTGCTGCGCGAAGCGGTCGACGACGCGTACGGCTCGATTCTCGAAGAAATCGCCATGGCCGAGGACACTGCCGGCACAGAGCGGCGCCTCGACGCCCTGCACCTCGTCGACCACAAGCTCAACAATTGCGCCAGAACGTGCTCTCGAGCCTCATCCTGCTGAACGACCTGAGAACGCTCCGCCGGCTGCTGAACGGCGAGCGCGCACGCGGCGGGCGCGTAGACGACTAACACCAATCAGGGCGATGGACACTCGCGGCATTTTGCGACCAGATGTCCGCCGTCAATACGGCTTCGAACGGTTCTGATGTTGACGCGGCGTGCCAGCAGAGGGAGCCACGAGATGAACAACACGCAAAAGCTCCTGCGCATCTACCCCACCGACATGGGCATTCGGGTCATGACCATCATGGCCCCCGTCGGTCTCGTCCTCGCGTTAGTCAACGCGGCGTCTACACGACTCGGGCTCCTCGCCCTGGGCTGGGGCCTCTACCTTCTCGAAGAGCACCTGATTCACCGCTTCATCTTCCACGCGCCGGCGCCGAAGAACCAGTTCCTCTTCGACCTGCTCTATCGCCTGCACTACGGCCACCACGACCAGCAGCGCAGCAAGCACCTGCTGTTCACGCCGCTGTGGTTCGCGTTGCCGATCGCGCTCGTCACCGTCGCGGCGCTGTCCTTCATTTTGCCTCTGGAAGACGCACTCATCGCGGTGCTCGGCGGCAGCGTCTGCGGATACCTCTTCTTCGAGTGGCTGCACCTGACGAGCCATTTCAGGATGGACAAGGGCCGGCTCGGGCGCTACATCACGCGGCGCCACGCCAAGCACCACAACATCGACTATCACCACTGGTTCACCGTCAGTCCGGGTGGTCAGCTCGTCGACAGCGCGCTCGGCTCGGATCCCGGCGAAGTACGGCGTCGTGCCGAACGTCCTCACGTGCGGGCTCGATCGCGACGACCCGCGGCTGGCGAAGAGTCGCATCCGGTTCGGGCTGGATTCCAGCCTGAACAACACGGCAGCCGCACCGGCGCGGATGCACGCGGAACAGGCCACCTGACGGTCGCGTTGCAACGGCTCGGCGTGAATCGAATCGTCGCGGTGCTCGCTCTCGTGCTTACCGTGCCTGCAGCGAGCATCGCCGGACAACTCTCGGCCGCCGCCGAAGTCCAGGGCGCGTTCTATCCGCGCGAGCCGATCGGACGGGTGGCGATCGATGACGAGATCCGCGGCTGGACGTCGGTCGACTACGATCGCGCGCTGCGCAAGAACATCGACTTCAGCGGCGACATCGTCGTCTACGGCTCCAACCGCCGCAGCGCCATTGTCGACGGCGAAGCGAAGGTCGTCTGGCGCGGCGAGAAGGCGGCTCTGGCGGGAGGCCTCCTTCGCGAGCAGTGGGGCCGGTTCACGGACTCGCCTCTCGATCCCCTCGGCCCGGCGAACACGCCATTCTCGCTGGTCTATCCCGAGCGCCGTTTGAGCCAGCCGACCGTCAGGGCAACGATGTTCTTCAAGAGCGCGTCTGTCGATGTCTACACGCTCGTGGGGGACCGCCAGCAGCCGCTTCCCGAGAGCGACGAGCGCTTCGGTTTCGGCGTCACGACGAGCGACGTCGTCCGTCGCGGCAGCCTCGGCAGCCAGGCGCTCGCGGTTCGTGTCTCGGGGACCGCAGCCGGCGCTCGATTGGGCCGCGCACGTCTTTGCCGGATTGAGCCGCCGGCCGACATTCGTGCCGCGTTTCACTGCCGACGCGCGGCTCGCGGCATCGACGCCGTGTACACGGATATCGTGCAGGTCGCCGGGGAAGCAGAGACGACTCGCGCGGACTGGCGGTTCCTCGCCGAGGGCTTCGTGCGCGACGGCGCGGTGGACGTCACCGGAGAGGAACGGACGTATGGCTACGTTGCCACCGCTGCCGAGTATCAGCGGCTGGGGGCGTTCGACGGCGCCTACAACTTCATTCCTCGGTTCGAGTTGATGGTCGACACGCGCGGGGACCGCGCCGACATTCCGTTCGCCTCTGCCGTGCGCGCCGGTATGCGGGTCGCGACCACGAGCCTCCGTCCGATGCAGCTCGAGGTCGGCTACGCGTACGACTGGGCCTTTCGCGGCTACGGGGTCATGGCTGCAATCGAGAAGACGCTCGCGGAGACGCCGACGGTCAATGTCGGCTTCCGGTTCACCACCTTCTCTGCCGGGTCGACGCCGAGCATCCTCGATGTCTGGAAGGATGACCGCGAACTGTTCGCCTTCGTCCGGATCGAAATATCGCGGTAACCAATGAGGAAAGATTCCCGCACCCGGGGCGGCTGGCTGCCATACGCGATTGTCGCGGCGGACATCGCGATGATGCTGCTGCTCCTCGTCTACCTGTCGCGCGGCGGCCGCATCGTCAACAACTCCATCGACATCTGGTTCGATCGCTCGGATCCGACGCTCGAGACGCTGAACCAGGAACGGCAGCTGTTCGGCGCCGATACCTGGATGCTGGCGACCGTATGGATGCGCGCCGAACGAGTCGGCGAAGCGGTGCGACGTGTCGCGTGCTGCTCACCGAGCAGCTGGAGCGCCTCGACGGCGTCAGCCGCGTGATCTCTCCGACCAGCCTCGACGTCCTGCAGAAGGACGAGCAGGGCCTGTTCTTCGACGCGCTCGACGAGGACGACTGGCCGTCGCTGCGCGACAGGCTCTCGCGCCACCCGTTTGCCGGAGAGTTTCTCGTCTACGCGAAGTCGCCCGAGGTGTTCTCTCTCCTGATCAAAGAGCACACCGGGCCATCGACGCCCGACACGGTGCGGCAGCATCTCGTCTCCGAGGTGCGTCGCATCCTCGATACGAATCCGGCGGTCTCGGCGTCCGCCGTTGCCGGCACTGCCGTGATCAACGCCGATCTCAACCGGCTGTCGTGGGGCGATTTCCTGCTCCTCGTGCCGCTGACGGTCGTCGTCGCATCAGTCGTGCTGCTGGGGATGCTGCGGTTCAGATGGCGCACGACCGTGGCGATCCTGACGCCGGTTGGCCTGTCGACGGGAGCCCTGATCGCGGCGATGCTGTACTCGGGCCGGCCGTTCACGATGGTGACGATCGCGCTCCCCGGGTTGTGCTTCACGCTCGGGATCGCCTCCAGCCTGCACGTCACGAACTGGATCGCGAGCCGCCTTCGTGAGGGAGGCAGCACCGCGAAAGAACTGGGGCGCGAGACCTGGCGCCACCTCGCGCGGCCAATCGTCGTCTCGAACGTCACGACGGCGTTGGGATTCGGCCTCCTCGCGGTCATTCCGGTCAGCCCGGTCCAGGAGATGGCGATCTTCGGCGCGGCGGCGGAGCTGCTGTCGGGCCTGCACGTGGTGTTCGTGCTGCCGATGTGCCTGTACTGGTTCGGCGCCGCGCGCGAGCTTGCGCGGCGAGCGCACCATGTTTATCGGCGAACGGCGGATCGTGGATGCACTCGGCGCGCTTGCCGCATGGCTCGAGCGGCTGCAGCGCTTTCGCTTCCGCCTGCTCATCCCGGTGGCCGCCATCTGCGTGGTGATGGCGTGGCTCATCTCGACCGTCAGCTACGACTCGACGTACCTCACGATGATCCAGCCGCAGGAGCGGTTGCGGATCGACTATGCGCGCTTCGAGGCGGCCGGCCTGCCGAGCGCGCAGCTGAGCATCGTGCTGCGCCGCCAGAACGAGTCACCAGTCGTCGACGCCGCGTTGAACGCGGCGATTGCCAAAGCCACTGCCGAGATCGAGGCGCTGCCGGAGGTGACCAAAGTCGTCGGGCCGGCGTCGATCTTCGCGGAAGTCGCGCCGGCGCTGGCCGGGTCGGATCCGCTCGAGAAGTTTGCTTCAGACGACTCGTCGGTGACCGACGCGTACATCTTCGCGCTCTCTGGTGGCAATACCGAGATCTCCAGCTACGTCCACGACGGGCTCGGGCGCCTATCGGATGGTCGTGTTCTTCCCGTATCTCGACAACTCCAGGCTCGAGCGGCTGACGCGAGACGAGATTCCGTCCATTCTCGACAAGCATCTGGCCGGCGTGCCCGACGTGTCGGCGAAGGTCTCGGGCGTGACGGTGCTGTGGGCGAACATGGACAACGCCATGTCCCGCGGCCAGATTGCCAGCGTCCTCATCATGGCGGTCGCCTGCTTCGTGACGTTCTTCCTGTCGCTGCGCAACTGGACGCTCGCGGCGAACGCCATGTTCGTCAACGTCCTCCCCGTGGCGATCGTCGCGGCGATTCTCGGCGCGACGGGTCGGCCGATCGACATGGCGACGGTCTTCATCATGGGCATTTCGCTGGGGATTGCCGTCGACGACACGAGCTTCTTCATCCACGAGTACCTGGACCGCTCGCGCCTCGGGAACGGCGCGCTGTCGTCGGCGCTCCGGCACGTCGGACCATCGATGATTGCCACCTGTGCCGTGATCGTGATGGGCTTCAGCGTGCTGCTCGCGTCGGCGTTCACGCCGATGCGCACGTTCGGCGGGATGACGGCGGTGGGGCTCGTGCTGGCGATGTTGTGCGACCTCTTCGTGCTCTCGTTTCTGTTGCTCGCGTTCTCACGGTAAGACGAAGGGACTTGACCATGTGGAAGACAGCGTTGCCGCTACTGGTGTCGTGCCTGCTCACGGCGGCACAGGCGCCTGAGACCGGCCGGGACATCGCGCAGAAGGCGCAGGTGTCGCAGTTCTCGTTCAAGACGCTCAAGGCCTCCGGCGAGATGACACTCGCGCGCGGCACGAGCTCAATCGGCCAGCGCAGCATCCTCGTCGAGCTCATCGAGCACGAGGCAGCGGCCGAGTACGACCAGGCGCGCGTCACGATCAACGCGCCGACGGCGTTGAAGGACACGCAGCTCATCTCGTGGTCGAGCGGCAGCGGCGAGGATCAACAGTGGCTGATCACGCCGCGCACGCAGCGCGCGCAGCGCATCGCCGATCGCGGACGTCAGGCGGCCTTCGTGAGCAGCGACTTCTCGTACGAGGACATCTTGAAGTGGCAAGTAGACGACTACGAATACACGCGCGTCGGCCAGGCGCCGTGTCCGGCCGGCACCTGCAAGGTCGTCGATGCGAAGCCGAAGAATCGCTACTCGAGCTATACGGTGCTGAAGCTGTACTACGACGACGCCTATCGCATCATCAAGACGGAGTACTTTGGCAGCAGCCCGGACAAGCCGCGCAAGACGCTGGTCCTCAGCGACTACGTCCAGCAGGGCCGCAGCTGGCAGCCGACGCGCGCTGTCATGACCAACCACGAGACCGAGACGTCGACGCAAATCGTCTGGTCGGGATACCAGATCGACACCGCGATCGACGCGAGAATCATGTCGCCGGCGGCCATCGGCCGGTGACGGCGGCCGGACGTTGATGTGTCTTCGGCTTTAGCCGGAAGAGCAAAGAATCGATCCGCGAGGGAGTGCATCGCATGGCAGTGCAGGTGACCAACGGGCGCGTCTCGACCAACGGCGAGGCGCCGCGCGCGCCGGCGGGCGTGCCGATCGCGGGGCACATCCTGCAGTGGCGCGCCGATCCGGTCAAGCTCCTCACCGAGGCGATGCGGCAGGGCGACGTCGTGCGACTCGCGCTGCCGGGCAGGACGTACTTCCTCAGCCACCCCGCGCACGTCAAGCACGTGCTCCAGGACAATCACCAGAACTACTGCAAGGGATGGGTGTTCGATCGCATCAAACCGTACTGGGGCGAGAGCCTGCTCACCGCCGATGGCGACACCTGGAAGCAGCAGCGCCGGCGCGTCCAGCCGTCCTTCAAGCGTGACCACACTGCCGATTTCGCGCCGATCGTCACCGCGCGCGCGACCGAGATGCTGGCGCGCTGGGAGGACATTGCCGCGTCCGGCCGGCCCGTCGCGCTCTACAAGGAGATGACCGAGCTGGCGCTCGTGATCATCGGCGACGTGCTGTTTGGCGTGGACCTGTGGGCCGACGCTTCGGAGATGGCCAGAGCCGCGCAGTCGGCGCTGGCGGTGCTGAAGAAGCGCGTCGCGGCGCTGGCGCCGCTGCCGCTCTGGGTGCCGACTGGCGACAACCGCCGCTTCAACGGCGCGATGCGGATGCTCAACGATCGCATCTCGGAGATCGTCGCGCAGAAGCAGAAACAGGGCGACGGCGGCCGCAGCTTCCTCGCCATGCTGATGGCGGCGCGGGACAGCGAAACCGGCGCGGCCATGACGGACAAGCAGCTGCACGAGGAAATTCTCGGCATGCTGCAGCAGGGCCACGACACCGTCGGCGAGTCGCTCGCCTGGACGTGGTACCTGCTGTCACTGCACCCCGAGGTCGAGCGGAAGCTGCACGCTGAGATCGAACAGGTGATCGGCGATCGCCTGCCGACCATCGCCGACCTGCCGCAATTGCGGTACGCGCACATGGTCGTGAACGAGTCGCTCCGGGTATATCCGCCGGTGTGGGTCATCCCGCGCGATGCGATCAACGACGATGAGATCGGCGGCTTCAGGATTCCGGCAGGATCAACAATCCTGCTCAGCCCCTATCTCACCCATCGCCACCCGCAGTTCTGGGACAACCCGGAAGCCTTCGATCCCGAGCGGTTCCTGCCGGCGCGATCGGAAGGCCGGCCGCGGCATGCCTACTTCCCCTTCGGCGGCGGGCCGCGCCTGTGCATGGGCGTCGACATGGCGATGATGGAGATGCTGCTCATCATCGCCATGGTCGTGCAACGCTACAGAATCCATCTCGTCGCGGGCCACCGCGAGGAGCCCGATTGCATCCTCGACATGATTCCACGCCATCACGTGCGGGCGACGCTGCACCGGCGTCACGCCGCTGCCGCTCGCGCCTGACACTTCCGCGCTGTTCCCGGCCTGTGCGCTCGGCCATGAGATCAGTGGCGCTGGCCGCTGCCTCTAGCCTGGATCCAGGCGAACCACCTGCCCCAGGCGGGCCGACTCGTAGGCGGCTTCGACAACCCTTATCGTCGCGAGGTAGTCGCCGCCGTTCGACTCGAACTCGCGTCCCGACAGCATGCAGTCGACGAAATGGCGCTGAAGGAAGTAGACGCAGTCCCCGGCAAAGTTCACGTTCGTCCGCGGGTAGTCGACATCCCGGCCAGCCTCGCCGAGCGGCTTGATACGAATCGTCGAGTCCGTGTTCATCGTCAGGTGGCCTCGACTGGCGTCGATGCGCATCGTGCCGAACGTGAATCGCGGAAACTCGGTTTCTTCTTCGTTGTAGCGGTTGGCGTCCCAGATCGCCGTGGCGCCGCTGGCGAACGTCAACATCAGCTGCCCTGCATCCTCGCCCTTGATGATCGGGTTCAAACGCCGCAGCTGCGCATACACGCTCACGACCTCTCCGAGCAGAAATCTGAACGTGTCGATGAAGTGCACGCCTGTCTCGTACACCAGCAGCCGCGGGTACTCTCGAAAGAACGGCTGTCGCGCGAGATAGGCGTCGTCGCCCCAGCCGTCACCGGTCCTCATCGAGAAGACAAGATGGGTGAAGTCACCGATGACGCCGTCGGACTGGATTTGCTTGATGAAGCGATACCAGGGCTGCCAGCGGAAGTTCTCGTGCACCATGAGGCGAACCCCGGCGGCACGCGCGGACTCCACGATCCGTCGACTGCTGTCGTAAGTGGGCGCCAGCGGCTTCTGACAGATGACGTGCACGCCGCGTTCGGCGGCGTAGCGGCAGATCTCTTCGTGGGTCTCGGGAGGCGTGATGATGTCGACGAAATCCGGCGCCTCGCGATCGATCATCTCCTGCCAGTTTGCGTAATAGCGGGGAACGCCGTACCTGGCCATGATCGGTGCGGCCCTGTCCTCGGTCGGATTGAACATGGCCACGATCTCGGCCTCCGGTATCCGCGTCCAGGCCTCGTAGTGATACGGCGCGAAATAGCCAGCCCCGAGCGCAACGCCTCGCATCTGAGGAGCGTACCTCAATGTCGCAACCGCCAGGACCGTCGCCAGCGGCCGACGAGCTACTTCCACGATGGAGTGCTGATCCCGCCCCACGGAAAGGTCGCGGTGACAGGTCGAGAAATGCGCCGGTCAGGAATGCTCGATAATGGGTGCGTGTCCGTCATGCACCACGCGACGATGGCACGGGCCGCACGCCGGCCGGCGCCATCCGAGGCCGGCGCGCGCGTCCCTCGTCCGCGCGCTTTGGGCGACGGGCGTTTCTGGCCTTGCGGACCGCCCCGTTGGCCGTCCAGATAGTCGTCGGGACGGCCCTGCTGGTGATCGTCTGGGCGGCCGTGAACTGGATCGTGCAGGTCGTCCGCAAGCCCTGCGAGGTGTTCGTTACCGTCAGCGGCTCGCTTGGCAAAGCGCCCGCGGAGACGTGGCGGCAATACGGCCCGCTCTTCGAAGAGCATTCCACAGCGGTCATCAGACCGGATTTGCTGGCCGCTCTGGCCCAAGTGGAGAGCAGCGGCAACCCGGTAGCACGGACCTACTGGCGGTGGCGTTTCAGCTGGAACCCGTTCGAGCTATACCGACCGGCCTCGAGCGCCGTCGGGATGTTTCAGATCACCGATGGAACGTTCGCAGAGGCCCGTCGCTATTGCATTCACGATCACGTCGTAGTCGAGGATGGCCCCTGGAACGACCGGCGCTCGTGCTGGTTCAACGGACTCTACACACGCGTGGTGCCCGCTCATGCTGTGGAGATGACTGCCGCGCTGCTGGATCGCAACGTCGCGGGCATCCTCGACGCGAACCGCATAACGACCGCGTCGCTGCAGCAGCGGCAAAACCTGGCGGCGATCATCCACCTGTGCGGAGACGGGCGCCGGTGACGGATACGCGCGCCTGGGCTTCAGGTTCAGACGAGGCCAGCGATGCGGCGACCATGACCCTCGCCGCTACCTTGCACAGGTCAACGGGCTGAAGGTTCAGTTCGCTCGCCTGGCTGCGGCTGACTAAGGAGTTGCGATGAGCGATGAAAACGCGATTTCCAGCGGCGAGTGCTCGAACAGCACGGGCACATCGACCGGCGATCGTTCCTCAACGGCGCGGGCAAATTCGCAGTGGGTGCGCTGACAGCCGGCGCCATCTTCGAGATGATGCGGCCCAACTCGTGGGCCGCCCTGAGCTTGGTCGAAGGGCCAGCCCTGAGCCGGTCGAAGGGGCCAGCAGGCGCTCACCCGGCCTCCGCCCGCGTTCTCGATCAGCTCCGAACACGATTCACGTTCCAGATTTCAGTCGACGTGGCCACCATAGAGCAGGGTCTCGGGGTTGCCAGCGCGGCGTTGGCGGGCGGAGTCACCATCGTCGAAATGGGGACGCCGCTGCTCAAGAACCAGGGCGTCTCGAATGTCGTGCCAGCCTTCCGTCGAAAGTTTCCCGAGGCGCTCCTGCTGGCCGACATGAAGACCATGGATGGCGGTGCCTTCGAGGCGCGCGCCGTCTATGCGGGCGGCGGCAACATCGTCGATTTCCTCGCGCTCGCCGGCGTGGATACGGCAAAGGCGATCTGTGCCGTGCGCGACGAGTTCAGGGCCGCCGGGGCCGAACTGCCGCGGCTCGTCTTCGCCGATATCATGGTGCCGCACCAGGGCCCGGCCGCGCAGGCCATCGAGGTCGCGCTGCGCATGATCGAGGCCGGTGTCGACGGCGTCGGTGTCCACCTGCAGGCCGACGCGCGGCGCGCCGACCCCAAGCTCATCGAGCGCGACTATCTCGGTGACGTGGCCCGCACAGTGTTCGAGCGGGTCGGCAAGGCCGCCCCGGTGCAGGTGGTCGGCGGGCTGAGCATCGCGCAGGCGAAAAGCCTTGCCCAGGCGGGGCTGCGCGCCTTCGTCATCAGCGGCAATCTCGGCGAGCCGGACACTCGCGCCCGATATGACTTGCCGTCAGACCAGATCCAGCGCTATGTCGCGGGTTTCATCGCCGCCGTCTCCGGCGCGTAGGAACCCGCGAGCGCATTGGCTGCGGTAACATCGCGACAGCTGTCGTGCCGCTTCTCAAGGAGGAGACCACTTGCCTGCTGTCGCGAGCGAAACGCCAGAGCCGGGTATGGCGTACCGCCTGCACGCCAGCGAACTGGTCGCCAGGCTCGGGACCAATGAGCAGAGCGGGCTGAGCGACGAGGAAGCGCGCGCCCGGCTCGCGCACTACGGACCAAACGAGCTCACCGCGGAGAAGCCCGTCCCGGCGTGGCGGCGATTCCTCTCGCAATTCCAGGATGTGCTCGTCATCCTGCTTCTCGTCGCAACCGCGATCTCCGCGGCGATCTGGGTCGTGGAGCGCGACGCGGCCCTCCCGTACGAAGCCATTGCCATCCTCGCGGTCGTGCTCCTCAACGCGGCCATGGGCTATGCGCAGGAGTCGCGCGCCGAGGCTGCGGTCGCTGCACTTCGCGCGATGTCAGCCGCAGATGCCTCCGTCATCCGGGACGGAGAGCGGCAAAACGTCCCCGCTTCGCAGATCGTTCCGGGCGACATCATGCTCATCGAGGAAGGCGACACCATTGCCGCCGATGGCCGGTTGGTCGAGTCCGCCGCCCTGCAGACGGCGGAGGCTGCACTCACCGGCGAGAGCCTTCCGATCACGAAGGATACCGCCGTGATCTCCGAGGACGTGCCTCTCGGCGATCGCGACAACATGGTCTTCAGCGGCACCGCCGCGACTTACGGGCATGGAAAGGCTGTCGTCATCGCCACCGGCATGCGCACCGAGATGGGGCGCATCGCAGGACTGCTCAAGACGACGCCCGACGAGACGACACCGCTTCAGCGGGAACTGGATCGCACGGGCAAGATGCTGGGCCTGGTTGTGATCGCCATCGCGATCATCATGATCGTCACCATCATCGTGGTCGAAGATGTACGAGGCGTCGGCGCTCTGTTCGATGTGCTCATCCTCGGCGTCGCGTTGGCGGTGGCGGCCGTTCCCGAGGGTCTTCCCGCTGTTGTGACAGCCGTGCTCTCGCTCGGCGTGCAGCGGATGGCGAAGCGGAACGCGATCGTACGGCACCTCGCGGCTGTGGAGACGCTCGGCTCGGCCACCGTCATCGCATCGGACAAAACGGGCACGCTCACGAAGAACGAGATGACGGTGCGCGTGGTCGTCACCGCGAGCGGGCGCGTGACGTTCGAGGGCTCAGGGTATGCGCCCCATGGCGCCGTTCAGGCTGAAGGAGGGCGGCCAATCGAAGGCGCGCTGCGCGTCGAACTGGAACGCGCGCTGGCGGCTGCCGACCGCGCGAACAACGCCTCAATTCAAGAGACGGCCGGCCGATGGACCGTGCAGGGCGATCCAACCGAAGGCGCGCTGCTGGTCGCCGCGCGAAAGTGCGGGCTGACCTCCGATTCGCTCAACCAGCGACTCCCGCGTGTGGGAGAGATCCCATTTTCTTCAGAGCGCAAGTTGATGAGCACGCTGCACCGTGATGCCGAGCACCGGGAGCGTGGCGTGGTCTTCACCAAGGGCGCTCCTGATGTCCTGCTGACGCGGTGCACCCGAGAGCTCGTCGGCGAGGAGCGGCGGCCGCTCACCCCGGAACGGCGCGCAGCCATACTCGAGACGAACGACGTTCTCGCGGGCGAGGCGCTCAGGACGCTTGGCGTGGCCGGCCGCTGGCTGACGCCCGAGGCGTTCGCGGAGCATTCGGCCCGGCCCGACGAACGGGTTGAACAGGATCTTGTGTTCGCCGGACTGATTGGGATCATCGATCCGCCTCGAGCTGAAGCCAGAGACGCGGTCGCGCGCGCACGCGACGCGGGCATTCGTCCCATCATGATTACCGGCGACCATCCGCGCACCGCCAGCGTCATCGCGCGCGAGCTCGGCATCAGCACCGATGGCCGCACGATGACGGGAGCCGAGCTGGAGAAGCTGTCCGCCGACGAGCTTGCGCGCGCGGCCGCCGATGTGTCCGTGTACGCGCGGGTCAACCCCGAGCACAAACTGCGCATCGTCGATGCGC
>CAWHNN010000023.1:0-79398 GCA_963830815.1 uncultured Acidobacteriota bacterium | reverse complement strand
GCGTGCTCGAGCGCGACAGGTTCAGCCATTCCCGTGTTCGGCGGATCCTCCTCGACGCTGTGAGCGATGAAAGCGAATTTCGAGAAAGCGACGACGCAAATCACCCCAATGCACAATGTTCGCGGGTTCATGACGTGACCTCCGGCTGAAAGCGAGCCTTTCCACCGCGAGCAATGTGAACTGGTGGACGCATGTCTGGCAGTCCGATTGGCGTAGGATGACCGTTGCACAACGGTCGGCGCCGACGCTGACATGTCGAATGGCTGGGGTTGACCTCCTCAGGGGCGATGGAAATACTGGCGGGAAACAGGGGCCGACGCATGGACGACGACGCGGAGGCTGAAGGAAACACTCGGACGAATATTGGCGAGCCCGGGTTTCGCGAACTCACCGCGAATGTCACGCTTCCTCAGTTCGTCGTCGAAGAAACCGTCGCCGGGCAGGGCGGAGACCTCAAGGAATACGTCGTCGGCCTGCGCGCTTCGACAAGCCCGAATCGTTCAATCCTACGATCGACCCGACGGTCAGAGTGGAAGCGTCAAAACTCCGTGCAAAGCTGGCCCGATACTACGATTTAGAAGGTCGCCACGAGCCAATCGTCGTCGAGATCCCGAAAGGCCACTACGCAGCGAGATTCTCTTCACATCCCGACGTCTGAGGTCAGCCAGGCGGCAGCGCCGAACAGACGGCAGTGCCCTCTCCGACCCATGTCCCTCGCCGGGTGGCCCTCGCTCGCTTCGCGGCGCTGATCACCGCGGTCGGCTATATTGCGTACGTTCTCTCGGTTCCGCGGCCCGCTCACTCCAACAAACGGCCGGATCATGCTCGCCGTGCTTCCCTTCCAGAACCTCACCGGCGATCCTGGGCAGGAGTATCTCTGTGACGGTCTGACCGAGGAAATGATTGCCCAGATGAGCGCGGTCAACACCGTACACCTCGGAATCATCGCGCGCACGTCGGCGATGCACTACAAATCCACGACGAAGCGCGCTGACGAGATCGGACGGGAACTCGGCGTCCAGTATCTTCTCGAGACCAGCCTGCGACGAATCGGCACTCGACTGCGAATCACCGCACAGCTGGTCGACGCGCGCTCGCAGAGTCATGTCTGGGTGGAGCAGTACGAACGGCCGGCCGAGGACCTCCTGTCAGTACAACACGAGGTCGCCGCCGCGGTCACGGACCGTACACTGGCAACGCTTGGCCTGGGCCGCGAAGAACCGGACTCCACTACGAGGCGGCAGGCGAACAATTCACTCGTGTATGAGCACTACCTCCGCGGGCGATATCACTTGAGCAAAGGCAGCGGCGAAGGACTACGAAAGGCGCAGGAGCACTTTCAGCAGGCGATCACCCTTGATCCTTCTTATGCACTGGCCTATAGCGGTCTGGCCGATACGTACGCGCTGCTAGGCAGCTACGACATCGTGCCTCTAGGCGAGTCTCACCAGTTGGGGAGACAGGCAGCTCTCAAAGCACTCGAACTCGATGATTCGTTGCCGGAAGCCCACCGCGCGCTCGCAGCCATCATCGGCGATCACTATTGGCAATGGGCGGACGCGGAACAACATTACAGGCGAGCGATCGAGCTCGCCCCGAACGATGCGTCGAACCTGCGCTCATATGCGTTTTATCTGGCCTACACGGGCCGTCCGCTCGAGGCGCTGCCGCTCGCGGAACAGGCGCGTCGCCTCGACCCGGTGTCGCCGAACGCCCGCATGACTCTGGGAACTGTGTTGTACCTGGCGCGACGCTTCGATGATGCGGTGCATGAATTCGAGGAGACGCTCGACCTCGATCAGAACGCCGCGTTGGCGCATGCGCTGCTGGGATTGACCTATATCAGTAAGGGGATGCCCGACCGTGCAGTGGCGGAAGCGCAGACTGCACGCGGTTTAACCACCCGTCCGGACGTTGTGGCATTCTACGGCTACATCCTTGCGCGCGCGGGACAAACGCGCGAGGCACAAGCGCCATCGACGATCTCCATCGGCTCACGAGGCCGAGAAGCCCATCGCCGTTCCTGATCGCGTTGGTCTACACAGGTCTCGAGGATAACGACCGGGCATTCGAGTGGCTCGCGAAGGCAGCTGACGCCCGCGCGTGGGAGATGCCGACGTTGAAAGTCCAGCCCCATCTTCGATGGACTCCGCTCGGATTCGCGTTTCGATCCTTTGCTTAACCGCATCGGTCTTCCCCTCTGACGCGCATCAGAACGAGCGCTAGTCGGAGCGGCGGGGGCCCGTCTGCATCGATTCCTTCTCTATCAGCATCATCAACTCCTGGGCCCAGTAGCGCGCGGCATCCCATTGGTCGACGAACGATCCAATCCCCGTCGAACCGTCCGCATCTTCGACAAACGTCGCGGCGTGGGCAAGCTGATCGCGGAGATTGCGCAGACCGTCCATCTCCCGATCGAAGCGCGTCCGCCCCGCCGAAAGCAGGCGCTTGCACAGGTCGCGCTTGTCAGCGAACTCGGTCAGCTCAATTCGAGGAGGATTCAGCCCGCGCAGGCGCAGAGCAGTTTCCTTCTCGAGGAGCTTGGCGCGGCGGCCGGCGCTGAGGGCGGTCAGCCACTCGTCGCCGGGCCAGTGAGTCGAGATCAGATCCGCCATCACCGTTTCGAGATGCGTCAGCAGCCCAAATATGACGATGCGGACCGGCAGCTTGAGCAGGTCGCTTTGCGTGACCAGGCCATCGATACGGTCGCCACGCAGAATCAGCCGGCAGGGCAGCGCCTTCATTCGCGGGATCAGCTCCGCGATCGCCATGTCCGCTGACACGATGAGCTCTTCGCTCAAGGGCAGCATCGCGTCGCGCACGAGCTTGCTCGAACAATCGCCGCGCACGAGCAGGCCAATGGTGCGATCGGCATCCCGGACGGGAAACTGATCGAAGTCCGGCTGGGCGGTGGCGAGCCACGCGTCAGCGATTGCGTCGGCGGGCGCGCACACGAGATCGGGCTCGAAGGTTCCGATGAGCCGAACGTGGAAGGCAGCCTTCGCGGCCTCGCGCGCAGCTTCGAAGGATCGGGTGAGCGTCGACATCGTCATCGCTCAGTCAGCGCGCTTCGCGGGTTGTCATTACCGCGTGGGGTGTGGCCAATGATCGTAGACTGAGCGAACGCCGAACGCGTGGCAAACCTGATGAGGAGCTCTAACTCATCAAAGGAGCGACATGACGACATCTCCGTGCACTCGATTGAACGCCGGATCACATGTGCTCCTGCACCTGGTGGCTGGGCTCGTCGCAGTACTCGCCCTCGGGTCCGATGGAAGGTCTCTTCAGGCGCAAGGCCAGGCTCCGCTTCCCGCGCGGTTCGACTCGTACATCAAGGCGCACGTCAAGCTGACAGCCGACCAATACAAACAACTCCTCGCCGGACAGCCCGTGACGCAGTCCATCGAAACGGACCCTGCGAAGGAAGTGGCCATCTTCGGCGCCGTGTGGGTCAAGGCGCCGATCGCTCGTTACGTCAGCGCCGTGAAGGACATCGAGTCGTTTGAAAACGGCGATAGCTTTCTGGTCACGAAGCGTATCAGCAATCCGCCGCGGCTCGAGGATTTTGATCAGCTCTCGCTTTCGGCCGAAGACATCGCGGACCTGAAGACCTGCAAGGTCGGCGATTGCGAGGTGAAGTTAGGCGAAACAGCGTTGACGCGTATTCAAAAGGAAACCGACTGGTCGAAACCGAGCGCAACTGCCGATGTGGATCGATCGATGCGGAGGCTGGCGCACGAGTACGTGATCGCATATCTGGCGGGTGGAAACAGCGGCCTCGCGGTGTACCGTGACGGGTCACGCCCGACGTTTGTCGCGCAGGAGTTCGCGGCCATGGTCGATCGCATGCCGGAAATGACCAACTATCTGCCCGGCCTCAAAGACTACCTTCTCGGCTACCCGAAGGTGACGCTGCCGAACGCGGAATCCTTTCTGTATTGGCAGAATGCCAAGTTCGGGCTGAAGCCCACGATTCGCATCAATCACCTCACGATTGCCAACCGGCAGTCCCACGCCGTGGTCGCCTCGAAAATGTTGTACGCCAGCCACTACTTCTGGACCGCCATCGAACTGCGAGTCCTTGTGCCGGATCCCGCGCGCGGAGAAGGATTCTGGTTCGCCAACGTCAATCGCAGCCGATCCGATGGCCTTGACGGTTTCACTGGCTCGATGATCCGCGGCAAGGTGCAGGGCGAGGTAGAGCGTGGGATGCAGGCTTCGCTCGCGAACACCAAAAAGCGGATGGAACAGTAAGGAACGGGGGCATCCGAGCGTCGTATGCCCCCTGCTCATTTCTTAACGCCCGGCTTTAGCCGGACTATTCTTAACGTCCGGCTTTAGCCGACTAGCGAGCCCCGCTGGCGCGTCAGGTCATGCCGGAATTTCAGAACCGATAGTCCAGACGAAACCGCTGGGATCGATGACCTCGAACGCCCGGGTCTTCCACTCGGTGTCGTGCGGCTCCGATTTGAGCGTGATGCCGGCGCTCTTGGCTCGCCTCGCAATCTCGTCGACGTTCTGTGTCGTCGACATGAACAGTCGCATGCCGATTCCCTTCTTGCGGTCGCGCCCTTTTTTCCAATCGTCCTGGTTGAGGCCGATCTGGCTCTTGCCGGCACGCAGCATCACGCCGAGAAGCGCCCCGTTCTCTTCCCACCGCTCCTCGACTGTGAAGCCGAGCGCTTCGTAAAAGGTCATGCTCTTCTGCAAATCGTCGACGGTGAAGCTGGGAATGATCCCGCTGATCTGCAGAGCTTCTTGCGTTGTCGCCACGATAACCTCCTTGTTGTTCCGTCCAACTCGCATGCTAGCGATCCGCGTCGCGGATCTGCAAGCGACGGCCCTTACAGGTCGACGCCACCTTGAACCCGCCCATCGCCATGCGCTTGACGTCGAACGGCATATTTGGGGATCCATCATCGAAGCCAGCCGCTCGTCTTTCATCACCTTCTTGTTGACGGCGTCGCGGTGTGCGCGCGAGTTGTAGACGATCCACGAAAAGACCACGGTCTCGCCCGCCTTGGTTTTGACCACATCCGGAAACCCGGTCATGTTCTTGATGTGCAAGTCGTCGCCAACGCACTCGCGATATTCGAGCGCGCCATACTCTTTCCAAATCTTGCCGGCCTTGCGAGACATCGCCAGATACGCGTTGACCTTGCGTTTGGGCACCGGCAACAGGAAACCATCGACATAGGGCATGGTGACTCCATTCGGCCCGCGATTCGCGGACACTCGTTCCCGATTCTCGGTTGGCGCACCATATCGCGCAAGGTCGGCCGTAGCCCCGACGTATCAGACCCCGCTCGGCGCCTCGACGCCCAGTAACTGCTCGAGCCACGGCTGCCATTTCGCGCGGATCGTTTCGACTTCGGCCGGAGTCTTTCCATAGACCGACAGCATCGTGTAGACGAAGCTGTTCGCCCCGGCGCGCGACATCGAGTGCCAGAGGTAGGCGTTGCCGAGCTCGGGAATGGTCATTTCGAGAACCGTGGGCGCTTTCTCGAAGACGATGGTGCCAGTCGGCTTGACCGCAGCCACGAGACGCGCCCAGGCGTCCTCGGGCGAGCCGGACGCCTTGCCGATCACCTTGATCGTCGTGCGCGGGCTGCCGGCGTGATGTTCGAGATAGTGGCGCAGCGTGCGGAAGAAGGAGCTCCATCCGGTGTCGGTGCCGTTGTAGAAGCCGTCCCACTCCGGCGTGTTGGGGATGCCGGAGCTGACCAGCCGCAGCACCGTCTTGCCGTCGCGGCGCTCGATCGTGTACTCGTCGACCATCGGTGTCGTGCCGTCGTATTTCGCGGCGCCCATCTCGAACGGCATGAGCGTCTTTCGCAGTTTCCGGTTCGGCTCCCATTCGTCGATTCGAGCTTCCCCCTTCTCGTCGCCGCCCCACGAAACGCTGATCGTGCCGCCGACGCCAGGCTCGACGCTGGCCTCCTCGACGAACCATCGCGTCAGCTCCTCGGCATCGCTGATCGCCTTCCACACGGCTTCAATCGGCGCGTCGATGATGATTTCGTGCTGTTGCGTTCTCGTGCCTTTGTCCGCTGGACGTTCGCTCATTACTCTCTCCTTGCGCTGTTACGCTTGTTCCGAGGCTGTTGCTGGCGTTGGTGCCGCGCGGTTTCCGCGGCGGCGTCGGCGGCGGTCTTGGTCACAACCGGATGCGAGCCGACGACGACGCGAAAGCGGCGGCTCGTGGCGCTGGCGTCGTCGTATTTCGAGGCCAGCGTCGCGACCTGCGATGCCAGCTCCTCGGTGAACGCACGAAAGGCCGCCGGCGACGCGAAGCCGATCTCGCAGTCCATCGTGAACGTCGCCAGGCGCTGCTCCACCGCTCGGGCCCGTCCGGTGAGCGTCGCGACGTCGCGAATCAGCCCGGTCGCGGTCGCGAGCAGGAACGCGCTCGAGAAGCGATCGCGGGCCTGGTGCGGATCGTCCGACAGCGCGCCGAGGAGCGCCGGGTTGACGACGAAGGCACGTGACGTGACTTTGAGCAGGCGTTCGACGCAGCCGCGGCGCGGCCGTTCCTCGACGAGCTCAAGAAAGCCCTCCCGTTCGAGCTCGCGCAGGTGGTAGTTCAGCGTCTGCCGCGACAGTCCGAGACGCGGCGCGAGGCTGGTCGCGGACTCCGGCTCGTGCATCTCGCGAAGGACGCGCATGCGGAGCGGCGAGAGCGCGGCGGCGAGCTGGCTGGTGTCGTTGAGAACCTGCACGGGCGGGATTATCAATTAGACAAATATATTTGTCAAATCCCGGGCCCGTGCACAACCACAGCCTTGCAGGCGTGGCCGGTTGTCACGGGTTGCGCTGCCGCGCGCCCTCCTGCCAGCCAATGAGCAGCCGCATCTCGCCCTTGTCTTGTGCCGCGTCCGGGCTGACGCGAATGAGCAGGCGGCTATGATCTGGCGTCGCGGTCGTGTAGATGGCCAGGCTGCCAAGATTACGAAGGAGCGTCGTCGGCTCGCCGTGTGAGAAACCGCCCTCGGTCGTCACCGGGTAGGCGGCGATGTGTCCCGACAGCGTCGCCACGAGGATCTCGCCTCCATCCTTCCGCCAGCCGATCACCTGGCCGCCGCCGGTCGTGAGCAGCCACGTCTGGCGATGCTCGGGAAACGTGGTGACGTAGACCTCGGAACGGCCTGACTCCTGCGACGTGTAGGCGATGAAGTCGTCGCGTGGCGAGAAGAATGCCTTGGCGTCGATCACCGGGGACCGGCGACACGGGTGAGGGCGCGGGCAGCGAACGACCACGTCGACACGTACGTCCCTTTGTCGTCGTCGGTGAAGGCGAGCAGCGATCGTTCGTCATGGGACCAGGCCATCGGGTGCTCGATGGTCCGCGGTGCCTCGAGCAGCGGGGAGAGCGCTCCGCTGACCATGTCCTTCAGGTAGACGTCGTCCACTCTGCCGGGAGGTTGATACCCGTAGGCCATGCGCTTGCCGTCAGCGGACCAGACGGGGTAGGCGGTGAATCCGCGAGTCGTCGTCAGCGGTACGGCGGTGTCCTTCGTGAGGTCCACCAGCCAGAGGTCCGACGTACCAGCGCGCGAGTCGAGAATCGCCGCAGCGGCGACGCGGCTGTCCACGGGGCTGAGTGCCATGGTGAACGAGAAGAGCCGCGCGGTGCTCACGCGGTTCCCGCTTCCGCCGCGGTCAACCAGGTGCAGTTCCGTCTGCGCGACGTTCATCCCTGTGCTGGTCAATGCGATGGCCGGTGGTGGCCTGACCGCCAGCGTGCCGTCGGCCGACGCCGAAATTGCCGCGAAGTAGAACATCGGTTCGGTCGCCACTGCCCCGCCGATCGCGACGGGCGGGCCAGTCACGCGGGCGGCCGTGAGATCGAACGGCACCGCGGTCAGTGTGCCGTCGCGGACAAAGACGAGATAGCCGGGCGGGGCATACACGGCACTCGAAAGATCCGGGAGGAGCCGCTCGATCTTCGGGTTGTCCACCGACCCGATGTAGATGCCTTGATCGCTGGCTTCGGCATTACGCGTCCACAACTTCGCGGTGAACAGAAATCGGCGGCCATCGGGCAGGAACGTCGGCCAGTAGTAGGACCAGTCCTGGGTCGGCGATTTCACGACAACTTTCGCGCGCACCACCATCGGCCGGAACCCGGAACAGATCGAACTGCGCACTGAAGAGGATGGTCCCGTCGGCTGCCCAGGTCCCTCCGGCACCGCCATAAGTGCCCATGTAGTCGACTACGATGCGCACCGGCCCGCCGGCCGCCGACACGCGCTTCAACGAAACGCCGCTGAAGAACCCCAGGTCGCTCGAATCGGGCGACCAGAAGGGCAGGGAGGCGTCTTCGGTACCGGCCAGAGGCTGCGCTTCGCCGCTGGCCAGATCCCGCACCCAGAGCAACGGCATGCCGTCGCTTCGTCGTGCCCGGTACGCGACACGCCGGCCGTCGGGCGAGATCACCGGGGCACCGACTTCGCTGCCTTCCGTATGGACGATGGACACGCGGAGCGGCCGCGCCTCAGACGTGCGCGCGCGGGGCCACATTCCGTAAACTGCCAGAGCGACGAGAGCGACCGCGAGTCCTGCGAACCCTGCCGCTGCCCAGACGAACCGGCCGGACGCGAGGCGCTGCGGTAACCGGCGCCGGGCCCGCCCCGGGGTCGCGGAGCGTTTCCTCGATCTCCAGCCGCACGTCGCCAATGTCACGCAGCCGGCGCTTCGGATCTTTCTCGAGACAACGCGCGAGCAGGCGCCTGATCGAGGCGGGAGTCGTGGCGGGCAGCGCGGTCCAGTCGGGCTCCCGTGTCAGGACGGCTGCGAGGACATCGCTGACGGTATCGCCGGCAAACCCGATCCTGCCGGCGAGCATTTCGTAGAGGACGAGCCCGAAAGCCCAGATGTCCGCGCGCTTGTCGACGGTCTTCCCCCGCGCCTGCTCCGGCGCCATGTAGGCGGCCGTCCCGAGAATCATGCCGCCCATCGTGAGCGCAGCCGGACTCGTGAACGTCGGCGAGTGCAGCGCGTCCACCCCCGTCCCACCAGTTGTCGCGGGTCGCGCGAGGCCGAAATCGAGCACCTTCACCGTACCGTCGGCGCGCAGCTTGATGTTTGCGGGTTTCAAGTCGCGATGGACGATCCCCTGCTCGTGCGCCGCTTCGAGAGCCTCGGCGATCTGCCGGGCGATCGGCAGGGCCTCCTCAATCGGGATCGCGCTCCCTGCGGCAATGCGCTGCGAGAGATCCTCGCCCTCGACGAGCTCCATCACAAGGGTGTACACAGCGGCCTGCCCTGAGCCCGTCGAAGGAACCGATTTCTCGAATCCGTAGATCGCCGCGATATGAGGATGATTGAGCGAGGCGAGGATCTTCGCCTCACGTTCGAACCGCCCGAGACGTTCCGGATCCGCGGCGAACGCGGCCGGCAGGATCTTGATAGCGACCTGACGGCCAAGCGTCGTGTCCGTCGCGCGGTATACCTCGCCCATTCCACCGGCGCCGATCGGCGCATTGATTTCGTAGATACCGAGGCGCGTGCCGGAGGTCAGGGTCAACTGTGCCGTGAGTATAAGTGCAGAACGCGAAGACGATGGCGAATCCTCACGGGCGAACGCGCCGCTCTTTGCCCCGTCAGCCGCCTTCAGTTGATGACCGGCTCGGGCCCCGCACTCTCGGCCAGCTGCGCGGCGATCGCGTCCACCACGACCGTCCTCCGGGGAAATTTGACCAGCACCATCAGCAGCAGGCCGACCAGGTGCAGCGCAAATACCAGCACGAACATCATCGGTAAGCCGCTCATCTGCCTGCTGAAGCGGAGCACCCACGCCGCGAGGCTGATCCCGAAATTGTTGGTCGCCATGTAGAGCGTGAACTGGGTCGCGGCGACACGCGGGTCGCACAGCCGCATGGATATCGGCAGAGCCACCACAGTGATCAGCACGTCCAGCGCGCACCAGGCGTAGACGAAGGCGGTGAAGTTCGTCGCATCACCCCACGCGGCGGCGCTGAACCACATCGTCGCGCTCACCGCCATCAGCGCGGCGAACATCGCGATGGTCGATTTCTTTGCCCCGAAGGTGTCGCCCAGCCAGCCGCCAAGCGTGAGGCCCAGGATCCCGGCGACGAACTGCGCGGTGCCGACAACGCTGGTGACTTGCACCTCGCTCCAGCCGACATTGCCGGTGCCGATGAGCGGCGTGACCGCGGTAAACATCCCGTAGTGGAATCCCCGCACCAGGAGCACGGGCAGCCAGAACAGGCTCACCGGCCGAATCATCGAGACGACGGTGCTCTTGAGGATCGGCCACCACGCCCCGACGTGGATCACGCCGTTGCGCGGATGCGCGTCACCCGCGCTCCACGGCGCCGCCGCTCGCCGGCACGCTCCGTGAGCAGCAGCATGTAGAGCGTGATTGCACCGATGAAGCTTGCAGATAAGAGATAGGCCGCCGAGGGGCCGAGCCGCGCGATCGCGAGACCCGACAAGGCGGTCGCCGAAGCGATCCCGATCGACTGACCGCCGAACATCATCCCGCTCGCGCGGGCGCGCTCCTCCTCTTCCATGATGTCGACCGCCATGCCGTCGACTGCCACGTCCTGAAAGGTCGTCGCCATGTTGACGACGAAGCCGGCCATCCCGAGGAGGAATATGTCTTTCACGCCCGGACCGACCAGCGCGCAACCCGCCAGCAGCGCGATCATCACCGTCTGCGCGCCGATGATCCAGATCCGCCGCCTCCCCATCGCGAGGAAGGTGTAGCGGTCCATGATGAAACCGTTGACGAGCTTCAGCGTCCAGGGAAGTGTGGTGAGGCCGAGGACATAGCCGACGTCGGCAGCACTTGCCCCATTGGCAGCCATCCAGGAGGGAATTGCGAACCAGAAGAGTCCGAGCGGCACGCCCTGCGCGACATAGAGGATGAATAAGGTGGAGAGACGCAGCCGCCTGCTTTCCGCAAGGATCCAGCGACTGCCGGCTGCCACGAGTGCCACCCTTGGTTTCGGACGTTTACGGCAGCGCGACGACGACCGTGTGGGTCGTGGTCGATCGCTCCCCTGCCATCATGGCCTTGCCTCTAGGATGAGCGCAGACTAGCACAGTCGAGCTGGCCTCGATCCATGCGGCGATAATCTACCGACCAAGGGTAACGGGAACCGTGCCCGGTGCCCAAGAGCTGTTCGAAAGCAACCATGAGACATCTCGTCACACGACTGTCAGTGCTCCTGGCGTTCCTCATATTGTCCGGGCCGGCATCCGCGCAGCAGCCCGCGCCGGATCCGCCAGCGCAGCCGGCCGCGGAGAAAGAAGCGCGGTCGCCGTGGCTGCTGGTGCCACTCTTCTCGTCGAGTCCGAAACTCGGGACTGCCGTCGGCGGACTGGGCGCCTACATGCACGTCTTCGATCCGAAAAGCCGGGTGTCGCTCTTCGGCCTGACCTACAAGTACACATCCACGGACTCACAGATCTTCAGCGCCTTTGCCCGGACATCCTCTGGCGCCGATCACCATCGCCTCGTGTTGATCGCCGCGTTCGGGCTGATCAAGAACGACTACGACGACTATCTCGGGACTGGCCAGCCGCTCAAGACAGACGATGACCTGAAGTCCCTCGCGGGGCGGTACCTGTTTCGTGCGAAGGGGGACTGGTTCATCGGCGCCCAGGGAAGCGCCACCAATTACCAGGTGCTCGGAGCGACCGTTGAAGACGATCTGGTGCTCGAGTCATTGGGCGTACGCGGCTTCGAGTCAGCGGGGGTGGGCGTCACGCTGATGCACGATTCGCGCGACAACGAAGACATGCCCACGGCAGGCTGGTTCCTCAATGTCAACAATATTGCCTATCGTGAGGCACTCGGCGGAGCCGAGTCGTTCGATGCGTATCGCATCGACCTGAAAACGTTCTGGAAGCACGGCGGCGGTCATGTACTGGCCATGCGACAGTACAACTGGTTGACCAGCGATGCCCCATCTGCCGCGCAAGCGACGGTCATCCTTCGCGGCTACAAACAAGGTCAGTACCTCTCGCCATACATGTCCTCGCTCGAAGTCGAAGAACGCCTGGCGTTCAACGCGCGATGGGGCGCCACGCTGTTTACTGGTGCGGCCGGATTGTACGGCGAGGCACCAGTCGCGCTCGAACGCAGCATCTATCCGACCGTCGGCGCGGGCGTGTACTTCGTGCTCAAGCCCAAGGAGCGCATGAACGTGAATCTCGAGTACGCGCAGGGCATCGGCGACAGCCGCGGCGTCTATCTGAAGCTGGGCTATGCCTGGTGACGAGCCGCTCCGTAGCCTGACAATTCGCGGTCGATCGCTACCGGCGTGCCGCCGACGATGACGCGCGAACAGACGTGGCCGTGGCCCATCGCGTACTTCACCGTGGGGTACATGCGCGCCGTCGTGATCGCGAACGCCAGCGTGACTACGGCCCTCGGCCCCCACCGCTCGACGATCTCGCGACGATAGCCGTCCGCCGCCGCGTCATGCGCCAGCGTCGCGCGTGTGAACCGCCACGCAAGCTCCACATCCGCCGGCATCCCCGTCACATCGTCGGTCAGGACCGCTCGAAGCACGGCCGGGGATACGCCCTGGCGTTCCGCCATTGCCGTCGCGAGTTGCGTGCAGGGACCGCAGTCCTCGCCTCGCACCGCTGTAATTCCTGCGGCGGACAATGCCGCCACCGGGACGTCGCGACGGTAGTTAGCGAGGCTCGTGGCGCGCGCGAACATCCACGCCGCCCGGGGGCTGATATCAATGATCTCTTTCAGGTAGCTCGCGTCGTAGTGCCACTTCCGCTCGAATGCCTCGGCCATGCGCTGGAACAGCCATCTCAACATGATTCCCTCCCGTCGATGTCTTCTACATCGAAGACGGACGACGAGCTCCGGATGTGACAGCGAGCCACGCGGGTGAGCGCCACGGGCACGGCCGCCCGATATGGATGAACTATCACGGGAACGACGCGCGGTTGACAATAGCGGTGCCGCAACGAAAAATGCCGACCACCGCATGTCTGTCGATGATGCCAGCCGCCCAATCACCGTACGTGGCACGGAAATCGTCGCCACCGATTCCCGCCAGCGCTACCGCGAGAAGATCGCGCGGATCACCCTCGACTCGATGGTGCAGTTCGTCGGGCTGCTCGACGCCCGGGGATCGGTTCTCGAAATCAATCAGGTCGCGCTCGACGCGGTCGGCCTCAACTTGTCCGACGTCGAGGGCAGGCCCTTCTGGACCACGTTCTGGTGGCAAGTGTCGCCGGACATCAATCAGGGCATACGCGACGCCATCGCGCGCGCACTGAAGGGCGAGTTCGTCCGCTGGGACACGCCGCTCTTCGCAAGCCCCGACGGCTCGGTGACGATCATCATCGACGCCTCGGTCATGCCGGTAAAGGACGATCAGGGCAACGTCGTGTTCCTCGCCTGCGAAGGGCGTGACATCACCGAGAAGAAGGCGCAGGAGCGCGAGATTGCGCAGAAGAACGTCGAGCTGCAGGGCCTGCTCGAGCGCATCCGCGAGCTCGACGAGATCAAGACACAGTTCTTTGCCAACGTCAGCCACGAGCTGCGGACGCCGCTGGCGCTCATCCTCGGTCCCGCACAGCGTCTCATAGACGATGACGGGACGATGAGCCTGACCGAGCGGCGGGAATCCGGCCAGGTCGTCGCGCGCAATGCGCGGATGCTGCTCAAGCACGTCAACGATCTCCTCGACATGTCGAAGGTCGAGGCGGGCAAGCTCAAGCTCGAGCTGCACGACAGCGACGTCGCCGCGCTGGTCCGCTTCCTCGCCTCGCACTTCGCCGTGCTCGCCGCCGACCGGGGCATCGAATACACCGTGGACGCCGACGGGCCGTGCGTGGCGGCGATCGATCCCGACAAGCTGCAGCGCGTCGTGATGAACTTGCTCGGCAACGCCTTCAAATTCGTCCCCGACGGCGGCCGCATCCGCTGCTCGCTGCGCCACTCGGCCGGGGAGTTCATCATCTCGGTAGACGACTCGGGCCCGGGCATCAGGCCCGAGCTGCGGCAGGCGATCTTCGAGCGCTTCCGGCAAGGCGACGGCGGCATGAGCCGCACGGTCGCCGGGACGGGCCTGGGCCTGGCGATCGCGAAGGAATTCGTCGAGATGCACAAGGGGCGGATCGACGTGCTCGACTCCAGCCTTGGCGGCGCGCGATTCGAGGTGAGACTGCCGATGGGCCGTATCGGCGCTGAGGCTCCGGTGACCGAGACCCGGCTCGATCAACTGCTCCTCGACGGCGTGCTCGAAGAGCTGCGCTTCACCGGCATCAAACCGAAGGACGGCCGCAGCGGAACGGGCGCTGGTTACCACGGAGCGGCACCGCGTGCTGGTCGTCGAGGACAACCCGGACATGAATCGCTTCGTCGCGGAGTGCCTGGGCCGCGAATACGACATCGTGACGGCGTTCGACGGCCGCGAGGGGATCGAGCAGGCACTCCGATTCGATCCGATGGTGATCGTCTCGGACATCATGATGCCGCACGTGAGCGGCGTCGAGATGGTCGCTGAGATGCGGGCGCGGCCGGAGCTGCAGCACACGCCGATCCTGCTGCTCTCGGCTAAAGCCGACGAGGATCTGATGGTGCAGCTCCTCGACAACGGAGCCCAGGACTTCATCGTCAAGCCATTCTCCGAGCGCGACCTGAGCGTCCGTGTTCGCAACCTCGTGCTCGGCGCCCAGGCTCGCGCGGCCGCGGAGAGCGCAAACCGGGCCAAGGACGAGTTCCTGGCGATACTGGGCCATGAGCTGCGCAATCCGCTGTCGCCGATCCTGACGGCGCTGCAGCTCATGAAGCTGCGCGGCGAGCCGGGATCCGAACGCGAGCGCACGGTCATCGAGCGCCAGGTCAGCCATCTCACGCGGCTGGTCGACGACCTGCTGGACGTGTCGCGCATCGCGCGGGGCCGGGTCGAGCTCAAGACCGAAATCGTCGAAGTCGCAGAGGTCGTCGCGAAGGCGATCGAGATGGCCAGCCCGCTGCTCGAGCAGCGGCAACACACGCTGAAGATGGACGTGCCGCGGCGCGGCTTGCGCGTCAACGGCGACACGACGCGCCTGGGACAGGTGATCTCCAACGTGCTGACCAACGCCGCCAAGTACACGCCGCCCAATGGCGTGGTGACGGTGCGTGCGAAGCAAGTGGATGACGAGGTCGTACTCTCAGGTACGCGACACCGGGATCGGCATTTCGCCCGAAGTACTGCCGCGCATCTTCGACCTGTTCGTCCAGGAGCGGCAGGCGCTCGACCGCTCGGAGGGCGGCCTGGGCATCGGCCTGACGATCGTGCGCAGCCTGGTCGAACGCCATGGCGGGACGGTGACGGCACGCAGTGACGGACCCGGCAAGGGAAGCGAGTTCATCATCCGCCTGCCGCTCACGCAACAAGCCGATGCCGGCGCCGATGCGGCGCCGGCGCCGCAGGCAGCCGCGGCCGCTCCGGACGCCGGTGCCATACGCATCCTCGTGGTAGACGACAACGAGGACGGCGCCGAGATGCTGGCCGCCGCGCTCACCGGGCGGGGCTACGACACGCGCGTCGCGCACGACGCCCATGCGGCGCTCAGCGTGGCCGCGGCATTCGCACCCGACGTCGCCTTCCTCGACCTTGGCCTGCCGGTGATGGATGGCTACGAGCTCGCGGCGCACCTGCGCGAGCTGCCGCGCCTCGCCGGCCTCCGCCTCATTGCCGTCACGGGATACGGGCAGGAATCGGATCGCCGCCGCACTCGCGACGCCGGCTTCGATGGCCATCTCGTCAAGCCGGTGGATCTCGACGCGATCGACGCCGCGCTCAAGTCCCTGCTGTCGTGAGCCCGTGGACAGGTCCACTTTGACCAGTTGACTGTCTACACATTCGAGGTGTAGGCTTCCAACACATGACGCCCGACAGGAGCGACGTTCTCTACGGGACCCTCGGCTTGATGGTCATCAAGACGCTCGAGGCACTGGGTCCCCTGCACGGCTATCGAATCGCAAGGCGAATCGAGCAGATCAGCGGGAATCAGCTCGCGCTCAACCAGGGCACGCTGTATCCGGCGCTGCTCAAGCTGGAGCAGGTGGGATGGATTTCGTCCAAATGGGGCATGTCCGAGAGCGGCCGCCGCGTGCGGATCTATGCGCTGACACGCGCCGGACGCAAGCAGCTCCAGAAGGAAGAGGCGCAGTGGCAGCGCGCGGCGAGCATCGTTGAACGGTTCCTGAAGATCTCGGGAGACTCCACATGACACGCCTGCGGGTCTTTCTCTTTCGGCTGCGGGCCCTCGGCCGTTCCCGGCAGATCGATCGCGACCTCGAGGACGAGATCAGCAGCCATCTCGCCGAAGCGACAGACGACTACGTCCGGCAGGGCCTTTCCCCGGAGGAAGCGCGCCGGGCCGCGCAGCGGCGTTTCGGCGGTGTGCCGCAGACCAGGGAAGTGTATCGCCAGGTCGGGTCGTTCATGTGGCTCGAGGATTTGTGGCGTGACGTGCGCCACGCACTGCGCGCGCTCCGCAAGAGTCCGGCGTATACGACGGCCGCCGCAGCCACACTGACGCTGGCGATTGGCGCCAACACCGCGATGTTCAGCGTTCTGAATGGCGTCCTGCTGCGGCCTCTCCCCTATCGCGCCCCGGAACAGCTCGCGATGTTGTGGACGGAGGATCCGACGCAGAACCTCCACGAGGGCCGATCCGCACTGTGGGATGTCGAACAGTGGCTGACGCAGAGTCAGAGCTTCGCAGACATGGCCACCTTCGATTCCGTGGGCACGCTGCTGACGGCAGCCGAAGGGGCGGAACAGATCGTCGGCGCCAGCGCTTCCCCCAACTTCCTTTCACTGCTCGGTGTGCAACCTGCCCTGGGGCGCAGCTTTTCAAACGAGGACGCCGAGCAAGGGCAACGCGTAGTCCTCATCAGTCATCGCTTCTGGCAGGCGCGATTCGGCGGCTCGCGCGATGCGCTCGGCGCGACGCTCGTGCTGAACGGCTTTCCGTCCCGGATCATCGGCATCCTCCCCGCTGATTTCCGAATCGCGAGATTCGAGGCCGACGTGTGGCAGGCACACACGACCCGCCGCAGCGTGCGCAGTCCGCAGACCTGGTTCGTCATCGGGCGGCTGCGGCCCGGCGTCACGTTCGAGCGGGCCCAGGCGGACGTGAGCGCTGTCGCCAGACGTCTCAACGATCAGTTGCCGGCTACCGACAGAAACCAGGGCGTCAACGTCGTCCCTTTGAGTCTCTACGTCGTCGGATCCCAATCGCGATTGGCGTCTGTGGATGCTCGGCGGCGCGGTGTTTTGCGTGTTCCTCATCGCCGCCGCGAACGTCACGAGCCTCTCGCTGGCACGCAGTACCGCGCGCGCGCGTGAGATGGCCGTTCGCGCCGCGCTTGGAGCGAATGCCGGACGGATCGTGCGGCAGCTCCTCACCGAAAGCGTCCTGCTCGCCGGCGTCTCGGGACTGATAGGCACGCTGCTCGCGTCGGGAGCCATTCGGTTCATCCAGGCCTTCGGCCCTGGCAATTTACCGCGCCTGAACGAAGTGCGCTCGATCTCCGCGTCCTCGGCTGGGCGCTGGCCATCTCTCTTCTGGCCGGAATCCTGGTGGGGCTCGCGCCGGCGATTACGACGCTGCGCCGTGATCTGCGTCCGTCGGGAGAGGAGGGTGGCAGAAGCGTCTCGGGCGGAGCATCCAGCCGTCGAATCCGCCGCGCCCTCGTCGTGGCGGAGTTTGCGCTCGCGATCGTCCTGCTCGTCGGCGCCGGCCTGCTCGTCCGCAGCTGGTGGTACGTCAGCAACATCGATCCCGGATTCACTCCGGCGCGAGTGCTTGTGATGGAGCTCTCCAGCCCCGCCACTTTCAGCGTCACCGCGCAACGGAGCGGCATGTACGACCGTGTCCTCGAAGAGATTCAAGCAGTTCCGGGCGTGGAGAGCGCCGGCATCACCGGCGATCTGTTCAGTGACAATCCCAGGGAGCACGTCCTCACCGTCGAACGGGACGAAGGCACGATTTCCGATCGCCTGCGCCTTACGAGAGATGAGGTCAGCCCGGACTTCTTCAGAACGCTCGGAACGCCGTTGCTCCGCGGCCGTTTCTTTTCGAGCGAGGATCGGCCCGAGACTCCACGGGTAGCGATCGTCAACGATGCGATGGCGCGGCGCTCGTGGCCGGGACACGATCCCGTCGGCCGAAGGTTCAAGCTGGGACTGCGGGATTCCGACGGCACGTGGTACACGGTGGTCGGCGTAGTCAGGGACATGCGGCGGCAAGGCCTGGAACGCGAGCCACTGCCGCAGATCTTCGAGGCGCTCGCGCAGAATCCTCCGCCCACCGGAGATCTCGTCATCCGAACCTTCTCGGAGGACCCGGCGGCGATGGCCGGGGCGCTTCGGGCGGCCGTGCATCGCGTGGAGAAGAATGCGCCGGTCTACGGGGTGGTGCCTCTCGAGGAGCAGCTCGGAACCTACCTCACGCAGCGCCGATTCCAGGCGTCACTCCTGGCCGCCTTCTCCATCGTGGCGTTGCTGATGGCCGCTGTCGGGATCTACGGTCTCATCCAGTACTCCATCGCGACGCGCACGCAGGAAATCGGCTTGCGCATGGCGATCGGCGCCCAGGCCGGTGACATCTTCCGGATGATTATCGGCGAGGGGCTGAAGCTCAGCCTGACAGGTCTCGCGCTCGGACTCATGGGAGCCTGGTGGCTCACCCGCGCAGGCTCGAGTTTGCTGTTTGGCGTAACCGCGAGCGACCCGTTGACGTTCGCGACTGTTTCGCTGGTGCTCACCGCCGTTGCCACTGCCGCCTGCTACTTCCCCGCACGGCGCGCCATGCGGGTCGACCCGATAGTGGCACTCCGTCTGACCTGAGCGGCGATTGGCTATGGGTGCATGGGCCTCGCGCTTCAGGCCTCTCTCAGCGCTTCGATCGGATTGATCCTGATCGCGCGGCGAGCGGGCCCGATAGAGGCAAGCACACACGCGGCGAGCATGATTGCCGATGTCACCGCAAGGTACGCGGCGAAGAGCGGTATGTCTTCCACGGGCTCGCCCGACGGCCCTGCGCCAAGTGCGAGGGACCCCATGAGGAGCGCGCCTCCGACGGCGATGCCACTGCCCATGAGCGCGACGGCGCGTGACAGGATGCGGCCGATCGCCTGACGCGGGGTGGCGCCGAGTGCGGCGCGCAGCCCGATCTCGCGGGTCCGGCGCGAGACGCTGATGGACATCATCGAGAAAATACCGAGCGCCGACAGAAACAAGACGAGGACGGTCACCGCGACCTGCGCGCCGACCATCACGATCAAATGTTCGTCGCGCTGCCGGACCCACTCCTCCATCGGTTTCGACTCCTGGACGAGCAATCGCGCATCGATTGCCGCAGCGACGAGCGGCAGCCGAGCGGCGAGGACGCCAGGATTGCCGCGCACGCGCACGCTCATCACGAGCGAAGACAGTGCTCCTGCCGGTACCGCGTAAAACACGTGCGGCAGTTCGTTGCCGTTGTCATCAGGGTCGAGGCCGAAGTCACGTACGACTCCGACGATCTCCCGCCACGGCTCCCACGCCTCGGGCCGGGGCCGGACTACTACTTCGTCGTCGCCGCCATGCGGTACGGCAAACCGCATGCGAGCGCCGATCGGCGAAGCGCCGCCCGCCTCGCGCGAGAACGCGCGCGCGAACGCCTCGTTGACGATGATGGTTCGAGCGCTGGCAGTCATGTCGCCGCGATTGAACGCGCGCCCGGCGACGATCGGGCGCTCGAACGCCTCGAAGAATCCCGGATCCACCGCCGAAGCGCGAAATCCATCGTTATAGGCTGGCTTGGCGCCGGGAGAAGACTCGACTTCTGCGAATCGTCCGGCTCCTGAACCCACTGGCCTGGTCGGTGTAGGTGATGGCGACGACGCCGGGTTCTTCGCCGACCCGCGTCGGCGAGCGCCGCGAACGCCTGCGACCGCTGTTCTTCATCCTCGAACGGCCGGCCCACATCGACGCGAGCGGCCAGATATTCGCGGCTTGGAAACTGTGCGCGGGCCTGCACCTTGCGTATCGTCTCGCTCACGCTCTCGAGGGCGACGGGGATGCCGATGGCCGTCAGGGCGACCTGGGCGATCATCGCGCCGGTCCAGACGCGGCCGAAACGCAGCGTGGCTCCCCCGCTGCCAAGGTTCGCGAGGTGGGGTTGCACGCGCGCTCGTGTAACTTTCAACGCCGGCAGAACTGACAGCAGCACCGCGCTGACGACCGCGAGGCCGCCGGCATAGAGAATCGTCGAGAGCTTCAGGCCGGGCGTCATCCAGAACGGTGCACCGCCCGCGGCGCTGTTCGCGCTTTCGATCCCCCACGCCAGCGCCCGGTCGGCGGCAACAAGACCGGCCGGCGCCGCAACCGCCGCGAGCACAAGGGCCTCGACGAACAGCTGACTCATGATGCGCGCGCGGCTCGCACCAAGCGCCGAGCGCACGGCGATCTCGGCCTCGCGGGTGGCGGTCCTCGCGTAGATCAGCGTGCCGACGCTCAGGCACGCAATACCCAGCACGAGCAGTGCCGGCAGGTTCCTGAGCGCCAGCTGCGCGATGTCGAGTTCATCAGGCGCTTCGCCGAGCCGCACGACGCGCGGCCGGAGATGCGCGTGCGTTGACGGGAGCGCCGCGGCCGTCCGTTCGCCGAAGAGGCGCACCTCGGCGTCCGCCTGCGGGCGCGAGACGCCACCCGCCAACCTGCCGATGACGCTGATCGCATCGCCTTCGAGTGCGCCGTACCGAGGCGCGGAGGGGCAATGGCGTCCAGGCGTCATGGTTGACGGGATAGCCAAAGCCTTTCGGCATGACACCGATCACGGTCGCCGGTGTGCCTCCCAGTCTGACCACCGTCCCGAGGACGTCTTCGCGGCCGCCGAGCGACCGCTGCCACACGTCATAGCCGAGCACGACGACGCCAGGTCCACCGGCTGTTCGTCGGAGTCGAGGAGCGCGCGGCCGAAGAGCGGCGGCACGCGCGCCGTGTCGAACGCCGCAGCGGTCAGCTCCGCCACCTGGATCGCCTCGGGAGCCATGGTGCCGGCGACGAGGTTTCGGGTATGCGTGCGGTATGCCCCGAGGCCCTCGATTGTTTGCAGCCCGCGACGCCACTCGAGGAAGTCGCGCAGAACGCGCGGCTCGGGTTGGCTCGTCAACGTATTCTGCGTCTCGATCGTGACGAGGCGGTCGCCGTCGGGCAGGGGGATGGAGGGCGCGAAGACCTTTCCCATCACGTCGTACCAGCCTGCGCCAACCCCGATCGCAATCGCGAGCGCCAGCCCGCCCGCGAGCGTCAGGCCCGGGTATTTCAGGAGCATCCGGAATCCGAGCTTGTAGTCCTGAAGCATGTGTCCTCGCGGCTGTGGCTGGAGGGTGCGCCGACCCCCTCCGGAGAAGACGTAGACCGACTACGCTCTGTTCGCTGGCAATCGCAACCAACGCCCACGCTATATCGTGACCGAAGTCGAGCCTTCGCACGCCCTGCTGTGCCGATCTCGACTTTTCGGCCCAAAAAATGCGGCTACGGAACGGGCGCCTGCAGCGGTTCAGCTGGACCCCAAATTGCCTGTGATGCAGGAAACACCTCCGCGACGGGCGTGCCGTCCACGTCAAGGTTTGGTACCGGAACGAAACTGATCGATGATCAGCGTTGAACAATTGCTGAGTCCCGAACTCGCTGCCCGCATAAGCGCCCGGCCAGAAACACGTACCGAGGCGGTATCGCTCCGGACCTTATCCTTCGTCCTGGCGAGCGCGCTCGGCTACTACGCCGCCACCCAGATCGCCTGGACGCTCACTTTTCCCGACAGCAAAGTCTCACTCTTCTTTCCCCCGCAGGCGGTTCTGCTGTGCGTCCTGCTGCTCGTCCCGACGCGGCAGTGGTGGGCGTACGTACTCGCCGCCGCCAGCGCCCATTTTCTGGCAACGCAGCAGGCGGACTGGCCGCCGATGTACGCGTTGACCTGCGAAGCTTTCGACGCTGTGAAGTGCGTGTCGGCAGCCGCCGGCATTCGACTTCTGATCAAGTCCCCCCTCAAGGCGATCACTCTTCGCGACGCGATCCTCTTCGTCCTCGTCGCGGTAGTGCTCGTTCCCCTGGGGACGGCGTTCTGGGGCGCTTACTTTACGGTCTCGTTCGGTTTCAGCACTCAGTACTGGGTCGAATACCTCAACCTGGCCATCTCGAATGCGGTCACGACCGTCGTCCTCGTGCCGGTCTTTCTGCTGGGTGCCCATCACCTGTTCCTCAGGCCGAGCGTAACCCCATCCCTCCGGCGGGTGCTGGAAGCGGTCGTCATCGGTGCGTGTACCGTGGCGCTGGGGATCTTCGTATTCGATACGACATCCTCGGGTCCCACCACCTCGCCCGCTTTCCTCTATGCGCCGATTCCTCTGCTCGTCTGGGCGGCGCTCCGCTTCGGCCTTGGTGGAATCAGCATCGCGATGTTGATCGTCACGTTCCAGGCGATCTGGGGAACCATGCGCGGGCACGGTCCGTTCCTCGCTCAGAGCCCCGCTGAGAATGCGCTTCAACTTCAGCTATTCCTCCTCGTCACTGCGACTCCCCTGATGCTTCTCGCCGTCGTCATCGAAGAGGAACGACGCTCGAAGGAAGCGCTGCGTGAGAGCGCGAACCTGATGGGTCTCGCCGCGGAAGCCGGAGACCTGGTCATGTGGGTCTGGGATGTTTCCGCCAACGATGTGTGGATGACCGAGCGGGGCCGCTCTTTGTTTGGCGTCGAGCCTGGTGCGCGGCTCGATTTCGCGGCAATCTTCGATCGCGTCCACCCCGAGGATCGCGCCGCGCGAGAGGCCGCGATCAACAACGCGGTCCAGACGCGAGGCGAATACGACATGGAGTATCGCCTGAGGCAGGCGGACGGAACGACACGCTGGATTCACGGGCGTGGTCGTTGTGTGTCGCCAGACGACGGCGGCGGCCTCAAGCTGTTCGTCGTTTCGATGGACGTAACGGCGCGGAAAGAGGCGGAGGCGTCAGCCGCGCAAAAGCGGGCTGAGCTGGAGCACTTCGCACGCGTCGCCACACTCGGCGAGCTCACGGCAACGCTGACGCACGAACTGCAGCAACCACTCGCCGCGATCCGCGCCAACTCTTACGTCGGGGTTCGCTTGCTCGACGCACCCGAGCCGGACCTCCAGCAGGTCCGCAGCACGCTCGAGGACATCTCCGAGGTCACCGAGCGCGCCGGCGAAGTCATTGGCGGCCTGCGCGCCATGCTCAAGCGCGACAGCCCGGCGGCGGGCTCGACCAACGTCGACGTGAACAATGTCATTCGCATCGTCGAGCGAATCGCGCACGGCGACGCGAATCTGCACAACGTCGTGGTCCACCTCGACCTGGCGTCCGACCTCCGCGCGGTCAAGGGCGACAGCGTCCAGCTTCAGCAGGTCATCCTCAACCTGATGCTCAATGCGTTCAGCGCCATGAGCGCAACAGGGCTCGACGGCGCGAGCCGCCTTGTCGTGCGCACGAGCTCGATGGACGAGACGAACGTGCTGGTCGAAGTCCAGGACACCGGCCCGGGAATCGCCGTCGAAAAGCTCGAGTCTGTTTTCCACCCCTTCGTTACCAGCAAGCCGGAAGGACTGGGAATGGGCCTTGCGATCTGCCGCTCCATCATCGAGCGCCACGGCGGCCGGATATCGGCTGCAAACAATCCCGACCGTGGTGCGACGTTCTCGATCACGCTGCCGGCCGTCCCCTAGTGCTCCGACGCGCGGGAAGCTTTCCTACGCGTCTTTCGCGCGTTCCCACGATGCGCGACCTTCTGCGCTGGTACGCAACATGCTGTCTCGAGGGCCTATGGCGCCGAGGTTCCCTTACGACAGAACTGCTCCACGCACGGCGACGAAGAACGATTCGAATCCAACCGTCGCCGGCGTTCGCATCTCGCACCCGGACCGGTTAATCTATCCAGACCTCGAGATTTCCAAGATTCAGCTGGCTCGCTATTACGAACGGATCGCCGAGTGGATTGTTCCCCACGTGGCCGCCAGGCCGCTGACCCTGGTGCACTGTCCGGCGGGCATCGCGGCGTCCTGCCACTTCCTGAAGCACGCCAAGGCATGGGGGCCGAGCGCACTGCGGCGGGTGCGAATTCAGGAAAAGACGAAGGTCGGCGATACCTCGTCGCGGACTCGATCGAGGCGGTCGTGTCGCTCGCGCAAATGGGCATCGTCGAGATTCACACCTGGAATTCGACGGCGGACGATATCGAGCGTCCAAACCGTCTCGTCTGGGATCTCGATCCGGGGCCTGACGTGTTGTGGAAGCAGGTGGTGAAGGCGGCCAGGGTCGTCCGCGACGTGCTCGAGACGCTGGGCCTCGCATCCTGGGCGAAAACGACCGGCGGACGCGGGCTGCACGTTGTCGTCCCGCTCAAACGCAAGCGCGGCGTCGCTGAATGCCTCGACTTTTCGCGCGCGGTCAGCGAGGCCATCGCGAGGACAGACCCACAGCTCTTCACGACCGTCTTCGCCAAGGCTGGACGCGAGCGGAAGATCCTCATCGACTATCTGAGAAACAACCGCACCAACACGTCGGTCTGCGCGTTTTCACCGCGAGCCCGGCCGGGAGCGACGGTGTCGATGCCGATCGGCTGGAACGAGATGCGCCAGCCGCCCGAGAGCTGGACGCTTCTGACAGTGCCGCGACGCCTCGAGCGCCGGCGCGTGGATCCATGGAAGGACTACTGGCGGAGCACGCAGACGATTTCCGCCGCTTCGTTCCGAGCGGTGATGCGGGTGTCGTCGACGTAACACGCATCGGCGACGGCTCCACTTTTTCTTCAAATCGGTACACGCCCATTCTTACCCGCCGAGCCGAAGTGGGCGCTCGAACCAGGCGACGTCCCAGAACTGGCCGAACTTCCGGCCGACTGCGGGAAAGACGCCGACCGGTCGAAAACCGAATTTCTCGTGCAGTGAAAGAGACGCGGCATTGGGCAGGCTGACGCCGGCGACGACCGTATGAACGTCCTCCGCCTCGAGCGCGGTGAAGAGGGCCTCGTAGAGCGCGGTCCCATGCCCGCGTCCACGAGCGTCCGGATGACAGTAGACGCTGACTTCGACCGTTGTGTCGTACGCCGGCTTCGGGCGCCATCGGCTGCTGCTGGCGTACGCAACGCATCTGCCCTGCTCGTCTGTGGCCACGAGCAGCCGATGCGGCCCGGAGTCGGCGTGATCGTCGAACCAGGCCCGGCGCTCGGCGGCTGTGAACGGATGCAGATCGAACGTGATCGCCGAATGGACGACGTAGTGGTTGTAGATCTCGGTCAGCGCTTCGAGATCGTCGAGCCTTGCGGCCCGGATCGCATGACCCGCCATGGGGAATTGTACGGCTTCTCAGGGTGCCGGCTGACTTCGGCGCCAGCCATGCGTGTCGAGGAGCTGGATGACTCGATCGCGAATCTCGTCGCGAATGCGACGGACGTGGTCGAGGGGCTTGCCCTTGGGATCCTCGAGCGGCCAATCGTCGCGCTCTAAACCCGGAACGACTGGACACTGATCGCCGCACCCCATCGTGATCAACATCTGAGCCCCCTGCGCCAGCTCCGTCGTCAGTTTCGCGGTCGCGGCCCCGGAGAATCGACGCCTGCCTCGTTCATCGCCGTAACCACTTCAGGATGGACGCGCGGACCTGGGTCCGTGCCGGCGGACATCGCTCGCGCCCTCGTTGGATCGGACAGCAGGTTGAACCACGCCGCGGCCATCTGCGAACGGCCCGCATTGTGGACGCACGCGAAGAGGACTGTGGTCATGATGCGGACATCTCAGAGTGAGAGAGGACGACGCGCGCGGCCGACCGCGGGAGCGACGGCACGAGCCAGCGGAAAAGGACCGTCGCAGCCGCGGCGCCGGCAAGCTGCGCGACTACGAATCCCGGCACGTCGACCGGACGAATGCCGGCGAACGTATCCGTCAGCGCGCGAGCGAATGTGACGGCGGGATTTGCAAACGACGTCGATGCGGTAAACCAGTACGCTGCGGCGATATATGCGGCGACAGCAAACGGAACGGCATCCGACCGCCGCCGGGAGCATCCCCAGATCACCGACAGGAGACCGAAGGTCGCCACGAACTCGCTGACCAGCTGCGCCGGGCCGCTCCGCGCGTGGAGCGACAGCATAAGATGCGTTCCCCAAACATCAGGTGCGCCGTCCACACCCCGAGAACGGCGCCAGTTAGTTGTGCCGCAACGTAAGCTGGAACCTCCCGCCAGTTCAGCCCGCCCTGTGACGCGTCAGCTACGGACACTGCCGGATTGAAATGCGCGCCCGAGATGGAACCAAACGTCAGGATCAACGCGACGAGTGCCGCGGCAGTTGCGATGGTATTGGCCAGAAGAGCAATCGCGACGTTCCCGCCCGAAAGGCGGTCACCCATGATCCCCGACCCGACGACGGCGGCGAGCAGCATCGTCGTGCCGATCGCCTCGGCGGCGAGTCGACGGGGCAAATCGACGGTAATCATGCCTGGGGCTCCTGCGTCCTGGGCGCGCAGCACGCGCCACCTGCCGGACTGTCGAGCACGTACAGCTGCCCGAACGAACGTTGGAACTGCTTGCGGTCCTGATTCGTCGCCGGAAGCTGCTGCAAGGCGCTCACCGCGGCAGCCACGACGCCCTGAAGCACAGGATTGAGCGATCGCGATACCTGGTAGTGCATCCAGACGCCATCGCGCCGGGCCTCGACGAGCCCGCTCTTCCGCAGATAGGCAAGATGCCGCGAGACCGTCGGCTGCGGAACCCCCAGGCTGTCGTGGATGTGACACACGCAGACTTCGTTGCTTCCCAGCAGCGCGAGGATGCGCAGTCGGGTTTTGTCGGCCAGCGCCTTGAACAGGTCCTCCAGCTCGTCGACTGCCGCCCGGGTTTTCGAGGTTGTCGGTGCGCGCTTCATATATTCGCCTTGACGAATCTATCACACCGCGCATATATTCGCTCAAGCGAATATTCAAAGGAGCGCAGCGTGGACACGATCAAGGAATTCGTTCAACAGAAGTACGGTGAAGCGGCGTTGCAGGCCCGCAGCGGCGCGAAGGCGGATGCGGATGCGGGACGTCCTGTGGACCAGACCCTATTACGTCGAATCTCTACGACGACACGCAGGCGGCGGGCGTACCCGCGGAGGCCCTGCTCGCCTCGCTCGGGCTGCGGCAACCCGACCGCGCTGGCGGAGTTGAAAGCCGGCGAAGTCGTCCTCGATCTCGGTTCCGGCGGTGGCATCGACGTGCTGCTGTCGGCCAAGCGCGTGGGCCGACCGGAAAAGCGTATGGCCTGGACATGACCGACGAGATGCTGGCCCTCGCGCGCGAGAACCAGGCCCGATCAGGACTCACGAACGTCGAGTTCCTCAGAGGCGAGATCGAGCACATCCCGCTGCCCGACAACTCCGTCGACGTGATCATCTCGAATTGCGTCATCAACCTGTCCGCCGACAAGGACCGCGTGATCGCCGAGGCCTTCCGAGTGCTGAAGCCCGGGGGCCGGTTCGCGGTGTCGGACGTCGTCGTCAGGGGTGACGACGTGCCGGCGGAGCTGCGCCGGAGCATGGAGCTCTGGGTCGGCTGCGTCGCCGGCGCGCTGGAGGAATCGACCTACCGAGAGCAAGTTGTCGGAAGCGGGGTTCGAAGCGGTTGACGTCGAACCGACCCGGATCTATCGCGCGGCCGACGCGAAGCAGTTTCTCCAGGAGGCCGGACTGGCCGGCGATGCGGCGTTGGCGCAGGTCGATGGCCGGATCATGAGCGCCTTCATCCGCGCCACCAAGCCGGTGGCTGCTGGAAGAGTTGCTGCGGGCCGACGTGTTGTGCGTGAGGCTCGAGGTCCCCTGCGACGCTGATCGCCATTTTGCGGTGCGGCTGTCATTCGCTAGACTGGCAGCCGCACCATGGACCTGAAGCAACTCGTCGTCCTTGCTTTACAAGCCAGCGTAATCTGTACGGTCGTCGGCTTCGGCCTGAACACGAAGACCGGCGACTTGTCATATCTCCTTCGCCGCCCGGGCCTGCTGGTGCGCTCGGTCGTGTCGGTGTTCGTAGTCATGCCGGTCGTCGCAGTTCTACTCGCCCGGATGTTCGACTTCGCGCCAATGGTGGAGAGGGCCCTGATCGCGCTGTCGGTCTCCCCCATGCCACCTCTCTTGCCGCAGAAGGAAAGCAAGGCTGGTGGCGACGAAAATTACGCGCTTGGGCTGATGGCGATTCTTGCGCTCCTGGCCATGGTGGTCATCCCGCTCGAAGTCCTCATCCTGCAAAAATTGGGTGGGCGGCCATTGGAGATGGCGTCGGGCACAGTGGTACGCGTCATCCTGATCTCGACCCTGTTACCGCTGGCCGCCGGCATGGCGCTGCGCGCGTTCATGCCCGGACTCGCGGCTCGAATCGAGAAACCCGTCGCCATGATTGCGAAGGTCCTGCTGCCATTGGCGGTGCTCGTACTGCTTGTCGCCGCGGCGCCAGCTATCCTGGCCCTCATCGGAAACGGCGGCATCGTCATCGCCATGGTCATCTTCCTGACCGTCGGCCTCGCCGTCGGCCACATGCTGGGCCGGCCAGATCCCGATCACTCGCTGGTGCTCGCGTTGTCGACCGCCTGCCGCCATCCAGCGATCGCCCTGTCCATCGCCGCCGCGAACTTCCCGGAGGAGCGCTTCGGCGCCCCCATCCTCCTCTACGTACTGCTTGGCGCGATCGTCGCTCTGCCCTACATGGCCTGGCACCGACGGCAGGCCGTCTAACTCGGCGACCTCATCTGACGTAGAACCAGCCGGTAGACCGGCCACGAGATCGCGAGCAGCGCCACAGACAGCATGCTGTTGGCGCGATCGCTGACCACCGCTGCGACCATGAACGCCAGCGACCCCGCCAGCGCGACAGCGGGCACGAAGGGATAGCCCGGCACGCGAAACGGCCGCCGGGCATCAGGCGCGCGTTTCCGTGATGTGAAGAGCGCGATGAAGGTCAGCGCATAGTTGGCGACAAAGAGGAACGCGAGCATCGCCAGGACAGTATTGAACGTGTTCGTGGCGATGCACGCGAGCGCGACGAGCGTGCTGGCGACAAGCGCAGGCACCGGAGTGCCTCCGGGATTCACGCGCTGGAGAAAGGCCGGCATCAGCCGGTCGCGACTCATCGCGAACGGCACACGCGAGGCCATCAACAGCAGGGCGTTGACAGCCGCGATCAGCGAGAGGAGCATCACGACCCGGATCACCGTGTCCCCGGCCGGCCCGAAGAGCCGCGCTGCGGCCGTCGCCGCGACGAATGGGTCGCCGGCCATGTCCTCGAAAGGGACAACCCGGAGAAACGCGGCGTTCAGCAGCAGGTAGATCGCCAGGACGAGGAGCACGCCCCCGATCATCGTGCGCGGAATGTCGCGAGCAGGATCCTGTAGTTCCTCGCCGAAGTAGATCGGACCGGTCCACCCGTCGTACGTGTAGATCGCGGACTGCAGCGCGACGATGACTGCCCCGACCAATGCGAAGCCCCCGGGCACGGTCAGGGCGGCGGCGGGCGGCGATGTGGAATCGACGCCCATGACGAGCGCCACTCCGGCAAGTGCTATGAGGGCGAGAGATTTGAAAAAACTGGTGAGCTGTTGCGCAGCGTCGCCGATCCGTATGCCCCGCCACTGCAACAAGGCAAAGCCCACGACGACGGCTGACGCTGTCACCCGCTCCTGGCCGGTCATCCCCGGGATGAGGGGCCCCGCGTACTCGCCCAGGACCATCGCAACCGCTGCCATGCTTCCGCATGTCGAGAGCCAGTCGGTCCAGCCAACGACAAATCCGGGATACTCGCCGAGCGCGTCATGCACCAGCGGATACAGCCCGCCGGAGCGCGGACGCATCGCCGCCAGCTCCGCCACGATCAGCGCACCGAGCAGCGCGTAAACTGCGCCGGCCACCCATACCGCCATGAAGAGCGGCACCGAAGGAAGCCGCGCCGCGACTTCGCCTGGCGTACGCAGGATGCCCATGCCGATCGTGTTGCCGACCAGAACTGCCAGGCCGAATGCGACACCCAGCACCTGCAGCAGGCTCCGGTCGGATGGTTGCTCGCCCGTTGTGTGTGGATTTACCAAACGCTGTTCGGACTTCTGACCGCGCCGGACAGGACGGCCTTCCGCACCTCGTCTGATTGTCGCGAGACTGGCCGGAGCGGTGCCGCCCCACTCGAATCGAGTTGCCGCCGGCGTCCAGTGAAAGAGCGCCACCTGCCAGGTGTGGGCGATGCCGCCTCGCTCGTAGTAGACGAGACAGTAATCGGTCGAGCACCCGGCAGCAACCAGCCGGCGAATCGGCAGCTTCCGGGTGCCGACATCGTCGCTGGCCTGAAACTCGGCTCCGGGCTCCGCGATGTCGAGTGACTCGCTGCCGAAGAGCGCCTGCAAGGCCTCGCGGACACCGAGCGGCAGACCCCTGATGGATGTGACAATCTCCAGCCGCTCGTTCTTCACGCGCGCGCGCAGTGTCTCGGGCAATGCGCCGGCGGGCGGACCCTGGCTCGCGATAAATACGACCGACAGGAGAATTGCGCCGATCGCCCAGAAAAGTCGTGTGTGACGCATCAGATACTCAAAAGGCTTCCTGTATCGCGAGGTAGACGCCCTTCGAACCCTGCTTGCCGAAGCCGAAGTCGAGGCATAAGTTCGTCTTCGATCGCTTGTTGATCAGCAGGCGGACTCCGGCGCCTCCTCCTGTTGCGAAGCTGTCGAACAGGTGCTCGTCGTTGTCCAGATCGGTCAGCGTCGTCGTGTTGAGAAAGGCGACCATCCCCACCAGGCCGTTCCGCATCAGCGTCCCGCGATATTCGACCTCGGCATAGGCCAGCCGTTCGCCGCGAAACTGGCCTTCGGCGTAACCGCGCGCCGATCGGCCATACGTGTCGCCAGCCGTCGACGGCAGGTCGAAGAACGGCGCCACTCCTCCTCCGACGACGAGATCGGTATAGCCCCAGAAGGCGAGGTCGATGGCGGCGATCGCGGGACAGGTTCACATAGGTGCGCAGGTCCAGGGTGAGTTTCTGCCAGGTCGAATCGCCGCCCAGGAAGCCGTCGAACAACGTCCGGTAGCTGGCCTTCGCCAGCCATCCGCGATCGGCGTTGATGAAGCTGTCGCGATTGTCCCAGAGGATGTCGACGCTCGTGCCTGCCGAGATCTGCGTGTCGAGAGGAAGGCCGTGCGCCTGGCTGTAAGTCACGTACGGCGAATCGGCCCACACGGCCTCGTCTTCGTCGCCGGGGCCGACGTTGGTGTGATCGTCGAAATAGAGGCCCACGCCGGCGTAGAGCGCCGGCCGCAGCCGGTAGTAGGCGGTGTGATGGAACCGGAAGAAATCGAAATCGGCGACGATGCCCTCGCGCGTGTCCGCACTCGTGCCGAGCGCGAAGGTGTCGAGTGACGTCCATTGGAACCGATCGTCACCGTCGAGGCGCCAGCGATTCTCGGCGCAAACATCGTGAACCGGTTGGTGAGCGACGTCTGCTTCTTGGTCGAGAACGTCACGCTTGCGACCATCGAAGAAATCAGGGTCGTCTTCGGATCACCGCGGTAGAAGGCGATGTTGCCGGCCGCACCGAACAGCACACCGGCTCGAGGGCTTCGCGCCGATGACCGGCGCGAAGGCCATCATCGGCTTGCGGTAGTCCCAGGGTTCTGGCTGGGCATCCGCTCCCTTGTGGCGGAGCTTACGCAAGAGGTCGAAGATGTCGATCGTTTCCGCGGGCGGATCCGGCGCCTGCTTGCGCTCTTCAGCTGGAGGGGCCGACTGCGCGCTGGCCGCCGCGGCCGTCATGAGGAGAGCGATAAGGAGACTCGCGATTCTCTTCATGCTGAAGCCTGAGTATATGCCCGTAACAGCGCCGCCGCGGGATACGCTAGTAAGCGACGAAGGAGAGCGGCAATGCAAAAGCGGACGTTGGGAAAAAGCGGACTGGAAGTGTCGGCGCTGGGCTTCGGCTGCATGGGCATCAGCTTCGGTTACGGGCCGCGCAGCGACGCGCGAAGACGGCCTGGCCGTGATCCGGGCGGCAGTCGACGGCGGCGTGACGTTCTTCGACACGGCGGAAGTGTACGGCCCGTTCACGAACGAAGACCTCGTCGGCGAAGCCCTCGCGGCGGTTCGCGATCAGGTCGTCATCGCCACGAAGTTCGGCTTCAAGATCGAGAACGGGAAGCAGGCAGGCCTCGACAGCCGGCCCGCGCACATCCGCGAGGTCGCGGAGGCGTCATTGAAACGGCTCAGGACTGACCGGATCGATCTCTTCTATCAGCACCGTGTCGACCCGGAGGTTCCGATCGAAGATGTCGCAGGCGCGGTCCAGGATCTCATTCGCGAGGGCAAGGTCAAGCACTTCGGCCTCTCGGAGGCGGGCGTGCAGACGATTCGTCGCGCGCACGCCGTCCAGCCGGTGACGGCGCTCCAAAGCGAGTACTCGCTCTGGTGGCGCCAGCCCGAGGAAGAGGTCCTGCCGACGCTCGAGGAGCTGGGCATCGGCTTCGTGCCGTTCAGCCCTCTTGGCAAAGGCTTTCTCACCGGGAAGATCGACGAGCAAACAACGTTCGATCCGACCGACTTCCGCAACGTCGTGCCGCGGTTCACGGAAGAGAACCGCAAGAGGAATCTCGCGTTCGTCGAGTGGCTGAAGGCCTTCGCCGAGCGGAAGGTCAGCGACGCCGGCGCAGATCGCGCTTGCATGGCTGCTGGCGCAGAAGCCGTGGATCGCGCCGATTCCCGGAACGACCAAGCGGCACCGCTGCTCGAGAACCTTGGCGGCGCGCAGATCGAGCTCACCGCCGACGACATCCGGGACATCAACGACGCCGTCTCGCAGATCGAAGTCCATGGCGCGCGGTATCCTGAAGCGGCGCAGAAGCTGGTGGACGGTAGCGCGCTTTCGAGCCTTATTTCGATGGCCGGCTGGCCCGGGCTTCGACTTGCTCTTGCCCTCGACGTTGAGCGCCACCGCAGCGCGGATGAGACGCTTCAAGGCCGCCGCATCGACTTTTCACCCTCGTGGATGTCGATGGCGCGCCTTGCACATTTCCCTCCAGGCTGGAGTTGAAGAGACCTGACGGATCCTTCAACGCGGCACCCTTGGCAAATGTCATCTTGACGATGCTCTTGTAGGTCTCTCCCGTGCAGACGATGCCGCCGTGGGACCAGACGGGAGTGCCCATCCACTTCCACTCTTCGACGATCTCCGGATCTGCCTCGTGTATGAGCTTGCGGACTTTCGCGAGCATCTTCCCGCGCCAGTCGCCGAGTTTCTTGATCCTCTCGTCGATCAACGCAGATGCGGATTCCGCTGCGACGGGCTTTTTCATGTTTCAGCTCCAGATTTTGCTAGCGAACGAAGATGCGGAGACAACGGGTTCAAAACGGAGGAACGAAGCAACGGAGGGTACCGGAACTCTACCGGCGCACCGTGAAATCAACCGCGAACTGACGCGACGGCCCAGGACGTCCGGCGTACGCGTTGGGCGGTGTGCCGAAGGTTGCCGTGACGTAGTCCGAGTTCGTGAGGTTTCGCGCGTACGCGCCGAACGTCCATCGCCGATCGGCGGAGCCGTGCATTCGACCCGGGCGCCCAGCAGGCCGTACGGACTCTGCCACTGGATCCGATCGTTGAACGGCGTGTAGAAGACCGTCGATTGCGCCGTGGACTCGGCTGAGACGAGCAGCCGGCGCGAATGACCGACCTCGCCGGTCCAGTCGATCCACAGGCGCCCCGCCCACTCCGGGGCGTTGTTCAAACGGTTGCCCGAGACGTCTCCGATTGTGCCTTCGACGGAAACCGCGATGTAGCGGTCGTAGGTCGCATCGAGCCAGGCCAGATGACCGCCGGCAGTGATGCCGCGTCCGATCCGGGACGTGTTCTTCCACTTCGATACCTCGGATCGTCGCGGCTGCGGCGTTACGGATGTCCAGCACCCCGATGCCGATGGGCGTCTGGACCTGCAGGTTCGTGTAGTCCATGACGAAGGCTGACGTCGCGAACCGCGAACGGCCGCCGATGAGCGTGCCCTTCCACCCGCCTTCGTAGCTCCACGCCCACTCGGGATCGTAGCCGCGACCCGGTGCCGTTGACGATGGGTTGAAGCCGCCGCTCTTGAACCCTCGTGTTGCCGACACGTAGGCGAGCGAACCATCCGACAGCTTCATCTCGAGGCCGAACTTGGGCGTCCACGCGCCATTGGCAATGGCATCGGAATAGCCATAGACCGATCCGGGCACTGGCGAATTCGGCGCCTCGAGGCCGTAGCGTCCCCCGGCATTGTCGATGTCCTTCCCTTCATGCGTGTAGCGAACGCCGGCGGTGGCCGAGAGCCGGGACGTCAATCCGACTGTCGCCTGTCCGAACACAGCGCGGCTCGTCGCGTCGACGCGCGGATCGAGCCGGCGCTCGAATGGTCCCGCCGGTTGAAAGGACCAGACAGTCTGGTGATCCGATTCGCTGAAGAGAAACATGCCAGCGACCCATGTCAACCTCGATTGCTGGTGCGAAACCGTGATCTCCTGCGACAGTTGATGTTGACGCTCGAGTTGGTGCGTCCGCACCAGGTCGAGCTCTGTGCTGTCGGAGTCCGCGACGAATTCGTAGTCGAGCGCCCGGAACGCCGTCAGGCTGACCAATGTCGTGGCGGGCGCCAGTGCCATCGTCAGACGGGCGGTCCCGCCGTAATGCAGAGTGTCGTTCCAGGCGAGCAATGACGTCCGAACGTCGTGAAAATCGGCAGGGTTGTCGAATTGATATCCCGGCTTCGCGACCAGCACCTTGTTGTAGGTCAGTGGAATTCCACGCTGCTGGTCGACGTCGGCCGACAGCAGGACGCTCGTCCGGCGATCGAACACGACGCGCAGTTGGCCCCGCGCCGCGGTGTCGTTGTCGCCGCCAAGCGGATGATCCGGGTGGTCGAGATCGCGGACATAACCGTCCCGGACGCCGCGGGCGAGCGCGATCGACCCCATGATCTTGTCGCGTTTGAGCGGACCGCTCATTCGCGCGTCGGCGCGAAGCTGGCCGAAGTTTCCTGCGGTGAAACGCGCGGATGCCTGGAGGTCATTGGTGGGAGGGCGCGGTACCAGGTTCATCGCCCCGCCGACGGCGTTCCGTCCGTAGAGCGTGCCCTGCGGCCCGCGAAGCACTTCGATGCGATCCAGGTCGAGAAACCGCGCGAACGCCATCGCCGGCCGCGCGAGGTAAACGCCGTCGAGGTAGATCGCCGAACTTGGATCCGATCCGGCGAACACCACGTTTGTACCAATCCCGCGAATCGTGAGCTGGCCCCAGCCGGTGTTCTGCGAAAACGTCACAGAGGGCGCCAGGACCGGTGCCTCTTCAATCGTCTGCGTTCCCAGACGGTCGAGATTGTCGTGCGAGACGGCGGTGATGCCAATGGGAATCTCCTGCAGATCGCGTCCGCCGGCTTTGGCGGCCGTGACGATCGTCTGTGCGGCCGCTGCGACTCGCAAAGTGAAGGACACCGTTGCCCGTTCGCCCGGCCGCACGCGCACAGCGCGACCCTGGCGCTCGAACCCGCTCAGTTCTACGGATATCTCATAGTCGCCTTCCGGCAAGTTGGTGAAGGCGACATCTCCGGCCGCGCTGGTTTCGGCTCGGCGGTCCGTGACACCCCGAATCGCGACGTGAACGCCTCGCAGCGCGGCGCCCGTCTGATCGAAAACCGAACCAGCAAGCTCGCCGGTTGGCTGTGCGCCAGCGGGAGCGGCCGTGCACAACAGCGCCAGCACTACTGCAATCACGACATGCATACTTCGGAATCGACGGGCTATCATGTTACTTCGCAGATGCTGAGGGTCTCTATCCGGTTCCAGTGTGCGGCGCTGGCGACTTGGCTGGTGCTCGGTGGACCGGCGAGCGCGGCGCCGCCCCAGGCCCAACAGATCCTGGTGCTGCAATCGTTCCACCGTGGCAGCCTGCCTGTCGACTACTTCACCGGCAACTTTCGCGTCGACCTGGACCAGCGCGCCGAGAGCCCGGTGAACGTCGTTCAAATCGTCGTCGGACCGACAGGATTCGTCGGCGCGCCTGATCAAGCAGTCGTCGACTACATCCGCTCGACGTTCGCCGATCGTCCCAAACCAGATCTCATTGTCACTATCGCCGGCCCTGCGGCGGTCTTCGCGCGCAGGCATCGACAGGAGCTTTTTCCCGACATCCCGCTCCTGCTGGCGTCCGTCGATCAACGATTTCTTCGCGATACACCGCTCGGCGAGAACGAGACTGCCGTTGCGGTCGTCAACGATTTTCCCGGACTCATCGATGACACCCTGCGGCTGCTTCCCCAGACCAGGCAGGTCTTCATGGTGTTGGGGTCCGGGCAGGTGGGACAATTCTGGCATCGAGAGCTGGAGGAGCAGTTCAAGCGCTTTCACGAACGGCTGACGTTCGTCTGGTCGAACGATCTGTCGCTCCCCGAGATCCTGCGTCACTGTGCGAGTCTTCCACGCGACTCCGTAATCGTCTATATCGCCTTCGGCACGGACGCGCAGGGCGGGGCGTATGCCGATGAGCGCGTGCTCGCCGACCTTCATGCTACGGCAAATGCGCCGATCTTTTCATCGCTGAGCCCAATGTTCGGCCTTGGCATCGTCGGCGCAAGGCTGTTGTCCATGGACGAGCTGAGCCGCAGCACAGCGGACGTGGCCGCCCGGATCTTGAATGGCGCCGCGCCTCGAAGCATCCAGGTCGCGCCACAACGACCGTCCCCCCAACCGATATTCGATTGGCGCGAGTTGCAGCGGTGGGAAATCCCGGAAAGCCGATTACCTCCAGGAAGCGTCGTCCGCTATCGCGCGCCAAGCCTGTGGAGCGCTTACAGGCGCACGGCCTTGAGCAGCCGCCGGCGTCCTGGCCGTCCAGTCTCTCCTCATCATCGGGCTCTTCTACCAGCGCCGCGCACGCCAAAGGGCCGAGATCGAGAGCCGGAGGAACCTGGCACTCGCCGCTGACGCAAGCCGCCGGCAGACGATGTCGGTGCTCACGAACGTCGATCTCCCACGAGCTCGGTCAGCCACTCGGTTCGATGCTCTACAACACGCACGCGCTGCAGACGATGGTCACCGACAATCGGGCGACGACCGACACGATCAGCGAGATCCTGTCCGACATCCACGCCCAGGGCCTCCGCGCGACGCAGATCATCGAGCGCAATCGCACGATGCTCCGTAATCACGCCGATTGACAGGAAACCAATCGATCTCCACACCGTTATCGACGAGAGCCTCGCGCTCGTCGCACACGACATGGACGCGCGACAGGTCGAGGCGACGCTCGTTCGTTCTCCGGTCCCTGTGCGTTGTCCTCGGCGACCAGGTGCTGTTGCAGCAAGTCCTCGTCAACTTGATGATGAACGGCATGGATGCGATGGCCGCGACGCCGGTTCCCGAACGTCGCCTCACGATCCGCAGCGAGGTCAAGGCCGCGGAGGTCGACGTTTCGGTACGTGACAACGGAACAGGTCTGCCGCCGGAGATCATCGAGAGGCTGTTCAGCCCATTCATGACGACCAAGTCGCTCGGCCTCGGGGTCGGCCTGACGATCGTTCGCAAGATTGTCGAGGCTCATGAGGGCAGCATTGCTGCCCGCAACAATCCCGAAGGCGGCGCGACATTTGTTGTCACGCTGCCCCGCAGCCACACACCCGGCGAGTGATCGCCTCGTTCCGATATATGCTCGACCGCGCGTTCGAGTCCGCTGTCGAATGGAGGTCAGTATTGTCCACGCGACCCCGCGTGCTGCTTGCGGACGACTACCCCGACATGGTGAAAGCCGTCTCCCGCCTGCTGGCACTGGACTGCGAGGTCGTGGGAACGGTCACAGACGGCAGCGACCTTCTGGAGGCCGCGCAACGACTGCGGCCTGACGTGATCGTGCTCGACCTGAATCTTCCGCACGTCCACGGGCTGGAGGCGTGCCGTCAGATCACGCAGGCGCACCCGGAGATCAGGGTCATCGTGTTCACGGCCATGGGCGGCCCGGACGTCAGTCAGCTGTCCTTCGCCGCCGGCGCATCCGCTTTCGTGTCGAAGCTGGCGTTCGCCAACGACCTGCTGTCGACCATCAAGCGTCTGTGCGCCGACCCGAGTTGATCACCTTCGGTCAACGTGCCAACGCGGTGGACGCGCCACTTGCGAAGCAGTACACCGCTCCACGCGTCCGCACGTAGAGCCGGCCGTTGGCGAGCGCGGGCGTCGCGCTGATCTCCTCCCGCAGGTCGTTCTGCGCGAGGATTTCCCACTGCCCGCCCGACTTGAGCACGGTGACCTTCCCTTCGAGATTGGCGACATACACCCGGCCGTCAGCGGCGACGGGTGACGCGTAGTATTCGCCGAGCGCGCCCGTGGCGCGGCCCTCCTTGAGTAAGGATCCAGTAGCCGGATCGAGCGTCGTGACGATGCCGCCGGTCTTCACCAGGTAGTAGACGCCCTGATAGAGGAGTGGCGCCGGGATGTAGGGCACGTTCTTCTGCACGCGCCATCGCACGGCCGTGGCCGGAAGCTGACCTTGCGCGGCACCCGGCGTGACGGCGACTGAACCCCAGGCCCCCAGGCCCAGCGCCCGCGCGACGCCCCACTCTGCCTCGGTGATGAACGCGTCGTCGCTCGTGTCAATCCAGCCGAAGTGCTCGCCGAGCTCCTTGTCCGCCACCAACTCCGCTCGCGAAATCCGGCCGTCCTTGTCCTTGTCGTATTGCGCGAGCGTCGTATCCCACTGCGGCAGCCCTGGTTCGTTGCTGCCCGCCGTCGAGACAAACAGCGTGTCGCCCTGCGTGAGCGCGACACCCATCGACCCGCTGCTGCCGATTGGCGTCCACCAGCGATGCGCGCCTGTTCCGAGGAGGTAACTGTCGAGACGCGTCGAACCGATTGTCACAATCTCGGCGCGGCCCTGTGCCGGGCGGAAAATCGTCGGGGTCGCATAGCCGATCGTGTTCGAAGGCCGATCGACCTTCCATCGGACTTTGCCGGTCGCACGATCGAGCGCAACCAGGTACGAGCCGCGAAGCTGGTCGACGAGCTGCAGGACGAGTCCGTCGGCGACGATGGGCGACGCCGACATGCCGTAGAAATTCTGAAACGGGCCCATGCGGTGCGACCACAGCACCTGTCCGTCCGTGCCGTACGCGACGAGGCCGAAGTCGGCGAAGAAGGCAACGACGCCGCGCTCATCCGCGGCGGGCGTGGGCGAGGCCGGGTCGTTGGCCTTGTACATCTCCATCTTGCGTTCGCGGTGGAGGGCGCGACGCCAGAGGGCCTTGCCGGTCCCGGCGTCGAAGGCGAGCGTAAGGAGGTCGTCGCCTTCAACTCCTGTCAAATAGAGGCGGCCGGCAGCGACGACCGGGGAAGACTGGCCGAACGGAATCGCGCTCTTCCATGCGACGTTCGTCGTCGGCGAAAACTCCGTGGGATAACCGGTCCCGTCGCCGATACCCGACCCGTTCGGTCCTCGGAACTGCGACCACTGGGCGTCGACGCGGGTGAACAGGCAGACGAGTACACACGACAGCGCAACGGCAAATCGGCTTGGCATAATGGATGTGCTGCATCATACGCCGTTTCGACCGGGTGCCGTTCATCGGTCATCATCGCCGCTGGTTAACCGCTCCCCGTCGCTCGTCACTTTCAGGCCCTGGGATGGCCGAGGTACGCCATTAGGCTAAAGCCATCAAGAGAGTCTTCGGTTTCAGGAGAGACACGATGCCAACAGAACCGACATGCACCGCCCTGCTCTTGCTGGCGCCAATCGTCGCGCTCTCGTCGAGCATCCTCGCGCAGGGGCAGCCAAAGACCTTCGCGCTCGAGTCGATCGCCGGCCTTCGCCTGCACAACGTCAAGGCCGAACCCGCGACACTGCAGGGCAAGAAGGGGATCCAGGTGACTCGCTCGCCCGCGGCGGGAGATGCCGCCGAAACCCTCGCCGTGATCGAGGGCCTCGAGTTCGACAATGGCGTGATTCAAGCCGAGATCGCCGGCGCCCCGGGTGCCGGGGCCGGCCCAGGGGCTCGCGGCTTCGTCGGCCTCGCATTCCGCCTGCAGGCTGATATGCGGACCTACGACGCGTTCTACCTCCGGCCGACAAACGGGCGCGCCGACGATCAGGTCCGGCGCAATCACTCAGCCCAGTACATCTCGCATCCGGATTGGCCATGGGCCCGCCTGCGCAAGGAAACGCCCGAAAAGTACGAATCGTATGTCGACCTCGTTCCCGGCGAGTGGACGAAGGTCAAGATCGAAGTGCGCGGCACACAGGCGCGGCTCTTCGTGCACGATCAGCCGCAGCCAACGCTCATCGTCAGCGACTTGAAGACCGGCCCGGCTGGCAAGGGCGCGGTCGCCCTGTGGCTGGACGTCGGTACGGTGGCCCACTTCCGCAACCTCACCGTGACGCGCGAGTAGGGAAGCATCGTGCCTTGAATGCGAAGGACGGCGACGCGGCCGAAGCCGCGTCACTACCTCTTCACTACCGCCGTCGACCGCCGCCGCCACCGCCACGCGATCTGCCTCCGCCGCCGCCGTAGCTGCCACCCATGTTGCGCGGGGTGCTGCTGGGGGCGCGGTAAGTACCGGAATCGCGGGTCCGCTGCGAGCCCTGGCTGCGGGCCGCCGCGTCGCGATTCAACTGATCGACAGTGCTGCGATCGGTCGTCGAGGGCCGGTCAACCCCCGGTCGATCCGTCGGGGTGGGCCGGTCGACACTGGGCTGCCGGTCGGTATTCGACCAGTTGCCGTTGTCGTACTTCTGCCAGGTGCCATCGTCGCGCCGATAGGCGTTGCCGTCCTTGCCAGCGTAGATGTTGCCGCCGTCGCCGGCGACGACCCTGCCGCCGTCGGCGCCCTTGCGGGAAACCGCGTTGCCCTCGTCGGTGCGGACGGTCCTCGTCGTCGTTCCGGTCCGATTGTTCGTATACCGGTTGGTCTTCGCCCAGTCGTCGCCGCGCTGCACCGAGGTCGAACCCCAGCTGCCGTAGACGTTCGAACCCTGCCTGGTCTGCGCGTAGGTGCCGGTGCGCGGGTTATACGCCTGTGCCACTCCGCGCGCGCCATAGGGGCCGTACGCCGCTGCGCCGCGGGCGTAGGTTCCGGTGCGCGGGTTGTAGCGCGCGCCAACACCGGCGCCGCCGTACGGTCCATACACGCCGGCGCTCCGCCCGTAGGCGCCCGTCCAGGGGTTGTACCAGGCCGAGTAGCCGTAGGTCGGGAAGTGCCCATAATAATAAGGGTAGTAGCCACCGTAGCCGTAGTACGGCGGGTAGTACCAGCCCGAGCCCCACACCGTGCAGCCCCAGGCGACCATCATGCCGGTGTAGCCAGCAGCCGCGGCATAGACGACCCAGTCGTCGTCATCGTCTTCCTCGATCGTGACGTAGGTGACGTGGTGCGAGGGCGAGCTGACGGGAATCTTATAGATCTGCTCCGGCACCGATTCAGCGACTTCCCACGGGCCCGAAGAGCCCTTGCCGACGAACCACACGCCCTGGTAGCACATGTAGAACAAGTCGCCGACCTTGAACACATCTTTGTCGGTGTTCACGGCGCGCTCGACTGTCGTCGTCTCGATCGGCGTGAACTGCGCGTCGCCCTGATACGCGACGTCTGGCGCCTTGGTCTCTTTCTTGTTCACGCGAGCGGTTTGCGGAATCTGCGCGAGGAGCACGGCTTCGATCGCCTCATCTGTTCCGGGACAGACGCGAGGACACGCGAGCGTTCGTGCTCGAGCGAGATCTTCTTGAAGTCGGCCGGCAGGGTCGGCGTCGCAAACGTCCATGGCCCGGTGAAGTTGGGCGCCGTGAACCAGCGGCCCGCGACCAGGTAATACACAGCTCCGGTCGTTCCCATGCGGAAGACGTCGCTCTCGGTGTTGCTGACCCACTGCAGCCCGGTCCCCTGCACTGGACGATACGCAGGCGCGCCGGTCAGCAGGATCAGCTCCGCCGGCTGCGTGCTGACGAACACCTTCGGCACGGCCGCGGCGGCAATCGACTTGCCCGGAAGGTTGGCCCTGACGTCCTTCCAGTTGTCGTCCGCCGGCAGCTTCGAAAAGCTGGGGGGCAGCTTCCCCGCCGGCGACCACGTGCCCTTCACGTCCGTCGCCGTGAGCCACGTATCGTTGTTGCGAAGGTACAACGCCTTTGTCGGCCCGTACTGAAACAGATCCCAGTTCGTGTTGACCGCGAACTTCAGGTCGTTGTCCTTGATGGGACTCCAGATCGGGTCGCCATCGACGTTCATGACCACGGCCGGCGTCGTGCTGAAGAAGATCGTGGGAGGGTCCGCCTTGACGCCCTCGACGTTCTTGGGGACGACCGAGCTCTTGTCCAGGTTTGCAAGGACGCGGTCGAGCGCGATGACGCGCTCGTCATCGGGAATCGCCCTGTCGATCTCGGTCGTGATCTCCTGAACCTGCTCCTTCTGCAGTGTCTGGAAATTGGCCTCGACGATCTTCATCTTCTGGAAGCTCACGAGGCGCTCGGTGATCGACACCTGTGTCTCCGCTTCGATCTTGATCGTGCCGATCGCCGGCTTGTCGCCGGCCTTGGCGCGCTGCGAAACGGCGCTGTAGGCGACGAGATGCTTCTGGTTCTCCCAGCTCGCCACCTGCGGCTGATAGACGAGCATCGTCCCGCCGCTCGGCAGGTCGTAGATTCGCGGCCAACCACCGTCGACTATCGGCGGAGAGGCTGGCGCGGCTGTGGCCGGCGGGGTGGCGGCCTGGGCCGCCGGTTTCGCCGGCGGGGCAGCTTGCGGCGGCGTCGACGGCTTGGCGCCGGCCTGGGCTGCCGCCAAACCAATCGGAGCGACGGACTGGACGAACAGTCCGAACGCCGCGATGGCGGCTACCGCCCGGGATTTACGTGTCGCGCGGGACATTGCAGAATCCTTTCTTCTATACCTAGGGGCATCACTCGGGCATCACTCCGGTGAGGCAGGCACTCGGGTACGGCGGGCGCACCGGCTAGGCCGTCAGCCAGGCGCGGGCCGCACCGTCATCGCTGGACGAGCTTTCAAAGTATTCTACCGGAGCGCGGCGCAAATCGGCGCCTGCAAACATCAGCGCCCCGCTTCGCCACCGTTCGTCCCCGACGATCGCGATGCGCTCGATGGAGTCGCCATACTTGACGTAGAACGTCAGATCGCTCCAGTCGTCGCGCGGCTCCCAGCCTTCGAACCCGTCGAGGATGAACAAGAGGCGGACGGGTGCCTGGCGGGACATTTCACCGGCCAGTTGGGACTGGCAGTGATCGAGTTCGGCCTTGCGGACCATGCCGCGCATCTCGACTCGAAAGACGCGGCCAGGTTCTTCGTCGAGCGCAATCGGCACGCAGCCTGAATAGCAGGGACCGTGCCGGTCAGCACATCGGTCGATTGCCGCGAGCGGTCGCAGCAATCATGCCCTGAACGTCGTAAGGAACAATGAAGGGGCCTCCGCCGGACCGGAGGATCTCCGAAATACCGGGCGAGATTGGCGCCAAACGCCCCGTTTTCAACGACGGCGAGCGGTCAGCCAGGGCTCGTCAATTGCAATTCCCCACCGTGCGCGACGACCGCGCACACGAAAAGGACTAGAAGCATGCAGACAAGACTCGTAACCGCGGGACTCATTGCCCTGCTCATTCCGGCAGCTGCGATGGCGCAGAAGGTGAGCTACGACTTCGACAAGTCGGCGAATTTCGCCGCCTTCAAGACCTACGCTCACAAGGACGGGACCAAGGTCGGCCAGCCCCTCATCGACGAACGCATCATCGCGGCCATCGACGCGCAGATGGCCGCCAAGGGATTCACGAAGTCAGAGGCCAGCCCTGACGTGTTCGTTGTCTACCACTTCGCGTTCGACAAGCAGAAGGATATTTCGACGTACAGCTCCGGCTATGGCGGCGGCTACGGCCCGTACGGCTGGGGATGGGGCGGCGGCATGTCGACGCAGACGACGCAGGTACGCGACATCCTGATCGGCACGCTGGTGGTCGATATGGCCGATGCCAAGAAGGGGCAGCTGGCCTGGCGCGGCATGGCCGTCAAGGAAGTCAAGACGCAGGCCAGCCCGGAAAAACGCGACAAGAGCATCAACGAGGCGATGAAGAAGATCTTCAAGAACTATCCGCCGAAGCAGAAGACATAAGCGGCGCGCGTCCGACATTGGAGGCATGCTTGGGATCCCACGATCGACGGTGACGCTCATCGTATTGCTCGCGAGCAGCCTGGCTGGTCAGGGTCAGAGTCAGCCCAGCCAGGCCCCCAGCCAGCTCAATGCGGAGCAGACCAAAACGCTCAATCTCAGTGCGTACGCCGAGCTGCTGCGGAGCGACGTGCACGCGCAAAAAATCGCCATCCTGACCGAAGTCATGGGCTTCAGCGAAGCCGAGGACAAGGCATTCTGGCCGATCTATCGCGACTACAATGCCGAGATGGCCAAGCTCGGAGACGAGCGCGTTGCGCTCGTCGCCGAGTACGCGCGCGCGTACTCCCACATCACCGACGACGTCGCGCGCTCGCTCGCGACGCGCGCGATGGATCTCGACAAACGCCGGACTGCGACGCTCGAACGATGCGTCACCCGGGTCGGCACGGCGCTGTCGCCGACGATGGCGCTCAAGTTCCTGCAGGTCGAGCATCAGCTGCTCCTGATCATCGATCTGCAGATTTCGGCCTCGCTACCGATCGTCAAGTGAAAAGGAGGACGAACCGTGAGAAACACTCGGCGACCGCTCTCGCTGGCGATGCTGCTCGTGCTCGCGACCGCCGTGTCGCTGTCGGCCGATCGCGTGAAGCTCCGATCGGGCAAGGTCATCGAAGGCATGTTCATAGGCGCGGACAGCAAGTCGGTCCGCGTGCTCCTCGACGATGGGCAGGTGTCGGAGGTGCCGATTGCCGACGCCGTCTCGGTCGAGTTCTCGGCGCGCCAGCCGGCGCCGCCGCCGGCACCAAAGCCCTCGCCCAAGCCAGCCGCAGCGCCGGCTCCCGCAGCCGCGACTGCTGCTCCCGCGCCCAGGGTCGTTACCGTGCCGGCTGGCACGCCAATCAACGTCCGCCTGAGCCAGTCGATCGACGTCGACAGCTCGCAGGCGGGCACGAGCTTCAAGGGCGTGGTCGATGATCCGGTGATGATCGGCGGCTCGATCGCGATACCCCGCGGCGCGTCGGCCATGCTACAAGCGGTCAAAGTCGAACAGTCGGGCAAGATGAAGGGCAGCGACAAGATCACGCTGAAGCTCAATGCCGTCAGCTTTGGCGGCATGGTCCACCAGGTCGCGACGACCTACGTCGAAACCAAGGGGAAGGGCGAAGGCAAGAAGACCGGCCGCAAGGTCGCTGGCGGCGCCGGCCTCGGCGCCATCGTCGGGGGGATCGCCGGCGGCGGCTCGGGAGCGGCAATCGGTGCTGCCGTCGGCGGCGCCACGGGCGCCGCGGTGTCCGCCGGAGGCGAGGAGCATCTGAAGCTCCCCGCCGAAACGCGCCTGCAGTTTCAGCTCAGCGCCGCGGTGAGCATCCGATCGTGACCCTCCGACATCCCGGAGTTCACCCGGAATAGCGGAGGCACCCACGGAACCCTCGTCGCCTTTGGCTGGCGCCTGTCGGCACGCTCGCAATATTTTCAAGGCCGCGTTCTTGTCGCGGGCATGGCACGGCCGCTGCTTTGCTCCTCATCTTCCTGTCATGAGACGACGTGAGCTTATTGCCGCCGTGACTCTCCTCCTGCTCCTGCCGGGGCGGGCGCAGGCCTCGCTGCTTTCGCCCGAAGCCGAAGACGCGATGGCGAAGTATCTCGCCCTCTTCGTCATCTTCGTGGTGCCGGTCGTGCTCATCACGCTCTTCTGGATGGTGCACATCCTGCCCGAAAAGATCGCGCACAAGCGCCACCATCCGCAGTTCGAGGCGATTCGCACGCTCTGCCTGCTCTCGCTCGTGTTCGGGGGCCTGCTGTGGCCGCTGGCGTGGATCTGGGCGTACTCGAAGCCGGTGGTACACAGGCTGGCGTATGGGCCGAGCCCGCACGACGCGGATTACGTCGAGCCTTATCCCGGAGACACCCCGGCGACGGCATCGACCGAACGCCTGCGCGAGCGGCTGGCGCGCCTCGAAGCGAAGGGGGTTTCGGAGGCTGACCTGAAGACGCTCAATGCCGATCTCGACGCCGTCGAAGCCAAGCTTGCAGGAAGCGATCACTGATGGAAATCCTGCTGCTCGGTATCTACTCGTTTTTCGTCTGGCTGATCTTCATCAAGCTGAAGCTCCTGCCATGGACGACGCCGTGGAAGGTTGCCGTGGCGATCTTCCCGGTCGTGGCGATCGCGATAATGCTCCTCCTTCTCAATATCTTTGCGCCGACGACGAGCGATGTCCGGGTCGTGAAGTACATCGTGCCCATCGTGTCGCAGGTCCGGGGCGCGTGATCGAAGTCCCGGTCGAAAACAACCGTGCCGTGAAGAAAGGGGACGTCCTCTTTCGCGTCGATCCAACGCCGTATCAGAACGAAGTGCATTCGCTCGAAGCCAAGCTGGCGTCCGATGAGGCGCGCGTCGGCGCCGATCAGCAACGGATGGCGGAGATGCAGGCGCGGCTCGCCGACGCGAGCTCGGGCGAGCGGCAGTTGAACGAGGAGCTGAATCAGGCGACCGGACAGATCGGTTCACTCACGGCGTCGCTGGAGCTGGCGCGCACGCGCGTCAAGCAGAACACCGAGCTCGTCGCGGCCGGCGCCGGCAATCGCTTCGACCTCGAGCAGGCGCAGACCAACGTCAACGAGCTCACCGCGCAGCTGGCGACGGCGCGCGCAGCCGAGCAGCAGGTTCGGGAAAAGCTGTCCGGCCGCGTCAAGGGCGAGCTGGCCTCGGTGGCCGAGGTGCGAGCGCAGATCGCCACGGCCCAGGCGCAGGTGAAGGCATCGCAGGCGCAGATGGAGACGACGCGGGCCCAACTCGAGAACGCGCAATGGGATCTCACGCAGACGACGATCCTCGCGCCCGGTAACGGCACGATGGTGAATGTCATGCTGCGGCCGGGATTCTTCGTCGCCGGCGTGCCGTTCAACGAAGTCATGACGTTCGTGGACGACGAGTATCAGATCTTTGCGCTCTTCAACCAGAACGAGCTGCACCAGGTCTCGCCCGGCAACGAGGCCGAGATCACGCTCGACACGTATCCAGGACGCGTCATCAAGGCCCATGTCGATTCGATCATCTGGGCACAGGCGCAAGGGCAGCTCGATGCGTCGGGCAACCTGCCAAACACGGGCTTCAACCCGCCGCCGGGACAATTCCCGGTCAAGCTCGTCGTCGGCAAGGAGGACAGCCCGCTCTTCCTCGCCGCCGGCGCGCGCGGCGCGTCGGCGATCTACACCGAGCATTTCACGCTCGTACACATCATTCGCAAAGTGCTGCTGCGCGTGTCGTCGTATCTCGACTACGTCATCATCAAGCACAGCATCAGCCTCGGCCACTGAGAGCCTGTGACGAACCAGAGGCGCTCTCGCTCCTTTCCGCCCCGAGTCCCGGGATTCGCGGCCGTGCTCGCGGCTGCGGCGCTGACGCTCTCGGCGGCGTGCGCGTTGAAGACGCCGCCCGACGCGGCCAAGATCAAGGAAGAAGCACTTCCGGGTATCGACACTGCCCGGTCAGTGGACAGCGAAGGGCGCCGGCGCAGGCGTGGTCGCCGACAACTGGCTCGTCACGTTCCACGACGAGCAGCTGAACGCCGCCGTTGCCGAGGCGATCGCCTACAACGCCGACCTTCGCGTCGGCGCGGCACGCGTCGAGCAGGCGATACTCTACGCCCGGCAGGCGGGTGCGAAGCTCTATCCGTCGGTCGACTTCTTCGCGCGCGGCGGCGCCAAGATGTCGGGAGACGGCTCAGGTATTCAGGGCGGGGCGATCACCCTGAGCTGGGAGCTCGACCTCTGGGGCCGCGTCAGGTACGGACGCGCCGCGGCAGCCGCCGACGCTGCCTCGACGGTGGCCGATTTCGAGTACGCGCGCCAGTCGATCGCTGCGCTCGTCGCACGCAGCTGGTTCCTGGCCACCGAGGCCGGGCTCCAGGCGGAGCTGGCGCGGCAGACCGTCGGCCGCGGAGAGGATCTGGTCCGAATCGCCGAAACGCGAGTGCGCGTCGGCGTCGCCAACGATCAGGACATCGAGGTGGCGCAAGCCAACGTCGGCGCGTACCGCGACGCGCTCCGTCAGCTCGAGCTGGCGCACGAGCAGGCGCTTCAGGGCGCTGGAGATCCTCATCGGACGGTATCCCGCCGCCGCGGCCAGCATCAGCGCACGGCTGCCGGGACAGCCTGACGCAGTGCCGGCCGGGCTTCCGTCGCAGCTCCTCGAGCGACGCCCCGATGTCGTGGCTGCCGAGCGTCGCATCGCCGCCGCCTTCAACCGGATCGGGGAGGCCAAGGCAGCCCGGCTGCCGACGATCGCCCTGACGACCGGCGTCAGCAGCATTTCGAGCGAGCTCTTCGTGCTGCAGGACCACGAGAACCCGGTGTGGAACCTCGGCGCCAGCCTGCTCGCGCCCCTTTACAGAGGCGGCGCGCTCAAGACGCAGGTCGAAATCAGGACCGTGGAACAGAAGCAGGCCGTTGCCGCCTACGCGTCGATCGGCCTGCGCGCGTTCAGCGAAGTCGAGAACGCGCTGTCGGCGGAGCTGGCCGCGCGCGACCGCGAGCGAATTCTCGCCGAGACGCTCTCTCACAGCCAGCGCGCCCTCGATATCGTGCAGACGCAGTTCAAGGTCGGCAGCACCGATCTGCGCTTCGTCAACGAGCGGCAGCTCGCCCTCAACACGACGAGCGCGGCGCTCATCCGCGTTCAGGCCGAACAGCGGGTGCAGCGCGTCAACCTCCATCTCGCGCTCGGCGGCAGCTTCGAACCGCGGCCCCAGCCGCCTGCCGACGACCAAAACACGAAGCAACCGCCAAAGTTCTAACAGGAGATCACGAGATCAGAAGGCCAGGAGGATCGCTGCGGCTCGCTGTCCGCAGCTGGCTATTGCTTAGAATCAGCAACAGCTGACAGCCAACCGCGAGCAGCTGACTCAACCTCTCTCCGCGCTTTTCTCGTCCGTGCGCAGGACCCTCGACGTGCTATCCACATACATCGTCTGCGACGGAAACGCGATTTCAGTTCCGGCCTGAGCGACGACCTCAGTGATGCCGAAGAGCAGCGACTCCTGCAGCTCGAGGAAATGATTGAAGTCAGCCGCGCGCAGGTAGGCGAAGACGTCGACGTCGAGCGAAGACGCGCCAAGACGAAGGAATCGCACGCGCACCGAGTCCTCGTCGGTGAGCGGCTCGCCGACGAGCGCTGCACGGATCCCCTCGACAACGGCTCGAAGCTGCTCGCGCGTCGTCTCGTAGCGGAGACCGACGACGTGGTGGAACAGGAACTTGTCGCGCAGCGAGAGCGTTTCCAGCGCGGCGCTGGCGATCTGGCTGTTGGGCACGCTGATGATTGTTCGATCGAGCGTGCGAATGCGCGTCGACCGCAGGCCGATATGATCCACAACGCCTGAGATCTCACCCATCTTGAGGAAGTCTCCCGTCGTGACCGCCTGATCGAATATCAGAGAGGCTCCGGCGATCACGTTCTCGAGGGTCTTCTGGGCCGCCAGCGCCACCGCGATACCGCCAACGCCGAGACCGGCAAGCGCGGGCGTCGCATCGACGCCGAAATGCCGGAGCGCCGCCAGCACGCCGAGGAAGATGACCAGCACGTTCACGACCCCGCGCGCGACACGCACGAGCGATTGCGCCGCGGCATCCACGAGCAACCGGGAACCGCCGTATGACCCTGGCTTCGAACTGACGATTGAAGAGAATCACCAGCCAGACGAGCGCCGCGATGGTGAGGAGCGCCGCAGCGTTGGACCCGACCTGGCGGAGCATCAGCGGCAGCGGCAGGGTGCTCAGCAGCCACCGCGTGGCAACCGCCACGAGCAGCAACCTGGCCGGCATCGGCAGCAGGTGCTCTTCGAACAACGTCGAGTCCTTGAAGAGCCTTCGCCACAGTCCCGCAACCAGCGGCCGCAGGAGCCTGTCGAGGACGACAGTGACGAAGTAAAACAGCGGAATCCCGAGCAGCACGACAAGCCATTCGACGACGCGTACGCCGCCGATTTTCCTGCCGGTGAGGATGCGCGGCAGCGTTCGCTCGTCGAGGCCGAACGTCACTTCGCTGTAGAGCGTCGGGACGGCGTTCAGCGTCGCGGTGGAAAAGAGCCAGATTTGCTTCTCGTCCGGTCCCGCGACGCGCTCGACAACGATGTCGATCGAGCCGTCGCCTGCCGGAACAGCCCCGACGATTTCCTCGTTCGGCTTGAGCGGATTCGCCCGCGACCCTTCGGGTGAGTCGCTCACCTGCGTCAGCCGCGCTGGCAGCCGCGCGTCGAGCACGACGAACAACTGGTGCGCCAGCGTCGTCGCGGGCTTGCCGAGCCGCGTCGAGAGGTACTGCGCCGCGATCTCGTCCTCGCCTTTGCCTGCGGCGTCGAGAAAGCCAAGCACAGAGCCCCGCGGAGTATCGCGGCCAAGTGCATCCGGGGGCGGAGCCGCGGGCGGCTGGGCTGCTGGAGGCGCAGGCGCGGCGGGCGGCGTCTGGGCACGCGTACCTGATGCGCACAGGAACGCCAGGATCAATCCCTGCCCCGACAGCGCGCACGAAGGGCTGTAGTGCTTGCGGCACGAGCGGATGCCTGCCAACCCCCTGCCAACCCCCGGTCAACGATGTGCCGATCAACTGGCCCTTGAATGCCCCGATCCGGGTCGTGTGTAGCGCGGTACTCCCCCGGAATCCCGGAGTCAGTCCGACATGCCGTGTCGATGGCGGGCCCCGCCCCATCGCCCGGCGAGACCGCCGCATCGAAACCGCCGAGTTTCCGCCGTTTAGCGGACCTGGGCCCTGGCGCCGGGCGCTGGCAGGCTAGGTGCTATGGCAGGCTACAGCTTCCAGTCAGGAGACCGGGGGCATGCAGACATCGAAGCCACAGCGTGGACGGCCCAACGCGATCAGCCTCGGCGACGAGGAGGAGGTCAGGCAGGCCGTCTCGGAAGCGGTCCTCGGCCTGTGGGATGTCGTCAACAACCTCACCCGGCTCGCACCGGCGCGCCGCGAACGCTACCGTGTGACAATTTTCGGTTCGGCTCGTGTCCGGCGCGGGACGTTCGGCTACGACGAAACCAGGCGGGTGGCTGCGGCGCTGGCCGCAATGGGCTGCGACATCATCACCGGCGGCGGCCCGGGCCTGATGCAGGCGGCCAACGAAGGCGCCGCCACGGCGGCGGGGCGCGCGCAGTCGGTCGGCATCCGCGTCGACCTGCCCTTCGAGCAGGACGTGAACGCCTTTGTCAGCGAAGCGTTCGAGCATCGCACGTTCTTTACCCGCCTGCACCAGTTCGTCCTGACGTCCGACGCCTTCGTCGTCGCGCCCGGCGGCATCGGGACCGTGCTCGAAACGATGATGGTGTGGCAGCTGCTGCAGGTCAAACACCTGCACGACAAGCCGCTCATCCTGGTCGGCAAGATGTGGCCGGGCCTCATCGAGTGGGTGCGCCTGTCGATGATCGCCGAGGATCCACCACTTGCCGCAATGGCGGATACGGAGATTCCCATCTGCGTGTCGAACGGCGACGAGGCGATCGCCGTCCTGCAGGCGCAGCACAAGAAATGGGTCGCGGCCGGTCCCCGCTAGAAGTGCTGAAAGTGTCGGCCGTTCCTCGTTGGGATCGACTGCGCAGCCGATGACGAGACGCTGGCTAGCCGCCCAGCGCGATCGTGATCACGACGAGCGCAACGCCAAGAACCACGAGCCCCGTGCCAGTCCACCACGGATTGAAACCGGCGTGCTTCGCCAGCGAATAGCCGACGCCGAACAGCATCACGATTGCGATCAGGTTCGACAGCCGGACAGCCAGCCGCACATCGGCCACGAAGAGAAACGGCAAGACGACGGGGAAAGTCGACAGGAACACCAGCAGAAACACCGCCAGCGCGCGAAGCCAGTCGTCGCGCCTGAGCGTCGGCGGATCGACATCAGGCATGCTGACCAGCCGCTGCCGGACGCGCTCGATGTCGTCACTCACCAGGATCGTCGCCAGGATCGGGGCCATGGCGCCCGTGATCACGCGATGCGGCGTCCTCCTGCCGCGCCGCCAATCGCACGGCGCGAATCGTGAGCCGCCCGTTGCCGCGCTGGGTCAGCGACGCGATGAGAAACATCACGGCGTCGACAAGTCCCCAGGCGATATTGCAGCCAATTACGCCGACCAGCAGTGTCCTGACATCATCGCGACCGGCGGTGAGCTCGAGCGTCGTGGTGAATGTCAGGGCCATGATCAGGCCGAACAACACCTCCGACATGCGGGCGGTTGGATCGAGGAGGCGCTTGCGCTGCCAGAAAGAAAGGTCCATCGCCGGCTCAGGGCTCGCGCGCGGCGGCAAGCCGTTGGACGTCAATAACTTCTCGTTCGAGATGTGTGTCCTGCGCGCTTCACTGGGCGGTGTCCCACGTCGTGTCGGGATTGTAGATCAGCCATCGCGGCGGCCGCGCGCCCGGTGTCCGGCCCCAGGTCCTTCTGGCGCACGATGCCATCCTGATCGACGACGAAGGTCATGACCCCCGTGACGTCGTAGGTCGCGGGCCATGCCACCAGCGCAAAGCCCTTCGAGTCCCGCGGCGGCAGGATCTTGAATTGATACCCGTGAAAGGGTGATTTGCCGTCCTCGCCCGCATCGGCGATCAGATCTCCCAGCGGGCTGCGCTTTTCGCCGCGAGCCGCGGGCCAGTACAGGCCGTTGTGCTTGCCGGCATCGCTGCGCAGCGCCGCGGCGTAGAGCCCTGCTGGCTTGCCGTCGTGTCCGTTCCTCGCGTAGAGCCGCTGCGCGATGACGTAGGCGCGGCAGGCGCGGATGGCGCCGAGCTCGTTGCGCCCGATGAGGCGATCCTGGACTTCCTCGACTCCGGCAACGCTGTCGAATCGCCAGCGCGAGCCGTCCTTCACCAGGGGCACTGGAAAAGGCCACGACTCGTTGCCGACGACGATCACGCGGCCATCGGGACCGTTGTCGGCGAGCCGCCACCCTTCCGCGGCGGCGACAACGAAGACTTCGCGGTGCTGGCGAGCGGTTTTTGGGATCTGACGAATCGACCAGCGGTTGAGCGTCAGGGCCAAGAAGCTTCATCAGCTCGTCGAGCTTGCCGCGTTTGGCGACGTCGATGAGCGCCTTTGCACCCTCTTCCGGTGAGGCGAAGGTTGGTTGGGCGGGCCTTTGCCGGCCGGCAGGCGACGGCTGCGGCAACGGCCACGCACACGACAACGATGGCAACTGATCGGCGAATCGAAGCCGGGGCCATCACCGGCGCCTCCCGCCGCCGCCGCTCCGCGAACTGCCGCGGCTGCTCTTGCCGCGCGAGCTGGCCGCACGCTCGGATTTGCCGCTCGAATAGCCGGAGAAGGCGTCCGAGCTCTTGCCGCTCCGTTCACGCGCGGTCTTGTCGCCGCTTGTGTAACCGCGAGATTCCGCGCTCGCGCCGCTCGTGCTGCGTGTCTGCGCCGCGGACCCGCTGGCATCCGAACGGCGCTGCTCGCGCTGCGCCTGCGCTTCAGGGTTGGCCTGCTGCCGCTCGGTGCGCTGCTGCTGCGCGTTCTGCTGACGTTCGCTACGTTGTTGCTGCGTGCTGGAGGCGCGATCCCCGCGCTCGTCGGCGAGGTCCTCTCGCCGGTCGCCGCGCTCGTCAATCATGTCTTCGCGGTTGTCCTGCCAGTCGTCGCGTACGTCCTCGCGGTGGTCGTAATAGTCGTCCCAGGCGTCGTTGTACATGTAGCCGCCGCCGCGCCATCCGTACGGACCGTAGTAGTAGTCGTTGTCGATGGCTGCGCCGAGGGCAACGCCGGCAGTAAACCCGATCAGACCCGCCGCGACCGCCTCGGCCGTGTCGTCGTCTTCCTGGATGACGACGGTGGAGGTCGACGGGACGTAGACCGTTTGCGCGTTGTATTGCGGGACGTAAACCACCTGCGGGTTGGCGGGCTCGATGACGATCACCTGTTCACCGGCCGACGTCGTCTTGGTCGCCACGTCCTGTTGCGCCGTGCTTTTCAGCTTGCCCGCCTGGCTGGCCTTCTTGCGGAGCCGCTGGATGCTCGCGAAGACCGACGAGCGGTCGGCCGCGAACGCCTCGCCGAGACGCGTGGTCCACTCGATCTGCGACGCCATCGTCGCGACGACGTCGGGAAAGAGCACCAGCGCCGCGAAGCTCTGGTCGAAGCCCGACTTGGTCGCTGCATCCTGCAGGTCGCTGCCCTTGAGCGTCGGGTTCGATGCCATCCACTCGTTGAGCGCGCCGACCTTGGCCGGTTTGGCGGCGCACAGCAACATCTGCGCGAGGAGCGCATCGGGATAGAGGGCGATGGGTGCGAGCAGCCGATCGAGGTCGTCAGGTTTCGGCGCCACTGCCGCCGTCTTCGCGGCCTGCAGCCCGCTCCATCCTTCCGCTACCGCCGTCACGACGGGAGCCGTCGCGATGCCGGTCACGGCCGCCGCTGTAACGGCGACGGCCAGAGCAAAGAGCCGCCTTCATCGCCCTACCTCAGGAAGCACTGCTCTGCCGCACTTCCGCGACATAGTCGAGCCCGCGCGTGTTGGAGACGAAATCGAACTTCACCTGCGGCGGCTCGCGGGCCGACTCGAGGAGCGCCAGCACCGACGTGAAGCGGTCGGATCCGACGCGGCGCCGGATGTCCTCTTCGCTCGACCACTCTTCGACGTAGTGCACGCTCGAGTCGGGCTCCGTCCAGACCGAGCATCCGAGGCACCCTCGATCCAGTCTGGTACTCACCATGAGGAACCGGAACGCCTCGACCAGGTCCTGGGCGTAGTTGGCCGGTGCGCTCAGCGTCACCGTGAGCCGTACCATGAGCATCGATCTAAGCACTCGGCGTTCCAACGGTTGGTGAGGGTAACGAGTTACCGTATTGAGCTGTAATGCCAGTTTTCTACGACAAGATCGACGGCGCCGCCAGTGAGGCCCCGACCGGCTCCCACGGCGGCGCAGAGGCCCCCCGGCATACCGGAGGTCTCATTTCCGGCTGACGCCGGCCAGCTTCACGATTTCGCCGCTGTAATCGTCGACGACGAACACGCCTTCTTTGACCGTGACCTTCGCCGCGGGCGCGAATGTGCCCTCTCCGGCCCCCTTCGCATCGACCTGCAAATCGATGATGGCGAAGTCGTAGCCTTCCTTTGGCTTAGCGCCTGGGACGCCAGCGCCGAGTTGGAGGATGGGCGTGTCGGAGACGATCGTCAGCAGCCGGCCTTTGTCGGTCGGGCGTTCGATGGTCAGCCGGGTCGGCGTCGGCCGATCCGCCGCCGACTTGTCACCGACCCGGTGGGCGCCACGCCCGTCAACGCCTTACGAAGCGCAGCCGTGCCGCCGCTCTTGAACGCGGCGAGGAACTTGTCCGCCTCGGCCTGTGGCATCTTCCGGTCGACGACAATCGTCACCGGGGCCGACGCGGCCGCGCCACCAGCGGTCTTGATCGACGCGGTCGCGGTAAAGGTTTCGGATTGGGCGTGTGGTGACAGCACGACAGCTGCCGCGACTGCCAGCGCGAGTCCACACGTCCGTAGATTCTGTTCCAGCATCAGGTCTCCCTTTTCCGGCCTCACTGCCGGTGCGACGAGGAGCGGGCTGCAGCAGGCGTACCAGCTGCGGCCAACCGCCCAGGTGATGAACTTCTCGCCACATGATAGCCGACGGAGACCCTGCTCACGATGCTGCAGGCGCGATCTCCTCCGGCATCGCGGAGAACATCCGGTATCCCGGAGGGTGCTGGATCGTCTGTCCTGACAAGGCTGCACCCATCTCGACCTGACACGCCCGATTGCAGGTATCCCTGACGAGGCGCGCCGTCGCAGCACTGGCATACGCCGTGCTCAGTTCTGATTTTCGCCACGATCGTGCAGGGTACGCGCGACTGATCGTCACCCTTACGAGTTCAACCAAGGAGGCCGTATGAGCGACCGCTATCCGTTGTCCCGTTCCCCGCTCGTCGCGATGCTCGGATTGACCGCTCTTCTGACCGCGCCTGTCGGAGCGCAATACGGCCGCATGGACCGTCCCGGTCTGCAGCTGCCGTTCGAGAACGGCCGCATTCGGGTCACCCAGATCTCGGTCCCTGCCGGCGGTGCGCTGCCGGCGGCAGGTAACCGCGTGTTGATCTACCTCACGGCCGACGCTGACGGCCGGATGCCGGCGGATGCCGTCTGGCAGAATGCCGATGCCGGCAGTGTTCAGAACCGCGGGCCGGCGACGCTCGAGGCGATCGCCATCGAGTTCAAGGACGCGGCAACCGCGCAGACAGCCGGCACGCCTCCCGAAGCGCTCGATGCGCAATATGGAGTGGACGTCTCGACGGTCATCGACAACCCACGCGTGCTGGTGACCAGGCAACGCTATGGCCCGATCGCCTACGGCGGGCCGCTGCACCTGCATCCCGAGGACGTCGTCGTGGTCTATCTCGGCGGCGGCTACACGTGGCCCGGCGCCGATCTCTGGGGCGCGTCCCGCGTGCGAGCGAGGCGGCGTCGATGTGATTCCGGCCAATTCGCTGCATCGCATCAGTAACGCCGGCAGCGATCGCCTCGAGCTCCTGACGATCGTGCCGAAATAGTGGAGAGCGCGCTCGCCGTCCGCCGCTGGCTGCCTGGCTACCAGCTCGCGTGGCTGCGGCCGGACATCGTCGCCGGGCTGACGCTCGCCGCATACCTGCTGCCCGCAGGAATCGGCGACGCGTCGCTCGCTGGCCTGCCTCCGGAGGCGGACTTTACGCGTGTCTCTTTTCGGGTCTCGTCTTCTGGCTGTTCTGCAGCTCCCGCCATACGGTCATCACCGTCACCTCGGCGTTGTCGCTGCTCATCGGCGCCTCGGTCGGCGAACTGAGCGGCGGTGATCCCGCGCGCCACGCCGCGTTCGCCGCGTGCGTGACGCTCATGGTGGCCGCAATCGCATTCATCGCCTGGTCGATCCGGGCTGGCAATGCGATCGGGTTCTTTTCGGAAACCGTGCTGGTCGGTTTCAAGGCGGGGCTGGCGCTCTACCTGGCAAGCACGCAGCTGCCGAAGCTCTTCGGATTCAAGGGATCGCATGGCGACTTCTGGGAGCGCTCGGCGCACTTCATCGGCCACCTCGGCGACACGCATCCCACTTCCCTGCTGGTTGGCGGCGTCGCCTTCGCCGCGCTCGTCGCCGGCAAGACTGTGGCTGAAGAACCGGCCGGTCGCCTTTCTCGTCGTTGTCGCGAGCATTGTCGCGGCGCGGCTCCTGAATCTCGAGGCACGCCGGGGTCACACTCCTCGGGGATGTTCCGCAGGGGCTACCGTCCTTTGGACTGCCGCGCGTCGGCCGTCAAGAGCTCAACGATCTGCTGCCGCTGGCGCTCGCCAGCTTCGTCCTTGCCGCCGTCGAGACGTCGGCCATCGGACGCATGTTCGGGCAGAAACACGGCAACCGCTTCGATGCCAACCAGGAGCTCCTGGCGCTTGGCGCCGGCAATCTGCTGTCGGGGCTCGGCCGCGGTTTTCCGGTCAGCGGCGGCATGTCGCAATCGCTCGTCAACGAAAGCGCCGGCGCCCGCACGCCGCTCTCGGGACTGGTCGCCGCGCTCTTCACGCTCATCGTCGTCCTGTTCGCGTCCGGCCTCCTCCGGAACCTGCCGCAACCGGTCCTCGCCGCGATCGTGCTCGCCGCCGTGATGAGCCTGGTGGACGTCGCGGCTCTGCGGCACATCTGGCACTTCAGCCGCAGCGAATTCTTCGTGTCGATCGTGGCCTTGCTCGGCGTCCTCGGATCGGGCCCCGTCAACGGCGTCCTTCTCGGCGCCGCCATCTCAATCGTGCTGCTGCTTCGCCAGGCATCGCGGCCGCGAGTCGTTGAACTGGCGCGAGTTCCGGGCACGTCGGTGTTCGCCGATCGTTCCCGCCATCCGGAGACAACGCTGCAGCCGGGGGTTCTCATCGTCCGCTGTGAGTCAGCGCTGCTCTACTTCAACGTCGAGTTCATCCGGGAGCGGGTCTTCGAGATTCTGCAGGCGCGAGCCGAACCGATCAGGTTTGTCATCTTTGCGCTCGGGACGGTACCGAAGATCGATCTGGCCGGCGCCGAGATGCTCGCCGACCTCCATCGCAGCCTTCGCGCGCGTGACGTCACATTCCGCGTCGCCGATGCGCGCGGCGAAGTTCGTGACGCCCTTCGCCGCATCGGCTTCGAACGGGAGCATGGGCCGCTCGAAACCGGCCAGACCGTCGAGGTCGTCGTGACGGCGTGGCAAGCGTGACGCGCAGTAACGCCTCCGGGATACGGGGGCATCTCCGGTACCCGGAGCACCCCCCGGCTTCGCCTCCAGGCCGGAACGAGCGTCCCGCGCAAAGTCGAAGAATTTTGACATTTGCACCGCTGCGAGGCATAGATGAGACGGGCTCGGACCTTGCTCGTTCGAGCGGTGCGTGTCTGGCACTCGTCCGTAGAGAGACAGGCCCCGCCTGTCCGCCCATAACTTCTTGCTAACGAAAGCACGACCATGACTGCATCAACCGGAACTGGAAAGTACGAACAGGTGCTCGAACGATGCCGGAGCCTCCCGCCGGTGGCGACGGCGATTGCGCACCCCTGCGAGGAGACGGCGCTCGCAGGCGCGATCGAGGCTGGCGAGAAGGGCCTCATCGCGCCGATTCTGGTCGGCCCGGCGAGCAAGATCCAGGAGATCGCGCAAAAGGCCGGCATCGCACTCGGGTCGGCCACGATCGTCGACGTTCCGCACAGTCACGCGGCAGCAGCCAAAGCCGTGGAGCTCGTGCGCAAGGGCGAGGCCGAGCTGTTGATGAAAGGAAGCTTGCACACGGACGAGCTTCTCGGCGCGGTCGTCGCGCGCGAAACCGGGCTGCGCACCGCACGCCGCATCAGCCACGTGTTCATCATGGACGTGCCGACCTATCACAAGGTCCTCATCGTCACCGACGCGGCCATCAACATTGCCCCGGTGCTCGAGGACAAGGCCGACATCTGCCAGAACGCGATCGACCTGGCGATCACGCTTGGCGTGAAGCAGCCCAAGGTGGCGATACTCGCCGCGGTCGAAACGATCACCTCGAAGATGATCGCGACGATTGACGCGGCGGCGCTCTGCAAGATGGCCGACCGCCATCAGATCAAGGGCGGCCTGCTCGACGGCCCGCTCGCCTTCGACAACGCGATCAGCCGTGAGGCGGCTCGCATCAAGGGCATCGAGTCGGAGGTCGCCGGCGATCCCGACATCCTCCTCGTGCCCGACCTCGAATCCGGCAACATGCTGGCCAAGCAGCTGTCGTTCCTGGCCAACGCCGACAGCGCCGGCCTCGTGCTCGGCGCGCGCGTGCCGATCATCCTGACGAGCCGTGCCGACAGCGTTCGATCGCGGATCGCGAGTTGCGCCGTCGCCATGCTGGCGGCCCACGCGCGGCGGGCGACGCTGCAACCGGCGTCATAGCAGGATCGGAGTCTCCGAATGGACGACTACACAGTCGTAGTCAACGCTGGCTCGTCGAGCCTGAAGTTCTGCATCTACCGCCGGCCCGAAGCCGGTGAGTGGCGGCTCGAAGCGCGCGGGCAAATCGAGGGCATCGGCACCTCGCCGCGCTTCTCCGCGAAGGACGGCGCCGGCTCGCGGCTCGCCGACACCAGCCTCGACAGCGCCGTCGTGCGCGACGGCCGCGGCAGCGCTGGATGCGCTCGGCGACTGGCTGCGCTCGACCTACAGCAACGCCCGGGTCCTGGGCGTCGGCCACCGCGTCGTCCACGGCGGCCCGCGGTTTGCCGCGCCGACGATCGTCACGCCCGCAGGTGCTCGACGAGCTGCGGACGCTCGTGCCGCTGGCGCCGCTCCATCAGCCGCACAACCTCGCGGCGATTGACGCGGTTTCGGAACGGCTGCCGGGCGTGCCGCAGGTCGCCTGCTTCGACACGAGCTTTCATCGCGGCCAGGCGGCGGTCGCCGAGCTCGTGCCGCTGCCGCGCGAGATCTGCGCCGGAGGTGTCCAGCGCTACGGCTTCCACGGGCTGTCCTACGAGTACATCGCATCGGTGCTGCCGCGGGAAGCGCCCGAGATCGCCGACGGCCGCGTGATCGTCGCGCACCTCGGCAGCGGCGCCAGCCTGTGCGCGATGCAGAACAGGAAGAGCGTCGACAGCACGCTCGGCTTCACGGCGCTCGACGGTCTGTGCATGGGAACGCGGCCGGTCCCTCGACCCTGGCGTCGTGCTCTACCTCTTTCAGAACCTCGGGCTCAGCGCGAAAGAGGTCGAGACGATCCTGTACAAGAAGTCGGGACTCATCGGCATCTCGGGCATCAGCAACGACATGCGAGACCTCCTCGGCCGGAGCGAGCCCATGGCCTGCCTGGCGGTCGAGTATTTCGTCTATCAGGCCGCAAAAGAGATTGGCGCGCTCGCCGCCGTGCTCGGCGGCCTCGACGGCCTCGTCTTCACCGCCGGCATCGGCGAGAACTCAGCCGAGATCCGCAGGCGAATCTGCGAAGCGTCGGCCTGGCTCGGCCTCGAGCTCGACGCGGATGCGAATCAAGCGCGGAACACACTGAATCTCCCGGCCTGGCAGCCGCGTGTCGGCCTGGGTCGATTCCGACCAACGAAGAGCTCGTCATCGCGCGGCACACCGGAGCGTTGCTGAACCTGGGAGTCTGATCGGGCGCCGCCCGTCTGCCCGCTCCGGTCTGACCGCGACGCACTCGACAAAGGACTATTCATGGCTACGACCATATCGGATCCGAAAATCGTCGACGCGACTGCACCCTGGCAGGGCTTCCAGAAAGGCCTGTGGCAGAACGAGATCAACGTTCGCGACTTCATCCAGCAGAATTACACGCCCTACGACGGCAACGCCGACTTCCTCGCGCCGGCGACGGAGCGCACGACCGCGATCTGGAAAAAGCTGACCGACCTCTTTCCCGAAGAGCGCCGCAAAGGCGTGCTCGATGTCTCACAGATCCCGAGCTCCATCACCGCCCACGCCCCTGGCTACATCGACCGCGACAACGAAATCATCGTCGGGCTGCAGACCGAAGCGCCTCTCCGGCGCGCGATCATGCCGAACGGCGGCTTCCGGATGGTCGCCACTGCCCTGAAAACCTACGGCTACGAGCCCGACCCGAACGTCGTCGAGGCCTTCTCCAAGTACCGTAAGACGCACAACGACGGCGTCTTCGATGCCTACACGGCCGACGTGCGGCGCTGCCGCAGCTCGCACATCCTCACCGGGCTGCCGGACGCCTACGGCCGCGGCCGGATCATCGGCGACTATCGCCGCGTCGCGCTCTACGGCGTGACCCGGCTCATCGAGCGCAAGCAGCAGGAAAAAGCCAGCATCGACGGCGTCCCGTCCACTGACGAGATCATCCGCGATCGCGAGGAGCTGTCCGAGCAGATCAGGGCGCTCAAAGAGCTGCAGAAAATGGCGGCGAGCTACGGCTTCGATATCTCGCGTCCGGCATCGAACGCGAGAGAGGCCGTCCAGTGGCTTTATTTCGGCTACCTGGCCGGCGTCAAGGAACAGAACGGTGCGGCGATGTCGCTCGGCCGCACGACGACGTTCCTCGACGTCTACTTCGAGCGCGACCTCGCGTCGGGAGCCATTACCGAAGAGCAGGCGCAGGAGATGATCGACGACTTCGTCATCAAGCTCCGCATCGTGCGGTTCCTGCGCACGCCCGAGTACGACGATCTGTTCGCCGGCGATCCGACATGGGTCACCGAGTCCATCGGCGGCATGGGCGACGATGGCCGCTCGCTCGTGACCAAATCGAGCTTTCGCATCCTGCAGACGCTCTACAATCTCGGGCCGGCACCGGAGCCCAACCTGACGATCTGGTATTCGCCGCGGCTGCCGGACGGGTTCCGGCGCTTCGCCGCCAAGGTCGCGATCGACACGAGCTCGCTGCAGTTCGAAAGCGACGAGATCATGCGCAGCGCCTGGGGCGACGATGGAGCGATTGCCTGCTGCGTGTCGCCGATGATGGTCGGCAAGCAGATGCAGTTCTTCGGTGCCCGGGCCAACCTCGCGAAGTGCCTGCTCTACGCCATCAACGGCGGGCGAGACGAAATCAGCGGCGAGCAGATCGGGCCGGTGATGGAGCCCGTGAAGGGCGAGTACCTCGACTTCGATGACGTGCTCGGCAAGTACGAGCGGATGATGGACTGGCTGGCTGGCGTCTACGTCAACGCCATGAACATCATCCACTACATGCACGACAAGTATGCCTACGAGCGCGTGGAGATGGCGCTGCACGACTACTCGCCGCTCAGAACCATGGCCTTCGGCATCGCCGGCATGTCGGTCGTCGCCGACAGCCTCTCGGCCATGAAACACGCGAAAGTGCGCGTGGTGCGAAATGACGCCGGGTTGATCACCGACTATCAGACCGAAGGAACGTTCCCGGTCTTTGGCAACAACGACAATCGCGTCGATCAGCTCGCCGTCTGGCTCGTCACCACGTTCATGAGCAAGCTGAGAAAGCATCCGACGTATCGCAAGGCGGTTCACACCCAGTCGATCCTCACGATCACGTCGAACGTCGTCTACGGCAAGGCCACCGGGAACACGCCCGACGGGCGTCGCCACGGCCAGCCGTTCGCGCCTGGCGCCAACCCGATGCACGGCCGCGACAGCCGCGGCATCCACGCGGCGGCGGCCTCCGTGGCGAAGATTCCCTATCGCGACGCCGCAGACGGCATCTCCCTGACCGTCTCACTCGTCCCGACCGGCCTCGGACGCGTAGAGGAGGATCGCATCACCAATCTCACGGGCATCCTCGACGCGTACTTCGGCAGCACCGGCTATCACATGAACGTCAACGTGCTGAACCGCGAAACACTGGTCGACGCGATGGAGCATCCGGAGAAGTACCCGACCCTGACGATTCGCGTCTCGGGTTATGCGGTGAATTTCGTCCGCCTGACACGCGATCAGCAAATGGACGTCATCAACCGGACTTTCCATGGTGAATAGTGACTGAGCCGGGGCGCGCCACAGGACTGGAGGCGCAAAGCCCGTTCGAGCTGCGCGTCGATCTTGGCGAAGGACGTACCGGAGTCCGACGTCCGGACAGCGCTCGCGAGCGGCGGCATGGGCTTCCTCCATTCCTTCACGACCGGATCGACGGTCGACGGCCCCGGCGTCCGCGTCGTGGCATGGACTGCCGGGTGCATGTGGCGATGCCTCTATTGCCACAACCCCGACACCTGGACGATGACCAACGGGATGCCGATCACGGTCGCCAGGGCCACGGAAGAACTTCGCAAGTACCGGCAGGGGCTCAAGGTGATGGGCGGCGGCTTCACGCTGAGCGGCGGTGAACCGCTGATGCAGGCCCGCTTCGCGGTCAAGCTCTTCATCGCCGCGCGTGGCATGGGGATCCACACGACGCTCGACACCAACGGATACTACGGCGCGCGCCTCACAGACGACGAGCTCGACTTGATCGATCTGGTGATGCTCGACATGAAGACGTGGGATCCGGAACGCCACAAGCGCGTGACCGGCATGGACGTCGCGCCGACGCTGGAGTTCGCGCGGCGCCTTGGCGCCCGCAAGAAGCCGATGTGGGTGCGCTATGTTCTCGTGCCCGGCTTGACCGACGACGCTGACGACGTTGCCCGCACCGCCGCGTTCGCCGCTGGGCTCGGCAACGTCGAACGCGTCGACGTCCTGCCGTTCCACCAGATGGGCCGATACAAGTGGCAGAAGCTCGGGATACCGTACACGCTCGACGAGACCGCGCCGCCCTCGCCTGATCTCGTCGAGCGAACCCTGGCCATCTTCAGGGACCAGGGCCTGAAAGCTGTCTGAGAGCTCAATCGGGAAGAAACCGCACGCTGCCGGTCGCGAGATCGTAAACGGCGCCAACGAGCTTGATGATGCCCTCGGCCATGCGCGCCTGCCCTTCCGGTGTCTCGCGCAGCTGCCGCATCGACCAGCGGACGTTGGCCTCGACCGCCGACTGCAAGACGCGCCGGCGAGGAGTACGTCCGCATCCAGTTCCTCGAGGGCCGGAACGATCTTCGTCAGGAGCAGCTCGATGCGCTCGCGCTCGCGCGCGCCGTGATCCTTGCTCGCCAGCGCCGCCCGCACCGCCCCGCACCCTTCGTGTCCGAGAACGACAACGAGCGGCGTGCGCAGATGCACGGCCGCGTACTGCAGCGTGCCCATCACCTCGGGCGAGATGACGTTGCCGGCGACGCGCACGATGAAGAGCTCGCCGAATCCGGCGTCGAACACGAGCTCGGGCGGCACGCGCGAGTCGCTGCAGCCAATGATGGTGGCGTAGGGATGCTGGCCCCTGGCGAGGTCGGCCAGGATCTCTTTCTGCACGGTCGGAAACCGGGCCTCGCCGCGGAGGAAGCGCTCGTTGCCGGCGACGAGGCGCAGCAGCGCTTCATCGGCCGTGTAGCGGGCCGGGGTGTGATGCACAGCGTCCATGATGCCGTCGTCCGCGCGACGCTCGCGTTCCTCTCGCGATCGTCAGGCCTGCCCGGGACGCTTGATCCCGAGCCTGGCCATACGCGTCTCGAGCGTGGTGGGCCGCAGTCCGAGCCGTTCCGCGGCGCCGTCGACGCCGCGGATGCGCCAGCCGCATCCCTCGACGACGCTGAGCACGTGCTCCTTCTCGACGTCCACGAGCTTCACGCTGCGCCTGATGGACGACGGCGAGTGCGCCGGGATGGCGATGGTCAGGTTGTGCCCGACGGCAACGATCATGGCGCGCTCGACGACGTTGCGCAGCTCGCGGATGTTTCCCGGCCACGAATAGCGCTGCAGCGCCGCCATGTTCTCTCGAGAGATGGAGTCGATGCGCTTGCCGAATGACTTCGAGAACTCGTCGACGAAGCGCCAGACGAGCAGTGGAATGTCCTCGGTACGTTCGCGCAGCGGCGGCACGTCAATCGGGAAGACGTTGAGGCGGTAGTACAGGTCCTGCCTGAACGCATCGTCGGCGATACGCTGCTCGAGGTTGCGGTGGGTTGCCGCGATGATCCTGACGTTGACGTTCACGGCCTTCGGGCTTCCGAGCCGTTCGATCTGCCGCTCCTCGAGCACGCGCAGCAGCTTGACCTGGATGTCGAAGGGCAGGTCGCCGATCTCGTCGAGAAAGATCGTCGAGTTGTCTGCCAGCTCGAAGCGGCCGATCTGTCTCGCCAGCGCGCCGGTGAACGCGCCCTTCTCGCGGCCGAACAGTTCGCTCTCGATGAGCGTGCTCGGAATCGCCGCGCAGTTGATGCGCACCATGACGCGGCCGTGGCGCGCGCTCTGTTCGTGAATCTGCGTCGCGATGAGCTCCTTGCCGGTTCCGGTTTCGCCGAGCAGCAGCACCGTCGAGTCGGTGGCGGCGACCTGACGCGCCTGCTCGAGCACCCGCTGGATGGCCGCGGATCGTCCGACGATGACGCCGGGGCTGAGCCGCTCCTGGACTTCCCGGCGAAGATACTGATTTTCTGCCTGCAGATCGTCGTGGGCGCGAGTAGGCCTGATAGCCGGTCGGAGCGGCTGAAACGGACTGATCGCCATCATTCGGCTGGTGAATCGAAACGACATCCGCCGGTCGTTCGAGCGCATGACGAAAGGGGCTAGTCACCGGGCGAGGCGTTGCAAGCATCTTCGTGTCCTTTTTGACCCGGTTACACGGCCGTTACCTCAGCCGCTGACCGGATCTTTTCGCAGATTAGGGTCCCAACACTATCGCCCTGGAGCCACGGGTGAGAACTGTCCAGTACCTGTAGATTCCACAGGTAAAAATAACAGGGGTTCTATACCTATTAGTGCTGGCGATCCGGTCGATACCGGAGATATAGTTTGCGCACTACCTTAGAAAACCGGGTCCCAGGTGGGTGCGAAGCGATGAAAGCACTCTATTTCCTGGCCTTGATGGCTAGAGCCGCCTCATCCATGTTCGCGCGACAAAGTTTCGCGCAAGGCCCGAATGCCAGCTCCGCTACGGACGAGTCGGGTGTTCACCTGAGTGTCATATCTACGACGGCCGGGCATCGGCGTCTGGCGGGCGTGGCGGCAGCGTGCGTTTGCGACTAGCCGTCGGATTGTGCGTCCAGCTGCTCCCCTTCACCTTCGGTACGATCGTCGCGTGTGCTCAGCCGCACACGCTCGCTGGCCGTCGGTCCATTCGACCGAGCGCAATGCCGCGATAGAACGCAACGGCGAGCGCGAAGTCGAGGAAACTCCGACGCAAGCGTCGGTGTGGGAGCGGTCCAGGATCTACATGCTGGGCGGTGCGGCAGTGCTGGTGGCGCAGTGGCTTCTCATCGCCGGCCTGCTCGCGCAACGACGGATGCGCCGAGCGGCCGAAGATCGGTTGCGCAGCGGCGAGGAAGCGCTGCGCAGCAGTTCCAGGCGCATCGACGACCTCGGGGCGCGGCTGCTCCACGCCCAGGACACGGAGCGTTCGCGCATCGCCCGCGAACTGCACGACGACATCAGCCAGCAGGTCGGCCTGCTATCGATGAATCTCGAGCTCCTCTACGAGGCGGTTCCGCCCGGCACAGAACCACTGGCCGGCGACGCGTTGGACCAGGCGCGGGAGATTGCCAGGAAAATACACGACCTCTCGCATCGTCTGCATCCGACGCGGCTGCGGTTGACCGGCCTCGTCGCCGCGCTGCAAACGCTCCAGCGCGAGCTCTCCCGGCCCGGGACGACGATCACGTTCACCTACGATCGCGTGCCGGACGAATCTTCCCGTCGAGCTGACCTTGTCTCTGTTCCGCGTCGTGCAGGAAGCCCTGCAGAACGCGTTGAAGCACAGCCAGGGCTCGAACCGTGACGGTCGACCTGCGCGGTGCGTCCAACGGCCTCGCTCTCACCATCTCCGACGACGGCGAAGGCTTCGACGTCGACGCGGAATGGGGCACCGGACTCGGCCTCATCAGCATGAGCGAACGCATCGAAGCCGTCGGCGGCACGTTCGACCTTCGTTCGCGGCGCGGCGAAGGCACCTTCTTCACGATTACCGTGCCGCTCGCGGTGGATGCTGCCGCTGAGCTGACGGCGATCGAGCGCGCCGGATAGACTGCTGGTATGAGCCGACCTCGCGTCCTGCTTGCTGACGATCACACGCTTCTTCTCGGCGCATTCGAAAAACTGCTGTCGGAAGAGTGCGACGTCGTCGGTCAGGTCTCCGACGGGCGGGCGCTCGTCGCGGCCGCCGAGGAGCTCAAGCCCGACATCGTCGTGCTCGACATCTCGATGCCGCTGCTCAATGGCCTCGAAGCGGGGCGTCAGATCAAGCGCAAGATGCCAGGCACGAAGCTGGTCTTCGTGACCATGAACGAAGACACCGATCTGGCCGCCGATGCGTTCAGAGCCGGCGCCTCCGGCTATCTCCTCAAGCAGTCCGCGACATCGGAGCTCATGGCTGCGATTCGCCAGGTCATGGAGGGACGTTCCTACGTGACGCCACTCATCACCGAGGGGCTGGTGGGCTCGCTCATGCACCATGACGAGACTGCCCCGAGCAATGAGCTGACGCCGCGGCAGCGGGAAGTCCTGCAACTCCTGGCCGAGGGCCGCTCGATGAAGGAGGTGGCCAGCCTCCTCAGCCTCACGCCCAGGACGGTCGCTTTCCACAAGTACCGAATCATGGAGCAGCTCAAGATCAAGTCGAGCGCAGAGCTCGTCCAGTACGCCGTCAAGCATCACATCGTCTGATTACTGGGCGCTGCTAGCCGCGGCCTAGTGCGCAACGCGGATGAGCCGCCAAGACCCTGGCGGTCGGGGATGCTCGCCAGCTCGCGATCCTCGTCGATGGGATAGAGCGATGCGATCGCCACGTTGAGCCGGCGGCGTTCCGCGTCGAGCGCGGCGTGCCGGCGCGCGGGCAGCGTTGCGATCAGGTTGTCGAGCATCGCGCGCATGCGCCGAGCGATCTGCACGTTGCTGGCGCCGCACGCGCGGATCTCGGTGCAGGAGACGCTGATGTAGTCCTCCCAGTTCGGCGTCCGGAAGATCACGCGAGGTGCGCCAGCTTTATCGGCAATCGTCTCGCCGCGAAGCCGGCGCCTGCCGACGACACGCAAGAGACGGTGCAGCTGATCGATCGCGAGCACGCCAGTCGTCGGATCGTTGATTGCCGGCGACAGCGCCTTGAGGCCGATGTCGGCGATGATTCGAAACGCAAAGAGCGGATCCTGCTCCAGCGTCCGCTCCGGTCCGAGCGCGACCGCCGACTGCACGCGGTGATCGGAGAGCGACGACGGCGTTGCCGTACAGCTCGAGCAGCGGCTCACCCGTCGCGACGAAGTCCCCGACCTGCGGCACGAGCTCGATGAGGCCATCGGTGCGCCGGGCGTCGGCCACAAGCGTGTCGAGATCAACCGCCAGGATGATCGCCGAGGGACCGGTGTGCGGAACCGTCCGGCTCCGGCCCTCTGGAGCGACGAAGGGCTTCTCGACTTCGGGGGCCGCGCTCGCCGGCTCGGTGTAGACAGCCATGATGACCTTGGCGCCCTCGTCGCCGACGCGGGTGAGGATGCTGACCGGGCGCAGCAGGCGTGCCGCATAGTCGATGAGGAAGAGGAACATCGCCATGCAGGCGATGGCGAGCAACGCGGTGATGAGCGACACGATCTCGTAGACCGTCTTGTCGAGGCGATTGAGCGCCATGACGGCGAATACGAGCGTGAACACGAACAGCCCGACGCTGTAACGAACGACGTTGTCGCGCAGCAGCGTCGTCGCGATGATGCGCGGCGTCAGCTGGCCTCCTGCCACCTGGATCGCAACGAGCAGCGAGCCGAACGTGAAGACGATGAACGACAGCGTCAGCGTGATCGTGGTCTGGTAGAGCGCCTGCGCCCCGGAGAGTCCCAGTCCTGACAGCCGCCATCCAAGCCAGGCGTCGAGCACACGCAGGCCCGGAGCGAGGATGAGCACGAGCAGAATCGCGAGCAGCGGAATCGTCCACAGCGCCGACCGGAGGTAGCTGGTCGTGCGATAGATGCGGTTCCAGACGAGGGCGCGCCGGACACTGCGCGCGGCGCGGTGCAGGACGTCGTCGATTTTCCCGGCGGCAGCGTCGATTCGCGTGGGAGGCGGGCTGGTCGGGCCGCTCGGCATCTCGGTCATGGCAATCGGAACTCCTCGGGTCCGGCCAGCCGGCGATGTGCCGGCCAGCCGAACGAGCGGAGTATAGCTGCCGCGGGGAGGAGGTTCGCGGCAGCGATTCGTCGCATGCGCGTCGCGGGTTCGCTAGAACCGGAACCCGAACGTCGTCTGGAGGAACTGGCCGTTGGCCTTGCGCGGATCGGCCGACACACCGGCAATGGGCGGAGTCGGTTGGTTCACTTGCACTTCCGGCCCCCAGATGTAGTGATACCGGAGCTCGGCGTACAGGGCGCCGAAGTTCACGCCGCCACCGAACGACATCCCGAAGTCCGTGGAGCTGCGGTCGCCAAGGATGTTCGTCGTTTCGACCCATCCGCCTGGGTAGCAGACGTACCACCACGGATTGCAGTAACCCGGCACCCACCCGACACCCGGCGAGGTCAAGCGGACCTTGCGATTGTAAACGCCCATGCCCACGAGTCCGTACGGCCTGACCGTACCGTCCGGCTTCTGCACGATGACACTCGCCGTTCCGTACTGCATGTTCATGTCGCCGGACAGGTCCGCCAGACTCGTAGAGCCGCCGGGGCTGCCGGCAATATTGAGTGGCGGCAGGTTCTTACTCCCCGAAGCCGTTGAAGCTGTAGAGGCCCTCGATGCCAACGACCGGGGTCGCTTTCACTTCGAAGCCAACGTTGAAGTTGTATCCGCCACCGAGGCGGTCGCTCACTTCGGCATTCGGCTGCGTGTAGCCGCCACCGAGCGAGAAGTAGAATTTCTTGTCCTGGGCAGAGGCGACGGTGGGAGCGATGGCCAATAACACCGCGACGATTGTTCCGATCCGATTGTTGCGCATGACACGTCCTTTCGCGAGCATCGAGAGCATCGGCTATGCCAGGGACGGCCGATGTGGCAGCACGTTGTCATGAGGTGCGATCCAGCCGTTTCGCGACGTTGACTGATTCTTCTCTCCACTGATCAGCCCCCGGCTCTTCGGAGTGCCTCCGGAATGCCGGAGGCCCAACACCGAGTTGTGTTGCCGTGATACCGGTGGAATGCAGCCGCATCAACGGCTTGCGGCAGAAACCGCGCCGCCGGCGCCAGTGGCACCAGCCGTGCTCAACACAAGGGTGATGCGACGATCTATCACCACGACCCTGCCTCGCCTCTTCACGTTATTTCTGCTCCTGCCGCCAGCAACCGTCGCGGCACAGACGCCCCCATCACCGGCACCCGGCACGCCCGACCAGAACGCCGCACAAAAGACGGTAGTCGCCCCAGTGGCGTGCTCGTCGAAGCCCGGCGAGCGTTCCAGTTGCGCGGCCGACACCTCGAAGGGCGTCGTCCTGCTGCGCTCGATGGGAGAGGCGCCGTGCCTGCTCGGAAAGACCTGGGGCTACGACCAGGCGAGCGTCTGGGTGGCGGACGGCTGCAGCGCCGAGTTCGGTACCGGCGTCGCCGTCGAACCGGAGACGACGAAGCCCAAGCCGCTCTCGCACATTCCGAACGTCGGCTTTCTGCTCGTCGACAATCCCAAGGGCCAGATCTATTTCCGGCTCTTCAGCTACGGGCGATATCTGAACCAGCGGAACCTGGACCCGACCTACGCCGACGCCTTCGGCAACACCAAGACGATTCAGCAACGCCAGGACATCCAGCTGCAGAAGTTCTTCGCGCCGTTCTCCGGCTGGTTCCTCACGCCGAAGATGCGCTACTACCTCTACGTCTGGTCGTCGAACCCGTCACAGGGCGATCCGGCGCAGGTCGTCGGCGCGGGCAACCTGACCTGGGTCTTCAACCGTTTCGTGAGCGTCGGCGTCGGCATCACGTCGCTGCCAACCGTGCGCAGCACCGAGGGCCAGTTCCCGTACTGGCTCGGCGTCGACGACCGGCTGATTGCCGACGAGTTCTTCCGCGGGTCGTACACCTCCGGCGTCTGGCTCAAAGGCGATCTCCACACCAAGCTCAAGTACCAGGTGATGATCGCCAACAACCTGAGCACGCTCGGCGTCAGCGCGGCGCAGATCGACAACAAGATGGACACGCAGGTCGGCTCGCTCGTATGGCTGCCGACGACCGGCGAGTTCGGTCTCTGGAACACGTTCGGCGACTACGACGATCACCAGAAGGTCGCGACGCGGATCGGCTTCCACTACAGCCACAGCCTCGAGGAAAAGCAGAGCCAGCCGGGAACCGAGGGCATCGAGAACAGCCAGATCCGCCTCTCCGACGGCAGCATCATCTTCACGCCGGATCTGTTCGGACCCGGCATCACCGTCAACGAAGTGGACTACCGGATGTCGAGCATCGACGCGGGCGTCAAGTACAAGGGCCTGTCGCTCGAGGGCGAGTACTACTGGCGCTGGTTGAGCAACTTCTCGGGCGTCAACACGAGCGGCATTGCCAACATCAACGACAACGGCTATCAGCTGCAGGCGTCCGCGATGGCCGTACCCAAGATCCTGCAGCTCTACTTCGGCGCCTCACAGATATTCGGTCAATACGGCGATCAGTGGGAAGTGCGCGGCGGAGAGAACTGGTACGTGATGAAGGAGCGCGGCATTCGCCTCAACGGCGAGTTGATGTACGTGAACCGATCGCCCGTGGGCTACACCGCGTATCCCTATCCAGTCGGCGCCAAGGGCCCGGTGTTCCACATCAACCTCGAGTTGAACTTCTGATCGCGAGGTGACCATGGTTCACAGACCCTCGCTCCGTTCGGCGGCCGTCAGCGGCATCGCGGTGACGTCGCTCGTGCTGGCGTTTGCCGGCGCGCGCCACCTCGGTGCTCAGGGGGCCCAGGGGCAGGGCGCCGCCAACGAGTTCTACGACTCGCACTTCCACCTGACCAACTACGTGCAGAAGGGTACCGACGTCCGCAAGTTCCTCGAGATCATGGGCACGCGCGTCGGCCGCTCGACGCTCTTCGGCATCCCGCTCCAGCAGCAGTGGTCGTACGCCAACTCGGGCGACTTTGCGCCAACCTACTATCTCCAGACCGACGCGCCGCTCTATTACTACTCGTTCACCGACGCCTACATTGCCAGCGTCTACCGCTCGCTCTCCCCCGCCGAGCAGGCGCGCTTCGATCCGATGATCACGGGCTTCAACCCCGCCGACATGTACGGCGTCGATCACATTCGGCGAGTGCTCGAGGTCTTCCCCGGCGTCTTCAGCGGCATCGGCGAGTTCAGCATCCACAAGGAGTTCGTCTCGTCGAAGGTCTCCGGCGAGACGGCGAGCCTGACGAACCCGGCGCTCGATCGCATCCTCGACTTCGCCGCGGAAACCGGCCTCGTGGTCATCCTGCACAACGACATCGACGTGCCCTTCGCGAAGGACAACGCCGAGCCTGCCTATCTCTCGCAGATGAAGGCGCTCCTGCAAGCGTCACCGGAACGCCTCGATTATCTGGGCGCACGTTGGCCTCGGACGCATCGTGCATCCCGTTCGGTCGTCCGCGGAGGCGGCGGAACGATCGACGACCCAACTCGAGATCGTCGAGGCGATCGTCGCCGATCCGGAGTTGAGCCACGTGAACTTCGACATCTCGTGGGACGAGGTCGCCAAGTATGCGGTCGCGTCACCGGAATCGATTGCGCGGGTCGTTCGCATGCTCAACGCCCACCCCGATCGCTTCCTCTTCGGCACCGACACCGTGGCCCCGGCGACGCCGGAGCCGTACTACGCGGTGTTCAACATCTGGACGCCCATCTGGGCGCAGCTGACGCCGGACGCGAGCCTGAAAGTCCGGAAGGGCAACTACCAGCGGCTATTCGACGAAGGACGGCGCAAGGTTCGCGCATGGGAAAAGGCACACGTGAAATGACAGAGCAATGGTGGAAAATGTGGAGGATCGAAATGGGTAGACGTGTTCGGACTCTCTCTCTCCGGGCGTTGCTCGTGGGCTTGGGGACGCTCGCGTGGGCGATGCCAGCAAGCGCCCAGTCACCAGCCGAGATCCAGAAAGTTGTGGACTCGGCCTATCAGCAGTTCAGGACGCTCAAGGAAGGCAAGAACGCCGACTACATTCCTGCGCTGGCCAAAGTCGATCCGGAACTGTTCGGCATCGCCCTCGTCACCGCCCGACGGCAAGGTCTACACCGCCGGTGATGTGAAGACCGAGGTCTCGATCCAGTCGATCTCCAAGGTCTTCACGATGGCCCAGGTCATCCAGGAGCAGGGGCCGGCCGCCATCGAGAACCGCATCGGCGTCGACGCCACCGGCGCGCGCTTCAACTCGATCATCGCGGTTGAAGGCGTTGCGCCAGGTGTCCGGAGCCGGCGCGCCGGAGATGAACCCGCTGGTCAATCCCGGCGCGATCTCGACGACGAGCATGGTGACCGGAACGACGGCGGACGCGGTGTGGGCGAAGATCATCGGTATCCACAACGACTCCGCGGGACGACCGCTGACCGTGCTGCAGGACGTCTACAAGTCCGAGTCGGACTCGAACCAGCGCAACCAGGCCATTGGCGCGCTGATGCTCGCCTACGGCTACATCAAGGGCAACTGGCAACAGGCCGTCGATCTCTATACCCGTCAGTGCTCCATCGGCGTGAACGCGACGGACCTGGCAACGATGGCAGCGACGCTGGCTTCGAACGGCAAGAATCCCGTGACCAGCAAGCAGGTCATCGACGCGTCGAAGGTGCCCAACGTCCTCGCCGTGATGTCGACGGCCGGCCTCTACGACGACTCCGGGAAGTGGCTGTACCACACGGGCCTTCCTGCCAAGTCCGGCGTCGGCGGCGGCATCATCGCCGTCTCCCCCGGCAAGTTCGGCATCGCCGTCGTCGCGCCGCCGCTCGACGCCGCTGGCAACAGCGTGAAGGCGCAGCGCGCGATCGACGCCATTTCGGCGGCGCTCGGCGGCAACCCGTACGGCGCCACGACGAAGGCCGCGCAGGCGGAGCCGAAGTCGACGTTCGAGATCTACGGATTCGCGATGCTCGACATCGGGCACGACTTCAAGCAGATCGACCCCGCTTGGTACGACACGCTGCGCCTGACCAGGCTGCCGAAGTTTCCAAACGAGTTCGGCGAGGATAACAGTTCGTTCGCGGGTGTGCGCCAGAGCCGCCTTGGCTTCAGATTGTCGACACCGACAGCGGCCGGCGAACTCAAGACGATCTTCGAGTTCGAGCTCTTTGGCACCGGCGTGGACTCCGGACAGACCACGTTCCGCCTGCGCCATGCGTGGGGCGAGCTCGGCCGGATCGGGGCCGGCCAGTACCTGGAGCCCGTTTACCGACCCTGACGTGTTCCCGAACTCGCTGGAATACTGGGGGCCCACCGGCCTGCCGTGGTACCGCAACGTGCAGCTTCGCTACACGGCGATCCAGACCGAGCAGCAGCAACCTGATGCTGGCGCTGTCGCGCCCCGGTGCGAGCGGTGATCAGGGTGCTTATGCCGACCGTATCGAGCTCGACGGCATCAAGGCGCGTTTCCCGGTGCCTGATTTCGTCGCTGCCTACAAGTACACGGGAGACTGGGGCCACGTCCGCACCGCCGGGATTTTCCGGCGTATCAACTGGGACGACACCCTCGACGACGCGTTCGACCTCTCAGGAGACGCCAACGGCTGGGGGTGGAACGTCAGCTCGGTCCTCAAGGCCGGCGAGCACGATGCCCTCAGGGTGCAGTTCACCGTCGGCGAGGGCGTCCAGAATGAAATGAACGACTCGCCGGTCGACATCGGCGTCGTGACCAACTTTTCGGACCCGGTGAGGCCGCTCATCGGAAAGCCAATACCGATCGTCGCCTATAGCGTGTTCCTGGATCACACCTGGGGCGAGAAGTTCAGCAGCGCCATCGGCTACTCGGCGCAGGACAACGACAACACCGACGGGCAGGCACCTGACGCCTTCCGGGTCGGGAAGTACGCACTTGGCAACCTGCTCTACTACCCGGTCCCGAACGTGATGATGGGCGGCGAACTGCAGTGGGGCCGCCGCGAGAACTTCTCGGATGGCTTCCAGAGTGACGGTTTCAAGATCCAGTTCTCGTTCAAGTACAACTTCTCGTGGAAGCTTGGAGGCTAGTCATGATGAGTAGATATCGCGCGCTCGGCGCCGCTGCGGCGCTGCTGGCACTGGGACTGATTTCGATAAGTGCGGCGCAAGCGCCGGCTGACGTGCAAAGAGCCGTCGACGCCGCCTATTCGAAATTCAGGAGTCTCCAGGAAGGCAAGAACGCCGACTACATTCCGGCGCTGGCCAAAGTCGATCCGAACCTGTTCGGCATCGCGGTCGTCACCGCCGACGGCAAGGTCTACACCGCCGGCGACGTCAAGACCGAGGTATCGATCCAGTCGATATCCAAGGTCTTTACGATGGCGCAGGTCATCCAGGAACAGGGCCCGGAGGCGATCGAGAAGCGCATCGGCGTCGATGCCACCGGTGCCCGGTTCAATTCGATCATCGCCGTCGAAGGCGTACGCACGGTGATCGGCACGGGCGCGCCGGAGATGAACCCGCTCGTCAATCCGGGCGCGATCTCTGCGACCAGCATGGTCACCGGGTCCAGCTCCGACGCGGTGTGGAAGAAGATCATGGACTTCCACAACGACTCGGCCGGCCGCCAGTTGACCGTGCTGCAGGACGTCTACAAGTCCGAGTCCGACACCAACCAGCGCAACCAGGCCATCGGCGCGCTGATGCTCGCCTACGGTTACATCAAGACCAACTGGCAGCAGGCAGTCGATCTCTACACGCGTCAGTGCTCGATCGGCGTCAACGCCAGGGACCTGGCGACGATGGCGGCGACGCTGGCCGCAGGCGGCAAGAACCCGGTCACCGGCAAGCAGGTGCTCGACGCGGGTAAGGTGCCGGGCGTTCTCGCGGTCATGGCGACCGCGGGCCTGTACGACGACTCGGGCAAGTGGCTGTATCACACCGGCCTGCCGGCCAAGAGCGGCGTCGGCGGCGGCATCATCGCCGTCTCGCCCGGCAAGTTCGGCATCGCCGTTGTCTCGCCGCCACTCGACGATGCGGGCAACAGCATCCGGGCACAGCGGGCGATCACGGACATCTCGAACGCGCTCGGCGGCAATCCCTACGCGCCCGTGAAGTAATCGACCCTCGGCGGAGTCGACGACCGCAGCCGGATACAAGTCCGGCGCGGTCGTCGGCGACGCACTCCTCGCAGCCGTCCCACCACTGAAGAATTCCCCTCTCGGCATCCTCGGCCGGGGATTCCAATCCTCACACGTTTACCCGACACGGCTGACGCTACGAGATCGCGAAGCCGCGAAGCTCGCGAAGTTTTGTTCGACACGCTGCCTTCGGCTTTCACGATGTTCACGATGAGACGGCGACGATGAAGAGAACCGTTAAAGAACTCGCGGGACCGCAGCCTGGCACGCCAACGCGATAGTTCCAGGGGACCGACACTCGGCAGCGTGGTGTTCGCCAAGGACCCGGGGCGCTCATCTCGCACGCGGCCTGCGGTGGGTGTGAGCGTGCAGCGGCGGTGCCGGTAAGAGCCAGCATACTTCAGCAGCTCTTAGCGATTCTAATGGACGTCGCTAAGAATAGCTTGCCGGTTACGCACTCATACGCGGCTATAGAGGCTAATCGTGAATCATTGTGCCGTGATCGCAATCCCTACGATCATCTGTGCTCTCGCGCGATCGTGAGTTAATGAAGATGTTCGTGCCCGAGAAGTGACTGTGAGCCTCAACGACTTGAAGCATTCGTCACTTCTACCGATTTGACTCTAACTAGACTAGACCGTATAGTGACCCACATCCAGGTGGCGTGACTGGCCCACCCGGTCAGGCGTCACTGCAAGGAATGGATGGACCCCGATGCGCCCAACCCTCATCGCCCGAAACGTGGCAGCCGCGAGGGCTGGACGCTCCCCCGGCAAGCACAAGGCGATTCTCGACGCCGCCACGGAGATCTTTCTCAGGAACGGTTTCCTTGGCACGAGCATGGATGAAGTCGCCCTGCAGTCGGCGGTGTCGAAGCAGACCGTCTATCAGCACTTCGCGAGCAAGGAGGCGCTCTCCGTCGAGATCGTCACCACCATGACGGATGCGGCCGGCGACGCGGTGCTCTACGCAGCGCCGGTTCTTCCCGACGGCGGAGATGTTAGCGACTACCTCCAGACCTACGCGCCCCGCCAGCTCACGGCGTGCTCACGCCGCGCGCTGATGCAGCTTCGCCGGCTTGGTGATCGGTGAGGTCGGCCGGTTCCCCGAGCTGGCGAGGGTCCTCTATGAACGCGGACCTCAGCGCGCGATAAAGGCGATCGCGCCGCCTTCGAGCACCTGGCCGAGCGCGGCCTGCTCGTGATGGACGACCTGCCGCTGGCCGCGTCCCAATTCAACTGGCTCGTCATGTCTGCTCCTCAACCAGGCCATGCTGCTCGGAGACGGCGCGATTCCGAAGCCGCCCGCGCTTCGGCGGCATGTGACGGAAGCCGTGCGCCTGTTCCTTGCGGCGTCCAGAACCGGAAAACCGCGGCGCCCGCGAGCAACCTCTAAGAGCTTCTAGGACAAGGCCATGCAGAACATCTTCAACAACGAGGATCGGGCAGCGATCGAAAGCCGTTTCACGCAGCTTCAGCCGGCGGCGCCGCGGCAGTGGGGAAAAATGAACGCGGCGCAAATGCTGGCGCATTGTGCCGTGACGCTGGAGACTCCGCTGGGCGAACGGCAGGAGAAGCGGACCCTTATTGGCCGCCTCCTCGCACCGCTCGTTCGCACCTCAGTCCTTGGTGAGGCGCCTCTCCGGCGCAACACACCCACCGATGCCCACTGCGTCATCGCGGACGAACGGCAGTTCTTCGAAGAGCAGCGCCGGGTCCTCGAGACGCTCGCGCGACTCTGCGATCGGGGCCCTTCGGCCGCAGACCAGCGCCTCCATAGCTTCTTCGGAACGTTGAGCGGCCAGGACTGGGGCCGGCTCGTCTACAAACACCTCGATCACCACCTCCGGCAGTTCGGGGGCTGACCGCCGGTCGCGCGCTGCCGAAAGCGCATAGCTCGCCCGATCTCCTGACACAAGATTTCACCTATCACTGACGCGAATTCTTCCGCGGGATGTGTACATTCACGTCCCGAGAGGCGATATCCGGATGGTGACGCTCAAGGAGATGAGTGAGATGCCGAAGAAACCTTTCAAAGGGACGATCAAGCTCGATGTTCGCGATTCAGTGGCCGACTGGGAGCCGTTCCTGCCGGCAAAGGCGCCGGCCGGAGCGCCGAACATCCTGTTCGTCCTCTTCGACGACACCGGCCTCGCCGCCTGGTCGCCGTTCGGCGGCGGCATCAACATGCCGACGCTCCAGAAGCTGGCCGACCGCGGCCTGCGCTATTCGCAGTGGCACACGACGGCGCTGTGCTCGCCGACCCGCTCCACCCTCCTGACCGGCCGCAACCATCACTTGAACGGCATGGCGGCCATCACCGAGGGCGCCAACGGATTTCCCGGCGCCAACGGCCGCATCCCGCTCGAGTGCGCGACGATGCCGCAGATTCTCCAGGACAACGGATGGAGCACGTTCTGGTTGGGCAAGGACCACAACGTTCCCGAGCAGGACATCGCGTCTGGCGCGACGCGTAAACAGTGGCCCCTGCAACAGGGCTTCGATCGCTTCTACGGCTTCCTCGGCGGCGAGACCAACCAGTGGTATCCGGACCTGGTTGAGGACAACAAGTTCGTCGACCAGCCCTACAGCCCGGAAGAGGGCTATCACCTCTCCAGGATCTGGCGGACGAGGCCCTGCGCATGCTCGGCGACGATCACGCCACGAACCCGTCGCGGCCGTGGTTCATGTGGTTCTGCCCCGGCGCCAACCACGCGCCGCATCATTGCCCGCAGGACTACATCGACAATACAAGGGCAAGTTCGACGCCGGCTACGAAGCGTATCGGGAGACGGTGCTCCCGATGATCGCGAAGGGCATCCTGCCGAAAGGCACGGAACTGACGCCGCTCAACCCGCTGCCCGCCGACGTGTCGAATGCCTCGGACATGGTCCGTCCCTGGGAGTCGCTGGACGCCCAGGAGAAGAAGCTGTTCTCCGCCTGATGGAGGTGTGCGCGGGATTCTCCGGGTACACCGACGCGCAGGTGGGCCGGATCATCGACTACCTGGAACTCACCGGCCAGCTCGATAACACCGTCGTCATCTTCGCCGCGGCCGGCCGAACAACAGCTCGACCTTACGTTAAAGTCAGTCCCGCACGGCCCGC
>CAWHNN010000022.1:0-99542 GCA_963830815.1 uncultured Acidobacteriota bacterium | reverse complement strand
ACGAAGGTGACGTGCGATGCGCCGCGGCTCAACGCCTCGATGCCGACGGCTCCCGTGCCGGCGTATCCATCGAGCACGCGCGCGCCCTGAAGCGATGGGCCAAGTACAGTTGAACAGCGTCTCCCGCAGCCTGTCGGACGTCGGCCGCAGCCCGTCCCACTTTGGTGAGGTCAGGCGCCTGCCTTTGAGGGTTCCGGCGATGATGCGCATACTTTCGAGACTTGGAGGCTACAGAGGTAACGGGATCACAACGGAGAAACGGAGCAACGGAGTTTCAAGCAGCGAGGTTCAACACATAGCAAGTCACGAAGGTCCGGAGACGGCACGAAGAGCAGCGTGGCTTCGACAAGGGGGCACGCCGGCCCGTCGGGCCGGCGTGCCAGCAGCAGCGATCGCCGAACGCCGCTCGTTCTCTTCGTGTTGTCTTCGTGCATCTTCGAATCTTCGTGTTGAACTCCGTTGATCCGTTTCTCCGTTGTGATCCCGTTGGCTCCGTCCACTCCGAGACATCTATCCCACGCCGACCAATCCGAACCGCTTCTCCCACCTGGTGCGCACGAACGCGACGAGCGTTCGCTGGCGCCCGCACTTCGTCGAGCGCGAGGCACCGCCTCGCGGCGCGCCTCTTCCATCAGCGCGTGATCGCGCAGCAGATCGCCGACGCGCAGCGTCGGCATGCCTCGACTGCCGCGTGCCGAAGAAATCGCCGGGACCGCGCAGCGCCAGGTCCCGCTCGGCGATCTCGAAGCCGTCGGTCGTCTCCGTCAGCGCCTTGAGCCGCTCGCGCCCCTGCGTCGCTGAGCGGAGCCTGATAGAGCAGCACGCAGTACGACTGATGCGCGCCGCGCCCGACGCGGCCGCGCAGCTGGTGCAGCTGCGACAGCCCGAACCGCTCGGCGTGCTCGACGACCATCACCGACGCGTTCGGCACGTCGACGCCGACCTCGACGACGGTCGTCGCCACCAGGATGTGGATCTCGCCGCGCGCGAACGCGCGCATCACGCGCTCCTTTTCGTCCGGCTTCATGCGCCCGTGCAGCAGCGCGACGCGATACGCCGGGAACATGTCCTGCGCAGATGGTCGGCCATCTCGGTCGCCGCGCGCAGGTCGACCTTGGCCGACTCCTCGACCAGCGGATAGATCACGTAGGCCTGCCGGCCGGCATCGAGCTCCTTGCGGATGAAGTCGTAGATCTCGTCGCGCCGCGACTCCGGCTTGGCGATGGTCTTGATCGGCTTGCGGCCCGGCGGCATCTCGCGCATGACCGACACGTCGAGATCACCGTAGGTCGTCAGCGCGAGCGTGCGCGGGATCGGCGTCGCGGTCATCACCAGCACGTCGGGATGCATCCCCTTGGCGCGCAGCGCCGCGCGCTGCATCACGCCGAAGCGGTGCTGCTCGTCGATGACCACGAGCCCCAGCTCGCGGAAGCCGACGGGATCCTCGACGAGCGCGTGCGTGCCGACGACGAGGTGCAGCGATCCGCCGGCGAGCTCGGCCTGCATCTCGCGCCGCTTCTTCGCCGGCGTCGTCGCCGGTCAGCAGCGCCATGCGGAACCGCGACGACTCGAGCAGCCGCCGGATGGTGATGAAGTGCTGCTCCGCGAGGATCTCGGTCGGCGCCATGAACGCCACCTGGAAGCCGTTCTCCATCGCGACGAGCGCCGCCATCAGCGCGACGATCGTCTTGCCCGAGCCCACGTCGCCCTGCAGCAGCCGGTTCATCGGCTGCGGACGCTTCATGTCGCTCGACGATCTCGGCGATGACCTTCTTCTGATCGCCGGTCAGCTTGAACGGCAGCACGCGGCGCGCCGATTCCCGGATCTCGTCGGTGATGACGACCGACCGCGGCTTGCGCTCCGCGTCGCCCGCCGCTTTCGCAGGACGAGGCCGACTGGAAGAGGAAGAACTCCTCGAAGATCAGCCGGCGCTGCGCCGGCGAGCGGAACGCGTTCAGCTCTCGATCGGCGTTCTCGGCCGGAAAGTGCGCCTGAGCGAGCGCGACGCGGCGATCGAGCAGGCCGTGCCGCTCGCGCAGGGCCGCCGGCAGCGGGTCGGGCAGCGTCGTCGGGCAGCTGCGCGAGCGCGTGGTGCACCAGCACGCGCTGCATCTTGGTCGTGAGCGTGCCGGTCTTCTCGTAGATCGGGACGATGCGGCCGGTGTGCAGCGTGTCGTCGTCCTGCGGCCGTCGGCTCGCCGTCGCTCGTCGTCGGCGTCCTGCGGCAGCATTTCGTATTGCGGGTTCTGCAGCTGCAGGCCGTGCGACGTGAGCTCGAGCTTGCCGAACAGGATGACCCGCTGGTGCGGCCGGAAGACGTCGTTGAGGAACGGCTGGTTGAACCAGATCGCGCGCAGCGCGCCGGTCCGGTCGCGCACGAGCATCTCGAAGATCTTGAAGCGCGGCCGCCGCGTCGGGCGGATGCCGCTGCTGACGATCTCGCCGACGACCGAGGCGGTCACGCCGGGCCGGAGCGAGCGATCGTCTGAAAGGTGCCGCGATCCTCGTAGCGGATCGGAAAGCGATAGAGGAGATCTTCGACCGTGTGCAGGCCGACGCGCTCGAGATCCGCGGCGCGGCGCGGTCCGACGCCCTTGAGGTACTGCAGCGGACGATGGAGCGGTCTATTGCACCACCATCGCTTCCCCCTTTCCGACGCGAATCTCTCGGATGCGGGAGGGCAGCTCGAAGGGGTCGTCCATGTTGATGCCGGAAGGTCTTCGGCCGCTTGGAGTAGTACGAGAGCAGTTCCTGGAGGAGGGTCTTGGGGATCGCGACGCCGGAGATCTCCGCGGACTCGAGCTGGAATCGGCCGACGCCGTTCTGCGTGATGAGCACGCCCGAGGCGGTGAGCGGCAGCCGGCCGGTCAGGTAGGCGAGCGGATCGAGTCCATGCCGCGCTGTTTCTGCTCTCGCACCGCGTCGAGATCGATGATCGCGCGCGCCGCTGACGCGTCCCTCGCCGAGCGCGATCAGCGTCGGCTCGACGATCCCGACGGGTACCTGGTCCTTGAGGTTGATGTGCAGGTACGACGTTACCTCGGCGTCGGTGAGCTGCGTGGTCTGCGAGGCTGGCGGCGGAGCCGGCGCGCGCGCCTTGGTTGCGGCAAACTCGTGATGCGACCGAGCTTGCCCTGACAACGATCCGCTTCCTGCTTGGTGAACCGTGGCTGCGCTTGAGCTGGTGACCGCGGAGCCAGGACGACGAGCGCCGTGGCGATTGCCAGACTGAGGCCGAACGCAGCAAGGACCGCAGTCGCAAAGCCATACTGCAATTGTACACGGACTGCACCGTCGGACAGCGTCGTCAGCTGGCGCGTTTCAGCAGAATCTAGCTGCGTGCGGTTCTGCAGCGCCCTCGGCGGGCGCGCACGAGCAGTTCGAGCTTGCGCCGCTCGATCTGCTCCTCGAAGAGCCGGAACCGGGCCCGCTGGCGGGTTCGAGCACGTCGAGCGCCTCGTACGCCGCCGCAGCTCGGTGGCGGCGCGGTCGTCGTGCTCCCGAAGCGCGGCGAGCTGCGCTCGGATGCGCGTCGTCGGCGGGTTCGCGCGCGGCCCGACCAGCCGCCGAGTCCTGAACGAGTCGGTTGGCGCTGCCGTGTTCCGGCGCCGCAGTCCTGCAGCCTCTTGAGTCGCGCGCGAACTGCCGTACTGCTCGTCCGGGATCGTCAGCGCTCGCTGCGCCTGCACGATGGCGTAGGTGTCGAGCATGTCGGCCAGGACCGCATCGGGCAGCACGTCGGGCGTGTCCTGCTCGCCGCGGCCGGCCGGGCCGCCCGGCGCTGGGGTGGCGGCGCCGGCGGCTGGGGCGGCGGTCGGGACGCGTGCAAGCGACGAGCGACGGTAACAAGCAGCTGTGTGCAGCATCTGAGGTCCTCGATCATCGTCACGCGCCCGGCTGCTTCAGCTCCGCCTCGAGCAGCCGCATGAGCTCCGACGCTCGTCTCGGTCGTGAGCTTATCGATGCGCGATCGGCGCTTCCGGGCCGCGCCGCGATGTCCGGCGACTGCGCCTCGTCCCAGCGCACTCGTCGGCGACGGTTCGCACGAGCGCCCACGCTTCGTCCGCTGCGGTCGTTGCCGGATCGAGCGATCGAATCCGGCGGCGGCAGGCGACGTGTCGGCGGTTGTCAGGCTGGTCGGCACGCGGTGCGCGCGAAATGCGTTTCGCGAGCGGTCGCTTCCCACACGACGCGCGACGAGCAGCAGCGTCAGCAGCGCACCGCGCCGTCGCCCACTTGCGCGCCAGCGTTCTCGCCCAGGCGAGCCACCCGCCGGCCGGTTCGGCTTCGCGGCATCGCGACGCCGTCGCGCACGCGCGCCGAGAAATGATCCCAGAAGAGCGGCGATGGCTCCGGCACGTCGACCGCTCCACGCGCGCGAGCGGCCGCGCGGAAGCGCTCGCTGTCGTCGCGGCACATGTCGCAGTCGTCCACATGTGCCGCGCGCGGCCGGCGAGGCGTGCCGTCGAGGAGGTCGACGACTCCAGCGTCGGTCAGGTGTGTCATCGCAGCAGCTTCTTCAGGTTGGCCAGCGCGTGAAAGAAGTTCGCCTTGACCGCGCCGACCGAACTGCCGAGGATTCCGGCGATCTCCTCGTGCGGCAGATCATGATAAACGCGAAGGATCAACGTCGCGCGCTGCTTTGGCGGCAGCCGCGCATGGCGGCGCGGACTTCCGCCGCGCGCTCCTCGCGCAGCACGCGCATCCGGGCTTCGACGCGGTTCGATGCGTCGCCGTGCCGAGCGCTTCGGCTGCGCGGCGTCTTGAGCGCGAGGCGATTGAGGCAGACGTTGACCGCGATCCGGTACAGCCAGGTGACAGCTCGACTGCCCCTTGAATCCCTTGCAGCCCCTTGAACGCGCGGATGAACACGTCCTGCGCGAGGTCGCGCGCGTCCGCGTGGTTGCCGACGAAGCGATAGCAGAGCTGTACACCTGCCGCCGGTGGCGCTCGACGATCACGTCGAACGCCGCGCGGTGTCCGCGAGACAGAGCTCGACGAGCGTGGGGTCGTCGGCCTCGGCCCACGCGATCGAGCGGTCGATCGGAGGCCGCCTCGCGGCGCCGTCACGCGAACGTTCCAGTCAGTCGCCACGCGGCCCGTCCAGGTCCGTGTCAGCATAGCCATCACGCGGAAGTCGATCGCACGGCGCAAAGTAGTCGACCACATCTCTTTAGACCCGTGTGAGCGAATGTTAAAGCGGTAGCCGATTTGACTTTCGCTTTTCCTTTGCGTATAGTGCCCGCACCATGCTGCCACTGACCAAGCGTCAGCGGGAAATTCTCGACTACCTCAACGATTTCATCCAGCAGCACGGGTACGCGCCCAGCCTGGAGGAAATCGGCCGCCGTTTCGGCCTCTCGTCGCTGGCAACGGTACACAAGCACCTCACTAACCTCGAGGAAAAGGGCTTCATCAAGCGCGCCTGGAACCGCAGCCGGTCGGTCGAGCTGGTGCCCACCCGCCTCGGCAGCCGGGCGCTCGAGCTGCCGCTGCTTGGCTATGTCGCCGCCGGCGCGCCGATCGAGGCCGTTGTCGGCAACGAAACGATCGCGGTGCCGGAGGATCTCGTCGGCAAGCGCGACAGCTACGTGCTGCGCGTCAGGGGCGACTCGATGATCGACGAGCAGATCCGCGACGGCGACTACGTCATCGTCGAGGATCGGCGCACGGCCGACAACGGCGAGATGGTCATCGCGCTCGCTCAACGGCTCCGACGTCACGCTGAAGAAGCTCTTTCGCGAGCAGGGCCGCGTCCGCCTGCAGCCGGCCAATCCGGCCATCCAGCCGATCTTCGTGGCGGCCGAGCAGGTGCAGGTCCAGGGCGTTGTCGTCGGCGTGATGCGCCGCTACTGACGGCTTTTCCGGGCCTGCGCCACCGGCCGCCAATCTGCCGCCCACGGCGCCTCAACCAGCTCAATGAAGCTAAGCTATCCATCAGTGTCAAATTCGCCCATGGTGAAAAAAGATGGACGACCGCAAGCAGATCAACTTCACCATCGTGCCCGATGATTCGGGCGAGACGCCCGCACCTACGCCAACTTCTGCGCGATTTCCCATACCCCGTTCGACTTCACGCTCTCCTTCTGCGAAGTGCTGCCGCTCTCCGAAAGCGACATCCAGCAGGCGCAGGCGAACCATGTCGTGCGCGCACCAGTCCGCGCCAAGATCGCCGTGCCGCTCCAGGTGGTTCCGAACCTGATCGCGGCGCTCCAGGAGCACATGCGCGTCTTCAGCGAATCCACCGGCGCCAGCTGGGACAAGGGCCCGGTTCACTGACGAGCCGTCTCAGGCTCAGCAGGCGTGATTCCGGCCACCCAACACTCCGGGCGCTCCAGCCGTTCTGTCGAAGGGTATGACCGGGCAGGCGATCGCGATGACCGCGACCGCGGACCGGCCGGCCGACGATTCGGCGCGGCTCGGCTCTCTTTTCGACGCGCATCACCAGCGGCTCTACCGCCTGGCCCGACGTCTGTCGCGAACGCAGCGAAGATGCCAGGGATTTGGTACAGGAGACATTCCTGCGCGCCGCGCGGCACATCACGTCGGTGCCGCCCGGAGCCGGATCGGAAGAAGCCTGGCTCGTCCGGGTGCTGATCAACCTCGCCGCGACCGCTGGCGGCAGCAGGCGGTCCGCAAGCGCGGAGCAGACGACGTGGCGTTTACGACCACGCCGGTGATGGCCGACAGCGAGTCGGCCGTGCTTGCGAGGTCGATCATCCGGCAGGCGCTCGACGGCTGCACCCGCGCCGGCGCGCCATCATCGTGCTCTACGAGATCGAAGGCGTGACGATTCCGGCGATCGCGAGGCTGCTGGGTGTTGCGGCCGTGACGGTGCGCTGGCACCTGTCGATCGGCCGGCGCGAGCTCGCCGCCGCCGTGGACGGAAGAACGTCGCGCACGGTAGAACCCGGGGATCGCCATGGCTGACATGACTGACTTGACCAGGCTTGTTGCAGGATGCCGACCCCGTTCGCGAAGACGGTCAGCTCGGATCGGATGCGGCGCAGCGGATCCGGCGAGCGGTGCTCGCGGCCCTTCCCGACGAGAGCCCGACGCGCACGCCGTGGCATCGGCCGTTCGCGCTGGCGGCGGTAGCGTTGCTCTTCCTCGCACTGGGAACGATGGCCGGACATCGGGCACTCACGCGCCGCGTGTCCCGCGCCGCCCGCGGCCGATCTGGCGGTGGTCGACGGCCACGGCGGAGGAGAAAGACGGCAGTTGCAATTCTCGACACCCGGCGGGACGCGTGTCATCTGGATCTTCGACGACAACCTGCGGCTGAATCAGTCGATGCCGTAGGTTCGAACCAGCGACAGGACTTGATCATGACGAAACCATCGCTTCTTGCCGTGCTGCTGTCTGTTCGGCATTGCCGCTCAGCAGCGCCGGCGTTACGGCGCAGCAGCCTGCCACGCCGACTGCGGCACGTCCCGGCCAGACCTCGCCGCGCCCGGACATGCCGCCCCCGACCCCCGCCGGCTCCCGGCGCGGCCCGCGCGCCGGCGTGCCGCAGGGATTCAGCGTGGTGCTGGTGCTCGGCGATATCCAGTCGGCTGCCAGCTCGGACGATGTGCCGCTGGCGGCGCGCAAGGCGCTCGCCGACATGAAGGACTTCCTGCCGTTCAAGTCGTACCGGCTCCTCGACGCCGCCTGGGTCATGTGCTGCGGACCGATGGCCGGCGGCGAGCGGCGGCCGGGCTCGCAGAACACACCGGCGCCGATGCTGTCGCAGCAACTGACGCAGATGCTGCGAGGCCCGGAGGAGCAGGATACGAGCTCAAGCTCTCGTCGCGGATGGAGAACTCTCAGGTCATGGTGCGGTTCACGCTGCTTGGGAGCGTGACAGCCAGCGAGACGCATCAGCGATTCGGCGCAGATGCGCCAGATGGGTCGCAAGGTCGCGGATCTCAAGGACCAGGCAGCTCTCCTGGAGAAAACGATCCAGGACACGAGGAAGAAGGTCGAGGTGGGTATCGTCGTCCGGCGACAACATCGCGAAGATGGAAGTGGATCTTCGCCGGACGAATCGCGAGATCGAGGAAGTGACCACGCGCCTCGCCGAGACGCGCGCCGGCGGCAGCAGCCATCGGCTCGCGGTGGATCGCAGTCCGAGAGCCGCAGCTCGATCATCGACACCAGCTTCGCGATGGACGTCGGCGAAACCGTGGTCGTCGGCACGTCGCGCCTCAAGGGCGGAAGCAAGGCGCTGATTGCGCTGCTCACCGCAGTGCCGCCGCGCGCGCACGAATACGCCGATGCCGATCATCCGTCAGGGCTAGTAAGCCCTCACCTACGTTCGCTCACAATTGGCGACTAGAATTGGGTATGCCATGTCACCTCGCGCGATCGAGCGCAAGCGTGCGCGCATACCGGCGCCTGCCAAGTCTGCTGCGGAAACGCGGCAGATCATGAAGCGTCTGGGCACGCAGCACCCCAACGCCGACACCGAGCTCAACTTCACGAACGCGTACGAGCTCCTGGTCGCGACGATTCTGTCCGCGCAGTGCACGGATCAGCGCGTCAACCAGGTCACGCCCGCGCTCTTCGCTCGCTATCCGAACGCCGGGTGCTGGCGCGGGCCACGACCGAGGAGCTCGAGCCGCAGATTCAATCCACGGGCTTCTTCCGCGCGAAGTCGCGCTCGCTCCTCGGCATGGCGACCGAGCTCGTGGAAACGCACCGCGGCGAAGTGCCGAAGACGATGGACGAGCTCGTCAAGCTGCCGGGTGTCGGCCGGAAGACTGCGAATGTCGTTCTTGGACATGCGCTGGGCGTCCCCGGCTTGCCCGTCGATCGACACGTCCTGCGTGTGGCCAACCGTATCGGCATCGCGAAATCGGACGAGCCGGAAATCGTCGAGCAGCAGTTGTGCGCGGCCATGCCGCCGGCAGAGTGGACGCGAACCTCCGACACGCTGATTCTGCACGGCCGCCGCATCTGCAAGCCGCGGCCGCTGTGCGATCGCTGCGTCATCCGCGCGGACTGCGACTTCTACGCGCACCTGACGCGGGCGGCCAGCACTCGGCCGCCGACGAGCAAGGCGCAGAGAGCCGCCGCCAAGGGTTCACGCCCGGCATCACGGGGTAAAGGGCGAGCGTGACACGCGAAGAGTTCACGGCGCTCGTCGAGGATGCCCTCCGCGAAATCCCAAGGCGCTTCCGCAAGGCCATGACGAACGTGGCGGTCATCGTCGAGGACGAACCGGCTCCTGAGATGCTCGCCGAAATGGATATCCCGCCCGGCGACACGCTCTTTGGCTTGTATCAGGGCGCCCTCTGCCCGAGCGCGGCTGGGGACACGGCAATTCGCTGCCCGATCGAATCTCGATCTACCAACGGCCGATCGAGGATGCCTGCGACGACGACGAAGAGATTCGCGACTGCGTCGCCGAGACCGTCATCCACGAGTTCGGCCATTACTTCGGCATGAACGAAGAACAGATCGAGGCAATCGAGGAAGAAGTACTGGCGCGGCGAATCGCTGGACGACGTGTGATCGTGCAGGCCAAGAAGCGACTCGGTCAGCATTTCCTCGAATCCGCCTGGGCCGATCGGCTCGTACAGACGATCGACCCGCAGCCCTCCGACCACTTTCTGGAGATCGGCCCGGGCCCTGGCGCGCTGACCGTTCGCCTGGCGCCGCGGGTCGCGCACCTCACCGCCGTCGAGGTCGATCGCGACATGGCGGCCGCTCTCGCGCCGCGGCTCCCCGCGAACGTCAGCCTCGTCAGGCAGGATTTTCTCGAGTTCGATCTGCTGACGCTCGCGGGCACGGACCTGCGCGTCGCAGGCAACCTTCCCTACAACTTGTCCTCGCCCATCCTCTTCGCACTGTTGCGGGCGCGGCGTGACGGCGCGCGCCTCGTCGACGCGACGCTGATGGTGCAGCGGGAAGTGGCCGACCGCATCGAGGGCAAGCCTGGCACCAAGGACTATGGGACGCTGGCGATTTTCGTCGGACTGCGCGCCGACGTGCGCCGCCTGCTCGAATTGCCTCCAGGAGCTTTCCGGCCCATGCCGAAGGTGCATTCTGCCGTGTTGAGCCTGCGGTTTCGCGATCCGAAGGTCAGCATGGCTGATGAGGCTGTCTTCGAACGGATGGTGCGCACGATCTTCACCCAGCGCCGAAAGACCGTGGCGAACGCGCTCAAGCCCTTCGCCGAAGAACGGGGCGCCGACGCGCGCGCGGCGCTGGCCCGCGCGGGCTTCGACGGCATGCGGCGGCCCGAGCAGCTGCAACTCACAGAACTGGCGCAGCTTGCGGACGTCTTTGCTTCTGGATTGTGACGAGCTGTGCTATAGTTTGCACGAATTTTCCCTGTCCCTGAGTGCCTGTCCCAGCAGACGCGCAGGTGGAGTGCGAGACGCGTGGCGCCTGCCGCGCAGTACCGGACGGCGACACCCTCCCGGGTGCGACTGCCGAAGGTCGTCGCGCTCTCTGACAGGACCGGGCGCATGCGCCGCTGCATTCCATTGCAACCGTAACGCGGGGGTCTTCTGTCGACTCACGGAACTGACGCGCCGCTCGAGCTCGTGCCTCTCGGGGGCCTGGGCGAGTTCGGCATGAACATGATGGTTGTCGCCTGCGGCGACACTGCCATCCTCATCGATGCTGGCGTGATGTTTCCCGAGCCCGAGCTGCTCGGGGTCGACCTCATCATCCCGGACCTGCGCCAGCTGCAGCAGTACAACATCGCCGCCCTGATCCTGACGCATGGGCACGAGGACCACATCGGCGCCGTGCCGCACGTCCTCAAGGTTTTCCAGGGGCCCGTCTACGGCACGGCCCTCACGCTTGCGCTCGTCGAGTCGAAGCTTGCGGAGAACGATCACGAGTCGCGCGGACGGCTCACGACCGTTCGTCCGCGAGAGCGTGTCACCGTCGGCTCGTTCACGATCGAGTTCCTGCGAGTCACGCACAGCATCCCGGACTGTGTCGCGGTCGCTGTAGAGACGCCGCAGGGCGTCATCATCCACACCGGCGACTTCAAGATCGACCAGACGCCGATCGACGGCGAGGGCGTCGACGTCCACCGGCTGGCGCAACTCGGCGCTTCCGGTGTCCTCGCGCTCCTCGCCGACAGCACGAACGTCGATCGCCGCGGCTTCACGGGGTCGGAAGTCGACGTCACCGACGCGTTCGAAGAGATCTTCACGAACGCCGACGGCAAGATCGTCGTGGCGACATTCGCCTCCAGCATCTACCGCATGCAGATCGTCGTCGATCTGGCGGCCCAGTTCGATCGCCGCGTGGCGTTCATCGGCCGCGGCATGATCGACAACTCCGAGATTGCTCAACGGCTGGGGTATCTCCGCGTGCCGGCGGGCGTCCTGATCAAGGACAGCGACGTGCGCAATTTCCCCGCGCAGGACGTCGTCTGCATGTGCACGGGGTCGCAGGGCGAGCCGCAGGCGGCACTCCCCGGATTGCCATCAACGATCACCGCCATGTCCGGCTGGACCCTGAAGATGTGGTCGTTTTCTCGGCGCGTGAGATTCCGGGCAACGAGAAGGCGATTGGCCGGGTGATGAACCACATCGCCAAGCGCGGCTCCGAGCTCATCTATGAAGGCCTCAAACATGTCCACGTTTCTGGACACGGGAGCGAGGAAGAACTGAAATTAATGATCTCCCTGGTCAGACCGCGCTACTTCGTGCCGATACACGGGGAGTACCGCCAGCTTGCCCGGCACGCGAGGATCGCCGGCCGCGTGTCCAGGGGCACGAAGGTCATCCTCGCCGAGAACGGCGACGTCGTCCGGTTCGATGAGATCGGAGGGCGGCTGGCGGGCAAGGTCCCGGCGGGGCGCATCCTCATCGACGGAACGCGGAGCGGCGAGGTCGGCGACGAGGTCCTGAGAGATCGCCGGCATCTGGCAGGAGACGGGCTGGTCGTGCCGGTGGTCGTCATCGGGCGTCAGTCGGGCACCCTGGAGGAAACACCGGACGTGATTACGCGTGGGTTCGTGCTCGATGCCCGCACCGAGGGGCTGCTGAAGGAGATCCCTTCCCTGCTTGCGGCATCGATCGAGGGAGCCGGGGTCGAAGAACGGACCGATCCGGGTCTCATCAAGGAGAAGATTCGAGTGGACTTGCAGCGGTTCTTCCGCAAGCGTTCAGGACTCCGGCCGCTCGTCGTGCCGGTGATCATGGAGATCTGACTTGGGGGGATCCTTCCTTTCCCGCCGTGTCAGCGAGTTCGTGGGCGTCGCCTTCTTCGCGTTGGCCCTGATGTGGCTGATCTCGCTGGCGAGCTACACGCCGGCCGATCCCGTCTGGTTCTTCACGACCGGCGCCGACGGCGCGGTGCCGCTCAATTTTGGCGGCCGGGTCGGAGCATTTCTGGCCGAGCTCTCCTACCAGATGCTCGGCTACTCCGCCTACCTGCTGCCCATCGTTCTCGTCGTCAGCGGCTGGCACTACTTCTGGTGCCGCACGCCAGACGCCGCGTACACGAAGCTCGTGGGCGCCGCTCTGCTCTTCGCCTGTGTGTCGTCATTCCTGTCACTGGCGTTTGGCACTCTCCGCGTCGCCAACCGGGAAATCCTCGCCGGAGGCTATCTCGGCCGCGGCCTGGCGGCATTTCTTGCCGACTATTTGAACAAGACCGGCTCGATCATCCTGATCCTGACGCTCCTCTTCCTTTCAATCGTCCTGTCCACGCAGTTCTCATTCGGACGCCTGTTTGGCGCGCTCTTCCAGATGGCGCGCGATCGCTGGGCGAGCATGCTCGACGGCATGCGGGCGCGGAAAGAAGAGCGCCGGCGCGAGCAGCAGCGTCAGGAAGTCGTGAAGAAGCATCTCGAGAAGTCCGGTGCTGACAAGGCGACGAAAGAAGTGAAGCCGGCCAAGGTCACCCCACGCGTGGCCGCCGCAAGCGAGGAACGCGAAGAAGAAGACGACGACCGCGATCTGCCGATGGCGGCGCCGCTGCGCGCAAAGGCCGCGGCCAAGGCACCGCCCGCCGACGAAGCGCCCAAACCCTCACGTGCCGCCGCTGTTGTCGGCGCCGCGGCAGCAGCGTTGCGCGCGGCAGCCTCGCGGCCGACGCCGCCGGCGATCAAACGTCCGGCGCCTTTCGCGGTCGAGCCGACGTTGCCGCTGTCGGACCCGGAGAAAGTCCCCGCCGAAAAGAAGCGCAACGGCGCCTACGCGCAGCCGCCGCTGGCCCTGCTCGACGCCCCCAGGGGCGAGCAGAAGGTTGACGAACGGGAGCTCATGGACGGCGCCAGGCACCTCGAGGAGAAATGCCGGGAGTTCTCGGTCGAGGGCACCGTGGTGCAGATTCACCCCGGCCCGGTCGTCACGACCTACGAGTTCAAACCCGACGCCGGCGTGAAGTACAGCAAGATCACGGGGCTCGCCGATGACCTCTGCCTCGCCATGCAGGCCGAGTCCGTACTCATCGACCGCATCCCCGGCAAGTCCACCGTCGGGATCCAGATCCCCAATCCGAACCGCGAGCAGATCTCGATGCGCGAGCTGCTCGAATCGGAAGCGTACCGCCGCTCTACGTCGCGGCTGACGCTGGCGCTGGGCAAGACGATCCACGGCGAACCTTTCGTCAGCGACCTGGCGACGATGCCGCACCTTCTGATCGCCGGTTCGACCGGCACCGGCAAGTCGGTCAGCGTCAATGCGATGTTCTCGAGCATCCTCTTCCGGGCGAGCCCGGACGAAGTGCGGCTCATCATGATCGATCCCAAGCGCCTCGAGCTTGGGATGTACGAGGAGATTCCGCATCTCCTGACGCCCGTCGTCGTCGATCCGAAGCTCGCCGCCAACGCGCTGCGCTGGGCCGTGCGTGAGATGGAAGAGCGTTACAAGACGCTGGCCGCCGTCGGCGTGCGGAACATCGAGCAGTACAACCGGAACATCAAGACGGCGATGGCCGAGAGCAACGGGCCGCTCCTCGATAAGAACGGCCTCGAGGTCAAGACGCTGCCCTTCATCATCGTGCTCATCGACGAGCTCGCCGACTTGATGATGGTGGCGAGCAACGAGGTCGAAGAGTCGATCTGCCGCCTCGCGCAGATGGCGCGCGCCGTCGGCATCCACCTCATTCTTGCGACGCAGCGGCCATCAGTCGACGTCATCACGGGCCTCATCAAGGCCAACCTGCCGGCGCGCATCTCGTTCCGCGTCTCGTCGAAGATCGACTCGCGGACGATTCTCGACGGCAACGGCGCCGAGCAACTGCTCGGCAAGGGGGACATGCTCTACCTGCCGCCGGCCTCGTCGCGTTTCGTGCGCCTGCACGGCCCGTACATCTCCGAACAGGAGAGCGCCCGGCTCGCCAGCTTCCTGCGCAAGCAGGGCAAGCCGACCTACGACGAGACGATCACGGCCGACGACAAGCAGGCCGCCGGCGGCGACCTCGATTTCGACAAGGACGATCTCTACGACGAGGCCGCGCGCATCGTCGTCGGCAGCGGCCAGGCGTCGATTTCGTATCTGCAGCGGCGCCTTCGCATCGGGTTCAGCCGTGCGGCGCGCCTCGTAGACATGATGGAAGCGGAAGGTATCGTGTCGCCGGGCGCCGGCGGCAAAGCGCGCGAAGTGCTCGTGAAGAAGGATTACTTCGAAGAAGTCGACGCTCAGCTCAGGTGATTTATGACGTTCAACGCTCGAGCAACCATCCTCGCCGTTGGTCTGGTTCTGGGCTGCGGCTCCATTGCCGCGGCACAGCCGCCACGACAGCTCTATACCCAGGCGCTCGCCCGCGATCGCAGCGTACGTGACGCGCGACAATCGGCGACCCTGCGCCAGATTCGTGCTGCCGTCGCAGCCTACGAGCGGGTCGTGCACAAATACCCAGCGAGTGGCTACGCCGACAACGCCCTGTGGCAGGCAAGCGAACTATCACGCCTCGCCTGGGATCGCTTCGGTGAAGAAAGCGACAAGCGAACCGGCGTTCGGCTGCTCAGGCAGCTGCAGGCCGGCTACCCGGCCAGCTCGCTGATCTCCGGTGTCGACCAGGCGCTCGCGACCTTCGAGACGACGAAGGCGATGGCAACCACGGGAAGCGGCAGCGGCGTCGTGCGCCCGACGAGCTCATCGCCGCGGCCCGTCACGACCACGGCAAGGGCTGAGACCTCTGAAACGGTTCCCAACGGCGTCGTGACGGTGCGAGCGATCAATCGGCACGGCGATGCCCGACGGCATCCGGGTCTCGATCGAGATGGACCGCGAAGTGCTCTTCCGGCAGGAGCGCCTCGACAACCCGAAGCGGCTCTTCTTCGATCTGCGCGGCGCCTATCTGTCTCCCGGGCTGCGTGCCAAGAACCTCAACTTCAATGACGACATGGTCAAGGAGATCAGGCTTGGCCGCCAGCCGCAGAACACCACTCGCGTCGTGATGGATCTGGAGGGCGTCGACACCTACAGCGTATTCACGCTCTACAACCCGTATCGGGTCGTCGTCGATTTTCGCCGCAAGACGACGATCAACGCGTCAGCGGCAACGACCGCCCCGCCGCCTGCTGCCGCGCCGCCTGCGCCAGCGGCTCCGCCGGCAATGCCGCCCGCGCGTCCTAAAGTCGCAGTGACTCCCCTGCCGCCACCGGTTCCCGTCGCCGAGGCGGTTGTGATGGCACCGCTGACCTCTCCGCCGCCACCGCCGCTGCCGCTCAACGCGCCGAAGGTGGTTGCGGGCGTCAGCCTGAACAAGATGCGGGCCGAGTCGAAGCCGGTTCCACCAAAGCCGCTGCCGCCGGCGCCGAAAGCGCCAGTCGTGGCGACATCTTCGCCGCTCGCGCCGCTGCCTTCTCGTTCAGTCGTTCCGCCCAGTCCGCCGGCGCCAACGGTGCCGCTGGCAAACTCCAATGGGCAGTTCTCGCTGGCGCGGCAGCTCGGTCTCGGAATCAATCGCATCGTCATCGACCCCGGTCACGGCGGGCACGATCCGGGCGTCCGCGGCAACGGCATCAACGAATCCGAGCTCGTGCTCGACGTGTCGCAGCGCCTGCAGAAGCTGCTCGAGAAGCAGCCAGGCATGGAAGTCGTGATGACGCGCGACACCGACGTCTTCATTCCGCTCGAGCAGCGCACGGCGATTGCCAACCGTGAGGGCGCTGACCTCTTCCTGTCGATTCACGCCAACGCCAGCCGCAACATCAAGGCACGCGGTATCGAGACCTACTTCCTGAACTTCGCCGCCAACCCGGAAGCCGAAGCCGTCGCCGCGCGCGAGAACTCAGCCTCCGGCCAGACGATGCACCGGCTGCCCGACATCGTGCGCGCGATTACGTTGAACAACAAGATCGACGAGTCGAGGGATTTTGCCGACACGGTGCAGAAGTCGATGGTGCGCAGCCTGTCGAGCAAGAACGGCGAGCTGCAGGACCGCGGCGTCAAACAGGCGCCCTTCGTGGTGCTGATCGGCGCCGGCATGCCCAGCGTGCTCGCCGAGATCTCGTTTGTCAGCCACAAGCAGGAAGGCGCCCTGCTCAAGACGTCAGCCTATCGCCAGCAGATCGCTGAAGCGCTGCTCGATGCCATCTTGAAGTATCAGAAATCGCTGAAGGCGAGGGCGACGATCGCGTCGCGTGAGGAGTAGCGCCCGGCGGGCCGACGGCTAGTGCGGCGTAACGCGCAAGGACTCGGAATCGGGTGTCGGTTCGAGGCTGTAACGTGCCCGCAGAAGCTTCAAGGCGATCATTCCGCCGCCGAGGATGACGCCGAGGACGAGCGCCGCGAAGAGCAGCGCACCGACCAGGCCCAGGGAGCCCAGCAGCACGTCGACGATCGTCGTCGAGCGCACAGGCTCCTGGACGACCCTGACGATGATGGAATCTGGCGGCGGTTGCATGTCAGCCTGACTTTGACGCGGCGCGCAGCGCTCTGGCTCGTTTGAACCCCCGCCCGCCCTGAAGTTCCCTTACTTCCACTCTCCGCTGGTGAAGGCCAACTCCGCCAGCGTGCGCACCGCGACACCCGTCGGCCCCTTTGGCTGCCAGGGCTTGGTCTCGTCCGCCCAGGCCGTGCCGGCGATGTCGAGATGCGCCCACGGCAGGCCGCCGGCAAATTCCTTGAGGAAGCTCGCCGCGGTGCAGGCGCCAGCGGCGCGTCCGCCGGTGTTGACCATGTCGGCGATTTCGCTGCGCATCTGCTCGAAGTACTCGTCGTAGAGCGGCATCGGCCAGGCGCGGTCGCCGGCACGGGCGGCCGCCTGCGACACGCTCGCCACCCAGGACTGCGGCTCGCCGAAAAGTCCCGACGCGACCTTGCCGAGCGCGACGACGCAGGCGCCGGTCAGCGTTGCGACATCGATCAGGTGCGTCGCTCCGAGGCGCTGGGCGTACCAGAGGCCGTCACCGAGAATCAGCCGGCCCTCGGCGTCGGTGTTGAGCACCTCGACGGTCTTACCGCCGGCGCCAGTCAGGACGTCGCCAGGCTTGGTCGCGCGTCCCCCGGCATGTTCTCGGAGGCCGGAACGATGCCGACGACTTTGATTGGCGCTTTCAGCAGCGAGATGGCGCGCATGGCGCCGATGACTGCTGCGCCGCCCGCCATGTCGTCCTTCATCCGCTCCATGCCCTCCGCGGGCTTGATGGAGATGCCGCCGGTGTCGAACGTGATGCCCTTGCCCACGAGTCCGAGGACGGGAGAGGCAGGCGCGCCAGGCGGATTGTGCGTCATGACAATCACGCGCGGCGGTTCGGCGCTGCCGCGGGCGACACCGAGCAGCAGCCCCATGCTCAGCCGTTCGATCTCGTCTTCGTCGAGAACTTCGACCTCGAGTCCGGCCTCGCGCGCGATGGCCGCGCCGCGCTCGGCAAACACAGACGGCGTCAAGACATTCGCCGGCTCGTTGCAGAGATCGCGCGCCATGTTCGACGACTCGCCGAGGATGCGGCCGCGTTCGACAGCCTTCTCGAGCGTCGCCGCAGAGGCTTGCGCCGCCGTGGCAACTACGAGCATCTGTTCCGGCGCCGCGCCGCTTCGATCCTGACTCTTGTAGCGATCGCCGCTGAACGCCGCGAGGGTCAACCCTTCGGTGACGGCCTGTACACCTTCGAAGGGATCGAGAGGCAGGCGCTGCACGAACGCGATTCGCGCGACGTGACGCTGGCGTGCCGCCAGCGCCGCGGTGGTCGCCAGCCGGCGCAGACGTTCGAGGTTCGCGCCAGCGGCGGGTCCGGCGCCGATGAGCGCCACGCGCGTCGCCTTCCAGCCCTTCAGGACAGGCGTCAGAAATAGCTCGTAGGGCTTTCCCTGGACTTCTTTCGAAGCGAGCGCGCGCTCGATCGCGCCCCCCGTCGCCTCAGCGAGGCCTGGAATTGCCTGCAGGAGCTGTTCGCCTTCGACGAACGGGATTACAAGGAGATCTGTCTCGATCTCGGCGACAGGCGAAGTGGCGAGCGCCACCGTTGGGCTCACAGCAGACCGAATCATATGCCTTCAATTATAGAGAATTTCAGTCGGCGCGCCGGGCAGGAACCGGTGTCAGATTCGTAATCTGCGATTTCAGCCGAATCTACGATCCCGCTACCCGTTTGCCGCGTCCGCGAGGGTCACATAGAGGCCGCCATCTTCGACCGCGAGCTCGACACCCGCGCCGCGCGCCGCTTCCTGCAACGCGGCATCGAGCATCGCCACGGGATCGGTGCTCACGTCGAGCCGTCGCATCAGGCCCTCGCCCTTTCGGCTGCCGATGGCGAGCGCGATCTTGAGACCGCGGCGCTTGCACTTCACGAACGTGCCGTCACCAAGCTGCACGTTCATCGGCTTCAGGTACGCGTCGACGTAGTGCACGCCAATCCCTGACTTGTCGTCGGTGAGACGCGGCAGTTTCTCGACAGCCGCCGGGTTGACGTCGCAAATCTTTACCTTCATGCCCTGCCTATCGTGAAAGTTCCTGCCGGCTCGCCCGCCCGGCCAGGTAGTGGTCCATGGCGTTGCGAAACGCCCGGATATGTTCGGGAGTGCTCCCGCAACACGCGCCGACGATGTCGACTCCGGCTTCGAGGAGAGGGACGACGCCGCACACCATCTGCTCTGGTGTTTCGTCGTACACGACTTTCATCGCCACGAGCTTGGGCTGACCCGCGTTTGGCTGCGCCATCACCGGCAAGCCGGTGGTGTCCTTATAGCGCCGCACGGCCTGCCGCGCGCGCTCCATATCCATGCCCGTGCCGCAGTTGAGCGCCACGATGTCGGCGCCGTGTTCGCCCATGAACGTCGGCCGCGCGTTCCGGATCGATGCCCATCATCGTGCGGAACGTCGAACCGTCGAGCGTGACGTCGTAGGCCATCGAGCCGATGACGCATGGTGCGCCGGCATTCCGCGCCGCTTCGATGGCGAGCTGCAATTCCTCGAGCGATGTCTGGGTCTCGATGATGAGCGCGTCGGCCCCGGCGCCAACGAGCGCCTCGGCCTGCTCGGCGAACGCCCGTCGTACCTGGTCCTCGGTGAAGTCGCCGTATGGCTCCATCAGTCCGCCGAAGGGACCGATGTCGCCGAGCACCCACCCTTCGCGGCCGTCGAACGCCTCGCGCGCGATCTCGACACCGGCACGATTGACCGCGGCGACGTCGCCGGCATGACCATGCCGATTGAGCATGATGCGCGACCCGCCGAACGTGTTCGTGATGATGCAGTCCGAGCCGGCTTCGGCGTAGCGCCGCTGGATGGCCAGCACGCGCTCGGGGTGAGTCAGGTTCCATGCCTCGCCGCAATTGCCCTGCTCGAGGCCGGCAATCATCAACTGCGTGCCCATGGCGCCGTCGCCGAGCAGAGGCCGCTCCCTGACTTTGTCCTGCAACCGTTGTTTCTGCGCCTCCACCTAGTCTCCGCCTTCCCGCGCCAGCGCGAAATGAATGGTTTCGAGCACCAGGCCCCACTTGTGCTGCCGGCTCTCCGGCTCGCAGTAGCAGCCGGCGCCGCTCGCCGCCCGCGTCCACCCGAGCACGTCGTTCAGCGGCTTGCCGTTCAACGGCTGCTCGTCGATCGATCGCCACGAGCAGTTGCTCACGGTTGCTCAGGTAACGGCACATGTAGGTGTACCCGGTGTCGCCTTCGGCAGGCGCGCACCGCTGCTCCCTGATCGGATAGCCGTCCTGCGGCGGACCAAGCGTCACCCGGTAGTCGAACTTCAGTGCCCTGCCCATGTTCGTGCACGTCGTCCCTTCGTAGCGGAACGTGGCGTCGACGCCGCCGTCGGCGCGCCGGGAAAGCGACAGACGCTCCTCGCTCCACCGCTGCAGGGCCTTGAGGTTCACGGTGTAGTGGCCATGGTCGAGAGTTGTAGCCGGTGCAGCGCCGGCCTCGGCCTCGCCGCTTCAACGCTTGTTTCCCGTGAGAGCGCCGACAACTCGGGGTTCGCTGGCAGCGGTGCCCGCCGGTACGGCGCGCGCCGATACTGACACGGCAAGTACGAACAGTTCTCGCACGGGGTGAGAGCGGTCAGCCGCTGCACGCGGTCGACGTGTCTCGTGATCCCGAACACTGCGAGCAGCGACTTCTTCGGGCGCAGCATCCCCGAATCCATCACTTCGACAGGTGCCGGCATTGCCGGCTGCAGCCGATTGATCAGATCCAGGAGCCGCGGCTGCTCTTCAATCGACCACTCCGGGTAGCCAGGACTGTAGTGCGGCAGCACGGCCATGTGCCTCGACTCCGCCCACGCGCACAGCCGCGCCCCGGTCATCGTCACCAGATGCTCGACGACCGCCGAGCCATACACTTCGAGGAAGAAGTACTCGTCGGGCTTACCGTCGCGCCACAGCTGCTGCGCCTCGGCCTCGAGCTCGGGTCCGGCGCTCACGGCGACGACGATGGCGCTGTCGGCGGTCGCGTTCCTGAGCGTTTGCGACAGCCGGGGACTGGAGAAAGGCACGCCATCGATCGTCACGGCATTGCCAGACAGTTCCAGGCCGTCGGCCTGCCGTGCCTGTACCCACGGACGTCCGTGCGTTCGGTACCACCCGCGCGCCAAATCCATCAATTCCTGCGCCCGATCGCTGACGACCGAGTCGCGCGGGTATCCCAGCAGCCGCTTGTATTCGACAGCAGCGACGTCGATATCCGGGGACGTGTCGATGATCTCGATCATCGCGGTACCGAATCGCTCGACTCCACGAGCTTGAACTGACACCCGTCAACGAAGAAGTCGAAGAAGTCGGGATGCGTTTCGAGGCGGCAGTGTTCGACTTTGCGCACGAGCGATTCGATGACCGCCCGCTGCTCCAGCGACAGAAGCGCGATACACGCGCCTTCGATGGCCGCGTTGCCCACCTGCACGATCTTGCCGTCGGGCAGGTTGGGGATCAGGCCGATACGCCGCGATGCTTCCTTCTTCAAGTGCCGTCCGAAGCCGCCCGCGAGATAGAACACATCGACGGCATCAAAGGAGATACCAAAGCTGCTGAAGACGACGTGCAGGCCGGCGACGTTGGCGCCCTTGGCCTGCGCCAGCTCGTTGACGTCGCTCTCGAGGAAATAGATATCGTTCGCGGCATCGATCGTCATGCGCGACACGCCGTCGTCGAATCGCCCCATCGCGTTCATGTGCCCGGCGCGAAGCAGCTCGCTCATGAGATCGACGAGGCCCGAGCCGCAGATGCCTTCTGCGCGGCCACCGCCGATCACGCCGCAATCGAAGCCGCCGCGATCGTTCAGCCGGACATCCTCAATCGCGCCTTCGAGGCCGGGCATGCCACAGGCGATCGCTCCGCCCTCGAACGCGGGACCCGCCGGGCAGGACGCAGCAACGATGCGGTGCCTGTTTCCGAGGATGAGCTCGGTGTTTGTTCCGATGTCCATGATGGCGACGAGCCGCTCTTCGTCAGCGAGCCCGACCGCGAGCATGCACGCGGCAGCATCGGCGCCGACGTGGCCGCTGATCACCGGCAGTCCATAGACGCGCGCGCGGGGATGAATCGGCAGGAGGCAGCGGCGACCAGTTTCCGTCAGGCTCGTCGTCGCGCGCGTTCCTGCTGCCATCTCGATCTCGGTGATGGATCGATACGGATTCTGGCCGATTGAATACACGCTCTGCCGGAAGAACAGATCGCGCATCGTGGCGTTGCCGACGACGACGGCCTCGTAGATGGTCGCTGGATCGACGGGAAACTCCTCGATCGCGTGCGTGAGGTAGCCCGCGAGTGTTCGCCGTAGCAGCTTGCCGCGGTGCTCAGTGTCGTAGTGAATGCGGGACATCACGTCGGAGCCGCCAAAGCGCTGCGGATTCTCCAACGAGGCATCGGCAACGAGCTCGCCCGTCTCGAGATTGAGCAGCCGTATGACGACCGTCGTCGTTCCAATGTCCATGGCGAGCCCATGAATCGGGCCGTCAGACTCCGCCAGGACAGTGCCAGTGACACGATCGACGATGCGCGAGCCGTCGCGGATAACGGGCGGATCGAGCGGGAGACGCGTCTGGCTTGCGGGTAGATTGAGCGCGTGGCGTTCGATGCGCATGTGGCCCCGGCGCATCGTGTGACAGTCGATGGCGCCCGACTCCGTCGTCGGCCGGCATTGACAGGACAGCCTGAAGGCTCCCGTGAGGTGTTGCTCGCACTCCGTCCGCGCGTTCAGAAGCTCTGCGCCGCGTGTCACCTCGACGATGCACTCCTTGCATTTGCCCTGGGCGACGCACGACGTCGGCACACGGACACCGGCCTGACTGGCGGCGTCGAACATGGACGTCCCCGGGGGGATCTCGACGTGTGTTCCGTTGATCGTGACCGAGAGCATGCTGCGGGTTTTACCAGTCGGCCTTCGCTTCGAGTTCCAGCCGCAGTGCTTCCGCGACGTCAGGCGCCGCGCCCTCGCGCTGCTGCTCGTCGCTCCACTGCCACTGCGCGAGATAGTCGTCCGATCCCTGCAGCCCGCGTTTCGCCGCGAGTTGATCGATGCGCTCCATGAAGCGCGGCGAGAGGTTGACAGTGACCTCTTCCCTTTCGTCTTCGGCCTTGATCTGCGAGGGAATCTCCTGCCAGCAGAGGATCTTGTAGGTCGTCAGCATGCGGTCACGCTTCTCGCGACAGGCGCAGGAACAGGTCCACCGCGGCGGACGCATTCTGACCGTAGCCGTCGGCGCCGATCTCATCGGCGAACATCTGGCTGATGGGCGCGCCCCCGACAGCCATCTTGATGCTGCCGCGGCCGGCGCTCTCGAAGCCGTCGATGACCGTCTTCATGTACGTCATCGTCGTCGTCAAGAGCGCGCTCATGCCGATGATCGTCGGCTGGCACTTGTCCGCCGCGGCCATGAACTTCTCGACGCTCTGGTCGACGCCGATGTCGTGCACTTCGAACCCGGCGCCTTCGGCCATCATGCAGCACGAGGTTCTTGCCGATGTCGTGCAGGTCGCCGCGAACGGTACCCATCAGGAGCACGCCGGTGCGAGACGATTCGCCCTTCGCGTGCGCTCAGGAGCGGCTTGAGCACGGCCATGCCGGCCTTCATCGCGCGCGCCGCAATCAGGACCTCGGGAACGTAGAGCACGTTGTGCTTGAAGTCCTCGCCGACGACACTCATGCCGGCAATGAGTCCATCGGTCAGGACCTCCTGCACCGGGCGCCCTTCAGCCAGGGCGTCGCGCGTCATCTGCTCGACCTCCTTGGCCTTGCCCTCGTAGAGGTGCTGATTCATCAACGCGTAGTCAGGCATCCCGTGTCGTCTCCACAGCGAGCGATAGTTGCAATCGTAAGCCCTTCATTCTATTATCTTTTTCGCTTTTGTCCACGTCGCGAACAAATCGCCGGCGCGCGTCTGCGGGAAACGTTCCGAGCCATCCTGGGTGCAAGGACAGATGATCAAGCCTGTTATCTGTGTGGCGTCGTTCCTCGTTGTTCTTCACACGATCCCAACGTCCCTTGCGGCGAGTTCCAGCGGCGGTGCCGCTGCGCCGTCCGAGAACGGAGCGCTGACGCAGTACCGCAACGTTCCGTTGTGGGACGCGGGCAAGGTTCCGCTCGCAAAGGGAGACGGTCCGCTCGACGCGCCTTTCCTGACCGCCTTCCTGCCGCCGGAGGGAAAGCGGAACGGTGGCTCCGTCGTCATTGCGCCCGGTGGCGCGAACATCATGCTGATGTACGGCGCCGAGGGTCTCGAGATTGCCGAGCGCTACAACGACTGGGGTGTCACGGCGTTCGTGCTGACCTATCGCCTGTCGCCGCGCTACGGCGACGACGCGCGGACTCTCGACGGCATGCGTGCCATCCAGGTCGTACGTGGCAATGCCGCCGCGTGGAAGCTCGATCCCGCGAAGATTGGCTACATCGGTTTCTCGGCGGGCTCGAACATGGGGCGCACGGTCGTTGCAAACGCGCGGGCCAGTGATTCCGAGGCGGCGGACGCACTCGAGCGCGTGAGCTCGAGACCAGACTATCTCGCGCTCGTCTACGGCGCTGGCAGAGCAACGCCGGGCGAGTCCCTGAAGAGTTTTCCTCCGACGTTCCTCGTTTCAGCCGCAGGCGATCAGGGGCCGTCACTCGGCAACGCGCAACTCTTCATGGATCTGACGCGGGCGGGAGCGACGGCCGAAATACACGTCTACCAGAAAGGCCGTCACGGCTTCGGCAGCGGCTTCGGCAGCCCGGAGTTTGGCGGCTGGATGTCCGATCTCGAGCGATTCCTCAAACTCGGCGGCTTCTTGTCGAGCAAGTAGCCACATGGAACGAATCGCCTTCCCCGCCGCGGCATTTGCGACTGTCTTCGTCGTCATGGCGGCCAGCGCCCAGCCCGCCAAAGTCGTGAACGATGGGCACGGCGACTATCTCTACGTGCCGCCCGGCGCCTTTCAGATGGGCGATTCCTTCGGCGACGGCGATGCGCGTGAGCGGCCGGTGCACACCGTCGAGCTCGACGCGTTCTACGTCGCGCGTCTCGAGATGACCAACGGCGAGTGGAAGAAATTCCGCGACGATCCCGGCTACGACGATCCGCGCTTCTGGCCCGAGGGGCGTGTCGTGCCACGCGATCAGGTGCCGTACTGGACGCAGGCGAACAATCATGGCGGCAGGCACTCCCGACAGCGACGGCTATCCCCTTCTCGGCGTCAACTGGGACGCGGCGGTCGCCTACTGCAATTGGCTGAGCGCGAAAACCGGCAAGAAGTACCGGCTGCCGACGGAGGCCGAGTGGGAAAAGGCCGCGCGCGGAACCGATCAGCGCCGCTATCCGTGGGGGAACACGATCGATCGGTCGTTCGCGAACTTCGTGGGTGCACAGACCTATGACACCGGGCGCCCCGCCGGATTCTTCGACGGCAGCAAGCGAGGAGATCTCGAGACGCATAGTAATGCGTCGCCGTATGGCGCGCTCGACATGGCGGGCAACGTCATGGAGTGGTGCCAGGATTGGTACAGCCGCGACTACTACGCCAGCTCCCCGCGCAAGAATCCCCGTGGTCCGGCGACGGGCGCCTACCGCGTGGTTCGCGGCGGATCGTTCTTCGTCGAGACGTTCGACCTGCGCGCCTACCGACGATCGGCCGCGTGGCCATCGTTTCAAGGCCACAGGATGATCGGATTCCGCGCGGTGCGCGAGCCGTAACCCGCAGCGGATCGTAGCGCGAGCCAGCAACACCCCTTCGGCATAGAAAGACGAGGCATCGATGTCAGTAAGCTTGACTCGCGGAATCCTGTGGTCTCTCGGCCTCGTGCTCGTGGCCTCTGGCGTTTCCCCAGTCGCGCAAGGAACCGGGCAGGCGCCCGCACAGACGCCAGCGCCGGCATCCTCCAGCGGCGCCAGCGCCGCCGACGCCCGTGCAGCTCGCGAATCAGGCCGAGCGGCAGCGGATCATGAACCAGCTCAAGATCTCCGCGATCCCGCCTGGCGCAGTGAGCTCGAGCCCCGACACCTACAACGAAGCGACGGCCAATCCGTATCCGAACCTCCCCGACCCGCTCACGCTCAAGAGCGGCCAGAAGGTGACGACGGCCGCGGTGTGGCGGAGCAAGCGGCGCGCGGAGCTCCTGGAAGACTTCCAGCGCGAGATCTACGGCCGCACGCCGAAGACGCCGAAGGTCACGTGGGCGGTCGTCTCGACGACGAAGGGCACGAACGGCGATACGCCGATCGTCACGAAGCAGCTGCTGGGCACGGTAGACAATTCCGCGTATCCGGCGATCAAGGTGGAGATCCAGGCGACGCTGAATACACCCGCGAACGCGTCGGGTCCCGTCCCGGTGATCGTGATTTTTGGCGGCGGCGGCTTTCCGCCGGCTCCCGGCATCGAAGCGCCGCCGAATCCGTGCGCGCCGCCGGGAGGTTTCGGCGCGGCAGGTGGACGAGGCGCGGCGCCTGCTGGTGGTCGTGGGCCAGGAGGCCCGCCGGCGGCAACGGGGCCGACGTGGCAGCAGCAGCTGCTCGCAAAGGGCTGGGGCTACGCGAACTTGAATACCGGGAGCGTGCAGGCGAGACTGCGGCGCCGGGCTGACGTCAGGCATCATCGGCCTCGTCAACAAGGGCCAGCCGCGCGCACTGGACGACTGGGGCGCGCTGTCCGCCTGGGGCTGGGGCGCCAGCCGCCTGCTCGACTACTTCGAAACCGACAAGGCAGTGGACGCGAAGCGAGTCGGCGTCCAGGGCCATTCACGCTCCGGCAAGGCCGCGCTCGTCGCCATGGCTTTCGACGAGCGCTTCGCGATCGGATACATCAGCTCTTCCGGCCAGGGTGGCGCCAAGCTCAATCGGCGCAAGTACGGCGAGACGATCGAGAACGTCGCCAATTCGTTCTATCACTGGATGGCGGGCAACTATCTGAAGTACACCGCGCGCTGGGACACGATGCCGGTCGATTCGCACGAGCTCATCGCGTTGTGCGCGCCGCGCCCGGTGTTCCTGAGCGCCGGCGCCGGCCCTGGCCCTGTGCAGCCGGATGGCACCGTCGCCGTCAACGACGCATGGGTCGACGCCAAGGGCAGCTTCCTTGCCGCTGTCGGCGCCGGTCCCGTCTACAAGCTGCTCGGCAAGAAAGACCTCGGCACGACTGAGTTTCCGCCGATCGACACCGCAATCCTCGAGGGCGATCTCGGCTTCCGCCAGCACACCGCCGGCCACACGCCGGAGCCGACGTGGCCGACGTTCATCACGTTCGCCGAGCGCTACTTCTCGCGCCGCGCGCTACGGCGCTACGATAGTCAGCCATGGGCGACATGACGAGGCGGAAGTTCGTGGCCAGGGCGCCGGCGCGGTGCTTTTGGGAACAGTGGCGAGGCAACACAATCTGCACTGACACCGAAACGGGTCGTTGAGCGCATCCAGTCGAACCTTGGCGTGACGTGGCGAACCGAGACGGTCGACACGTTCAAGGCCGGCAACCCGGACACGACCGTGCGTGGCATCGCCACGACGGTGATGGCGACGATGTCGGTCCTCGAGCGCGCGGCCGCCGCGGGCCGCAACTTCATCATCAGCCACGAACCGACGTTCTACGGTCACACCGACAGCACCACCGAGATCGAGAACGACCCGATCTATCAGCGCAAGGCCGAACTGATCAAGAAGCACGACCTCGTGGTCTGGCGCTTCCACGACCACTGGCACATGCGCCGGCCCGGAGCCGATGGCGCAGGGTTTCTATCAGGCGATGGGGTGGGAGAAATACGTGCAGCCGCAGGGCCGCATCGTCACCATTCCGGAGATCACGCTGGAGGCGGCAGCGAAGCTCACGCGCGAGAAGATGGGGATCAAGGCGCTCCGCCTCATGGGCGATCCCGCGACGAAGATCACCAAGGTCGGCTACATGCCGGGCTACGGACAATTACCGGCGATGATGCGAGTGATGGCCGACGCCGATCTCGTGTTCACGGGCGAGCAGCGCGAGTGGGAGGGACTTTTCTACGCGCATGACGCCATCGCGGCCGGCCGCCCGAAAGGCGTCATCGTCATGGGCCACGCAGTATCAGAGGAGCCAGGGATGAAAGTCTGTGCCGACTGGCTGAAGACGTTCATCACCGAAGTTCCGGTCGAGCTGATTCCGGCGGGAGAACCGTTCGGGCAATTCTGAATGCTGAATGTTGAATGCTGAATGTAAGGCTGACCTCAAATTCATTCAGCATTCAGCATTCAGACTTCAGCATTGCTGATCGGCAGTTTGCTGAAGGTCTGGAAGTAGCGCAGGATCTCTCCGCTCCATTTGTTGGCGTCCGCGACCTGGATCGCCAGGCGCTCGGCGACTTCGCGATGGCGTTGCGGATCGATCTTCCCCGCCAGCGACTGCCACGTTGACTGCATGGCCGCCGCCTGCCGGGCCCCTTCCGGGTACTTCTCGCACAATCCTGCCCACAGCGTCTTGCCGGACTTGAGCTTGTAATCCCACGAGCAGCGGTGAAACCACAGCAGGAACATCTCGGGACAGGTGTCGAGGCTGTCGAACATGTCGCGCACAGGTGGAAAGTACTGGCCGACGGCTTTGTTGCCGCGCATCGTGCGGTCGAAGCCGACGCCTTCGGCTGACGCCTGATGGTAGTAGGTGGCCGTCCAGTCGGCGCGCGGCGCCTTGGCGTTGTCGGGCATCGGCGCGTAGTGGTTGCCGCCGATGAGGTGATGCAGGCCGAGCGGCATCGTGTAGTTCACGAACGCCTCGCGCGAGCCCATCATCATCGTCCGGATCGTCTCGACGGTGCTTGGCGTCGTTGCTGAACGTCATCCGGGTCCACTCGTCAGCAACCTGCTGCGCCGAGAGCTCGGGGTTCCATGCCAGCCGCCCGCTCGCGTACCAGTTGGACTGAGAGAAGTGATGCCCGCACCAGTTGCGGTCGAGGCCGGGGTTGAGCACGGACACGATTCCCGTGACTCGCTGAGGGATGCACGTTGCCCTCGAGCACCTTCCCGACTGTTGATCCCTTGCCCTTCGCGTAAGTGTCCGCCTCGAGAAACTCTTCCCACATCGTCCCGAGATAGACGAGGTGTTTGGCCTGGCCCAGGTATTCCTGGGTGGCCTGGATCTCGGCAACGACCGGCGTCTTGTTCAGCGCGCCGAAGAGCGGATGGAACGGCTCGCGTGGCATGAAGTCGATGGCGCCGTTCTTGACCTGGACGAGGACGTTCGGCTTGAACTGGCCGTCGAGCTTCGTGAACTCGATGTAGGCACGCTTGGCGCGGTCGGGATCGACGTCTTCGTCGTAGATGAACGCCCGCCAGATGACGTTGCCGCCGTTTGCGGCGACGGCGTCGGCGAGACAATTCGCGCCTTCGGCGTGATTGCGGCCGTAGTCCTTGGGACCGGGCTGGCCTTCAGAATTTGCCTTGACGAGAAATCCGCCGAAATCAGGAATCAGCTTGTAGATCTCGCCGGCCTTGGCCTTCCACCACGCGATGACGCCTGGGTCGAGCGGATCTGCCGTCTTCAGGCCGCCGATCCTCATCGGCGCCGCGAAGTTTGCAGACAGATAGACGCGCAGCCCATACGGCCGCCACAGGTCCGCCAGGGCCGCCACCTTCGGCAGGTACTCCGGCGTCAGGATGATGGCGTTGGCGTTGACGCTGTTGACGACCGTGCAGTTGATGCCGATCGACGCGTTCGCCCGCGCATAGTCGACGTAGCGCGGGCTGAGGGTGCCGGGTAACTCGCTCCACTGCCAGAGCGATCGGCCCGGCGTAGCCGCGCTCGATCGTGCCGTCCATGTTGTCCCAGTGGTTCAGCATCCGGAGCTGAACCTTCGGCCGCTCCGTGACGTCCAGCCTATCGATGGGACTGCCGATCTGCAGTAACCGCAGGAAGTGATACGTGCCATAGAGGGCGCCGATGTCGCCCTCGGACGCAACGACCACCGTCGGCTGATTGGCCAGGCGAACGGTTCTGATGCGATACCCTTCCCCACCGAGCTTCGTCAGCTCAGCATCCCACTTCAGATCGCGAATCACTGACGACGTTTTTGGCGTCCCGACGATGACGGCTGGCAATTGCGCCGCCTCGGTTACGGGCACAGCACTGCCGAACATCGCTGTCGTCGCCGCCGTCAGTTCGTCCCTGATGATGCGGGAGGTTGGCGACGTGCCCGCGACGACGATCTGTCGAATGGCCTGGCGATACTGCGTCGCAGCGTCACCCGGCGGCGCGAACCGCAGCCACAGTTTGTAGCCGTCTTCGTCGGCCAACTGCGGGGGGCTGCGCTCAGATGAACGGCCGTCGCCTTCGATGCAAGCATGCCTGCCGCTCCGGCCAGTCCCGTCGAGACGAAATCTCTGCGCGAAAACTCCATCGGTGCGCCTCCAACGCCGGGTGACTACTCGCAGCGATAAGGAAATCGGAGCGGGATCTTGCCGGTAGTCGCGTTCCTGATATTCGAAGTAGTCGAAATCGGCGGGCATGCCCGGTTCCCGCCATGTCCTGACAGGCCATCCCCACGAACGCTCCGGTAAAGTTCGGCAGTCCCGGGGCCGTGGCTTCGTCGGAGAGGATACTCGTGTCGAACTGCTGCGGCAGCCACTGCCAGGCGCTGCCTTCGACCCGATAGGCGAAGCGGAGGCGTTCGTAATCTACTTCGACTCTCAGGTGCACGCGACGGTCCGAAGGAATCGCGATCGGCGCCGTGAAAGCGTCGGACTGAACCTGGTCAGGCAGGCAGCTCATGACGCGCACGTGTTTGCCGACAGCCGGGTCGTGAGAGATGTGGAGGTAGTGGAACTTGCTGCTGTTGTAGTAACAGACGAGACCCGCCATCTGCTGGAAGTGCTGCGGCTCTACCTCGACAGCCGTCGCGGCGCTGTAGCAGAACGCCTGTTGACGACGTGCGACGAGAGCCTGGCGAAACTGACTGCCGATGGTTTCTCGCCCGTACAGTCGAAGGTGGCCGGGACGGGCGGCCAGGCTGAAGAGCTCGTCCGGAAATGGCGAGCGCAGCCATTGAAAGGCCGTCGGCAGTCGCGGCCCATCGAAGTCTTCGCGCAGGTGCATCGCTCGGAAACGGGTGTGGCGGGAGCGCGGGCGCCGTCACCTCGCTGACGGGAATCCCCTGCCCGTCCTCAGTGCGCAGCCAGTCGTCGGCGGACCACGCCATCCGCTGGATGGCTGTCTCGCGACCAAGCACGCACCGGCCGCGATTACGAAGTGGCCGGCCACAGAGGTAAACCATGAATGTTTCTCCGCTTTGCGTCTCGACCAGGTCCGCATGCCCCGCCCGCTGGAGCTCGACGTCCGGCCGGTGGCGTGCGCGTCAGGATGTAGGTGTCGGGGTGCAGCTCATACGGTCCGAGAAGACTGCGCGAGCGCGCCATCGTCACGGCATGCCCCCAGCCCGTTCCCCCCTCCGCGGTGATCAGGTAGTAGTAACCGTTGCGCTTGTAGACGTGCGGCGCCTCGGTGAAGCCGATCGAGGTGCCTTCGAAAATCACTCTGCGGTCACCGACCAGCCGCCGCTCGGAGGCCGAGTACTCCTGGAGCACGATGCCGGCGAAGCGATTCTGACCCGGGCGGTGGTCCCACAACATGTTCAGCGAGATACTTGCGCCCATCGTCGTCGTGAAAAAGCGACGGGTCGAAGCCGCTGCTGTTCAAGTAGACAGGATCGGACCAGTCCCCGTCGATACGAGCGCTCGTGACGAGGTAGTTGTGGAAATCGCGGAGCGACGCGCCGGCGGCGCCGGCTTGTGACGTGCGGCCGTAGCGCTTGACGTCGGTGTAGATCAGATGGAAGAGGCCATCGGCGTATGTCAGGCACGGCGCCCAGACGCCGCACGAGTCCGGATCGCCGAGCATGTTCAGCTGGCTGGCGCGCGTCAGCGGTCGCGTCAGGAGACGCCAGTGGACGAGATCCCGCGAGTGGTGAATCTGGACGCCGGGGAACCACTCGAACGTCGAAGTCGCGATGTAGTAGTCGTCGCCGACCCTGACGATGGACGGATCGGGATTGAAGCCCGCGGAGAATCGGATTGCGGATGACGCGGCGTGGCGAGGCCATGGGATCAGGCGACAGCCGCCGCCGGACTGCTGGCCGGTCCCGACGGGCGAGGCTCGCGCACGAGCGTCCACAGAAGGACGGCGCCCAGCAGATCGAGCGCCGCCAGGCCGACGAAGAACGGCGAGTACCCGATGCTGGTCGACGAGCGACCCGATGAGGAGCGAGAAGATCAGGACCCCAGCGTTGCCGCAGGTACCAGCCATGCCGGCGACGGTGGCGACCTCGTTGCGCTTGAAAAGATCCGACGACATCGTGATGACGGTGACCGACAGCGTCTGGTGCGCGAAGCCGGCCAGGCTGAGGAGCGCGATCGCCACGTAGGGACTGTCGACGAACCCGACAAACGCCACGCCCACCATCAGACATGCCCCGACCGTGAACGCGCTGCGGCGGGCGTTGATGAGGCTCATGCCGAAGCGCTTCTGGAGCGCCAGGCTGATGGTCCCGCCGCACAGGCACCCGAGATCGGCCGCCAGGAACGGCAGCCACGCGAAGAGCGCAATCTGTTTGAGGTCGAAGTGCCGCACGGTCGTGAGATACAGCGGCAGCCAGAACGTCAGCGTGCCCCAGGTCGGATCGGCCAGGAATCGTGGCAGGGCGATCCCCCAGAAGTTGCGTTGCGTGAGAATCCTGCCGATCGATGGGCGCGGCCATCACTCTTGAGGTGCTGCTCCTGCCCCGACAGGATGTGCTGCCGTTCCGTCTCCGAAAGCGCGGGATGCGTCGCCGGCGGATGATAGAGCCAGAGCCACAACACCACCCACACGAGGCCGAGCGCACCCGTCAGCACGAACGCCGCCTGCCAGCTGTGAGCGATGATCGCCCATGCCACGAGCGGCGGCGCCAGCATCGAGCCGAAAGATGCGCCGATATTGAAGACGCCTCCCGCGAGGCCCCGCTCCTGTGCCGGGAACCATTCGGATGTGGCCTTCATCCCGGCGGGATTGGCCGAACCCTCAGCGAGCCCGAGGAGCCCGCGCAGCCAGAAGAGCGCCGTCCAGCTGCCGGCCAGGCCATGGGCCATGCTGATGACCGACCACGAGAGGGCAAAGAATGCGAAGCCGAACTTGAGGCCGATGACGTCCATGACGTAGCCGCAGATCGGCTGCAGCATGATGGCGCCCTGGAAGGCACCGACAATCCAGGAATACTGGCGCGTCGTGATCCCGAGATCGCCCATGATCGGTCGGCGCCGCGACCGCCAGCGTGCTGCGCGTGAGGTAGTTGATGATCGCGCCCAGCATCAGCAGGCTGATCATCCACCAGCGGAGACCTCGGATACGCGCGGATCATCGAGCGGCTATTGAAGGTCTCGAGCGCTTCGAGCATCGCGCGCACGTTCTCGCCGGGCATGCCCGGGCTCACGCCGCCGCCGACCGAAAGGATGATCCCCTCGCCGCCCGAACCCTCCAGCACGTCGAGCGTCGCGGCGCGCACTTCCGCCGGGCGTGCCGCGAACCGCGATTTCGAGAGGATTGACGTTCCCCATCAGGCACATGCGCTTGCCGACGCGCGCCTTCACCTCGCGGATGTCCTTCTGCTTGCCCCAGTTGAGGACGTTGAAGCCGGCGTCCGGCAGATGGTCGAGGCAGGCGTCGACTTCGGCATCGTTGTGGTAGACCTTCACCCAGTCGTCGGGAAAGGCATCGCAGATGCGCTTGAGATACGGGTGGGCGAACTCCTTGTAGTGCTCCTCGTTGATGAAGCCGACGATGTCGTCGAGGATGAAGATGCCTTCGACGGTATCGCCCATCACCTTGTGCTGGGCCTTGAGCCAGTCGATGATGACGCGCGTGCACAGGTCGATCAGCTTGTGGCAGCCGTCAGGATTCTCCACCAGCTCGATCATCAGGTTCGTGGTGCTGCGCACGAAGCCCGCCGTGCACAGCGGGCCGCGGGAGGTCACCATCGGCAGGATGTAGCCTTCATCGAGGATGCGCTGCTTGTGCATCCCGATCCGGTGCAGTGTCATCGCCGCGAACGCGTCGGCTTCGACCTCGTACTCCGGGAACTGGTCGATGTCCTCGAGACGATAGAGCGTGTGATACTCGCTCGGCGTGTTGTCCTGCCAGAATTTGATCTTGGCGCCGAGGACCGACGGCTCGGCGGCCATGCCGTATTCCATCCACCACGACGGCACCATGATCACGTCCGGGTATTCCCGCATGATCTTGAGGTTCGACTGGAACCACAGTTCGGGATCGAGGTAGTAGTCCATGTGCTTGATCCCGAGGTAGCCGGGAATCCATGGACTGTCGACGATGAGGGCCATCGGGATCTTGTCGAGCTTTTCCAGACGCGCCGCCCGCTTGAATGTGTCCCACTGCTCCGGTCGCATGAACCTTCCTTGTGTCAGAGCCAGGCGCGCACGGCATCGGCGGTCAGGGCGTGAACACGCACGCGGAGCCTGAACAACTTGCATGCTGCTCGACCCGATTGATATTGTTTGCGACTCGAACAAGGTCGCCGCGCGAAAGCGTACCACGAAAAGACGCAGCCTGTCTGCTACCCTCGTCGGGATGTCCTCGTTCCTGTCAGTTGAGCCATCGTGAGTTTCAAACAGTTCGATACCACCGATCCCTCGCTCTACGAGATCGCGACGCACGTTGCCGGCCCGGCAGGGGCGTTGCCCCTGACGGCAGAGATGCTGCGCTCGCGTCCGTCGGGTGACGTCTTCGGCTGGACGCAGAACGCCGGGATGGGCTGGGAGCCGGCCGCGATCGGCGGCAAGGAGTTCCTGATCCTGTCGACGCACGGCGGCATCCGCGCGCCCGACGGCACGCCGATCGCCCTCGGATACCACACCGGGCACTGGGAAGTCGGCCTGCTGATGGAGGCTGCAGCGCGCGAGTTCAAGAGCGCGCGGCGCCGTTCCGTTCGCCGCGTCCTGCACCGATCCCTGCGATGGCCGATCGCAGGGCACGCCGGCCATGTTCGACAGCCTTGCCTACCGCAACGATGCGGCGACGGTCTTCCGACGACTGATTCGGTCGCTCCCGACGCGTAGCGGCGTCCTCGGCGTCGCGACGTGCGACAAGGGCCTGCCGGCGATGATGATGGCGCTCGCCGGGAGCCACGATCTTCCCTGCGTGCTCGTTCCGGGAGGCGTGACGCTCCTGCCCGTCGAAGGCGACGACGCCGGACGCGTGCAGACGATTGGCGTGCGCTTCGTGCACGGCGAGCTCTCGCTCGAGGAAGCATCCGAGCTCGGGTGCCGCGCCTGCGCCTCACCCGGCGGCGGCTGCCAGTTCCTCGGCACGGCGGCGACGTCGCAGGTGATCGGCGAAGCGCTCGGCATGTCGCTGGGCCACTCTGCGCTCGCGCCCGTCCGGGCATCCCATCTGGCTGGACATGGCGCGACGGTCCGCCCGCGCGCTGATGGCGCTCGAGCAGACGCGGCATCAGGATGAAAGACATCCTGACCGACGCCGCGATGCACAACGCGATGGTGACGCACGCGGCGTTTGGCGGCTCGACGAACCTGATCCTGCACCTGCCCGGCGATCGCGCACGCCGCGGGTCTGCGCCGGCCGACCGCACGCGACTGGACCGACATCAACCGCCGCGTGCCGCGCATAGTCGACGCGCTGCCGAACGGACCGCGGCACCATCCGACGATCCAGGTGTTCCTGGCCGGCGGCGTTCCCGAAGTCATGCTCCACCTGCGCCGCGCGGGACTGCTCGAGACCGGAGCGCTGACGGCAAGCGGCGTCACGCTTGGCGAGCAGCTCGACGAGTGGGAGTCGTCCGATCGCCGCCGCCGCGCTTCGCGCCGAGCTCTCAGCGCGAGACGGCGTCGAATGCCGACGACGTGATCATGGCGCCGGATGTCGCGGCGGCGCGCGGCCTGACGTCCACGGTCTGCTTCCCCATCGGCAACCTGGCTCCCGAGGGCGCGGTCATCAAGAGCACGGCGATTGATCCGTCGGTGCTCGTCGCCTGATGGCGTCTATCGATTCACCGGACCGGCGCAGGTGTTCACCACCGAGCCAGCGGCAATGGCGGCGATCAAGGAAGGGCGCATCCAGGCCGGTGACGTCCTCGTGCTCATCTGCCGCGGCCCGATGGGCGCGGGGATGGAAGAGACCTATCAGCTCACATCGGCGCTGCGCTATCTGCCCGTTCGGCAAGCACGTCGCCATCCTGACCGACGCGCGCTTCAGCGGCGTTTCGACTGGCGCCTGCATCGGCCACGTCTCGCCGGAGGCGCTGGCGGGCGGTCCGATCGGAAAGCTCCGTGACGGCGACCTCGTCCAGATCGTGGTCGATCGGGTCAAGCTCGAAGGCTCGGTCGACCTGGTCGGCGAAAACGGCGTGCTCGCCGGCGTCGAGGCTGGGAGCGCGCTGCTCGCCAGCCGTCGGCCGCCAGATCCGACCTCGCGCCCGATCCGGCGCTTCCCGACGACACACGGCTGTGGGCGGCGCTGCAGGACGCCAGCGGGGGCACGTGGGGCGGGTGCGTGTTCGACGTCGACGCCATCGTGAAAGCTCTGGCAGCTGGCAGGAGGGCCCTCGAAGGATGACGCGAACGTGAAGCACACGTTGACGGAGTGGTTGACGTCGAGAAAGCGCTGCCGGAAGATCATCGACAAGGCCGAGCTCATCGGCCGCATCTGGAAGCCGGCCGTGCGAGGGCCCGACGCTCGTCCGCGTGCGCGGCGGCCACCTCGACGATCTGTCGAGCCGTCGCCGCAACGGCCAGTCAGCTCTTCAATCTCGACGATCCGATCGCGTGCGATTCAGAAGTGCGGGCTCCGCTGCCCCGGATCGCGGAGCTCGGCTCAACGTCCTGGCGAACTCAGCCGCGGCGGCCGCCGGTGTCCGACGCTGCCGTACCTGCTCGCGCCGTGCGATCTCCAGGCGATCAAGGCCAGCGGCGTGACGTTCGTCGCCAGCCTGCTCGAGCGGGTCATCGAAGAACAGGCACGTGGCGACGCGGCGAAGGCCGAGGGCCTGCGCGCAGTCGATCACGGCCATCATCGGCGACAACCTGCAGCGCGTCCGCCCTGGCTCGGACGAAGCGCGGCGGCTCAAGGACGTGCTCATCGCGCAAGGCGTGTGGTCGCAGTACCTCGAGGTCGGCATCGGTCCCGACGCGGAGATCTTCTCCAAGGCGTCAGCCGATGTCCGCCGTCGGCACGGGCGCGGAAGTCGGCATCCATCCGAAGTCGGAGTGGAACAACCCGGAGCCGGAAATCGTCCTGGCAGTGAATCACCACCGGCCGCGTCGTCGGCGCGACGCTTGGCAACGACGTCAACCTGCGCGACTTCGAAGGCCGCAGTGCGTTACTGCTGGGCAAAGCGAAAGACAACAACGCGTCCTGTGCCATCGGTCCGTTCATCCGGCTCTTCGACGAGCAGTTCACCATGGACGATGTGCGGCAGTGCGACCTCGCGCTGCACATGCACGGTCCCGATGGGTTCGCCTTTACCGGCAAGAGCTCGATGTCGCAGATCAGCCGCGATCCGCTCGAGATCGTCGAGCACACGATCGGCCCGAATCACCAGTACCCGGACGGGCTGCTGCTGTTCCTCGGAACGATGTTCGCGCCAACGCTCGATCGCTTCGCCCCGGGCAAGGGCTTCACCCACGTCGTCGGCGACATCGTCACCGTCACGACGCCGCGGCTCGGCGCGCTCGTGAACCGCGTCAATCACACCGACAAGATCGCGCCGTGGACGTTCGGGACGACGGCGCTGATGCAGAACCTCGCAGGGCGCGGCTTGCTCGGCGCCGTCAGGAGTTGAGCTCGGAGCGGTTCCTGAACTGATCGAGCGCTTCGGGGTTGGCGAGCGCTTCGCGGTTGCGGATGTCGCGGCCGTGCACGACGTCGCGCACCGCCAGCTCGACGATCTTGCCGCTCTTGGTGCGCGGGATGTCGCGTGACCTGCAGGATCCGGGCAGGCACGTGACGCGGCGACGAGTTGTCCCTGATGCGCCGCCGAATCCGCGCCTCGAGTTCGGGCGTCGAGCTGCACGCCGTCGCGGAGTCGTACGAAGAGCACGATCCGTTCATCGCCATCCCAGTGCTGCCCGATCACGAGGCTCTCGACGATCTCTTCGAGCTGCTCGACCTGCCGGTAGATCTCCGCCGTGCCGATGCGAACGCCGCCGGGATTGAGGACCGCGTCCGAGCGGCCGTAGATCACCAGGCCATCGTGGCGGTCAGCTCGACGTAGTCGCCGTGGTACCACACTCCAGGAAAGCGCTCGAAGTAGGCGGCCCGATACTTTCGGCCGTCCGGGTCGTTCCAGAAGCCGACGGGCATCGATGGAAACGGCATGCGTGCAGACGAGCTCGCCTTTCTGCTCGCGGACGGGATGCCCGGCCTCGTCAAACACCTCGACTTTCATCCCAAGCGCCCGCGCCTGGATTTCGCCGCGCCAGACCGGGCCGTTGGGATTGCCGCCGGCGAAGAGTCCCACGATATCGGTGCCGCCGGATATCGACGCGAGATGTGACGTCGCTCTTGACGTGCTCGTAGACGAAGTCGAAGCTCTCCGGCGCCAGCGGCGAGCCCGTCGACGTGATCGTGCGCACCGTATCGCAGCCGATGCGTACGTCGTCGGCGACAGGCCCGCCTTGGCCACTGCGTCGATGAACTTCGCCGACGTGCCGAAGAGCGTGACATGCCGCCTCGTCCGCCAGATCGAAGAGCGTGTTGCCGTCCGGATGGAACGGCGACCCGTCGTAGAGCACCAGCGTCGCTTTCGACGCCAGCGCGGACACCAGCCAGTTCCACATCATCCAGCCGCAGGTCGTGAAATAGAACACGCGATCGCCGGCGCGAATGTCGCAGAGCAGCTGATGCTCCTTCAGGTGCTGGAGCAATGTGCCGCCGGCGCCGTGGACGATGCACTTCGGCACGCCGGTCGTGCCGGACGAATACAGGATGTAGAGCGGATGGTTGAACGGAAACGGCGTCGAGCTCGCCAGAGTCGAGCGGAGGCGAGAGAGAAACTCGTCCCAGGCGATCGAGCCATCCTGGGCGGCGGAAGCGTTGCCGGCCAGGTAAGGCACGACCACCGTGCGCCGCAGCGACGGCAGCGCACGAACGACCTCGCGCGACGCGCGGCGACAAGTCGTGACGTCTTGCCGCCGTAGGTGTAGCCGTCAGCGGTGACGAGGACCTTCGGTTCGATCTGGCCGAACCGATCGACCACGCCCTGCACGCCGAAGTCCGGCGAGCACGATGACCAGACGGCGCCGACGGCGCCGCGCCGAGCGCTGCGACAATCGTCTCGGGCAGGTTCGGAAGATATCCGGCAACGCGATCGCCGGGCGCGATGCCCTCGCTCTGAAGCGCCGACGCGAAACGCAGGACCGCCGCCTTCAGCTCCGCCTGCGTGACGGTTCGGACAGGGCGCTCTTCGCCCTTGAAGATCAGCGCCGGCCGGCACCGTCGTCGGTCAGCAGGTTTGCCGGCGAAATTGATCGTGGCGTCGGGAAAGAACCTCGCGCCGGGCATGCGGTCGAAATCGCTGACGATGCGCTCGACCCAGCGGGCCGCGGACGCCGCCGAACTCCCACATCAGCCGCCAGAAGTCCTCAGGGCGAGCGATCGAGAAGTCGTAGAGCGCGGCGTAGTCTGCGATGGAAACGGAGTGGCGCTCTGACCAGCCGGCATGAATGCCGTCAGCCTCGTCGCCAGCGATGCGTTCGGCGGACGGTGCCCACAGCGGTCGATCCATGTGCGATCATGACGGAGACTCTAGCCGGGTCGGATGCAGGTCAGATCCGGGCGGTGCTGGCGGCTGGCGGGGCCTGTGCGACGTGACTGCTCGGTCTTGAAGATCGCGAAGCCGCGGGCCAGTGTAGTTCGGCGACGGCCAGCGGGTGATCGAAGCTGCACGTGTGCAACCAGACCCGGCGAGCGCCGGCGGTCCATGCGCGCTCGACGGCCCGGTCAGCAGAAATCCGCCGAGTCCGCGTCCGGTGAACTGCGGCAGCAGCCCGAAATAGACGATCTCCATGCTCGCGTCCTCGTTCGCATGCGCAGCTCGAAATAGCCGGCGATGGCATCGTCCACTGTCATCACCCACAGCGATACGGCCGGATCGTCGAGGTAGGCGCGGATCTCGTCCTCGGACCATGGCAGCCGGTCCACCCAGCGATAGGCCTCACCGACGGTCGAATACAGGTAGCGCCAGAATTCGGGCTCGCAAGGCTCGCGGCGTGCGTCACCTGCAATGGTGCTCACCGGCACCCGCGCCAGGGCGCAGCGCGCGACCGGTCCGTCATCTCGAGATACGTGCGCGTGGCCATGACCTTCCGCCTCATGATTCGCCGCGCTCGTCCGTCTGAACTCGTCGAGCGTCCGCTTCCAGGACGCGGCATCGTCGAACACATGCTCCAGCTCCAGGCCGTCCGTGAAGTCGGTCTTCAGGCGCTGCAGGGCCGGGTGAGGTCGTCGATGGCCGCGCCGCAGCGCGTCGACGTTGGTCGCGGTGACGTCGCGCCAGGTGCCAGCAGGGCTCGACGCCAGCCGCGTCGTGTCACGCAAGTCCCGTCCCGGCCAGGCGCAGCCCCTCGCGTCCGGCGCGCTCCCCGACGACCTGCATCAACGCGCTGACGGCGAGCTGCGGCAGGTGGCTGATATAGGCCATCAGCCGATCGTGCGCGATCGGCGTCCATCGCTTTCGGGAGCGCGCCGAACTGCGACACGAATGCCGTCAGCCGCTCGACGTCACGCTCCCTCGCTGACTGTCCCGTGCGGGCGTCAAAATCCACGGCCGGCCGCGAAAGAGATCGGCGCGTGCGGCGTCAAAGCCGCCAGTAGCGGCGCCGGCGAGCGGATGCCCGCCGACAAATCGCAGGCGCGGCGGCAGGTGGCTCGCGGCCGCGACGATCGGCACGCTTGGTACTGCCGACATCCGTGACCAGCGCGTTACCGCGAACGCACGACGGCAGATCGTGCGAGCAGGCCGATGTTCTGCCGGACCGGCGCTGCCAGCACGATCAGATCGGCCCCGTCCGCGAGTGCGAGGTCGTCCCCTCCGGCGTCAGCCGCGCCCGCGCCCAGCGCCTCCGAGACGACCGCCGCGCGATCGATCGCGACGATCCGGCACGCCGGCCGCGGCCTCACGACAGCGCCAGCGCGACCGATCCGCCGATAAGCCCGAAGCCCGACGATCGCGATCTTGTGAAACATGTGCAATGCTGAATGCTGAATGCTGAGTGCTGAAGTGAATGCTGAATTCATTCAGCATTCAGCATTCAGCATTCAACATTGCCTCAGCTGTGCCCCAGCCACGCCGGCTGACCGGCTCGAGGCAGATGCTGCGCCCGATCGCCGGCGCGATGATCCGCAGTTCGGCCATCAGGCGATCGAACTGCGCCGGGAAGAGCGACTGTGCGCCATCGCTGCAGCGCGCGATCCGGATCGTTGTGGACCTCGATGATCAATCCATCGGCGCCCGCGGCCACCGCCGCGCGCGCCATCGGCGTCACCTTGTCGCGCCGTCCCGTGCCGTGGCTCGGATCCGCGAGCACCGGCAGGTGCGAGAGCTGCTGCACCACCGGAATCGCCGAGATGTCGAGCGTGTTGCGCGTGTAGCTCTCGAACGTGCGGATGCCGCGCTCGCACAGCATCACGTTCATGTTGCCGCCGGCCAGGATGTACTCGGCCGACAGCAGCCACTCTTCGATCGTCGCCGAGATGCCGCGCTTAAGCAGCACCGGCGTGCTTGGCGTGGCCGAGCTCGCGCAGCAGCGTGAAGTTCTGCATGTTGCGCGCGCCGACCTGCAGGATGTGCGAGTACTTCTCGATGAGCTCGAGCTGGCTGATGTCCATCACCTCGGACACGAGCTTGAGGTTGTGGCGATCGGCGCGCCGAACGCAGCATCCGCAGGCCCTCCTCGCCGAGCCCCTGGAAGCTGTACGGTGAGCTGCGCGGCTTGAACGCGCCGCCGCGAAGCACCTTCGCGCCCGCCGTTCTTCACCGCGGCGGCCGTGGCTTCGACCTGCTCTTCGGTCTCAGCCGAGCACGGGCCCGGCCATGACGATGACTTCGTCGCCGCCGATGCGGAGGTCGCCGATGGTGATGACGGTATTCTCGGGACGGAACGTGCGGCTGGCGAGCTTGTACGGCTCGGTGATCCGGTGGACTTCCTGCACGCCGCTCCATCACCTCGATCAGCGCGGTGTCGAACTGTCGATTGCCGCCGACCGCGCCGATGACGGTCTTGAGCGCGCCCGTCGAGCGATGCACGTCGAAGCCCATCTCGACGAGCTGGGCGATCACCTTCTGCACCTGCTCGTCGTTCCGCGCGTTCCTTCATCACCACAACCATTGGATCCTCTATTGTTTCACAGCATTACCGGCCGGCCCGATGGACGGCCGTCCTACCAGCGCGATCTTGCGCTCGATGCGATTCCGTCTTCTGCCGACATGCCCTTCCGCAATCCGCTCCAGCCGCCGGCCTCGTCGATGATGCGCTCGAACAGCCGCCGCACGGCCCCGTCGTCGAGCGGCCCGGGATTGATCGACTGGACGTGCCCGAGCACCTCGGTCTCCCGCGACGGCTGGTAGATCGGCAGCCCGGCGTGTCTTCTTGACGCGGCCGATTTCGAGCGCGCAGGCCGCGCGGGCGTTGAGCAGGCGCACGAGCTGCTCATCGAGCGCGTCGATCTTCCGGCGCAGCTCGGCGAGGCCGTCTACAGGCTGTTCTTCAGCCACCGCACATACTCGCTTGCATGCTCACTCACCTTTGCGGAGCGCGGCGTGCTCTGCCACGACGTTGACCAGCGCGCTTCCGACGACGGCGGCATCGGCCACGCGGCAGGCTTCGGCGACCTGCGACGGGTGCGCGATCCCGAAGCCGAGCGCCACCGGCAGATCCGCGCAGCGCGCGAACGCGCTCCATCAGCTCGCCGACGTCCTCGGGCAGCCGATCGCGCACGCCCGTGACACCAAGCCGCGAGATCACGTAGAGAAATCCGGCGCCGAGCTCGGCCGACTTTCGAATCCGCTCTTCGCTCGTCGTCGGGCTGATCAGGAAGATCGGATCGAGGCCGGCGTCGAGCAGCGGCGTGCGCAGCGGCTCCGCCTCCTCGACGGGATAGTCGAGGATCAGCACGCCGTCGACGCCGGCGTCGGCAGCAGTCCGCGCGAAGACCTGCGGATCCATCCGCACGACCGGGTTGGCGTAGGTGAAGAGAACGATGGGCGTGTCGACCTCGGCCCGGACGCGGCGAACGACCTCGAGGACGCCGCGCAGGTCATGCCGCCGGCGAGCGCCCTTTCGCTGGCGCGCTGGATCACCGGCCCGTCCGCCAGCGGATCGGAGAACGGCACGCCGACTTCGAGCACGTCCGCGCCTGCCTGCGCGACGGCGACGAGGAGATCGACGGAACGATCGGCGTCAGGATCGCCGGCGGTCAGGTAGGTGACGAGGCCGCCGCGCTTGGCAGTGCGCAGTCGCTCGAACGTCTGTGCCAGCCGCGACATCACTGCGCCTCGGCCTTCTCGCGGCGCCGTCGCCAGCCGCTTCTGCACGCTCATCACGTCCTTGTCGCCGCGCCCCGACAGATTCACGAGCACGACATCGTCGGCGCCGAGCCATGGCGCGATACGAATGGCGTGCGCGATGGCGTGTGCCGACTCCAGCGCCGGAATGATCCCTTCTTCCCGCGCCAGCCGTTGAAACGCGCTGAACGCGTCGTCATCGCCAATCCACGCGTACTCGGCGCGGCCCGAGTCGTGAAGCCACGCATGCTCGGGACCGACGGCGGCGTAGTCGAGGCCGGCCGAGATGGAATGCGTCAGCTCGATATTTCCGTCGGCATCCTGGAGGACGTAGGTCTTGGTCCCCTGCAGCACTCCGGAACTGCCGCCGGCGAATCGCGCCGCGTGCTCGCCCGGCGTGATGCCATGGCCGCCGGCTTCGACGCCGATGAGGCGCACGCTCGGCTCGGCGATGAAGGCGTCGAAGATCCCCATGCGCGTTGCTACCGCCGCCGACACAGGCGACGACGACGTCGGGCAGGCCGCCGAGGAGCTCCTGGCATTGCCGCTTCGCCTCCTCGCCGATGACCGATTGGAACTCGCGGACCATCAACGGGTACGGGTGCGGGCCCAGCACCGAGCCCAGAAGGTAGTAGCTGTCAGCCACCGTGGCCACCCAATCGCGCATCGCTTCGTTGATCGCGTCCTTCAGCGTGCGGCTGCCGCTGTCGACCTTGCGAACCGTGGCCCCGAGCAGCTCCATGCGGAAAACGTTGAGCGCCTGCCGCTCCATGTCGTCGGCGCCCATGTAGACGTCGCACGACGAGCCCGAGGAGCGCGCAGGCTGTCGCCGTGGCAACGCCGTGCTGCCCGGCTCCGGTCTCGGCGATGACCCGGCGCTTCCCCATCCGCTTGGCGAGCAGTGCCTGGCCGAGCGCGTTGTTGATCTTGTGCGCGCCGGTATGCGCCAGATCCTCGCGCTTGAGCAGCAGGCGCGCGCCGCCGAGCGCCGACGACAGACGCCTGGCTTCGAAGAGCGGCGTCGGGCGTCCGACATAGTGGCGAAGCAGCCCGCTCAGTTCTTCGCGAAACGAAGCGGTCGCTGCGCGCCGCGAAGTATGCAGCTTCGAGCTCAGCCACCGGCGCGACGAGCGTCTCGGGGACGAAGCGCCCGCCGTAGGGTCCGTAGTAGCCGCGGATATCTGGATCGCGCTGGCCGAAAGAAGGACTTGAAGAAGGACTTGACAGGATTCGAGCAGGAGGTGAAGAAGAATTCATATGGTTCTGGCTTCGCGCTGAGCAAGTGCGGCGAAAAGCGTCCGCAACTTGCCCGCGTCCTTTATTCCCGGTTCCGACTCCACGCCGGACGAGACGTCGATGGCGTACGGAGAGACCGCGGCGATCGCGTCGCCGACGTTATCGGCATTCAATCCCCCCGACAAAATGACTGGCCGCACCTTCGCCGCTGCGGCCGCCTGCTTCCAGTCGATGGCGCGGCCGGTTCCGCCGCGCTTGATCGGGTCGTGCGCGTCGAGAAGAACGGTCGCGTTGAGCGGCACATCACGCACTACCGGCATGCAGTCGCCGCCTTCGACGACCGCAACCGACTTGATGATGCGCGCCGCGGCACCGGCATATGCCGCAGGCGTCCTCGCTCCCGTGCAGCTGAATGGCGCCAAGGCCCAGCAGCTGCGCCACCCCGATGACAAATGCCACGGGCTGATCGACGAACACCCCCACGGTCGTCACGAAGGGCGGCAACGCCCTGACGATCGCGCGCGCTGCGAAGGGATCGATGAACCGTGGGCTCCGTGGCCAGAAGACGAACCCGATCGCGTCCGCGCCAAGCTCGACAGCCAGGACCGCGTCTTCAACGCGCCGGATGCCGCAGATCTTCACGCGCGTCATGCGGCCCCTGCGACACGCTGCCGTCCGCAACGCTCGCAGCGCCGCGCCGGATCCGGCTCGACGATGAGCCGCTCGCCGACGAGGAACGCCGAGTAGCCGGCGGCGCTCAGCCGCTCGATATCGGCGGTCGTGCGGATACCGCTCTCCGCGACGGCGGTGACAGCCGCGGGAATCGACGGCGCGAGATCTTCGAGGACGCCGCTGATCGACGCTCAACGTGCGCAGGTTGCGGCTGTTGACGCCGACGATCGTCGGCGCCGGCGTCGAGTGCCCGAGCGAGCTCTTCCCGATCGTGGACTTCGACAAGCGTCGCAAGTCCAAGCGCAGCCGCCTTGCTGCTGAGCGCGCGGAGGTCCTCGTCGTCGAGCGCGCCCACAATCAGGAGCACCGCATCCGCGCCGTTGGCGACAGCTTCCGCCAGCTGGTATTCATGTGACGATGAAATCCTTGCGCAGCAGCGGTACGGCGACCGCTGCGCGGACCTGCGCGAGGTGATCGAGGCTGCCGTCGAAGAACGTCGGCTCGGTCAGTACCGAGATTGCCGCCGCGGCACGCCGCCGCATATGCCGCGGCGTGTGCGGCCGGCGTCGTAGTCCTTGCGCAGGATTCCCTTCGACGGCGAGCGGCGCTTGCACTCCGCGATGACCCGCGGCGCCGGAGACGAGCGCAGCGCGTATCGAAAGGCGCGCGCCGTTCGGCACATACGCGCTGCGACGCAGCAGCTCCTCGGCCGATGCCGTCCGCATGCGGCTTCGACGGAATGCCGCGTAGCGGCGACGATCGTCTCGAGCAGATCGGAGCTCGAGGCCGGTCGTGCGCTGTGGCTCGCGGTTGACGACATCACGCTGCCTCCGGCGCGGCATTCGAGATCGCGGTCAACTGCTCCAGTGTCGCGGCGGCTGCTCCGGACTCGAGGGCGGCGGCGGCGCGGCTGATGCCAGTGGACAGATCGGGTACCGCGCCAGCGATGAGCAGCGACGCGCCGGCATTGAGCAGCACGATGTCGCGCGGCGCGCCTGCGGTGCCATTCAGCACGTCGCGGGCAATGCGCGCATTCTCCGCGGCATCGGCGCCGCGCAACGCCTCTGGCGCCGCTTTCGGCAGGCCGACGTCAGCCGGATGGATATAGAACGTGTTGACTGCCCCGTCTCGATACTCCGACACCTTCGTGTACCCGGTCGTCGAGATCTCGTCGAGCCCGTCAGCGCCGTGCACGACCCAGGCGCGCGTGGATCCCAGCATCCCGAGCGAGCGCGCGACGAGCTCGGTCAGTTCCGGCCGGGGCACGCCGACCAGCTGCCGCTCGGCGCCCGCGGGATTCGTCAGCGGTCCAAGAAGATTGAATGCCGTGCGCACGCCGAGATCTTTTCGCGTCGGGCCAGCGTGGCGCATCGACGGATGGAAGGTGGGCGCGAAGAAGAACGCGATGCCGGCCTGCTCCAGGCAGCGCTCGACCACCGCCGGCGTGGCGCTGATGTTGACGCCAAGCGCCTCGAAGAGGTCGGCGCTGCCGCAGCGGCTGGACACCGACCGGTTGCCGTGTTTCGCGACCCTGACGCCGCAGGCCGCGACGATCGAGCGCGGAGACGGTCGAGACGTTGAACGTGTGCGCGCGGTCGCCGCCGGTGCCGCACGTATCGAAGACGTCAGAGAACTGCCGCGACAGGCGGGTCGCCCGCGAGCGCATGGTACGCGCCAGCCCGACGACCTCGGACGGACGCTCACCCTTCATCGCGAGCCCGATGAGCAGCCCGGCAATCTGCGCGCTCTGCGCGCGGCCTTCCATGATCTCTTCCATCGCCGCGGCCGATTCCTCGACCGTGAGGTCCTGTCGACGCTGGAGCTTTTCGAGCAGCGCGGCGAACATCACATCTCCAGGAAATTACGAAGGAGCTTGCGGCCCTCGTCCGTCAGGACCGACTCGGGATGGAACTGCACGCCGTGGATGGGATACGTGCGATGCCTCACGCCCATGACCACGCCGTCTTCGGTGTGCGCGGCGAGCTCGAGATCCGCCGGCAGCGGCTGCGAAATCACGAGCGAGTGATAGCGCCCGGCCGCGAACGGCTGCGTGACGCCGCGAAAAACGCCGGCGCCGTCGTGGTGCACTGTTGACGTCTTGCCGTGCATCAGCTCACCGGCGCGGACGACCTGGCCGCCGAACGCGATGCCGATCCCCTGGTGTCCCAGGCACACGCCGAGGACAGGCAGTCGTGACGCCGAAGCGCTTGATCGACGTCGACCGAGATGCCGGCGTCCTCAGGACGTCCCGGGCCCGGCGAAATGACGATGCGCTCGGGCCGCATGCGACGACGTCGTCGACGGTCACCTCGTCGTTGCGTTTGACGACGCGGCGCCGCGCCAAGCTCGCCGAGGTACTGCGCGAGGTTGTAGGTGAACGAATCGTAGTTGTCGATGAGAAGGATCACAGTCCCGCTTCCGCCATAGCGAGTGCCTGCAGCATCGCCCGCGCTTTGTCGCGCGTCTCCTCGTATTCCGCCGCGGGGTTCGAGTCCGCGACGATTCCTGCGCCCGCCTGCACGTGGGCGCGGCCGTCTCGAATCGTGATGGTGCGAATCGCGATGCAGAAGTCCAGATTGCCGGCAAAGTCGACGTAGCCGACGGCGCCGGCGTAGATCTCGCGGCGCGTCGGCTCGAGCTCGGAGAGGATCTGCATCGCGCGGATCTTCGGCGCGCCGGACACCGTGCCGGCCGGGAAGCACGCGACCAGCGCGTCGAGATGGTCGCGATCCTCGGCGAGGCGGCCATCGACGGTGGAGACGAGATGCATGACGTGCGAGTAGCGCTCGAGGGACATGTACTGCGGCACGCGGACGGACCCGTATTCGCAGACGCGCCCGAGATCGTTGCGCCCGAGATCGACGAGCATGACGTGCTCGGCGCGCTCCTTCTCGTTGCGCTTGAGCTCCTCTGCCAGCCGCAGGTCCTCTTCGTCATTCGTGCCGCGCGGCCGCGTGCCGGCAATCGGGTGCGTCTCCACCCGTCGTCCTTCGACGCGGACGAGCATCTCCGGCGACGATCCGACGATCGCCAGGCCGCCCATGCGCATGAAATACATGTACGGCGACGGATTGACGTGGCGAAGCGCGCGATACACGGTGAAGGGATCGGCCTTGACGTCGGCCTCGAACCGCTGCGACAGGACCGCCTGGTAGATGTCGCCGGCGGCGATCCGCTCCTTGATCGTCCGCACGCCGCTTTCGAAGACGTCCTTCGTCTGGTTGGCGCGGACGTCGAGCTCGGCCGCGTCTTCGGGCTCGGGCTGCGACAACCCGCGCTCGAGCTCGCGTTCGAGGAACTGGATCTTGGCGCACGCGAACTGATAGAGCGCGCGCAGATCCTCGTCGGCCGTGATCCGGGCGTTGGCGATGATCAGAATCCTGTGCTTCACGTGATCGAACGCCAGCACGGTGTCGAACAGCATGAAGCCGGCGTCGTCTTCCTTGCCAGCGGTCTCGCCGGTCCTGGCGCCCGCTTCCTTCCACGCGCCCTTCGAGCGCCGGTTCGAAGATCGGCGAGGCGTCATAGCCGATGAAACCGACGGCGCCGCCGGTGAATCGCGGCAGCCCCGGCACGAACGGCGATTGCAGGTCGGCCATCAGCCGGCGCAGCGCCGGAACGAACGCTTCCTCGCTGCTCGGTCGTCGTCCCTGACTGCTCGATCGTCGTTCTACCGTCCTCGGCGCGCAGCACGAGGAAGGGATCCTTGCCGAGGAACGAATAGCGCGCGACCTGTTCGCCGCCCTCCACGCTCTCGAAGAGAAAGGCGTAGTCGGAGTGCTCGGCGATCTTGAGGAACGCCGAGACCGGCGTCAGCAGGTCGGCGATGATCTCCTTGACGACCGGCACGAACGTGCCGCGCCGCGCGAGCTCCACGAACTCTTCGTACGTTGTCTGCTTCATGTCCGGCTTCACAGTCCTTTTCCTGTCGCTTTATCGGCCGTTGCCGCCAGGCCACTGCTGTTGGTTGCCGCGGCGGCGAAGAGTCCGGCGGGCGGCCGCTGCCCGGTCCACAGTTCGAATTGCCGCTCCGCCTGCGCGATCAGCATCTCGAGGCCGTCGATCGTGCGGCAGCCAGCAGTCCGTGCGTCGCGTAGAAGCTCGGTTTCGAGTGGCGCGTACACGAGATCGAAAACGACGTCGCCGTCGAGCGCCGCACCCGCCATTGGCGTGCCGGGCATCTTGTGGCTGCCGACCGGCGTGGCGTTGACGAGCACGTCCCAGCTGCCGCGTTGCGGCGGAAAGTCCCCGACCGTGCCGCCAACCAGTGCGGCGATGGCCCGCGCGCCCTCGCGTTCTCGCCGCGACCGTCACGACGGCCTGCCGGCTCGCCGCCGCGACCGCGACAGCGCGCGCCGCGCCGCCTGAACCGAGGATCGATACGCGCGTGCCCGGCGAGCGCGGTGCGCTGAAGCAGCGGCGAAAGAAACCCCTCGACGTCCGTGTTGGCGCCCAGCCACTTGCCGTCGCGAATGGTCAGCGTGTTGATCGCGCCCGACGCGCGACCGCCAACTCGTCTATCTCGTCAGCGCGCGGCATGAGTGCGAGCTTGAACGGTGCCGTGATGCTTGCGCCGCGCAGTCCGAGGCGCTCGGCGAAGCGTGATGAAGTCGGCCGCGTCACGCGCTTCGAGAGGCACGTACACGGCGTTCAGGCCGAGCGCGCCGAACCCCGCGTTGTGCATGACCGGCGACCTCGAGTGCAGGATCGGGTTTCCGACCACGCCGTAGAGCGCCGTCTCGGCGTCGATCTGCCTATATCGATACTCCTGCAGCAGGCGCGAAGCCGGCATTTGTCCGGGGGCCACGCCGTCTCCGGCAAACGTCCAGCGGTTCCGCAGCCGCGCCGCAAGAATCCGCGTGGCGACGCCCTGATTGCCCATCGCCAGCAGCACATGCCCGTCGGCCGTCGCGTCCTGACTCCTCCGCGCCGATTTCGAAGAGCGGCAGGCTGCTCGAAAGCGATTCGACCTGAACCGCAAGCTTCGACACCTCGGCGCCGAGAGCCCGCACGGCGGCGAAGCGAGCACGGAGATCGACTGGAGTGGATCGAAGATGTGGGATGACGCGACGATGCCGCGGCCGGAACGGGAGGCGATGAGCTGCGGCGCGAACTCAGCGGCCGCTTCGACGTCGACGTATTCGGCACCGAGCGCGATCGCCGATTCGAGTATCCGCCGCCGTTCTTCCTCGCTGCCGATGAACCGTCCGCCCTCCCACGATGCACGGCACGTCACGATGACTGGCGTCCGGCGGCCGTGAAGCGCTCCGGCAACATCGGGGCGCTCCACCAGGTCGAGCCGCAGCTCGACGAGGTCGGCGTCGATGGCGGCATCCCGGCTGCGCCGGAGATCCTCCATCGTCGGCCCCGTGACCGTCACGCACAGTTGCGGTTTATTCATCAGCGTCGCAGCACCGGAAAAAGTCCCAGAAAAGCGAAAAAGCCCCCTCAGCACTGAGGCTGAGGAGGCTTTGTCGAGATCCTGTATCCTGCCGTTGGCAGGCTAGCGGATGGCCCCCTCAGCGCACGCGTACCACCACCAATAGGACGCCTTCGTCCCAAGGTTACGGCGCGCGCTGATAAAGAGAGTCATGCCGAGGAGCGAACGATAGCACCTTTCTCCTTGACCTGCAACCAGTTGCTCCTTATAACTGGAGAGAGCTTCCCTTTCCCTTGCAGACACATGAAGTTACGGATCCAGGCGGCTGTCATTGGCCTGCTCGCGGGCCTGCTTACGGTTTCCTTGCCGGCGGCGACTGCACTGATGCCCCTCAGCGAAGTACGGCCGGGCATGGTGGGCGTCGGGCGAACGGTTTTCGAGGGCACTGAGCTCAAGGATTTCAAGGTCCACATCCTCGGCGTCCTCCGCAACATTCAAGGGCCGCGACGGGACCTGATTCTGGCCCGCCTCGAGGGCGCCGGGCTCGCCGAGTCTGGTGTCGCGCAGGGAATGAGCGGCAGCCCTGTCTACATCGACAACCGGCTCGTCGGCGCCGTCTCGTATTCGATCGGCAACTTCTCGAAGGAACCTATCGCCGGCATCACGCCCATCGCGGAGATGACGGACGCGACACCGCTGCCGCGCCGCGCCGGCACCGGCCAGGCCCGGCTCGAGTTGCCAATCACGCGCGAGAGTCTGGCGGCCACTCTTGCCGCGGCATCGGCTCGTCTGACGCCATTCGCGCGCCGCCCGGCCGACGTGCAGTCCATCGGCATTTCGCCAAGTGCTGGTGCGCAGATCGGTTCGATGCTCCGTCCGATCTCGGTTCCGCTCATCATGGGCGGCTTCGAGCCGGAGACTGTCGACCTCGTGTCAGGCGCGTTTCGCGACGCTGGCTTCACGCCGATGGTCAGCGGCATGACGGCTGGCAGCCAGCCGGCGGCGCCCGCCGGACCGCTGCGCGAAGGCGACGCGATCGGCGTCGCGCTCGCAAGCGGCGACATCGACATGGGCGCGACCGGCACCATCACCCACATCGATGGCGATCGCATCTACGCGTTCGGCCATCCTTTCTACAACCTGGGCCCGACGCAGTTCCCGATGACGCGGGCCTACGTCTACACGATCCTGCCCAGCCTGCTGACGTCCTTCAAGATCTCGTCGATGGGCGAAACCATCGGCACGATGACACAGGATCGCGCGACGGCCATCGCCGGCACGCTCGGCAAGGGCCCGGCTCTCGTGCCGATGACGGTGACGATCGAACGGTCGGCTGATGGGACGCCCGCTGGCGGCGCGCAGGACACGCAGAAGCGGACGTTCAAGTACGCGATCGTCAACGATCAGATGTTCACGCCGCTCATCGCCTACGTGTCGATGTTCAATACGCTGGCGGCGTACGAACGCCAGTTCGGCGCGTCGACGATTGCCGTCAAGAGCCGCGCGACGATCAAGGGGCACGACCCGCTGGTGCTCGACGATGTCTTTGCCGGCGACTCACCGATCCTCGGCGCCTCGACCGCCATTGCCGGTCCGCTGACAATGCTGCTCGGCAACGATATCGAGCCGATCACGATTGAAAGCCTGGACGTCACGATCTCGTCGGCGGAAGTGCCGCGGCGCGTCACGATCGAGCGCGTCTGGCTCGACGACATCCGGCCGCGTGCCGGCCGGACGACGCCGCTCAAGATCCTGACGAAGAGCTTCCGCGGCGAGGAGAAGATCTCGACGATTCCGATCGAGATTCCGGCGAACGCCTCCGGCCGCTTGTCGATCCTCGTCAGCGACGGCCGTCAGCTCAACGTCCTCGAACAACGCGACGCCCGGCGGACGCTCGAGCCGCAGACGGTCACCCAGCTGCTGCGGCTGCTGAACGACACGCGGCGCAACAATCGCGTCTACGTCAGGCTGCTGAGCGGCACGCCCGGCGCCGTGGTCAACGGCGAAGCCATGGCGGCATTGCCGCCGTCGGTCCTGTCGGTGCTCGAGAGCGACCGCAACGGCGGCAGTTTCACGCCGATGCGCAGCGCCACCGTCGGCGAATGGGAGCTGCCGATGGATTCGGCGGTCTCCGGGTCGCGACTGCTGACGATCGAAGTCGACAGCGGTTCCGGCCGCTGATGGACCTCATTCACACCTGCCCTCCTATCCGTGTTGTCCGTGTTATCTGTGGCACTGATTGAAGCTATGCGCATGGAGTTCCGAACTCTTTCTCGTCGTGGTCTGTCGCGGCGCGCGCGCACTCCCCCGCTCTTCGACAAGCCGGCGATCTCGTCTCGCGTCGATCGCCGGGATCGTCGGGCTCGCGTCCGCCGCGCTTGTCGGCGCCGTGCCGACGTTCTGGACGGTTTCGACCCAGAGCGACTTCCTGAAAGGCGACGTCGAAGATCTCTCTGTCGACAGCGACGGCCGCATGTTCCTCGGCCCCTCGACGTCGCTCGTCGCCGAGACCGCCGCGCCGTTCCTGTGGACAGTCGCCACCGGCGCCGACGGCACGCTGTGGGCGGGAACCGGGAACGAGGGCAAGGTGCTCAAGATCGGCAAGGACGGCAAGGTCGCGACGTTCTTCGACGCGACCGAGCTCGAAGTCCACGCCATCGTGCCCGCGCCGAACAACGGTCTCTATGTCGCGACGTCTCCCGACGGCAAGATCTATCAGGTGAATGCCGACGGCAGTTCGCGGACGTTCTTCGATCCGGAAGACAAATACATCTGGGCGCTCGCGCTCGATCGCGCGGGAAACCTCTTCGCCGCCACCGGCGACAAGGGCGTCATCTACAAGATCACGCCGGACGGCAAAGGCACCCGCTTCTACAAGACCAGTTCGACCAACGTCGTCTCGCTGGCGTTCGCGCCCTCGGGCGACCTGCTCGCCGGCACCGAGTCTCCTGGACGCGTCTTCCGGATCGACGCCTCGGGCAAGGCATTCGTCCTCCTCGACTCACCCTACAAGGAGATTCACGCGCTGCGGCTGGCAGACGATGGCACGCTCTACGCCGCGGCGGTGAGCGGATCGACTGCGGTCACCGAAGATCGGTCGCTGCTGCCGAGTACGACCGAGAGCGGCCGCGCCCCTGTGCCAACGGTATCGACCGAGATCACCGCCATCTCCGTGGTTGATGCCGGATCGGCAGCGTCTGCCGGCACTCCGGTGATATCCGGTGCGTCGCGGCGGAGCAATCGCGGCGCCGTCTATCGCATCCGGCCGAACGGCCTGTGGGACACCTACTGGGAAACCGGCGAGGATTCGCCATTCGATCTGCTCGTCGAGCCAGGCGGGAGCCTGCTCGTGGGCACCGGCCCGGAAGGAAAGATCTTCCGTGTCACCGGCGATCCGGCGCGAGCCACTCTGCTCTCGCGCGCCGCGGCGCGACAGATCACCGCGCTGATGCGCGAGCCGTCGGGCCGGGTCCTGGGGGCGACGAGCAATCCGGGCAAGATTTTCGCGCTGTCCGCCAACCCCGCGGCCAAGGGCAGCTACGAGTCCGACGTCCGCGATGCCGGCACAGTCGCGAGCTGGGGTGTTATCAGGTGGCGGGCGTCGGCAAAGCCTGGCCAGATCCAGCTGCTGTCGCGCTCCGGCAACACCGCGACGCCGGACGAAACCTGGAGCGCGTGGTCGAAGCCGTACAGCAATGCTGAAGGCGAACAAATCGCCAGTCCAAACGCGCGTTATCTCCAGTGGCGTGCGACGCTCGCCGGCGACAGCGCATCACCAATCCTGACGTCGGTGACAGCCGCTTATCTGCCACGCAACCTCAGGCCCGAGGTCGCGACCATCACAGTCCATCCGCCTGGCGTGGTCTTTCAACGTCCGTTCTCCGGCAGCGAGATCGAGATTGCCGGGTTCGAAGACAACACGTCCGACGGCAAGACGCCGGCGCAGAGTCAGACCGGCCCGGGAGGAACGCTTCCGCCGCCCCCTCCGCTTGGCCGGCGCATCTACCAGAAGGGCCTGCAGACGTTCGTGTGGAAGGCCGAAGACGCCAACGGCGATCGGCTGCAGTACGACGTTTCGTACAGGCGCGAAGGCGACACGGCGTGGAAGGCCTTGAAGCGCGGGATCTGGGACGCGATCTTCGTCTGGGACACGACGTCAGTTCCAGATGGCACCTACGTCGTCCGCGTGACCGCTTCGGATGCGCCGGCGAATGCCCCGACGACGGCGCTCGCCGGCGATCTCGAGAGCGCGAATTTCGACATCGACAACACCTCGCCGCGGATCGAGATCCAGCCGGTGACGCGAACGGGCACGCGGTCGACCATCAACTTCGTGGTGCGGGACGATCAGTCCGCCGTTCAAAGAGTCGAGTACTCGCTCGATGCCAGCCGGTGGCGCATGGTCTATCCGAAAGACGGGATCCCGGACTCGAGGCGAGAGGATTTCGAAGTCGCCGTCGATGACAGCGAGGGCGGCAAGAGCGTCATCATCCGTGCGACCGATGCCATGAACAACGTCGCCACGGCCGTTGCGATGCTGCAGCGTTGAGGCGACCGCTCGCGCATGCGCGGAAGCTCAGGGGGCTGCGAGCCGGCTACGACCGGCTCTTGGGCTTGACGGTGGTCTGGGCGAGCAGCCAGACGAGGTTCACGGCAACGGGCGAACCCGCGAGCTCCGCCGGCTGCAGCCGCGTCTGGGAGATCGCGTCGAGAATGCTCGACACCTGCCGGCCCTGGTGATCGTTGGCGAGCACGAACAGATCCGACACCCGGCCTTCGCGCGTGACGACCGCGGACACGGCCAGCATCGTATCGGCTTCCGAAACGCTGTCGGCGAGCGCCGTGCTTTCGAGCGTCCGCTGCACCACTCCGCCCTGCGGCACGCTCGGGAAGCGGTAGCGGCCGTCGAGACGCGCCGGATTCAGATCAGAGCCCGACGGCGCGGCCATCACTGCAATCACCGCCGCCATCGAGTCGAAGCGCTTGGGAGAAGCGAATTGCAGCGTGCCGAGGGCAATCGCGCCGCACAGGAACGTCGCCGTCGTCGACGCGAGCGCGATCCAGACGAGGTGCATGTCTTCGAAGACACGGCCGATGCGCGCCCGGAGCGACTCGTGATTCTCCGCGCACATCCGGCTCACGACGCCGGGCGCGAGGCCCGCCCACTCGTCGTCGGCCGGCGCGGACGCCGCCGTGATCCGCAGGAGGCCGCCGATGTTCTGGAGCTCGGCCAGCTCACCGGCGCAGGGCGGGCAGTCCTTGAGGTGGCTTTCGAAGGCGATCATCTCGCCCACGCCCAGTTCGCGATCGTGAAAGGCTGCCAGCCGCCGACGTACCGCCGCGCAGGTCAACAACCTCATACGTCCCTCAATTCCGCCCGCAGGGCCTCGCGTGCTCTTGCGAGCCGCGACTTGACGGTCCCGACGGCGATGCCTAGTGAAAACCCGATCTCGTCGTAGCTCAATCCATCGATCTCGCGCAGCACCAGCGCCGTGCGCTGGTCGAACGGCAGTTCGTCGAGCGCCGTCCGGATCCGATCGGCGAGCACTTTCTGCCCCAGCACGCGGTCGGGCGATCCCCCGTTGCCGCGCTCGGGCGGATCACCGTGATCGCGAATGTGCTCGTCGAGTGATACCTGCTGCGAGCGATGACGCCGCCGCCACCACCGCTGACGGTTTCTCGCCTGGTTGATGACGATCCGGAAGATCCACGTCCGCAGCGCGGACTGGCCCCGGAACGTATGAATCGTGCGAAAGACCCTGAGAAACACCTCCTGGGAGAGGTCGAGGGCCTCGTTATGCTCACCGAGGAGGTTCAGCGCGAGCTGATAGACCATCCGCTGGTGCTCATTGACGAGCTCGGCGCAGGCCTCTTCGTCGCGTGCGGCGCAGCGCTGAATGAGAGCGGCTTCCCGCCCTCCGACTTCCGTCCAGGTGATGGCTCGAACCGGCTTCACAGACAGTCCCTGTGCCATCTTAGCACTCCACCGTTTAGAGGAATCACGGCAGCTTCTTACACCATTAGAACCCGTTGCACGCTAGAGGTTCCCGCAACCAGTAAATGCCCGGTAAATGCTAGGATCTCCAGGGTGAAGCGCCTTCTGGCCGGCCTGATCGTGCTCGTCGGGATGGCCGCCGTCTATGGCTACGTCGTCACGGACCGGAAGCCCGTCATCGCGACCTGATACGCAGTGGCGACGCCGCCATGGCAGCCGGAGACCTGTCCACGGCCATCGAGGCGTTCAGCGGCGCCATCGCGCTCAAAAGCGACTCGATGATCGGGTACCTGATGCGCGGCGACGCCTATCGCCGTCGCGACGAACTGGAAGCGGCCCTTCGCGACCTGCGCCAGGCGGCGCAGCTCGACCCGGGCGCGCCGCGGCCCCGCGAGCTCCTTGGAGACGTCAACTCGGCGCGGCACCGCTACATGCCGGCCGCCGAGCACTATCAGGCGTACGTGGACCTCGACGATCGTTCGCCGCGCGTTCTCTACAAACTTGCTCTTGCGCGCTACCGGGCCGGGCAGCCGACGCTGGGCATGGAGGCGCTCCAGAAGGCACTCGCCATCGACGACAACTTCGCCGAGGCGCACTATCTGCTGGCCCTGTGCCAGCGTGACGCGCAGCAGCCGGCAGAGGCGGTCACGTCCCTGCAACGCGCAATCGCACTCGCGCCCGGCCTGACGCGCGCGCGCGAAGAGCTCGCCGACCTGTATGGGCGGCTTGGCCGAACGGCTGAATGGGTCAATCAACTCGAGGCGCTCGGCGCTCTCGAGCCGGGGCCGGCCCGCGACGTTGCGCTTGGCCTGGCGTACTCCAAGGCCGGGCAGGCGGATCGCGCCGTCGTGCTGCTGCGTCACGCCTCCGAGCGATATCCGCACGACCGCAGTATTTTTCTCGCGCTCGGGCGGGTGTGGCTCGAGTCGGCGCAGGCGCGCTCGGATCGTTTCGACCTGAACAAGGCGCTCGAAGCGCTCGAGAAGGCAGTAGACGACGACAGCTCGAGCGAGGCGTGCCTGCTCTATGGCCGCGCGCTCCTGCTCGCGGCCGATGCGGATTCGGCCGAACGGATGCTGCAGCAGGCGACCCGGAAGCTGCCCGCAGATCCGCTCGCGTTCTACTACCTGGCTGACGCCGCCGAACGGCGCGCCCACTACGACGTCGCCCGGCAGGCGCTCATCGACTACAGCGCGCTCGCCGGCGAAGATAGCGACGCCCGCCGCCGGGCCAATCTGTCGATCCGCGTCGCCGATCTGTCGATGCGCGTCGAGGACTTCCCCGTCGCCGCCACCTACTACGAACGCGCCGCGCCGCAGCTTTCAGGTGACGAAACGTTCCTCGTCAAGCTCGCGGCCGCACGCTGGCGCGCCGGCCAGCCAGATGCGGCAAAGATAATCCTCGACAAGCTGCTCGAGAAGCATCCGGAGAACGTCGGCGCGCGCAACCTGCGCGCGAGAATCCGATAGGGGGCGGCCGCGGCGAACCGGCGGCCAGTGGGCGTGTCTACTTCGCCAGCTTCGGATCGACCCGGTCGCGAAGACCGTCACCCAGAAAATTGAAGCCCAGGACGAGCGTCGCGATCGCGAGGCCCGGGAAGATCGTGAGGTGCGGCGCATCGAACAGATGCGACCGGCCAGCATCAAGCATCGTCCCCCAGCTCGGCGTCGGCGGTTGTACGCCAAGACCGAGGAAGCTCAACGACGCTTCCGCGATGATCGCGCCCGCCATTCCGAGCGTCGCCTGGACCACCACGGCAGGCAATGCCGTCGGCAGGACATGCCGCAGAACGATCCGGGGCGCTCCCGCGCCGAGTGCCCGCGCCGCCTGCACGAACTCGAACTCGCGGGCGCGCAGCGCCTGGCTGCGCACGAGACGGGCGTAGCCAACCCACCCGATCACCGACAGCGCAATCACGACGTTGGTAAGGCTCGGTCCGAGCACTGCGACGAGCGCTATCGCCAGGAGGATTCCGGGAAACGCCATCAGAACGTCCACTACCCTGCTGATCAGATCGTCCACGAGCCCGCCGAAGTACCCGGCGATCGATCCGAGCGTCATGCCGACGACCGAAGAAACAGACACGACGGCCAGACCGACGAGCAGCGAAATGCGCGCGCCGGAGAGCAGCCGAGACAGGATGTCGCGGCCAAGCTCGTCGAGACCGAAGGGGTGCGACAGGCTTGGGCTTTCGAGACGCCGCGACAATTCCTGCGCCGCCGGATCGTACGGCGACGCGATTGGCCCCAGCAGGGCCGCCACGATCGTGAGGAGGACGATGGCTGTTCCGACGCGGATCATCAGTCGTACCGGATGCGTGGATCGAGCAGACCGTAGGTGAGGTCCGTCACGAGATTCATGAGCACGTACGTAAGAGAAATAAACAGGATGCAGCCCTGCACCAGGGGATAGTCCCGGAAGTTGATCGCCTGGATCAATAGCCGCCCGACGCCGGGCCACGCAAAGATCGTCTCGGTGATGATCGTCCCGGTGAGCACCGCGCCGAACTGCAGCCCGATGATCGTCACGACCGGGATCAGGCTGTTGCGGAACGCGTGCCGGACGATGGCCCGAAAGCGCGACAGGCCCCGGGCGCGCGCGGCGAGGACATAGAGCTCGCGCAGTTCCTCGAGCAGGCTGGCGCGCGTCATCCGCGCGAGGATCGCCGCCAGGGCGACGCCGAGCGTGACCGCCGGCAGCACGATGTGCGCGAACGAACCGGTACCGGCAACCGGCAACCAGCCGAGATTGACGGCGAACAGAATGGCGAGAAGCGGTCCCAGCCAGAAGTTCGGCATCGAGATGCCGGCGAGCGCCAGCGTCATCGCGAGGTGATCGACTGCCGTGCCTCGATAGACGGCGGCAACGATGCCGAGCGGCAACGCGCAGAGGATGGCGACGAACATCGCAGCGGCCGCGAGCTGCACCGTCCGGAACAACCGGTCGCGGATTTCACGCGTCACGGGCGTCCCGTAGCGAAACGACAATCCAAGATCGCCTTTGACGAGCCCGGTGAGAAAACTCTTGTATTGGGTGAGCAGCGGGCGATCGAGGCCGAGCGAATGGCGCAGGGCGGCCACTTCCTCCGGAGATGCACCCTCGCCGAGCATCGACTGCGCGGGATCGCCGGGCACCAGGTGGATCAGCGCGAACACCAGCGTCGCGACGCCGAGCAGGACCGGAATCGTCATCAGAATCCGGCGAATGAGATACGCCCCCATCGGCGACTGAGGATATCACTCAACATCGCCAGGGCAGACGTTACAGGCCATGCCGCACCTGCTGCCTGACCTCACGCCGATCGACATTGGTCATCGATCCGCAGCCGCCGGAGCATCTTGGCAAGGCCCTGGCGAGAAACTCCGAGCGCTCGAGCGGCGCGTGCGCGCTTCCCGCCGGCGCCCGCGAGCGCGGCCCGTACAAACCGGCGCTCGAACTCTTGCCTGGCCGTCTCGAACGTGGTTGCGCAGCTCGCGCCGTATCTGGCGATGTGTGCGGGCAGGAGCGATGGCAGGATGCGGCCCCGGCGTGGCGAGTGCACGGCGAGCGATGCGATCACGTTCTGCAGCTCGCGGATGTTCCCCGGCCAGTCGTATCGGGCCAACGCCGCCACTGCCTCGGTCGACAACACGGCCGTTGTCCCGACACGGTTCGCGGCGTCAGCCCAGAAGCGGGCCGCGAGCGCCGGGATGTCAGTCGCGCGTTCGCGCAACGGCGGGACGACAATTCGTATGACGTCGAGCCGAAAGCGCAGGTCCGCCCGAAACCGATTGCCCGCGACCTCCTCTTCGAGCCGGCGATTGGTTGCGGCCACAATTCGCGCGTCCACTCGTCGCGGCAGGTTCTCGCCCACACGCCGCACCTCGCCATCCTGCAGGACGCGCAGCAGCTTCGCCTGGGCCCGACCCGACAGCTCTCCTACTTCGTCGAGAAAGATGGTGCCGCCATCCGCTTCCTCGAAAAGCCCCGGGCGCTCAGCCACTGCGCCAGTGAAGGCACCGCGCGCGTGCCCAAAGAGCTCGGCTTCGAGCAGTTCGTCCGACAGCGCAGCGCAATTGAGGGTGCACAGCCGCCGATCGCGACGCGTGCCAAGCCGGTGGATGCCCCTCGCAACGAGCTCCTTGCCGCTGCCGCTCTCACCCTCGATGAGCACCGGATACGGCGCTCGCGCCGCGCGGTGGATCGACGTAAGGAGCGCTGTCGCGCCCTCGCTCGCGCCGATAAGGTCGGTGAACGCCGCGTCCGTCGCGACGAGGGTGGGAGTGTCGAGTATGCCGCGTACGGAGGGCGCAACGACGAGCGCCGCGGCGCGAACCAATGCCGACGCATTCGCGCGATCGATGCCGGCGTCGAGCGCCCAGCGGCAGCACAACACCGCGACTGCTTCGTCGGCCCAGCGCACGGCTTCGGCTGCGAGATGGTCGTCGTGGAAACAATCCCCTGCCGCGCCGACAACCCGGCGTGCTGCTGTGGCACGGGACAGCGTCATCGGTTCGCATGACCACGGCCGTCCTGCCCGCGCGACAACCCGCGGCGCCCCGATGGGGCAACGATTTGCACCCCTATCGCGCGCGAGCGCTCGAGGACGAATCGACACACGGCGTCGGCCGCCTCGGTATCGGACGAAGCCGATTGGGCGAGCTCCAGCAGCTTCTCCAGCTCTCGAAGAGCGCGCTCGGAGAACATGCCGCATCTGCGGCCGGCGCGCGCGAACGAGCTTGGCACACGCCCTGTATCTCGCGCCTGACGGTTTCCGGCAGCGGACGTCTGGCCAGCGCGGCTCGAAGGTGTGCCAGCCAGCGTGCCAGCCGCGGATCGCTGCTGCCGATGCTCGCCTCGACGAACAGTCCGCGCGCGCGCAGCGCGGCGAGCGGCAACCGGGCATCGGTCGCGGCCTGGAGAGCGCGTTCGCTCCACAGGCGTTGCTGACTGGCGTCACCCGCGCAGCGCTGGACCACGGCCATGGTGCGGAGGACCTGCACGACGACGCGCGGGGCTCGCACGCTGCTCAGGTGCTCGAGCGCTCGGTTCGCCGCCAGCAGCGCGGCGCGCAGATCGCTGCCCGCCGCCTGCAGCGCGGGACATCAGCGCCCACGCCTCGACGGCCGCTTCTTCCGGTTGTCGATCTGCGAACGTGGCGCGCAATAGTGTCGCCGCCTCGTCATGACGACCCTGCCAATAAAGGCAGCGCGCCAAAGCAAGGCAGGCGCGATCGGCCAGACCTGGAGACTGCAGGACGTTCGCGGATACGACCGCCGCGCGCAGCGCAGCCTCGGCTTGATGAAACCGATACTGATCGGTCCAGACGATACCGCGGCCAATGACGGCCTGCAGCGCTGTCGCCTCTTTATTCGGCCGCTGCACGCTCCGATCGCCCTGAAGGCGGTGCAACAACGTCTCCACGCGTTCGAACTGCTCGAGGGCGAGCTCGCTATGTCCTCTTCCGCGAAGTATCCAGGCCAGCGCCTCTGCGCAGGAGGCCGCGAGCGTAAGCTCCTCCCGAGCCTCCAGTACGCGCGACGCCCTCGACAGCAAGCGGATCGCGGCGGCGTGACGCCCGCGCGCTGCCAGCCGGGCGCCACGTTCAGTCGCGTCGCGCAGCACCCGGTTGACGTCGTGGCGATCCGGGCGCGCCGGCGGATCGAGAACGTAGGCAGGCGCCGACTCGTGCACGACAGTGTACGCCCGGCCGGATGATCGACCTGTGTTGCGCGCAGCCGCTCGAGAAACAGGCCCGGACGGCCTCCGGCTCCTCGCGCTGCATCGAACAACTCGTCGTAGGAGGGGCCGTCTTCGCCCGTGAACACCATCGCAGTCATGGCTGTTATCCCCAGTCCGATCAAGCGGCTGAGCGCCCCGCGGCACGGCCTCGCTCCTGCTGAACCGCAGCAGGACGTGCCGCCGCGAGCTGGCGACGCCAAGCGACGCCAGGAATGCAGCGAGCGTCGCAGCGCTCGGCCGCGTCGTGATTTTCGAGGAACACGCAGACGTGCCGTCTGTGAAGCGTGTCGCGCAGCGACGGCAGCCGCACGATCGACGTGCTCGCAACCGGAACGAAACCCGCGAGCCTGACGATGCGAGCGGACATCAATTGCGCTGTGCGAAGACCGGCGCCGCGGCCGCCGGAGATCTCCAGGCTGGTCGTGCCGCCCGGGCCGGCGCCGTCGAGCGCCTCACGCAAGGCATCGAGGATTACACGCGGCTGCAGGACAATCCCCAGCGTCGGCCCACGCAACCGCGACTTGCGCCGGGCGGTACGGTCGGGCTCGACCGACGCACGTACAACGCCCGAGATATCGCGAAGCGCCACGCGCGATCGTTCCGCCGACAGCGGCAGACCTCGCGACTCGAGAAAGCGTGTGACGTGCCTGAGCGCCCGACTGGCCAGACCGGCCGTGAGCGCGACCGTGTCGCCAGCGGCATAGGCCTCGAACAGCCGGTCGTTATCGAGCGCGCCGTAGTCGATGAGCGGATTGAGGAGCGGATGACGCAGGCGCGAGCGCTCGGCGCACTGATCGTCCCAGATCATCTGTCTCGAGGCCTCTCCCGCCGCCGTGAAGACCAGGTGAGCCGGCGCGCCGGTTGCGATGTCTACCCACGCACGGCCAAAGGGCATGAAGCGATCCGCGAGGAGTTCGGGCATTGCCGATCGAAGTGCAAGAGCGTCACCGCACAGAACGCCCGCAGTTTTGCTCGAAGATCGACGGAGTCGCGCCCGAGACGGCGCAGAAACTTAAGATACAATCGACCGACGAATGGTGCGATTTCTCACAGCTGGCGAGTCACACGGGCGCGCGCTCGTCGTGATTCTCGAAGGCATTCCTGCCGGGCTCGCGCTCGATCTCGATGCCATCACACGCGACCTCCGCCGGCGGCAGGGCGGCTATGGCCGGGGCCGGCGCATGGCCATCGAGTCGGATCGCGCGGACATCCTCTCGGGCGTGCGGACGGGCGAAACCATCGGCGGGCCGATCGCGATGATGATCGAGAATCGCGACTGGCCGAACTGGCAGTACACGATGCGTGTCGGCGCCGATGTCGAGGGCGAACCGGCGATGGAAGGCGGCGGCGCGCGACGGGCACCCGTCACCAGGCCGCGGCCTGGCCACGCCGACCTCGCCGGGATCGCCAAGTACGGCCGCGCTGATGTGCGCGACATCCTGGAGCGCGCGAGCGCCCGCGAGACGGCCGCCCGCGTCGCCGCTGGCGCGATCGCCAAGCAGTTGCTGGCCCGCGTCGGTGCCAGCGTCACCAGCCATGTCTTCGTTCTCGGGGAATCCGCGCTCCCGGCGGGGACGGTCGTTCCGTTCGAGCGAGCCGCGGCGCTGCCAGACGACAGCCCGCTGCGCTGCGTCGATCCGGAAATCGAACAGCAATGATCGCCGCCATCGATCGCGCGAAAGAAGCTGGCGACACGATGGGGGGCGCTTTCGAAGTGATCGTTCACGGGCTTCCCGTCGGCCTCGGGAGCTACGTGCAGTGGGACCGGAAGCTCGACGGCAGACTCGCGCAGGCGCTGATGTCTATTCCCGCAATCAAGGCTGTCGGCATTGGACTCGGGCCAGAAGTTGCCGTCCGCCCTGGTTCGCGCGTCCACGACGAAATCGTACCGGACGCGTCCGGAGCTCATGCCGATGAGCGTTGCGCGGCCGACGAACAACGCCGGCGGCCTCGAGGGCGGCGTCACCAACGGCGAAGATCTTCGAGTGTCCGCCTGGATGAAGCCGATCTCGACCCTCATGAAGCCTCTACGCTCTGTCGATCTGACGACGATGACGGAGTCGCCGGCGGCGATTGAGCGGAGCGACGTCTGCGCGGTCACGGCAGCTGCGGTCGTCGGGGAAGCGATGGTCGCGCTCATCCTCGCCGATGCGCTCGTCGATCGCTTCGGCGGCGACGCCGTGGCCGACATCGAGCGCGCGGTCGCGGCAGTCGTCTGAGGCTGTTCGCGCCCAATTCCAGGCTCGATGATTCGGCCAATCCTCCGTTATGGAGAACGGCCGCTCCACCAACCCGCCGCCGACGTCACGGTCTTCGACGACGATCTGCACCGCCTGATCGACGACATGATCGAAACGATGTACGCGGCGCCGGGCATCGGCCTCGCTGCGACGCAGATCGGCGTGCCGCTGCGCGTCTTCGTCGTCGACACCAGCGTCGGCCGCGATCGGACCGCGCTCATCACGATGGTGAACCCGACGTTTGTCGACGCGCGAAGGCATGCAGCTCGAGGAAGAAGGGTGCTTGAGCGTGCCCGGCTTCAACGCGACGGTCGTTCGCCCGGCGCGCGCGGTGCTCAAGGGACTCGATCGCGACGGCGCCGATTGCACCGCCGAAGGCACGGGCCTTCTCGCGCGGGCCTTCCAGCACGAGATGGATCATCTCGATGGCGTCGTTTTCATCGATCGCCTGCGCGGCATCAAGCGCGATCTCATCGTGCGGAAGATCCAGAAGATGAAGCGCTCCGGCCGATGGTGAACGACGTGACCACCCAGCCGTTGCGGATCGTGTACTTCGGCACGCCTGACTTCGCGGTGCCGACTCTGCGCCGCCTCATCGAGCTCGACCCTGCCAGGCCGCTTCCCCATCGCGTCGTCGCTGTCGTGTCGCAGCCGGACCGGCCCAAAGGGCGCGGCCACCACCTTGCCGCGACGCCGACAAAGGCTCTCGCCCTTGCGCATTCGATCGAGGTGTTGCAGCCGGAGCGCCTGCGGGAAGAGGCCTTCATGCGAGCGGATGACGTCCTTGGCGCCCGACGTCGGCGTCGTGGCTGCCTACGGCAAGCTGCTGCCAGAATCGCTGCTGCAGATTCCGCGACTGGGCATGATCAACGTCCACGCGTCGCTGTTGCCGCGCTGGCGTGGTGCGGCTCCGGTCCACCGTGCGGTCATCGCCGGCGACGACATCACTGGCGTCACCATCATGCGGGTCGTCAAGGAGCTCGACGCCGGGGCCGCGTTCAAGGCGGTCAAGCGCGTGATCGGGCCGGACGATACGAGCGTTGAGGTCGAGCGCGATCTCGCCGAGATGGGCGCCGACGTTCTGGTCGAAGTCCTCGACGAGATGGCGGCGGGAAAGGCAAAGGAGACGCCGCAGGACGAATCGCTCGTCACCTACGCGGCGAAAATCACCAAGGCGGAGGGTGCAGTCGACTGGGGCCTTCCGGCCGAGCGCATCCACAACCTCGTTCGCGGCCTGCAGCCGTGGCCGCTCGTCTCCGGCCGCATTGCGGGAACGCGGGTGCTGCTGCACCGCACCGAGCTGACGCCGGCTGTCAGCCCCGACCGCCCGGGAACGATCGTGCGAGCGGAGCCCGATCGATTCGAAGTCGTCGCCGGCGACGGACACGTGCTCAGGATCAAGGTGATTCAGCCGGAGGGGCGCCGCGCGATGTCCGCGCGCGAGTTTCTCGCTGGCAGGCACGTCCCGCCAGGCATCAGGATCGAACGCGGATGATCGCGCCGGCCCGCGCCGCCGCTTTCGAGGCGCTGCAGGCGATCACGTCCGATACTGCCGATCTGCCCCACGCGCTCGCCCGCGTGCGGTCGCGCCTGTCAGACGACCGCGATCGCGCCCTGACCGGCGAGATCGTCGACCGGAACGATTCGCTGGCAGGGTGCCTTCGATCATGTGATCGCGGCGTTCGGCAGGCGCCCGGTCGCGAAACTCGATTCGGAAGTTCGGGACATCCTCCGCAGCGGGATCTTTCAGCTGCTCCATCTGGATCGTGTACCGGCTTCGGCCGTCGTGAACGACGCCGTCACCCTGACGAAGAAGGCCGGCAAGAAGAGCGCGGCCCCTTTCGTCAACGCCCTGCTGCGGCGAGTCGCGCGTGAGCGCGAGCAACTGCCCCTGCCACCTCGGCCCGATCCCGCGGCCGGCCGGGACGCGCAGCTCGATTACTTGTCTGTCGCCTTGTCGCATCCCAGATGGCTGGCGGCGCGATGGCTCGACAGATATGGCTTCGAAGCGACGGAGGCGTGGCTTCAGTTCAACAACAAGCCGGCAGCCCTCACGCTGCGAGCCAATCGTCTGCGCGGCGACGTGGACAGCCTTACCGCATTGCTGGCCGGACACGGCGTGAGCGTCGCGCGCGGCCGCTTTGCGCCTGACGCGCTCGTCGTCTGGAGCGGCAACCCGCTTCTGACGCCGATCGCTGACAGCGGGGACTTTCTGGTGCAGGACGAAGCGTCGCAACTCGTCGCCTGCCTGGTCGGCGCCAGGAGCGGGCAGCGAGTGCTCGACGCATGCGCGTCGCCGGGAGGCAAGACCACGGCCATTGCCGCCGCCATGAACGACAGCGGACTCATCGTCGCGACCGACGTCCGCGGCCGTCGCGTCGATCTACTCGCGCGCACGGTCCGGCAGTCCGGCGCAAAGTCGATCCGCATCGTTCAGGCTGATGCCTCGGCGCTGCCTTTGACCCCCGCGTTCGACTGGATCCTCCTCGACGTTCCCTGTTCCGGCCTGGGGACCCTGCGGCGGGATCCCGACGTCAAGTGGCGGCGATCGGAGAGCGATCTCCCCCGGCTGGCCGCGGCCCAGCAGCAGTTGCTTGCCGAGACCGCTACGGTGCTGCGCCCCGGCGGGACGCTTGTTTACTCGACGTGCTCGAGCGAACCAGAAGAAAACGAGGACGTGGTGGCGAAGTTCGTGTCGGGCGGGGCCTTCAGGCCGGTTGCGCCGGTGGACCTGCCGCCCCAGATGCAGCCTCTCGTCAATACCGCCGGGCACCTGCGCACATTCCCTTTCCGGGACGGCCTCGAGGCCTTCTTCGGCGCCATTCTCCGTAAGGCCGATTAACGGCAACTTGCGGTACAATTTGAGGTTGCATGCCACTGAGGACGCGCGTGTGGGGAGCCGGCAAGGTGCTCTTCCTGTGCGGCGCGCTGCTGCTGACCTATGTCGTGTTTGCCGCCGCCTCCATGCGAATGGCGCTGAAGACTCGCGAAGTGGTCGTGCCCGACCTCGCCGGCAAGACGGTCAATGATGCGTCAGCGGCCCTCGCGGAGTCGGGCTTGACGCTCAAGGTCGAAGACGGGCGCAAAGTCGATCCGAAGGTGGCGGCGGGACAGGTCCTCGTGCAGGATCCGCAAGCGGGTTTGCGCACGAGGCGTCAGCGGAGCGTCAGGGTGTGGATCAGCGCCGGACCGCGCTCGACCATCGTTCCGGGGCTCGTCGGCGAATCGGAGCGGACAGCGCAATTGCGAGTGACACAAGAGGGATTCGCCACGGGAACGACAGCCGAAATTCGCTCGCTCGACTACACGACGGGGACCGTGGTCGCTCAGGATCCGCCAGCCAAGAGCAAGTCGGACACGATTTCGCTGCTCGTAAATCGCGGCGAGCGCGGCGCGACCTACGTCATGCCGGACCTCATCGGCGTCAACGGCGACCGTGCCTCCGACCTCCTTCGTGCCCGCGGATTCCGCGTGTCTGTGGTCGGCGATCACCCCTATCCCGGAGTTCCTGGAGGAGTCGTCCTTCGGCAGAGCCCGCAGGCGGGCTTTCAGATCGCACCCGGCGAACCGATCTCGATTGAGGTCAGCCGTTGAGCGTGCGGATCGCGCCTTCGCTGATATCAGCCGACTTCGCCCATCTCGCCGAGGACATCGGCAAGGTCGAGCGCGGCGGCGCGGATTTGCTGCACCTCGACGTCATGGACGGGCACTTCGTGCCCAACATCACCTTTGGCCCGCTGGTCGTCAAGGCCGTCCGCAAGGTCACCAGTCTGCCGCTCGACGTGCACCTGATGATCGAGGCGCCGGATCGCTATCTCGAGGCGTTCGTCGAGGCTGGTGCCAACAGCATCGCCGTACACCTCGAGGTCCTGCCCCATTTGCACCGCACGCGTGCACCTCATCCAGAAGCTGGGCGCCAAGGCAGGCGTCGCGATCAATCCGGCGACGCCCGTCGCGCGCGCTCGAGGACATCGCCGCCGATCTCGACTACGTGCTGGTCATGTCGGTCAATCCGGGGTTCGGCGGCCAGACCTTTATCCCGCGCAGCGAGTCTAAAGTCCGAGCGGTGCGTGAGTTATTGGACAAGCAGGCATCGCGCGCCGTGGTGGCCATTGACGGCGGCATCGAGCAGTCGAACGCCGCCGCCGTGGTCGCAGCAGGGGTGGAGATCCTCGTCGCTGGCACGTCTATCTTCGGTCAGGCCGATCCTGCGCGCGCGCTCCGCGACCTGCGCGCCGCCGCCGGGGGCCGGGCGTGAAGAGTCTTCCGACCTCGACTTCCAGCGTGCGGGTCCGCTACGCAGAGACCGACAAGATGGGCGTGGTCTACTACGCCAACTACTTCGTCTGGTTCGAGGTCGCTCGTACGGACCTCTTGCGGACGCTCGGCTGGAGCTACAGGGAAATGGAACTGTCAGGCGTGTCGCTGCCGGTCATCGAGGCGCACTGCGAGTATGCGCGCCCGGCGCGGTATGACGACGAGATCGAGATCCGGACGACGGGCCGGATGCTTTCGCCGGTGAGAATGGAATTCAACTACGAGGTTCGTCTGACCACCGACGCGACGGTCGCGGCAACGGGCCGGACAACGCATGCGTCGGTCGATCAAAGCGGACGTCCGTGCCGGATGCCGGAGCGCGTTCGGGAGGCCTTCGCGTGAAAGCATTGGTCACCGGAGCCGCCGGCTTTATCGGATCGCACCTGACGGCAGCGCTTCTGGATCGCGGCGCAGACGTCGTCGGCATCGACTGTTTTACCGACTACTATCCGCGGGCGATCAAGCAGGCCAATCTCGACGTGAACTCCGGCCGGGAGGGATTTCGCTTCGTCGAAGCCGCTCTCCAGTCGGCAGATCTTCCGGCGCTGCTCGACGGCCGGACCCATGTGTTTCACCTCGCGGCCCAGGCCGGCGTCCGTAAGAGCTGGGGCAGCGATTTTCGCATCTATACCGACAACAACGTCGACGCGACGCAGCGTTTGCTCGAGGCATGCGTCGGGCGCGGGCTGAGCAAGTTCGTCTACGCGTCGAGCTCGTCGGTCTATGGCGACAACGTCACCTTGCCGATGACGGAAGACGCCCTGCCTCAGCCCGTGTCGCCGTATGGCGTGACGAAGCTGGCCGCCGAGCAGCTTTGCTATCTCTATCATGCGAATCACGGGGTGCCGGCCACGTCGGTGCGCTACTTCACCGTCTACGGGCCGCGGCAGCGTCCCGACATGGCGTTCCATCGCTTCATTCGTGCGGCGCTCCGCAACGAGAGCATCACGCTTTTCGGTGACGGCGAGCAGACTCGCGACTTCACGTTCGTGACCGACGCCGTGGCGGCGACGATCGCTGCCGGCGAGCGCGGCGGCGAGGGGCAGGTCTACAACATCGGCGGCGGCTCGCGCGTCTCGGTCAATCAGCTCTTCGACATCATCGCCCGCATCCACGGCCGGCCGCTGAACATCCGGCGGGAGCCCGAACAGAAGGGCGACATGCGCGACACCTTCGCCGACACATCGCGGGCGCAGCGGGACCTCGGCTTCGCGCCGGCAGTCGGCCTCGAACAGGGCCTGGAGCGGGAATATCAGTGGCTGGCCAGCCAGGCGGCGCTGGTTCAGTAGCTCACGGCCGCACCGGCCGTGAAAAAGACGTGGACTACAATTGAGATGAACGTGCTTTTCGAATCGAACGCTTCAGCGCACAAACGGAACTCATCACCGCGACGCCGCGGCCTTCACGCCGTCCTCGCGGTGCTCGTCGCAGCGGCCGTGGCCTCAGGTTGCGCCGGTGGCGTCATGAAACCGCCGACCGGGACGCCCGAGCCCGACAAGTTCTTGTTCGAGCGCGGCACCGAGGCGCTGGGCAAGAAGCGCTGGCTCGTCTCTCGCGAATACTTCCGCGAGCTCATCGACACCTATCCGCAGTCGCCCAACCGCGCGGAAGCCAAACTCGGCATCGGCGACACCTACATCGGAGAGGGCTCGGCCGAGTCCTACGTCCTGGCGCTGAACGAGTTCAAGGAGTTCCTCGCCTTTTACCCGAACAGCAACCGTGCCGGCTACGCGCAGTTCAAGCTCGGCATGGCGCATTTCAAGCAGATGCACAGCGCCGACCGCGATCAGACCGAGACGCGGGAAGCCATCAAGGAATTCACGATCTTTGTCGAGCGCTATCCCGACGATCCGCAGATCGAAGAGGGCAAGACGCGGCTGCGCGAGGCGCGCGACCGCCTGAGCCAGTACGAATACAACGTCGGTTATCACTACTACCGCTCGCGCTGGTGCCCGGGCGCCGTCGATCGTTTCAAGGCGCTGCTCGAGAAGGACCCCGAGTACACGCACCGGGACTCCGTGTATTTCTACATGGGCGACTGCTACGCCAAGGCCAACCAGCCGGCGCTGGCCCTGCCCTACTTCGATCGCATCGTCCAGGAGTTCGAGACCAGCGAGCACCTGGCCGAGGCGCAGAAGCGAGTGGAACTCCTGAAGACTGAAATCGCGAACCAGGCGGCCAAGAAAGTTCAGTGAGCGCCTGAACTCGGGCCGCGCTGGGCGAGGACGTGGTTGAACCGGCGGTAATAATCGAGCCCTGAGGCCACTGCCGTGATCACCGCGACCCACAGCGCGATGCGGCCGAGGATGAAGAAACGCTGCAGGTGGTCGTAGCCGAGGATGAGCAGCAGGATCGCGACAACCTGCGACACCATCTTGAGCTTCCCCAGCGGCGAGGCGGCAATGACGACGCCCCGCGAGTACGCGACGCCGCGCAGCACCGTGACGGCGAACTCGCGGCCGAGAATCACCAGCACCATCCACGCCGGCGCGATGTCCATTTGTACCAGCGACAACAACGCCGCGGTGATCAGCAGCTTGTCGGCCAGCGGATCGAGCAGCTGGCCGAGCGTTGTGACCTGTTTGCGCCGGCGCGCGAGGTAGCCGTCCAGCCAGTCGGTGAGAGAGGCGATGCCGAAGATGGCGGCGCCGACGATCTCCATGCGTACGCCGTAGATGAGGCGTCCCTCGAATTTCGTGACCAGAACCAGCACGAGCAGCGGTACGAGGAAGATGCGCGCGAGGGACAGGGCGTTCGGCAGATTCATTGGCGGGGTCGTGAGCCCACACGAATTCTAGCCTGAGTTCAGTGTAAGATCGCTGATTGTCATGAAAGCCATTTTGCTCGCCGGAGGCAAGGGGACGCGACTGCGTCCGCTCACCGTCCACACGCCGAAACCGATCGTTCCAATCTTCAACCGGCCGTTCCTGTATTACCAGATCGACCAGCTGCGTCAGGTCCCCGAGATCGACGAGGCGATTCTGAGCCTGAACTACCAGCCTCGCCGCATCGAGGAGATTTTCGGCGACGGCGACGGCATCGGCATGAAGCTGCGCTACGTCGTCGAGCCGGTGCCGCTCGGTACCGGCGGCGCCATCCGTTATGCCGGCGATCAGCTGACCGAGTCGGTCGTCGTCTTCAACGGCGACGTGCTGACGAATGTCGACCTGCGCGCGGTCCTGGCGCTGCACCGCGAGCGCAAGGCCAAGGCCACCATCGTCCTGACACCAGTCGAGAACCCGAGAGCCTACGGCCTGGTCGAGACCGATGACAAGGGCAACGTGAGCCGCTTTCTCGAGAAGCCGGGCGAGGACGAGATCACCTGCAATACCATCAACGCGGGCATCTACATCCTCGAGCCCGACACGTTCGATCGCATTCCCAAGGACACGGCGTGGTCGATCGAGCGCAGCTTCTTCCCGTCGTTGATCGAGCGCGGTGAGACCTTTGTCGCCTACGTCTACGACGGCTACTGGATCGACATCGGAACGCCGGGCAAGTACATCCAGGTGCACCGCGACATCATGGACGGCAGGTATTCGGCGCCGCCCTTCGATGGCGCCGAGCACAGGGCGTGGGTCGCCCCCGGAGCCCGAGTGGAAGACGGCGTCGAAGTCCACGGCCCGTGCTTCATCGACGAGGGGGTCGTGATCAAGGCCGGCTCGAAAGTGCTCCCCTACTCTGTCATCGGCCGCCAGACTCACATCGACGAGCAGTCCGTGATCGATGGCTCGATCATCTGGCCGAACGGCTGGATCGGGCGCGAGGCAACGGTGCGCGGTTCCATCCTCGGCCGCAACTGCCACATCGGCCGTAACGCCCAGCTGGAAACACCCGTGATCCTCGGCGATAAGACCGTGATCACCGACTACAGCACCCTATGACGATCAGCGCGAACATCTTCAAGGCCTACGACGTCCGCGGCCTCTATCCCTCGGAAGTCAACGAAGCAGGTGCGCGGTCGATCGGCCGAGCCTACGTTGCATATCTCGGAGCCAAACGGATTGGCGTCAGCCGTGACATGCGGCTGTCGTCGCCGACCGTTGCCGCGGCGTTCATCGAAGGCGCGCGGGAGCAGGGCGCCGACGTCATCGACTACGGCATGATGGCGACCGACATGCTCTACTTCGCCGTCGTCCGCGACGGCCTCGATGGCGGCGCCCAGATCACCGCCTCGCACAATCCGAAGGAATACAACGGCATCAAGATGGTGCGGCGCGAGGCGTTTCCGCTCAGCGGCGACGCCGGCATCGGCGAGATCAGGGACATGGTGGCAAGCAACTCGTTTCCGCCGCCGGCCGCCACGCCCGGCTCCCTGACGACGATGAACGTCCTCGACGACTATGTCGAGCACGTCATGTCGTTCATCGATGCCAGCGCCATCAAGCCCTTCAACGTCGTCCTCGATGCCGGCAGCGGCATGGCCGGGCTCGTGGCGCCGCGCCTGTTCGCGCGCATCCCGACGAAGAAACTGACGACCCTCTGTTTCGAAGTCGACGGCAGCTTTCCGAATCACGAGTCGAACCCGCTCATCGAGGAGAACCGCCGCGACATCGTCGAGCGCGTGATCGCCGAGAAAGCCGACATCGGCATCGCGTGGGATGGCGACGCCGATCGCTGCTTCTTCATCGACGGCACCGGCGAGTTCATCGCCGGCGACTTCGTCACTGCCCTGCTCGCCGAGTCCTTCCTGATGAAGCACCCTGGCGAGACCATTGTCTACGACGTGCGCGCCAGCCACGCCGTCAAGGACATCGTCGGCAAGTACGGCGGCAAGGCGCTGATGAACAAGGTGGGCCATTCGTTCATCAAGCGGCGGATGCGCGAGGAACAGGCGATCTTCGGCGGCGAGGTGACCGGGCACTACTACTTCCGCAACAACTTCTATGCGGACAACGGCTTCATCCCGGCGCTGCTGATCCTGGAATTGATGTCGCGCAAGGGACAGACGCTGGCCGAGCTCCTGGCGCCTCTGCGCGAGAAGTACTTCATCTCGGGCGAGATCAACACCAGGGTGAGCGACATCTCCGTCGTGCCGAAGAAGCTCGAGGATCTCGCCGCGCACGAGGTCTACGCCCAGCGCGGCACGACACATTCGCTGGACGGCTTTTCGGCCGAGTTTCCCGACTGGCACTTCAACGTGCGCGGGTCGAATACCGAGCCGATGCTGAGGTTGAACCTCGAGGCGACGACGCAGAAGATGATGGAAGAAAAGCGCGACGAGGTCCTGGCGTTCATCCGGTCATGATCGCTGTCTAGCCAGGGCAGGTCGCTCGCCTCACCACCGCGCCGTTTACTCGTTGGGGAAATCAGTTCCGCGCCTGCGAGGGGATTTGGCGGTCCAGTCCGCCGCCGTATCACCCTGGTGCGGGCCGAACCGCCGAGCACGAAGTCGCCCAGGTTCTACACCTGACCTGCCCGAGGCCAGGCACTGCTGCACCGCAGCCAGGAGGCGGTGTGGCGTTACGGGTTTCCTCAGGAGACATGGAACGTCCAGATCCTCAGCTGTAGCATCCGCGGACCCGGTCACGACAACCACGGGGATCTGGCGAGTCAGGGCGCCCGCCGCGAGCTCGTCGCGAACCACGTGGCCGGGAATCTTAGGAAGATCGAGATCCAGAATCACGAGGTCCGGTCGGTCCACCTCCTGCAACAGCAACGCTTCGAGGCCGTCGCGAGCTTCAATACGCGGTATCCGTGGAGTCCCAGTCCGATCGCGTACAGACGGCGGAGGTCCTCGCTATCCTCGACAATGAGGACCGTCGCTCTTTTATTCACATCGGGTCTCGTTGTGTATACCTTTGTGTCGGAAAATGGCGGCACAGCGCCCATGTAGGAGACAGAGACGTTCGCAAGCAATGGCCATACCGAGAATTTGAGGAGATCGAGCTCGTCCGTAGCGAGGTCTGGAGGGGCGCATCTCCCGGCCGACGAAGGCGTGGAACATCACGCTCGAGCGGCTGATGGACGACAACATCGTCTCGGCTTCGCGAGGGCATTCGGCGGCTTGGCGACGGTTACGATCACGGTTACAATGAGGGGCTTCGGCAGAGCGCAACTCGTAAAATGTGGCGCATTTGCGGGCTTAGCATAGTGGTAATGTCCTGGCTTCCCAAGCCAGTTAGACGGGTTCGATCCCCGTAGCCCGCTCATAATCTTGATCTGGGGACTTCGTCCCCAGACCCCTTACACGCTCTCTCGCGGGGGCCCCTGCGCCCCGCTCCGTTCGCGTGGCTCACTCGCTCCGCTCGTTCGCTTCTCTCGGTGGGAGTGGTTGAACGCGACTTGTCCGCCGTAGCGCGTAGCGCGAAGGCGGAACAGAACGTGTGCCGCAAGATATGCACGCCCTGTTCGATGCCGGCGATTCGCTGTGCGCCGCGCACCGCTTTGATCACGCGATCGCGCGTGATTGGCGACCCATCTGGCAAGCACAAGACGCGCTCGCCTCGCAGGTGCCGAACGGCCTTCATTGCGGCCGTCAGGCGCTGCGTCATGGGTAACTGACGTGAGCGCCCTCCCTTGGGCACGTTGACGTGTCCGAGCCAGTCGGATCGCTCCACGGTCAAACGCCGAGCTGCCATGTCGATGTCACGCCATTCAAGGGCGATGATTTCGCCGAGTCGCAACCCTGCATCGCCACCGGCCAACACCATCAGATACGTGTCCGGTCCGCGCTTGCGCGCGACCATCAGCAACCGCTCGTACTGATCGAAGTCGTGAAACCCCATCGTCCGTTTGGGATTAGGCAGCAACTTGATCACGCACGGCAGCCGCTCGAGCTCGCCCCATTCGACCGCCTTCTTTAGCAGCGAACTCAATACCGTGAGGACGTTGTTGACAGTCTTGGGGGCACGCTCGGACAGCGCCAGCTTCAACCGCTGCACCTGCTCGTTTGTGATTGCGTCGAGACGCCTCGTGCCGAACGCTGGAACCAGATGCCACTTCAGGATGGACTGGGTCGAGGCAATGCCGCTCGGTTTGTGACGGTTCGCCCGTGCGTGACCGTCCACGAATCTCGGCGCAAAGGCTTCGAATGTGGGCACCTCCTTGTTTGCAGCCGGCGGCCCGTGCTGCAGCAGGTACCGCTCACGGTCCTGTGCCCATCGGTATGCCGACGACTTCGAGAAGCGGGACGCGCACTTCCGCTCTCGATAGTTCCTGCCATTTGGAAGGAGGATCGTGATGTCCACCTCCCAGCCTCCGCCGCGGTACGGCCGCACTTTGATGCTCATCGCCGCTTACTCCTTCGGCGATGGCGCGCGCTTCTGGTCCAGCCAGTGTAGCAAGTCTTCGGCGCGCAGGAGTACGCGGCGACGAATCCGCGTTACGCCAGGCAATTGACCGCGTGCAACCATGGCGTAGATGGCGCGTGATGTGGTGCGCAGAAGTACTGCGGCTTCATCGACGGTCAGAAGGAGTGGCAGTGCGCTTTCGGCGGATTGTTCGGCCGGAGATGTGCGCCTCGAGGTCCGGGAGTAGTTCGAAAAGGCGTTCTGTGTGGTCGACACGATGCACCTCCGCAAGTGGAGACTGGGAACCGGCCGTGGTCGCGGTGCAGTTGTGTTGCGCGCTCGGGCGCGTTGGTGTTGAACCAACGCGCCGAATCCCGTGAGCGCGGATGTGGCGTGTCGCCGACAACGATGCGCGTGACTGCGGGTCAGCCGCGCTGATCGCGCGACTGGATCACGCGATCGGTAGTGAGTGATTGTGGAAGCAGTGTCGCGTAGGCTCTGAGAGCGTCACTGCGACGTCGTGATCCGCGTCGGATACTCCGGTCGCGGAGGCGGTGCAGCGAGCACCGAAAGGATCTTCAACATACGCCCGTGGCGATTGCGCGTCAACAGAAGATTCGTCCCCTGACCATCGGTAATTGCGCCGCCGAGCTGCGCGCAGGCGTCGTCAAGGCCCGCAGGCCCGCGAGCGGGTCGGAGCACCGCGACGAGCCTTGACGAGGCCGAGCACAGATCGACGCTTGCTCAGCGATGGTCAGGTCACTCGATCGCTGGCGCGATCGGCACCCAGATCGGCGCGCGATTCACCAAGAATTGCGCACGCGTACGCAGGTCGCATCTGAATGCGGTTCTTGCTTGGGTTGTCGACTGGCGGCACGACCAAGACACGGGGCGTGAGCAACCCTCCGGGGCCGTCCTCGGGACGGGACACGGCATAAAACCGGGGGGTTGCTCACGCCCCCGTTCCATCAGTGACGCTGGCTAAGTGCGTTTCGTGCGCGGCACAGAACGCCGCGTTCGTTGTTCTGCCTCTCAGCTTGCAACTCGTCGGCGTGAAGAGACTTGCGAAGGGAGCTCACTCGCGGGCTACTGGTTCATCGACCATCAGTTTCGACTGACCACTTAGCGATCCACGAGCTGCGCCAACCACCGCTCTTTGTCGCGGCTCCCCTCGCGGCGTCAGCCGTTTCCGAATCTGAACTGAAAATCAGGGCGGACGGCTCGTCCGAAAAACGACGCGGGTTGCTCCCAAAATGCCGCCAGGATCGGAGCGGATTGTGACCGAGTCTGCACCCGGCGGAGGCTGCGAATGACACCTTCTAGCGTGGCGTGAGCGACCTCGGCTGTGGCCGCGGCGTGATCGCCAAAGCGGCCAAATCTCGTGGTCGCTCACGCCACGGTCCTGCATTTGAGCGCATCGTCGGAGGCGGCAGGTCCGCGGGCGGCAAAGATCGCCGCCCTCTCGCCGCTCTCTATAACTCGCACTCCATGTTTCAGTTGTGGAGACGCGTGAAGGCGTGTTGCCATAGGCTGGGGCGCGTCGGCCAGATGAGACATGGAAGCCCGGGAGGGGAACGCCTCGCGCGGAGGGTCGTTCCCCCCTCGGTTCCCCTAACTGCTTAGGAGACGACGACCAGGAAGCAAGAGTTGGTGCATTGAACCGGCCCTTGCATTGCGCGCAGTTGCCGAACACCTCGAACCGAGGCGCCCGCGGGGTTTCGGGACGTCATGTTCCGGCCGGATGAGCAACTGCTCCGCCATCAACGCGCGGCGGGTTCTTCGGATTCCAGTGAATCGGCTGGGTGGTAACCCGTCAAATCGGGATCGCATCACTCAGGTTGTCGCTGTGGAGCGCTGCCTGACTACGGTTTGGCGATCTCGCCTGACAAGCGTGAGCTGCTCTTCACAGAAGAAACGGAGGCTACGCCGGCCGGGACATGATGCTGGTCGAACAGTTTCGACAAACCCTTCAGAACACTCGCTTCACCCGCAGATCGATGATGTTGTCCGACGTGTTGAAACCCTCCTCGATGGTGTTGCGAGACCGCGTCCACATGTACAGGAACTCGAACCGCCACTTGAAGCTCGGGCGATATCCCAGGCCGGCGCGAATCCTCTGCTTGTTGGCAAAGCGCTCATTCGGTTCGTCGACTGGCGCGAACCACTCCCAGTCCGCCAGAAAGTACCGCGCTCCATCGTCACTGATCCGCCCCTTGTTCAGTGGTCGAGTAGCTCCAGGCGGTTCCGGAGTCGCACGGTCGACGACGTTCCGCTGCCCGCCCCGCCGTAGAAGATGTTCCTCGATTCCACACGGAAGTGGTCGCGTACCACCCATCGCCGTCGCGGAGCACGTTCCAGCGGGTGAAACCGCTGCGCGCGCGAGAAGAGGTGAAATCGGACGCCGAGGCGCGGCGTCACCTCGACCGAATCCACGTCGTCGGTCTGCTTCGTCACGCCGACAGCGCCGTCGGCGACCAGGTCGAGCCACGGATTCGGCGAGAACTCGATGCTGGACGTGAGGTCCAGGTTCCGCCATCCTGGCTCACTCTCCGGCGCGTCGAGCAACATCTTCGGTTCGATGTCGAGTCCATAGGCCAGACGCTGGCTTTTCACCCAGTCGAACGTGACGTTGCCCCAGAGTTGGAGGTTCTGGCCCTGCGCCACAGCCGCCGCGAGAAGCCCCACGACAGCCACCGTCGCACCCGCGAGCAATTTGGACACAATCTCGGCAGCCCCGTTAGCGTCAAGGCAGAGGCCTTTTGACAACCTCGAACCTGTCGAGCGTTTTCCCATTCGCACCGATCGCTTCAATCCCGAGGGCATCATGCGTCACCTCAACGATTACAAAGGAGTGCGTCGTCGCGTCGGCCTTTGCCAGAAATGTGTTCGCGTGGTCAATGTGGCTCGCTCTCAAGCGCGCGCTGGCGCCTTCGGTCACGTACTGCACCTGGTGACTAGCCGGCGCGCCCGCGGGCTGCAGCGTGGAGCGGTCGTAGTGATATCGTGGCCGGCAAGGACCAGGTCGACTCCGCCCTCGACGAACATCGGTTCGAGCAGGTGCCGCAGTCTCAACACCGACCGTTCGCCGCCGTGGGCCCCGGGCCTGGTTGCGGCGGAGTAAATCGAGTGATGCAGAAAGACGACCTTCCATCGCGCCCGGGACTTCGCCAGTGCATCCGGAGCCACACCAGCTGGGCATTCTTGACGGCTGCCTGTTCGTTGATGAACACCACATCTTCGCCGAGCTCGGCGTCGAGCCTCTCGAGCCGTCGCCGTTCCGAGCCCGTGAGCGGCGTCTTCTTGCGCAACGCGGCGCGCTCGGTGTCGAGTCGCGCTTTTTCGACGAGCACGAGCGCGCGGGCCTCGTCCGATAGCGCCGTCGAATCGAGCCCGAAGAATTCGACGAGACCCTCGCCTTTTGAGAACGCGTAGAATCGCCGGCCACCCATGTTCCAGCCCGCATAGTTGATTTGCAGCTCGGTCCCGCGGCGAATATCGTGATTGCCGAGTACCGCGTAGAACTGGACATCCGCAGCCAGGAGGTGGGCAAACGGGGCTTCGAAGACCTTCTGGATGCCCCGCCCGACGCCGTCGCGGTAGATGTTGTCGCCGAGCAGCAGTACGAAGTCGAACCTCGCGCGATCGCGCCGGTAGGCCAGCATTTCCCGGATAACACCGCGCAGGCCTGGCGTGACTTCCCCGCTGTCGCCGATGACGCCGAACACGACCGGCTCCTGTGCCTGTCCCGGCGTGGTGGCCGGCGTCAGCACCAGGACGAGCGTCGCCAGAGCGGCAGAGTGAAGCAATGCTCCCCTGTTCACGGTGCTCCTTCCATCTCGGTCCTTCGCGCGTCCTCAACGGAACAATCGGCCGACACCCAGGTACGTGCGCCAGCGTCCGTCGAAACCCCATGAGCCGGCAAGAACGACAGGACCGACAAGCGTGTCCATCACGAGTCCACCACCGCCGTTCATTCTCCAGCCGGCGCGCGACCAGTCGTCAAACGCGTCCCCATTCTCGAGCCATCCGCCGGCGAAGACCGCGCCACCCATGAAATCAGGCAGCCGGCCAACGCGCCTGAGGTATCCAGCTGTCGCCATGTAGTAGTGAGCTCCCCTGATCTCGCCGGTGTCGTAGGCGCCGAGCCGGAAGAGCGAACCGAGTGAGAACTGATTGGTCGGCAATGGTGCCGAATCGAACGATGTGCCGAACCCGCCATACAGGAAGAGGCGATTCGACGGACCCTTGCTCCAGAAACGATTGCCGACGGCCGACAGCTGAGTCAGACCGTGTCGACGTCCAGCGTTTCTCCGCGTACCGTCAGATCGGGACCGTTGAGGACGTGCGTGAGTCGCACGCGGGACGCCACTCCACTCGCTGGGATCACCGGACTATCCTGCGTATCCAGCCGCCAGGCAAGATCTCCAACCGTTTCCTTCCCGTGCAGTTCGGGGAAGGCAGGATCCCCGACCTCGACGGACACGGTCGTATCCCCGACGTATGCGCCGACGCGCAGATCGCCGTGCGCGCCCAGGTTCACACCGGCATTCAGTCCGACCCGCGCCTGTCTCTCCCTGTAGCGCGCAACGACCGCGTCGTCGGCAATCAGGTCGAACGTCATGCGTCCAACGCCCGCGTATGGCGCAACGAACAACGGCGTCGGCCCGATTGGGCGATAGAGTTCGATACCGAGGCTCGGATCCGACCCCACCGTGCCGTCCACTCGCAACTCTGAACCGGATCCGACCGTATCAAACGCGAGATAGCGGCCAGTCGCCGTCATGCGGAAGTCGCTCGACGTCGTGTTCTCCAGATTGATTCCCAGCATCATGAACGGTGGCGCAGACGGCTTGACGCGTCCCCTCACGAGTAAGCCGAGTCCTCGCGCTGCCGTCGAGCATGAGCCGCCACGTCACCGTCTGGTAGCGATCCAGACCCATGATGACGGCGATATCCTGCTCCACTGCCCCGGGGTCGAGCGGCGCGCCGACGTGGGGCGCGAGCAGCACATTCAGTCTGTTTGCGTCGTCTGTCGCGAAGCCCTCGAGCTGTACGAATGTTGGCGCGGGCAGATGGTGCGCCGCCGCGCTTGACGGGCGCGCCGCCATGTGTCGTAGTCACTTTCGCTGATGGCGAGCGGCAACAACTGATCGCGCATGTTCTCGGCGGCCGGTAGCCTCTTCGATCAGTGCGCCGGCCCGCCGCCAGTCGAGCGAACCGTACTCGCGAGCGGGACGTTGATGACGACATCGGCTGCTGCGATTGCGCGCCTGGTCGACGCCCGCATCATCGCGTCGAGTGTATTGCCCGCGATCCAAACATTGTGTAGCTCACACCTTCGCGATCGGACAGATCGCCCACGTTGATGGCCACGACACGGTCGGCGCCCATCGCCTTGACGATGTCTGCGGGCACGTTGTTCATCGTCCCGCCGTCAATCAGGACCTGCCCATTCAGCTCCACCGGAGGAAAGATGAGAGGCAGGGACATCGTGGCCCGCATCGCATCGGCGAGCGACCCGTTGCGCAGGACCACGGGCTGGGCCGATAGGAGGTCGACCGCGACCGTTCGAAACGGTGTCGGCAGATCGTCGAAGTCCTCGACGCCGAAATAGGGAGCGGCGATCCGGCCGAGGAGCAACTCCACCTACTCGCCGTCGTTCAACGCGGCGGGCGGCACGATGCCGCCTTTCAGACCGAACTCGAGACGGGACGGATACGCGCGCGCGTCGGCCTTGCGGCGGATGTTCTTGTGGGCAAAGGACGACGCGCCAAAGAGCTGATCCCAGTCGAGCGAGGCGATGAAATCTTCCAGCTCGCGTGCATCCATCCCACTGGCGAACGCGCCCCCGACCAGCCCTCCCATGCTCGTGCCGGCCGCCACATCAATCGGGATGCGATGCTCCTCGAGCCACCGGATGATCCCGACGTGCGCGATCCCACGGGCGCTGCCGCCACCGAACGCCACCCCGACCGTCGCTCGCTCGGACACCCGCACCGGGCGCGGCTCGCTGGCGCCTCAGCGGCTGCGGTTGGATGCGGAGAGACGCGATGGACCGGGGCAGCGCATGCTGCACACAGTGCCGCCACGAACACTACGAGGAGAGGCGACCACCGGCGGATTGGCCACATGGTTGGTACATTTCCCCAACTTGTAGGGTCCACTCCCATGACAGGACGCTACTGGGGGTTCGCCTTCGTGATCTTGTTCCCCTGAACTCCGAGGCCGGCCATGAGGCCCTTCTGGTCGAAAATCACTGCATAGATGTCGCCTTTGAGCGTCGTCGTCGTGAGATTCTTCGACATGCCCTTGTTGACCACGACGACCGTCAGGCCCACGCCCACTTCGAAGCCCTTCGCTTTACTCAGCGCCTGCACGGCGTTGTCATTCATGAAGAACAGCGCATAGCCATAGGTCTTCGCCCCGGCCTGCAGTTCCACGGACGTGCCGGTGGTCTATCGAACCCTTCCGGCTTGCCCTCTTTCAACAGTGTGCCGGTGCCGCGTTCGACCCGACTCCGACACTCGCTCTCGTGATTTTCGGGAACACGAGGATCGCCTGCGCGTTTTCGGCCAGTATCTTGGTGGCTGGCGCCTTTTCGTAGAGCGATGCCAGGGCGAACTCCGCATCCTTGGCGAGTTTCTCGGGCTTGACGGCGACCTTCTCGGTTCTCTTGGTCTTGAGCCCACGGCAGCGGTTAGCGGGCAACGTTAACCACAACGCCAAGATGAATGACGGGCAAACAAAAACTAGTCACTGACATGGCTGAAACATCCTTTCAGCGCGGCTGTCCGGTGGTGTCAGCCGGACGTTTCAGGCCGCATGTCCTATCGCTTCACAGGCACCAGTGGAATTTCGGACGCCAGCGAGACATTGACGATGGCATCGAGCTTGTTCTCGATTTGGAAGAAGCGCGCTGCCTTTTGGCCAGGCAGCACCGCACGAATCTTCGGAACATACTTCTCACGGACGGCCAGCCTGTCGCGATCGATCGCGAGCAAGTCGTTGAAAAATGTATCGGCCTTCGTGTCGGTCATCGTCTCGAAGTTGGCTGCGTAGGCCGCGATGAGCTTGACCATGCGGTCGCCGAGCTTCTCGACCTCAACGCGATACTCTTTGTAAGCTGGCCAGAAGGCTTGGGCCTCTCCTTCGGTGAGCGGCAGATTGGCCGCTACGACAGCCTGCCGATCCGCTTTGAGATCGGCCTGCAGCTGCTGGATGGCTGTCCACTGGTCAACTTGCTGCGCGCGTGCCGAGTTTTCACTGACTTCGGCACCCTTAGCTGAAGCGCTTGCGGCCATCACGATCATCGTCATCAGGAATACAGACGTTCGAAGCATGGCTTCATCTCCTTCACAACAGTGCGCGTCAAGGCAAGATGTCGGCCAGGTCCAACCAAACAGGGTCGAAGAGCGGCGGGTGCGGAAGCTATTCAGATGTCACGAATACGTGCGTCGTACGAGGCCAGCCGATCACCGTCTGGAGCGGCCGGACACCCGAAATATCACAGGGCACCCGAAATGTCGGGGGCTCTCACTGGCAGGCGGGCGCAGGTCGTCAATATCGATCATGACGGCCGCTCAGCGGTCAACGTTGTCCAGCATCCAGATGTTGCCCGACGTCGATTCCATCGTCAGGAACACCTTGCCGCCGCCAACGTCCATCTCGGTAGTCGACATCGCAGGAGAGATTTTGAAGCTCGGCGAGTCGAAGTGTGTGAGCTGGACGGGCTCGCCAACCACTACACCGCGGACGGGATCGAAGCGCGCTGCCCACAGATGGATAAACGAGCTGTCGGCGGCCAGAAAATACAACGTCTTGCCATCGGCTGACCATCGCGGCTTGTCGGCCCATCTTTGGCGAAGGGGAACTCGGGTCCACGGCCGATCTGGCGGGCCTTCCACTGCGATGACACCCAGGCTGGCACCCTGCAGCCATACTACGCAGCGTTTCGAACACCAGCCAACGTCCGTTCGGTGAGTACTGCCCTTGCCACACGTCATGCTGTGCCAGCCGGAATATGACACGGGAAGGCCGGGCGGTCGTTGCCTCGTCGACTGGCCATGTCGCCATCTCTTCTGTAGGGCCGCATGTGAGCACAAATTGGTCGTCAGGAGTCCAATCACAGGCGGCACGACAGCAGGCCCCAGGGACCCATGGCGTGATGAGGTGCTCACGCCCACCAATCGTGCGAACCGCAATGGCGTTCGCAGACTAGCGCCCGCTATCATCGGTACGCATCTTCGTGTAAGCGATGCGCTCGCCATTTCTCGAGAGTCTTGCAAACTGCCCGTCAGCGCCGGCAAGCTCGGTTGGCGCGCGACCGGGCCGAATGAGCCACCACCGCGGCGTGAGCCTTCGGCCGGGCTGCACAAAGTTATAGAGCACGCTGTCGCCATCGGGTGACGCGTCGAGCGACAGGGCAGAGCCGCCGTCCGGACTCAATGGACGGCCATCCTTCACCCCGCTTCCGGTCGGTGTGTATTGCCAGATTCGGGTGGACGCGCGCTGTGTTACGAACGCTACCCGCTTCCCGTCGGACGAGAAGCCGGGCGCAACGTCATCGCCAGCACCTGTGGTCAACCGCTCCACGCGTGTCCACGCCAATGTCCCGGGGTCCACTCGTACCCGCCACAAGTTCCAGACGCCTTCCACGGATCGAACTTCGAGGAGCAGCGTGGTACCGCTTGGGTCCCATTGGAAACGCGTCCTGCTGAAGTTCACGTTGTCGAGGCTGTTCTTCAGCGCTTGTGGGAGTACTCCGAGATCTGACGAACGCACGTCACCACTGGATGACACGGTGAAGAAGCCAAACTTACCGAATCGAGACCCGAGAAAAGACACCCGTCCGTCTGGGTGACGCCCGATCCACTGCCAGTCGCCTGCGCCGGTGAACTCGGGAAGGATCTCGCGGATTGCCCCTCCATCCAGCGAGACGGCCCGCAAACCTGAGGAGTCGTAGGTGAACGTTTGCACGATGAACCACACCTCCGATCCATCCGGCGACCACGACGGGCGTTCGCCGAGCGCCGTCAACTTCACTTCCGCCCCTCCAAGCGCCGGCACAAGGTAGATGCCGCCGCCGTCGCGTTCGGACCGAAACGCGATAGTGCTGCCGTCGGGCGACCAGGCGGGCTGTGTGTCGGTCGCCGCGGACTTTGTGACCTGCACGGCGTCGCCGCCCGAGAGCTGCTGCACCCAAATATCAAAGTTGCCAGACTTGTCCGAGGCGTAGGCAATGAATCGCCCATCCGGCGAAAACGCGGGATCGGTCTGTAGCCCTTGATCGAATGTCAGACGCGTGAGACTCCGCTGAACCGGCGTGCTACTGACCAGCGAAGTCGTGGGCCCGGGTGGACGCGTCAATTGCCACGACACGAGACCCACGATGGCTGCCAATACTCCCGCTGCCAGGGCTCCCGCCCAGACGAGAGATCCTCGCCCGCGGGCGGGCACAATGGAGTCACGGACCGCTTCGAGCTGGTGCTGCACGTCGGCGATCGACGGCCAGCGCGCATCGGGATCCTTCGCCAGACAGCGACGCACCAGGTCGTCGAGCGCGCGCGGGGTGAGCCGCTCGAGCGATGATGGCGCCAGTGGCTGCGCATGCAGGATGTTGCCGATCAAGGCAGCGATGCTGGCGCCCTCGAAGGCGGGCCGTCCCGTCAGCGTTTCGTAGAGCACTACCCCGAACGCAAAGATGTCAGTGCGTTCATCCACCACCCACCCTTCGAGCTGCTCGGGCGCCATGTACTGCACGGTGCCGAGAATCATCCCGGGCTGCGTGAATGGTTCCGCAGTCAGGTTCGTAATGTCGCCCGCAATTGGCTGGTGCCGGCGCTTGGCGAGGCCGAAGTCGAGCAGCTTGATGCCGCTCGACGTCAGCATGATGTTGCCGGGCTTGAGATCGCGGTGGACGATCCCGGCGCGATGGGCGGTAGCGAGCGCGTCGGCGATGTGAATCGCGCAGGTCAGCGCGTCGGCGAGCGGCAGCTTGCCGCGCCGCAGGCGCGCCGCGAGCGTCTCGCCATCAAGAAATTCCATCACCAGGAAGTCGACGTCGTCCTGATGGCCGACATCGTGGAGCCCGCAGATATGAGGATGCGACAGGGCAGCTATCGCCCGTGCTTCACGATCGAATCGCTGACGCGCGGATGGATCAGCAGTCAGTTCGTGGGATAGAACTTTGATCGCGACCGTTCGATCGAGGCGCGTATCGCGCGCCTTGTAGACTTCGCCCATACCGCCGGCGCCGAGGGCGTCGACGATCTCGTATGGTCCGAGGCGTGTGCCGGGCTGCAGGGACATCGCGGCAGCCGCGATCGATCCCGTCGCCGGATCGCTCCCCGGCTCTGTATCGAACGCGGACCCCAGGCGCGCGTCCGCCGCGAGCAGCCGTTCGACCTCGTGGCGCAGCGCCTCGTTGGTGCCACATGCGCGCGCGAGGAATGCACCGCGCTCTTTCGGCGGCAAGCTGGCGGCCCGATCGAAGACGTCACGAATCTCGAGTGGATCGACCATCGTCGGTGCGCTCAACCGGTCCACTAGATGCCTTGTCGCTCGCCGAGCACCTCGCGCACGCTTCGCGGCTCCCGCCGCTCCTGACGGTTGAGCCGATGGCGTGCGATCGACGAGCGCCGGTACACTTCTTTTGGTACTCGCATGATCTCGCCGAGTGGCGCATGCTCCGCCGTGACCCGCCAGGGGGTAAAGGACAACGCGTCCATTTTTTCGAAGTTGTCAGCACCGGAAATGTCCTGCGCCGGTAAACGTACCTTGGCGACGGTGACGAAAGGCGAGAGCGCCTCCTGCCATTCGACGGTCACGTCCTGGATTGGCATCTGCTCGAGATTCGTGCAGAGCTGCACCTGCAGGTCGAACTCGAAGGGCCGCTCCTTCAGCTCCGCCACCAGCGCAGTGCGGTAGGCGTCGGGATCGGACATCAGATCGACAACGCGGCGTTCGACGGCGTCTGCGAATGCCCGCACGGGAGCGAAGCGCACCTTTGCGATGCAGTCACCGTGGCGCACAGCCCCCTCCGTCCAGTAGGTCGAGAGCAAGACATTCTGCGCGGGCAGCCGAGCCAGTGCGAGAAATGTCAGCAGCTCATCCCATGCCCAGTCCTTCTCAGCGAGCGTGCCCTTCCCGGTCAAGAACTCCGAAAGCAATTGATGGGCGCCGGCCTTGCCTCTCGCAAAGTAACTTGGCGCGTCGGTGAACAGCTGTTGGATGAACAGATAGTGCGCCACCGTGTTACAGAAGAAGACGGGCATGTTGATGGTGTTGTAGTCGAACGTCCCTGCGTCTGGCTCGTCGTCCACGAGGGTCGTACCGGCAATGTTGAACATTTTGAGCGCCAGCCCGAATGCATTAGACAGGAGGGCATCTGCACCTAGATGTGCGACGCCGTTCGAGAAGCGAATCAGCGCGTCGTGCCGTCCAGGTGTGGCGTAGAGGCCTTGGGCATATCCGGGCGGCAGCCCGTCAAGAATTTCCACCTCGGCTCTCACAAGCCCATACCCTTTCGCATGGGCGAACCGTACCGCGCGTCCCACGCCCTCGCCCGCAACCGAGTTGACCACGTACTGTTCGACTCCGGCGACTACTGTCTTGAGATCTTCTTCGAAATGTGCACTCAGCACGTCGAGCTCCGGTGCATATCGAACGAACTGCGCTGGAGCAGCCGCCCCGGTTTGTGTTGTGGCCATTGGCGTTTCCTTTCATGCCACGTCGGCGATAAATTTGATGGCTGTGATGCTCGGCAGAAACACGTACGCAGCGGCTTTGGTCGTCACGAAGGTTGAGAGACCTGTTACCTCGATCGGCGGGCCCCCATTTGCCTGAGGGATCACGAAAATGCTTTCCGCTGGGTCCTGGGTGCCAATCAGTGGATCTTTCGACAGTGGGTGGAGCCTGACGGCTCCAGCGAATTCGCTGTCATTGACCCAACGTCGCAGCACGAACTCATATTGGTTTTCGATGTTCGAGTTGATGAAATAACCGAGAATCCCGCGCTCGAGGCCATCGTACGGCTTCCGTGGATCATAGGTCGGCCCGTACGGCAGAAGGCAACGCGTCAGCCGGTGAGAATTATTGCTGCCGCCCGGCACCCCCTGGCCCTGAATTGGCTGACCTCGTGGATTGACGCGGCGGATGTGGGCGCCGACGGGACAGCGAATCCCCTTCGCATCTCCAGAACCATCGGCATTCACATACTCGAAATCGTTCATCTGTTCAGGCGATATCGCCCCGTCAGGGCTATCCGTATCCGGTGACAAGGCGAGCGGAACGCCGTTGCGCCATCGCCCGCACATCTTGGCCGCGAGCAGTTCGGGATCGATTTTGTCTTTGTTCGACTGCAGAAAACTCTCAAAGCCAACGACGTCGGTCTCGATCTTCTTGAACACTCCAAAGCTGCCGTTCAGGCCGAGCTGTCGCGGCTCCGGTACCTCGTAGTTCTCAGCGTCTTCCCGCAAGACGAAGAGCCATGGCTCGCAGGGCTGCTGGTGGTCAGGGTGATACTTGTCAGGGCCGCCGCGAATGGTGGTCCTGGAGATGCCGTCGGTATAGCCGAAGTGAGTCTTGCTAGTGGGGACGGGTTGGCCGTCTTGCATCTCCATCAACGCCATCCCGTCCTGACGCCAGATTTCTCGAAAGGCATTGCCTTCGGCAAACCAGGCACACACCCTGTCGCTGTAGCTCTTCATCGCGTCCGGGCTGATCGCGTGCAGCGTCACCAGGACGTGATCGTGCCCTTCGCCAAAACCGCCACTCCAGTTCTGCGGCGCACTTGCTCCGACATCCCCGACCAACTCCGCTCGTCGCGCGGCTCCTTCGGTGAACGCGCCAAATGACTTGAACGATAGGTTTGGGACGCGTTCGCTTATCTCCAGCGCCACCAGTCCGGGCCACGTGATGCCGATGTTGAGACAATAGTCGGGCTTGCGACGTGGGGCCGCCGCGGGATTGTCCCCGGGTCCGGGCGAGAACCCCACGTGCCAGTCCTCGGCGGTGGTGATTTGCGGGGCGTCGGATTCGTCGCCGCTTATGAGCCGTCCAAGTTGCCTGCGCGCCTGTCCGGAGTTCCTACCGTCAACAGGAAATGCCGCACCATCGGCATCCTGTAGCCGCGGAGAATGAAGCCCTGAATGTCCGCGAGGTCGAGCGCGGACTTGCCCATCGTCCCCGAATCGCCTCAGTCTGCGCGTTCTCGCGTCGCCTTCGACGAAGCATTCGGCGAAGAAGCCCCGGGCTCGTCCCTCGCCGGGGCTGCTGGTGCTTTGATCAACTTGGCCAACGCGCGTTCCTCCGACTACTGATGGTTCGTGATCAAGTGACTCCACTGCTATCGAGCGGTGGCCGATTGTGACTTGCGATCGGCCAGCAGGGCTCGAATGTCTTGAACCGAGAGGCCTGGATAGGCGCTATAGAATCCGATGGGCGGATAGTTGTTTTCCAATCCCCACTGATAAAACGCCTGGGCGTTCTTTGCTACTGGAGTCGGCGGCGCGCCAACGACATGTGGAAAGAGAGTGTCGAACACGAACGAGGTTTTGTCGGCGAAATCCTGGAAATACTTCTCCATATCACCGTCAAAGATCGTGAAGAAACCTATGTGGTTGTTCTCAAAAGGCACCCAATGGGAGAAATGCAGCGTCCCAATGGAATCCGAAGCCTTATGTCCCTTCTCTCCTATCAAGGCCTTCCCGACCAGCTTCAAGGCAAAGGCTTGGAGACGTGACTGGATGGTCATGTATGTCAGCAACGGGCCCTGCGAGGTATTGCCCGTAAAGCCCGCTGCACGCGCGCACGCCTTGATGTCCTGAACCGACGCGTCCTCGTAGGCGAAATACGTGTCTAGAGGCTTGCGGACATGAGACTTCAGCCATTGGATGACCCTCTGAGGGTTACCAGCCACCGGCGTGGCCGGAGGGTCGTCCACGTGTTTGAAGATGGTGTCAAACACCGGGCCGGCGTTCTCCACGAGACGGTCGATATGCTTGTCGACCTCGCCGTCGATGTCCGAAAGGAAGAGAAGCTTCTCGTCTCCCTTGACCATGAACCGGGAGAAGTGCACGGTACCGAGCTGGTCCTGCGTCCTTGCGAAATCGGGCATCAACGGGGGCAGCTCTTCGGTGAGCGCCTTGGCATTCGCGGGTCCCTTGATCGGGAAGTCAATCGTGAGGTGGCTCTGGCTCATGTCGTGTTTCTCCTTGTGTTTTGTTCTGCTTTGCCAGCGCGGAGCTCCTGATTGATCGACGTTCCACAACGGCTATCGAGTGGTGGCCGGTTGTGACTTCCGGTCGGCCAGCAGTGCTTTAATGTCTTGAACCGAGAGGCCTGGATAGGCACTGTAAAACCCGATCGCCGGATTGTTTTCTTTCAATGCCCACTGATAGAACGGCTGGGGGTTCTTTGCTACTGAGGTTGGCGGCGCGCCAACGACATGTGGAAAGACAGTATCGAAAACAACCGTGCTCTTGTCCGCGAAGTCCTGGACGTACGGCTTGAAATCACCGTCGTAGACCGTGAAGAAGCCCATATGGTCGTTGTCAAAGGGCACAAAATCGGAGAAATGCACCGTCCCAACAGAATTCAACGCTTCTTTGCCCTTCTCGTGGAACAGGGCCTCCCCGACCAGCTTCAAGGCAAAGCCCGCAGACGTGACTTGAAGGCCATGATTATCAGCAAGGGACTCTGCTGCGTCTTGCCTGTAAAGCCCGCCGCACGCGCGCACGCCTTGATGTCCTGAACCGAAGCCTCGTAAGCGCAATACGTATCGAGAGGCTTGCGGACATGGGACTTCAGCCATGTGATGACTCTCTGAGGGTTGTCAGCCACGGGCATGGCCGGAGCGTCTTCCACGTGTTTGAAGATGGCATCAAGCACCGGGCCGGCATTCTCCACGAGCCGTGTCAGATGCGTCGTCGATCTCACCGTCGAGGTCCGACAGGAAGAGAAGCGTCTCGTCTCCCTTGACCATGAAGCGGGAGAAGTGCACGGTACCGAGCTGGTCCTGCGTCCTTGCGAAATCGGGCATCAACGGGGGCAGCTCTTTGGTGAGCGCCTTGGCATTCGCGGGTCCCTTGATCGGGAAGTCAATCGTGAGGTGGCTCTGGCTCATATCGTGTTTCTCCTTGTGTTTTGTTCTGCTTTGCCAACGCGGAGCTCCTGATTGATCGTCGTTCCACAACGGCTATCGAGTGGTGGCCGATTGTGACTTGCGATCGGCCAGCAGGGCTCGAATGTCTTGAACCGAGAGGCCCGGATAGGCGCTGTAAAACCCGATGGGCGGATAGTTGTTGTCCGCTGCCCACTGAATGAACGCCCTGGCGTTCTTTGCTACTGGAGTTGGCGGCGCGCCAACGATTTGTGGAAAGATGGTATCGAAAGCGAACGAGGTTTTGTCTGCGAAGTCCTGGATATACTTCTCAAAATCACCGTCGAAGATGGTGAAGAAGCCTAAGTGGTTGTTCTCGAAGGGCACCCAATGGGAGAAATGCAGCGTCCCGACAACATCATTCGCTTTATGTCCCTTCTCTCTCAGCATTGCCGGCCCGACTAACTTCGAGACAGAACCTTGCACACGTGACTTGAAGGCCATGTATGTCAGCAAGGGGGCTTGTGAGGTATTGCCTGTAAAGCCCGCCGCACGAGCGGCCGCCTTGATGTCCTGAACCGAAGCGTCGCCGTAAGCGAAATACGTGTCTAGTGGCTTAGGGACATGAGACTTCAGCCATTTGATGACCCTCTGAGGGTTACTAGCCACCGGCGTGGCCGGAGGGTCGTCCACGTGTTTGAAGATGGTGTCAAACACCGGGCCGGCATTCTCCACGAGCCGCGCAAGATGCGTGTCGATCTGCACCGTCGATGTCCGAGAGGAACAGAAGCTTCTCGTCTCCCTTGACCATGAACCGGGAGAAGTGCACGGTACCGAGCTGGTCCTGCGTTTTTGCGAAATCGGGCATCAACGGGGGCAACTCTTCGGTGAGCGCCTTGGCATTCGCGGGTCCCTTGATCGGGAAGTCAATCGTGAGGTGGTTCTGGCTCATATCGTGCCTCTCCTTCTGTTTTGTTCTGCTTTGCCAACGCGGAGCTCCTGATTGTTCGTCGTTCCACAACGGCTATCGAGTGGTGGCCGGTTGTGACTTGCGGTCGGCCAGCAGTGCTTTGATGTCTTGAACCGAGAGGCCTGGATAGGCACTGTAAAACCCGATCGGCGGATGGTTGTTTTCCAATGCCCACTGATAGAACGCCTGGGCGTTCTTTGCTACTGAGGTTGGCGGCGCGCCAACGACATGTGGAAAGACAGTATCGAAAACATCCGTGGTCTTGTCCGCGAAGTCCTGGATGTACTTCTTGAAATCACCGTCGAAGATCGTGAAGAAGCCGATATGGTTGTTCTCAAAGGGCACCCAATCGGAGAAATGCACCGTCCCGACAGAGATCCAACCCTGTCTGTGCCCTTGTCATGCAACAGGGCGCGCCCGACCAGCTTCAAGGCAAAGGCTTGCAGACGTGAGTTGAAGGACATGTATGTCAGCAAGGGACTCTGCGGCGTCTTGCCTGTAAAGCCCGCCGCACGCGCGCACGCCTTGATGTCCTGAACCGAAGCCTCGTAAGCGACATACGTATCGAGAGGCTCGCGGACGTGATACTTCAGCCATTTGGTGACCCTCTGAGGATTACCAGCCACTGGCGTGGCCGGAGGGTCGTCCACGTGTTTGAAGATGGTGTCAAACACCGGGCCGGCGTTCTCCACGAGACGGTCGATATGTGTGTCGACCTCGCCGTCGATGTCCGACAGGAACAGAAGCTTCTCGTCTCCCTTGACCATGAACCGGGAGAAGTGCACGGTACCGAGCTGGTCCTGCGCTTTCGCGAGATCGGGCATCAACGGGGGCAGCTCTTCGGTGAGTGCCTTGGCGCTGGCGGGCCCCTTAATCGGGAAGTCAACGACGAGATGACTGTGACTCATATAGCGTTCTCCTTTTGGGCGTGATACTGGTTGAAGCTACGAAACGATTGACTTGCGACTTTCGGCGCGGACGCGTCAGGGAATCATGCCGCAGTCGAACATCTTGTTGACGATCGGCGCTGCCACCTTGTCGATGAACGCTTTGCGCATCTCGGGATCCTTGTGCAGTTGCTCGAACGCCTTGTCCTTCATCTGCGCCTGTTTTGGGTTTGGCGGCTGCTGCTTTTCGGCCAACAGCTGCTCGCACGAAGAACTCTGGTATTTCTGGATCACCTTCTGCGCGATGCCCTCCATCAGCGGGTATTTCCCCGCCGGCTCTTGCGAGGTCATCGCGACGGCAGCGAACACGGACACAAAGAATGCGGTTGCGATTGATCGACGCATGGCGTGACTCCTCCGTGGTTGTAGATCCGCCTATTGTGCAAGCTTCTGGTAGTTCGACTTCGTGATGCGCACTTCGATCTTGCTCTTCGGGATCCCGAGCACAATCGCGGCCGGATGGCTCACCCCGTCAGGAATGTGCGTTCATCGTCACCTTCAGCGTGACGGCGTTGTCTGGCTCGTCGAGCCAGGTCTGGACGTCGATTTGCTGCAGGGCCTTGACGGTCGAGTCGAACGTCAGCGTCAACGCGTCGTTGGCCTTGGCGTAGCCCGGGAACTTGAGCGATACGCGGCCGGGGCCTGCCTGAGAGATCGACGCGGTGCCGGCATTCATCACCACCTGCATCATGTCGGGGGAGGGTGGGAGGTATTGCTGGACGAGCGCCACCGCTGCTTCGAGCTCCCCCTTCATCTCCTCCGTCTTGTTCGCAATCATCTTGCCCTTCACCCCGCGCTTCTTCTCTGGCGGGGGTGGCTCGACGACGGGTGTCTTCTGCACCTTGCCGTCGGGCCCGTAGCGGCACGCATCCACCTTCGTGCTCTTCACCTCGCCCTTGAGGCTGAGCTCGGTCTTCTCGACCCAGGAGTACGAGCGAAGGGCCTTTTGATTGAGGGCAGCGGCCTCCTTGGCGGCGGCCAGCTTCTGCTGCACGACCTGCTTTGCGTCCTGCGCGGCCAGCGGCGCCAGCACGATTGCGGCGAGCGCGCATGCGATCCCGGTTGAACTCGAAAGCCTCGTTTTCATGTTCTCTCCTGCTCAACGGACGGCCACGTTCGTCGTGATCTCCAGCTGCAGTGGCACGGCCAGGGTGAACGCTTGCGGGGTCTGCGCCGCAATGACGGCGGGTTTGACGGAGCTGCCCGCGGCCGCCGCGCCGCCGACACCGGTCCCCACCGCCGCGCCGATCGCGGCCCCCTCGCCGCCTCCGGCAATCGCACCGATCGTGGCGCCCACGGCGGCACCGCCGACCAGCTTCTTTGCTCCGCTTGCTGTCCCGCCGGAGGCACTCAGGGTTTGCGTCTTGATCGGCAGCACGCGGCCGCCGACCTGCATGTCGGTCAGCGTTACGCTCAACGTCGGCTGGCCCTTCATCTTGCTGCCGGAATCAACCGTGCTCACCACGCCAAACACCTTGGTGCCCTGCGGTGCCAACATGCGGCCGTTCGCGGCGACGTCCTGGTCCAGGAAACCGTGAAAGCGATTGCCGACCTGCGCGGTCGCGGAGCTCACCTCGGTGGCCAGCCGGACCACGAGGACCGTACCCGCAGGGGCCTCGAGGCGCTCCACCACCGCACGGACAGGGGTGGGCCTGGTGCCGCGGGCGTTGTGCTGGGAGCCGAGCGCAGCCGCTGGCGCCGGCGGATGGGCCGGAGCCGCCGCCGGGGCACCGGATGGCGGCGAAGGCGGCGCGTCCACCATGACGTACGTCTCCGCGCCGTCTGGCGAGAGGTACGGCACGTAGTAACGGCCGCCAGCCTTGAAGTACATCGTGTTCAGCTGGACGACCTCGAAGTTGGCAGGCAGCGCCGCGACGAAGACGACGCCTGCTGGTGCCGTCACCACCACGAACGATTCCTGAGCGCCGTTCATCACGCGCCGGTAGAACGCATTGGCGCTGAGATAGTAGGTGGTACCTGTGACGCTCACGAGCACGCGCGTCGCCGGCAACGTCGGCATCGCGGCGCCCTGCGGCGCGGGCACCGCCTGGTACGTCGTCTTTCCGTCGCTGGTCGTCGTCTGCTTGCAGTAGTGGCCGTCCTGCGACACCAGGTACTTGACGCCCAGAATTATGAGGATGGTCGCGCCGGGAGGAGGGTAGCTGTAATACGAGTAGTAGGGTGGCGGAACGGGGTAGTAATAGTGGACACCACCATATGTATAGGGCCGGTAATAGGTGCCGCCGTAGGTGTAGTAGGAGCGACCGTAATATGTCGAAGTCCTGTACCCCGACGGCAACGTGGTCGTCACACGTCCGCCGTACGGGCCGGCCGCCGCGGTGGTGTACCCGCCATACGGCGTGCGGGCGGCGGCGGCGCTGTAGGTGCCGTTGTATTTCGTGTTGACCGTTCCGGCGACCGCCGGTTGGCCGTAGTAGGTGCGGCCCGCCACGGCTTCCCCGGAGGCCGAACGCCCGGTGCTGGTGCGCGCGCTCCCCTCGACGGTCGCGTAGCCACCGTGACCCTCGACCTCTCGGGACCGGGTCCCTGACTCGCCCCACGCCGTGGTGGAGGTCGTCGTCTTGTCGATCTCTCGGTTCTCGGCGTCCACTTGCCTGGTCGTGCTCCGCGACGCACCGCTCTGCGTCTGTGCCTGCCGGGTGGCCGTCCCGCCGGAGCTGGTCTGGTTCACCGTCCGCGTGCCGCTCGCACGCTGCCCCTGCGCGGAGGTCGTGTTGCCGGAGTCGGGACGACCGATCCACGGCTGCGTTGCGCTTCGAGCGCGGGGTTCGAGCCGACGACAAGCGCGATCAGGGTGACCGAAATGGTCAGGTGACGACTCATCGCGCTCCTCCAGCCGGCGGCTCCGTCCGGCCGACGAATGCCAGTACCTCGACACGGGCGGCGCCGTCGGGCGGAGTGAAGACAAACAGCGCGTCCGGTAGCGGCGGCTCGAGATTCCACTTCCGGATGGTCGCCGTGTACCTGTGGAACCTCGTCCTCAGTCTTGTAGGTAATCACCAGCTTGCGTGGCAGCGGGTCCTTGCCGGCATCGATCCACAGCTGCCAGTCGATGGTGGCCTGCTCGAACGCCAGGTGGTGGCACGGCACGCCGGCGGCCTCGTGGATGCCCAGGTACTCGCCGCGCTGCACACTGCCCATCAGCCGCTCGTAGCTGTCCGCATACAGGAAGTCCGCGAGTGGAACGACCGTGCCGGTCCGCTCGAATACCCAGTCGAGTGCCGCGTCCACGGTCGGCGGAACTCCACCGCTGGCCCAGACGTTTTGTTCCTTGTCGAGCGCCGAGAACATCTTGCCGTCGTACCAGAACGAACGATTCATCGCGTCGCCTGACACATCGCCTGCCAGCCTGTCGGGACGACGCAACGCCGCGCGACGAGTGTTGGTGAGTTGCCGCCGTGGGCTGTGCTCCGGCACCTCGTCGAATAGTTCCTCGGCCTCGAGGGCAAACGCTTTGGCTCGAGCGAGGCGCTCGCTCATCTGCCGCACGAGCGCGTCCGCGCGCGGGTCGATGAGACCCGCGCCTGCACCGAGTTCCGGCTCAATGAGAGGCGCCGGTGGTTCGGAAGCCAGCGCCACCGGTTCGCCCCCGCGACAACCCGTCGCCACTGCAGCGAGCAGAAATACCGGAAGGAGATGTCGCGTCATAGAAGCTCACCCTATCGGGGAAGGCCGCAGCGCTGCTCGCATGTCCCTCAGTGGCCGCCGGCTGCCACTTGCGTCTCGGCGCGCGGCGGTGCAGCAGGTTCAGCCGGCTTCGAGAACGGTTTGTACACGACGGTGACCTGATCGATCGTGCCGTTGAATCTGAACGGCGCCTTCTCGTAGTAGTCGAGCGACACGGGCGATCCGAGCGCGACGCCGATGTCGAGACAATCGTTGGCGGTGAAGAGCAACGGGGCGCTGATCGGGACGCGCCCTTCAGCGAAACGCTTGCCATTGACCGTGATCGTGATGTCGAGCGGACCGGCAGGTCTCAATTCCGCGTACGCGGTCTCGATGCCGATCGTCACCTTGCCCGTCGGGAGCTTCTCCTTGGCGCGAATCTTCGTGCGCTGGACGATGAAGAGGTTGTACTCGTAGCAGAGGATGCCGTCCTCGACAAAGCACGTCAGACCACCGGCGCAGCCCCCCAGCTTGTAGAGCACGCCATTGGCATTGGGCGGTACGTCGGCAGTGATCGTGACGACGTTCGGCTTGTTGCCGAGCGCTGGCGCACAGAACTCCGGCATTCGGGTGATATCGCCCGAGAAGGTCCACTCGCGGTACGGGGGCGCAATACGCATCTCGGGATGTAAGAACGGAATCCAAAGGCCGCCGCCAATGGGCAGCGCTTTGTTTCGCGCCGCCTCCATCGCGAAGAGCTCTTTCAGCTGCGCGAGCTTCTCTGGCATCGTCGCCGCGAGGTCGTTGTTCTGCGTCCAGTCCTCGTCGAGGTTGTAGAGCTCCCATGTGTCCCGATCCGGAGTCCACTCGCGGATGCCGGGGGGCAGCCCAAGCACCCAGGGCACCCGTGGCCCGAATGCCGAGGCCATCCAGCCGTCGTGATAGATCGCGCGGCTGCCCATGATTTCGAAGTACTGCGTCAACAGACGGCCTGGAGCGTGCGGATCGTCAAAGGAATACGCGAAGCTCACGCCGTCGATCTGATCCTGGGCGATCCCGTTGACTTCCCTCGGCGGCGAGATGCCAAGTACCTCGTAGATCGTCGGGACGACGTCGTTCACATGATGAAATTGCGCGCGCGGTGTCGTATCCGGCGTGATCTTCGCGGGCCACCGAACCGCCATCGGATTGCGGGTTCCACCGAAGTGCGACGCGATGAGCTTCACGCCTTTGTAAGGCGTGCTGCCGGCCCAGCCCCAGCCGCAATGGTACATGGTTGTCGACTTTCGGAGACCCGAGCACATCGAGACCACCGAGGGCCTCGAGCGCCTGGATGTGCATGGCCACAGTCGAAGGAATGCCGTTCTGCGCGATGAGCTCGCTGATCGTGCCGTTCTGGCCCTCGGCTGAAGATCCGTTGTCGCCCCAGATGTAGAAGATCAGCGTGTTCTCGCCGTAACCGAGCCGATCGAGCTCGTCGACGAGCCGGCCTACTTGTGACGTCGACGTGCTCGGTGAACCCCGCCGCAACCTCCATCAATCGTCGCTGGAATGGCTTCTCGTCCTCCGGAATGCTGTCCCACGACGCCATCCTCGGATCGCGCGGCGTGAGCTGGGCCTCCTGAGGAATCCATCCCTTTTGTTTCGCCCGCGCGAACACGCGCTCACGATATTTGTCCCAGCCGTCGTCGAACTTGCCTTTGTACTTGTCGGCCCACTCCTTCATGATGTGGTGCGGACCATGGATCGCACCGCTCGCCCAGTACATGTAGAAGGGTTTGTCGGGCTGGAAAGCTTTATGCCTGCTGCAGCCACCCGATCGCATCGTCGGCAAGATCTTCGCTCAGGTGATAGCCCTCCTCGGGCGTGCGAGGCGGAGCGACGTAAGTGGTGTTACGAACCAGGTTGGGCTCGTACTGCGACGCTTCGCCGCAGAGGAAACCATAGAAGTAATCGAAGCCGTAGCCAGTCGGCCAGCAATCGAAGGGGCCCGCCGCGGTTGTTTGTTCGGCAGGCGTGTTGTGCCATTTGCCCCACGCGGCTGTGGTATAGCCGTAGTGCCGAAGCACCTCCGCGGCGGTCGCACAGCTCTTGGGCATGACCCCGGAGTACCCGTCCCAGTCGTTCGCCATCTCCCCGATCTGTCCGGCCCCGACATGATGGTGGTTCCGCCCCGTCAGGAGAGACGCTCGAGTGGGGGAGCACATCGCCGTGGTGTGGAATCGGTTGTAGGTAATGCCTTCCTTGGAGATTCTGTCGAGGGCCGGTGTATGTACTTCGCCGCCGAACGTTGAAGGGAGTCCGGGGCCGGCATCGTCGATGAGGACGATCAGGATGTTCGGCGCATCGGCAGGCAGACGGCGCGGTTCGACGCGCCGCTTGTACACCGACTCCTGCATCGTTCGGCCGGCGATGCTGGCTGACGGGACCGGAGGGAACGGGAGTACGTCCTGCGACGGCAGTTTCGGGAATGCCGTCGGGGTGCCTGCGGTCACGTTATGCGAGCTCATGCTGCCTCCAAGAGTTACCAGACGCCGATCTCGGCCCACGACGTGCGACGGTGATCGACCACGTCAGCGAGAGCACGAACGACAAAGAGCAGACTGCGTACCAGGCGCAGTCGTGAAGCGACGATTCGGGAACGCCATGCAGGAATGACGGTTACGTGGATCGTTCGCGCTCACGAATCATCACGAGGCGGCCGCACACCCGAAATGTCGCAGGTCACCCGAAATGTCGGGGCTCTCACCGGGCTCGTCGCCACCACGCTGTCCA
>CAWHNN010000021.1:0-29940 GCA_963830815.1 uncultured Acidobacteriota bacterium | reverse complement strand
CAATCTGACGGCCGCCGCTAGAGTTTTCGAGATTCATCACGAAGGCACGAAGTCCTCGAAGACGCACGAAGGCTGTCACGCTGAGGCCTGCTGGCACGCCGGCCACTGGCCGGCGTCGAGGTGAGTCGAGCCGCGAGAAGTCGAGAGCACCCTCACTCCGCAGCGGTGCTTTCGACTTCACGCGGCTCGACTCACCTCACCGCGCATAGCGCGGTGCCAGCAGGCCGCTCCAGCGTCCAATCTGCCACGATCATCGTGCTCGTCGTGTCATCGTGCCCATCGTGACCGACACGTGAGCCGTGACAACGCTTCGCGCTCTTCAGATCTTCGCGGGCTTTCGCAGCCGAATCGTCCTTCGTGTCGTCTCCGTGCGCTTCGTGCCTTCGTGTTGAATCCGTTTGCTTCGTCACCTCGCCCCACACGACCGCCGCACGACCAGCTCGACGTCGAGCAGGATGTCTCGCGCCGGCAGTTCGGGCGGGCGACGCGCTCCAGCATCGCCCCGAGCGCCGCGTCTCCGATCTGCCGCGACGGCTGCCGCAACGTCGTCAACGGCACTGGCAGCAGCGCCGCGAACTCGACGTCGTCGATGCCAATCAACCGCACGTCTGCAGGAATGACATGCCCGAGACTGATGAGCGTATGCATCAGCCTCGCCGCAGTGCGATCGTTGGCGCAGACGATAGCGTCAGGTGACGCCTGCATGAGCGAACGCACCGCAGAATCGTCCGTGGGATCGAAGCGGCGAATGAGCTGACGGTCGACCGGCAGATCGGCAACGAACAGCGCCTCGCGATAGCCAGCCTCGCGCGCATCGACTGTGGCCGCGGCATCGGGCTGCGCCGCGAACGCCACGCGGCGGCTGCCGAGACGCAGAACGTGGCTCGTGACGATGAAGCCGGCGCGGCGGTTGTCGATGCCGACGAGATCGTGGTGGCCGCGGTGCGGATATGGGGTCACCGTGCGGTCGAGCAGCACGACGGGGATCCGCGCCGCGTCGAAGGCCGCCGCGATCCGCTGATTGATATCGAGCTCGGGCGCAGTGAACTCGAGCGGCGCGAAGAACACGCCGGAAACGCGACGCTCGATGTATTGCTCGCACAACTGCCAGGCGCGATCTTCGCGGCTCAGCGCTTCGCCGCTGACGCTGCCCCACACGAGCGCATGGTTCCGCGCGAGCGGCGACGCCATCATCCCCTGGCATACCGGTTCGAAGATGTCTGTCTCGCCGAGCTCGGGAATCAGCAACCCGAACGACAACGCGCCCGGCGCCTGTCGTGCCGACACGTAAGTCCCGATCCGACGCGCCGCTCGACGAGCCCCTGGGCCTGCAGATCCCGAACAGCACGTCCCACGGTAATGCGCGACGCGCCGTAGGTCCGGACGAGCTCGGCCTCACTGGGGAGCCGGTCGCCGCGCTTGAGCCGGCCCGAGTGGATTTCCTTTACCAGTGACTGAAAGACCTGCCGGTGCTTCGGCTGCGCTGCGGTCGGCATGTGTAAATGATATATCAACTTGACGTGACGAAGCGAGCCGCGGCGTGAATGTCGACGTCAAATTGCACAAATTTGTCCGTAAATATGGCCAGTTAGACAGCTGCTGGACTTTGACACTGGGCCACCGGGCTGTTAGGCTGGATCCGGTCAAGCCGATATATATGTAATGACAACTCGGAAGGCATGAACATGACCGCGAACAAAAAACATTTTCTCGTCGCCTCGGACTTCGACCAGACCCTCAGCTTCAACGACTCGGGCGCCGTGCTCAGCGAGCTGATTGGGGCGTCGCGTTTCGAAGAGAAGGTGGCGGGCCTTGCGCGTAGCAATCTCGTGCAGCAGGGCGGCGAGCTGGCCTATCTCATCCGCCACGATCCGGAGTTCCGCGGCGTGCGCCGCGAGCACCTCGAGGAGGCCGGCCGTCGCGTCCGGCTCCGGAGCAATATCCCGGCGCTCCTCGAGCTCCTCGCGCGTGGAGTCGACGGACACACCTTCTCGTTCTTCGTCATCTCCGCTGCGCCGCGCGAGGTGATCCAGTCCGCGCTCGCCGGGATCGTCCCGCCGACGCACATCTTCGGCACGGAGCTCGACTACGACGAGCCTTCGGGCGAAGTACGCGCGGTGTCGCGCGTCCCGGCCGGCTACGGCAAGGTCGCCGTCGTCGAGGAGTTAGAGGAACGCCTGGACATCGGACCGGACCGGACGATCTACATCGGGGACGGCAGCTCGGACGTGCACGTCATGCTGCACGTCAACAACCGCGCCGGCTTCACGATCGCCGTATCCGAGAACCGGCTGCTGTCGCGGATCGCCAAGACGACGCTCCTCAGTGATGATGCGTCGAGCGTCATGGTGCCCATCCTGGAGCGCGTGCTCGGCTGGGGGACGATCGAGATCTGCTCGCTGTTCGAGTCCTACGGCCTGACGCTGCACGAGTGGGAGAAGGCGCGCACCGATCGCGTCATCGTTCGCGAATCGCCTGCGCCTGGCCTGAACGAAGGGTCGATCAGGCCGTCGCCTGAACGGACGTACCTCGCCTGAACGGACAACAATGATGATCGAATATCTGGGTTGGATCGCTACGGCTGTGTTCGTCGGCTCCTACTTCTGCGCGCCAGACAGGCTGAAGCAGGTGCAGATGATAGGCGCCCTCATGTGGGTCGCATACGGCGTCCTCATCGGCGCCGTGCCCGTGGTCGCCGCGAATATCCTGGTCTTCGCCGCGGCGCTCTGGGCAACGCGTAACGGTCCGGGCCGCGAAGAATCAGCCTGATCTGCGCTGGCGCCTCATCGTCGGAGCGAAGTCGGTCTATGCTAGTGGCCGTCTTCATGAGGCCCAACATGCGATCAGCAGCTCAGCGTAGCGTCAGCGCGGCCGTCATTGCCGCGGCATTTTTGTCTGTTCTGACACTCTCGGCGCAACAGGCGCCACCGGCAGCGCCGGGCGGCGCGCGGCGGCGACCCGATGAGAGGTCAGCCGCGCATCAACGCGCTCATCATCAGCGGCGGCTGCTGTCACGATTACGCCTACCAGTCCAAGATTTTCGTCGACACGATCAACAAAGCGCTGCCGGTGGACTGGACGATCGCGATCCAGGGCGGCCGCGGCACGACTGGCAAGCAGCAGATCGTCGAAAATCCCGACTGGGCCAAGGGCTTCGACATCGTCGTCCACAACCAGTGCTTCGCGGATACCACCGACGAAGCGCTGATCAAGCGCATCACTTCGGCGCAGCGCGGCGGACCGCCGCCATCGTCATCCACTGCGCGATGCACACGTATCGCGCCTCGACGCAGGACACCTGGCGGGAGTTCCTCGGCGTGACGACGCGCCGGCATACCAAGGCGTTCAACATCCCGGTCAAGGTCGCGGCCAAGGATCACAGCATCATGAAGGGCTTCAAGGAAGACTGGGTCACGCCGGTCGACGAGCTCTATGTGCTCGACAAGTTCTGGCCGAACTCGACCGCGCTCGCGGCGGCAGTCAGTCCAGAAGATCAGAAGGAATATCCGCTCGCGTGGGTCAGTGACTACGGCGGCGCGCGCGTCTTCGGCACGACGCTCGGCCACGGCAACGACACCTGGAACGACCCCGTCTATCAGGAGCTCCTGACGCGCGCCTTCAAGTGGGCGGTCAAAAAGGAGTAGCGCGTCCGGTCCGCCGGAGCGCACGGCGCGAAGGCGGGCACCACGATCATGCTCTCGCGCACCCAGGTCGGCATCGTCGGCGCCGGACCCGCCGGCCTGATGCTCGGGCAGCTGCTGCATCTGCGCGGCATCGATTCGGTCATCCTCGAGAATCGCAGCCAGGAGTACGTCATCGAGCGCGTGCGCGCCGGCGTGCTCGAGCAGGCCACCGTTGACCTCATGCGCGACGTCGGGGTCGGCGGGCGTCTCGCACGCGAGGGCCTCCGTCACGACGGCGTCTACCTGGCGTTCGGCGGCGCTCGCCATCGCATCGACATGGCCGAGCTGACCGGCGGCCGCGGCATCACCATCTACGGACAGAACGAGGTCGTGCGCGATCTCATCGAGGCGCGCCAGGCGAGCGGCCGGCCTCTACACTTCGAGGTAGAGGACGTCAGCGTTCACGACCTCACCTCCGGCACGCCGACGATTCACTATCGTCGGAGACGGCGATCGCGTCCGAACTGACCTGCGACGTCATCGCGGGCTGCGACGGATTCCACGGCATCACGCGGCCGTCGATTCCGGCGGACCGGCTGCGCATTTTCGAGCGCGCCTATCCTTTCGGCTGGCTGGGTATTCTGGCCGAAGCCGCGCCGTCATCCGACGAGCTGGTCTACAGCCTCCACGAGCGCGGTTTCGCGCTCTTCAGCATGCGTTCGCCGCAGGTGACGCGGCTCTACCTCCAGTGCGCGCCAGACGAAGACATCGACGAATGGAGCGACGATCGCATCTGGTCCGAGCTCGACGCACGCCTCGCGACAAATGACGGATGGCGGCCGAACCACGGACGCATCTTCCAAAAAGGCGTTACTGGCATGCGCAGTTTCGTCGCCGAGCCGATGCGCTGCGGCCGGCTCTTCCTCGCCGGCGACGCCGCTCACATCGTCCCGCCCACCGGCGCGAAGGGACTCAACCTGGCGATGGCCGACGTCTACAGGCTTGCCGTCGCGCTTGAGGACTTCTATCGCTCGGGCAACGAAGCCCGTCTCGACGCCTACTCGGAGCGCGCGCTGGCGCGCACCTGGCGGGCGCAGCGATTCTCCTGGTGGATGACGTCGATGCTGCATCGGGCCGACGGCGACAATCCGTTCGACTTCCGGCGCCAGCTTGCCGAACTGGAGTATCTTGTCGGTTCGCGCGCGGCGATGACGAGCCTTGCCGAGAGCTACACCGGCGCGCCGTTTGAGGCATGAGCGACTTCACCACTCTTTCCGACGCGATACGCCGCTACGTCCAGCCGGGACAGACGCTCGCCCTCGAAGGCTTCACGCATCTCATCCCGTTTGCGGCCGGCCACGAGATCATCCGCCAGAAGATCTCGCGGACCTCACCCTCATCCGGATGACACCGGACCTGCTCTACGACCAGATGATTGGCAGCGGCTGCGCGAAGAAGCTGGTCTTCTCCTGGGGCGGAAATCCCGGCGTCGGATCGCTGCACCGCCTGCGCGATGCCGTGGAACGCGGATGGCCGAACCCGCTCGCGATCGAGGAGCACAGTCACTCGGCGATGGCGCACGCGTACGCGGCTGGCGCGGCAGGAATGCCGTGCGCAATCTTCCGCGGCTACAAGGGATCCGATCTCGCGAAGGTCAACCCGAACATCAAGAGCGTGCGCTGCCCCTTCACCGGCGAGGAGCTGGCGGCTGTCCCGGCGCACCGGCCCGACGTCACGATCATCCACGCGCAGAAAGCCGATCGCGCCGGCAACGTCCTGCTCGAAGGTATCGTCGGCGTGCAGAAAGAAGCCGTCCTCGCGGCGCGAACGGCCATCGTCACGGTCGAGGAGCTTGTCGAGCGCTTCGAAGGCGTCGGGACCAACGCCGCCATCCTGCCATCGTGGACCGTGCGCGCGATTGCGGTCGTGCCGGGCGGCGCCCATCCGTCGTACGCGCATGGGTACTACGCGCGTGACAACGCCTTCTATGTCGCCTGGGACGCGATCGCGAGAGATCGCGAAACCTTTCGACGGTGGATCCAGGAACATGTGATTGATGCAGCGCCCGACGCGTTTCGCGAACGCGCCTTTGCCAAAGCCGCTGAGAGGCTGGCGTGACGGCCGTTCCGTACAGCGCGTCGGAGATGATGACGGTGGCAGCGGCGCGCGCGCTGAGCAACGACGACATCTGTTTTGTCGGCATCGGCCTGCCGTCGGCGGCATGCAACCTCGCTCGCCTGACGCATGCCCCGCGGCTCACGCTGGTTTACGAGTCCGGCACGCTCGAAACCAAGCCGACGGTGCTGCCGCTTTCGATCGGCGACGGCGAGCTGTGCGAGACGGCGCTGACGACGGTGTCGGTGCCGGAGATGTTTCAGGTACCTGGCTGCAGGGCGGCCGGATATCGGTGGGGTTTCTCGGCGGCGCCCAGATCGATCGGTTCGGAAATCTGAACAGCACCGTCATCGGTCCGTTACGACAAGCCGAAGGTCAGGCTGCCAGGCAGCGGCGGCGCCACCGAGATTGCGACGTCTTGCCAGCGCATCTATGTCGTGATGCGCCACAACCCGCGCGCATTCGTCGACAAGCTGGCGTTCGTCACCTCGCTCGGGCATGGCGTGACGGGCCGCGAGAGGCGGGCCATGGGCATCGAGACGGAGGGTCCGGTCCTGCTCGTCACGGATCTCTGCACGATGGCGCCGGCGGCCAGACTCGAAAGAATTCGAAGTCGTCGACCCTGCACCCCGGCATCACGCGCGAGCAGGTGCGGGAGAATACGGGGTGGGACGTGCGATTTGCGGCCGAGGTCGGCGAAACGCGAGCTCCCGATGCCGGCGAGCTCGAGGCGCTGAGGGATCTCAACGCGCGGACGGCGCGAGCGCACGGCGTCGAGTCGGGCGAGTAGGCAGCTGGCGGCTGGCGGCTGGCGGCTGCCAGATAGCAGCAACGTTCCAACTATTAGCAACAGCCAACAGCCAGACAGCGAGCAGCGAATAGCGATTGAACCCCATGTCCAACCTAACCCACAGCCAGCCCCCACTGCTCTATCCGCCGTACCAGTCGACGATCGCGCGCGCGCCGCGCGAGCCGCTGATTCGCCTGCCGCACAATTTCAGCGATTTGACGGCGCCCGTCTACGGCTACCTGCCGCTCGGCGAAACCGACAACGACCTGACGCGGCAACATGCCGGGGAGCCGCTCGGCGAACGCATCATCGTCGCCGGCCGCGTGCTCGACGAAGACGGGCGGCCGCAGCCGCACACGCTCATCGAGATGTGGCAGTGCAATGCCGCGGGCCGCTATCTGCACGCGCGTGACGACCATCCGGCGCCGCTCGATCCGAACTTCTCCGGCGGCGGCCGCGTGCTGACCGACGCGCAGGGCAACTACCAGTTCACGACGATCAAGCCTGGAGCGTACCCGTGGCGCAACCACCACAACGCGTGGCGTCCGGCGCACATCCATTTCTCGCTCTTCGGCACGTCATTCCAGACGCGCCTCGTAACGCAGATGTACTTCCCGAACGATCCGCTCTTTCCATTCGACCCGATCATGCAGTCGGTGCCGGACGAAAAAGCGCGGTTACGCCTCGTGTCTGTCTTTGATTTGGAGCTGACGAAGCCCGAGTGGGCGCTCGGTTATCGCTTCGATATCGTCTTGCGGGGGCGGGACTCGACGCCGTTCGAACAAAGAACGTGAAGAAATGCTGAATTTCGAATGCTGAATGCTGAATGAATTTTGAATTCATTCAGCATTCGAACATTCAGCATTCAGAATTGCGTCATTCGCCGATGGTGCCGGCCTTCATCTTGTAGTTGCCCTCGGCGTCCTGCTCGCGGTACTGCTTGTGGCAGGCCGAGCACGTGCCGCCGACTTCCTTCAGGGCCGCCGGCGCGCCGGGATCGACCTTGTCGGTGATCATCTTCTCGACCGCTTCGATCTTGGCGATCGAGTCCTTGTTCATCTTGACCGCGTCGTCTTTCTTGTTGAGGACCCAGAAGCTCTGAGTGTCGAGGAGCGCCGCCTTGATCGTCGCGAGTTCCTTCTTGGAGTCTTCAGCCGCGCCGGAGGCCAGGGCCTTGCCCAGGTTCCGCATGGCGGGGCCCGCTGGCTTCATCGCCTTGTCGAATTCTTCCGGTGTCGTCACCTTGTTCTGAGCGACGACGATAGCGCCGGACAAAGCGATGAGCATCGCCCCGGCATACACTCCAACACGCATAGTGGCCTCCTCCTCGAGAGTTTCGCCTGAATAGCCTCGACATTATGCCACGGCCGGCGCGTGCACCAGCCATGGGCCTTCAACCGCGCTCGTCCCGTCTACTTGAGGCGCCCTCGTCGCTCGCCAGGGCGTCTCCGTTGCTCCCTTGGACGTGCCCACGAGTGTATTGCCTGTGATCCGAGCCGAGTAGGGCGTGCCGCCCGCCGTGAAGGTCACGTCCTCGCCGCGCACGCGGCCGTTCTCGATGCTGGCGCCGCCGAGCGTCCCCGTGACGACCTGATACTGCTGCTTGAGATCGAGCGCCCCTTGCGGCGTCTGCCACGTGCCCTCGACCTTTGCCGGAACGAAGTACAGGAGGACCGTGCACCAACTCAGGCAGTCGTCGGAGATCGTGAGCGTCTCGTCGGCCGTCCACTCTTCGATGCCGAACGTGTTGGCGACGATCCGGGTCCCCGGCTTCAGCGCAGCGAACTTGTCGCGGAGCTTTGTCAGGTTCGTCGGCAGCAGGAAGAGCGCAAGAACGGTCGCCTCCTGGAAGTCTGCCGCGTACATGTCGCCCTGGACGAACCTCGCCTTGTCGCCGACGCCAGCCGCGGCGGCATTCCGCTTCGACAGCTCGACCATGTCCTCGTTGAACTCGACGCCCAGCGCGCGGGCACCGCGTTTGGCGGCGGCGATCACGTTGCGGCCGTCACCCGACCCGAGATCGACGACGAAATCCTGTGGCGTAACCTTGGCCACGTCGAGCATTTTCTCTACGGTCGATTCAGGACTGGGAACCCAGACGACGTCCTTACCCGCCTGGCCGACCTTGGGCTCGTACTGACCAGGAGGCGTCGGAGCTGTCGCCGGCGGGGCCGTCGGAGGAGTTTGAGCCGCAGCGGCCGACACGACCGCAAGTCCCAGTACACATGAGAATAGGAGGGCCTTTCGATATGCCTTCATTCCAAAGCTCCGTTTGATGTGGGTCAGAAGCTCGCGCGAACACCGGAAGCTAAACGCTCTATCCGTGCTGACAAGGCGCCTCGAACGTTTTCGCCACGTGCAGGACCGATGCCACTGGACGCCGTCGCACGCGGCATCCATGGAACCGGAAGGATTCCGGGAAAATAGTCCGGAATCGCCGCGGATTCAAGCGCTTTGCGACGCTCCGAACGGCAGCTTCGGGTACCCTATGGGCACCGGATGCCTTTGATGCCCTGGCCGGCGATCGCTCAGTCGTTCATCACGATCGGCGCGCTCGTGCTGCTATGGTCGCTGCATTCCAGCCTCGCCGATCGGCCGGTCTTCAGATGGTGGGCCTGGGCATGGACCTCGTACGGGCTGAACCTCGGGGCCGCAACGCTGGCCGGACGCCTGGGCCTGGACTGGTCGTTCCCCCGCGCGACGCTCGTTCTTCTGACGGCCATCTTCGGGTTTCTCACCTCCCTGTTCCTGGTCTTTGGCGCGCGCAGCATGGTCTCGATCGACCTGCCGACGCGCTTCCAGCGTCGGGCCGGGACGCTGCTCGCCGTCGCTGCGGCAGTCGTGACGGTGCTCCTGTCGCTGGCCTGGAGCCCGGCGAGCATCAGCTATCACGCGCGCCTCGCGCCGCGGACACTCGCGCTCGCAGCCGCGCTTTTCTACTGCGCGTGGGTCTTCATCTCTCTGTGGAAGAGGAACAGCTCGCCCGCGAGCCTGATCACCGGCATCGTTTGCCTGGTGCATGGACTGACCCAGGGCATCTACGGCCTGGCCATTGTCGGCAACGTCAGCGACATCCAGATCATCCAGCCAGCGGTCGACGCCATCATCGGCTGGCGGGGGGCACTCTTCTGGGTCGAGCTCGTGAACGTCTATGGTTCGTGCATCGGCCTGCTGCTGGTGTTCGCCGAGGACTACCACCGCGCCCAGCGGGCGCTCAGCGAAAGCCTCAACCAGCGCCGGGAGGTCACGGGCGAGAACCTGGCGCTGCAGCAGGAAGTCGAGACGCGCCGTCGCGCCGAAAACGCCTTGCAGCGCTCGGAAGAGAAGTTCGCCGCGGCGTTCCGCTCGAATCCCTGCGCGATGGCCATCACGCTGCTGGAGAACGGCCACATCCTCGACGTCAACGACGTCTGCATCCGCCAATCCGGCTATCGCTCGGACGAGCTCATTGGCCAGACAGCGGAAGCGCTTGGTATCTGGGCGGACCAGAAAGACCGTGCTTCTGTACGCGCCGAGCTCGACACGCACGGCCGCGTCGCGACGCGCGAAGTGAAGTGGCGTACCAAGGCTGGTTCAGTTCTGACCGTTCTCTACTCAGCGGACACCATCGAGATCGATGGGCGGCGTTGCGTACTTTCGGTCGGCGAGGACATCACCGCCCGCAAGCAGGCCGAAGCCACGCACCGCGCGGTATTGCGCGCGCTTCCGGACTGGATCTTCGTCATGAGCGCGAGCGGCGTCTTCCTCGATTTTCACGTGAAGGATCGGGAGCGGCTCGCCGTCCCGCCCGATCAGTTCATGGGCAAGCACATCCGGGAAGTCCTGCCCCCCGACGTCGCCGAGGCGCTCGTGAAGTGCTTCGGCCGCGCCATGGCGTCCGAGGACACGGCGACTATCGAGTACTCGATCGGTAGTCCCGACGACCTGAGCTTCTTCGAGGCCCGCGTCGTGCGCTGCGACGTCGACAAAGTACTGGCCATCGTCCGTGACATCACCGAACGGCGCCGCGCCGAACTTCAGGCACGTCAATTGCGCGACGAGCTCGCCCATGTGGGGCGCGTCACGACGCTGGCGGCCCTGACCGGTTCGCTGGCTCACGAAATCAATCAGCCGCTGGCGGCGATCATGACCAACGCGCAGGCGGCGCGGCGGCTCCTCGACGCGCCGGTGCCCGATCTCCTCGAGCTGCGGGCGGCACTCGCCGACATCGTCTCCGACAATCAGCGCGCGGCCGAAGTCGTGCGCCGCCTGCGCACGCTGCTGCGTAAAGACACCTCCGAATACGCCCGCGTCGACTTGAACGACAGCATCAACGACGTGATCAAGGTTCTGCAGGGCGATATCACGTCCCGCGGCGTGACGATTGACGTCGAGCTCGCCAGCGATCTTCCAGGTGTCCTCGGCGATCGCGTGCAGCTGCAGCAAGTCATCCTCAACCTGCTGCTGAACGCGTTCGAGGCGCTCGAGCACGAGGAGCCTTCCGCCCAGCGGGTCAGGCTCCGCACCAGTGCGCTCGAAGGCACCGTGACGGTGTCGGTTGCCGACCTTGGCATCGGCCTCACAGACGAGCAGCTGCCGCGCATGTTCGAGCCGTTCTACACGACTAAACCCGATGGCATGGGTCTGGGGCTCGCGATTTGCCAGACCATCATGAACGCCCACGATGGCGCCGTCGGCGTGGAGAGGAACGCACACAAGGGAACCACGTTCTCGTTCACGCTCCCCGCTCACGCGGAAGATGGCGTCGCGGTCGGCGCGGCGACGGGCGAACGATCGCTCACTCCGCCTTGAGAAGATCGGTTGGATTCGCTCGCGTCGCGGAACGAGCGGGGACGATCGTCGCCAGCATGGCGACGGCGATCATCAAGCCGCCCGCTGTGGCGAGAACGACAGGATCGGCCGGCGCCGTACCGACGAGCATCGATTGCATCCAGCGTCCGCCCAGGATCGCGAGCGCGCCCCCGCACAGCACGCCGCCAGCTGCCATGTAGGCGGCTTCCCGCAAGACCATCGCCATCAATCCTCCCGGTCGCGCCCCGACGGCCAGACGAATCGCCATCTCACGCCGGCGTTCCGAAATGGCATGTGCGAAGACGGCGAACAAACCCACGCCCGCGACGATAACTGCCAGTGCCGCGAAGGTCGCCAGCAGCGTCGTCCCCAGGCGCCACGGCCGCATCTGACGCGCCAGGAGATCGAAGTACGGCCGCACTTCGACAAATGGAAGATCGGCGCGACCATCGACGACAGCGCGGCGAATCGACGCGACGAGAGTTTCCGCCGGCATCGCCGTGCGAACGAGCAGGCCCTGAATACCGGGGCCTGCAGGGATGCCCGCCGGCGGGCCAGGGACCTGTGAGAAAGGCACGTAGTACTGCATGAGGCGATCTTCGAGCCCGCCGGGCACGACCGACCGCTGACGCACGTCGCGCGCGATGCCGACGATCTCTCGGCATGGCACCGTGGTCGGCGGGCCGGGCGGTCCGTCGGCGGTCATCGGATTGAAAGAAGGATCGAATCCGAGCCGGACGCATTTGCCGATTGCTGTTGCTCCGGGCCACACGCCGCGAGCCATGGTTTCGTTGACGATGACCACCGGCGCGGCGCCGCTCGTCTCGTCGGCGGCAGTGAAGCGCCGGCCCTGTACGACCTCGATGCCCAGGATGTCGAGAAATTCTGGAGTCGCAGCAATCAGATGCGGCAGTTGACCTCCGACATTGGGCGAATCCGCCATCCCCGGCACGCCGATGGGCGGCACGTGAAAGCCTGAGAACGGAACGGCCCGTATCTGCGTCGCCGCGGCAACGCCCGGCATGGCGCGAATCCGTTGCAGCGCCGCCGTGAAGATCTCGGCTTGCCCGTCGACAGGCTCTGGACCATGTTCGAACCCGACGAGGACCGTGTCGGAGAGCCGCATGCCGAAATCCTGCGACACGAGGTTGTAGAGGCTGCGGGCAAACATCCCCGCGCCCGCGAGCAATGTCACGGACAGTGTTGTTTGCACCAGCAGCAAAGCCACATGCGCGCGGCTGCGCCGCCGCGCAAACGTCGCGCCGCCCAGATCGCTCGGGCGGACGGTCCGCGGCAGCTGCAGGATGCCGACGGCCGATGCGATCGAAAAAGTGACGAGGCCCGCGGTCAGCCCCAGGGCGGCAGTGCGCCACGACAGGCCGTCGGTTTCAATCATGCCCTCGAGCAGCAGCTGCCGAATGGCCTGGCCGGACCACGACGACAGCGCCAGAGCGCCCAGCGTCGCCATCGTCGCGACCATCGCCGACTCCAGCACGATCTGCATCGAGAGCCGGGCGCGTGATGCGCCTAACGCGGAACGAATAGACGCCTCCCGGTACCGCCGGCGGCCGCGCACCAGCAGAAGCGTTGCGGCATTCGCCAGACCGATGGCGAGGACGAGGAGCGAGACGCCCATCAGCGCGTATGCGATTCGACGATCGTTGGCGGCGAGATCACCGCCAGCGATGGTCACGAGCGACACGCGCCGGTCGAGTGCGGCGGACGCCTGCTCCGCCGCCGCAACATCCATCTTCGGCTCGACTCGGCCAATCACGCTGACGACGTTGCGGAAGGCATCGAGATTCCAGCCCGGCGTCCGGCGCATCGCCGCGGCGATCGGTACCCAGGCGTCGATCCGCGTCGACGAGTGCCCGCTGAAACCCGGTGGCATGACTCCGGCCACGCGATACTCGATCCGATCGATCGAAATTCGTCGTCCGATCACGCCTGGATCGCCGCCGAACGCCGACCGCCAGAAAGCATTGCTGATGACCGCCGCCTCGCCAGAGGGCTGATCGTCCGCCGCATCAATCGCGCGGCCCATGCGTGCTCCCGCGCCCAGCACGTCGAAGTACGACCCGGACACCACCATGGCTTCGACGTGGTGCTGGTCGCCCTCCACAATCGCCGTGGTCGTGGTCCGTCGCCATGCAGCTACCGGCGAGATTAGAGGAGCGTGGTCGCGAAGCGTGGTGAAGGCGACATACGAAGTCGTCGTCATGCCCGAGCCAATCTCGCCCGGGACGCCGAATGAGAACGTGAACAGCCGATCGGGATGAGCGACGTGACGAGCGGGAGTGAGGATTGCGCGGTCGATGAGCCCGAACACGGCCAGGTTCGCGCCTACCGCTACGGCGAGGAGCAGCGCCGTGGCGAGTGTTGTGACGGGTGCCGAGATCAGGCCGCGGATGGCAGCCGTCACATCCGCACGCAGGCGATCAATCACGGGATCCTCCTCTCACATTCACGTGAAAAGGACGATTGGTTCCAATTAATCGGCGTCCTGCGGCGCTCCGCGTCAGATCACGCGAAGTGCACCCACAGGCCGATCGTGAAGAGCGCCAGCGCCGCCGTCAGCACGATCTGCGTCGTGAACACCGAACGCGCAGTACCGGCGGCAGGACGGTACGACTCGTCGAGCGTGAAGAAGGTCAGGCCGCGGAGCTTTGCCCGCGCCTCCGGAGCCGAGGCCAGCGACACCACGACAAGCACGACGAGGCTGACGACGAAGAGCAGGACCGCGAAGTGGAGGAAGTTGATCGCGACAAAAGAGGTCAGCAGGGACGAGCCGGATACGAGGGCGCTCGTCCGCGTCAGTTCGAACGCGAAACGGGCAGCGCCGAGCACGGCGCCGACGACGAGCGAAGCGATCGCTCCGTAACGGTTGGCGCGCGGCCAGAACACTCCAACGAGGAAGACAGCGGCGATCGGCGGGCTGATGTAGGCCTGCACGCTCTGCAGATAGATGTAGACCTCGGTGCTCAGGTACTTGATGAACGGCACCCAGAGCATGCTGAGACAGACCATGACGACCGTCACGAGCCGCCCGACGCCGACCAGCTGTTTCTCCGTGGCACCAGGCCGCAGCGCCTTGTAGACGTCGAAGGTGACCAGCGTCGACGCCGAGTTGAACGTGGCGGCGAGCGACGACATCAACGCCGCCATCAGCGCGGCGACCATGAATCCGACGAGTCCGGTCGGCAGCAACCGGATGACGAGCGTCGGATAGGCGGCGTCGCCACTGATGTCCGGGTAGAGCGCGCGCGCAATCAGCCCGGGCAGCACCAGGACGAACACCGGAAGGATCTTGAGCAGGCCGCACAGCAGCGCGCCGCCGCGGGCGTTCGCCTCGTTCTTCGCTCCGAGCACGCGCTGCACGATCATCTGGTCCGTGCACCAGTACCAGATGCCGAGAATCGGCGCGCCGAAGAAGATCCCCGTCCACGGAAAGTTCGGATCGGACGAGGGCTTGATCATGTGGAAATAGTCGGGTGGCAACGCCGCTCGCAGGCCGGCCATACCGCCCGCCTGCTCGAGGCCAATGATCGTCAGCGTCGCCGCGCCGACCAGCAACACGACGGCCTGTAGGAGTTCGGTATAGATGACCGCCGCGAGACCGCCAAATATCGTGTAGATCCCCGTCGTGACCACCATCACCGTCGCCGACGTCAGGAAGTCCCAGCCGAGCACCGCCTGCAGCACGAGGGCGCCGGCATAAAGCGACACGGAGATCTTGGTCACGACGTAGGCGATCACGGAGACCGTCGTCAAGTACCAGCGGCACGCAGGCCCATAGCGCCGTTCGAGGAACTCCGGCATCGTGTAGACGCCGCTGCGCAGGTAGAACGGCACGAAGACCCACGCCAGGATCATCGACATGAAGACGGCCAGCCACTCGAAGGATCCAACGGCGAGACCCGAACTCGCGCCGGAACCCGCGAGCCCGATGAAATGCTCGCTCGAGATGTTGGAGGCGAAGAGCGAGGCGCCGACGGCGACCCAGCCGACGCTGCGATCGGCGAGGAAGTAGCTCTTGCTCGTCTTGGCGCGCCGGAAGAAATAGGCGCCGATGCCGAAGACCACGCCGAAGTAGAGAACCAGGATGGTTATGTCGATTGGATGCATGGGGCATCGGTGGCTTCGGTGCTCGGTGGCTCGGGGCTCGGGGCTCGGGGCTCGGGGCTCGGGGCTCGGAAGTTCGAACACTCGAGCTACCGAACTACCGAGCTACCGAACTACCGAACCCCGGTCTTACTTACACCCCGCCTCGTCCGCGTGGATGAAGTACTTCTTGTACTTGGGCGACTTGGGATCCATGCAGCCCGAGAGGTTGAGCAGCTCGATCTTGCGGAACTCGGTCGGAGCGCTCTCGCCCTGGATCGTGATGTAGCCCTCGGTCAGCAGCGTGCCATCGACTTTGACGGCCGGGTCGAAGTTGATGACCTCGCCGCCGCCGATCGTCGGCTTGTCGTACTCGAGCACGGTCTGGCCCTCGACCTTGTGCGTGATGTGCTCGCCACCGTGGACTTCGACCTCGACGCGAACCCATTGATCGCCGGGGTAGGTCTGCGACTTCGAATTCAGGCAGTGTCCCTTGACCATCGTGCCGTTGATGAAGACCTGCGTACCCGGGGAGCACATGTTCGCCGTCGAACGCGGTTTGCCATTCGGAAGGCCGCCGAGCAACTGCACTTCCACCGAGATCGGGAAGTCCTGATCCTTGCCCATCGATTGCGGAGCCTGGCTGTGGAGCATCAGGCCGTTGTTGCGGATGGCCCAGTCCGGCCCGCCGGCGACCTGTTCGCCGATGAACCGGTACTCAGCGACGAGCGGTAGTGGGAGAACTTCTGCCGCTGGTAGAAGAGGTGGCCGAACTTGGAATCGAACCGCGTGTACTTGTCGTATGACGCCTGGAGCGCCCCGTTGACGACGCGGAACGTGTCGGCGTAATTTTCGCCGAGCGGATAGCCGGTGATTTTCGGAACCCAGCCGTCGAGGTTCTTGCCGTTGAACAGCTGAATCCAATCCTCGCGTTCGGCGCCCGATTGGCGACCCGGCATCAGCAAGCTGACGAGCAAGACGATCGGCAACATCACTGTCCGCATGTATTAGACCTTTCTGACAACGCCCCGCAGAGAACGCTGAACGTCATTCGTGATAGCGTGCAGGATACTCGGGAGGGCTTATGAGAGTCACGCGACTTCGTGCGGTTGGCGCCGGCGGCTTCGTGATGGCGGCGGCGCTTTCGGTCTCGAGCCAGCAACCCAAGATCGGCTACGACGACACGCCGATGCAGCCGAACGGCAAGTGGCATGTCCACGACGGCGCGCGGCCGCAGCCGAAGATGGTCACCCCCGGCGCTACACCCGGCGCCGCTCCTGCCGACGCCACTGTCCTCCTCGGATCGGCAGCCGATAACAGCGCGTGGAAGATGTCGGCAGACGGCGCGGCGGTAACGTGGCCGATGGCGGACGGTGTCCTGCAGTCCGCCAAGGGCATGATCGAGACCAAGGCGCAGTACACCGACTTTCAGCTGCACGTCGAGTTCGCGACGCCCAAGGACGTCAAGGGCGACGGCCAGGGCCGCGGCAACAGCGGCGTCTTTCTCCTCGGCCACTTCGAAGTGCAGGTGCTCGACAGCTACAACAATCCGACCTATCCCGATGGCCAGGCCTCGGCGATGTACGGACAGTATCCGCCGCTCGTGAACGCCTCGCGACCGCCCGGCGAGTGGCAGGCCTACGACATCGTCTTCACGGCGCCGCGCTTCAACGCTGCCGGCGCACTCGACAAGCCGGCGGTCGTCACCGTCATCCACAACGGCATCGTCGTGCACAACGCCACGGCGTACCTCGGTCCGACGGCGCACAAGGTCATCAATCCGTACGTTCCGGCCGCGGCCCAGGGCCCGATCCGGCTCCAGGACCACGGCAACCCCGTGCGCTTCCGTAATATCTGGATCAGGCCGCTGAAAGCTTACGACGCAACGTAACTGCAGCGCGCTGAACTCGAACGATGCTCAGACGTCTTCTGCTCGGCTTTGGCTTTGGAGCGCTAGCCCTCACGCTGACGTGGGGATCGCTTGGAAGCGGCGCGCGCACTGAAGAGCAATCATCGTTCGCCGCCGAAATCGCCGCGCTTTCGGAGCCCGCCGGATACTTCGACACCGATAACCTCATCTCGAATGAGCGCTCGTATCTCGAGGTCGTCCCCGATCTGAAGAAGCGTGGCGTGCGGGGCGGCGTCTATATCGGCGTCGGCCCGGACCAGAATTTTTCGTACATTGCGGCAATCCGGCCCGACGTCGTCTATATCGTCGACGTGCGGCGCGACAACCTGCTCCTCCACCTGCTGTTCAAGGCGATCTTCACGCTCGCCCGCACGAGGGTCGAGTACCTGGCGATGCTGCTTGGCCGTCCTGTGCCGGACAACGTCGATGCCTGGCGTGCACGCGCCGCTCGATCGCATCGTCGCGCACATCGAAGGTGCGGCGCTCGATGAGCGTAGCGTCGCGACGCTTCGGGAACGCCTGGATGATGTCATCGCGAAGACCGGCGTTCCATTGACGCGGCCTGAACTGGCGACGATCGATCGGTTTCATCGCCGCTTCATCGAGTCGGGCGTCGGCCTGCGTTTCCAATCGACCGGACGTCCGCCGCAAAGCCACTACCCCACCTATCGGGACCTGCTCCTCGCCACCGACTCGCTCGGTGAACGCAGCAACTACCTCGCATCGGAAGAGGCGTACCAGTTCGTCAGGAGCCTCGAACAAAAGGATCTCGTCATCCCGGTCGTCGGCGATTTGAGCGGGTCGCGAGCGCTGTCAGCGATCGGGTCCCACGTGCGGCAACGCGGCCAGCGACTGTCGGCGTTCTATGCCTCCAATGTCGAGTTCTACCTCTTCGGCGATGGACGGTTCGAACGCTTCGTCGCCAACCTGAACGCGATCCCGCGCGCCGAAAACGGCGTCATCATCCGGTCCGTCTTCGGCCGCTACGCTTCGTATGGCAGCAGCAGCTCGTCACACCTGCAGGCCACTGATGACCTCGTCAGCCGGATTCGCCAAGGGCCGCTACCGCTACTACGGCGACCTCCTCGACGGGCGCTGAACGCTGCCGGCGGAGGGTGTCGGTCGTGTGAGGCCGGTAACCATGCCAGCGGAGGTTCAACACGAAGGCATGGAGTACGCGAAGACGACACGAAGAACGATCGGTCTGCCAGCCGCGAAGATCGAAAGAGCGCGAAGAGTTGTCACGTCTCGCGCGCCGGTCGCCATGACACGACGAGCACCATGGTCAACTTGAGCGCGAGCCTGGTTGGCGCTGGGCAGACGGACTGCTGGCACCGCGCGATGCGTCAGCTGGGCCATTCGGCGTGACAGCCTTCGTACAGCCGTCTTCGCACGACTTCGTGTCTTCGTGTTGAGGCTCTCCTCGATGGCCGATGACCCCGAACCCAAGCCGGCGCGTCAACTGTGCTACACTTCATGTGCATGAAACGCACAAATCTTGTGCTTGATGAGCGGTTGTTGGAGGAAGCCAACCGCTTGAGCGGGGAGCGCACGTATTCGCGAACCGTTGAACGAGCGCTCGCGGACTTCGTGCGGCGAGCCAAGGCCCGTCGAATCCTCGATTTGGCTGGCTCCGGCCTGTGGGAGGGCGATCTCTCAGTCATGCGCGAAGATCGCGGCGTCTACCGCACTCGCCGCACCCGCAATGCTGCTCGTTGACACCTCCGTGTGGATTGAGGTTTTCCGCAAGCCGGCAGGCGTCCGCCTCGACCGCGTCGTCGACTTCGACGATGTCGTGACATGCCTGCCCGTGGTTCAGGAAGTGCTGCAAGGGTTCAGAAACGAACAGGCCTTCCAGGCGGCGCGCGAGGCGATGTACGCCCTGCCGATGGTCGCGTCACCGATGTCGCAGCAGATCTTCGATAGCGGAATCGACCTGTACCGGCGGGCGCGGCGTGCCGGCTACACAGTCCGCTCGAGCGTTGACTGCCTCATCGCTGCTTGTGCCATCGCCCACTCGATGCCTGTCCTGCACAAGGACCGCGACTTCGACTTGTTGGCGAAGATTTCGACGCTCGAAGCACGTCGCATCTGAGGGCCCTTCCCTGCTTCGAGCGTGATTGGAGCGCGTCCCGGTCCCTGGGACCCATGCGAAGCCAGCTCTGTCCGGCCTTGATACAATGTCGAGGTGAGCTTTTGCGATCATTGTGAAGGTCAGCGGTTCGACCGCGCGCGAGTCCTGCGGGCCCTGCGGCGGGTGCGTCTGGAACTGCAAAATGGAACTTGCGGCTCGGCCGAAGGCGCGCTGGAGTTGGCGCTTCAGGCCGTGAAGGAGCTCGAGATTCCACATCTCGAGTGGGAAGACGCGGCCGACACCGTTATCCACTGACGTCGAGTCGTTCGAGTGCCGGTCAATGCCGGGCGTTTCGGTCGCCCGCAGTCGGCTGTCCGGCTTGAGCCGAAAGGCGCGAGCCTGCTAGGATCAAAATCATATGTCTCGACCCTTTGCGCCCCGTTGGTTTGTCCAGTCCCTCGCCGGCATAGCCGTGGTTGCCGGGCCTCAGTTTCGTCCTCGGCGCGGCCCCAGCGCCCGTCGCTGCCGGAAAACAGGCGCAAGCCACGGGCGTGAGCGCCTCCGGCGGATGCGAACCGGGATTCAGCGGCTCACCGGATACAAAGTGCGAGGACGTGAACGAGTGCGCCGTGAGCAACGGTGGCTGCCATCGGCTGACGGGCTGCGAAAACACGCCCGGGTCGCGGACGTGCGGTGGGTGCCCCAAGGATTACGCCGGTGACGGCTACGTCGGCTGCTTCGACGTCAACGAGTGCGTGAACCCCGATTGCAGCGACCGGCTGCCAACGGGCGCCGACGATGCACCGGCTCCGGTTGTGACGACGTCAGGCGACGTGACTGCGGCCGCGACATCGGCCAAAGGCGCTCCCGCGACATTCACCGCGACGGCAAAGGACAGCGTCGAAGGCACGCGTCCGGTGAACTGCATGCCGGCGTCCGGCTCGGTCTTCCGGGTCGGCAAGACGACCGTCACCTGCTGGGCCTTCAACAAGCGCGGCAAGATCGGCCGCTCGACGCTGACGGTCAACGTCACGCAGTAGCGCGCGACTTTAGTCGCGCGTCGGCAGATCCCGTTCAAAAAGAAAAGGGCCTGGCATCAGCCAGGCCCTTTTTTTAGGCGTTGATCGGCTAAAGCCGGATCGCACGTAATCGCGCGACTAAAGTCGCGCGCTACTTCACGTCCAGCGTGCCCTTCATCCCGGCGGCGAAGTGGCCCGGGAACGTGCACAGGTAAGGGTAGCTGCCTGCCGCTGCCGGCACCTTGATCGTGACTTCCACCGTCTCACCCGGGCCGGCCAGCGCCGTGGCGGCCAGCACCTGATCCTTCATGTCGGGCGGGATGAAGTCGGTCGCGCGGGCCATGGCCGCGGCGTTGACGAAGTCCAGCTGCTTGGCGCCGAGCTTGAGCAGCACGAAGTTGTGCGCCATCGCGATCTTCGGCAGCGTGCCCTTCGACACCAGCTTGATCTTGATCGTCTCGCCCGGCTTGGCGGGGATGGACGTCAGGCTGAACTTCATGTCGTCGCCACCGGTAATCTCGACCGTGCGGACGGCCGAGCCAGCCGCAGGCTTGGCTTGAGGCGCTCCGCAGGGGATCCGGGCATCGCTATCATCGCGAGAGTCAAAAGGCCAGACAGCAAAGGATGACACAAACATACTGATGGCTCCTCGAAGAAGTCGTCTGTTCTTCTCTTAATACTAGCGCGGCCAGTCGAGTGTTTCGGGGACCGCGTCGGCCGGCGCGCATGACGATGGCGTATTCCGCCGTGACCGAGCTCGCCGCGGGAATCCACCTGAACGCGGGCACGTCGAACAACCGGCCTCGCTCAATCATCTCACGGCGGGACTCGGGGAACGGCGAAACGCCGAACTCCATCCCGCGCGCCAATGTTGAGCTCTTCCACGGGGCGTTGCGGACGGCTGCGGTTCTCTTCCCAGATGCCCATCCACGGGAAAGCCGGCCGGCGACCAGACGTAGCCGAAAGCAAGCTGTTGGGCCGGCGAAAACGCGACGAAGAATGCGTCGACTCGCCGCTTTGGCTCCATCAGGTGCGCCGTGTAGGCACTCGAGGCTGCCGCAGCGCTGGTTCGACGGCAGGTCAGCGGTTCCGCCACCGGGCGTCGGCGCGTGCGGCCAGTCGAACACGGCTGCGGGCACGAGATAGTCGGCGCTCCCGAAGGCGCGCTCGAAGACCTTCGACCGCGTGGCGGACGCGCGGAACTCGGTCACGCCCTTTCTCCAGGAACGGCGGGCCAAGCGTGACGTGCTGCGTCCAACCGATCGGGCGATCGACGCCGGACGGGTTCTCGACCGTTTCTTTTATCGTGACGACGCGGTCCGTCAGGCGGATGGTGCGCTCGACTCGAAGATTCGTCAGCTTCAGGCGCGCGCGCTGCACGAGCGCCTGGCCCGACGATTCCAGCTCATATTCGGCAAGCGACGCTTCACCATGCACTGGCAGGCCGGCCGCGGCTTCGGCGTCCGACGGTCCGCCGAAGATGTCGAGGCACAGGTTGTGTCCCATGATGCCCGCAAGGAGCGGCGCCTCGACGCCGCCGCCGTACGCAGTATGCCGGGCGCGATCGTATGTCGCCGGCTCGATCGACGGCCATGGCGGCGTCCACAACGGATTGACGCCGGTCGCCTTGTCCATCACCTCGGCGATATGTCCGCCCTGCTCGAGCACGGTCAGACGCAGGAACTCGTTCTCGAGCCGGCGGCGCGGCGGCCGCGGTACTGCACAAGTTGCATGGCGCCGGTATTATGCCGGATGGTCATGCGCCAGTTTCCGAGCCCGACGTCGGTCGCGGCCATTTCGCGACGCGCAACGGCAACTCGGCGCGACATTTCGCGCAAATGACGCTGCAACCCGCGCTTTTCGCGCGCCGACAACGGGCCACGCGCAGATTTTCGCGCGATCGTAACGGCAGGCCGGCGTTTCTCTCAGCGAAATGCTGCACGCTAAAAGCAATGCCCTTGAGTCGAGCGTGGCCAAGGTTATATCGTTCGAGCGCCAAATTGAGGTGGGAGCCTGATGCCAGATAGATGCGACGATCAAGAGTGCGATAGATGCGGGCGGCGGAATGCTGCGGCTGGAACCGTGCTGGGTGCCGCGCTCCTTCATGATTCCGGGGCGGCGCCTGCGGCTGCATCCCGGACGATCTCTACGCGTTCGGCGGGCACCGCGGCGGCATCAACGAGCGCTGGTTCTCGTCAACGACGAACGCCGACAACGGTCCGGGCACGCCCGCCGACGAAGGCCTCAGCTACGTCCGCCTCGACGACGGCAACGCGTTTCCTGCTGAAGGAGGCCGTCGAGCAGGCCGGCGATCTGCTGCTCGGCGCCGACGTCATGGAGCGCGAGAAGGGCTGGAACCTGCTCTGCAAGTTCTTCGACAACATGGGCCCGATCCCGCATCACATGCACCAGAGCGACGCGCACGCGAAGCGCGTCGGCCGCCGCGGCAAGCCCGAGGCGTATTACTTCCCGCCGCAATACAACCCGACCGACAACAACTTCCCGTACACGTTCATGGGACTCGAGCCGGGGACGACGAAGGACGACGTGCGGCGGTGCCTCGAGAACTGGAACAAGGGCGACAACGGCATCCTGTTCCTGTCGCGCGCGTATCGCCTGGAGCGCGGCACGGGCTGGCAGATCGATCCCGGGATCCTCCATGCGCCCGGCTCGCTGCTGACCTACGAGCCGCAGGTGAACAGCGACGTCTTCGCGATGTTCCAGTCGGAGGTCGAGGGCCGCATCACGCCGTGGGAGCTGCTGACCAAGGACGTCCCGCCCGACACCACCAGGATCTCGACTACATCATCGGGCTGCTCGACTGGGACGCGAACGTCAATCCGCACTTCGCCGCGACAACCGCTGCTTTCCGAAGCCCGTGAAGCCGTTCGCCGAAACCGAGGCCGAAGGCTATCGCGAGCAGTGGATCACCTACGGCACGGGGTGGTACTCCGCCAAGGAGCTCACGGTCCTCCCGAAGCGGACCGTGACGATCAAGGACGCCGCCGCCTACGGCATCATCCTGACGCAGGGTTACGGCCGTTCGGCACGCTCGCGGTTCGACGCCAGCGATGATCCGCTTCGGACAGATGACGGAAGACGAGCTCTTCGTGACCGACGGCGCGGCGCAGCGAAGGCGTCACGATCGAGAACCGCAGCGACACCGATCCGCTGGTCATCCTGAAGCACTTCGGGCCGGGGAATCCGGACGCGAAGCGCTCAAGAAGAAGTTGAATCGAGGTGTTCTGTTTCGAGTTCGCAGGCTCGCGATGCCGGGCAAGGCCAAGCTTCGAAGGCACCGATCCCGCGAACTTCGAACTTCGCGACTCGAAACGAAACCTTGAACGTGAAACCGACTGAGAGACTGACACATGCCACAAATATCCAGCGCTTCACAACGCGATGTGGCCGGGACTCGTCGGCAAGGGACCCGGACGCCGAGCCGCCGATCGATCTCGACACGATGCTCGACCTGACGCGCGGCCGGAGGTCGGCGGCGTCAAGTTCGACGGCGTCGACCTGTTCCTCTTCGATCCGCACGTCAGCATCGACTCGTCAGACGACGACCTGAAGCAGCTCGCCGACAAGATCGCCGCGCAGGAACCTCGTCGTCGGATCGCTCGTCGCGCCGGTGTGGCCGCCGACCGGCGGCGGCTCGGCGATGGGCAGCGAGGAAGAGCGGAACGAACTTCGTCACCCAGGTGCGCAAGGCGTGCGCGCATCGGAAGGAAGCTCCACGATCTCGGCATCCGCAAGTACGGCGTCGTCCGCATCGACTCGGCCGCCAGCCCGAGCGACTGGGCCGAAGGATCCCGCCGGCAACACGAAGAAGATCGCGGAGACGTTCCGGCAGGCCTGCGACGTCGCGGAAGAGTACGGCGAGCGGCTCGCGGCCGAAGGCGAGATCTGCTGGGGCGGCATGCACAGCTGGAAGCGCAACGTCGAGCTGCTCGAGATGGTGAACGGCCGAAGACGCTCGGCTTCCAGGCCGACATGGCGCACACGCTGCTCTTCACGATGGGCTACAACGCGCCCGAGGACCGCCTCCTGCCCGAGGACTACGACTGGTCGAAGCAGTGAGACGCTCGACGAAGCGCTCAAGAAGATGACGCGCGCGCTGCGGCCGTGGACGATCGACTTCCACGTCGCGCAGAACGACGCGACGGTCAAGGGCTCCGGCTCGCACGACAAGACCGGCCGCCACTGCCTGCCCAACGATCCCGAACGGCAAGCTCGACATCGTCCGCCACGCGGGCTTCTGGCTGCGAGACGACGCCGGCAAGCTCACGCAGCGCGCTGCAGCACATCTGCTGGGACGGCTGCATGTTCCCGAACGCGACGATGATGCAGCAGCAGACCTGGAACGACATCCTCGGCGCGATGATTGCGGTCCGCGACGCGCACGGGTGGGACTGAGCGACGTAATGCCTGAGAGATTCGAATGCTGGAATGCATGAAATCACGGATATTGGAAGAAGAAATTGTTGCATCATTCCTTATCCTGGAGAACGCGGGTCAGCGGTGTAGTGTCGAGGACTATGATGAAGAACTCTCAATATCGGGCTGGTCGGCTACGGCTTCATGGGCCGGACCCACTCGAACGCGTTCCTGCAGGCGCCGCGGTTTTTCGATCTGCCGTATCAAGCCGGTGCTGAAGGCGGTCGTGGCGCGCAATGCGGATCGCGTCAAGGCGTTCGCGGCGAACTGGGGCTACGAGTCGATCGAGACCGACTGGCGCAAGCTGGTCGAGCGCAAGGACATCGACGTCATCGACATCGCGAGCCCGAACGACACGCACCACGACATCGCGATCGCCGCCGCGAAGGCCGGCAAGATGGTGATGTGCGAGAAGCCGCTCGGCCGAACCGCGCAGAAGCCGAAGAGATGGTCGACGCGGTCGAAAGCCGCCGGCGTCGCCGAACACCGTCTGGTACAACTACCGCCGCGTCCCGGCCGTCGTCGCTGCATCAAGCACCTCATCGACGAGGGCAAGTTCGGACGGATCTTTCATTACCGCGCGAAGTTCCTCCAGGACTGGACGATCTCCGCAGGACTTGCCGCAGGGCGGCGAAGGCCTCTGGCGGCTCGACGTCGCGGTCGCGGGCAGCGGCGTCACCGGCGATCTCCTCGCGCACAGCATCGACACGGCGCTGTGGCTGAACGGCCCGATCACCGAAGTCACCGGCGATGACCGAAACGTTCGTCAAGGAGCGCAAGCACAACCTCACCGGCAAGGTCGAGCCGGTCGGCATCGACGATGCGAGCGCGTTCCTGTGCCGGTTCAAGAACGGATCGCTCGCGACGTTCGAGGCGACGCGCTACGCGCGCGGGCACAAGGCGCTCTACACGCTCGAGATCAACGGCGAGCACGCCTCCGCGTTCTGGGATCTGCACGATCTGCATCGCATCCAGTACTTCGATCACAAGGACGAGGGCCGCGTGCGCGGCTGGCGCAGCATCCACGTCACCGACGGCGATCAGCCCTACATGAAGCACTGGTGGGTGCCCGGGCCTCCAGATCGGCTACGAGCACACGTTCATTCACCAGTTCGCCGATTTCGTGAAGGCCGCCGGCGAGGGCAAGAGCCGTCGGCGCCGACGTTCCGCGACGGCCTGGCGACCGATCTATGTGACCGACGCGGTGCTCAAGTCGGCGCAAGACGCGGCAGTGGGAAAAGGTTGGGGAAATAGCCGGCGACGCGGGCGACAGAGCGAACGTATCTCAAGCGAGGAGAAGTAATGATGGAGCTAGACTGGTAATGTCACGGCGATGCGCTGGGGGCGCTTCGGCGCAGGCGCGTTCGAACTGATCGCGCAGCAGCAGCCGCCGGCCGGCCAGCCAGCAGGGCAGGTCAGGGCGAGGGCCGCCGCGGCGGCGGCGGTGGCACGCGGGCCGCAGCCGATTACGTTCGAGGATCGCACTGGGTTCGCATCCGATCTTCGACGGCACCAGCTCGAAGGATGGGAGGGCGATCCCGACCTTCTGGAGGGCCGAGAAGGCACGCATCGTCGGCGAGAGCACCGAAGCGAATCCCGTCAAGGAGAACACCTTCGTGATCTTGCGCGGCAGCGAGCCCGGCGGACTTCGAGCTTGAAAGTCGAGTTTCGACTGAACGCGAGCAACAGCGGCATCCAGTTCCGCAGCGTCACTTCCGCAGGTGCCGACGGACGCCGAAAACGGGCAAATGGGTGTTGAAGGGCTATCAGGCCGACTTCGACTTCGACAACACGTTCACCGGCATGCTCTACGAAGAACGCGGCCGCGGCTTTCATCATGCAGCGCGGCGGCGTCGCATCGGCTCGGCGACGGCGTCCGGGACGTCGTCGGCTCAGCGGAACGCCCGACGAGCTCAAGGCCGATCATCAAGGACAAGGACTGGAACCAGTTCCACGTCATCGCGCGAGGCAACACCCTCATTCACATCCTCAACGGCCACGTCACCGCCTTCTCGTCGACGACGATGCGAAGAACCGATCGGCGAAAGGCCTGATCGGCTTCCAGATTCACACCGGACCGCCGATGAAGGTCGAGTTCAAGAATATTTATCTGAAGACGCTCTAGATCGGTAGGTTCGAGGTTCGGTAGTTCGGTAGTCGGTAGTTCGGGGTTCGGGCTCGGTAGGTCGGTTGTTCGGTTAGCTCGGAGCTCGTGAACTCGAATTACAACTACCGAACTACCGAAACCGACTACCGAACCCCGAGCTACCGACGCTTACCTGCCCGCACTTGCCGCCCTCGGCGGCGCGTTCGATGTGCACCGGCCTTGTACCCGCCGATGGTCTTGAAGTAGAGGAACAACAGCAAGTAAATGATCGCCATCGCGACCGGGATGAACGAGTCCGCCTTGAGCGTCTCGCGGTCGCCCATGATGCTGGCGTCGGCCACGATCTGCTGCTCGGGGGTCTTGCTGGCGGCGGTCTGCGCCTCCGACAGCTTGGTGCCGTCGAGGCCGTCACTTCCTCGAGGAAGAGGAACCGGCTCGGCTTCGGCGCCTTGTACTGCTCGTAAACCGCCGGGTCGGTCGTCTGCAGGTGCTCGGCGGTGAAGCGGTCCTTGGCGTAGCCGAGGCCGGGGCCGCCGAGGAGGCCGGCCGACATCATGCCGATGCCGCCCATGATCGACATCGCGACCGCGCCGGTGCGCGGGAACCGATCGCCCACGACCGCCAGCATCGTCGGCCAGAAGAACGTCTTGCCGAGCGCGTAGACGGCCAGGGCGATCAGCGCGCCGGCAAACGTCTCGATGCCGCTGACCATGCGCAGACCGACACGGCCAGCACCGAGCAGATGAAGAGCAGGCCGATCGGGCGACAGCTTCAGGTCCGCTCGATGAAGTCCGCGCAGAAGCGCAGCGCGAACATGAGCAGCGACGTGAAGACGAACAGGATCTTGCCCTGCGCCGGCGTGAGGATGTTGCCGGTGATGTTCTGAATCCAGCCGTCGGTGCCGAGCTCCACCGCGCCGACCAGGGCGTGCGTGACGAACAGCACGAACAGCAGCAGCGAGCCGATCGAGAAGTTCGTCTTGATGCCGACGATCAGCAGCAGGACGAAGGCCACGCCCCAGCAGAGGTAGCCCCAGGTCGCGGACGCGAAGAACGCGCTGCCGGTGAAGAACGCGAGGATGCCGCCGAGCTGATCCTTGAAGAACAGGCCGACGAGAAAGCAGGCGACGAGCGCGCCGAGGATGCCCACTTCCTGGAACATCTGGCCGACGCTGAGGCCCTTTTGCGAGCCTCGGACTTCGGGAATGTCTGGCCGAAGAACATGACGCCGTAGAGCACGGTCGGACGAGGAAGAGGCCGAGCTGATCTTCCAGCTCGACCTGCATGCCCTTCGCCGAGAACCCAGCCGATGAGGCCGCCGATGCACCAGGCCCGCCGGCCAGCTCGCGTGGAGGATGTTCAGGTAGTGCGTGCGGTTGTGCGGGAAAGAGCGTCGAGACCAGCGGATTGGCCACGGCTTCCAGCGTGCCGTTGGCCAGAGCGAAAATGAACGTGCCGATGTAGAGGAACATGTAGGCCGTGTCCTGCGCCTGTCCCTCGGTCGCGGCGAACGTGATGAAGGCCGACAGCACGTGCAACAGGAAGGCCGCGATGACCAGCTTGCCGTAGCCGATCTTGTCGACGATCACGCCGCCGATGATGATGCCGAAGCAGAAGCCGGTGAAACCGGCGCCGCCGATGGCGCCGAGCTGCGCGCCGGTGAAGCCGAACTCCGCGGCCCAGTTGGCCAGGATGCCGCCGCGGATGGCGAAGCCGATGCCCGCCGCGAGGATGGCCATGAAGCCGGCCCACAAGAGCCGCTGGGCGTTCGGTGCGGTCACGTCAGCACTTAGAGTCGCATTGCTCATAGTTGTCCTTTTCCGCCCGGCCGCCCAAGCGGTCGGGGTCGTTGTGATTGATAGCCTGTCGCCTGAGACCAACTCGTCTCCCGGGCGCTGGCAGCGCTGGCTCGAAGGTAAGTGCGACGGCCATTATGGTCCAAATCAGGGCCGTCCAGGATTGACGTTTCGCGGTCAGAGCCGGCCGTTTCGCAGGCTGGAACGACCCGCGGACGTCGGGACGGACGTTGGACGGCAGGCGTCCTAAAGGGATAGATTCGAGTCAGGCCGTTATACACACATGACGCTTCGCAGGATTCTGACACCGCTCGTTCTTCTTCTAACCGTTACCGCTGGCATCGCGCAGCCCGCGAGCGCGCAACCGGGCCTCGCGTACGCGTCCGCGACTGCGACAGCCGTTACCGACCCGGTGCAGCCCGGGACGACGGTCAAGACCACTTTGGCGGTGAAGGTCTCGCCAGGCTTTCATATTCAGTCGGACAAGCCCCGCGACCCGTCGCTTATCCCCCTGACGCTATTCTCGAAGCGCCGCCTGGCATAAAGCTCGAGGGTTGAGCTTTCCTCCGGCGAAGGACTTCCTGCTGAAGGGCACTGACAAGCCCCTCGCCGTCTTCGAGGGGGCCTTCTCGATTGAGGTCCGGCTGGCTGTCGCGAAGGACCATGCGCCGGGAGAGGTAACCGTACCGGCGCGACTGCGCTATCAGGCCTGCGACGACACGACGTGCTTCAGGCCGATGACGATCCCCGTCTCCTGGACGTTGACCGTCGGAGGCGCCACGAAGCGCGCTACGCCACGAGCGGCGGCCCCGGTTGCGCCGCCTGCCATCGCGGCAACAGCGCCTCCCTCAGAGCCACCAGCGCCGGTTCCTGCAACCCTTCCCTCAACGAGCGCACCTGCCGCCTCAGCGGTTAAGGCCGAGCCCACAGCGACCCTGCCGGCAGATGTCGTCAAATCTTCGACGAGTTCGATGTCCTCGGCACGGCGGGCGGCTACGTGAACAAGGACGCGTTCCTGAAGTTTATCGGCGACGCCGAACGCGGAGTCAAGCAGACCGGGCTCTTCGAAGGCAAGGGACCGCTCGCCATCCTCGCCCTCGCGTTTCTCGGCGGCCTGGCGCTCAACCTGACGCCGTGCGTGTTGCCGATGATTCCCGTCAACCTGGCGATCATCGGCGC
>CAWHNN010000020.1:0-137064 GCA_963830815.1 uncultured Acidobacteriota bacterium | reverse complement strand
TACCCGGTGGGTCCGCGCCTCGAGCGCCGGTGCCGGCTCGTTGAACCCGATGTGGCCGTTCGTTCCCAGTCCGAGAATCTGCAAATCAATCCCGCCGGCCGCCGCGATCTCGCGCTCGTACCGCGCACACTCTTCTGTGGTGTCCGCCGCTGCGCCATTCAGAAAATGGATGCGCTCCGGCGCGAGGTCGACGCGAGTGAAGAGGTGACTGTTCATGAAGCGTCGAAAGCTGCCGGGATGCTCGGCGCTGATGCCCACGAACTCGTCGAGGTTGAACGTCGCCGCCCGCGACAGGTTGACCGCGCCGCGTTCAACACGCGTCGCAAGATCCTCGTAGAAGAGGACCGCCGTCCGGCCGGTGGGCAGGCCGAGCACGAGCGTCGGCCTCGCCGCGAGCGCCGCGGCCACGCGGTCGGTCAGGGCGCGCGCGAGCGCCCGTTCATCGGAAAAGATCGAAATGCGGGGCGGTCCTGACATGGGCTATGTGGAGAGATACTTCGGTATCCGGCGCCGCCGCCCGCTTCCTGGAGCGCCAGGACACCGCGCCTGCGGCCGGCTCGCGTTCGAGCAGCCGGGCATCGCCGTTCGGGCCGCGAGCGGCAGGCGGCGCTCCAGCTCCTCGCGCAGCCACGGCACCGCGCGAAAATCCGCCGGCCAGTATGAACGGAAACGGCTCGCCGACGAGCTCGAGACGGCTGCAACCTCACGCCCGATGACTCGAGCTCGTCGGCCGCTGCTTGCAAGATGCCGATCGCCGCGTCGTCGCCGTCCGGAACGCCTTCTGAACGCATCGCGCCAGCGCGCCGATCGCCGACGGCCGCAGGTGCTGTGGTAGACCTCGTGAATCAGCCCCTGCGCCTGCGGCACGCCGAAATGCTGCGAGCAGCAGCGGCGTCAACGCCGTTCGCGGACCGCGCCGATCGGCTTCGCGCAGAACCGCGCGCAACGCCGCACGGCCAATCCAGTAGCCGCTGCCCTCGTCGCCGAGCACGTAGCCCCAGCCGCCGGCGCGTGCGGCCTCGCTGCGTGTTGCGGCCGTAGGCGATCGATCCTGTGCCGGAGATGATGACGACGCCGGGCGGCCGGCGCCCGGCTTCGAGCGCGACCAGTGCGTCGTTGACGACGCAGCACGCGCGCCTGCGAGCCGATGCGCCGCATGATCCCCCGCAACGACGACGGAATCGTCGGGACGATCGACGCCGGCGATGCCCAGGCAGATCGCCGCCGGCTGATGCGCGCTCGCCGATCGCCTCATCCATCACGTCGTGCAGGACCTTCTCGACCTGCAGCTCGCCGGCCGCCTGCAGGTTGGCGCCGCCGCCGCGCGTCTCGGCGAGGACGGCCCGTTTTCGTCGGCGAGCTGGCACACCGTCTTCGTGCCGCCCGCGTCGATGCCGAGGACGTGGATCGTGTCTATGAGACCTGCGTGACGCGCGCCCACAGCGCAACGGCCGACGGACCCGCCGGCCGTTCGAGAGCGCGAACTCGCCGTGAGCTTATCAGTACCGAACGCCGCTGGCGACCTCGCCGGAGGCGGGAATTGCGTTGACTCTGTCAATCGGCAAACTGTTAGATTCACGAGTTTATGCCTGCTTGTCGACGGAAGGTGCGTCACGCGTTCTTCGCGCTGGCGTGCGTCGCCATCGCCGTCCTTGTCGCTACCTCGACGCTTCCGCGGCTCGCCGCTCGCACATCCGCAACGTCCGAGCAACGCGGCAAGCGAAATGCGCGCGCTGTGGGTGCTGCGCACTCGCTGACCTCGCCCGACGCGCATCGCCACGCTGGTGCGCAACGCGCGCGCGACCACGGCTTCAACACGCTGCTCGTGCAGGTGCGCGGCCGCGGCGACGCCTACTTCAACCGGCGGCCTCGAACCGCGCGCCGCGGAGCTGCAGCGGCAGCCGGCGAGTTTCGATCCGCTCGCGACTCGTCCTGACGCGGCGCACGCGGCGGGCCTGCGCGTGCACGCGTGGGTCAACGTCAACCTGGTCTCGAGCGCCGCCGACCTGCCGATCGCGCGCGACGCATCTCGTCCATCGCCATCCCGAGTGGCTGATGGTGCCGCGCGATATCGCGCAGGAACTCGCGCGCATGCCGGCCGACAGCCCGGCCTACGTCGGCAAGCTCGCGCGCTGGACGCGCAGCGCAGGCCGCGCGACGTCGAAGGCCTTTACGCCTCGCCGCTCCTCCCGGCCGCCGCGCACACGTCGAAGCCGTCGTGCGCGATATCGCGACGCGCTACCCGCTCGACGGCGTCCACTTCGATTACGCGCGCTACCCCACCGATCGCTTCGATTACAGCCGCGCGCGCGATTCGCGAGTTCCGCGACGTCGATTCGGCCGCAGCTGACGACGCCGCGGTGCGCCGCCAGCTCGACGCCCGCGAAGGCGAAGATCCTCTTCGCCTATCCTGACGGCTATCCCGACGAATGGCAGGCGTTCCGGGTCTCGCGCATGACGGCACTCGATCGCGCCGGCTGCGCACGGCGGTCAAGACGGTACGGCCGGACGCGCTCGTCACCGTCGCGACCGCGCCGGATATCCGCGAAGCCTCGCGAGCACCGCCTGCAGGACTGGGGCGCTGGCTCGAGGCGGGCCTCGTCGACGCCGTGTGCCCGATGGCCTACACGCCGGAGCCGCAGCGCTTCGCAGAGCAGATCGCCGCGGCGCGCGACGTCGCGGGCGGCCGAGCCGGTCTGGGCCGGCATCGGCGCCTATCGGCTTCCGCCGGCGCAGACGGTCGACAATATCCAGACCGCCCGCCGGCTCGGCGCCGCCGGCGTCATCCTCTTCTCCTACGACAGCCTCATCGACCCGCGACAGGCGCACCCGACTACCTCGCTGCTGTCGGCCGCTCGGCTTTCGCCAACCTGCGGCTGGCGCAGCCGGCATCGCGGTAGCATCGGCCGCCGGTCATGGCCCTGACCTGGCTCGACTACACGGTCATCGCCGGCTACCTCCTCGCCATCACCGCATTCGGCTCCTGGTTCGCGCGGTTCCAGAAAACCACCCGCGATTACTTCCTGAACGACCGTTCCGTCCCATGGTGGGCGATCTGCTTCACGATCGTGGCGACGGAAACGAGCACCCTCAGCTTCATCGGCGTCCCCGCCAGCGCATACGCCGGCAACATGACGTTCCTGCAGCTCGCGCTCGGCTACGTCGTCGGCCGCATCCTCGTCAGCGTGCTCTTCATCCCGGCGTACTTCCGCGGCGAGCTCTTCACCTCGTACGAACTGCTGCAGCGCCGCTTCGGACCTGGCGTGAAAAACATCGCGGCGGTCATCTTCGTCATCACGCGCACGCTCGCCGACGGCGTCCGGCTGTTCGCGACGGCGCTGGTGATCGCCGTCGTCACGCATGTGCCGGTCACGCTCGCCATCGTCCTCATCGGTGCGGCGATGATCGTCTACACGGTTCGCGGCGGCGTCTCGGCGGTGATCTGGACCGACGTCGTCCAGATGTTCATCTACGTCGCCGGCGCGCTCGTCGTCTTCTGGTCGGGCTGCTGCAGCAGATCGATGGCGGCTGGGCCGCGGTCGCGTCTACCGCCGCGCGGCGGGCAAGTTCCGCATCTTCGATTTCGCCTTTGACGCCGACGCGCGTCTACACCTTCTGGGCAGGACTGCTGGGCGGCGTCGCGCTGACGCTGGCCACGCACGGCACGGATCAGTATCTCGTGCAGCGGCTGCTCTCGGCGCAGTCCGCCAGGGCGGCGTCCACCGGGCTCGTGCTCAGTGGCGTCGATCGTCTTCGCGCAGTTCGCGCTGTTCCTGTCATCGGCGCGATGCTCTACGTCTTCTACCAGCAGACGCCGCTGCCGCGGCCGCTCGTCAGCAACGACGAAGTCCTGCCGCTCTTCGTCGTCACGTCGCTATCGCACGGCGCCGCCGGCTTCATCGTCGCCGCGATCGTCGCGGCGGCGCTCTCGCCGTCGATCAACGCGCTCGCGGCGACGACGGTCAACGACTTCTATCTGAAGTACGTGCGGCCCGATGCCGATCAGGACACGCAGATGCGGGTCTCGCAAGGCGGCGACGATCTTCTGGGGCGTGGCGCAGATCGGCGTCGCGCTCGGCGCGCAGTGGATTCGCTCGGTGCTCGATGCCGGCCTCGCTGTGCTGTCGCTCGCGGCGGGCCCGGTCCTCGGCGCCTTTCTCGTCGGCGTTCTCACGTCGGGCGTCGGCTCGCGAGCGATGATCGCCGGCATGACGAGCGGCGTCGTGGTCCTGGCGTGGGTGTGGTGGACGGCGGCAACGGCGTGGACGTGGTACGCCTTTATCGGCGCCTCGTGACCTTCGCCTGCGCGCTCGCCGCTTCGGTTGTACTGAAAGACGTCGCCGCGGCTCCGAGCCATGCGGCGCGCCGCTCACCGTCATGACGAGCGCTTCAAGGCGGCCGCATCGCTGCTCGACCAGGCGCGCTGGCGCCGGAGCGTTTCCCGGCGCCGCGGTCGAAGTCGGTCGAGGTGATGGCTTTCTCTGGCGGCACGCTACGGCCACCTGACCTACGACGCCGATGCGGCCGCGGTCGACTCGCAACACCATCTACGACCTTGCCTCGCTGACGAAGGTGCTCGCCACCACGACGCTCGTCATGCGCGCCGTTGACGATGGCCGGCTCGATCTCGACGAACCGGTCGCCGACTGGCCTTCCGCACTGGAGAGGCTCCGACCGCGAAGAGGTCACGATCCGCGATCTTCTCGCGCACGCCTCGGGGCTGACGGCGTACCTGCCGTTCTATCGCGACTACACCGGCCGGCAGGAATTCGAACACGCAATTTGCACGTTGCCGCTCGAGTACCGCCCACGCTCGCAAGTCGCATCTACAGCGATCTCGGCTTCATGCTGCTCGCGTTCATCCTCGAGGACGTCCAGCCGCCTGGCCCGGCATTCCGCGGCGCGCCGGGCACGATCGATCCGCGCGCGGGCTGGCGACGCAATTCCACCGGCTCGCGTCGTATTTCACCGCCGAGCCAATGCGCTTCAACCCGCCGCGCGCCTGGCGTGCACGCACCGCGCCGACGGAAGTCGACCCATGGCGCGGACGCCTGCTCGTCGGCGAAGTCCACGACGAGAACGCCTGGGCGCTCGGCGGCGCCGCCGGGCACGCCGGTCTCTTCGGCACGGCCGCGGGGGTTGGCGCCTTCGCTCGCGCTTTGCTGCGCACGATCGCTGGAGAACCGATCGCTGGCCGATCCGCTGACGATGCGGACGTTCATCACGAGGACAGACGTTCCCGGCAGCTCACGGGCGCTCGGCTGGGACACGATGCTCCCGACCTCGTCGTGCGGAACGCTGATGTGCCCGACGGCAATCGGCCATACAGGATTCACGGGGACGTCGCTGTGGATCGATTGGGAGCGCGACCTCTACGTCGTCCTTCTGACCAACCGCGTTCATCCGACGCGAGCCAACGAAGCCATCCGGCGCATCCGCCCACTGCTGCACGACGCCATCGTCGGCGAGCTGGCGTCAGAATCGGCCTGACTTCCCGCCTTCGATCACGACTCGAAGACCAGTAAAAACGACAAAGCCCAGCGCCCCTAGGGCACTGGGCTTGTCGTGCAGTTCGCCTCGAAGCGGACGCTACTTCTTCACTTGCGCAACTGCGCCGCCCGACTGCAGGTTGATGACTGTCGTGCCGTCACCGGCCGGACCGGACGCCTGAACCACTCTCACCGTGATTACGCGCGTGCCGGTTCCTGAGAACGTCGACGTCGCTCGGGCCCCGGAGGTCGTTGCCGTCGGCGGATTACCACCCTCGAACGTCCATTCGTAGCGCAGAATCGTCGAGGTCGCGCCCGAGACGCTCGCCGTAAAGACGACGGTCTGACCCGGCACCGGGTTCGCCGGCTGCGGCTGAATGATGACGCTCGGCGGCTGCGCCGGCTGGATTGTCACGAACGTCGCGACAGTTTCCGTGAACCCGCTCGAATCGGTTGCCGTCGCCGAGGCGCGGTAAGTGCCCTCTTCCGTGTAGACGTGCTGGACTGGCGTTGACGCGCTGAGAGCGCCGAGAGAGCTGCGCTGACCATCGCCAAAGTCGATCGTCACGTCACGGATAATCGCAGGCGCCGCGGCGACACCGACGGTGAACGTGACTGGTACGCCCGCGGCCACGGGAGTCGTCGGCCCGGTAATCGTGACGCCCGTCCGGGCGTTGACCGTCACGGTTACGGTTGCCGTCTTGCCGGCAACGTTGGCCGTCACGATCGTCTGCCGGCTCGCTGTCAGAGACGTCTTGGCTACGCCGCTGGCGTCAGTCAAAACGGATCCCGAGCCGAGCTGTCCGTTGTCTGCCGTAAAGGTCACCGGAACGCCGGGAATGCCGGCGCCGCTGGTGTCCTCGACGCGCGCCGAGATCTCTGTTGTCCCGCCATTCGGCGGCAGCACCGACGGCGACGCGCTTACGAGCACCCGTTCGGCGGCCGCCGTCCCCACGCGCAAATTCTCGAGCTTCGCCGAGGCGCCGCCCGAGAACGCCGTGATTGTGGCCGTGCCGCTCTGACCGCTGGAGATGAAGCGCACGCGGACCTGGCCGTTGTTTGTTCGGGCTTCGGTCGGCTCGACTCTGCCCAGCGTCGTCGTAAAGGTGATGACCGTCCCGTTCTGCACGGGCGTGCCGGCGCCAGAAGACGAGGTGGCAGTCGGCGTCGGTGTGGCCGGGGTTGTCGGAGTCCCGGGCGTGGTGGCGTCGTCGGGGCGTCGACGTCGTGCCGTTCTCGATCGCCGTTGCCACGATCTCGATCTCGCCGTTCACCGGAACGCTATTCGCCGTCGCGAAGAGCGAGATCACCGTGCCGCCAGGCGCCAGGAGGGGCACCTTGTCGCACGCCGAAAGTACCAACGCCGGCACTACCGCGACAGTCGAAAGGCAGAGGCGCCTCGCCCAGGCCGACGAAAAGGATTGTGCTAGCATGGAAAAACCTGACATTTTTGAAGTCATGAGTTTACGCGATTTGCCTCGGCACGATGGTGAACGCGGATACGCCATGGCCGCATTGCTGGTCGCGCTGGCGATAATGGCCATCCTGCTTTCGGTCGCGATGCCGGTGTGGCGCCACGAAGCGCAGCGCGAAAAAGAGGCCGAGCTCGTCTTTCGCGGCGAGCAGTACGCGCGCGCGGTCGCCCTCTTCAGATTCAAGAACGCAAACGTCGCGAACGCCTTTCCACCGAGCATCGACTCGCTGGTAGAAGGCCGCTACCTGCGCAAGAAATATAAAGACCCGATGACGAAGGATGGTGAGTTCGTCCTCATCGGCGTCGGCAGCGCGCAACCCGGCATCAACCCACCACCGGCGCAACCCGGCGGCCGCGGCGGCCGCGGCGGTTCGCCGACACCGCCAGCTGGCCAACAGGTTGCGGCGGGATGATGGGCGTCCGCAGCAAGAGCGAACAAAACTCCATCCGCAGCTATCGGGGCGCCACTCGCTACGACCAGTGGCAGTTCACGTTCAACATTGCACCGCGCCCCGGCGGCGCAATGCCGATGGCCAATTCGCCCGAGGGCCAGGGCAACACTCCTCCGGGAGCGAACTTCCCCGGCAGCGTTCTTCCAGGTGGCCGGCGCGGCGGCGGCCCAGGAGGCCGGCCGACCGGTCCGGGCGGACGGCCACAGGCCCCGGCGGACGTGGTCCCGGCGGTGTCGGGCCTGGTGGCGAGGGCGGCACGCAGCCGCCGTTTGTCGAGCCGGGCGGCAACCGCGGTGTCGGCCCAGGCCCTTCCGGGCGTGGGCGCGGTTCTAGAATGGCGAGCGGTTCCACGATTTACCAGTCCGCGTAAGTCGATCCATCGAGCGCCGTGCCCTGCGCACCGCTCTTGACGTCGTAGATGCCCGGTTCGGAGGTCGGATTGCTCGGATCCGGTTCGGCCGGCACCGTCTGCCAGCTGTCGGCGGACTTGGTGATCGGATCTTCGGGGATCCTCCGCATGTAGCCGTCGCTGACGAGCGAGTCGAGCGACGCCGGGTATTTGCCCTTGTCGGCGTAGTACTGGTCGATGGCGTCGCGCATCCGGAAAAGGTCGGTGCGCAGCGACGCTCTCCGCGGCGTGTTGAACACCGATTCCTGTACTGCACCACGCCCATCGCCGCCAGGATCGAAATCAGCGAGATGACGATCAGCAGCTCGACGAGCGTGAAGCCGCTCGCCGACTTGAGCCGCGAGCACCTACGCGCGCGTCTGTTTCGCCATCGCTGACTCTCCGCCGTCATCGCGTCTTACCAGTCCCTGTATTTCGTGCCATCGAGGCCTTGCCCGTCGCTTTGGTGTAGACGTCGTACACGTTCTGCCCGCCCCACGAGATGAGTCCGGCCTGTCCCGGTAGGCGCGCATTCCCCATTCGGTTCGACTTCGTCATCGGATCGATCGGGATCGCGGCGCAGGAACTTCAGCTTGAGGCCCGAGGCGTCGTTGGCGATGGTGACGCCTTCGACGAGCGTCTCCAGATCCGGCGGATAGCCTTCGCTGCCCGCTCTTGATCTCGGTCGCCGGAATCAGTCCCATGTCGACCGCGTCCTTGAACTTGTCGATCGCCGTCCGCATCTCGCGCAGCGAGCGCCGCAGCTCCGCCTCCCGCTGACGCTGGTTCGTCACCTTCGCCAGCGGCATGACCGCCGAGGCGAGGATGATCAGGATCGTCGAGACGACCAGCAGCTCGATGAAGGTGAAGCCGCTCGCGTCGCCGATTGCCTTCGCAGCGTCACTGCGCTGTCACCTCACCGTCACCGTCACCGGCGCGAATGACCAGCGGCAACGGCGCCGCCTTCGGGCTCGCTCGCGACGCCGCTCACCTGAATCAGCGAGTTGCCAGGCCCGACGGCGTCGAACAGCAGCGCGGCCAGCAGCCCCGAGCCGACGCGCCCGCGCTGATCGCCGGTGCGCGCGATGGCGATGTCGACCCGGCCTGCGGCGCGTCGATGCGCGGCGTGAAGGTGGCCGTGACGCCGCCCTGGCGCATGAACGTGCCGTCCTGCACCTTGCGCACGCGCAGCACGGCCGGGTTGTACGTCACCGTCAACGTCATCATCGACATGCGCGACGCGTTGTTGATCGAGAGCGGGACGGTGTACGGCCCGCCGGCGACCCGCAACTCCGGCGGCGCCGTGACGATGATCTGCGCCGGCGGGCGCTGGCGGGACGCCCGGGCGCCGCCGGCGCGACGCTGGGATCGCGCGGGGCACGCCGGCAGGTGGAGCCGCGCCGGCGGCGTTGCCGGCGGCGCGATCGGCGTCACCGTCGGCGCCGGTGGAACCGTGCCTGGAGCCGGCGCCCGGCGGCGGCGCTCCTACCGGCGCGATCGGCGGTGCGGCGGTACGGCGGCGGCACCGTGGCGCCTGTCGGAGCTCGGCAGGCGGCGCCGCCGCGGCGGGCACCGGCGTCCCCGGCGGGCGGCGGCAGGAACTGCGGCGTCGGCGTCGTGATCGCCGCCGGCTGCGCCGGAGCGCCGGCGCCGCGGCAGCGGCCGGCGTCCTCGGCCGGCGGCGCGAATCAGCGGCGGCGGCCCGGTGAGGCCGACGTTCTGCTGCGTGCCGATGTAGATCGGCGCCAGGTCCTCGACCGTCAGCTCGTGGGTGCGGACGATGTGCGGCGTCATCAGCATCACGATGTCGGTCTGGCTGATCTCGTCGCTCGTCGCGCCGAACAGCGACCGCAGGCCCGGCACGCGCATCAGGCCGGGCAAGCCGGTGACGACCTTCCGCTGATCGTCCTTGAGCAGGCCGGCGAGCAGGTTGGACTCGCCCTCGCGCAGCCGCAGCCGCGTCTTGCACCTGGCGCGAGCCGAACGACGGGACGTCCTGCCCGGCGACGCTGACGTTCGGCCCGAGGTTGCTGCTCTCGACGGTGAGGTCGAGGATGATCTCGCCCTCGTAGGTCACGCGCGGCGTCATCGTCGATGTTGACGCCGACGTCGCGGTAGGTGAACGACGACTGCGGGATGTTGGCGAACCCGCCAGCCGCCGCGGCGCCGAACACCGTCGACACGACCGGGATCTGATCGCCGAGGTTGAGCGTCAGCTCCTGCCCTTCCGCGCCGCGCAGCTGCGGCTTCGCCAGCTGCTTGGTGTGCGAATCGGTCTCCAGGAAGCGCACGAAGGCCGTCGGCACCGTGAGGTAGAAGTCGGCGGTGCTGACGCCCTGCGAGATCGTGTTCAGGTTGAACGGCGGCGGCGGCGTCGGCGGAATCGCCCCGGACGTGTTCGGCGGCGCCACCTCGGGCGAGAACGTCAGGCCGAGCGCGTAGTCGCTCAGGTTGATGCCGAACTGCTTGGCGCGGCTGCGATTGACCTCGAGAATCTGGACCTCGATCACGACTTCCGCGCGCGGCTTGTCGTGGGCGCGAATCAGCCGCTCGACGACGTCCACGATCGGCGCCGTGGCGCGCACGGTGATCGTGTTCGACGTCTTGTTCGGATAGATCGCCGGCTGCCACCTGCGCTGGATGCGCATCATCGCGTTCACGACCTGCGACGACTTCCTGCACGTCGGCGTGCGAGAGGTAGAAGACCTGCATGACCAGCTCGTCGTACTGCTGGTGCCCGGCCGGCGTGTCCGGCGCGATGACGATGGTCGTCGGGTTCATGACCTTGTAGAAGTAGCCGTTCGACCGACAGGATCTGCTGCAGCGCCTCCTCGAGCGTGACGCCGTCGAGGTTCACGCTGTACGGCTTGTCGACGTACGTGCTGTCGTAGCTGAATGTTGATGCCGGTCGTCGTGCCGATGAAGTTGAGGATGTCGCGCAGGCTCGAGTTGTTGAAGTTGAGCTTGAGCGGCGTGCGATCGGCCGGGTTGAGGACCGGCGCCGCCCTGGCGTGCGCGCCTGCTGCCGCAGCGTCTCGATCGCCGGACGCGGACGCGACTTCTCGATCCGATCGCGGATCGTCCGCTCGAGCTCTGCCGCCTTGCTCGCCGCGAGCCGGTTCGTCGGGATCGAGCTCGACCGCCCTGCTTGTACTCGATCAGCGCGGCGTCGAGCTGGTCCTCCTGCTCGAACTCGCGGGCGCGCGTGATGTGATCGCGCGCCGCGTTCTGCGTCGCGCGCTCGAGCTCGATCTTGTATTCGGCGTTGTCCGGGTTCGCCTGCAGCGCCTCGGTGAAGTGCACCACCGCCGCATCCCAGTCGCCGGTACGGGCCGACTCGCGGCCCTTGCGGAACGCCCGGCCCGCCGTGCATCCCGAGACGAGGGCGGTCAACACCAGCAATACAATCAGCCTACGTTTCACGACTTGGCTCCAATCATTCAGCGTGCAATCGCTGCGATCGCCGAGGGCGGCGGCTACGGCGTCCTTGGACAATCCCCGCTCTTTCGGACGGTCGTTCGGCCCGTCCCGTTGGAATATTCCAGGATCACAGACTCGACTTGTATCTTTACCACCCGGTAGCGCCCGTCCACGACTTCGCCTTCCCGCGCCGCGTATGTGTACCCTTTGCAATCGGTCAACGCCGCGAGCATCAGGCCCGGCTTCTCGACCGTGCCCATGAACTTCAACGGGATCGGCGGGATCGGCGGCGGCAATGGTTCTGGCGGCGGCCCGACCGGCGCGAGAGGCTGGTCGGACTGCTGTGACGCGCGGCGGCGCCGGCGGTGGCGGCGGCGGCGTGAACCGGAACGGATTCCGGTTTGCCTCGTCCACGTCCGGCCGTTTCGCGACCAGCGCGTCCAACTTGACCTTCAACTCGGCCGGATCCAGCTCCTGCCGCGCCGCGCCCTGGCGCTGGGCCGTCGCACCCGGAGCCGGCGACGGGTCGGCGGAATCTCGCTGCGGCCACATCTGATACGCCACCAGGGCCACGAGCACCATGGCGAGGACGGCCAGCAACCAGCCGCGCGCGCGCTGCGGCGCGGCCTGCGTCTCAGTTTCCATCGCTGGCAACCCGATAATACGTGGCGACCTTCACGACGACCGACAGGCCGCGGTCGCGTCTCGGAACCCTGCGACAAGGCGACGTTCTCGATGACCAGGAACTCCGGCGCGGTCTCGAGACTGATGGATGAAGCGGCGGATGTTGCGGTACTCGCCCGTGAGCACCAGCGTCGCCGTCAGCTTACCGAGACGGCTGTCGCGTTCCTGCGTTGGCGCGATGTCACCGGGGCCTTGCGTCAGGTTGGCGTCCGCGGCCAACTTGTCCATCTTGGCGTAGACGATCCGCCGGGCCGCGCTCTGGTCCGGCGGCAGGACCGCGCTGTAGAACTTCTTGAGCTCCGCATCCGCGGAGGCCTTCCCGCTCACGGTCGCGCGCGCGGCGTCGTATTCGATCTGCGCCGTGTTGCGCGCCGAGGCTGCGGCCGCAGCGTCGCGCTCGCCGTTGGCGACTTTGAGCGACAGCGGATACACCACGGCGACGAACAAGGCGGCGTTCAACAGCACCGCGCTGACGAGCGGATAAATCAGCCCGCGCTTCTCGGCGAGTACGCGGCGAAGAGGCGTCATGGTCGGCCTCCCATGTTCGCCGCTGCAGTCTTGAGGGGCGGCACCGCGACCTTTGCCGGCGGAGGCGGCTCGACCGGCATCTCGTCGGGCACGTAGACGGCTTCGATACCGACCTGGTTCAACCCGTCCTGCGTCGTCGACATCTGCCGCGGCAGCACGCTTTCGAACTTCCCCGTCGCTTCGAGCTTCTCCATGAACTCGTCGGCGTCGGCGCTCCGCCGCGCGAGCACGACCATCGAGATTCTGCGTTTCTCCGTCGTCGATCGTCGGCCGGATCGACGCGAGCATCACATCCGGCGGCAGTGTCGCCTCGAGCTGATTGAAGAGCGCCGTCCACGAGAACGTGCGGCCGTCGATGAGGGAGTTGGCTTCCCGCGCGGCCGCGACAATCACCTTGAGCTCGTTCTGATTGATGCCCTGCCGCGTCTGTCTGGCCTTGCGCGTCAGCTCCTCCGCCGTCGCGCGATCCTCGCGCGTCTTGCCCGACAGGACGGTGTTCTGGCGCGACAGCCGCACGAGCTGCACGACGTTGCCAGATCGTGAGCGCCAGCACCAGCAGGCCCAGGAGGCCAAGGATGATGTGAACGCCGCGCTCGTTGTAAAACGGCCGCGTCGAAAGATTTGTGCGCAGCATCAGGCCACCCGTCCCGTCCGGCGCGGGTGCGCGCGCAGCAGGATGCCAACCGGCGCGGCCAGCGCGTCGAGCAACCCGGGACTCGCGCTGATGCGGTCGCGAATGGCGGCGATCGCCCGGACGTCGAAGAGCTCGACACGGCCGCCGATGCGGTCCTCGATGCCGCGGCGCATGCGCTCTGCCTGCTCCGCGCTCGCCATCGACGCGCCGGCGAGGACCACGCGCGCAGAACCCACCGCCGCCGAGCTTATCCTCGTGATACATCGCGGTTTGATGGACGAGGTCGGCCAGCTCGCTCTCGGCGCCGAGCGCGCGATTGCGGAAGAAGACGAGATCGTCGCCGCGCACGACGGCCAGTGTCACGTAGTCGCTGCCGGCGTGGACGAGCAGCCAGTCGCCGCCAGCGCCGGCCGGAGCCGCCAGCTGCGCGTTGATCAGGCTGAAGCTGGCGATGTCGATCACGCCGGCATGGACGCCGGCGTCTTCACACGCGCGCTCGAAGCTCTGGACCAGATCGCGGCGCGCCATCGACACGACGAACTCGCGGCCGCCGCCGTCGAGCGCGACGCCAGGCACCCACGATACCTGCGCGTCCTCGACTCGAAACGGCGCCGACTTCTTCACCTGCCAGTGAATCAGCTGATCGAGATCCTGCGCCTTCGCCGGGATCTTCTCGAAGCGTACCAGCGAGACTTTCGCCGTCGTGTCAGGAATCACCAGCGCGACGCGGCGAGCCCTGGCCGCGACCTTCTGCAGCGCCGCCTTCAACGCCGCCACCAGTGCCGCGTGATCGTGAACGTTCGGCGCGTTGAGCGACGCGGTGACGACACCGGCGCCGAGCGGCTCGATGGCGTAGCCGTCAATCACCGCCTCGCGGGCCGCCTCTGACAATGCCAGCGCCGTCACGTGACTCGGCGCGATCTCAAGCGCCACCGATGGCGGCGGGCTCGACAACCAGCCGGCGCGCCCGGCCGTCGCGACCGAAGCGGAGGTTTCAGCGCTCATTCGACGAACGTCACCTTGTTGATCTCGCGCAGCGTGGTCGTCCCGGTCAGCACGCGCTCGACCGCCGACTCGCGAAGGAACCGCATGCCCTCGTCGCGCGCGGCCTTCTTGATCTCTGACGATGGGCGGCGCGCGAGGATCATCTCGCGAATCTGATCGGAGAGATCGAGCAGCTCGCAGATGGCCGTGCGGCCCTTGAAGCCCGTGCCGCCGCACTCGATGCACCCGGCGCCTTCGAAGAAGAGGCCGCTCGTCTCGAGATCCGGATCCATCGCCGACTCCTCCAGCATCGCGCGGCTGACTTTCGCCGGCCGCTTGCAGTGGACGCAGATGTTGCGGACCAGGCGCTGCGCCAGCACGCAGTTGAGCGCCGACACGAACTGATAGGCCTCGACGCCCATGTTCAGGAAACGGCCGAGCACGTCGAGCACGTTGTTCGCGTGAACTGTCGTGAACACGAGATGGCCTGTCAACGCCGACTGAATCGCGATCTGCGCCGTCTCCGGGTCGCGAATCTCACCGACCATGATCTTGTCGGGATCGTGGCGCAGGATCGAACGCAGCCCGCGGGCGAAGGTCAGTCCCTTCTTCTCGTTGATGGGAATCTGCGTGATGCCGCGCAGCTGATATTCCACCGGGTCTTCGATCGTGACGATCTTGTCTTCGATCGTCTTGATCTCGGAGAGCGCGGCGTAGAGCGTGGTGGTCTTGCCGCTGCCGGTCGGGCCGGTGACGAGCACCATCCCGTACGGCTCGGCGATGTACTTGCGGAACCGTTTCAGCTCGAGCTCGGGGAAACCCAGGATGTCGAGGCGGAGCTCGTGGAACTGCTCGCTGATCGATTCCTTGTCGAGAATACGAATGACCGCGTCCTCGCCGTGCACGCTGGGCATGATCGAGACGCGGAAGTCGATGGTCTTCCCCGGCAGCCGGAGCTTGAAGCGTCCGTCCTGCGGCACCCGCTTCTCGGCGATGTCGAGCTCCGCCATGACCTTGACGCGCGAAATAATCGTGCTGTGGAAGCGCCTGTCGATCGGCCGCATCGCTGACTGGAGGACGCCGTCGATCCGGTACTTCACGTGCACCGCGTCGTCGCCGGTCTCGATGTGGATGTCACTCGCGCGGCGCTGGATGGCCGTATAGATTGTCGTGTCGACGAGGCGGATGACCGGGCTGGAGTCGGCGGTGAGCTTGTCGACGGTCAACTGCTCGTCGCCGGCCTCGTCCTCGCGCAGCAGCTGGAGCTGGAAGCTCTCGGTGGCTTCTTCGAGGACGCGCGTCGAGCTCTCGCTCTTCTTCAGGATCGCCTGGATAGCGGAAGGTGTACCGACCGTGACGCGGATGCGGGTCGCGAGCAGCGTCGCGAGCTCGTCGATCATCGGGAGATCGGTCGGGTCCGAGACGACGATGACGAGCGTGTCGCCGTCGCGATGCGACGGCACGAACCCGTAGCGCAGCATCAGATCCGCCGGAATGGCCCGGAAGAGCTCGTGGTCGAGGCTGTAGTGCGCGAGATCGACGAACTGCAGGCGATAGCGCTCGGCCAGGCGATTGGCCAGCGCCGTCTCGGCGGCGTGCTCGGCAGCACTCGCTTCCGGGACGCCGACGTAGAGGTCGGGATCCGCCGCAGGGGTCGCCGCAGTCGACGCAGATTTACCGTTCATACGAACTCGCTCACTCTTGCATGCGCCCGCCCTCAGCGCAACGCGTTCGACAGGTTGAAGAGCGGCATGTACAGCGCCAGCAGCAGGCCGGCGATGACGATGCCCATGATGATCAGCAGTATCGGCTCCACCAGTGTCACGAAGCGGTCCAGGTTCGTCTCGATTTCTTCGTCGTAGAAATCGGCCAGGCTGTTCAGCATTTCCTGCAAGGCGCCGGTCTGTTCCCCGACTTCCACCATCTTCAGCGCCACGTCTGGAAACTCACCGCTGTCGCCCAGGGCGGCGGCCAGCGCCCGCCCTTCGCGCACTTGCTGCGACGCCCGCTGCAGTTCCCGCGCCATGTAGCGGTTCTTGATCGAGCGCGCCGAAACATCGATGGCATTCACGAGCGGGATGCCGCCGCCGAGCAATGTCGCCAGCGTGCGAGATGCCTGCGACGTGGAAAATTTTCTCGCAACGCCGCCGAGCAGGGGAACCCGCAGAATCCACCGATCGACGAGCTCGCGGTTTCCCGGACGCTTCAACCACAACCAGATGGCGACCGCCGTCGCGATCACGGCGACGACGAAGATCCCGAAGTAGGTCGTCGCGTAATTCGAGAACGCGACGATCACCCGCGTCGAGAGCGGCAGCTCGCTGCCGAACTGCTCGTAATAGCCGCTGAACTGCGGCACGACGCGCAGCATGAGGATCGACACCACGATCAGCGACAACGCGAGCAGGACCGCAGGATAGATCAGCGCGGAGATCGTCTTCCGCCGCACGCTCTCCACGACCTTGACGTACGCAACGTAGCGACGGATGACCTGCTCGAGGTTGCCGCTCTTCTCGCCCGCGAGAAGCGATGCCGTGTAGACGCCGGGAAACATCTTGCCGTGCGCCTCGAACGACTCGGAGAGCGAACTGCCGGCGCGCACACGGTCGAAGACGTCGTTCAGCACCGACTTGAAAACCGGATTCGTGACGCGGCGGCGCAGGATGTCCAGGGACTGCACCAGCGGCATCCCGGCCTTCAGCAGCGTCGCCATCTCCTGGTTGAAGACGAGAAACTCGCGCGTGGAGATGCTCGATCGCGACGGCAGAGCTACCGAGCCGATCGCCAGGCGGCCGGCACGCCGGATGCCCAGCACATACAGGCCCTTGTCCTCGAACTCGCGACGCAGCCGGTCTTCGCTTTCGGCGACGTACACGCCCTCGATGATCTCCCCGCCGGGGGTGCCAAGCCTGCAGCGGAACTCCATGCCTACTCAACCCACCCGTGCGCAGGGGACATTGCGCGACCTCTTCCGGACGCCGCATGCCGCGTCTCGGCGCAAGCTCTTGTCAGTGTGGACATTATCGGCCGCCCGCCTCGGCGGATTATACCAGCGTCCGGGACGTCCGCGCCGAGGGGATACCAATGTTAGACAGGGAAAGTTGGCTGCCGGCTGGGAAACTTTTGGCCCCGACACGCAACCCGAACCGTTTCAGCAGCGACTACTTGATGCCGGCGAGCGAGAGGATGCGCGACACGTAGTTGCGTGTCTCACGATACGGAGGGATGCCGTTGAACTTGGTCACCGCGCCTTCTCCGGCGTTATACGCGGCGAGCCCGAGTTCGACGCCTCCGAACCTCGCGATCAGAGACTTGAGGTGCTTGATGCCGGCCTCGATATTGGCCCGGGGATCGAACGGGTTCCTGACGTTGTAGACGCGCGCCGTGGACGGCATCAGCTGCATGAGCCCGAGGGCGCCCTTGCGGGACCGGGCCTTCGGCTTATAGTTCGACTCGACCTGGATGAGGGCGCGCACCAGCAGCGGATCGACGCCGTGCGCTTCGGACATGGCCGAGATGATTTCTCCGTAGGGCGTCGATTCGAGGACGCTCGCCGGAGCGGGCGTGTCTTCCCCACTGACCGCCTGGGCCGCTGCAACCGGCTCGGGATACGGGACTTCGTCTGGAAGAATCCGGTCGACGAGACTGCGATCGCAGGTCACTTCCCCGCCACTCCGAAGGGTGAGGATGATCTTGTCGCCTTCGACGCGGTGCGTCTTCACGGAGACTGATCGCCCGGAGACGAGGAAGATGATCTCAGCCTGTGCCGGCGCTGCCCAGAAGGCCAGCATCAGCACACCCGCCGCCGCCGTGAGAAGTCGGTGTCGCATGGGGAACAGTCATGCTACCACCCCCGGCGGCGTCGTGTCCAGAATCACTACAGTTTGGCGCGGTTTGGCACGGGGTGGCCCGACGCGGGAAATGCCCATGCCCTCCGGACAGCTGAAGCTGGCAGGAGGGGCTATTTGGGCTCGATAAAGGCGTGGAAAACACGGATGCCCAGCTCGCGCACGTCGCCGGCGCCTGGCGCAAACGTCTGATCGACGTCGAGGGTCAGTTCGGCCATGTCGCCGTTGCCGAACTGCGCGGCGGCAATCGGAACCGTCACCAGTTTGGGCGCCCTTGAATCGGCCGGAAACGTCGTGATTACCTGGTCGCCCGAGCGGACGGTCACCTGCTGCGGGGTCGCAAACTTGTCTGTCCGGGCGTCGTATTCGATGAAGAACGTCGCGTCCTTCTTGGGATTCTTGAACGAAACCGTGGCCGCCTTTTTCGTCCACTGCCACTCGTTCGTCGGATCTACCGAAGACACTTCCGCCGGGTGCCAGCCATCCTTATATACGAGGAAGATGTTCTCCGACTGCGGCAGGAGCTGGAACTTCGCAACTTCGTACTCGCGCCGCGCAATGTCCGTGGCACAGAGCGGCAGGCGCTGCGACGCGCTGGGCGAGTACAAGCCAATGCGGACGTGCGCCGCGCCGATGTAGGGATAGTTCGGGACGAACACCGTACGCGTGTACTCCACTGTCTGTCCCGGTTTCCACTGCGACGTCGGCGTCGTCGGCGAGTGATCGTCTCCCCACAGGCGCTCGCCCTGATCGTCGAGCACGTGGACGAACACCAGGTAGTCCTGAGGAATCGACGCGTTCTGCGCGACCGCGAACTTGTAGGAAACCTTGAGCGGGCTGCCGATGGCCGCGCGATCGCGGGCGAGAGTGACCGTCGGGGTCGCCACGCACGGCGTGCTCTCCTCCTGACGGCTGCAGCCGGATGCGGCTGCCAACAGCGCGAACGTACACACGAACAAACAGGAGCGACTCAGCATAATCAACGAATCAGGAAATCGAATCCGGGGATGGTACTGCAGTTGTTCCAGTTACTGCAATATGTTAGGTTCTCGTTCTAATGTCAGATGCTTTGGGACTCGTCGAAACAAAAGGCCTCATCGGATCCGTCGAGGCGGCTGATGCGATGGTGAAGGCGGCCAACGTCATCCTTGTCGGCAAGGAATACATCGGCGCGGGTTACGTCACCGTCATGGTGCGCGGCGATGTCGGCGCGGTCAAGGCCGCGACCGATGCCGGGGCCGCAGCAGCGCGGCGCGTGGGCGAGCTCGTATCCGTTCACGTGATCCCGCGTCCGCACAGCGAGGTCGAAAAGATCCTGCCGAAAGCCCCAAAGGACGCCAAGGCCTCGTAATTCTCCCGGTCACGCATGGCGCAGACCCCGGCCCAGAGCGATCGCGACCTCACCTCCATTCACGAAGCGCGCACCCTCGCGCGCCGCGCGAAGGAGGCGGCCGCTATTCTGGCGGAGCTCTCGCAGGAGCAAATCGACGCCATCGTCGACGGCATGGCGCAAGCCGCGACCCCCCAGGCGGAGGCTTTTGCCCGGCTCGCTCACGAGGAGACGGGCTACGGCGTCGTCGCCGACAAAGTCCAGAAGAACCTCTTCGCGTCCGACAAGGTCTACCGCTTCATCCGCCCGATGAAGACGGTCGGCGTCGTCCGCCGAATCGAGGACCGCAAGGTCATCGAGATTGCCGAGCCATTCGGCGTCGTTGCGGCAATCGTCCCTTCGACCAACCCCACGTCAACGGCCATCTACAAGATCCTGATCTCGCTCAAGGCGCGATGCCCCATTGTCATCAGCCCGCACCCGGCGGCGGTGCGTTGTATTTCGCGGGTCGCGGAAGTGATGAACGAGGGAGCGCGGCGGGCAGGCGCGCCGGACGGCGCGATCAACTGGATGTCCACGGTGACGCTCGAAGGCACCCAGGAATTGATGAAGGCGCGCGAGACGGCGGTCATCCTGGCGACGGGGGGCATGGGACTGGTGCGAGCCGCGTACAGCGCTGGTAAACCGGCCTACGGTGTTGGCCCCGGCAACGCACCCGCGTACATCGAGCGCACCGCCGACGTCACCAAGGCCGTGCGCGATATCGTCACCGGCAAGACGTTCGACAACGGCGTGCTGTGCTCGTCGGAGAACTCGGTTGTCGTCGACGCGCCGCTCGTCGAAGAAGTGAAGCGGCAGTTCGTCGCCAACGGCGCCCATTTCATGACTTCGGCCGAGATGGACGCCCTCGCTCGCGTCCTGGTGAGCCCCCAGCGGCTGCCGAACCCGGCGCTCGTCGGCCGGCCCGCAACCTACATCGCCCAGCAGGCGGGCATCACCGTCTCGCCCACGACGCGCGTGCTCATAGCGGAGTTGAAGGGCGTTGGCCGGGACTACCCGCTCTCGATCGAAAAGCTCTGCCCTGTCCTCTCCTTTTATGTCGTCAGCGACTGGCGCGAAGGTTGTGAGCGTTGCAAGCAGATCCTTCGCTATGGCGGCATGGGGCACACCATGTCCATCCACTCGCGCAACGACGACGTCATCCTCCAGTTCGGCCTCAAGAAGCCAGCCTTCCGCATCGTCGTCAATTCGCCGACGACGCACGGGTCGATCGGGCTGTCGACGGGCCTCGATCCTGCGATGACGCTGGGGTGTGGCGGCTATGGCGGGAATATCACGTCGGACAACATCACCCCGCGGCACCTCTTGAACATCAAGCGCCTGGCGTACGAGGTCAATCCCGTTGCCGCGCGCCCGGCTGCCGTCGCGGCGCCGGTCGAAGCGCCGCTGCCGAAGCCGCCGCAGGGCCCCCCGGTGACGCCGGGTCTCGCCGCCGGCCCGCTCGGCAAGCGAATCGACGAGTTCTTGGCGTCGCGCGGGTATGTCGCGCCCGGCGCGAGCCCGGGAATGCCAGTCAAGGGTGAAAACGCTCCCCCACCCAAGGCATCCTCGCCCGAGCCAAAGCAACCGGCCACGCCTCAGCCGACCTCCGAAGCCACTTGATTTCGTGTGCGAGGACGATGCGAGGCAGGCGTTGCGGCAGGGTCGCAAGCTCGTTATAGGTGAAAAGACGATTGTCACGCCGGCCGCCCGCGACTTCGGCGAGCAACATCACCTGTTCGTCGCGGCCGAGTGGCCGAGGTGAATTCGCCAGAGTTTCGCGCTTCCTGTTGAGCGGATTGGGGTTAGGGTTGACCATCACGGCTGAGGATGCTATCCTTCTGTCCCCAGCAGGACGTTAGTATTTCCGGAGAGCCACGCATGACGAATCGTGCATGGCTGCCGACCGTGGCAGCCGCCGGAGTGATTTGTGCCACGGCCTTTACGGCGGCCTGCGGCTCGAGCAATCCGAAGCCACAGCTGCCGGCGCCGCCACCGCCCGTCGCGGCTGCTCCAGCCAAGGCTCCCGTACCGCAACCCCCACCTTCCGACCCCATTACAGTTCTAATAGAGGCCTCCCAGCAGCGGTTTCTGGCTGGCGAGCACGAGCTCAAACTGGGCCATCTGGAAAAGGCGCGCGAGGAGTTCGACCGGGCGGTAGAGATGCTGCTGGAGTCGCCCTATGGCGCCCGGACCGACGCCCGTTTGCGGGAGCACTTCGATCGGCTCGTCGATCGCATCAACGCCTACGAAGTAACCGCCCTCGCGCAGGGTGATGGTTTCGCGGAAAAGCGGTCGGAGCCCGCGTCGATCGACGAGCTCCTGCGAATCGCGACGTTCACGAAGCCTTCGGCCAACGCCGCCACCGAAAAGACCGTCCGCGCCGACCTCGCCGCGACCGCGCACGACGTCCCCATTCCTGACGACAATGAGCGCATCCTGTCGTATGTCGAGCTCTTTCAGGGGCGGCTGCGTGACTACATTCACGAGAGCCTGACGCGCGGCACGAAGTATCTGCCGATGATCCAGGCGGTGTTCAAAGCGGAAGGACTGCCGCTCGATCTCGCCTACATTCCGGTCATCGAGAGCGGCTTCAAGACCAACGCGCTGTCCAAGGCCAGCGCCCGCGGGCCATGGCAGTTCATGCGCGCGACGGCGACGGAACAGGGCCTGAAGACCGACTGGTATGTCGATGAACGGTCCGATCCGGAGAAGGCGACCGTTGCTGCTGCGCGCTATCTGAAGACGCTGCACGAGATGTTCGGTGGCGACTGGCACCTCGTGCTCGCGGCCTACAACGGCGGCCTCGGGCGGCTGCAGCGGGCGATGAAGCGTTCAGGCGAAGAGGATTTCTGGGAACTGTCGAGCAACTCGCGATATCTTCCGCGCGAAACGCGCGAATACGTCCCCCTCATCCTCGCCGCAATCATCGTCGCCAAGAATCCTTCCCAGTACGGTTTCGACATTACGGCAGAAGATCCCATCGCCTACGAGAAGGTGACCGTGCCGAAGGCCATCGACCTGCGGCGCGTGGCGGAGTGGACCGGCCGGAGCATCGACGAGATTCAGGCGCTCAACCCTGAATTGCGGCGCTGGACGACACCCGTCAAGTCGGAATACGTCCTGAAGGTCCCGGAAGGCACGGCCAGCGTCTTCAAGGCGCGTCTCGCGTCGGCGTCGCCAAATGAGCTCGTGGCGCTCACGTGGTACCAGGTGCGGAAGGGCGAGACGATCGCGACGATCTCCCGCAAGCTGAAGGTCAGCCGCGTGGATCTGGCAGAGGCCAACCGCCTCTCGACGAAATCCAGGCTTTCGGCTGGACAAACGCTCGTGGTGCCGCGCGCTCCGGCCACGCTCCTTGCGACCAACAGCCGGCCGGCTACGCCGACGGCGGTCGCGTCGCGAGCGATCTCCGGCCAGGCGCCGGTGCCCGACGTCGACGCACCGGCGCGCAACGCGGCGCCGCGGCAGGTCGCGCGCGCCGTCGATTCCACTCCGAAGACGGTCACCTACAAGGTCAAGCGCGGCGACACGCTCTTTGAGATCGCGCAGCTCTTCGATACGACCGTCGCAAAGATCAAGACGCTCAACAAGCTGCGGACCAATCAGATCAAGCCCGGCACGCGCCTGAAGATCGCGTCGGGCAACTAGCGCCGCTCTCGCGACAAGAACGAAACAAGAGGATAGGAGGCCAAGGAGACCAAACAGGGTTAGCCCTTTGGACTTCTGACCTCCTGCCCTCCTGCTAACAACTCCCCTGATCGCAGTTTCTGAGTAGCGCACCGAGTCGCGCGTGCGCGGACGTTGCGTACGTCTCAGAACACGCCGTCAAACTTCCCTTAGAAATCGGGCCGTGCTTCGCCTTGCATTGCGCAAGTAGCCGATGCTGGCTTGTGTCCGCACCGCGACCGTCTTTGGCATCGAGGCCTGCCTGGTGCAGGTCGAAGTGGATGTCTCATTCGGCCTGCCGACGTTTCAGATGGTCGGCTTGCCGGACGCGAGCGTGCGCGAGAGCCGCGACCGCGTGCGCAGCGCGATTCGCAACTCGGGCTTCGACTTTCCGCCGCATCGGGTAACCGTCAACCTGGCGCCGGCAGACATCCGCAAGGCCGGGTCGTCCTTCGACCTGCCAATCGCTCTGGGCGTGCTGGCCGCGGCGGGGCAAGTTGCACGTCGCGACATTGCGGACGTGCTGCTCCTGGGCGAGTTGTCGCTCGATGGCGGCATTCAGGCGGCGCGCGGCGTGTTGCCGATCGCCGCCGCAGCCCGTCAACACCGGTTTCGCGCGATGCTTCTCCCCCATCCCAACCGCGCCGAGGCCGCTGTCGTCGAGGCACTCGAGCTCTTCCCCGTGCGATCGTTGACCGAGGCTGTCTCGGCGCTGAACGATCCCCAGACGTTCCGCGAGTCCTGTGAAACATCGTTGCCACTGCCGGCGCCGCCTTGCGGTTTCGACGGCGACTTCGCCGACGTCCACGGTCAGGCGATGGCGCGACGCGCGCTGGAGATCGCCGCGGCTGGCGGCCACAACGTGCTCATGATCGGACCACCGGGCGCCGGCAAGACGATGATGGCCCGGCGCGTCGCGACGATCCTGCCGCCGCTGACCTTCGATGAAGCGCTCGAGGCGACGGCCATTCACTCGGTCGCCGGCCTGCTGCCGACCGGCACGAGGCTGCTGAGCGAGCGGCCCTTCCGTGCGCCACATCACACGATCTCTGACGTCGCCCTCGTCGGCGGCGGGTCACAACCCCGCCCGGGCGAGATCAGCCTCGCGCATCACGGTGTTCTGTTCCTCGATGAAATGCCGGAGTTCAGCCGGCACGTTCTCGAAGTCCTGCGTCAGCCGGTGGAGGAAGGCATGGTTCGTATCGCGCGCGCCGCACGCACAGCAGTCTTCCCTGCGCGCTTCATGCTGGTCGGGGCGATGAATCCGTGCCCATGCGGCTTTCTCGACGACCCGGTGCGCCGGTGCCGGTGTTCGACGGAGCAAACGACGCGCTACGCCGCGCGCCTCTCTGGTCCCCTTCGCGATCGTATTGACCTGACGGTGCGCGTCGGCAGCGTCCCGCCGCGGGATCTCGAACTGGCGGAGGCCGGAGAACAATCGGCCGACATCCGCGAGCGTGTGCGGGTAGCGCGCGGCCGCCAGATGGCGCGCGACGGCCGCCTCAATGCGCGGCTTCAGGGTCGCGCGCTCAAATCCAGCACCACGCTGACTCAGGAGTCGCGGATCCTGCTGTCGCGGGCGCTGACGCAGTTTTCGCTGAGCGCGCGCGGCTACGATCGCGTGCTTCGTGTGTCGCGGACGATCGCCGATCTGGCCGGAAACGAACAGATCGACGTCCCGCATCTAGCGGAAGCCCTGCAGTATCGGGGCGACTGAGCCACGCTTTTGTCATTTTCTGCGGCGCTAGCCCACGTGGTAGAGTTTCCTGTTTCCAAAACCATCGGGCCGCGCAGCGGGTAATGCGGCCGAGGAGAGCTGTGGCATCCAGACGGTATTCCATTGTCATTGCCGATCGGTCGAGCGGAGTGGTCCGCCGCTTTACGCTTCCGCTCGGTCCCGCGGTCGCCACGATCGCGACGGCGCTTGCGCTGCCGATCCTCATAGGGCTCGGCGCACGCTGGAGCGCCAAGGCGACGGTCGACGACCTCACCGTCAACCAACGCCCGCCTTTCAGTCGAAAACGAAAACTATCGCGAAGCGACCGGCCAGCTCTCGGCGCAGGTGTCCGCCTTGCAGGCCGCGGTCGATGAAATCGGCGTCACCGCGGCTGTCGATCCCGCCGCCAGCCGCGCGATGGAACGACTTCCGGCGATTGTGCGCTCGCGCGCGATGGGCGGCGGCACCGGCCGCGACCATGCTTGGCAGCGCGCTCGGCTCCCGGCGAAACAGCCCTGACGGTCATGCGCGACGTTCTCGGCGCCATCGAGCATCGTCTCGACGCCGTGCGGACCGGTGTCGAAAAGCGGCGCTCGCTCGCCGACGCGACACCATCGATTTGGCCGGTAGCCGGATGGTTGACCTCGGCCTACGGCAACCGCCGCGATCCTTTTACGGGCGGCAGCGACTTTCATCCCGGCCTCGACATCTCGGCTGACCGTGGCGACGAAGTTCTGGCGCCCGCAACCGGCACGGTCACGATGGCCTCGTGGAACGGCAGCTACGGCAACATGGTCGTCATCGACCACGGCTTCGGCATCGTCACGAAGTACGGGCACCTCTCGCGTTTCGGCGTCGTGAACGGCCAGCAGGTCAATCGCGGCGACGTCATCGGCTTCGTCGGTTCGACCGGCCGCTCGACCAGCTCGCACCTGCACTACGAGATTCTGGGTCAACGGCAAGCTGACGAACCCCATGCGGCTGCTGGCCTCGCGCTAGATCGTGTTCGGCTGGCCGACGCCAGCCCGAATACGTCGTGAGGTCCGGCTGAAGCCGGACGCTACCAGCCCTACCCGCATCGCCTGTCGTTGTGCAACGCCTAGACGGCCTTCGTACATCGGGCTAGATACGCCAAAGTTGACCCCAATAGGCAGCGTCCCGTACAATCGGTTGATACCCTGAGTGTTCCGGTCGCTCGCAGTACCACGCGAGAATGAACCGAGGACCAGCCGGGGCGCCTCCCCTGCATGATTGTCGATACCCTCCTCGCGAAAGTCATTGGCACCGCGAACGACCGCGAGCTGAAACGCATCCGGCCGCTCGTCGCCGAGGTCAACGCGAAAGAACCTGAGACCCAGCGCTCACGGACGAACAACTCCGCGGCAAGACCGTCGAGTTCCGCGAGCGCCTGGCCAAGGGCGAGTCGATCGACGACCTGCTGCCCGAGGCCTTCGCGGTCGTCCGCGAGGCCGGCCGCCGCGTCGCTCAACATGCGGCACTTCGACGTGCAGCTGATCGGCGGCATCGTGCTGCACCGCGGCAAGATCGCCGAGATGAAGACCGGCGAAGGCAAGACGCTCGTCGCGACGCTGCCGGCGTACCTGAACGCGCTCGACGGCAAGGGCGTCCACGTCGTCACCGTCAACGACTACCTCGCCCGCCGCGACGCCGAGTGGATGGGGCGGATCTACCGCTTCCTCGGGATGTCGGTCGGCGTCATCCAGCACGATCTGAACGACCAGGAACGGCAGGTCGCGTACGGCTGCGACATCACCTACGGCACGAACAACGAGTTCGGCTTCGACTACCTCCGCGACAACATGAAGTTCGACCTCGCGCACTACGTGCAGCGCGGGCACCACTTCGCCATCGTCGACGAAGTCGACAGCATCCTGATCGACGAAGCGCGCACGCCGCTCATCATCTCCGGTCCGGCCGAGGAATCGACCGACCTCTACTACGAAGTCGATCGCATCATCCCGAAGCTGACGCCCGGCGCCGTCACCCAGGGCAACGTCAAGGCCGAGGACCGCGAAGAGCTCGAGAAGACGGGCGACTACATCGTCGACGAAAAGCACAAGACCGTCACGCTGACCGAAACCGGCATGGCCAAGGCCGAGCGGATGCTCGCGCCATCGCCTGGCTGCAGGTCCGGGCGGCCTGTACGACCCGACGAACATGCCGCTGCTCCACCACGTCAACGCAGGCGCTGCGGGCGCACACGCTCTTCAAGCTCGACGTCGAGTACATGGTCAAGGACGGCGAGGTCGTCATCGTCGACGAGTTCACCGGCCGCCTGATGCCGGGCGGCGCTGGAGCGACGGGCTCCACCAGGCCGTCGAGGCGAAGGAGAAGGTCAAGATCGAGCGCGAGAACCAGACGCTCGCGACGGTCACCTTCCAGAACTACTTCCGCAAGTACGGCAAGCTCGCCGGCATGACCGGCACGGCCGACACCGAGGCCGAAGAATTCGCACAAGATCTACAAGCTCGAGGTCATGGTCATCCCGACCAACCGCGAGCTGAAGCGCATCGAAGAGCCGGACACGGTCTACCGCACCGAGAAAGAAAAGTACGAGGCGATCGTCACCGACATCATCGAGACAGCAGAAGGAGGGCCGGCCGGTCCTGGTCGGCACGGTCTCGATCGAGAAATCGGAGCGTCTCTCGAAGCTGCTGAAGCTGCGCGGCATCAAGCACGTCGTGCTGAACGCCAAGTATCACGCGCAGGAAGCGGAGATCGTCGCCCAGGCCGGACGCAAGGCCACCGTGACGATCGCCACCAACATGGCCGGCCGCGGCACGGACATCCTGCTCGGCGGCAACGCCGAGTTCATGGCGCGGCAGCAGACGCTCGCCGAGGAAGATAGCCGAGAAGCTGCCGCAAGGGCCAGGAGAAGTTCGTCGACGACGACGAATTCGTCTACTTCTTCCACCTCGACAACTTCTACCGCGTGCCGCGCGGCGCATTACGAGCGCATCTTCGGCGCCTTCAAGCGGCAGACCGACGCCGAACACGACGAAGTCGTGAATCTCGGCGGCCTCCACATCGTCGCGACCGAGCGCCACGAGGCGCGCCGCATCGACAACCAGCTGCGCGGCCGCGCCGGCCGTCAGGGCGATCCCGGGTCGTCACGCTTCTATCTCTCGCTCGAAGACGACCTGATGCGCATCTTCGGGTCCGATCGCATCTCGGGCCTCATGCAGCGCCTGGGGATGGAAGAGGGCGTGCCGATCGAGCACAAGATGGTGACCAACGCCATCGCCCGCGCTCAGAAGCAGGTCGAGGCGCAGAACTTCTCCGTCCGCAAGCACCTGCTCGAGTACGACGACGTCATGAACAAGCAGCGCGAGAGCGTCTATGCGCTGCGTCGTGAGTTGCTCGAAGGCAAGATCCACATCACCGAAGAAGAGACCGTCGACAGCCGCGAATACCTCGTCACGCTCGCAGAAGAGTTGCTCGACTCGACGGTCGACCGCTACGCCGGAGACAACGTCGAGGAAGAAGATCGTGACGACGGGGCACTGAAGGCGGCGATCGGCGAGATCTATGGCCTCGAGATCGACGAGATCAACGTCGACACCGAGGCGCTCGGCGCCGGCGCGCTCAGCGACGCGCTGTGGAAGCCGGTTCTCGACAAGTACGAGCGGAAGGAAGCGCTCGTCCCGACCGAGATCCTGCGCCGCATCGAGCGCGACATCATGCTGCAGATTGTCGACGCGCAGTGGAAGGACCACCTCTACAGCCTCGACCACCTGAAAGAAGGCATCGGCCTGCGCGGCTACGGCCAGCGCGATCCGCTCGTCGAATACAAGAAAGAGAGCTTTGCCCTCTTCCAGGCGATGAAAGATCGCATCGAAGAGGAGATCGTCCGCTACCTGTGGCGGCTCACGCCGGTCCGCGGCGACGATCCCGAAGCTGCAGAGGTTCGCCAGCCGCCGCCGCGACGCGCGCCTCAGGTCACGCTGTCGGCGCAGCAGGCGCCGCCGCCCTCACCATTCGGGGCGATCGGCAGTGGCAACGGCTGCTCCGCCGGAAGCGCCGCGCCCCTTCGACGGCGCTCAGGGCAGGCCAGCGCGCACCGGCGGCGACGACGTCATCAAGCAAGTGAAGCGCGAAGAGCCCAAGGTCGGCCGCAACGACCCCTGCCCGTGCGGCAGCGGCAAGAAATACAAGAAATGCCATGGCTCCTAGCCAATCGGCTCGAGCTTCAGTTCCGGACCGGTGGTGCTGCACTGACGAGCAATAGGGCCTTGAAGGTGAAGTCAGCAGCGCCTGCGGCCCGCGCCGAGCGCAACGCCGCGAGGCGCGAGCGAGCGGGGGTGGGGCCCCGCGAGCGTTGATTGATGAGGACCCAATGGAAACACGTACCGACGTTCTAAGCACCGATCAGATCTCGATCGGCCTCTCGACCGCGCTGACGTTCGACGACGTGCTGCTGGTGCCCCGGCACTCGACCGTCATCCCGAGCGAAGTCGACGTGACGTCGTGGGTCACGCGGAACATCCGCGTCAACGTGCCGCTGCTCAGCGCCGCCATGGACACCGTCACCGAATCGCGCCTGGCGATTGCCATGGCGCAGCAGGGCGGCATCGGCGTCATCCACAAGAACCTGTCGCCGGAAGAACAGGCGTCGGAAGTCGACCGGGTCAAGCGCTCTGAGAGCGGCATGATCGTCAACCCGATCACGCTCTCGCCGGAGAACCGGATCTTCGAGGCCCTGGAGCTGATGAAGAAGTACCGCATCTCCGGCGTCCCAATCACGCAGGATGGCAGCAAGGAAGGACGCCTCGTCGGCATCCTCACCAACCGCGATCTCCGCTTCGAGACGAAGCTCGACCGCGCGATCTCGGACATCATGACGCGCGATCCGCTCTTCACGGTCCCGGTCGGCACGACGCTCGAGCAGGCGCGCGAGTTCCTCCATCGCCACAAGGTCGAAAAGCTCCTGGTCGTCGACGACCGGTTCATGCTCAAGGGCCTGATCACGGTCAAAGACATCCAGAAGATGGTCAAGTACCCGAAGGCGAGCAAGGACAGCCTCGGCCGGCTGCGCGTCGGCGCCGCGATTGGCGTCGGACGGGACGCGATGCAGCGCGCCGAAGCGCTCGTCGCGGCGCATGTCGACATGCTCGTCATCGACACCGCGCACGGGCACTCGCAGGGCGTGCTCGACATGGTCAAGCAGATGCGGCGGGCCTACCCGAACGTCGATCTCGTCGCCGGCAACGTCGCCACGGCCGAAGCGACCGAAGCGCTGATCGAGCGCGGCGTCGACGCGGTCAAAGTCGGCATCGGCGCCGGATCGATCTGCACGACGCGCGTGGTCGCCGGCATCGGCGTCCCGATGATTACCGCGATCGCGGACTGCGCCCGCGCTGCAGCGCCGCACAAGGTGCCGGTGATTGCCGACGGTGGCATCCGCTACTCGGGAGACATCACCAAGGCCGTGGCCGTCGGCGCCAGCGCCATCATGATCGGCAGCCTCTTCGCCGGCACCGACGAGAGTCCCGGCGAGATGATTCTCTACCAGGGCCGCAGCTTCAAGGAGTACCGCGGCATGGGGTCGCTCGGCGCGATGCGCCGCGGCAGCCGCGATCGCTACTTCCAGGACGAGTTCGACCTCGACGCCAACCCCGAGGCGGCGGAAAAGCTCGTGCCGGAAGGCATCGAAGGCCGCGTCGCGCACAAGGGCAGCGTCGCGGCGATGATTCTGCAGCTCACCGGCGGGCTGCGTGCCGGCATGGGCTACTGCGGTTGCAAGGACATCCCGACGCTGCAGCGCGAAGCCAAGCTCATTCGCGTGAGCCCCGCAGGTCTGCGCGAAGGCCACGTCCACGACGTCATCATCACGAAGGAAGCGCCGAACTATCGAGTGGAATAGTCAGTCGCAGTCGGCAGTCGGCAGTCGTCGGCATCGCACGCTACGGCATTCGGCACTTCGATCGCGCGCCGGTCCTCGCCGCGATCCTCAATTCGCACTTCGATCGCATCGTCCGGGCGGTCGCGCCAGCGCTCGGCCCACTCGATGGCGACGATGCCGCCGCCGCTCACCAGCTCTTCCAGGCCAAGATCGTCCACTTCGACCGGCTCGAGGCGATAGAGATCGACGTGATAGAGCGTCACGTCAGGGGCTTCGTATTCCTGGATGATGGTGAACGTCGGACTCGAGACTTCATCCGCCGCAGCGCCTAATCCCCTGGCGATACCGCGGACGAACGCCGTCTTACCAGCCCCAAGCTGACCGTAGAGCAGGATGACCGCGCCGGGCGCCAGCGTCCGCGCGAAGCGCTCGCCTGCGGCGACTGTCTCTTCTTCCGCCGTGGTTGCCAGGGAATCTGCCGTCACGACTCGCGTTTGACCTTTTGCGCGCGCAGTGAGCTCGAGGACGGCGTCGCCGAGGCGCGACGCGATATCGCCAGCGACGAGCGCGACTTCCCCTTCGTCCGCCTCGGCGAGGTCTCCGGCGGTGCCGTGGAGGTAAACGGCAAGCTTGCACGCGGCCTCGGCGTCGAGGAGCTGCGCAAACCAGGCGGCGACCATGCCCGTCAGGAGGTCGCCGGTGCCGCCCGTCGCCATCCCGGCATTACCCGTCAGGTTGACGAACGTCCGGCCATCGGGGGCAGCGATGATCGTGCGATGTCCCTTGAGGACGACGTGGACGCGATGGGCCACCGCGAATGCCCTGGCGTGCCGCAGCCGATCGTGCTGGACGGCTTCGGTAGAAATGTTGAGCAGGCGCGCCATCTCTCCAGGGTGCGGCGTGATGACTACGCCAACGTCCTCGCGTCCCATCAGGCTGTCGGGATCTCCGGCAAACGCGTTGAGTGCATCGGCATCGAGGACGAGCGGCACTTCCGCACGCTCGAGCAGCGCCTGGACAAAGGCAGCCGTACCTTCCGACTGACCGAGCCCGGGGCCTACGGCGATCACGTCGGTCTTGATGTCGAGCACGCGCTCGATGGCGGCGAAGTCTACGGTGCCCGACGGCGTCTCGTCGAGCGGCTCGGTCATGTACTCGGGCGCCATCGCCGCGACCACGGCTACGCACGATCGGGGCGTCGCGATGGTCACCAGGCCGGCGCCCGATCGCAGAGCGCCGATGGCCGAGAGATGTGCCGCGCCGGTCCGCCCGGTGGAGCCGGCGATGATGAGCACGCGGCCGAAATCGCCCTTGTGTGAATCGGCGGCGCGCGCCGGCACGATCTCGCGCATCCGCTCGCGCGTCAGCAACTCGAGATGCTGCCCCTCGAGCTCGTCGAAGAGCGGGACCGGAATACCGATATCCGCGATCACCAGGTCGCCGGCGTGCGTGTCGGCCGGCGGAAAGATGAGCGGAATCTTCGGCGCTCCGAGCGTCACGGTCATCGACGCCTCGATCGCTGGTCCCTCGACCGAGGCGGTGTCGGCCGAGAGGCCCGTGGGCAAATCGATCGCGACGATGGGGACACCGAGGCTGTTGAGGTCGGCGACAACGGTTTCGAGGAAGCCGGCCAGCGGTCCGCGAAAGCCGGTACCGAGAATCGCATCGACCACGAGGTCGCAGCCCGAGAGCTCGGTGAAGTGCAGCTCCCATTCCTGCGCGTTGGTGATCTCGACGACCGTCATGCCGATGCGGCCGAGGACTTCGAGGTTCGTGCGCGCGTCGCCGCGCACTTCAGCGACGCTGCCGAGCAGGAACACCGCGGTCTCGATGCCGCGCTGCACCAGCGTGCGCGCGATGACGAAGCCGTCGCCGCCGTTGTTGCCGCGGCCGCAGACGACGCCGACGCGGCTCGTTCCGAGATCGTCGAACGCCGCCTCCATCGCCGCCACCGCCTGCCGGCCGGCATTCTCCATCAGCACGATCGAGGGAATGCCGATGTCCTCGATCGTACGGCGATCCGCTTCGCGCATCTGTTCCGTGTTGAGCACTCGCATGGGCCGGGTCGAGCGTACTGCTTGTGCTAGACTGCGGTCAATGTCAGGAGACAGAAGGCAGAATACAGAATATGAAGAGAGATTAGAGAAGGCAGGAGCTGAGAGCTGGAGTGAAGGGCGCTGTTTACGTCAACGGAACGATCACCCCTGCCGACCAGGCAGTCGTCCCGGTTTACGATCACGGATTCGTGTATGGCGAGGGCGTCTACGAGACGCTGCGAACCTACAATCGCATTCCCTTCCTCTTCGAGCAGCACATGCGCCGGCTGCGCGCTTCGGCCGCCGCGCTCCAGCTCGCGGTGCCTTTCGCAGACGACTCGATGCGCGGCTGGATCGACGACACCATGGCCGCAGCGAGCCGGCTGCCAGACCCGCGGCAGCAGGTCAGCAACGAGGCGTACATCCGGATCCTGTTGACCCGCGGCGTCGGCGAGCTCACTTACGATATCGACGCGACTCCCGCTCCGTCGCTCGTCATCATCGTCAAGCCATTCGACGAACCTCCGGCGCGGGTGTTCGAAGAAGGCATCACAGTCTCGCTCGTCTCGATCCTGCGCAATCATCCGGGATCGGTGAACCCGATTATCAAGTCGAACAATCTGCTCAACAACGCCATGGCGATGCAGGAGGCGCGGCGCAAGGGCGGCGACGAAGCGCTGATGTGCAACTATCGCGGCGAGCTGTCGGAGTGTTCGATGTCCAACTTCTTCCTCGTGCGCGATGGTGTCGCGCTGACGCCGACGCTCGGCTGCGGGGCTGCTCGAAGGCTTGACGCGAGCGTTCATGTTCGAGGTCGGCCGCGAAGTCGGCGTTGCTGTCGAGGAAGCGACGCTGCGGCCCGAGGATCTGGCGACCGCGCAGGAGGCCTTCGTCACCGGCTCGACGCGCGAGCTGACGCCGGTGGTCCGCGTCGACGATCGCGCGATCGGCACCGGCCGGCCTGGCCCGGTGACCATGAAGCTGCTGGAAGGCTTTCGGCGAAGCGCAGCGAGCGAGCAGCTCAGCGCGGCGCAGCCGCTGCACGGCTACGCGCTGGTCCAGCCGCTGCCGCTAGCTCGCTCAGCGACTTCTAGCTCACTCTTCCAGCGTACGCCTCAATCGGCGGGCACGAGCACACCAGATTCCGATCGCCGTACGGATTGTCGATGCGGCCAACGGCCGGCCAGAACTTGTTGGCGCGGACGAACGGCGCCGGATACGCGGCCTGCTCGCGCGTGTACGGATGCGTCCACTCGTCGGAACACACCTCGGCGGCGGTGTGCGGCGCATTCTTCAGAACGTTGTCGCGCGCATCCACCTTGCCGTCGATGACATCCTGGATCTCGCGCCGGATCGAGATGAGCGCCTCGCAGAAACGATCGAGCTCCGCCTTCGACTCGCTCTCTGTCGGCTCGATCATCATCGTGCCGGGAACCGGGAACGACACGGTCGGCGCGTGGAAGCCGTAGTCCATCAAGCGCTTCGCGACGTCCTGCTCATCGACCGACGGTCCGGAACCGTGCTTGAACGGCCGCAGGTCGAAGATCATCTCGTGCGCCACGCGACCGTTGTGGTTCGTGAAGAGCTCGTCGTAGTGCCCGTCGAGGCGCGCCTTGATGTAGTTCGCATTCAGGATCGCGACGCGCGTGGCGTCGGTCATGCCTGCCGCCGCCGAGCATCCGGATGTAGCCGTACGAGATCAGCAGGATGCTGGCGCTGCCCCACGGCGCTGCCGAGACCGCCGGAATCGCTTTCGTCGCCGCCCACCGCTGACGACCGCATGTCCGGGCAGGTACGGCGCGAGGTGCTTCGCCACGGCAATCGGGCCCATGCCGGGACCGCCGCCGCCGTGCGGGATGGCGAACGTCTTGTGCAGGTTGAGGTGGCAGACGTCGGCGCCAATCGCCGCCGGACTCGTCAGCCCGACCTGCGCGTTCATGTTGGCGCCGTCCATGTACACCTGGCCGCCGTGCTCGTGGACGATGGCGCAGATCTCGCGGATCTCCTCCTCGAACACGCCGTGCGTCGACGGATAGGTGACCATCAGCGCCGCGAGCGTCGTCGCGATGCTGCAGCGCCTTGGCGCGCAGATCGGCGAGGTCGACGTTGCCGTTGCTGTCGCAGGCGTCACGACGACCTTGCATGCCGGCCATCGCCGCGCTGGCCGGATTGGTGCCGTGCGCCGACGATGGAATCAGGACGACGTTGCGGCCGGCTGTCGCCGCGATCGCGGTGATAGGCGCGGATCGTCATCAGGCCGGCGAACTCGCCCTGCGCGCCGGAGTTCGGCTGCAGCGACACCGCAGCAAAGCCGGTGATCCGGCACAGCGCGGTCTCGAGCTCGCGGAAGATCTGGGCGTAGCCCTGCAGCCTGCTCCGCCGGGGCGAACGGATGGATGGCGCCGAGAACTCCGGCCACGTCACCGGGATCATCTCCGACGCGGCATTCAGCTTCATCGTGCACGAGCCGAGCGGGATCATCGACGTGTCGAGCCCGACGTCCTTGCGCTCGAGCCGACGGATGTAGCGCATCATCTCGGTTTCGGAATGATGCGAGTTGAACACCGGATGCGTGAGGAACGCCGACGTTCGCTGCAGCGCCGCGCGGCATCGCACTCGACGTCCCGTCGGACGATCGAGCGCAGGCGCGCGTCTTCCCCGCCGCCTCGGCGAACACTGCGACGACATCTCTGGCTCGTCGTCGTACACGGTCTCGTCGAGCGCGATGCCGATGCCGGCGTCGTCATAGCGGAAGTTGATGCCGCCGCGCTTCCGCCGCCGGCGGACGACGGCGGCGTCGGCGCCCTCAATCCACAGCGTGTCGAAGTATTCGCTGTTGGCCTGGCGTAGCCGAGCGCCGGTCAGCGCGCGATCGACGGCCGGCGCGCGGCGCTGAATGCGGACGCAATCGCGCGCAAGCCCCTCCGGTCCGTGGTAGACGGCATACATCGCCGCGATGTTGGCCAGCAGCGCCTGCGCCGTGCAGATGTTCGACGTCGCTTTCTCGCGGCGGATGTGCTGCTCGCGGGTCTGCAGCGCCATGCGGTACGCCTGCTGGCCGCGCGCGTCGATGGACAGGCCGATGATGCGGCCGGGCGCCTGCCGGACATAGGACTCACGCGTCGCGAAGAAACGCCGCGTGCGGACCGCCGCAGCCGAGCGGCACGCCGAAGCGCTGCGAGTTCCCGACGACGGCGTCGGCGCCCATCTCGCCGGGCGGCGTGATCAGCGTGAGGCGCGAGGAGATCCGAGGCCACCGCGACGAGCGCACCGTGCGGCGTGCGCCCGCTCGATGACCGGCGCGAAGATCGCGCCACCGCGCCGCGCTCGTCCGGATATTGCAGCAGCACGCCGAACGCCGTCGCGAGCGTGTCCGTCGCGAACGACGCGGCGTCGAGATCGACGACTCGAGTACGTCGAGCGGCTCGGCGCGGCCGCGCAGCGACGTCGAGCGTCTGCGGGTAGCACCGCTTCGACGACGAGAAACAAGCTCTCCTGCCCGGCCGCCGCCTTCTTCGCCTGCAGCCGATGGAACATCGCCATCGCTTCGGCCGCCGCCGTGCCTTCGTCGAGCAGCGACGCCGTCGCGATGTCCATGCCGGTCAGGTCGCGACGACCGTCTGGAAATTGAGCAGCGATTCGAGCCGGCCCTGCGCAATCTCCGCCTGATACGGCGTGTACGGCGTGTACCAGCCAGGATTCTCGAAGACGTTGCGCAGGATCACGCTCGGCGTCACGCATCCGTAGTAGCCCAGACCGATGTAGGAACGGGCGACGCGTGTTGCGCGCGGCGATGCCTCGCAGACGGCGCAGGTACTCGTGCTCGGCTTCGCCTTCCGGCAGGTCGAGCGGCGCCTTAGCTGCGAATGCCGGGCGGAATCGTCTGATCGATCAGGACGTCGAGCGACGGCACGCCGATCGCTTTGAGCATCGCGGCGCGGTCGGCGTCGTCAGGGCCGATGTGTCGTGACTGGAAAGAACCGGGGGTTGACATTGCTGATGCTGAATTCTGATGCGAAGGATGCGGCCGTGCGATGCGATGCCGTTACCTTGCAGTCAGAGTTCCGTGTACTGCGTGGCGTCGAGCAGGTCCTCGCCGCCGCCGGTCGACCTTGAGCACGATCATCCAGGACTCGTGCGGGTCGCTGTTGACGGCTTCGGGCTTCTCGGCGAGCGAACGGTTGACCTCCATCACCTCGCCGGTGACCGGCGCATACAGCTCCGACACGGCCTTGACCGACTCAATGGTGCCGAACACTCGCCCTTGTTGAGCTTGCGGCCCACCTCCGGCAACTCGAGATACACCACGTCGCCAAGCTGCTTCTGCGCGTAGTCCGTGATGCCCGACGCGCGCGTCGCCGCCGGAGAGCTTCACCCATTCGTGATCTTTCGTGTACTTCGAGTCGGCGGGATACATACGCGTGTTTCGCGGACGCACGGTCCGCGCTCCTCTGTGCGAGGGCGGACGACTTACGCCGTGGCGGCCTGACGTTTATAGAACGGCAGCGGCACGACCTGCGCGCGAACGCGGCGGCCGCGGACGTCGACTTCGAACTCGGTCCCGACGGCAGTGCGATCGCTCGGCACGTAGGCCATGCCGATCGCCTTCTTGAGAAACGGCGTCTGCGTGCCGCTCGTCACGACGCCGGCCTTCTGCGCCGTCGCAGTAGACATCGTAGCCATGCCGGGCGATGGCGCGATCGAGCATCTCGAAGCCGACGATCTTGCGCGCCACGCCTTCCGCTTTCTGCCGCTGCAGGACGTCGCGGCCGATGAACTCTTCTTTCTTCCAGCCGACGATCCACCCGAGATCGGCCTCGAGCACCGTCGTCGTCTCGTCGATGTCGTTGCCGTACAGGCGCATCGCCGCCTCGAGCCGCAGCGTGTCGCGTGCGCCGAGCCCAGCCGGGATCGACTCCGGCTGACTGTCCCGCCAGGAGAATCGCGTCCCAGACGCGCTCCGCTGACGCCGGCGGCACGAACACCTCGTAGCCGTCCTCGCCGGTGTATCCGGTGCGCGAGACCGTCACGCGGACGCCCGCCACTTCACCCGTCGTGAACCAGTAGTACTTGATATCGCCGAGATTGACGCCGGTCAGCGTCTGCAGGACTTCGCGCGCCGCCGGCCCCTGCAGGGCGATGCAGCGCGTAGCGCGAGCTCGTATTCACGGCCACGGCGTCGCCAACGCCGGCAATCTGCGACGTGATCCAGTTGAAGTCCTTCATGATGTTCGACGCGTTCACGACCAGCATGAAGTGCTCGTCCGCCAACCTATAGGTCAGCACATCGTCCACGAAGGTGCCCTGGGGGGTCGGCAGCGCCGAGTAGTGCGCCTGCCCTATCGACAGCCGGGAGGCGTCGTTGCGTCGTGATGTGCTGGACCGCCTTCAGCGCATCGCTGCCGGCGATTTCGATCTCGCCCATGTGGCTGACGTCGAAGAGGCCCGCGCGGGTCCGCACCGCCATGGTGCTCGAGGGCGATGCCGGAGTACTCGACGGGCATGTCCCAGCCGCCGAACTCGACCATGCGAGCGCCGAGCGAGCGGTGACGCGCGTTGAGCGGGGTCTTCTTGAGCGTGCCGGAGAGCGCCTGAGACATTCGTAGGTCGAGTGCCCGCTCGGCCGAGCCAACCTCGTCCAGGCTGACATCAATCGAACTAAACTGCGTGTGTGGAGCGAGATGTGCGGCCTCGGACGAGGCGGTCCGCACACAGTGCAACCCCAAAACGGTACCATGCAGCTCGGCAACGGGTCAACAGGGTTCGACGGATGGGCCGGACGAGGCGCATCGCCCGGCCCACCGCTACTGTTTTCAGTTGGTCAGACCAGCCACTCGTCGGGCACTAGTTGGACGAGCCCTTCGAACGGAGCCACACGTCCCATACCACCTCGCGACGAGGCTTGCCTCGCTGATTCGAGAACCAGCTCTCGCCTTTCAGACGGAACTCGTTGCCGTAACGATCACGACGTTTTCGCTCTACGCTGTTCGTACTCACCGAAACGAGCCCGGCGTCTGCGGCCAGCTGCAACTCGTCGGGCTCGGAGATGCCATTGTGGTTGATGTCAGTCCATAACAACAGCTTGCCAAACAACGCATCGCGTCGGTCCATCTGAAAATCCGAGTAGCTGACGCCGTACTCCGGTGACTGCAGAAGGTCGAGTGCGGCGAAGCCGTCCGATGCTGTCAGCAATCGACGATCCATATATGCCGGCGTGTGATTTCCAAACAGCTCCGCACCACTGTCGATCCGGCCGTTGCCGTTGCGGTCCAGTGCCAGCCATGCGTCGCCGCTGCCAGCCTTGGTCCACGCAATCACATCGAGATCACCGTCACCGTCGATATCGAACTTGACGCCATCCTCCGCGCTCGTCAAATCGAACCCGTAACCATCGCGGTCGAAGATGAGGGGACAGTTCGGCGGCTCACAGCTACCGCCATACCAACGCCCCATCAGGACCACCTCGCAGAGGTACTGATCGTCCATCGGCGACTGCGAAGGCGGCGGCCTCATCTCAGTGCCACCAGAAGACCAGCCTGCCCAGAGGCGCTGACCGAAGTTGACCAGGAAGTTTTTCGCGACAGCGTTGTAATACTGGTAGTGCGGCACGGGCACGCCATAACTCACCGACACGGCAATGCCCCAACCCTCGTGTATCGCCGGGCTCATGACCACTCCTTCGACCCATGCCTCCACGCGCAATTTGCTCAAGCAGCCATCCCAATTTCGCCGCAACTGGGAATAGCCATGGACAGATCGCTCATAGTTCGGACCCTGCCAAAGTCTGGTCTCAGCGACTATGGCGCCACAACTGGGGATCTGCCCCAGATCGTCGCCGGGCTCGTCAGCTAACAGCGGAGCCGTCAATAGGCACACCACGACACACAGCACCAGTCGGTACTCCTTCATATTCCCTCCTCTATTGCTTGTGATTACTTAGGTTGTCTGAAGAACACGAGATCGTCTTTAGGAACGAGGCTCTTGATGTCTTTGCGACCAGCCAACACCCACGCCGTCAGCGCCACCCGGCCCTCGGGAGTCATGGAATTCAGCAGACTGTCCTTGGCATCGAGGACCGCCCACCGGCACTTGAGTATTTCCGGACGGAGCGCCGCCTCGATCTTGTCGCCTCGTTGACCTCGCATCGATTCCGCGATCGGCTTCGTACCGGCTGGAGCACTCCTGATCCCGCTTGCCCTGCCTCTCTCCCTCCGCAAATGCCAGGGCGGCATCGGCGGGCGAGAGACCCAACTCCTCTATCGCGGTGACGATGTTGTTTCGCTTGATTATCGACAGGCCACTGAGGCCGAGCGTCCAGGCTAGGTACTCGGGGATCGCCTCTGGATTCTTCGCGCCGTCGATCTCGATCATTCCTGCAGAGATCTGTTGCCCCGTCGCGGCCGGCCTGTCCTGAACTGTCCTGTCCTGAACTGTATTGAGGTCGCTTGCCGCATGGTTGGTACTCGTGGTGGTCAGCACCAGGAGGCCACCCAAGAGTCCCGTTAAGGTCACACTCGGCACCATCATGGTTCTCCTGCAATACCGGATGTTTGACGTTCACTTGCTAGCGCGCGACCTCAGGGTCGGCTGTTCGCCGACCGCCCTCACCTCGCCGCAAAACCATTCGCCGGAGGTTCACCGGCAAGACCAACACCCTCGCTGTTTCCTCCCTTCAATCGGCCTACCTCTGCGCCCGTTCCGGGCGAAATGCAAGATGCGCACGCAGCGTGTGATACGAGATTCCCAACTCTCGGCATGCCTGGCGCTTGTTGTTATTGCACCGCTCGTACACCAGCCTCGCGTAGCGGCTGGCCCACGCTCGCATCGACTCCCCGGCCTTCATCGACGGCACCAGGACGTCGGAATAGCCGCCCAACAGCCGCGACGGCAGATCGTCGAGCTCCAGATAGTCCGACCCTGCCAGCGCCACGCCACGTTCGATGACGCGCTCGAGCTCCCGGACGTTGCCCGGCCAGTCATACACGAGGAGCGCATCGGCGGCGGCCTTCGACAACTGCAGGTGGCGCACGAATCGGTGGCGCTCCAGAAAATATCGCGCCAGCTCCCCGATATCCTCGCGCCTCGCACGCAGCGGCGGCACCTGCACCTCGACCCCGTGCAGACGGTAGTAGAGATCGAGACGAAAGCGTCCGAGCTCCACGAGACCCGCCAGGGGCTGGTTGGTCGCGACGATGATCCGGGTGTCGACACGGCGCGAACCGGCGCCGCCGACACGCTCGACGGCGAGATCCTGGATCGCCCGCAGCAGCTTCGCTTGCGCCGCCGGCGAAAGATCGGCCACTTCGTCGAGAAAGAGTGTCCCCTCATGCGCATGCTCGAACTTGCCGCGCCGGCCACGCACGCCGGTGGCCGTGCGCTCCTCGATGCCAAAGAGCTCCGCCTCGAGCAGCGTCTCGACAATCGCCGCGCAGTTGACAGCGACAAACGGCCCCTTGTGCCGGCGACTGAACTCGTGAATCTGACGCGCCACGAGCTCCTTGCCCGTGCCCGATTCGCCTTCTATCAAAATCGTGAAATCAGTCGCAGCAACACGTTCGATGCGATTGCGCACGGCGGTAATCGCCGCGCTCGATCCAATGAGCGGCGCCGCGCCATCGACCTGGTTCCGCTTGCCGGCGCTACGTCCCTGCGCTCGATCGATCTCGAGAATCAGCGACGCAATGTGCGTCGCAGTATCGAGAATCTGACACGTCCAGCCGTCGAGAGCTCGCGACGGCTCGAACACCGCCTCGATTCGCGCCCGATGATGCGGCACGCCTCCCGGCACATCGAAGGTCATGACGTGCTCGCCAGGCGGGGCGCCCGGCTCGTCGCACAACGTCACAGACCTCGCCTGAACGATGGCCCGCAGCGCCTCCTCGAAGCGCTGACGCGCGAAAATGGTGTCCCGAGTGACCGCCAGCCCGCTCGTCACCGCCGCCAACAACGCCGCCGCACTATTACGCCGGTCTGCAGCACGCCTGTCCACGCGGATCGGGCCGACGGAGGTGTACGCAGGTTCTGCATATCCCCATCGTTCCTCCTCTGACCTCAGGCCAGAGTCCAAACCAATTCGGATGCCAGATCGGCAGGGGGACGAACTATCGATGAATGTGCGCGATTTGTTGGTTATTCGTGCTCAGAGTCGCCGCTCTCGACACGAGCGCTCTGCTTCTCGGGTAACGCCTGCCCCGTTCCACCGCCGTCCTCGTCATCGGCAATGGGGAGCAAATACCCGGCAAGGGAACTCGCTTCCCAGAGCGATTCGCAGCGATGGTCGAACCGAAGCGCGCCGCGGTACTGGACGCCGTTGCCAGAGTCGAGGGAGGCGACCGAACAACGCAGCACGTGTGCAGCGAGCCCCAGGCGTTTGGCGCCGGTCTGGAGTTGCAAATGGACGCGCGCGCCAGGCCGCAATGGACGAGGGCCTTGGATCAACGCACCGCCGGAGCTGAGGTCGACAAGAGAGACCGCGTACCCTGGCCGTAGAATCGCCTTCGTGTCGGCGATGACTGGCTGGCCGAAGCGTGTATCGGCCCGACGGTCTGTTAACGGCTGAGCCATAAGCGGTTCCCTGCCGAGTACTGTAGCATCCGCGTGCGCCCCGTGGCACCCAATACGCGTACGGCGTATTGCGCCCGCCGACCCCGAATGTAGAGCGTGCCTGACGTTGCAGTTCCGTCGGCACTGAGCGTCAACAGCCGCGACGAACCAATACGGACGCCGTCGCCGGCGACCTCCTCGCCATCGGCATCCGGGACCCCGGAGCCGAGCTCGAAACGCACATCCGCAAACTTGTCGCGCAGCCGCTCTGCAGCCCCCACCTGTCGATCGACTCCGGCGCGAATCTCCAGCGTGCGTACACCGTTGCCGTTGCCATCTTCGACCGGTGTGTAGACATAGTCGTCGCCTGCCAGCTCGAACCGCAGCGCAACCGAAGTGCCGCGACGCACGGCATCGAGCCGCGCGGCGCCGATCCGGCCGGCCACATAGCGTGCCGCCATCGCGGTCCGAAGCTCGTCGACGACGGTGGATGTCTGGGCGATGGACACCGCCGCGACAGTCATGCTCGCCGCCACTGCGAACAACAACTCGATGGCAGTCATGCCATGCTGGGCGACGAGCGCGTGGAGCAACGACCGGCGCCGGACCCCAGGGCACGAGCGCCGGCCACATACCAATCGCACTTATCGAGCCTTGGCCGCGTCATCCTGGCGCTCGGCCTTCGCAGACGCGACGGTGACCATCGGCTTGAGCTTGAGGAAGCTCTTCTCGCCGATGCCCTTGATGTTCATCAGCTCCTCCACTTTCTTGAACCCTCCATTCTTCTCGCGATGCTCGACGATCAGCTTGGCAGTGGCCGCGCCGACACCCGGAAGCGCCTGAAGGTCGGTGAGAGTCGCCGTGTTGAGATTGATCGGGCTCGTCGAGGCTGCGGCGGTTGGCTTCGGCTTGGGCGCCTTTTCCTGCGCTGCAGTTGCCGTTGCTGGCGAGCCCAGCGAGATGCCCAGAACGAGCGCTTCCGACGAGCAGACTGAAATGCGATGCATCGATCCTCCTGACTTGAGCAACAGATGATTGGCCTGCATAGTGATGCCCTCACCCGCCAGACGGGTCCACGAGGAGAGGTCGCGCCGCCGTGAAAGTCCGACAGGCGAGGACGGTCAGGACTCAGGCAAACGCGTTGCCGGCACAGAGCGAGGCCCACACTGTCAGCGTAGGTACAAGAGCCACCAGCGATTCGCTCGCGGCGTAAGGTCTCCGACCATGCGAACGGTGGCTGGTGCTCGGCGAAATGCGTCAACTGAAGGAGCGTGGCGTGGGCCTCGCCGATGTGCGCCTCGGGAGACCCGCGCGAGAGCAGGGACCTGTTTGTTGTCGTCTTTTTGCGCTCTCCGTGCCGTTCGTCCCGGCACGCGCCGCTACGCAACTGGCGGCACCGCTGGATCGCGTCAGCTTCTGCTCCTACTGCCGAGCCGGGCAAGACGTCCTTGACTTGCTCCTGCTTTAAGCCATAATCGCCGCCGCTATCGAGCGAGGAGGCAGGGCCGATGCACAAGTCTCATGTCGTCGCGGCGGTTGCGTTGAGTTGCGTAGTCATCGCCGGTGATGCCCCGTACACGCGTGTCCAGAGCCCGGTCAGCGCGACCATCGCCGCGCGGGCCCGGTGCGGTGCGAAACAACCTGACGCCCTCCAACAAACCCTGATTGAGGCGCAGCTCGCAGCGTTCGAGCAAAGGATTCTCGGAGCCCTCCGCGATGCCGATGAAGACGTCGTGGTTCCCGTTCACTTCCACGTGATCACTAACGCCAGCGGCGGCGGCAACGTCAGCGCTCTCCTGGCTGCGCAGATGGACGTGCTCAATGCAGCTTTCGCGCGTGCCGGCTTCGCATTCGTCCTCGCCAGTCAGGAGGTCGTGCGGAACGATAGCTGGTATCCTTGCGGCTGCGGGCTCGCCGGAAGAAATCGAGATGAAGGCGAAGCTTCGCGTCGGCGGCACCGAGGCGCTCAACATCTACACCACCAACGGCGATATCTATCTCGGCTGGGCGACGTTCCCGCACGACGCCAAGCACTTCCCCGAATACGACGGAGTCGTCCTGGTACTGGGCCACGCTGCCCGGCACCGGCTTCGAGTTTCCCGGTGATCCCGCATCGGAACCGGACGGAGTCATCTCCTACTATCAGGGCGATACGGGAACCCACGAGGTCGGCCACTGGCTCGGGCCTGTACCACTTGTTCGAGTCCGGCTGCGGCAGGAATGGGGACCGCATCGCTGACACTCCCGCCGAGGCTGAACCGCAGTTCTTCTGCGCTCAGCGTGACAGCTGCAGCGGCAAGAAGTATCCCGGCCTCGATCCGATCACGAACTTCATGGACTACGTCGACGACGCGTGCATGGTCGAGTTCACATCCGATCAGGACCGTCGCATGGGAAAGCAGTGGAAGGCGTATCGGCGGTAGGGGTCTGTGCGCCCATACTCACCAATCGTGGCGTTCTTTCGCTATGCTGACGTATGTTCAGCATTCAGAGAGCCTCGCGAGTCATCTGTACTATCGTCGTCGCACTGAGTAGCGCCGGCTCGGCCGCCGCACAAGGTGTTGACCTCACTCTGTTTATCGGCAAAGCGTTTCCGATCTACGACGAACGCCTGACGCTCGCGCCGCCGACGCCCAGCGTACCCGGAGCGGATGTGACTGTCATCGGCTCACCGCTCCTCAAAGCCGACGGCGGGCCGGTTTTCGGAGGCGCGCTCGCGTTCGAGTGGGGGCTCTTCGGTATCGAAGGCCGCCTTGATGCGACCGACGTCGCACTCGAGCTCACCGGCGCCCGCTACGTTCTGCGCGGTACCCAACCACCCATCGAGAACCTCACGGCGAGCGTCACGGTTTCGGATGGCAGGTACGATGCCGACCGCATCATGCTCCTGTCCGCGAACGCGAGGCTCAGGACTCCGGGACCGGTCGGGCTCGTCGTCTCGGGTGGCCTGAGCTATCTCCCGAGTCTCTCGATCACGGGGACGGTCCCTTTGAGTCTGGAGGTCCCAGGCGCCCCTTCGCCGATCGATCTCAATCCGAGGCTCGCCCTTCGCGCGGTGCCAGGACAAGCGGACCATAAGTGGGGCATCAACGGTGGGGCTGGCTTACGCATTGGCGGACGCGTCGCCCTGATGGGCGAGGTTCGCGTCTTCTACTTCCCCGAGCACGAACTGCGGTTCAACATCGAAAACGATCTCGGGATCCTCGACTCGCTCCTCGTCAACTTGGATCCCGTGCGCTTCGAGCCTGTATTCGTGAATGCCCAGGTAGGCGTCGTATTCAAGTTCTAGCTAAGGGAGTCCGAAGGGTACGATAGCGCCATGCGCCGTTTGCTGTTGATCGCCATCAGCGCCGCTGGCGGGCTGGCCGGCGTCACTGCACTGCTGTTCGCGATTTCGAACAGCGGCCCCGCTCGTCAGGAGAAAGCGTCTCTGTCGATTCGGAACGAGCAGTCAAGAATCGTCATCGATCCTCCAACCCCTGACACGACCTCGCGACCGGCACGCATCGAATCCTCCTTTGACATCGAGAACGCCGGCGACACCGCCGTCTCCGACGTCACAGCAACCCTGACCTACGAGCTCCGCCAGGGTTGGCGAGTGGTAACCAACACGAACGCGGTTGAAGTCGGCGACCTGTCACCGAAGACGTCCCGGAACGTCAAGGTCAGCACCTCGGTGACGGTGACGCTCGAGGCCCTGCGCGCGTACCAGAGAGAACAGGGGGAGAACTACAGCTTCCATCCCACGGTCAAGATCAAAGGCTCCGTGTCGTACATCGGCGGCGATGCCACAAGGCGCATGAAGGAATGGGTGTCCGATCTATATGCGGTCAGACAAGGGTCGTGACGCTATGGACTTTCCATATCGCCCATTTGCCGTCGTGGTATATCTAGATCATGACTCGGACAATCGCGTTTCTCCTCAGTGCCGTCCTGATCCAGGCGGCCGCACCGCAGGCTGGCCCGTGGAAATCGCTCTTCGACGGCAAGAGCATGAACGCGTGGCGCATCTTCAAGACCGACACCGCCCCGAAGATGTGCGACGCACCTGGCGCGAAAGACTGCTGGGAGATCGCAAACGGCGTGCTGCGGAAGGACGGCCACGCGAACGACATCGCGTCGAAGGAGCAGTATGGCGATTTCGAGCTCGAACTCGAATGGAAGATCGGCGACGCCAGCAACAGCGGCGTGTTCTACCGTGGCACCGACGAGTTCAACCAGATTTACTGGAGCGCGCCCGAGTACCAGCTGCTCGACAACGTGAACGCGGCCGACAACAAGAAGGACAATCACCTCGCGGGATTGGTCTACGACCTCTACGCGCCTCCTAAGGACGCCGCGCGTCCGGCCAACGAGTGGAACCAGACGCGCATCGTCGCCAAAGGAAGCCACGTCGAGCACTGGCTGAATGGCAAGAAGGTCGCGTCATACGACGTCGGCAGCGCCGACTGGGATGCAGCCATCAAGGCCAGCAAGTTCAATCCCGAGAAATATCCCAATTTTGGGAAAGCGCCGAAAGGGTATCTCGGCGTCCAGGGCGACCATCCCGGTACGCTGGAACTACGCAATATCAGAATTCGCGACCTGCAATAAAGAGCTCGCCGGCTCTCCCTACCGTCCCACCACTAAGTGCATCGCCGCCTCGGTGGAGACATGCTCCTTCACTCTGTAGCCGAGCGCGGGAAGGTCGATGCCATCGAGCAGGGGCTCGCCTTGGCCGAGCAGGATCGGCGAGATGGCGAGGTGTATCTCGTCGAGTAGTCCGGCCTGCAGATACTGGCGGATGGTGGCTGCTCCACCGCCGATCCGCACATCCTTACCTCGAGCGGCCGCCCGCGCCTGGTCCAGCGCCGCCTCGATCCCCTCGTTGATGAAATGGAAGACAGTGCCGCCCTCCATCTCTAGCGGCGGGCGCGGATGGTGGGTCAGGACGAAGACCGGCACATGGTACGGTGGATTGGCGCCCCACCAGCCCTTCCACTCATAGTCCGGCCAGGGTCCGCGCACTGGTCCGAACATGTTGCGGCCCATGATCCAGGCGCCGAGATTCTCGAACGAGCGTACCGCGAAGTCGTTGTCCATGCCGGTCGTCCCGCCATCTCGCCTCAGCACGTTCCCCTGGAATGTGCGGGTTGGAACGAACCACTGGTGCAGTTGTTCGCCGCCGCGGCCGAGCGGTTGGTCACGGTCCTGGTCGGGGCCGGCGCCGAAGCCGTCGGCCGACACGGTAAAAGCGTTCACGCGAAGTTTGGACACGGGCGTCTCCTTGGCTGTCGACTGCATGCAATTCTTGAATCGTATACGTGTGAGCTACAGCGCGCGATAGATCGCGTCGCGCACGTCAATCGGAAACCGCCCATAGAGCCTTCCAGTGCCGTGTTCGTCAGCGCGATGACCGTGAGACGACGCTCCGGATCGACAAACCAGGAGTGCCCGTACACGCCACCCCACTGCCAGGTGCCTGGCGACTGCGGCGTTGAGGCGGCAGACGGATCAACAAGGACCGCACCGCCGAAGCCGAAGCCCCAGCCCGGCATCGGACCCTGCGCATGGCTCGGCAGCGTGGCGTTCTGGTTGCGCGTCATCTGCGCCGCGCTCGCGCCGGAGACGATCGGGTCGCCGCCGCACGAAGACGCTCGAAGAAGCGCAGCAGCTCCGACGCGGAGCCGACCATGCCGCCGCCACCTGAGGAAAACGACGTCGTATCGAACGCGCGCGACGGAGTAAACACGATGCCCGTGCCTGGCGTGAACGGCACCGGCACCACTTCGTCGTCCACCATGCGTGTCGGCCGAGGCGTGCCGTCGACGTATGGCACCGCGAGACGAGCGGCGTCGCGGACGACAAACGCGGTGTCGGCCATGCCGAGCGGGCGCGCGATCTGCTCGTCGACGATCTCCGCCAGCGACTTCCCTTCGGCGCGCTCCATCACCGCGCCCAGCACGTCCATCGCCACGGAGTAGCGCCACACAACACCGGGAGGATTCACGAGCGGCACACTGGCTAGACGAGCGATGTGCTCCTGATCGACAAACCGGGCTGATCGAACCCGTCCGAAATGTTCGCGCGCACGTATGGCCCATCCGCCGGTTGCTGAAAACGATAATCCAGGCCGGCGGTATGCGTGAGCAAATGGCGAATCGTGATCTGTGGCGATTCGCCAGAGGGCAGCGTCGGCTGAAATTCCGGCAGCCACTGCGTCACCGGCGAGTCGAGCGACAGCGTGCCGCGCTCGACCAGCGTCATCGCCGCGGCGGCGACGATCGCCTTGGTCACCGACGCGAGACGAAACAATGTGTCGATGGCCATGGGCGTGCCGGCCTCGCGGTTGGCAAGACCGGCCGCTTGCTCGAAGACGGTCTCGCCATCGTGAGCGACAAGCACGACCGCGCCGACGATGCGCTGCTCATCCAGCGCGCGCGTGATGGCGCCGCTCACTTCGACGGAAAGGCGTGAGTATCTGGTCATGGGCCCAGCTTGACCGAGGCTGGAGTCGTAGAATTGTAGAAAGCCGTCATCCGCGCAGGGATGACGATGACCTAGCTCAACGCGTGAGGACCCGAGCCGTGGAGCCAACCGTATACCGCCCACAAGGCGTGCTGGCGAGGTTCGTCGACCACTTCTGGACGTTCGACAGCCGTCCGGGGAACACGAACCGCACGCTGAAGATGTTTGCGACGGGCGTCTCGGGCGTGCTGTTCCAGCATCATGAGGGGCAACCCGCATTGGGGGCGACGCCGGACGGACGTCCGGTCAGCCGTGGCGGGTGTCCGACCTCGTTCGTGTATGGCAAGCGGACCAGGCCGAGTCGCACGTTTGCGAATGGACCGTTCGCCTTGACGGGCGTCGTGCTGAAGCCACAAGGGCTCAACACGCTCTTCAAGATCGACCCGGCGAGCCTCAGCGATGGCTCCGTGCGGCTCAACGAATTCTCCAGAGATAACATTGCCGACCAGCTGCTCAACGCAGCGTCGAGCCACGAGCGCATCGTGATTCTTCGGCGGTTCCTGCGTGAGCGCGCGGAGACGGCGGCATCGGACGACGTCCTGGTCGCCGAGAGCCTGCAGCTGATTCGTCAACGCCTTCCGTCGATCAAGGTACGGCACCTGCTGAAGGCGCTGCATGTGTCCGAGCGTCAGTTCGAGCGAGGTTCTCGCGCGCGATTGGCGTCTCGCCGCATCACTACATTCGGATCTTCCGCTTCCGCAAGGCGATGCGACTGATGAAGGCGCGTCAGTTTCACCGGCTCTCGGACCTGGCCTACGATCTGAACTACGTCGATCAGTCGCACTTCATCAAGGACAGCAAAGCGTTCTCAGGCTGTACGCTGGGGCTCGTGCACACTCTTCAGTCTGGCGTGGAGCTGCCGTGCGCGTTTGTGCTGGCGCCGGCGGACGCGTAGACACAGGGATTCCCGTGGCATGCTTCAGGCGCACTTGAAGAGCCGGGCGCGGCTCTCATTGCCGCCGGATGACGATGGTTGTGCCGTTGCTGTCGCGGTCAGGATCGTGATTGGCGCCTGGGCTGAACACGAAAGAGGAATGGGTCGCCCCCGTCACCGTGAAGCTGACGCTCGACATTTTGGGCGGTGTAGCGCCCCGGCTCACCGAGCACCGGCCGTATCCATCTGTCGTGCACGTTCCAGCGGCGCCATCGTCCCACACGCCAGCTGACCGTGACCCCGGCGGCCCCGCCGTGATTCTCGGTGTGGAACTCGATCGTCACGTTCGCGTTCCACCACTTCTGAGTCGTCGTGCTCGAGCCGTCGAGATCGCCGACGTGCACGGCGGGCGGCGGCGGCGCGACAACCGTCACCGGCCGGGTCAAGGTACTCGTCTGGTTGAAATTGTCGGTGACCCTCAGCGAGACCCAATAGGTGCCGCCGGTAAGGTATTGATAGCTCGGCGTGCGACCGCTGCCATAGGCGCCATCTTGAAAATACCACTCGTAGGAGGAAATGCTGCCCTCGTCGAACGACGCCGATGCGTCGAACGCACAGGTGAGTCCGGTGCAGGCGAAGGTAAACGAAGCGACGGGCGGAGTGTCGGCAAGGGTGAAGGTCCGCCCGCGAGTCGCATCCCTCTGTCCGTCGTCGTCGGTGACGATCAGGATGGCGGCATACGTGCTGCCGCCCGAATACGAGTACGTGTGCGCCGGCGCTGGCCCGGAGCCGGTGGTGCCATCCCCGAATTGCCACTCGTAATTCACGATCGCTCCATCCGGATCGAACGACCCGGCGGCGTTGAACTGGCACGTTCTCTCGGCGCAGGTGGTCGTGAATGCGGCCGCCGGTTGCCCGGGGAGCGGGACGAACCATGCCGGGTTGCTGCCGAAGGCGAGCATGCGCAATCCGCTACCGTCAGCCTCAACGGCGTACGTGTAGTCAGGGGTCCTTCCACAAGGGGAGCCATCGCCATTACAGGCACCTCCAGACGACCACGTCGCTGGCACGACGAACGCGAGACTGCGGCCATCAGGCGACCACGTCGGTTTGGTCGCATAGATGCCGGGAGCCACGGCGACGATGGAACCGTCCGCCCTCATCACCTTGAGGTCGACGCTGCCGAATGACCACTGCAGAAACGCCATGTCCCCGCCGACCGGAGAGAAGATGGCGGTCGAGGTATTCGACCCGGCGGGCGCGAGTTGCACGAGGTTCGTGCCGTCCGGGTTGATCGCACAAATGGTGGTGCCGCAATTGAACGCGATCTTTTCTACCGTCGGGGGACCAGCTGATGCCGCCGCGGAAGCCAGCCCCATAGGTAAGGCGCGTCGCATTCGATCCGTCCGCACCCATTACGTACAATTCCTGCACGCCGCCATCGTCGCGGCCGAACGCGATCGCGTTGCCGCTCGGTGACCAGGCGTAGCTCCCCCGGAATCCGACGCCGTGCGTCAATCGCGTGAGGTTCGATCCATCCGGATCGATCAGAACCAGTTCCTAGGTCCACCCTGAAGGCCCCTCGAACGATCCGAGAAACGCGAGATGTGCGCCGTCGCGTGACCAGCTGACCGGCCCACTCAGAGGCAGCCCGTCCGTCACCAAGGCACTGGTGTGGGTCGTGCGGTCGTAGACGTAGAGGCCGCCGGCCAGATACGCGATGCGTAGACCGTCGGGCGACCACGCAGGTGACACGCCGCCGATGTAGGTCTCTCCGCTGTTGTCGAAGATTTGTACCTCGCAAATATCTATCGACGTCCAGCCGTTGTCGTCGACCCTGGGATAGCACCAGTCATTCGCGATCCTCAGGCCGCGGGCCTGCTGCGCGATGACGGCATGCTGCATCGGCAGAACAACGCACACGAGAAGAACCAGCGCGAGTTTCTTCATGATCCGGCCGTCCAGGTGAAATTCTTCGACTGGCTCGTCCCGCTGTCGATGCCGCTGCCGTGCGACGCGTAGCGGAAGCGGAACCCCACATCGCGGGGAAGGCGCACGATGCCGAAGTTCATGCACGCGTATCCAGGCCCGAGTGCCGGACACGTTCCTGAACGAGCCGTACAGTGACCTCAGTCGTGCCCAGCTCGCCGTCCCCTGCTCGCACGCTTCCTTTGGTGCCTCGTCCGCGCGGCTGATGTCGTTCGGTGGCCCCCCTTTGTAAGAGCAATATTCGAACGTCACCGTCCCGGCCTGTGCTGCACTCCCGGTGCTGCTCGTCACGGAGGCCTTCAGGATCAGTTCGGCGGTCCGGACCGGAAGGCTCGTCACCTCCTGCAGCGTCCCGTCCACGCTGGCCATGAAGGTCAGCGTGTAAACCCCTGGCGTACCCGCCGAAGGCTTCGCGCTCAACTCACTGGCGCCGCCGGCAGCCGCGGCCGGGGCCACCGGCGTTGGATTCGCGCATCCGGCGAGAGTAAACACACCGAGGACAATCGGGACGAGACCGAGTTTCTTCATAACTGCTCCAAGAAGATTGGCGCGATAGCTACTGCCGGATGCTGTGTGCCGACCACTTGCCCCAGCTCGGGAAGCCGCTGAAGCCGGCGAGGGTGTGAACGTGATCTGCGTTACGTTGGTGCCGTCAGCGTTCATCGTGTAGACCTCGAGGTGGCCGCGCGCCCCGCCGACACGGCGGTGGAAGGCGATTCGGTCCCCGGAGGTGACCAGGTCGGCTTGGTGACCGACGACGTTCGTCGGCGTCGGCTCAGCGCGGTGAAGTTCGTGAGCCGCTCCGGGCGTCCCCGGTGCCGTCGGCGGTCATCACGTAGATCTCGGGGCTGGACATCCGAGCGTGCTGTCGCGATTGCTCTCGAACGCGATGAGGTCTCCCTTTGGCGAAAATGCCGGGTTGGCGTCATTGCCGGCGGCAGTCGTCGAGTCGGCGGAGGTCCGTGCCATCCGCGTCGATCACGTAGATCTCCTGGTCGCCATTGCGCGTTGCTGGTGAATGCGATCGCATTCCCTTTGGCGGACCAGTCGCAGCGGATGTTGTCGCCGTTCGAGCCTCCGGGCTGTCCGGGCACTCGGGGCGGTGAGGTTGGTCAGACCGGTGCCGTGGACGTTCACGATGTAGATGTCGCGCGGCGAGGCTGAGCCGTGAAAGCAGAGCTCGTTGCCGCTTTGCGAGAAGCTCGGAAAGGCGGCTCCCCCGGGAAGGCTCACCAGGAGCTGTTGTTCGGTGCCGTCCAGGTTCATGAGGTGGATCTGTGGAACCCGATCCACCCGATTGCTCTGGAACGCGATCAGCTTCTTGCTGTGGGACCAGTCGGCGCCGCCACTGTTGTAGGCCGCCGGATCGGCCGGGGGCCCGCCACCATGCGTGAGGCGGACCGGGTTGGTGCCGTCGGGCGCCATCACGTAGATGTCTTCGCATTGGGGAGGGTTGCACATCCCCTGCGGGCTGGGATTGTCGCGGTCGGTGGTGAACAGGATGAATCCGTCGTTGGCGTCTTCCTGGCCCGCATTCGGGACGGCAAACCAGCCGACGGTCAGCAGGACCATCGTTGACAGCAACACTCGGGTTTGTTTGTTCTTCAAGGTTTTCATCGTTACTCCTGCGGGCTTCTAGCCAACACGTTCAGTGCCCGCACGATGCCTCGGTCCGCGGCGCCGCGACAATGGCTGGCGGCTGTTTTCGATGTCACCGGCCAAGTGGCTGCGAAACAAGCGTTTAGATCCGCGTCTGATTGGTATTTGGCGAATGGACGAGGTGCCCTGCGCGCCTTTCGCTCTGATCTAAGGAGCCTATGAAGTCCCTGACGCCGGACGCGCACGTGTTTCGCTTCGGGGTATTCGAGCTCGACGCCCAGTCGGGGGAGCTTCGCCGGCACGGCCTCAAGATCCGTCTTCCCGACCAGTCCTTCCAGATCCTCCGAGCGCTCCTGATGCGCCCCGGCGAATTAGTCACGCGCGAGGAACTTCGCCAGCTGCTGTGGACCGCGGAGACGTTCGTCGACTTCGAGGTGGGGTTGAACAGCGCGGTGCGGAAGCTACGAGAGGCGCTGGACGACTCCGCCGACAACCCCGGTTCGTCGAGACGGTGCCGCGCCGCGGGTACCGCTTCGTCGGGCCGGTGATCGAGCCACCCGTCGAGCGGGCGCCGCCAGCCGCCACGGCGTCCGACAGGCCCGTCGAGCAGGATTCAGTGCCGCCGTCAGAGGTGGCAGCGGCCTCGCTCACCGAGTCGCTACCCGCACCCGAGCCGATCGGTCCCTCTCGCGAACCACTCGCTGGCGTGCGGCGGCCCTGCTGTTCGTTTTGCTTGTCGGGATCGCGGAGTTGCCTATACCAGCGGGCTGCTCTCTCCCAAGCGCACAGCCGACGGTCCGCAGAACCGATCCGGTCTCTCGTCGTGCTGCCGTTCGAGAACCTGACCGGAGACCCGGCCCAGGACTACTTGGCCGACAGCGTGACGGATGCGATCACGGCGCATCTGGCCCAGGTCGAGGGCATCGATGTCATCTCACGCACGTCGGCGCGACAATACAAACAGACGAACAAGCCCCTGTCGCAAATCCGGACGCGAGCTGAATAACGTCGAAGGCGTTGTCGAGGGTACCCTGCAACGGTTCGGCGACACGGTTCGAATCACGGCGAAACTGATTCGAGCGGAGACGGATCGCACCCTGCTGGCGGAGATATACGAGGGCGACATGAGCGGGATGTTCACCCTGCAGCAACAGATCGCGTCCGATGTGGCCGTCGCGGCCGGGCGGCGCCGGCCCAGTGCACCGCGCGCACAGACCATCAATCCGAAGGCGTACCAGGCATACCTCAACGGGCTCGCGCGAGGGGTGTGCAGCGACACGAAGGATTCCGCAGGGCCGTGGGCTATCTCGAGGAGGCGGTCGCCCTCCAGCCCGACTTTGCTGCAGCGTACGCCGAGCTGGCGATGGTGCAGGTGCAATTCCTGTTCGGCGGTCCATACTCGCCGCACCAGATCATTCCCAAGGCTGAAGCGGCGGCGCGCAAGGCGCTGCAGCTCGACGACAAGCTTCCCAGGGCGCACCGGGCGCTGGGCACGGTACTCCACCTGTATTACTGGCGTTGGGAGGAAGGCGACAAGGCACTAGAGCGGGCCATGCTCCTGGGCGATGTCCCTCCTTCAGCGATCAGCAACTCACTGATCCGGCGTGGACGCTTCCAGGACGCTATCGCCGCGGCGGAGCACGGACGCAAACTCGATCCACTCTCGGTGAACGCACAGGTGACCGTCGGCACCGCGTGTCGAGCTGCGGGCGAGTACGACCGTGCGATCAGAGAATTGCGCCGGGCGCTGGAGATGAGCCCTCCGAATAACTGGGTCCAGTTTGAGATTGGCGTCACCCTGGTGGCGATGGGCCGCCCCGCTGACGCGATTCGGGAGCTCGAAATTGCCGTACGGTCGGCGCCGGCGCAGGGACACAATTCAAGGGTCGAAGCCTATCTGGGCTACGCCTATGCTGCGGCCGGACGTGCGGAGGACGCTCGAAAGGTGCTGAAGGAGCTCGAGGCCCACCGGCAGGACCAGTACGTCTCCTGGTTCGGCATCGCCTTGATCCACGACGCACTGGGCGAAAAGACGCTGGCTCTGGCGGCCGTGCAACGCGCGTTCGGCGACCACGCGGTGGAACTGGCACAGGTCAACCAATACCCGCCGTTCAAGACGATCGCATCGGAGCCGGCATTCCAGGCGATTATGCGCCGGGTAGGACTCTGACGCGGGGCGCGATCGGCCTCTGGTTGCTCAGCCTGTCGGTCGGGGCGCCAGACGCGCAGCAGGACCAGGGGATGATCGCCGGCCGGGTCACGGACCCGACCGGGGCGATTGTACCGGCCGTCACCATCACCGCAACGGCCGACACCGGGGTGACCATACAGACCAGGACCAGATTTCGGCACGATCAGGTCGACCCTGAGCACGCCGCGACAGATGCAGTTCGGCGTCAAGTTCCTGTTTTGACGGACCCATTTGCTGGGCGCCCTGCTCACAGCCTGGCGTAGGCCGGTTCCATCGCAACCTGGCCAGCACCGCAAGGGCGCACGCGGCGTCGCGTGTGCCTATGAGCCAATCCACATCACGTATCGGACATAGCCGTGCGTCTGATCAGGCAATCGAACCGCTGGCCGAACGCCGGCTACTTCACCATCGAGCGAAACTCGGGAAGATTGGCGCGGACGATCTCGCGCAGCTTTTGGATGCTCTCGAGATGGCGCGCCCCGTTCCCCGTGCCGTTCAGAAACGCCTCGTCCTGACGCCTGAGCCTGATGAGAATGTGCTGCGGCGCCGACTTCGGCAGGCTCCGGTCATAGTACTCAGGGTTCACGGTGACATAAATACGGTTCGCCCTGTCCTCCAGGGTCGTGAAGACATAGCCGGACTCGGTCAGCCCTGGCACCTGGGCCTGTTTGACGAACGCGACGTCATCCGTTGCATCGCCGAGCAGCCGCTGGTAGTACGCCAGCAGTCCGGCGCTGGGCGTGGATCTGGATCGCACGATCTCGATTTGCTTGTTCAGGAACTCGCGCCTGCTGACGAACCGGAACGGCAGGGCGCCAGCCCGCGTGAACCACCAGACCGTCGTGCCGTCGACGAAGTTGAACTCCTGGATCCCCTCGGCATTCGCCTGGGGCAGTGCGATCTTGTCCTTGAGCTGATAGTACCCGCGCGGCAGGTAGCTGAAGCCGACGGAGGAATCGCCGTTCTCGGCCTCACCGACGAAGTGCATGTTCACTTGAACGGAGACGTTCCCGAGCGAGACGTCCACAGCGGCCGGCTTGCCGTTGCGACACTCGATCTTGTGATTACTCAGCGAGAAAATGTAGGTGTTGCCGTAGCGGCTCTTGTTCGTCACGGCCTGCGGCAGGATGTCGTAGTTCACGCCGTAGTAGCCGGCAGCACCCGTCGGCACGAACGCGGACTTGAACATCTCCACCACGCGCTGCATGACCTTCCGTTCGGCCACGAGGTCACCGGCCGGAATCTGGCGGGTGTTCTGATCCGGCTCCAACTTCCACATGTTGGTGAGCGCGTCGAACTGTGAAGCGTCGCACCGGGTGTCCTGGGCCGACGCCAGCGAGGCGTTCCAGGTGACCAGCACGATTAGGAGTAGAACGCTGCGGATGATCGTCATAAGGTCTCGGTGGAACCACCGCTACGAGTTTGCTGATGATGTCTGGTGATAATTGGCTTCGATGGCCGAGTGGGCGTCATACACCGAGCTTGTTACGCAAGTAGTCGCTGGTCAGGTGCTTGAGCACGTTCATCGGCTCGCACTTCTTGTTCCCGTCGCTGTAGTGGATCGGGCCAATTGCTTTTGCGAGCTCGATCGCAGCGGCGTTCAGCTTCTTGTTGCGCTTGCCTATGCTCATGAGCGCGCCACCCATGCCGACGCGCACCCGGTTCTCCTCTTTCGCGATCGTATTGCCGATCTTCTCGACGCAGCCGAGAAAGAACTCGTCCGTGAGCCGCTTGTCCTTCTTGTCTTTGGCCAGCTCGTATACGAGTCCGTAGCCGCAACTGCGGCGAACGGGGTCTTTGCTCGCCATCCAGCCCTTCGCGATCTCGAACGCGATGGGGGACTTGGGAAGGGTCGCATCGCAGGAGCTGAGCACGTGGCTGAGCATTCCTGGCCCCGCGCCGTCGACCTGCTTTTCGACTTGGTCGCGGGTGAGTTGTTTTGGGTCGTCGATGAGCAAACCGATGATCTTTGCGTCGTGATTGCGTTCGGTCCACAGTTTGAGCGCGAGGTCGTGGTCGCGCCCAACTTGTTTCGCAATCGCACGGAGCTTGGTGAGGCCGATGCCGAAACTGGTCAGCCCGCCTGTGCGGTCGCCCATCTCCTTCCAGCTCGCCTCCCCCCGCGCGTCGCGGTTCTCCTTGAGCAGGTCGAGGACGTCGGTCTTTGTCATGGGACGAGTTTACTGTCGACAGACCCTCGGCAGCGACGTGGCAAGGGTCGAGGGTCGATGGGCTTGCTGACGAAGGCCGCCGTCCTGGCCGGTTTAGCGTTATCCTGCGGGCCTCGCAAGGTCGTCCGAGATATGCCGGTCGGCCTACGAGTAGTTAGACCGCTCAGAAACAGTCAAGATGTCCGACTGGTTCAGCACGTTGGCTTCAGGGAGCGAGCTCCCGATGAACGCCGCCTCAACGTTGCAGGAGCGAGGCTTCGTAGTGCTTCCCGGCCCGGTGCCATGGGATCGGGTGGAACGGCTGGCCAACGCATACACCGCCGCCGTAGCGACAGCGACCGTTGACGACGTGAAGATCGGCAGCACGTCGACTCGGGTGAGCGACTTCGTGAATCGGGGACCCGAGTTCGATCCCCTGTACATGTTTCCGCCGCTACTCGAGGCGTGCTGCCTCGTCATCGGCCGACCGTTTAAGCTGAGCTCGTTGCACGCGCGGACCGTGCGGCCGTGCACGCCCGCCCAGGACCTGCACGTTGACGTTCAGCGCGACTCCGCCGATTGGCCGCTTCTCGGCTTCATTCTGATGGTGGATGAGTTCCGGCCCGACAACGGCCCGACTCGCTTCGTGCCAGGCTCGCACCGGTGGCCCGGTACGCCAGCGGACAGCATTTCAGATTTGCGAGCCGAGCACGCAGGGCAAGTGTTGGCGTGCGGCCGTGCGGGCTCACTCCTCATCTTCAATGGGTCCGCATGGCATGGCCACGCCGCAAACACATCGAACGGTTCACGCCGATCGATCCAAGGCGCGTTTATTCCGAGGGACGGCCGCGCGGGCACCGACTTCGCGGCCGGCATGCAACCTGAGACGCGCGCGCGGCTCGGCCCACTGGCGCGGCAGGTGCTAGCACTCTGACCGATCATTGCTCGCCACGTGTCACGCTGAGCGGTCTAACAAGCGTCTGCAGCCGACGGCGGGCGATGCCATCATGAGCCGCCCCGGCTGAGACGCAACGTTAGGCCAACAACGACCATCTTGGAGACGTGCAAGTGAAAACATCTGACTCAACTGTCAAGATTATTGCACCCGCAAGAAAAGTTTGGCTGGCCCTGACCGTGCCTGATCTTGTCAAGCAATGGCAGTACAGGCTCTGATCTGCTGACAACATGGGAGGTCGGAACTCCCATCATTTTTCGCAATGAATGGAACGGGCAAGTGTTTGAACAGAAGGGCCAGGTTCTTGAGTTCTTACCGGAGTCACGCCTGAAGTACTCACTGTTCTTCCCTCACCCCGATCTGCAAGACATTCCAGAGCACTACTTTTTCATGACATACGAGTTGACCGAGAGCGAAGAGGTTACTTCCCTGCTTGTGCGTCAGGAAGACCCACGCCCCTCCCCACCGAACGAATCGACTGGTGGAGATGAGCGGCCGGATGTATTTTCTTCCTTGAAAGAACTTGTTGAAGTAAAAATGCCGTGAGGGCAAGTCGGCCGAACAATTCGTTCGAGCCATGCCGTCTACAGCTTCCGCAGGTACGCCAGCAGGGATGCGCGCTCTTCGGGAGCGGGCCGCCGATCGAAGTGCACGCCGTCGGTCGTCGCAATCGGAGGCACAGGGTTCGTGGGCACGTAGTTCGCCTCCACGCGCTTGAAGAACTCGATGTAGTGGTCGACGACCTCCTCGAGCGTGGCGGCGCTGTTGTTGTGGAAGTACGGGGCGGTCTTGCTGATCCCGCGAAGTCCCGGCACGTCGAACTTATCCCAATCGTCCAGACCAGCCGGGCCGCCAACGAACCCGGTCATCAACGCACGCCCGGGATCGGAGCTCGTTCGGCGGATTTTGGCCCCGACAGGGAGAGTCCCTCCAGGGGTCACCGTCGGAACGGACAACACGATCTCGTAGGTCCGGGCATTTCTCGCGAGTTGCGGCCCGCACGGTTTGAAGTTCCAGCGGGCAGGCGTCACGGCGTCAACTGGCCGCGGACACTGGCTGGCGATAGGGTGAAATCGAACGACCGGTCCAGGCGGGGCTTGCGGCGTCGCCTGGGGAGTCGACTGTCCTGGACCCCCGTGGCACTGACCGCAGGCGCGCTCGAAAACCACCTTGCCCTCCTCTTCGAGCGGATCGAGGGGCCGATCGGGATCCGGCAACGGCATGGTCCCCTCTCGCAGGGCATCGGCAAGAGCGCTCACTCGCCGGTTCGTGAACAGGACGCGCTGGAACGAGGCAAGATCGTCGAGCAGTTGCTGTGGCGGCTCTATCCGAGCCTGCGCATGATCGGTGAAGGCGCCCAGCGCCTGTTCCTGGAGCGTGGTCCGTCTCGCGTCCAACTGGTATCCGCCGGTAGTGTTCGGACCTCTCGGCCACGCGATTCCCGCGTCAGGTCCCGTCAGGGCGACGTCGTTGACCGTCGGCACGCTACGCCACACGTCCACGAACGTCTCAGCGGACGGCGCGTTGGTCGCGGGATCGATGAGCCTGATGTTTGGCGGCAATGCGAAGGTAATCCTGACCAGACCGTTCTGCCGTAGATTGCTGAAGTCATTCGCCTGGTCACCATTGATGCGGAAATCATCCGCATCGATCGGCCGGAACAACGGATCGTCGGCCGACGGGTTGAATCGGCGACGCAGTTGCAGAAGCCGGAACCTGGCCTCCGCATTGGCAGGCGACAGCTGAAAGCTGTCCGTCGGCATGTGGCAGTCGGCGCATGCCCGTCCATTCGCCCTCAACCCCTCCAGCTTGCGATCGAAGAACGCCAGAAAGCCCCGCGCCACGGCGTCGCAGGGTTCGCCGCCGCAGATGGAGACGTGAGCTTCCAGGCTCGCGCCAGCTTTGCGAGATCGGCCCCGCTTGAGGTCCGTCGCCGGCGCTGGCCGTGATAAGGAGCGTGGTACCGAACATGAGACCGCAGACGATCAGCAGCGCGGATGTTTTCACGGCTTTCTCCATGACGAAGTGACCTGACCTTCACGAGATAAGGCGCAGCCAGCCGCTGAAACCTGCAAGATGGCAAAGCGCTGCGGTTCTCGGCCGCATTTTGCGCCTTCAGGAGTGAGACCTTCGGGATGGTGACCGTCGCGTTCATTCCCTCTGCTAGACTGGCGTCGATTGCCAGCATGAGCCGACTGCCAGCTGTCCCGGAGCGCGGCGAGGTAACGACGCTACTTCGCGCCTGGAGCGAGGGGGACGAAGACGCCTTCGATCGGGTGGTGCCCCTCGTCTACGACGAGCTCCACCGCATGGCGGCCCGCTGCCTGGTTGGCGAGCGCTCCAACATCAGCCTTCAGACAACGGCGCTGGTCAACGAGCTGTGCCTCCGCTTGCTCGGATGGAATCCCGTCCACTGGCAGAATCGCCAGCACTTTTTCGGCGTGTCAGCCCGGATGATGCGGCGCGTGCTCGTCGATATCGCGCGCCGCCGACGCGCGGATCGTCGTGGCGGCCCCGACGCGGTACGCGTCCCCCTCGACGCGATTGATGTCCCGGCCAGCGCACCGGGCGCCGACGTCCTGGCCATCGACTCGGCGCTCGAGATGCTCGCGGCCGAGGACCCACGCAAGGCGCAGGTCGTGGAGCTTCGTTTCTTCGGAGGCCTGTCCATCGACGAGACCGCCGAGGCTCTGGGCGTGTCGGCCCGCACGGTGCATTCGGACTGGTCTTTCGCGCGCGCGTGGCTATACCGACGCGCTGACTGCCAATGCCGACTGACCGCTGGCTTCGCCTCGATGAGATCTTCGCCGAAGCCATGACGCAGCCGTCGAGACTTGCGTTCGGAGTTCCTCGCGCAACGCTGTGGCGACGACCGCATCATGCGCGACCGAGCTCGCGGCGTTGGTAGCGGCCGAGGCGCAGTCGAGTGACTTCCTTTCCATGCCGGCGCTCGATGTCTTTGCGCTCCAGGTTTCCCGCGAGGGGTGGTGCGTACAGCCTGGCGACCGCATCGGCGCCTACACCGTCGAGCAGCGCCTGGGCGCCGGCGGCATGGGTGAGGTGTGGCGGGCGCGGGACGAGCGGCTCGGGCGCGACGTGGCCATCAAACTGCTGCTGCCGCATGCTGACGAGCGAGGCGGAACGAGAACGCAGGTTCCAGCACGAGGCGCGCGCCGCCGGTTCACTCAATCACGTGAACATTCTGACCGTCCACGACGTCGGGGAGCACGGCGGTGCGCCCTACCTCGTGACCGAGTGCCTGGACGGAGAGTCACTGCGCGCGCACTTGAGTGCGCGGCGCACTGTCGATCGAAGTGGCAGTAGACATCGCGCTGCAAGTTGCGCGAGGGCTCGGTGCCGCGCACGGGCGCGGGATCGTGCATCGCGACTTGAAGCCGGAGAACATCTTCGTGGCGCGGGATGGCCGCGTCAAGATTCTCGACTTTGGCCTCGCGACATTGCGCGAGCCACACGCGCAACTCCCTGAAGCGCTGTCCGCCAGGCACCTGCAGTCGCCGGCGGGACGGCCGGATACATGGCGCCAGAACAGATTCGGGGCGGGCCGGTGGATCACCGCGCCGACATCTTCGCGCTCGGCACTGTGCTCGATGAAATGCTGGCAGGCCGTCAGGAGCTGTCAGCCATCGTAGGTCGCTGCCTGGCCGAATCACCCGACGATCGGTTTGCGACGGTCCGACGATTTCGACCGGCGCCCTCGATTCATTTGCACGGGCGCGGCAACTCCCGCCGCCACCTGGCTTGCGTGAGGTGTTGCGTCGACCAGTGGTGCTCGGGTGCGTGTTGCTGGCATTCCTCTTCGTCGGCGCCGCAGCTTGGTACTCCTCCGCCAATACGTCCCGCGCCACCTGGGCACGGGCTGACTGCCGGGCCCGAGGTTCAGCGGCTCTTGAACCATGGCGATTATACCGAGGCGTTTCTGCTCGTACGCCAGGCGCTGCAGGCTGCGCCCGACGATCCGGCGTTGCAGCAGCTATGGCTCGACGCGTCAATCTCCGCAGACGTCACCTCCGAGCCTCCGGGCGCCGATGTGGAGCTCGCGAGTTACAGGACTGCGCGCATCGCCGTGGCTGGCGATCGGCCGGACGCCGCTCGACGGCGTGCGCGTGCCACGCGGTCAATTCCGTGTGCGGGTTTCGAAGCCCGGTTTTCAACCCATTGAAGCCTCGGGCACCGCGCTGGACTGCGCTATAAGCTGGATCCGCTCGATGCCGTGCCCCCGGGCATGGTGCACGTCGCCAGGGGCCGCGACCCAGTTCGGTTTGGCGGCGTCGGAGACCTCGAGGAGTACTGGATCGATCGCTTCGAGGTCACCAACCGCCAGTTCAAGACATTTGTCGATCACGGCGGCTACCGCCGGCCTGAGTTCTGGCGAGAGCCCTTCGTAGACTTCAATCGTTCGTTGCCGTGGCACGAAGCCATGGCGAGATTTCGTGACGGCACAGGACGGCCAGGTCCGGCGACGTGGACATCAGGAACGTATCCTCCCGGACATGAGGACTACCCTGTCGGCGGCGTGAGTTGGCACGAGGCGGCGGCGTACGCCGTCTTCGCGGGCAAGAGCCTGCCGACGATGTACCACTGGTATCGCGCAGCCGCGCTCGGACGTTTCGCTGACATCCTGACGATGAGCAATTTCAACGGCAAGGGACCGGCACAGGTCGGCAGCTATGACGGTGTCGGGCCGTTCGGCACCTACGATATGGCCGGCAACCTAAAGGAATGGTGCTCGACCGAGACGGCTGGCAGCCGCTTCCTTCTCGGTGGCGCGTGGAACGAGCCACGGTACATGTACGCGGACTACGACGCGAAGGGGCCATTCGCGCGCGCGCCCGAGTATGGGTTCAGGCTCGCGCAGTACGCCGGGCCTTTGCCGGCCGCCCTCGCTTCGCCAGTGCAGATCGACGCGCTCACCCCTGACGTCCGCGATCGCCAGCCGGTACCCGACGCCATCTTTGCAGTCTATCGGCGCCAATATGCTTACGACCCCACACCGCTCAACGTCGTCGTGGAATCCAATGAAGAGTCCGAGACGTGGCGGAAGTTGACGGTGGTGTTCGACGCCGCCTACGACGGCGAACGCATGCGCGCGCACCTCTTCCTCCCGAAGAACGCTTCACCGCCCTACCAGACCGTTGTCTTCTTTCCTGCCGGGGACGCATTCCGCTTGCCAAACAGCCGCACCATGTCTCTCGCGTGGGCGGGCTTCATCATCCACAGCGGCCGAGCATTCCTCTATCCGGTGTACAAGGGGACCTATGAACGGATGGGGCCGGACACGAACGGCGCGAACGCCGAACGCGACCTCATGATTGCCTGGTCGCGCGACCTCGGACGCGCCATCGACTATCTGGAAACGCGATCGGATATCGACGCCGCGAGGCTCGCGTTCTACGGTGTAAGCGCTGGCGCGGGGGCAGGCATGGTCTTGAGCGCGATTGAAGGACGGTTGGCGACAACCGTGCTGCAAGGTGCGGGGCTCTACGACGCGCCGCCAGAAATAGTCCCGCACAACTATGCGCCACGAATCCGGATACCGACGCTGCTCTTGAGCGGACGCTACGATTTCGAGGTTCCGTTCGAGAGCGCGCAGCAGCCGTTGTTCGCACTGCTCGGCGCTCCGGCCGCGCACAAGCGGCACAGGGTGTTTGACACCGGCCACGCGCTGCCGATGGACGAGGTCGCCGGCGAAATCCTCCCGTGGCTTGACCGTTACCTGGGGAACGTGACGGTGCCGGCGGCCGTCCCAGGATCCGGAAGCAGCCGCAGATAGGGCGCGATATCAGCCGCGCGCCGATCAAGATGAGCTGTCATGCCGCGATACCACTCCACCGTCCGGCGAATGCCTTCCTCGAAGGGCACGATCGGCTCATACCCGAGGACTTCCCGCGCCAGCCCGAGATCGGCCAGCGAATCGCGGACGTCACCAGTCCGCTGCTCGGTGTAGAGAGGTTTGACGTTCGCGCCGATCAGCCGGCGCATCTCCTCGAAGAGCGCGTTGAGGGAGATGCTCTTGCCGGTGGCGACGTTGATGATCCGGCCGTTGGCCGCCGGCGCCTCGCACGCGCGGAGCACGCCGTCGACGACGTTCGCGACGTAAGTAAAGTCGCGGCTCTGCTCGCCATCGCCATAGATGGTCGGGGCGCGGTTCTCGAGCAGTGCCGTGGCGAAGAGCGAGATGACGCCCGGAGTACGGCGACGATGGATCCTGGCGCGGACCAAAGACGTTGAAGTATCTGATCGTCACCGTCTCGAGGCCGTAGAGCGAGGTGAACATCTTCAGGTACTGCTCACCGACGACCTTCTGGAGCGCATACGGTGACAACGGGCTCGTCGGCATGCCCTCGTGCTTCGGCGAGGTCTCGGTATTGCCGTACGCCGAAGACGAGCCGGCGAAGACGACTCTCCGCACCCCGGCATCCCGCGCGGCCACGAGAATATTCAGCGTGCCGTCGACGTTGGCGCGGTTCGACGTGACCGGATCCTTGACCGAGCGCGGCACCGACGGCAAAGCCGCCTGATGCAGGACGTAGTCGGCGCCCTCTACCGCTGTCCGCGCGAACGCGAGATCTGAAACGTCGCCCTCGAGGAACTCAACGCCAGGGATGTGATCGAGGTTGCTTCGCTTTCCCGTGACGAGCGAATCAGCAACGCGGACGTGGTGTCCGCGCCGAACCAGTTCTTCCGAAAGGTGAGAACCGATGAACCCTGCGCCCCCGGTGACGACGTATGTAGACATGAAAGCAATGCTGAATGCTGAATGTTGAATGCTGAAGTAAAGGCTGAATGCTGAATTCATTCAGCATTCAGCACTCGACATTCAGCATTGTAAAAAGTTCCGCCGTAGCGGGCCGTAAGCCGAATTCTGTTCCCGCCTCCGCGCCTTGCGACGCGACGACGGACGACAATCATTCCTCTAGCCCCGCCATTACTGGCGGGATCAAGCGGCCTACCCGGAGGCTTCGGACGGGCAGTCCTATAACGCCTCCCTATTTGGCCTTGCTCCGTGCGGGGTTTTGCCTGCCACCCGTGTTGCCACGAGCGCGGTGCGCTCTTACCGCACCTTTTCACCCTTACCCTCCTTCGCGCCCTTCGGCGCTCCGGACGGGCGGTATATTTTCTGTGCCACTTTCCTTCAGGTCACCCTGACCGGGCGTTACCCGGCGCACTGCCCTATGGAGTTCGGACTTTCCTCCCGCCGAAGCGTCCGAAGGACGCGAAGGCGGACGATTGTCTGGCCTGCTACGGCGGAGCTTCACAATGCTGAATGTCGAATGCTGAATGCTGAATGAATTGCAATCAGTAATTCATTCAGCATTCAGCACTCAACATTCAGCATTTCTTCCTATCCATCGGCCTCCTGGCTGATTCCGTACTGCTCGAGTTTCTTGTACAGATTGCTCCGCGGCGTGCCGATCACTTCCGCGGTCTTCGAGATGTTCCAGGCGTTCTCGCGCAGCTTGTCGACGAGGAACGCGCGCTCGGCGGTCTCTTTGAACTCGCGCAACGTGCCTGGACGCTCCTTGCCCTCGCCGTCCGCAGGTGGCGTGGCGGGCTTGGATTCGATGCGCACGATGTCGCGGAGATCGTCGACGTCGAGCGTGTCGCCGGGCGTCATGATGATCAGACGCTCGACCGTGTTCTTCAGTTCACGGACGTTGCCCTTCCATCGTGCCTTCTGCAGATATTCCAGCGCCCCCGGCGTGAAGCGCGGCAAGCGGCGGTTGTTGTCGCGGCTGAACAGATCCGCGAAGTGCTTCACCAGCGCCGGGATGTCGTCGCGTCGATCGCGCAGCGGCGGCACGCGGATCGGGATGACGCTCAACCGGAAGTAGAGGTCCTCGCGGAACGTCCCTTTTTCGATTTCCTGCTCGAGGTCCTTGTTCGTCGCCGCGATGACACGCACGTCCACCTTGATCGTGCGCGCCGAGCCCAGGCGCTCGACTTCGCCTTCCTGCAGCACGCGCAGCACCTTCGCCTGGGTCTTCGGCGCTCATGTCGCCGACTTCGTCGAGGAAGATCGTCCCGCGATCGGCCTGCTCGAACTTTCCGATCTGCTTCTCCGTCGCGCCGGTAAACGATCCCTTTTCGTGGCCGAAGAGCTCTGATTCGATCAGCTCCTCGGGGATCGCCGCGCAATTGACCTGGATGAAGCGCTCGCGGCTCCGCAGGCTGTTGCGATGGATCGAGCGCGCGACCAGTTCCTTGCCGACGCCGCTCTCTCCCTGCAGCAGCACCGTCGCGTTGGTTGGGGCGGCGCGCTTGATGGCGTCCCAGACCTGGCGGAGGTTCGGGCTCTCGCCCACCATCTGATGCCGCACTTCGACCGCGCGCTTGAGCGACTTGTTCTCGTCCGACAGCCTCGTCCGCTCGAGCGCGTTGCGGATCGAGACCAGCAGCTTCTCGCTCGACGGCGGCTTTTCGATGAAGTCGAACGCTCCCGCCTTCGTCGCCTCGACCGCGGTGCTGACGGTGCCGTGACCGGAAATGATCACCACGGGCAGGTTCTCGTTGTCCTGCCGCAGCTTCTGCAGCACTTCGAGACCGTCCATGCCCGGCATCTTGATATCGAGAAACACGAGGTCAGGCGCCTCGCGTTCGGCCAGCGCAATACCCTCCGGGCCGCTCGACGCCTCGATCACGTCATAGTCGTCGTAGCGCAGGATCATCCCCACCGTGCGGCGGATCTCGGCCTCGTCATCAATGACCAGAATGCGTGCTTTCATCTGAATTGGGTCTCGGATCAGTCGACGACGACGGTCACGAGCGAGCGCTGGGCGACGGTAGGGTCGTAACAGTAGAAGGCCAGGATGTCGCCCGGCTTGCTCGCATCGACGATCTTCTGGTACTCGGCAACGGTCGGTGTCGGCTTGCGGTTGACCTCGAGGATGACGAAACCCCGCCGCAACGCCTGCCGCGCGGCGCCGGTCAGATCGACGCGGGCCACGAACACGCCCTGAACGCTCTCAGGAATCTCCAGCCGGCCGAGGAACGCGCGATCCAGTTCTCGAACCGTCACACCCAGCGCAGGCTGCGCATCGCCTGTTCGCGCCGGCGGGTGGCTCGCATCGTCGGGTTCGCCGGACGCGCCGTTGCCGTCCTCGCGGCCGGGACGCTCGGCGAGCTTGATCATCATCGACTGGCGGCGGCCCTCGCGAAGCACCTCGAGATGAGCGACGGTTCCCGGCTGCCGCGCGGAGATGTCCTGGATGAGCGCCTGGTTTGATGTGACCGGGCGGCCCTCGACTTCGACGATCACGTCGTACGGCCGCAGTCCCGCCCTCTCGGCCGGCGAGCGCATCGTCACGTCCTGGACCATCGCCCCGCCGGAGACGCTGAGGTTAAGAGCGCGCTTGAGCGCCGGCGTCACGTCGGTCAGCGCTACGCCGATGAAGCCGCGCGAGACGCGGCCCGTCGTCTTGAGCTGCGGCAGCACGGCCACTGCCTGATTGATCGGGAGCGCGAACCCGATGCTCGACGCCTTCGAGCTGATCGCTGAATTGATGCCGACGACCTCGCCGCGGGCGTTGATCAGCGGACCGCCGCTATTGCCGAAGTTGATCGCGGCGTCGGTCTGGATGTAATCGTCCAGGCTCGGATCGAAGAGCTTCCTGCCGATGAAGCTCACGACCCCGACTGTCACCGAGTGCACGTACCCGAGGGGATTGCCGATCGCGCATACCCACTCGCCGGCGCGAAGTTCGTCCGAGTTGCCCAGCGGCGCGGTCGGAAGGTTCGACGCCTCGGGGATCCTCACGAGCGCGACGTCGATGGCCGGGTCGGCGCCGACGACTGTGCCGCGAAACACGCGCCCATCCGCGAGTGTGACCGTGATGCGATCGGCGCCTTCGATGACGTGGTAGTTCGTCAGGATGAAGCCGTTGCTGTCGACGATGAAGCCGCTGCCGGTGCCTTGACGCGGGCCCTCGTTGTCGCGCGGCGGATCGAGAGGATCGTCAGTGCCCCGCGAGGGCAAGCGCGAGGTCGTCCGGCTGCCGGAGCGCGACGCCGCCTCGATATTGACCACGGACGGGTTGATGCGCTCGGCGACGTCGGCGAAGTTGACCACGCCGGAGAACGAGGCCGGCCGCGGCCGGTCGTTCACCACCTCATGCACGGGCGCGGTCGAGACGACGGGCGTCTGCGACACTCCGCCGGCGACGATGATGCCGACGAGGAACGCGACCGACGCCGCGAGCGCCAACGAGATGAACGTGAAGCGTTTCGACATGGATGGGAAATGTCGGACCAGCCGCCCTAGGACCCTTCTATTATCGCCCGAAATGCCTCTTCCGTCAGGGTTTTGACCCCGAGGGTGGTCGCCTTCTCGAGCTTGCTGCCCGCGTCGGCGCCGACAACCAGATATGTCGTTTTTCGGCTGACAGCGCTTGCAACTTTGCCCCCCAGCCGTTCAATGGCCGCTACGGCCTCGTCCCTGCTCATCGTGTGCAGTGTGCCGGTCACGACGAACGTCTGGCCGGCAAGCGGCTGGGCGCCGGGCGGCGAAGGGTGCGTCCGACTCCATCCGGACCCCAGCGGCGCGAAGGCGTTCGAGCAGTTCACGGTTCGACGGTTCGTCGAGAAAAGCCCGGACGGACCGGGCGACGACCGGGCCGACGTCGGAAATGGTCTCCAGAGCTTCAACGCTCGCGTTCAGCAGCGCGTCAAGGGAGCCAAAGCCACGCGCGAGGGCTTGCGCGCCCCGCTCACCCACGTGCCGGATGCCAACGCCGAAGATGACGCGCCAGAATTCGTTCGTCCTGCTGCGCGCGATCTGCTCGAGCAGCTTTGCGGCCGACTTCTCGCCGAGCCGCCGCTTCAGCTCCTTGCCCTCGCGGACGGAAACGCTCGTCAGGTTCGCCAGAGGCTCGAGTTCCAGGCGATAGAGATCGGCGTAATCAGTCACCATTCCCGTCGTGATGAGCTGATCGACGATCGATTCGCCCAGGCCCTCGATGTTCATCGCCCTGCGTCCCGCGAAGTGCTCGAGACCACGGCGGATCTTGGCCGGACACGAGGTGTTCGGGCAGCGCCAGACAACCTCGTCCTCGGGCCGTTGCAACTCGCTGTCGCACACCGGGCAGCGTGTCGGCATGACCCAGGGATCCGGCGGCGGATCCGGACGCAGCGACAGCACCGGCTTCACTACTTTCGGGATGACATCCCCGCCCTTCTCGATGAGGACGGTATCGCCGACGCGCAGGTCGAGGCGTTCGATCTCCTGGGCGTTGTGCAGCGTCGACAGCGAAATCGTGCTGCCTCCGAGCTTCACCGGCGTCAGGACCGCGTATGGTGTCGCCGCACCGGTGCGCCCGATGTTCACGCGGATGTCCTGCAGGATCGTCGTCGCCTGCTGCGCCGGAAATTTGAACGCGATCGCCCATCGCGGGAACTTCGACGTCGCCCCGAGACGTTCACGGAGCGCCAGATCGTCGGCCTTGATCACCACGCCGTCGGTTTCGAACTCGAGGGCGTGCCGCTTGTCCTGCCAGTCATGGCAGAACTCGAGCAGGGCCTCGATGCCGTGACAGCGGCGCCAGTGCGGCTCGATCGGCAGACGCCACCGGCGCAGCAGCTCGAGCGTCGCCGAGTGGCGCTGGCGTTCGCCGCGATTCTCCTCGACCAGTTGATACACGAACGCGCCGAGCTTGCGGTTCGCCACCTGGCGCGAATCCAGGCTGCGCATGGTCCCCGCAGCAGAGTTCCTGGGATTGGCGAATGGCGGCTCGTCGTTGTCCTCGCGCTCGCGGTTGACGCGCTCGAACTCGCGCCGTGGCAGGTAGATTTCGCCGCGCACTTCGAGACGGCCGGCCGGCGAGTCGTGCAGCCGCAACGGCAAGGTGCGAATCGTGCGGACGTTGGACGTGACGACTTCGCCCACTGTCCCGTCACCGCGTGTCACGCCCCGCTCGAGCAGGCCGTCGACATAGGTGAGCGCGATGCTCAGGCCGTCGATCTTCAGCTCGGCGACATAGTCGACAGCGCCGTCGGCTGGAAGCAGATCACCTGCGCCTTTGCGAACCCGCTCGTCGAACTCGCGCAGTTCGTCTTCGCTGTAGGCATTGTCGAGGCTGAGCATCGGCTGGAGATGCTCGGCGGTGTCGAACCCCACGACGGGCCGGCCCGCCACTCGCTGCGTCGGCGAGTCCGCTGTGACGAGGTCCGGATGCTGCTGCTCGAGCGCCTGCAGTTCCTTCAGCAGCGCGTCGAAGGCATCGTCGGTGATCTCTGGATCGTTGAGGACGTAGTAGCGATCCTCATGGTGCCGAATCTCGTCGCGCAACGCGGCGATGCGATCGGCTGGCGTCATGGCTGAACGGGTGTGGCGGCTCTCAGCGATCGCGCGAGACGACGTAGTCGGGGAGCGCGATGAGGGCGTCGCGTTCCTGGCTCGCCGGAAACGCCGAGAGGCAGGTCTTGGCGCGCGATGCGTAATCGAGCGCGGTCTCGTAGGCGAGTTCGGTCGTCCGGTGCTCGCCGAGCATGCGCAGCAGATCCTTCCACTGCTCCGGAGCCACCGAGCGATCGCGAACGACGTCGCGAATCAGACGATCGGCGTCCGGTCCGCCGCGACGAAGCAGCAGGATGATCGGCAGAGTCACCTTGCCTTCACGGAGGTCGCCGCCAACCGGCTTGCCCAGCGCAGCTGCGTCGGCCGTGTAGTCGAGAAGATCGTCAACCAGCTGGAACGCAATGCCAAGGTTGAAGCCGTAATCCCGGAGGGCTGTTTCCTGCTCTGGCGTCACGCCGCCGAGCATGCCGCCAATCTGCGCGCAGCCGCCGAAGAGGAACGCGGTCTTGCGGCGGATGATCTCGAAGTGGTCTTCCTCGGTGATATCGACGTCGCCTGTCTTGGTGAGCTGATAGAGCTCGCCCTCGATCATGCGCAGCGTGACGTCGCAGAGCAGCCGGATGATCTCCAGCGAGTCGTGCGTGAGCGCCATCGCCATGGACTTGATGTACAGGTAGTCGCCGAGGAGGACGGTGATGTCGTTCCCCCACCGCGAGTGGACCGCCAGCCGGCCGCGCCGCAGGTCCGCGCCGTCGATGATGTCGTCGTGAACGAGTGTCGCCGTATGGATGAACTCGACGACCGAGGCGTAGAGAACCGCGCGATCGCCCTTATAGCCGCTCAGCCGCGCTGCCATGAGCAAGACGGCGGGCCGGACCCGTTTGCCCCCGCTTTTCTGGATATAGCGGCCCATCTCGGGGATCAGGGCGACCCGGGACTGGATGTGGCGAACGAATTCCTGCTCGACGGCCTCGAGATCCTCGCGGATGGGGCCGAAGATCTGAGCCAGGTCAGGAGAGGCGACGGATTTCTGCGCGATATCGCTCAAAGGATGTGCCGTTGACTGGGTTCCGGTCGTCTCAGAATAGTGGAGTTTTGCGCGGAGTGTCAACGCGCTAAGCCGTTTGATGCGAAACAGTTGCCCCTAGGAACGCGTCGAAGTTTTGCTGCAGCTGCACGGCAAGCGCCGGCGCCGCCACGCCGCGCAGGGCCGCGACGGCGTCCACGACCCGCGCCACAAACGCCGGTTCGTTGCGTTTCCCCCGGTATGGAACCGGCGCCAGATACGGCGCGTCGGTCTCGACAAGCAACCGGTCGTCGGGAACGAGCTTCGCGACCTCTCGCAGTTCCTCTGCGCGCGAAAAGGTGACGATGCCGGCGAGCGAAATGTAAAAACCCAGGTCCAACCCGGCGCGCGCCATCGCGCGGTCGCCTGTAAAGCAATGGAAGACCCCGCGCAACGCGGAGCCGGCGTCACGCAGGATGGCGAACGTGTCGTCGGTCGCTTCGCGGGTGTGGATGATGACGGGAAGGCTTCGCTCGATGGCCAATTCCACCTGGGTACGAAAAACGGCCTGCTGCACGTCTCGCGGCGAGAAGTCGTAGTGGTAGTCGAGGCCGATTTCGCCTATGGCACGACCGCCCTCGGCAGCGATGCCGTCAACCAGGCACGTGCGCGCCTCTTCGAGCCGGCCGGCAAAGTCTCCGGCTTTGTGCGGGTGGATGCCGACCGAGAACTTCACGTCGGGCCAGAGCGCCCGGACGCGCGCTGCCGCCGCCGATTCCTTCGTGTCGCCCGCAGAGAGGATGCACAACGCCCGGTCGATCCCGGCGGCACGCGCCCGGCCGATGACGCCCTCGAGATCCTCGACGAAGGCGTCGTCGGCCAGGTGGCAGTGGCTGTCGATCATCGAACCCGGGCGCCCAGCGGAATCTCCTGGTCGAAACCGACGAGAACCGGCTTGCCGCCTTCGACACTCGCGGCGAGCACCATGCCGTTCGACTCGATGCCCATCAGCTTCGCGGGCTTGAGGTTGAAGACGATCACGATCGTGCGGCCGACCAGTTGCTCAGGCTCGTACGCCTCGGAGATGCCGGCGACGAGCGTACGCTGCTCGGTGCCGACGTCGACCGACAGCTTCAGAAGCTTCTTCGAGTTCGGGACCTTTTCTGCCGCCAGACACCTTGGCGACGCGCAACTCGACCTTCATGAAGTCGTCGATGGCTATCTTGTCGCTCCCGGCGGCGGGTGCTGGCGTCGGCGCTGCGCGGCTGCGCGGCAGGCGCCACGGGAGGTGCCGCTCAGGCGGCGTGTTCTTTATCTCGTCCACTCGTTCTCTCCTGTCAGTCTTCTCTTTGTTCTTCTTGCCGTTCTCGACTATTTCGGCTCGCGCGCCGCATCGACGACGTGCCCGTTCCTTGATTGTGACCGCGCGCGGCCACAGGGCCTCGCCTTTCGCGATCTGTCGCGGTCCGGTATTGCTCCATGCCGCGTCAGTGAGACGCAACTGGGCCGCCGGCCGGGACTCGCCGACCCGGCGCAGGATCTCCGCCGCAGACGCGGGCATGAACGGCAGCAGCAGGATACCGGCAATCCGCACGGCTTCCGCAACGTCGAAGAGGACCTGCGACAATTCGCCCGCCCGCGCCTCGTCCCGCGCAATCGCCCAGGGCTCTGAGCTCGCGATGAACTCGTTTGCGGCGTCGACGATCTGAAAGGCCGCAGCAACGCCGCGCTCCAGCGCGAAGAGATCCATCCCCTCGCCGTACGCGGCGATCGCCTTCCCCGCTACTTCCGCGAGACGCCCCGGTTGCCCAGCCGCCTGCAACTGACCGCCGCGGTACTTTTCGGCCATGGCGCCGATGCGGCTGACCAGGTTGCCAAGATTGTTGGCCAGATCGACGTTGTAGCGATCCTCGTAGCGCTCCCACGAGAAGTCACCGTCGCTGCCGAACGTGATCTCTTTGGTCAGATAGAGCCGCAGGGGATCGGGGCCGAAGCGATCGAGCGCTTCCAGCGGCTCGACCGCCGTCCCGAGCGACTTGCTCATCTTCTCGCCCTTGAGGTGCACCCAGCCGTGACCAAACACCTGTCTTGGCAGGGCGATCCCGGCGCTCATCAGCATCGCCGGCCAGATGACCGAGTGGAACCGCGTGATGTCCTTGCCGATGACGTGCAGATCCGCCGGCCACCACTTGGCCAACAACGCGTCGTCGGTGCCAAGCCCCACCGCCGAGATGTAGTTGATGAGCGCGTCGAACCAGACGTAGACGACGCTGGAGGGATCCTGGGGCATCGGAATACCCCACGACTGCCCGGCGCGGCTCACGGAGATGTCCTCGAGTCCGGCTTCGAGCAGGCGCAGGATCTCGTTGCGGCGGACGTCGGGCACGAGGACGTCCGGCTGATCGGCGAAGAGCTTCAGCAGCGGCGCCTGATACTTCGACAGCCTGAAGAAGTAGTTCTTCTCCCGGATCCAGTCTGGCTTCGTGCGGTGGATCGGACACAGGCCGTCGACGAGATCCTTCTCCTGCTTGAAGGCCTCGCAGGACACGCAGTACCAGCCCTCGTAATGGCCTTCGTAGATGTCCCCGGCTGCGCTGACACGGCGAATGAGCTCCTGCACGCTCGCGCGATGGCGCGGCTCCGTCGTGCGAATGAAGTCGTCGAACGAGAGGTTCAGCCGCCGCCAGACATCCAGGAACTCGGCCGCCATCCGATCGCAGTACGCCAGCGGCTCCTCGCCGAGCTCGCGCGCCTTGCGGAAGACGTTCTGCGAATGCTCGTCGTTGCCCATGACGAAATGGACATCGAAGCCAGCCAGGCGCTTGTATCGAGCGATGACGTCGGCGGCAATCTTCTCGTACGCCGTGCCGAGGTGAGGCCGGCTGTTGACGTAGTCGATAGCGGTGGTCAGGTAGAAACGGGGCACGGATCTCGGTTCCTGGTTTCGGGTTCTGGGTTCCTGGTTCTAAGGTCTTAGCTTCTTGCGTCGAGCCAGGCTTTCGTGGCGATCGCCTGCACGTCCTTCACGGGCAGACCGCGCTCCGCCGCGACACGGGCACAATCCTCGAACTCTGCGGCGGCGTTGAGCACGCGGCCGTCGCGGCTCGCAACCTTGAAGCGTATCGCGCCCAGGGGTGTCTCGACACTGCGAATCTCGCGCTCCAGACAGTCGCGCGCCATTTCCTGGTGGCGCACGCCGATCGTCGTCGTCTCGGCGAAGAGAATCGCTGTGAGCGATTCACGATCCGCTGGACGGGCAACGACCGTGACCAGCGTTCCCGGACGGCTCTTCTTCATCTGCACCGGCATGTAGAAGACGTCGAGCGCGCCCGCCTTGTGCAGCCGGTCCATCAACGGCCCGAAAAGCTGCGGGTTCATGTCGTCGATCTCGGTCTCGAGGACTACGACACGGTGCGATCGCGATTCGTCCGCCTCCCCAACCAGGATCCTGACGACGTTTGGGAGCCCCGGAAAGTCCTTGTCGCCGGCACCGTAGCCGATCGACTCCAGTCGCATGGCTGGCAGCTTCTCGAAGGCCGATGCGTAATCGGTGACGAGCAGCGCGCCGGTCGGCGTGACCAGCTCGCTGGCAACCTGTCCGGCGTAGACCGGGACGCCCTTCAACAATCGCGCGGTCGCCGGGGCAGGCACGGGAAAGGTTCCGTGCGCGCACTTCACAGTGCCGCTGCCCACATTGAGCGGTGAGGCGACGACACGCTCGACGCCCAGCCACTCCATCCCGTAGACGGCGCCTACGATATCGATGATCGAATCGAGCGCGCCAACTTCGTGCAGGTGGATCTTCTCGATCGACACGTCGTGAATCGCAGCTTCTGCTTCGCCCAGCCTGTAGAACAGCCGTGTCGCGCGATCCTTGCCGGCGCGCGATAACGCCGATCGCTCGACGAAGCCCGAAATCGCCTTCAGGCTGTGATGATCCTCGGCGTGATTTCCCGCACTGGCCTGTTCGGGGCTATGAGGGTGTCCGTGCGCGCCGTGGCTCCGCAGAACGGCCGTCTGCCCAAGGCTCTGACCGCGGGCGTGCGTCCGGAACTTGGTCGCCGACACGCCCGAACGCAGCACCCGCTCGGCCGAGACCGATGCCGTACTCGATGGCGAGGCTGCCGAGCGCGGCGCGCAACCCGTCGAGCGGCAGCCCGATGTCGAGCAGCGCCCCGAGGAACATGTCGCCCGAGACGCCGGAGAAGCAGTCGATGTAAGCAGTTCTCGACACGTTCAGATGTATCGCTCTTCCTTCATGCTGCAGTAGCGCACGTTGCCGAGAATCACGTGATCGATCACGTCGATTCCCATCAGCACGCCGGCGGCAACCAGACGATGCGTGAGAGTGATGTCCTCTTCGCTCGGCTCAGGATCGCCCGACGGGTGATTATGGAACACCACGATCGCTGCCGCCCCGGCAGCTGCGGCCTCGCGGAATACTTCGCGCGGATGGACGATGCTGGCGTCGACGGTGCCGACCGTCACGACGGTCGTCCGCATGACGCGATGCTTCGTGTCGAGCAGCACGACTCCGAACTGCTCGACCGGCCGGTTTCCATAGAGCGGCAATAGCAGCTCCGCGACCGCGCGCGGGCTTGTCACTTGTACGCGCTGCCGTCCGGCCCGCGTCAACGTCCGTCGCCCGAGCTCCACGGCGGCGAGGACCTGCGCGGCGCGAGCCGATCCGATGCCCGGCACGTGCGTCAGCTCATCGTGCCGCGCGCGGGCGAGGCCGTCGATGCCGCCAGCGCTGGTGAGTACCGCGTTCGCCAGATCGAGGGCGCTCGTCGCGGCCCGCCCGCTGCCGAGCACGATCGCAACGAGCTCGTTGTCGCCCAGGCCCGACGCGCCAAGACGCTGAAGTTTTTCGCGAGGTCGATCGTGCGGGGCAACGGTCTTCATCGTACACCATCCGGCTCAGATTTCCCGGGCTCCCCTGCAAGAAGCTCGCGCACTTCGCGAGCTCGGACGTGCCGGAAAGATCCGCCCGGTCAGTGCCAGAAATGTTCGACAGAACGTCGCGTGGCAGCACCGCGCCAGAGACTCGGCGCGCGCGAAAAGGCGATGCAACCGGAATGGCGCGCATGGATTGGAGCGGACGCCGCGGCCCGAGGATCGCAGGAACTGCGATCAGATCATCCAGCCGAGGCCCGTCACCACGATGACGATGAGGATGAAGCCGGCGATGTCGAGCGCAATCCCGTTGCGCATCATCGTCGAGATCGGCACGTGGCCGGAGCTGTAGACGATGGCGTTTGGCGGCGTCGAGATTGGCATCATGAAGCCCATCGACGCGCCGAATGTCGCGCCAAGCGCCGGCTCGAGCGGATTGATCCCCGAGGCCTGCGCCACGGCAATTGCCACCGGGACGATCATGTTCGCCGACGCCGTATTGGACGCCGTTTCCGACATGACGATGGCGATGGCGGTGAAGAGGACGGTGAGCGAGAACGTCGAGCGCACTGGCAGCCACGACGTGATGCCGTGCCCCATCGCCTCGGCAAGCCCGGTCGAGAAGGCCAGCGCGCCCATCGCCAGGCCGCCGCCGAAGAGCAGGATGATGCCCCAGTCGATGCGGACCGCCTGCTCCCAGCTCAACGTGAAGCGGCGTGCGCGCCAGTTCACCGGCAGCAGGAACAGCAGGATCGCCCCGATCATCGCCGCGACCGACTCCGGGACTGCCGCCTCGTAGCCTCTGGCGAGGCGCGCTGTCGCCTAAGCCCGACGATCGTCAGTATCACCCGGGAAGAGCCACAGCGCGACCGTGGCGCCAAAGGCGATGAGGGTGTTGCGCTGCCCCTTCGACATCGGCCCCAGCTTCCGCAATTCCTCCTGGATGTGGCCGGCCTGAGTCGTATCGATCGTGAGGCCCTTGAGCAGGCGCCAGCGAAAATAGACGACGAGAAAACCAAAGAGGAGAACGGTCAGCGGCACGCCGAGGAGCATCCACTGGAAGAACGAGATCTGCTCATGGGCGATACGCTCGAGCATGCCCTTGCCAATGAGGTTCGGCGGCGTGCCGATTGGAGTCCCCATCCCGCCGATGGATGCGCCAAACGCCGCCATCAGCATCATCGCGGTCGCGAAGTTGCGGCTGGCGAGCTCGGACTCGCGGCCCTTGGTGAGGTGCGCCACGATCGACAGACCGATCGGAAACATCATCGCCGTCGTGGCGGTATTGCTGATCCACATCGAGATGGCCGTCGCCACGCCGCCAAAGACGACCAGAATTCTCGTGGGGCTGCCGCCGACCGCCCGCGACGACAGCGCGCCAAACGCGATCCGGCGGTCGAGGCCATGGGCGAACATCGCCTCGGCGAGCATGAAGCTGCCGATGAACAGGAAGATGATCGGATCGGCGAACGGCGCGAAGACAGTTCTCGCCGGCGCCACCTGGAGGATGATGGCCAGCACTGGCCCGATGAGCGCCGTCACCGCCAGCGGCAGCGCTTCGGTGACCCACAGGATGACCATCATCAAGAGGATCGCCGCCAGGCGATGTGCGGCGCGCCGGAATTGGAATCGGCAGGAGCAGGAGGACGACGAGCACGAGCGGTCCGCCGATCATGCCGACGCTGCGCCGGCGCCGGTTGAACTGTTCCTCCGCCGGAGAGTAGGTCTCGACGGCCTCGCCGGCCTCGTGCAGGCTGCGCATCAGGGCTTCAACCACTCGCACTGGGCGACGATCTCGGCCCAGCCGGTCAGGAACAGGCCGTCCTCGTCCCACTCGACGCGCTGCGCGCCGCCCGGCGCGACGATCTCGCACGTCCCGCGCGGCGCCGCCAAACGAAATCGCCGCCACAGCCGCCGCGCACGATCCCGTTCCTGACGATTCGGTCGGCCCGACGCCGCGCTCCCAGATCAGGATGCGAACGCGATTCGGGCGCCTCGACGGTGGCCAGCTCGACGTTCGTACCCTTCGGGAAAGCGCGGATGCACCGCGAGAGCGCTGGCGATCGTATGCAGGCGCTCTTCCGTGACCTCGCCCAGCACGACGCATTGCGGGTTGCCGACGCGCAGCGTCACGGCCGTGACCGCGTGCCCGCCGACGTCGATGACTTCCTGCTTCACGTGCTCGGGCTGCCCCATCGCCGCGCAGAAGGTGTAGCGGCCGCTGCTGTATCCGAGGAGCTCGAGCGACTTCACGCCGGCGTCGGTCTCGATGTCGACGAAGGTGCCGTCCTCGAGCTTATGCGTCGACGCGATCCACGCGGCCAGGCACCGTACGCCATTCCCGGACACTTCGGAGCGGCTGCCGTCGGCGTTGAAGAGCTGCATCGAGGCGCCCGGCACCGCGCACCTCGAACACCATCAACCCGTCGGCGCCGATGCCGCGGTGGCGATCGCACACGTCGCGCGCGAAAGCGAGCGGATCGCTGATGCCGGAAAAATCGTAGGCGTCGACGAGGAGAAAGTCGTTTCCGAACGCGTGCGCTTTGATGAGCTTCATTTGCGGCAGAACGCGAGGAGGTGCCAGCCGAACCGGCGCACCAGCGATCGCGGCAGGGCGTTGAACGTCCCGACGAAGAAGGTGTTGAACATCGTGCCCTTCCAGCCTTTGTGCAGCCGCGACTTCACCGGAAAACGCTCTTCTACGATTCGCACTTCGCTGAAGCCGCCCAGGAGCGCGCGGAACTCGCCGGCGCTGTACTTGCCCAGCACCGGGGCGTCCTCGTGCTCGAGAGGGGTCTTCATCAGCTTCGACAGGCCATTCAGCCACGAGATGCGGTTGTAGACCTGGAACACGGCGAGCTGCCCCGGCGCGAGCACGCGGCGGCACTCCTCCACCAGTCGCTTGTCGTTGGCCGTGTACTGCACGACGCCATGGGCGTACACGAGATCGAACGAGTTGTCGGGAAACGGCAGCTGCTCGCCGTCGGCTTCGCGCAGGTCGGCCTGCAGGCCCTGCTGCGCGAAATTCTCGCGTGCGAGGACGATCGCAGACGACGACAGGTCGACGCCGGTGACGATGGCGCCGCCGCGCGCAAAGCGCATGAGATCGGTGCCGGCGCCGCAGCCGACCTCGAGCACGCGCTTGCCCTTGTAGCCGTCGAAGTCGACGAGGCGCAGCAGGTGGTGGAGCTTCTCGAAATGATACTGATCGAGGTCGGCGAAAAATCCCGGCGACCCTACCGGGTGCGACGTGATCTCGAGATCGTGAATGTGCTGGTTCCAGTAGTTGCGGACGTCAGCCGTTGTGGCACGCGCGGGTTGAGACACGGCCCACTACTATAGAATAAAGCGCACCGCATGCGTTCACGCGACCTCACGCGCCTCGCGGCGACGACCTACGACCTGCTGGTCGATCGGCGGCGGCATCTACGGCCTCACGATCGCCTACGAGGCCGCCAGCCGGGGCCTGCGCACGGCGCTCGTCGACGCTCGGCGACTTCGGCAGCGGCGCCTCGTTCAACCATCAGAAGACAGTGCACGGCGGCCTGCGCTCGCTGCAGTCCGGCAAGCCTGCGCCGCGCGCGCGAGACGCATCCTCGAACGGCGCGCGCTGGCGCGCATCGCGCCCTGGTTCCTTCGCCCGCTTCCGTTCATCGTCGGCACCTACCGCTCCGCGACGCGCGGGCGGCTTGCGTTCGCGGCGGCGTTCCGCCTCGACCGCTGGCTCGGCCGCGATCGCAATGCCGGCGTCGAACCGGAGCTGCATCTTCCCGCCGCCGCGCCTGGTCTCGAAGGCAGCGACGCTGCGCCTCTTTCCCGGAATCAAACCCGACAAGCTGACTGGCGCGCGCAGTGGTACGACTACCAGATGGTCGAAGCGGATCGACTGACGCTGGCGTTCGCGAACGCGGCCGATCGATGCCGGCGCCGACCTCGCGAACTACGCCGAGGCGGTGGCACCGATTCGGACGGGCAGCCGCATCTCCGGGATGACCGTGCGCGACGTGCTGACCGGCGACGACGATCTCGGTCAACGCGGCCACCGTGATCAACGCAGCCGGCGGCGCGGCCGGCAGCATCATGCAATCGTTCGGCGTGTCGCGCCGCATACCGCTTCTGAAGGCGATCAACCTGGTGACGTCGAAGCCGGCGAGCGATATGGCGCTGGCGGCGCCCCACCGCCAGCGGACAGATGCTCACGCTCGACGCCGTGGCGGGGACGCGCGATCGTCGGCACCGGCCAGTCGAAGACTCTCGTCGAACCTGACGCAACAGCGGTGACGCGGAGCCGAAGTCGACAGTTTCATCGCCGCGGCCAACGAGGCGTTCCCGGCGTTGCGCCTGACGCGCGACGACGTGACGCTCGTGCATCGCGGGATTGTTCCTGCGGTCGAGAACGGCGGGAAGGGCGGGCCTGGACTTCTGTCGGTCCCGGCCGATCTACGATCACGCGTCTGAAGGCGCCGCCGGCGCGATGACGGTCGTCGGCGTGAAGTACACGACCGCTCGCCGCGTCGCACAGGACGTCGTCGACCGCGTGGCCAAAGGTCTCGGGAAGCGGCTCAAGCCGTCGCGGACGGCGACGACAATCCTGCCCGGAGCCGGCATCGCCGATCACGAAGCCCTGGCGATCGAGACCGCTCGCGAGTGCGACCTCGAACTGCCGCTGACGACGATCAGGCACCTGATCGCGCTCTACGCCGAGCGCGCGGCCGACATCGTGCGCCTGATGCACGAGCGTCCCGATCTGCGCGCCCCGTCACCGCCGACTGCGACGACGCTCGGCGCCGAGATCGTCCACGTCATCCGTCACGAGATGGCAATCCGCTTGACCGACATCGTCATTCGCCGGACGGGCCTTGGATCGACCGGGATGCCGGAAGAGGCGGCGCTGCGCGGCTGCGCCGACGTCGCGGCCGCGAGCTCGGCTGGGATAGCGCTCGAACGGACGAAGAGATCGCGGCCGTTCGAGAGTTCTACGCGATCCGCCGAGCGCGTAGAGCCGCCGTTCGGCGGTCTGACGCCGATCTCCTCGCTCCTGTTAAACCCGAAACAGCTACGGCAGGGTGAAGCCGCGGAAGACGTAGGTCACGCCGCCGGTAAACCCGAAGCTCGGATCGCGGGACGTCAAGCCGAAGATCACGCCGCCGTCGAAGCGCACTGCGGCGTGCGTAAAACGAAGGCCGGCGCGAATCGTCGAGCGTGTCTCCGTCCCTGGCGGAACGCGCGCGTCGCGGGTATTGAATCGGCCATTGATTTCGCCGACGAGCTTCGAGCCCCTGATTCAGGGCGCGGGCGATCGACAGCCCGTAAAGCAGCACGTCGTTCTGCCGATCGCCCTCGATCGGATCCGACAGGATGCCGAGGCCGAAGTTGCCGACGACCCGAACCGAGTTGGCCGTCTTGCCGAAGAGGCCGACCATCGAAAAATCCATCGTGTCGAGCCCGAGGCCGCTCTCGTTGCTCGCGACCGGAAGCTTCGTCGCGAGCCGGATCCCGAACGAAGGGCGGCCCGGCCCCTCGGACACGACGCGAATCTTGGTCGCGACGACGACATCTTCGACGTCCGTCGTGTCCTCTCCGGTGAGCTCGAGCTTGTCCGACAGTGGCGCGGGCACGATCTTCGTGATGTTCAGACGATCGTAGAACCCGCCGTCCACCTGCAGCTCGAGGATCGAGCTGAAGCCAAAGCTGACGCCGAGCGTCGGCAGCCGCAGCAGGTTGCCGGTCAGGCCGGAGGCCGGATAGACAACGTCGCTGCAATGCATTCGAAGCCGCCTTCGATGAGGATGTTGCCGGCGCCGACTGTTTCCGGATCCTCTGTGACCAATGGCCGCTGCTGCGCCATGGCGGGCGCGGCGAGCCCGAGTACAAGCAGGAGTATCGCGAGCGCGTTCTTCATCAATGGCCCTCGGGGAATCGTCGCAGGGTTCAGCGCAAGACCAGCCGCATCGGCACCGACCCATCGTCGGGCTTTTCGCTGACGATGTGGGCCTGTTCCGGCACGGGGTGCAGCCGGCGATCGAGCAGATGGCGGGTGCCGACGTTGGCCAGGGCGCGAATCATCGAGCTCTTGATATCAGGATGCTCGACCTCGAGCTCGGCGATGAGACGCTTGATGCGCTGGCGTTGCAGGCTGAGGTCGCCGCACGCCGGGCAGCAGCAGCCGATGATCGGCAGCGACGACGCCTTGGCGTAATTGCGCGCCTCGGCTTCGGTGACGCCGACGAGCGGACGAATGACGACGTGCTCGCCGTTGTCGGAGACGAGGCGCGCCGGCATCGCCTTGAGCGCGCCGGCAAAAAACAGGTTGAGCAGCAGCGTCTCGATGAAATCGTCGAGGTGGTGGCCGAGCGCGATCTTGCGTCGCACCGACTTCGGTTGCGAGCCTGTAGAGGACGCCGCGGCGAAAACGCGCGCACAGCGAGCACGGCGTCGCATCGGCGGCGAGGATGTCCTCGATCGTCTCGCCGATCTCGGTGTGGACGATGCGGTATTCCCAGCCGCGCTCCTCGCAGGTCTTCGAGATCAAGTCGTGGCGATAGCCGTCGTAGCCGGAATCGACCGTGACGCCGATGATCGTGAAGGCGATCGGCGCGCGCTGCCGCAGAACGTCGAGAATCTGCATCAGCGCCCAGCTGTCCTTGCCGCCGGACAGGCCGACCATGACGCGGTCGCCGTTCTCGATCAACTTGTAGTCGATGATCGCTTTCGTGACTTTCTTGGCGATTCGGGCTTCGAGGGGCGTCGCGTAAGACATGGAATAGAGATGCTGAGTGCTGAATGCTGAATGCTGAATGAATGTTACAAGTCTACCGAAGTTAGCGCCGCGACGGCGTCCGACCACTTCAGCGCGCGGCGGCCTGGCGCCCGCGCTGCGGCTCCCATCGCTTCGGCGCGGCGCGCGATCCTCCATCAGCCTGCGCGCAACGGCGTGCGCCAGCGCATGCGGGCGTCGGTTCGCAGACAAACCCGTTCACGCCATCTGTCGACGAGCTCGGCCGGGCCGCCGCTGTCGCGGCACGTCACGACGGCCTTGCTCGACGCAAACGCTTCTGCCGTCACGAAGCCGTAGTCCTCTTCGACTGGCGGAAAACAGACCGCCCGGCATCTCGCGAGGTGTTCGACGAGCTCGGCATCCGTCAGGACGCCGGTGAAGGTCACGCGGTCTGCGACTCCGAGATCGCGCGCGAGCTGAACGAGCGATGCGCGATCCTCGCCGTCCCCGGCAATCACCGCGCGCAATCCGCGCGCCTCGTCGGTGGCCATGGCCCTGACCAGGAGATCCGCGCGCTTGAGCGCCGTCAACCGCGACACCATGAAGATGTAATCGCCGTAGTCGTCGCAGCGATACGGCCGCTGCGGCGGCGGCGGATAGAGCACCGTCGACCGCAGCTCCGGCCACATCGCCAGCCGGTTCTGAATCGTTCGCGACTGGACGAACAGCCGGTTGACGTTGCGCGTCAGGAGATAGCGATCGGCAGCGTGGATGAGCGCCTCGGCGGACCTTCTCCTTGACGCCGCCCCTGCGGGCTCAGGCGCGACTGAAACCGATCCCACAGATCGTAGTACTCGCGCATCGTGTGATTCAGCCAGCACACGTGCCGCGGGTGTCGCACGGCGTAACTCGGATAGCGCAGGCTGATCGACCTGATCGATCCGCTGGCCGCCGCTCGAGCCAACATCGGTGAGCCAGGTCGCAAAATACGCCGACGCCTGCCGTCCGAAGCGATTCTGCGGCGTGACGACGACTTCGGCCTCGTGCCCGGCGTCGCGCAGGGCCTGCACGAGCGACCGCGCGATCACCATGTGCCCGCCCTCGACCATCGGCGGACTCGACGTGATCACGGCGATCCGGCTCATTGCGGAATCAGCATCGGATCGACCCGCACGCCAAGGTAGCGGGTGTCCGGGGAGCCGGCCTCGTAGAAGCTCGGAACGAATCCGCGGCTGCTCGAGACCGACGCTGTCCAGATCGGCCACACCGCCTGTACAGAAACCCGGGCTCGAGGTTGAAGAACACGCGCTGCTGCTCGCCCGCCTTCAGCGCGACGCGTTGACTGCGGCGGCCGACCGAGACGACGACGTCTGTGGCCACCGGGCCGGCGGTCAGCGTGAACACGGCGCGCGAAATCGCGCTGTCGGTCTTAATCACGAACTCCGAGCGCGATTCGCCTTTTACCCAGAAGCTCTTGTCCGCTTCCGGCATGTAGCGATTGTCATCGAAGAAGTAGAGCTGGAAGCCCATGTCCGAGCCGCCAGGATGATCGCCGAGCCACACCACGGTTCGCGGACGCTCCGTGTTCGTTGGCCAGTCGTAGACGAGGGTGAGCTCGACGGGCAGCCATCGCAGCGGACCCGATTTCGCGTAGCTGCCCGGATAGAACGACGCGAAGAACGGATTGAGCACCAGGGGCGCGGTAAAGAGCGCGCCGCAGATCCATGGCACCAGCGCGACCCACAGCCGGCCGGTCACCGGCATCAGGAAAATGAACAGGCCGTAGGCGCTCATGAAGTAGCGGTTGCCGACCGATCCGCCGCCGCCGTGCCAGGTATACGGCGTGCCGATGATGAAGACGAACATCTGGCCGAGAAACGCCGCGACGACGAAATACTCCCAGGACGGACGGCGCCGCACGGTCACGAGAAAGGCGACGAGGGCGAAGAAGGCCGGAAAGCAGTACGCCAGCATGCCGTATAGCGGCCGACGAAGAAGTAGCCGACGTTGTGCAACAGATTCGTCGCGAACACGCGCCGGTCGAAGATGATCTCGGTCAGCGCCTCGTTGCGTTCTTTCGTGACGCCAACCGCGGAACTCGACCCGGGAGTCTGCAGCGGATACTCGTTGTAGAAGCTGGCGCGATCCTCGCCGCCCTGATAGTTCCACTCGCCGGAGATCGCCATGTTGGCGCCGTAGAGTCCGAGGCTGACGACGGCAAAGGCGATGCTGCTGACGATGGCCCGGCGCCACTGACGTCGCCATATCTGCCACAGCACGAGCGGCGGGAAGAGCAAGACATTGGTGATCTTCGAGAACGTGACGATGCCAAGCAGGATCGACGGCGAGCATGTCGCTGCCGCCCCTGAACAGCCAGCGCATCCCGCGCGGCGACTCCGCCGGGCTCGCAACGTACTTGTAGAGCCAGCAGAAGTACGCGAGCAGACCGAACGCGAAGTTGAAGAGCTCGGGCGTAATCCAGACGAAGTAGACCGGCACGACCGACACGAGTAGAAATGCAGACGCCATCGTGACCGCGACAGCCGGCCGCATCCGCGCGTGCAGGAAGACGTAGCTGCACCAGGCGACGAGCGCGAGCAGCAGCGAGTGAAACACGAGGAAGCCGTTGGTGCCGAAGGCGCGCACGAATGGCGCCGCGAACGCTGCGTAGATGAACGACTTGCCGTAGAAGTAGCGGGACGGATCGGCATCTGGCACAGTCGACGTCCAGAAGAACGGCGGCCGGCGCATGAACCCCCAATCCGTGATGTCCTGGCCTTTCTTCAGGAACACTCCGGTCGGGCCGCTCGGAAACTCGCGCCAGACGCGCATCAGATCCTTGCGCCGATAGGTCAGATCGCCGTCGAGGGCGAGGCTGTACCCCATCATGTAGTAAGTCGCTTCGTCGCTCTGAATGCCGATCGCCGCGCGCGGAAAGTCGACCGACAGCGCGAGCCCGCCGTAGAGCACGAGCAGCATCGAGCGCGAGTATCGCGCCAGGCATGAAGTTGCGCCGCGCCGGCGCTGGCGCACCAGGAGCGGACACGGCTACGGTCTCGGTTGCAGTCGTCATGCCGGAAATCGCGTTCAAGGAACGACAAGTCCGATTGCACGGCGCCCTTGCGGTGCGTCTGGCGTGAGATGCGGTGCAGCAGATCGTAGAGCCGCTCCATCTTCCGCACGAACGCCAGGATGTCGTAGCGTTGCCCGCTGACGGCGGCCGCGTCGCCGAGACGCTGACGCGTGGCGGGCTCGTCCATCATGCGCATGATCGCGCCGGCCAGCGCCTCGGCATTGCGCTTCGGCACGATCATCGCGTCGTGGTCATTGCGCAGCACGTCGAGCAGGCCGTCGGCGTCAGTCGCGACAATCGGCTTCCCCATCGCCAGCGCTTCGAACACGGTGAGCGGCGTGCCTTCCCACAGCGACGGAAAGACGCTGACGTCGAACGCAGAGACGACGCGGGCGACATCGCGGGCAAAGCCGCCAAAAACGAAGCGCTCCGCGACACCGAGGGCGCGGGCCTGCTGTTCCAAAGGCTCGCGCAGGGGCCCCTCGCCGAACATGAAGAACTTCGCGTTCGGTCGATCGTTGAGCACGAGCCGCGCCGCCTCGACGAAGATAGCTGTTGCCCTTCGAGTCATGCAGGCGCGTGACCGTGCCGGCGACGAACTCTCCGGGCGCAATGCCGAGCTCGGCCCGCGCCGACGCGATGTCCTCCGCGCTGCGCGCGCGGCTGAATTCCTCGAGCGGAACGCCGAGATAGACGACCTTCACCTTTTCGGGCGGAATCTTCCGCGCCTTGATGACGAACTCGGCGGTGCTCTCGGACACCGCAATCGCGATGTCGGTGAGCGGCTCGAGGCACCTGTCGGCGACTTTCTGGAACCACGGCGTGTCCGTGAGATTGGCGTGCTCGTGCAGGATGGTCGGGATCCTCCGCATCCCGCCCGCCATCCGCCCGAACGTCGTCGCGCCATATCCATGCAGGTGCAGGATGTCGATCTTCTTGCGATCGATCACCTTCAACAGATCCGGCAGCGTGGCGGGGTCGAACTTCGACCTGTGCAGGTAAGTGATGTCGACGCCAAACGAATCCAGCGTTTCCTCGGAGAGATCCTTGCGGCGCAGGCTGACGAGCGAGACGTTATAGCGCTCGCGGTCGAACCTCGGAATCATCCACGCGAACAGGCGCTTGACGCCGTGCATCCGCGAGCCCTCCCAGCCGAGGTGATCGCACACCTGGAGCACGTTCAGCTTGCGACCGTCTGTCGCTTCGCGCACGCTCACCGCTTCCCCGCCTCGTCACGATTGCCGACGATCCGCGCCGGAACGCCGACGGCAATCGCGCGGGCCGGCACTGATTCGCGCACGACGGCGCCGGCGCCAACGACCGCGCCATCTCCAATGTCGACGCCATCGAGCAGCTTCGCCCCGGCTCCGAGCCACGCGCCATCGCCGACGGTGACACCGCGTGACGTGCGCCCCTGCGCCAGCACCGGCGCGGTTGGATCGGACGCCTGATGGTCGCCGCCAATGAGATAGCAATACGCCGCCACGAGTGTGTCGCGACCGACCCGTACGTGGCTGGCGGAGAACAGCTCACAGTTGAAGCCGATGTTCGCGCCGTCAGCCAGCGCAATGTCGCCGTCCTTGCACGAGAGGATGGTGTTCCGTCCGATGAAGACACCGCTCCCGATCGCGATGCCCTTGTTGGTCTCGCCCTTGGCGTCGAGGAGGCAGTTGTCGTCGACCACCACGTTGTCGCCGATGTGGATCTTGTGTGGGTGCCGCAGCACGACGTTCTGGCCGAAGATCACGTTACGCCCGCACGAACCGAGAAGCATTGGATACAGCAGCTTGCGCAGCGCGAAACCGAGGGCGCCCGGCACGTGCTGCGAGCACATGATGACGGCTTCGTGCTTCAGGAGCGCGCCGAGGCCGGTACGTCCGACGACGAGGCGCGCGTATTTGTCGCGGGCCGACGAGCCACCCTCGAACAACTGATCCTGAGCTCGCGGGATCTCGGCCATCAGATCCAACCCTCGCGTTTGTACCACTGCAGCGTCCGGCCAATGCCCTCGGTCAAACCTACTTGCGGCGCGTAACCAATCTCGGCGCGCGCTCGCGAGATGTCGAACGCGCGGCTCTTGGTGAAAAAGTCGACCCGCCGCCGGTAGAGTGGCGGCTCGATGCGCAGCGGTCCGCAGATCGCCTCGCAAATAGCACCCGACACCCAGAACGGCCACACCGGAAGATGCCAGCCAATCGGCTTCACGCCAGCTGATTCCGCAATCCGTGCCACCAGCTCGTTGAGCGTCGTGACCTCGCCGCCGGCAAGAATATACGTCCGCCCTGCGGCCGCGGGGACCTCGCCGCACAACCGAAACCCTTCGACGAGGTCGTCGATGTACGTCAGGTGATAGTAAATCTGACCGGAACCGAGGACCACGAAACGGCGACGGGCGACGCCGCGAAAGAGCTTCAAGAGGCGCCGATCGCCAGGCCCGTAGATGCCGGTCGGACGCGCGACGACAACCTCGACGCCGGTGTCAGCCGATGCCTGGCGTGCGATGCGCTCGCCTTCGAGCTTCGTCTCCTGGTAGACGTCGCCCGGACGGAGCGGCGCATCCTCGTTGGCCGGCGGATGCTCGACGTCGCCATGCACGCCGACCGTGCTGCAGTGGACCACGCGACGGACGCCATTCCGGGCCGCGGCGTGGATCAACGTCTTCACGGAGCCGGCGTTGACGCGCCGATATGTTTCCTCCGGCAGCCCGGCTTCGCGATAGAGCGCGGCGATGTGATAGATGACGTCGACGTCGCGTGTCGCCCGCTCCAGGGAGCCATCGTCCGCAAGATCGCCGCGGAGCAGCGTGACACCGCTCTCGCGCAACGAGCGGGACCGCTCTTCGTCACGAACGAGCGCGCGGACGTCGTAGCCGCGACGGACCATCGCGCGCGCCAGATGCCCGCCCGTGAAGCCGCTGGCGCCGGTAACTAGGACCCGCAACGCTCCGCCACGATCGTCACGGGCGAACCGACGAGGGCGCGCAGCCCCAGCCGCGACAGAGCGCCTTCGATGCGTTCGGTCGTCGCGACCGAGCCGATGCGCTTGTGGAAGGCGATGGGCATGACGAACTGCCGGTGCTGATCGGCGACGCGGAACCCGGCCTTGTCGAGCACGTCGCGAACCGAGCGATCGCTGAACACGCGGTAGGCTTCGACACGCGACCCGGCAGCCTGGGCCACCTTGCGCGCGGCCGCCTGAATCGCGGCGGCGCTCATCAGCGCCGGATAGTCGAACACCACGCGCGAGCGCGCGACGCGACACAACTCGGTCAGCGACTCGCGCCATCCCGGCGTATGCATCAACACGCGCAGGCAGACGACCGCGTCGAACGTCCGGTCGCCGTACGCCAGACCATGCGCATCGCCGTGATCGAACGTGACCGGTGCGTGCACATCTGCCGCCCGCCGGCGCGCGACCGCGAGCATTTCTTCCGACGCGTCGACGCCCGTGACGACGGCGCCCTTGAGGGCAAGGGCGATTGCGGCACGGCCCGTCCCGGTGCCGACGTCGAGAATCGTGCGGCCAGGCAGCGGCGAGAGGAATTGCGTGATGACGCGCTCCTGGGACTCGCTCAGCAGGCGGCCAATCGGACCGCCAAAGCGCATGGCATCGAACGACTCCGCCATCGCCGGGTCGGCATACACCGCGTAGCTGTAGTGTTCCGGTTCCGTCGGCTTGACGCGCGCCACCGTCACACCACGTCTCCGGCGATCTGCGGCGTGCGCGGGCCTTCGATGAACGCGCAGACCGTGCGCGTGCGATTCAGGTAGGCCTCGTAGCTGTATTTGGTTTCCGCGAGCAGCCGGGCGCGGGCGCCGACTTCACGCGACCGCGTCCGATCCGTCGAGCGCGGCCAGAATGCCCTCGCCGAACCCCTGCGGCGTCGCCGGCGTCAGGATCGCGACGTCGTCGTCGAGCACTTGCGTGTGCGTCACGAGGCGGGTGGCGACGATGGCTCGGCCGGAGCGGAGATATTGGTAGATCTTCAGCGGCGTGTTGGTGCCGTTGCTCCGCGGTGACACGAGCACATCGGCCGCGTCGAGATAGTCGGGAATCTCTTCCGCCTGCCGCTGGCCGGCAAAGACAAATTGCTCGGCCACGCCCGCGGCTCGCACCTGCTGCTTCGCGACCTCGATCTGATCGGGCCGGCCGCCGGCAAGAACGAAACGCGCGGCTGGCATCTTCGCCGCTACGACCCTGGCCGCGGCATACAGGAGGTCGAGGCCCTGGTACGCTTCGAACGTCCCCGTGTACAGCACGATTGGCGTATCGGCGGCGAGGCCGAGATCCGTGCGGACGTGAACGCCTGCGCCCTCCTGCGGCGCGTCGCCGGAGCCGGGGGCGTTCTCGATGAGCACAGTCGGCACGTCCGCATCGATGGCGCGCACGGTCTCCTCGAGCTGCGGGCAGATGACGATGACCGCTTTCGAGCGGCGGATGACGAGCCGCTCCATGAAAGAGAACGCGCCCAGGAGGAGCCGTGACTTCGAGAACGCAAAATTGCTGAGCTGCTGCGGCAGGCTCGAGTGCATGTCGTAGAGGTGCGGGACGCCGAGGACCGCGGCCACGACAATGCCGATGAAGCTGCCTTCCTCGTGCGAATGCACGGCATCGTAGCGCCCGCTGAACGCGCGCCGGATCGTCGTGAGCGCGATGGAGAAGTCGAGCGGAATCTTGGCAGCGGATGGGCCGATTCGAACGTCATGCACGAACGGCGGCCGCAGGCAGCGGAATATACGCAACCCGGGCATCGTGACGTCCTTGCCAAACGGATACGTCACGAGGTCGACTGTATGGCCCAGCTCGAGCAGGGCGCGAATGCGATGGTATTCGCTGAACGGCGTGCCCCGGGGCTCGAAGAACGGCTCCGGCGCAATCATGAGGATTCGCACAGTGGTGATCTGTGGAATTGTACGAGACTTGGATTAATCAGGTCAACGTAAGTCTCGCAATTTGCGCGAGTTAAGGTATTCTTTACAACGTGACACCGTCGACGCGGCGCCTGTGGATTACCCTCCTCAAAGCAGGCGTCAGCCTGGCACTGCTTGCCTATCTTTTCACGCACGTCGAAATCGCGCGCCTCTGGCATCTCGCGCGCTCGGCATCGATTCCGTGGCTGATGGCGGCGCTCGGGCTCTACTTCGTGATGATCGCCGTCAGCGCCTGGCGATGGGGCGTCCTGCTCGACGCGCAAGGCTTGAAGTTTCCCCTGCGCCAGTTGATGGGATCGTTCTTCGTGGCGACGTTCTTCAACAACTTCCTGCCGAGCAACATCGGCGGCGACGTCATCCGCATCGCTGACACCGCTCGTGCCGCGGGCTCGCGCACGCGAGCGGCGACCGTCGTCCTCATCGACCGCGGCATGGGATTACTGGGGTTGGTGCTCATCGCCGCCATCGGTGCCACGCTGACCGCGAAGTTCCGACCGATCGATCTCGGACCGATCAACCCCAGCCTGCTGTGGTTCGGGTTCATCGCGGCGAGCGCGGTCGCGGCGCCGGCCCTTCTCAACCCGCAGGGTTTCACGAAGCTGCTCCGGCCGCTGCGCGTCCTGCACGCCGAGTGGATCGACATCCGGCTCGCGCGCCTGACGGACTCCCTGACGCGCTTCCGCGAAACGCCGGCGGCGCTCGCTTCCTGCTTCGCAGGCGCCATCGTCGTGCAGGCGGTACTGGTGGCCTTCTACCTGGCGATCGCGCGCAGCATGCGCATCCCGGTCGGTTTTGCTGAGCTCGCCCTCGTCGTTCCGATCACGCTCATCGTGCAGATGCTTCCAATCGCGATGAACGGGCTGGCGTCCGGGAGGCGACATTCGCCTTCTACTTCACCCGCTTCGGACTGCCCATCGAATCCGGATTGCTGGTCTCGTTCGTCGGCGCGGCGGTCATCCTGCTGTTCTCGCTGTCAGGAGGCGCGGTCTATCTCGCCAGGCTGCGGGCGGGCCACCCGATTCCGACAGCCGACAGCGTCGCCCACCAAAGCTAGTCCCGGGCCGACCCGGCCATAGGCGACCGTCGAGCGTCCAATATCCTTGACGACCGGTCGGTGCGAGCCTTATCCTGATTAGCGTTCCCAGCTTCCCAGCACGCCTGCTTCCGGCCCGTGGCTCGCCCGCGAGTCAAGCCGCGGGCCTAAAGATGTTCTTCCGCCCGGCCGAAAGAACAATGGCGCGAGTCTCACGCGTCTCGACCCTAAATTGACTCTGTGCCGCCGGCTGCAGCCGTGCGGCGAGGAACGGGAAGACACATGGTATCCCTCCGCATTAGTCCGCTCTGCCCTGCTACCGACGATCGTGCTCGCGGCCGCCGCAGGGTGCGGCGTCGAAAAGAGCGAGAACCCGCTCAGCCCGTCGGTCGCGGGGCCGATAGCCGGGGTCGAAATCACGGCACCGCGTCCGGTGGAGCCGTCGAACGGCACGAAGCTCAAGCACTCGCAGCAGCCGGTCAAGCTGATGGTCGAGAACGCCAACAGCAACGGCGTCCGGCCGCTGTCATACAGCTTCGAGGTGGCGAGCGACAGTGCGTTCCAGTCGAAAGTATTCGCGCGCAGCGGCGTGACGCCCGGCACCAACGGCAAGACAACCGTCACGCTCGACGCGCTGACCGTCGGCAAGTCGTACTACTGGCGCGCCCGAGCGGAGGATGGCGCCAACACCGGTCCGTTCGTCACAGCCTCGTTCGAAGTGCTGCCGCAGCCGGATCTCGGCGTACCGACGCTCTGTCTCCCCCGTCAACAACGAACGCGTCGCCTCGGTGACGCCGACGATCACGGTCGGGGCGTCGACGCGGAACGCCGCCATCGGCACCGTGACCTACGAGATTCAGGTGGCCGTGGACGTGGCGTTCGCGCAGATCGTGTCGAGCGCTCTGCTGACGAATCCGGCCGCGCAGGTGTCTGTACGTCACCGTCGCCCTGCCGCCGAGCCGCACGCACTACTGGCGCGCGCGCGCCAGCGATGGCGAGACCACGAGCGCGTGGGCGGGCACGCAGACGTTCCCGACTCCCGCCGCTCCGACACCATCGCCGTCTCCGTCCCCGGCGCCGCAACCCGGCGGCTCGTGCGCCTCGAACAACGGCCAGGCCATCGTCGCCTGCATCAGCGCCAAGTATCCGGACAAGCGCGCCGCCGGTCGGCTCGCTCGGGCAGCGCCAGGCGAACATGGCCTTCCTGCGTGACCGCATCATCGAAGCCGGCAAGTGCGGCGGCCTCGATCTTGGTTTGAACCTCAAGCGCGGCGGTCCGGATATCAGCATCGACTTCCTGGCGTGGCGCCGTTCCGACGGCGCAATGGGAATCGATCTTGGCCTCGACTACGACAACATCGGCACCACGCTGGTGCTGTACTGGGGCGAAGCCGGCCTCGGCGCCAGCTACCTCGCGTATCCGGCGGCGAGCTGTCAGTAGGTCCGCAGGATGGCGGTGAAGGGCGCCCGCAACCGGCTACCGCGAACGGCGCAAGTCGCGCACGACGGTGTCGGTTGGCGCGCCCGGCACCGTCACGAGCTCGTAGCGTTCGAGGAACGCCGTGGCTTCGGGCTTGAGCCGCGTGAGGTTGGACCACTGCGTCGTGACGAAATAGCGAGCTCCCAGCCGCCGCAGATTGTCGATGACCTCAGGCGAGATGTCTCCGGGATCGAAGCTCCATCCCTTCAGGTGCATGAAGTAGAGCAGGATCGGCGACATGATGCCGTAGTCGTCGACGACGACCGCGACATCGTTGTCATCGGTGACGGCGTCGATCGCCTGCCCCGCCTGATACATCTTCTCCGCCATTCCCCGCGGCGCGAAGTAGGCCTCCGTCACGCCGCTCGCAGTAGAAGCTCGCGATGGCAGCCACAGTCAGCGCGGCTCCACTCACGATCACCGGGCGCAGTCCATCACCAAGGCGGGAACGCAGCCACTCGCCGTCGAACACCGGCCAGGCGATAGTGCCGAAGTAGACCGCGGCGATGACAACGAACGGCAACTGGTAGTACTCGTGCACGCGATGCACTTCGCCGGCGATGAAAAAGAACACGACGTTCGAGATCAGCCATACCGCCAGGACGAAGCGTCCCCAGCCGCGCCAGATTGCGGCGCCGAGCAGCGCGCCGACAAAGCCGACCGGCAGCAGGAGCAGGTGGTAGAACCGCATGAACATGCGGCGGTAGAACTCCGGATCGGCAAGCAGCGCCGACGTGCTCCACTTGGAATAGATCGACGGCCACGGACCGGGACTGACGTAGGCGGGATAGAACTTCGTCGGCGCGCCGAGGATCCCCATCGTGAGTCCCGTGTCCAGGAAGATCTCGTGCGCGTGCCAGTACCAGCCCGCGGTCAGGGCCAGTGGGACGACGCCGGTCACCCAGACGAGCGGATCGCGGAACACGCGCCAGCCCTTCGCCTGCACGAGAGCCGTGACGATCGCCGGTCCGACGAAAACCGCAGGCAGTTTCAGCAGGCACGCGATCGTCAGGCACGACGCTGCCAGCGGCGAGCCACTTCTTCGAACCGTGTCGTGCGTACTCGACGAAGCCGGTCAGCGCCACGACGAGGCAGAACATCATCGGGGTATCCGGTATCACGATGCGGCCGAAGAACACGGCCATCGGCGACACGGCCACAGGAATGCCGCGGCGCGCGCCGCCGATACCCGGCCGTCGAGCGCCAGCGACAGCCTGTAGGTCGCCCACACGAGGCCAAGGCTGGTGAGGATGATTACCAGGCGGGCGAGCGTCTCGTGCAGACCAGCCACGCGATACACAACCGCGATGACGGCGGGAACCAGCGGGAACTCAGCCTCGAGGTAACCGTGGCGGCCGCCCCAGTCGACCTGCGGATCGAAGGGCAGAAATCCGTCCTCGTAGAAGTTGCGCGCCATGGCCGCCGTGTCGAGCTGGCGCCAGGCGTGCGTGTCGAGGAATGCGGCGTCGAGGTGAAAGAGTCGGAGGGACGCCCCCAGCAGAAGGATCAGGACGAGCGCGAGGCGGTCGCGATCTCTCATCAGTGCTGGGAACAGTCGGGGCATGCGGGTGGACTGCGCTCCGCTCGGAGCCACAGTCTCACCCTGCCCGGGTCTTGGAGGTTAGAAGCGGACGCGCCCGCCGAAGCCGATCTGGAAGCCGCCGAGAGTCAAGCCGCCGTCGGATCCGACGATGTCGACCGAGCCGACGGAGTAACGAACGAGAACGCCGGCGCCAAATCGCGGCGTGATCAGGTACGTCGCATCGATACCGAAGTGGACGCCGACCGTCGTGTGATCGTCCTTCGCGAGCTCCCCTGCCGTGACCGTCGGCCCGGGCTCGGAGACCTGCAGCGTGCCGGGCACTTCCTGGCTGACGAGGAAGATCGTCGGACCGAACTGAAAGCCGACGTCGACCTTGTCGGTCACCGGCATCATCCACGTACCCGTGAGGTTGATCGCGTTCTGGCGATGCTTGGCGTCGGGCAGCGTCGTCGATACCGCGCGCGGCGAATCGAAGAAATCCGGATCGGGAATCTGCGCGTTGACGATCAGATCAGAACTGCTGCCGACGAATGTGAGGCCCACTCCCACCGCGAGGTTTTTCCACACTTTGTAGCCGGCAGAAATGTCGAAGAACGCTCCGCCGCCGACCTGCTGGCTGGCGGTCTGCGTCGCGGTCTCGCCGTAGATGTCGAAGGTGGTCGTGGTGTCGAGCGTGTGCGACGGCGCCTGCACGCCGAAGTTCACGTTCGCGAATCCCTTGTCGGTCCATTGCATCTGCGCGTAGGCGGGGGGCGCCATGACGGCGCTCGTGGCGAGAATGGCAGCAGCGATCAACGTTCTGTTCATTACGTTCCTGGTTCTCCTTGCTCATGTGGACGACGCGCGTTTCCGTGCTCTGGTCCGGAATCTGACGATCGTCGATGGTGCGAGCGTTCGCGTCGCTCGCGCTCGCTCATGGTAACACGAGGGTCTGCGGGATCAGCCGCGCTCGGCGCTCGCCGCGGCCGCGTCCGCGCTTTCGCAGTAGGTCACTCACGCGCCGATGTAGTAACATACGGGCGCTCAACCGCTCGTTCCCAGCGAGCACACTCCAAGTCAACTAGAGGTAGTTACTGATGCAACACAAGAAGCTCGTGGCTTGCGCGGCTGCGGCACTGATGGCCGTCGCGCTCGGATGTTCCAACGACTCTCCGACCCCGGTCTCGCCCAGCGGCGCTGAAGCTGGCGGGAGCGGCGCCGGTCCCTCCGGCGAAACGCTCAAAGCCACTGCGCCATCGCCGCAATCGCCAGTCAACAACCAGCAGCCCGACTCGCTGGTGCTCGTCGCTGGGAAGTCTTCGCCGTCGTTCAGCGGTGGATCGCCCGCCTATGGGTATGAGTTCGAGATTCGCAACAGCGCCGGTTCGGCGTCTGTCTGCCCCTCGATCAAGGTCGCGGGCGGCGGTGGCTCGTCGGTCCAGGCAACGCCGAACTGCAGCCTCGAGTTCGATCAGTCGTACACGTGGCGCGTCCGCGCGTTCCTCGGCAACGCCAATGGCCCGTGGTCGTCGAACGCGACGTTCCGCGCTCCGGCTGGCGGCTACGTCCGCGGCAGCGAGATCATGGATCCGCTCACCAACGGCAGGACCGCGGGCTCGATCTCAGGCCCGACGCAGTTCATTCCCGGCACCGGCATCCAGTTGATGGATCACGGGAGCTTTGTGACCTATCAGCTGCCGGAGACCCTGCAGGAAGGCGAAATGTCGATGATGATCCTCAACGGCGACGAGGGGAATCCCGGCGACAAGAGCAAGGTCTTCAGCATGCAGGAAGGCCCGGACATCAACGACATCACCACCGACGACTACCGTGCCACCATCGAGCTGCGCGGACGGAACTACGGCGCACCCGGTACCGTCAACTTCCGAATCATCCCCGGCGACGGAGACCCGCGCGACGCCCATCGGTCGCAGGTCAACTTCAATAGCAGCACCTGGTACTTCTGGCGCTTCACCTGGCGAACCGGGGTCGCGCGTCTCGAAGTGAAGGAGGGCGGCCCGAGCGGCCGCACCGTGTGGGACCACGCCACAGGCACCGGCAGCCACCCGTATCGGCCGGTTCCGCACCTGGTCCACCTCGGTTCGCCGCCCGGACGCGGCGGGCTGCTCGACGCCACGATGCCGGGCATCATCATCAAGAACCTCTGGGTGTCGTCGCGTCCCCGTCCAGCGTTCCCCGGCGAATAACGCCACGGACAACACGGACAACACGGATTCGGAGCAATCGAGGGCAGAACGGAAGGGGCGCAAACCCTTTCCCTTCTGCCCTTTACGTTTGCCTTCACACCTCCCCGCGGGTTACACTGGTCGGTAGCTTTCCGCATGGCCACGAATACCTTCCGGCTCCAGTACCTCGCCAAAGCGGCAACGGGCGTCCCCCGCGACCTGGTCAATACCTTCGTCAGCTCGAGGCTTCACCCGATCCGCCCGACGGTCCTCATCTATAACTGCACCTGGGTCTGTGACGCCAAGTGCGAGATGTGCAACAACTGGAAGTTCGGCGACCGCAAGTCGGACATGACGCTGGCGCAGCTCGAACCGGTCATGGACTCGCCGTTCTGGGGCGCGGTCGAGAACCTGAACATTTCCGGCGGTGAGCCGACGACGCGGAACGACCTGCCGGAGATGGTGCAGGTGTTCCAGCGGCACCTTCCCCGCCTGCGCAAGATCGGGATCAACACGACGGGGTTGACGCCGGTTCGCGCCATCCGCCTGCTGACGCCGATCGTCGAGTTCTGCGCCGACAAGGGGCTCCTGCTGAGCGTCCGCGTCTCGCTCGACGGTATCGGCAACATCCACGACCAGGTCAGGCACGTGAAGGACGGCTTCGAGAAAGCCAACAAGACCATCACGGCGATGCAGGCCCTGGCGCAGAAGTACGACAACTTCCAGTTCGGCATCGCCGCGACGCTCTTCGCGACGAACATGTCGGACGGCGAGAACATCCTCGCCTGGGCGCGCAGCAAGAATCTCGACGTCGTGTTCAACATGCTGCGGTTCACCGACGCGATGCTGCACAACAAGTCGCTCGAGGAAAAGGTCGGCTTCCGCGCGGCCGAGGAAGAGTTCATGCGCAAGTTCTTCCTCGACCGGGTCCAGGAAGAATCCGTCCTGAGCGGCCAGGCCTTCATGTACCTGCACTACGCCGACATGATCGCCAACGGCTATCACCGGACGATGCCGTGCCCGTTTCAGAGCCAGGGCCTGCTGCTGAATCCGAACGGCGATCTGCACTACTGCGAGAACTCGCAGAAGCTCGGCAACGTCCTCGACGCCAGCGCCGAGTCGCTGTACTTCAGTGCCGCCAACCTCGAGCACCGGCAGCATTTGAAGACCGACGTCTGCCCCACGTGCCTCAGCCCGTGCCAGGTGAACGTCGGCGCGATGAAACAGTTCGTGCCCTACGCCAAGTTCCTCAAACGCGCATATCAGGTGAAGCGCCATCCCGAGCGGCACCTCGATACGCTGCCTGCCACCAGATAACGTGGTCCCGGCTCAGGCACGCGACACAGAAACCGTGATCTCGAGCTAGCGGTCGGCACAGAGGATTTGCGTCCATCCCGCATCTTTCGCATCGCTGTTGCCGTCGGCCTGACGGCGTTCATCATTTGGAGCGCAGACCCGCGAACCATCCTGGCCACGACGGCGCAGGCCGACGTCCGCTGGCTCGGCGCCGCTGTCCTCCTCGTCTTCATCGATCGCGCGCTGATGGCCTGGCGATGGATCGATCTGCTCTGCGCGTTGACACCGGGCTCGCGTCCGCCGTTCGCCATCGTCCTGCGGACCTTCTTCGTGAGTACGTTCGTGGGATCGTTTCTGCCCGAGCATCGGCGGGGACGCCTATCGCGCGTACAGCCTGGCGAAACACGACGTGCGGCTCTCTGAGTCGGCGGCGTCGGTCCTGATGGACCGCGTGCTCGGCGCGCTCGCCATCGCCTTTGTCGGCGCCATTGCCGTCGTCCTCAGCCCACGCGCCGACATCGGCCCGGCGATCGTCGTGCCGCTCGTCGCGGCGGCGCTGCGTGCGCGGTCGTTGCCGCGGCGGTCTTCAGCGATTCTGCGGCGGCGCTGGCGCAAACGCTCGTGACGAGGCTGCCCTGGCGGTCAGTGCAGCGCGCAGGCGCGTCGATGACCGACGCCATGCGCCGCTACTCGAACCATCACGTGGAGTTGCTGCGCGTGCTCGCTCGCCTCCGTCGGAGTCCAGGCGATCCGCGTGCTTCAGGCCTATTGCCTCGGCCGCGCCATCGCCATCGACTTGCCGCTGTTCACCTACTTTCGTCCTGATACCCATCGTGCTGCTGGTGATGCTGCTGCCCATCACGGTGAGCGGTCTTGGCACGAGCCAGGCGGCGTTCAGTTTTCTGTTCGGACAGGTCGGCGTGGCCGCCGCCGCAGGCGGTGGCGCTCTCGATTCTCTTCGTCGCTCTCGGCATCGTCGGCAATCTGCCGGGGAGCCTCTCTGTACGCATTCGAGGGTGGCGCGCGGCGGCGGGAGGGGTCCCGCTGATGCGCTCGGCACGGATCGCCGCAGCGATTCTTGCGCTGGCGATGGCGCTGACGTTGTGGCTGACGGGACAGGGACGCGGGCTCCTGCACGCGGTCATCTACATGCTCGGCGTGCTGCCTGGAATCCCCATCGGGATACGCCTCTTCGGGAAGCGCCATCCTGCGGCATGGATTGCCGGCGCCCTTCTCGGCTATGGGCTGCTGCAGCTTGCGATCTGGGTCACGATCGAGAGCCGGCTGAGCTCTCGGCTGGGCGTTCGTGGCGGTCTGGATAGTCCTCGGCGCGCTGACGACCGTCGCTCGCCCGCGGTACGGGATCAACGCCCGCGATCGCGATGCCAACGTGGACAGTCTCGCGATACGACAGCGCTGTGTCTGGTACTGCTGCTGGTCCCCGTGCTCATGACCCCGCCCTACGCCAACCTCGGCCGCGAGGACGCGGAGGGCAATCGCTACTACCGCGCCTACTTCACCGCCGACTTCCTCTGGCACAGCGCACTCGGGTTCGAGCTGGGCAAGTTCTCGCTGCCGCCGCGCAATCCATATCTCGCGCCGCAGGTGATGAACTACTACTGGACCTACTTCCTGCTGCCGAGCACGGCGGCGGAGTTGCTGCCGCCTAACCCGACCGGGTTCGTCGACCTTCAGCGCACGCTGAAAGCCAACGCGATCATGGCGGGACTGCTCATGATCGCCGCGATGTTTCTCGTGGTTCGATCCGCTGTGCCTGGTGCCTGGCCAGCGGCCATCGCGACGGCGCTCGCCGTGCTCGCGGCAAGCGCAGAGGGGACGCTACGCGATCTTCGACTTCGTGCGCGGCGGCCAACCGTTGTGGTTGCTTGCTGATACCAACGTCGATGCGATCACCGCATGGTCCTTTGGTGGCATGCGCATCGACAACATCCCGCGGTCGCTTTGGTACACGCCGCAACACACCACCGCCGTCGCCCTGGGACTCATCGGATGGCTGATCGCAATCAGCTCCGGCGCGGCGGCGTCCTGGTGGTCGATCGCCGGCGCCGGCCTCGCTCTGGGCCTGGCCACGACGATGAACCCGCTGCTTGGCGGCTGTTTCTCGCTGGTCTACGGCGTGGCGATCGCAGCCGATGCGCTCGCGCGGAACGCGGCTGGACGCTGGTGCCTCGGCACGCTGCCGCCGCTGCCATGGTCGCCTGGCCGTCGCGTGGGGATGGGGCAGCAAGGTCATGGAAGGCGCCGGCTCGGCGCTCCAGATCGGGATGGCGGCCTTGCGAGAATAGCCCGGTCGCGACGGTGCTGCTCTCGGTCGGCCCGATTCTCGTCCCCTCTCTACCGGGCCTGCGCGCCGTTCAGGGCGCCTCATCGCGGGCCCTGGCGATCGGCTCCGCCGGCATCCTGCTGGCGCTGGGCCTTCTCTTTTTCGTGCGCATCTCCGGAGGCTTCATGGGTCGGATTTCGCGCCGGGCAGATCCTGCTCGTCTCGATCCCGATTTTGCTGGCGCGAGCGCTCACGATCATGCGCCCGCGATCCGTGGCACGTCGTCGCCAGCGCTCGTCCTCCTCGTCGGCGTCCCGACGACGGCCATCGACACGTGGAACGCGCAGGACATCGGCAATCGCCGCGAGGGCCCCGGGTTCAGGTGGACGCTGTGGACGACGCGCGACCAGCAGCAGGCATTCGCATGGCTTCGGGCGCAGACGCCTGAGAGCGCGATCGTGCAGATGGAACCGATGGTCCGCGGCCGCGAGCACTGGACGCTCATCCCGTCGTTTGCGGGACGGCGCATGGCCGCCGGGCTGCCGATCTCACTGCTGCCGCAACCGGAGTACACACGAGGCTTCGGAGCTCGTCAAGACGCTGTTCTCAACCACCCGGCGCCGATGAGGCGTCTGGCACTGGCGAGACGCTTGCGGATCGACTACCTCTACGTGGACGACGCGGACGCGCGCGCCTATCCGGACGGCGTGCGGAAGTTCGACGAGTCCCCGGCGCTGTTCGCACGCGTATTTACGAGCGGCGCCGGTAAAGATTTTCCGCGTAAACTAACGAGAATGCACGAATCGCACTATGGCCACTGCTGCCCAGCCGAAGAAAACCGATCCATCCTTTGAACCGCCCGGACCTGCGCGCGAGCGCGACGCCGTGCTCGAACACGCCACATGTGCCGTCTGCGGCAGCGACCGCCAGAACGTCATCCTGGAAGCGCAATACGAAAACGAAAAGGATCTCGACCTCATCGACAAGTTCCGCGCCTCTGGCGACGAGCTCCTCATCGATCGCCTGGTAGCCTGCGCAGACTGCGGGATGCAGTACATCAGCCCGCGCCTGCGTGGCGACTTGATCTTTTCGAGCTACGCCGAGGGCGAAGACCCGGTTTACGTGTCGCAGATGCAGGCGCGCGAGCGCACGTTTGCGATCGCCGCTTGGCCACATCGAGCGCGAGTCTGGCGGGCAGCGTGGCCGTCTCCTCGACGTCGGGACGGCGGCGGGCGGCTTCCTCGCGGCGGCGACCGCGCGCGGATGGCAGGCGGAAGGCTGCGAGCCCAATCGCTGGCTCGCGGCATGGGGGTCCCGTCAGTACGGCGTCCGCATCCGCTCCGGGCAGTGTTTTCGACCAGCCGTACGAGCCTGCGAGTTTCGACGTCATTACGCTCTGGGACGTCATCGAGCACACGACCGATCCGCGGGCCATGCTCGATCATTGCCGGACGCTGCTCAAGCCCGGCGGCATCATGGTCGTCAACTACCCCGACATCGGCAGCTGGATCGCCCGCGCCCTTGGCCGCCGGTGGCTCTTCCTCACGTCGGTCCACCTGCACTACTTCACCCGCCACACGATGACTCGCCTGCTCGAATCATGCGAGTTCCGTGTCGCCGTGATACGGCCGCACGTACAGCGGCTCGAGCTCGACTACATCCTGTCGCGGGGCGCGGTGCTCAGCCCCGGCCTGACCAGCGTGGCACGCCGAGTGACGTCGATGATCGGAGCCCGCCGGCTCCAAGTCCCTTACTGGCTCGGACAGACCTTCGTCATCGCCAGACGCACCAACGCCCTCGCGCTGGCTGTGCTCGCGGGATCGCGTGAGCTTGCTGAATCCTCATGCTACTCTGACGCACCGACACCTTCCTCGCGAGGATTTACGGCCAGCGGGTGGTGCGCTTGCGCGCCAACTTTGCCTCCGCGCCCGGTCAGCCGTTCCTGAAGCGCGCGAACGTCTTGATCGCGATGAACCAGTCGGCAGGTCCGATCTTCTTGCCTTCCTCGCGGCTGCGCGGGTGATACGTGATCGGCACCTCGACGATGCGCCGCCCTCGCGCCAGCATGCGCGCGGTGATCTCGTGATCGAGCTCGAAGCCCGAGGTTTCGAGCGTCAGCCCGGTCAGATCGGTGCGATGAAAGAGCTTGTATGCCGTGACCGTATCGGTCAGATAGCGGCCGGTAAACAGCAACGCGACAAGGCTCAGGCTGCGGCCGCCAAGATACGCCGCCAGCGACTGATTCTCGTGCCGGCCGCGCCCGAGATAACGGCTGCCGTAGACCACGTCCCCGCGGTTTGCCTGCAGCGCCTCGATCATCGGCACGTAGTCGTTCGGGTCATATTCCAGGTCGGCGTCCTGGATGATCAGCAGGTCGCCGGTCGCGAGCGCGATGCCGGCGCGCACGGCCTTGCCCTTGCCACCGTTGACGGGCATGCGATGGACGCGAACACCAGGCACCGCCGACGCGATCTCCACGGTGCGATCGCGTGACCCGTCGTCGACGACGATGATCTCCTTGTCGAAGCCGAGTGGCGTCAGATCGACGGCGAGTATGCGCTCGAGCAGCGTGCCGATGAAGCGCTCTTCGTTGAACGCGGGGATGACGACCGACAGCGTTGACATCAGTTGCGGCGCGCCCCTCGCGCGGACAGATACCGTTCAACAGTCTGGAGCTCCTCGGGCGTGTTCACGCCGACAGCTTCCATCTCGTCGTGCGCGGGAAACGTGACGACGTCGTGGCTGGCGTTGGCCCAGGCGATGAACGGCAGGAAATTGCGCTCCCCTGTAGTGGAGCCGCGCGTCACTGCCTCCGGCGTAGCGCGGCAGGAGGTTGGCGAAGCTGGCCGATGGCAGCGCGAAGAGTCCCATGTCGCTCTCGCCGACATCCGGCATCGCGTCTCCTTCACGGCGGTGAAGAATGCCGGTGATTCGATTCGCGCCATCGCGCTGCAGATGAATGTAGGGCGCGCTCCTCCGCACAGTAGGCATCACCACGGCGGCGTCACGATGACGGCCAGTCAATTCCACGAGACGCTCGATGGTCGCGGGGTGGATGGCGACCTGATCGCACCAGGTGATCCACACCTCGTCCGGGGCGTCGGCGACCGTGCATCACGTCGGGGATCATGATGGCGTCCAGCATTCCCGTCGGCGTCGACTGCACGAACGTCGACACCGGGAGCGGCGACTACGAAGGTGGTCGGTGACCGATGCTTCGAACGATGGATGGACGACGACGGCCGCGCGATCTACGACCCCGGCAAAGAGCGCGAGCAGGCGATCGATCATCGGCACGCCCGCAACCGGGACGAGCAGCTTCGGACGGTCGGCATTCAGCCGCGTGCCGAGGCCGGCCGCGGGCACGATGAGAGTCCTCGATATCATTTCAGCGGACGCTCGACCGGGGCCGACTCGGACTGATAGGCGGAAGCCGGCGCAGAGTCACCGCCGCCAAGAAATCGCTGCGTCACGAGCGTCGTCAGCGCGCTCAATCCCTCAAACGCGCTCGTGCGCTTCACCCGGTCCGGGGACAGCGGGACGAAGCGAACGGGGATCTCGAGTATCTCGGCCTTGCGCCGCATCAGCCGCGACAGGAGCACGTGGTTGGCATTCTTGTGCGCGAGATCGACGCGCGGATCGAGCACGTCGGCGGCGCGAATGGCGCGAACGCCCGACAAGGTATCGGTGATGTAGCGGCCGTAGAGGGCCAGGCACGCCAGGCTCAAGGTATAGCTGCCGAGGTAACTGATCGTCCCGCTGAGAGCGCTCGCGCTGTAGCGGAAGCGATACGACTCCTCGATGTCTCGCATCGAGAGCCGGCGGCTGCCCCACACGGCATCGAGGCGGCCGGGCACGAGCTGCGCCAGGATCGGAACCGTCTCCTCGCCGCGATACATCCCTGACGATTCGAAAAGCAGGACGTAGTCGAAGCCCCGATCGCGCGCCGAAGCGCCAAAAGAACGCTCGCCGTCGCGAAGATGCTGGAGATCGACAGGCAGCCGTGCGGCGAGCCTGGCGTCGAGCGGTTCGGGCGCCGCGTAGAAGACTGTGACGTCGAGCGCTACGCCCTCGATGCCGCCCCGCACCATTTCCAGCAGCGTTTGCGTGACCTTGTTGAGAGAGTCGGTATCCGACAGCAGCACCGCCACCCGCCGCCGCTCGCGCCGGCTCACGATCGACGCGATGAACGGCTCCAGCACGCGCGCCGCGTGGTGGCGGCCCGTCACGCCATCCTCGTAGTTGCCGATGCGCACCAGGCGCGGATCCTCGATCGTGTCGGTCGGACCGAGCGGGACGTACGGCCGGGTCGCCTCGGGAACGGACGGATCGTTCAGCAGGCTGTGCGTGATGAGGAACGGCGTCGGAATTCGTGACGTCCCTTTCGCGCGTAGAAAGTAGACCGCACGCTCGAGAAGCCCGACGGCGTTGCTGCCGGTGATCTCGGCGTCGGGCTGGATGTTGGTAACGAGGACTTTCATCGCGACGAGATTCTGCGCGATGGCTTCGCCCAAGGCCGGCCGTCAGGTAGGACGGGAACAGGCTGGAGTGCTGCGTCCCCGGGCCGTAAATAATCAGGGCGGCGGACGCAATCTTCTCCGCCACGCGCGGGTTGAGCGTCAGCCCGCGGCTGGCGTGGCGCCAGCGCCTCCGCAATGCCACCTGGCTGCGCTTGAATCGCAGCGATCTCCGCTCGCGGTCAGCGGCCGATCGACGAGGAAGATCTCGCGAATGCTGTTGGGCCGCGCCGCGTCGACGATCGCTTCTTCAGTCGCCAGCAGCTGCCCGTCGCCGTCCACGGCGACCAGGTAGGCGTTGGTGCCGTCGGTGACATTCTCGACGATGCCCGGCGGCAGACCGACGAGCGCGCAGTAGTCGTCGACCGCGCGATTGAAGTCGCGTCCGGCAAGCAGGAACGCGCCGGCGAACACGAGATTGCCGAGGCTGCAGTCGTCGAAGTCGAACGGGCGTCCGGTGTCCGCAATCTCCTGCGCGAAGCGCTCGAGCATCGCGGCGACAACAGTCCGCGGCCCGGGCGCAATCGACTGGAAAAGCGTCGTGGTGGCAGCCGCGAATGCATCCCCTGCAGGACCCGAATCAGAGCCTCGAGGAGCGACAGGGCCGCGGCAGCCTCGTATCGCGACGGGCACCGGCGATCGAGAAAGGCGATGAGCTCTGCGGGACAGGTGTGGAGCGCGGCCGCCAGGTTCGACGCATTCTTGCGGAAGTCCGACGGCCCCAGGCTGTCTCCCAGGAATCGCCGCACTTCCCCGGTCGACGCGCCATCGTCGTAACCGTTGATGACGATGGTGAGGTTGACGCCGGGGCTGGAGACAAGCTGGCGGGCCAGCGCGGCAGAGCCGCGTCCACCGGAAAACAGGACCACATTCAAGGGGCTGGGCGGGCGCTGTTCCTCCCCGTTCACGAGTGCCACGCTGGCAATTATGACACTTGCACTATGCGCGGAGACCGGCAGAACCGGTGGGGTTTGCGCCGAAATGCAAGCGGCGGCCGCGTATTTTCACAGGCCTAAATCGCGCATAGTTTGATATACTTAATAGAAATTCGCCCTGGCCGCATCGCCTGGCCGTGTCATCCCCGACAGGAGTCTCCCGCTGGAGAAGGCATCAGGCGTCACCGGACTCGCCCGCCGTCGTGGGCGGCCGCGCAAGTTTCTGGCGCCGTCACGGGCGATTACGCTGACGCTTCCCGAGCACGTGATCGACGCGCTCAGCGCCGTCGATGCGGATCTCAGCCGCGCCGTCGTTCGCCTGACGCAGCCCGAGCTGGCGAAGCGGCCGCACGCGCCAGCGGAGCTCGCCCGCTACGGGCAGCGCGCCGTCATCGTCGTCAATCCGACGCGCACGCTCGAACAGCGCACCGGCATCACGCTCGTGCCATTGCCCGACGGCCGGGCCCTGATCTCGTTCGAGCGGCCGCGAAGCATCGCCGACATCGAGCTGACGATCTCGGACTCGATCGCCGATTCGCGGCTGTCGCGGGACGATCAGACGACCTTTCAGGCGATCGAGGAAATCCTGCGCGCGGCGCGGCGTGCCAAAGACATTACCGTCCACCAGCGCAGCATCATCGTCCTCGAATCGCGGCGGCGTTCCGGCGCGCTCAGCCGCTGCCAGCCGTAAATCCCGCATTCCTGCCAAGGCCTCGACGTAGGCCGGTTTCATCCAGAGGAGTAATCGAGTGAGAGATTGGAAGTCTTTGTCCTGGGTCGCGGTGTGCGGACTCGCCGCTGTCCGCCGCCGCATGTGGTGACGACAAGAGCCCGACGACGCCGACGCCAGCCGCCGCGAACATCACCGCTCCGGGCCTGCAGTCACCGGACGACAATGCGCAGGCGGACACGCTTCGGCCGACGTTGACGGTAAAGAACGCGACATCCGATCAGACCGGCACGCGTGTCTATGAGTTCCAGATCTCCGACAACAACAACTTCACCGCGTCGACGGCGTCGAATATCGTCGGTTTTGCCGCGACCGTGAGCAAGAACGGCGTCCCGGAAGGCACGGGCGGTACGACGAGCTTTACCGTCGAATCCGACCTGCAGCCGACGACGCTTTCTACTGGCGCGCGCGGGCGGTGCAAGGAGCGTCAACCGGCCCGTGGTCGGCGACGGCTCGCCTCAAATCGAAGCTCGTGGGATTCAACCGCGCGGGCGAGGTCTACGATCCGCTGATCCACGGCGAATCAGTTGGACAGGTGATCGGTCCGGCGACGTTCCTCCCGGGCCGCGGCATCCAGCTCAATACCGGCACCAGCTACGTGAAGTACCTGCTCGCGCAGACGATCACCAACGGCGAGTTCTCGATGGACGTCGAAGGTCTGCGCGGCAACGGCCCCGGCGACAAGGCCAAGGTCTTCGGCATGCAGGAAGGGCAAGACGACTTCATCACCAACCGCTACCGCGTGGACATTCAGTATCGCGGCTCCGGCGGTTTCCCGCCGAACGCCATCACGTTTCGCGCGCTCTATGGCTCGGGTGAAGACTTGAAAGTTCGCTACGAGCCGGATACCACGACGCGGTTCAACTCGGTGTTCGCGCTGAACCCTTCGACCACTTACCACTGGAAGGCAGTATGGGGCAGCGAGTTCCGGCTGGTCGTCCTCGAGGGCGGCGCCTCGGGCGCGCAAGCTCTACAACGTCGGGATGGCGTCACCGAACGGCGTCTACGCGCCGAATCCACATTATGCGTATCTCGGAGCACCCGTTGGCAGAAGCGGGACCGAGTCGGCCTCGATTGCCGGGACGATCTATCGGAACGTGTGGATTGCGAACCGTCCGCGGCCGGCAACACTCGGCAGCGCACTGCGCTGAAGCCATTGTATCTGTTGAGTTTAGAGTCGTCGGAACGGCTGTGCTATTCTGATTAGTCAGGAATGTTTCGACGACACCTTCTTATCGGCGTCGGCGCGGTTGTCATGTCGGCAGGGCTCCTGGCGGGCTGCGGAAGTTCGCCAACCAGCCCGGGTCCCGTGACTCCGCCAACGACACCGCCGAGCGACCCGCCGCCGCCTCCCCCGCCGGCGACGCCGGCAACGCTGCGCATCTCCAAGGTCCTGGCGTTCGGCGACAGCATCACCTACGGCGTGGACTCGCCGCCGCTCATGCTGCGCGCGCTTGATGCCGGCATATCGCAGTCGTATCCCTTCAAGCTGCAGTCGCTGCTCGCAACGCGCTATTCCGGACAGAGTGTGTCGGTCTTCAATGCCGGAATCGGCGGCAAGAACGCGTGGGAGGATCGCGACCGCCTCGCCGGGATGGTCTCCGAAACGCATCCCGACCTCGTTCTGCTGATGGAGGGCGCCAACGATCTGAACTCGATCGGTCCCCCGAGCACGAACGCGAAGATCGACTCCACCGTCGCCCACATGGAGGACATGGTGCGCGACACGCTGGCGCGCGGCATTCCCGTGGTCGTCGCCACGCTGCCGCCGCAGCGCGAGGGTGGCAAGGGACACGGCATCCCGTATCTGGACGAAGTACAACAACGACCTGAAGACGATGGCGTCGAAGAAGGGGGCATTCATCGTCGATGTGAATGCGCAGTTCCCGGTGTCGCTGATTGGTGTCGATGGCCTGCACCCGACCGAGCAGGGATATCAGCTCATCGCCGAGATGATGTTCGACGCTATCAAGTCGCGCTACGAAACTACGCCGGCGCCCGCGTTACGGTAATCAAGCCGGGCGCCATCGATGCGACCGGCTGCCAGTCGCCTTCCAACCCGCCTGCAGCGTCAGCGGAACTGATTCGTCGCCGATGCGCGAGGATCCATCCCTTCGAACCGTCCGTGCGCTCGTACACTCCCAGCAGGCGCTTGCGATCGTAGTTTGCGACGACGCTTCCCGCGGCGCCAGAAATCCTGAAGACGCCGCTTTGCTCGACGCCTGCGGGCAGAAGCGCCCAGGCTTCATTCCACGCATTGAAGCACGCGAGCTCTGCCCCGGCAGGAATGGTCGCTTGAATGCCGCCCTCGTAATGAAACGTCGCGCCCATGCCGACGAGGCGAGTCAGGAGCGCTGCCGCACGAAAGCGCGCCGGCAGGTTGTCGCGGCGACCCGGCTGCAACGCAGGCCCGGCGCCGATGGGCTCGTCGCTGACGACCGGCTTCTTCCACCTGCGCCAGGAGCTCCGCGCCCTCTGCGAGCGCCAGCACGTGCCCCCATCCGCCGCTCCCCGATTCCCGCGGCGACGTGCCACGTCACATAGCCCGCCTCGCCAAAGCCGTCGCCCCGCTCGATCGATCCGAGCGCGACCGGGACACTCGACGGGACGGCCGCAGCCAGCCCGCGCAATACCTCGGGCTTGTGGACTTCGGGTGACTGCGATGGATGGACGGGCTCGTTGGCGATCTCGAGAACGGCGTTTCGATGCGCCGCCAGGATCTTCCCCAACTCCGCAACGTGCTGCTTGAGATCGACCTTGATGTCGGCGGTGCCGGCAAGGGCCACGACCTCGACGACGATCCCGTGCTTGCGCTGCCAGTTCGAGAACGCGCGGAAGAGCCCGCCGTCCGTCTTCAGGACGCAGATCGAACTGCCCGCCCATCATCGTCAGCACGCGCACGACGGTCAACCGCTGCGACGCCGCCCACTCCAGAAACTTCGCCGTCGTCGCTTCCTGCCCATCGGCAACGTAGTCGACAAGGCGAAATGCGGTGATGCCGCGCCACTCGAAGGTGCTGCCGTCGGCCGCGACGAATCGGGTGCCCTCGATGGCGAGAGCCTGTTCGGTGAGGAGGCTCGCGTCGCGCTCGGCGCAGCGGCGCATCCGACGCGCAGGCCACGCGTCAGCGCAGCGCGAGCGCGAGAAAGGACGAGATCGGGAGCCCGGATTAACCGGATGAAGCCGCGCATGTGCAACGGAACGCTGCCATCGAACTGACTATCGCACAACCGCCACTCGCCGCGGCTCCTGACGTACACGGCGGCCACCTGGTCAATACCGCGCACGACTCCTCGTTGGCCGATGCTGAGCTGCACGGAGTCCCACATCACCGGCACGCGGCGCGCACGCATCGCCTGGACGGCTCCGGAATGAGCACACGCCGCCGAAACCGACAGTCGTCGTCGCCGAACCGACAGACGACTCGACGATGCGGAAGTCGGCGCGATTGTCCTGCACCTGCTGCCGTTCATCAGCCGTTCCGTAGCAGCCCGGCTCGAAGTTGCGCATGACGTAGTCGACATCGCGAATACTCGAGTCCGAAAAATCGAGCAGGAACTGCCGCGCCATGTCGCCCACTTCCCTGGTCGAGTCGTGGAGCCGGACGTCGGCGCTACTCGAGACGCGATGCTCGAATGCTGTCGGGGCGCTCGGCGGGGCCGTATCGTTCAACGACCTCGAGCCGCAGCGCCACATTGGCTGGTGCAGCCGTCGCGGCGGGCGCCTGCCACGTCACGGTTGGTCCGTTTCCGGAGAATGTGCCCACGCTTGACGACCAGACAAACTGCAGCTGGCTGACTGGCGTCTCGTCGTCGCGGACCTCAGCGCTGACGCCGACTGTTTCTCCAACGTCCGCGAAGTTCGCCGGTTCGTTCGGTCGCGAACCCTGAATCCTGATGGAAACGATTGCGGGAGTGTTGTTGGCGGGCGGCTGCGGATGTGGGATTTGGCGCCATCGGCGAGCCGCCGCAGGCGCCGACGAGGGTGGCAAGGGCGCACGCCGCAATGCGGATTGGGGACGCCTTCTGGACGCGCGCATCGAGTTCATGCACGACGAAGCACGTCAGTTCGGCTTCGGCGAGAAGAAGGACCTGAATGCCAGCGAGGTCGGCGCGGCCGTTGAGAAAGTTGCTGGTGCACAACCACCAGCGCTGCTGCTCGTAGACGGCCGTCAACGCGCAGTCGCCAGCTACGGTGCCGACGCTGCCAACGACGCAGGCCTTGTCGCCGGGCTCGCACTTGGTGATGCGCGACGTAAAGCTGCACGCCACGCTCGTGTCGGCGCTCATGCCGCTCGGGCTGACGCGAACGCTCTGGAATCGCAGAGACGAGTTCGTGATCACGAAGTGCTCGCGATTCGACTCGATGTCGCTCTTCTCGTCCGCCTTGCCCCGGCATCCGTCGCTGAAGTCGCGCACGCACGTCGACGGCGACACCGACGAGTTGGCGAAGTCGCCGAGAAATGCTCATCGACAGATTCTCGAGCTCTTTCGGGGAATCGTGCAGGCGGACACTGGGCCCGTTGCCGTTGACGACGTTCTGCTGCGAGCCCCCCGTACCGTAGCTCTCGGTGACCGTTAGCCGAATGGCATAATCGCCCGGCGTCGGAGTGCCCTTGGGCGCGCGCCACTGTCACCGACGCCCCCTGGCCCGTGAACGTGCCGGCATCGGCTTTCCATTCGAACTTCAATTGCGCGATCGGCGTCTCGGCGTCCCTGACCGTCGCGGTGAGCGTGACGTCGGTATCGACTTCAGCGCGCGAGGCCGAGGCGATGATCGACTCGATCACCGGCGGAGGGTTTGTCGCGGTCACCGGCGGCGAGACAGGGCCGACAGGCGCAGGAGACATCGGCGAGCTCCCGCACGAGCCGCTCAACACGGCTGCCGTCAGCAGCACGCACCACGCCGGACCGCCGTCCGAAGGTCTTCACTTGCCTCTCAACTCCGGTGTTCGCGGCGACTCGCGTTTCGCGCACCTCGCGGATGATGTAGATCGGTTTGCCCTGGGATTCGTGATACGTGCGCGCCTGCATCTCCGCCGTCAGGCCGTGCATCAAGAGCTGGATGCCGGCGACGACGAACATGATGCCGAAGAGCAGTAGCGGCCGATCGGCGATGCCCTCGTGCTTCACATACTTCACGTAGGCCAGCCACGCGAGCAGCGCCGCGCCAAACGATCCCATCGCCCAGCCCGAGCAGGCCGAAAATCTGCACCGGCCTCGTCGAGTAGCTGATGAGGAACTTGACCGTCATCAGGTCGAGGACGACGCGAACGGTGCGGGAGATGCCGTATTTCGACGTGCCGTGGACTCGCGCGCGTGGTTCACGACGTGCTCGACGATGTCGACGCCGAACTCGCTGGCGATCGCCGGGAGAAACCGATGCATCTCGCCGTAGAGGTTCATCGACTTGACGACCTCGGCGCGAAACACCTTCAGCGAGCAGCCGTAGTCGTGCAGCTTGACGCCTGTCGCGCGCGAAATCAGCCAGTTCGCGATCGTCGACGGCAGTCGGCGGTTGATGAACGCGTCCTTGCGGTCTTTGCGCCAGCCGGCGACGATGTCCGCCGGCGCGCGCTCGAGCACATCGACCATCGGCCCGATGTCGCGCGGATCGTTCTGCAGATCGCCGTCCATCGTGACGATGTAGCGGCCGCGGGCGCGCGCAAAGCCAGCCGCGAAAGCCGGCGGTCTGGCCGAAGTTGCGCCGGAAGCGAATGACACGCAAGCGATGGTCCGAGGCCTGCAGCAACGCCAGACGATTGAACGTGTCGTCTGTGCTGCCATCGTCAATCGCGATGATTTCGTACGGACGCCCGTAGGCCTCGAGGGCCGCCGTCAGCTCGCGATAGAGCCCATCGATATTGGGCTCTTCGTTCTTCATCGGAACGACGACAGAGATGTCCGGCTGCATGGGGATAAACGTTTGATTATAAGGGCTTTTGCGCCCTGTCGTCAAACGGCTGAGCGTTCGCGCCAGCGTTTAGCCACGATCCACGCCACGCCAAACACGAGCGCCGCGGTGCCGACGACCAGCGCCACGATGTACGCGTTCTCGTTGAGGAAATCTGCCGCGTGATCGCCGTAGTAGACCGCCAGCAGACCTTCTCCGAAGTACCTGAAGCCCCTGCCGATTGCGATGGCGAGGATGAAGTCGCAGCGGCCGCACCTTCGCCACGCCGGCCGCGAGCACGAAAATCTTGAAGGGTGTCGGCGGCGGGAGGATCGACGGAATCAGGATCGCCAGCAGGCCGTAGCGGCGGAAGATGGCCATCGCCCGCTCGAGATACTGCGGGTTGAACCGCTTTCTCAGAAACGCTTCGCCGCCCTTGCGGGCGAGCGGTGTAGAGCGCAAGACAGCCAGCCACGGAGCCAAGCGTCGTCATGGCCGCGTAGTAGACCATTCGCTCCTTGTGCTGCGTGGTCAGCCAGATGATGAGGAGATCGTTGACCTCAGGGAACGAGAGAAACGACGAATCCAGGAACGCGATGATGAAGAGCCCGGGCCCGCCGAGGGAAACAGCGAAGGCCTTGATCCACTCGACGACACCTGCCATTGACCCTAAAGTGTAGACTAGAAAACGCTCTGGCCACTACGACGCGCGCCATTCCCGACAAACGCCGCGAGCCCGCCTTCGCCAGCCCGGCGCTGCTGATTGCCATCGCGACGGCCATCGCGGGCGCCAGCTGCCGCCGTTCTACTACTCACGGGCTGGCCTCGCGCTGAGCGCATTACGATGCGCGCGCCCACCTCGTCGTCGCGCGCCGCATCCTCGACAGCCTGATGCCCGGCTGGCAGCAGATCGGCGCCGTATGGCTGCCTCTCCCCCACGTCCTCAACATGCTGCCGGTTCAGATCGACGCGTGGTATCGGACGCGGCGCCTCCGCGATCGCGATCTCGGTCATGTCGATGGCGGTCGGAGCGTGGGCACTGGCCTCCTTGATCATTCGTCGCACCGGATCGGTCGCCGGCCGCGATCGCGGGCGCTGCGCTTCTCCTGGCCAACCCGAACGTTCTCTACCTCCAGAGCACGCCGATGACCGAGCCGCTGCTCTTCGGCGACGACGCTGCTCGCGGTCGCGCTGACGGCGGACTGGGTCGATGGCGGCGGCCGACCGGACGCCACGGGCCGCGGGGCTGGCGATCGCCGCCGCGTGCATGACGCGCTACGAGGCCTGGCCGATCTGCGGCGCGCTCATCGCGCTCGCGTTTGTCGTCCTCGTGCGGCGCGGAGCGTCCGCCGCGCGCGGCGGCGCTCGCGGTCGCCCGTCTTGCCGCCTATCCGGCCGTCGCCGTCGTCATCTTTCTGCTCAACAGCCGTTGGACGGTTGGCGCGTGGTTCGTCAGCGGCGGCTTCTTCGTCGCCGAGAACGAAGCGCTCGGCCATCCGTTCCTCGCGTGGCAGCAGGTGCACGACGGCGTCTTTCGCCTGTCGGGATCGCTGCTCGTCTGGCCGGCGTACGCCGGCGACTGCCGTCATCGTGCTGGACGTTCGTGCGCGCGAAGGAGCGGGCATCGCTGACGCTCGTGCTTGCGCTCGCTCGCCGCGGCGGCGCTGCCGTGGTACGCGTACTGCGAGGGACATCCATTCCGGATCCGCTACGGCGTGCCTCTGGTCGTCGCCGTGCGCCGCCCTCATCGCCACCGGCGTCGGCCTGCTGCCGCGTGCGCTCCGCGCTGCTGCGGCCGCGCTCGCCGTCGCCGCAAGCCTGTGGCAGGTCTCGCCGCTCGATCGCTCTGCCGCGGTCATCGCCGAATCGCAGCGCGACGCCCGCAACCAGGCCGGACGGCAGGCCGTGACGGCCTATCTCGCGCGCGCACTGGAGCGGCGAAGCCGATCATGATGAGCATGGGCTCGCTCGCCCACTACATGCACGATTTGTCACGCGACGGCTTCAACGTGCACGACTTCCTGCACGAGGGCAACGGCGAAGTCTGGAAGTGCGGCGATGGAATACGGCCCGGCGAGTTTTGTCGGTGGGTGGCGATCGAAGAACAGGCCGAAGGCGGCGACGCCGTCTATCAGCGAGCGCAAGGCAGAAGCGACGATTTCTCGAAGGGTTCGCGCGCGTCGCGGAGGGTGGTGGCGTAGCTCTCGTATCGGGCTCACGCCACCCTGACCGGTCAGAAGCGGAAGTGCATCGTGAAGTTGAAGTTGTCTAGCCGCCGAGATCGATCTTGTCTGCGAGCAGCCGGCTCTCTTCGGGCTTGGTGTCCCCGTCGGCGTCCTGCCAGCGGTATTCGCACGCCGGCAGTGAAGGCGTCGCCGATCGGGATGCGCAAGCCGGCGACGATCACCGGCCCGACCGCCGTGCCATCCGCAGTGTAGACGTCGCCTGAAAATCGTGCCGTCGGAGAAGTCGACGAACTCGCCCGCCTCGCTGTAACGCCAGTTGAAGATCGCCGATGCCGCCGCCGATGTAGGGCTCGACGGCCGCGCCCCGGCCCAGCGGCAGGAAGCGGACGGTGCCGGTGATCGGAACCATCCCAGCTTCAAATCCTGCGCGATGAGGCTGCCGTTGTCGTTCACGAAGTCGCGATAGACGGTGGGACGGTCTTCTGGTAGAAGCCGACGCCGACACCGGTCTCGAGGTACTTGCCGAACCCGTAGAGCCACTCACCGCCAAACGTCGCAGTTGTTGAAGTCCTCGATCCGAAAGTCGAGATCGTTCAGGTTCGCAAGCAGGACGTCATCGGGATCGCGGCTGTCGACCCCCTTCAGCAGGAATCCGCCGACATTGAACCCGATGAGGTTGCCGGGAGTCGGCTCGGGAAACCTGCACGACCTGCGCACTCGCCGGCGTGGACGCGCCGGCAACGACGATCGAAGTAAGAGCCATGAGGCCCAGCGCTTTTGCGGATTTCAGCAATTGACGTGTAAGCATGAGAGTCTCCGTAGGCCAATCCGGTCTAGCCGGGCCGGCGTGTGCCTGAAGCTGAGCACGAAGAATGCCAGTGGTCGCGTTTCGCGACAAAGCCGACGTTTTTGGCCGTGTTCACGGGCGATTCCGTGCGACAGTGTCGTGCCTGAGCTGGTGATGTCATTTATCGGTGTCAGTCACAGACACCTTGTGGGGTCAGCCGCTGGCGGGCCGTCAGCCGCCGATCGTCTCGAGCATCTGGGCGTGAATCAGGCCGTTGGTCGCCAGGACGCTTCCCTCGCGGGAGCCGTAGGCGCCGCCTGACATCGCCGTGACCGTCCCGCCCGCCTCTGCCACGATGAGCGCGCCCGCGGCGACGTCCCACGGCTGGAGGCGGCGTTCCCAGAAGCCGTCGAAGCGGCCGGCCGCGACATAGCAGAGGTCGAGCGCCGCCGATCCCAGCCGGCGCACTGCCCGCGCCTTGCTGATGAACGCCGCGAAGAGCTCGATGACGGCGCCCGGGTCTTTCTGCACGTCGTAATGGAAGCCGGTGACGAGCAGCGAGTCGATCAGCGTCGCCGCGGCCGAGACGCGAAGCGGCACGCCGTTGAGCCAGGCGCCCTGCCCGCGCTCCGCCGTAAACAGCTCGCGGCGGTTCGGGTCGTAGATGGCCGCGACGACGGGCTGCCCGTCGACTTCGAACGCCAGCGACGAGCAGAAGATCGGGAGGCCGTGCGCGTAGTTCGTCGTGCCGTCGATCGGATCGAACACCCAGCAGTGATGCGGGATCTCGCCCGCCGGACCGCCGGCGCCGAACTCTTCGCCGAGCACGGAATGGTCGGGGAAGCGCTCCGCGATCATCGCGCGGAACCCGCGCTCGATCTTGATGTCGATCTCGGTGACGAGATCGATCGCGCCTTTCTTGTCGATGCGGAAATCGCGGCCGAAGTGTTCGAGCTGAATCTCTCCCGCCTTCATGACCGCTTCAACGGCCGTGGCGAGCAGAAGCGGCTGCGGTGCGTCAGCCATCGGCCGACAGCTTCTTGACCATGCGCACTTCCATGCCGCCCTCCGACCCGCGCTTGAGGGTCACATCGTCCATGAAGCTTTTCATGAAGAAGATGCCGCGGCCGCTGGCTTTGAGCAGGTTCTCCGGCGCGAGGGGATCCGCAATCTCTTCCGGATCGAATCCTTCGCCCTGGTCGAGGACGCGAACAACGAGCTCGCTCGGTTCCACGGTCGGCGCGAATGTGAACTCGACTGTGACCAGTTTTTCGAGGTCCTCGCGATTGCCGTGCTTGATCGCGTTGATCACCGACTCGCGGACGGCGACGCCAATCCAGTGGACGGCGTCCTCGTCGAGGCCGCCGAGATGGGCCATGCGGTCGCTGACCATCTGGACGAAGTCCAGCATGTCGAAGTTGCTGTGAACCTGGAGTTTGACCGTACCGCCGCGTTTCAGCATGCAGCAGCGGCGGCACCAGCGCCGAAGGAACCGGACGTGGCGACTACGAAAGGGGTGGCGGCGTCGACTTGTGTCTGGGAGCGCACGCGAATGCCCAATATTCTAAACCGGATCGGCTCGCGAATGGGAATCGGGCTTCTGGCCAATGTTATAGTGCGCAAATGCCTCACGCGCCAGCCGACGCGGCTCTGGTGAAGCCGGCGGCACGAGTGGCCGGTACGCTTCGAGTTCCCGGCGACAAGTCCATATCTCACCGTTACGCGATGCTCGCCGCCCTTGCGGACGGCCAATCCACGATCAGCGGCTACTTGTCGGGCGCGGACTGCCTGTCGACGCTCGCCTGCCTCGCAGCGCTGGGCGTACCGGTGCGGCGAACCTCGGAGGCCACGGGGGAGCTCGTCCAGATCGACGGCCGCGGCCTGCGCGGCCTCTTGCCGCGGCAGCTCCCCTGGACGCAGGAAATTCCGGCACCACCATGCGCTTGATGTCGGGCGTGCTGGCAGCTCACGATTTTCGTACCGTCATGGGCGGCGATGCCTCTTTGTCGCGCCGGCCCATGAAGCGCGTGATTCGCCCGCTGAGCGAAATGGGCGCGGCGATCGGGTCAACGGATGGAAGGCCGCCGCTCGTCATCGACGGCGCGCGCCTCAAGGGCATAACCCATCGCCCCGAGGTCCCCAGCGCGCAGATCAAGTCGGCCGTGCTCCTCGCGGGACTGCAGGCGGATGGCGAGACGGTCGTGCTCGAGCCCGTGGCCACGCGCGATCATACGGAGCGCGCATTCCACGAGTTCGGCGTAACCGTCACGAAATCCGGGGAGCGCATCAGCGTCATCGGCGGGCAGCGGCTCAGCGCGCGTGAGCTCGTCGTCCCCGGAGACGTCTCGAGCGCGACGTTCTGGATTGCGCTGGCCGCCGGAACGCCGGGCGCGGAGATTGAGATCGAGGGCGTGGGCCTCAACCCCTCTCGCACGGCAATGCTCGACATTGCACGGCGCGCCGGCGCGCGAATCGACGTGCACGTCGAGAACGAGAACACAGGCGAGCCGATCGGGCGCATTCGGGTGGCCTACGGCTCCCCTGCCAGTTTTGCTATTGCCGCGCACGAAGTCCCCGCGGTCATCGACGAGATTCCCGGCCTTGCGGCCCTTGGCGCGCTCTTGCCGGAAGGCGCCGAGATGCGCGTGGAAGGCGCCGCGGAGCTGCGCGTCAAGGAGAGCGACCGCATCAGCTGCCTCGCGACTGGCTTGAGGGCGCTCGGCGCGTCGGTTGAGGAATTTCCAGACGGATTCCGCATCGTGTCCCGACGGCTCTCCGGCGGAGTGGCCGACGCCGCGGAAGATCACCGCCTGGCGATGGCATTTGCCATCGCCGGCACCGGGGCAACAGGTCCAACGACCATCCTCGGCGCCTCCTCGGTCAGCGTTTCGTACCCGGGTTTTTTCGACGCGCTCGCACGGCTGACGACGTGACCGCTGACAAGATCTACCTGGTCGGCTTCATGGCGGCCGGCAAAACCACCGTCGCCCGTTCCCTGGCCGCCCGCCTCGGCTGGCGGGCCGAAGACGTCGACGAGCTCATCGAAGCCCGCGAGCGGCGGCCTGTCGCCGACATCTTCGCGCGTGCTGGCGAGCCGTATTTCCGGGCGGTCGAGCGGGAGATTCTCAAGGTCCTGCTTCCCCTGCGTCACGTAGTCGTGGCCACTGGCGGCGGGACCTTCGTCGAGCAGGAAAATCGTGGCGCCATCAACCTCGATGGTCTTTCGGTCTGGCTCGATGTGCCCATCGACGTCGTCCTCGCCCGGCTGCCGGCGGACGGGCGCCGACCGCTCGCCGCCGACCGCGCCCAGATGGAGCGGCTGTTTGCCACTCGCCGCGCCGCTTACGCGCAGGCGCACATGAGGGTCGAAGTAGGGCTCGCGCCGGCGGACGAAATTGCCGAGAAGATAGTGGACCTTATCGGCAATGCTGAATGCTGAATGTTGAATGCTGAATGAAATTTGAATGCTGAATGACACGAAGTCGGATAGGTTTTAGGCATCCGCGATGCGCTACCTCGTCATTGCCGACATTCACGCGAACATCGAAGCGCTGACCGCAGTGCTCCAGGCGGAGCCTCGCAGGACCAGCGAGACGGAGCCTGGGTGGGACGATATGCTCGTCCTTGGCGACCTGGTCGGCTACGGCGCGGCACCCAACGAAGTCGTCGATCGCATCCGCGAGCTCGACCCGATAGCCGTCATTCGCGGCAACCACGACAAGGCCGCCTGCGGCATCGAGGACGGGAGCAACTTCAACCAGGTTGCGCGCCTCGCGGCGATGTGGACCCTGGAACAACTCACCGACGAGAACCGGAACTACATCCGCGCTCTCCCGGCCGGGCCCGAGGCCATCGACGACCAGGTCGAAATCTGCCACGGCTCGCCCTTCGACGAGGATCACTACATCTTCGACGGCGAGGACGCCCTGCGGGCTCTGGCGACAAGCGCGCGCCAGCTCTGTCTCTTCGGCCACACGCACCTGCCGGTTGTTTTCCACCAGCAGGGCGAAGCGTTTGACGGGTTCGTGCCGGAGCCGGACAAGATCACGGCGCTGACGCTGCAGTCGTCGCAGCGCTACTTGATCAATGTCGGCTCGGTGGGGCAACCGCGCGACGGCGACCCGCGAGCGGCATACGGGCTCTATGATTCAGAATCGCTGGAGCTCACGCTCAAGCGGATCGTCTATCCCGTCGACGGCGCGCAACAACGAATCATCAATGCTGGATTGCCGGCCAGCCTGGCGAATCGGCTGGCTGTAGGACGCTGAAGAGTTCACAAGAGATCAAGAGATTAAGAGTTCAGAAGAAACCTACGGGTTTTCGGATCAGGTATTCCTTCTAATCTTCCGATCTTCTGAACTCCTGTCCTTGTCGATGCGAGCCCGGCTGGACGCTACTTCGCGCGGCTCGCTCGTTCTTCCCGCCGTTTCAACTCCGCCCCGTAGGCATCAGCGGCGGCACGCGACCCCAGGACCCATCCGATGACGACGCCGATGAGCAGCACCGCCGGGATGAAGATGAAGTGCGCCGACGTCATGTTGCCAAAGTTCAACGGCGCCCTCCACTGGCAACGCGCTGGCTGAGCGCCGCCATCTCCTTCTCGACGCTGGCGAGGCGCTTCCAGATCGTCAGCACGTAAACGAAGATGGCGATCCACGCGACCGAATAGGCGGCGATGACGAGCGGCGCCGCGGGCAAGACCTCCTTTGGCGCCAGCTGATCGATCGGGACGAACCCTTCCTGAGCCGGGGTCGGCGCCGGCGGTTGCTGCATGCTCGCCGTCACGCCGCTGCCCGCCCACAAAGAGCCGCACAAGACGACGAAAAGAAGCATGCCCGCCGCGCGACGGCGAAGCGGTCGCTTCGGTAGCTCGGTGTTCGGTCGCTCGGTAGCTCGGTAGCTCGGTTGCTCGGTCGCTCGATTGCTCGGCATGACTACGATGTCCTCTGAAATCTATTCGCGTTCGTCGACGGCCAGATGGAGCGCATCGAGCTCGAATTTTCTGCGCTCGAGCCGTGTCCGCAGAGCCATCAGCACCGTCGTCAGCCCGAGAAACGCGACGGTGGAAAACCATAGTGGGAGTCCCATGTCGACCGGCAGCGTCGGCACGACTGACGTCTTCGGATGCAGCGTGCGCCACAGGTTCACCGACCAGTACACGAACGGCACGTTGAACATGCCGAAGAGCCCAATCGCCGCCGACAGCCGCTCCGAACCCGGTCCGCCGAAGCGGCGCAGCAGCAGGTACGAAACGAAGATCAGCCACAGCACGAGCGCCGACGTCGCGCGCCCGTCCCACGTCCACCACACGCCCCACGCCTTGCGGCCCCAGAGCGGCCCGGTAATCAGGCCGATGATGCCGAAGACGACGACGAGCTCTGCCGCCGAGACCGCCGTGATGTCGGACGCCGCGCGGCGCTGAAACAGCACGCGCGCGCTGGCGACGCCGCAGACGATCGTGGCCGCGAACATCCCCATCCATGAGGAGAAGTGGAAGTAGAAAATCTTCTGCACGAGCCCCATCGACGACTGGTACGGAGCGCCGACGATGAGTACCGGCGCCAGGGTGAACATGGCCGCCAGCAGCACGACGAGAGGCGTGAAAACTGAAGTCATTGGTGTCTGATGCCTGACGGCCTATTCTGCCACTACTGCCTCGAACGTCCACAGGGACAGCGTGACGAAGACAACGTCGAAGAAAATGATCATCGACAGCCAGGCGCGCGCCATCGGCAGATCGACGTCCGCCTGCAGCAGGGCCGCCGTCCCCCGCACACCCGCGATCATGACAGGAACGGTGATCGGATACAGCAGCAATGGCAGCAGCACATCACGGCTGCGCGTACGGACGAGCATCGCCGAGAAGAGTGTCCCCACGGCAGCAAACCCCAGGGTGCCGGTCGTCAGCAGGCCCAGCAGCAGCAGCGGGTTGCGGAACAGCGGCGCCTGAAAGAGGAACGCGACCAGCGGCACGATCACGAGCTCGACGGCGAAGAGGAGCAGCAGGATCCCCAGCAACTTTCCGAGATAGACGGCGGGCCGCTCGGCCGGCGACATCAGGAGGCCGCGCAAGGTCTCGTTCTGGCGCTCGCGCTCGAATACCCGCCCCAGCGCCAGGGTCCCCGAGAAAGCGATCGCCACCCACAGGATGCCGGGCGCGGCGCCCTCGATGGCAACGCCTTCCCGCACGAAGCTGAACGAGAAGACCAGCAGCACCGACACGGCGAAGAAAAGCGTCGTGTAGACGACTTCGCGGCTGCGGAACTCGACCAGGAGATCCTTGCGTGTCACGATCCAGATCGCCTGCAGGAACGGCATGACGCTCAGCTCCCCGCCAGTCGGAATCGCTCGCGCAGCGATCCGCCTGACGCCGGCATCTCCACAACTCGCCCGTCGCGGAGGACGACGGCCCGGTCGATGACGCCGTCGACGACCTCGAGATCGTGGGTTGCGACGAGGACGATACCGCCCCGTGCCTTCAACTCGAGCAAACGTGCGACGAGTCCCGAAGTCGACGCATCGTCGAGGCCGGTAAACGGCTCGTCGAGCAACAGCAACCGCGGATCGTGCAGCAGCGCGCGCTCGAGCGTCAGGCGCTGGCGCATGCCGCGCGAGAAGCTCTGAACGGGATCGTCACGGCGATCGCTGAGCCGGGCGCGCTCGAGCGCCGCCTCGACACGAGCAGGCACATCCGGCAACTGGTGCAGGCGTCCGTAGAAAGTCAGATTCTCTTTGGCGCTCAGCTCGGGATACAGGTACAGGTCATGGCCGACGAGGCCGATGCGCTGGCGCAATGCCGGGGTCGATGCGCGACTCGTGGTCGCCGTACCGGACGCTCCCGCGACGACGGCGTCAGGAGGGCGGCAGCGATCGAGATGAGCGTCGACTTGCCGGCGCCGTTGGCGCCGAGCAGCGCGACAATCTCGCCGGCGTTGCACGTGAAGGAGACGCGGCTGAGGGCCCAGCGGCGGCCGTAGCTGCGCGATACGTTGGCAAAGCTGAGCGACGTGAAGTCCATGCGCGCCGGCTAAGCGGCCTGGCGATCGATCTCCGCGTACACGCGCTCGAGCGCGGCGACGAGCTCGGCGCGCTTGCGCGAATACACTGACGCTTCAACGGTTCCGGCGCGATGCTTTTCTTCGAGCGCCGCGAGTTCGGCGAACAAGTGACCGCGGCGCTTCTCGAGCCGTCTCCTGCTCCGATGAACGCGCGGTTTCCACGTTCATGCTCGCCCACACACCGGCGATTAAGATGACGACGGCGAGCGCGATCGCAACGTATGCGCGGCCACAGCGGCGCATGCGGCAGGTTGGTGAACGCGAACGACATGCGCTCCCCTTCCTTGAGAGCCGGGCCCCTGACCAACGATGTACATCTGCCCGTCGGCTGGCATCTCGCGTCGCTCGGCAATCTGGGGAGACTCGAGCTGCGTATCGCCTTGCTTCTGCGCCAGCACGATGACTCGGGCCAGCGCCAGCGGCAGCCTCTGCTCGATCGTCAGGCTGCCCGCCGAATACGGCATCGAGTAGGCGAACTGCACGTTCGTGACGCCGGGAGCGAAGGGCCCCGCGACGGTGATGTCGCCGCTCGCCACCGTTGCCTGGGGCGACGAGTCCTTGAGAACTGTTGGCCCGGTTGCCGAAGCCGGCAACTCGAAGACAATCGGGCGCGGCGGCATTACCGGGCCTGGCGACGGATTCACGATCTGCAGGAGATTGAAGACCGAAATGCTGCTGTCGCCGAACTCGAACACGAAGCGCGACTGATCGTTGAGACTGACCGTTCCCGGCTGCGCCGGCGTTGCACCCTGGCCTGGCGGCGTTGGCGCAGCGGCGCGCCCCCCGCGGGATCGGTCGCCACGAGCAGCAGGCGCGTGCCGCCGTTGGCAGGCACGGCGAACTGCTGCGACTGCAGCCGCTCGCCGCCGACCGTGGCTACGGCTGTCACCATCGACCCCGGTGCAAGGCCGCTGAACTCCGCGCGTCCGCCAGCGTCGGTCGTCACCGCGCGCGGGGCGCCGGCTCCCAGAAGCTCCACCTGTTGATTGGGAACGTTGTTGGTAAGCGCTCCTTTGATGACGCGGACCACTACAGTTCCGACGGCAACATCGGGGACGGGCAAAGGAATGCCCGCCACAGCTTTCGGATCCATTTGCCGCGCGTCCGCAACTTGCGGCATCGCCAGGGCAAGGACGCAGACCAACGGCAGCAGCGCGCGGAGAAAGCGACCGGCGAAACGTAGATTGCGCACGCGCCGCGGCCTCAACTCTGTAACCTGGAACCGCATCGCTTGCAGAACACGGCATCAGGATCGTTGGACGTGCCGCACGTGCAGACGGCTGACGCGGCCGGCAGTTCCGGCGCGATTTCAGCAGCCGCCGGCGCCGCGGGCTGCGCGGCGCGCGCCGACAGCCGGGCGCTCAGCTCACGCTCGATGATGGTCTTGTAGCCGCTCGCATCCTCGTCGAGCTGCTTCATCAATGACATCGCCCGCGACCGGAGGCGTCGGGACATCTCTTCGAAATCCGCAGGCGACACCTTCCCCATCGAGCGATCGAACTCGAGGTCCTTCAACGCCCGCAGGACGAGCGTCTTCTCGCGCGTCAGGACAGCGCGCGACCTCTCGGAGAGGGCTTCGCTCGCCGCGACGGTCGTTTCCCCCACGAGTGGCGAGAGCACGCGGTAGAACCCGGCGGCGGCGAGGCCCGCGGCGCCGATCATGATGCTGATCAGGACGAGGTGCTCTGGCGTCGACTGCCGCGACATGATTACGGCGGCCGTCGCCGCCATCAGCGAGGCCAGCACGAAGAAGTGTGCCGGGCGAAATGCCGACTTGTCCGGCTGATGCCGGACGCCACTCGCGCCCGTAGCGTCCGGCTTCAGCCGGACTTCCGCTAGTCGAGGTCACGGAGCTCGTCATCGAGCCTTCCCTTGAGAGCGGTGTCCTGAGCCGAGGCGTCCGGATACGCGGATGCGGATTCGTGATGCGACCAGCGCTTCGCGGCGACGACGATGCCGACGGCGCCGACGACGCCAATCGGCGTAGGGAAGGAACCACGCCAGGCGGTTGAAGCCCGTGTCGATAGGCGCCATCAGGATGTCCTGGCCGCCATGCTCGGCGACGAAGGCGTCGTCGCACCTGCTCACGCGTCATCCCCTTCGCCGTCATCGCTTCGATCTTCGGGACCAAGCTCCTGCAGGCCATGGCAGGACGGCCCCATCGGACACGTCGCCATCGCCACCCTGCACCCGCAGGTGCACATGATGTCGCTCTCGATTTGCTTGCGCAGGCTGGACTTCGAGTCCGGCACCGTGCTGCCCGTCGGCACCGTGCTCGACTGCGCGAAGCCAGCCGATGGCAGGAGCGCGATGAGGAGCACCATGCTTGCCGTCACCGCGCCCTCTGGAACTTTCGCGACCGCGAAGGCGAACGCCCTGTCAGGCAGAAGAGCGATACCGGTGCCGATGGCTAACACCGCGAAGCCGAACCAAACCCAGTTCACCAGCGGATTGACGGTGACTGTGTAGGTACCGCTCTGCGTCGGGGCGTTGAAGTCCGCCAGGACGATGTAGAGGTCCTCGGTAAAAGCGCGACGGATGGCGACCTCGGTCGTCGGTTCCTGTTCGCGCTTGTTGAAGTACCACTTCGCCGGCGTCATCGTGCCGAGAGCCTTGCCGTCCTCGAAGATGCTCAGGTGCCCGGTCACCATCTGTTTCTGCCTGTCGGTCGTGACCTTCAGGGCATCGTGGCGAACGGTGAAGTGCCCGACGGTGACTTGCTCGCCCGGCTTGAGCACAGCCTGCGCATCCTTCTTGAAGCCCTCGCCCGCGAACCCGAGAAAGATCAGCACGATGCCGACATGGACGATGTAGCCGCCGTAGCGGCGCTTCGATCGTCCGACGAGGCCGATGAGCGCCGTGACGAGATCCGTGCCTGACGCCTCACGGCGGACAATCGCTCCGCGCACGAACTCCTGCCCGATAGTCGTCAGCACCAACGCCGACAGCGCGAAGCACAGACCCGAGGCCCACACGCGAACACCCAGCGCATACAGGCCGACTGCCGTGACGACAAACGCGAGGACCGGCCACCTCAACTGCTCGACCAGGTTCGCCGTCGTCGACTTGCGCCACGCGAGCAGGGGACCAATGCCCGTAAGCGTGAGCAGGGTGAGGCCGATGGGAAGCATCCAGCGATTGAAGAACGGCGGCCCGACGGTCAGGCGCTCGCCGGTGACCGCTTCGCTCAACGTCGGGAACATCGTCGCAAAGAGCACGAAGAACGCCGAGAAGAGCAGGATCCAGTTGTTGGCCAGGAATGCCGCCTCCCGCGATACGAAGGAGTCGAGCTCGTGCCGGGCACGCAAGAGCGGCAGGCGGTAGATCACCCAGGAGAAGCTGAACGTGAGGATGAGCACCATGAAGGCGGTGAACAGCCACGCGAGCTCGCGATCCTCGCCAAAGGCATGCACCGACTGCACGACGCCCGACCGCGTCATGAATGTCCCGAAGATGGTCAGAAAGAAAGTGACAATGACGAGTGTCACGTTCCACACACGCAGCATGCCGCGCTGCTCCTGCACGCGCACCGAGTGCAGGAACGCGGTGGCGGTGAACCATGGCAGGAGACCGGCGTTCTCGACCGGATCCCACATCCAGTAGCCGCCCCAGCCAAGTTCCTCGTAGGCCCACAACATGCCGAGAGCCAGGCCGAACGACAGGAACAGCCACCCGATCATCGTCCAGCGCCGCACGGCACGGATCCAGGCATCGTCGAGATGCCCGGTGACGAGGGCGGCGATGCCGAACGCAAACGGGATCGTCATGGCGACGAAGCCGACGTACATCGACGGCGGGTGGATCGCCATGTAGAAGTTCTGGAGCAGCGGCGACAGCCCGGCGCCGTCCGCTGGCGGCGTCGTCAGGAACGTCGCGAACGGGTTCTTGTGAATCACCATCAGGAAGATGAAGAACATCTCCGTGGCGGCGAGCACCGACAACGACGTAGGGAATCAGCTCGCGGTGGCGGTCGCGGTTCGTGTAGACCGCGATCGATCCGAAAATCGCGAGCAGCGACACCCAGAACATGATCGAGCCGTCGAGCCCGCCCCAGTACGACGCGAACTTGTACGCCAGCGGCATCGCCGCATCCGACGTGCGCTGGACGTACTTGATCGAGTAGTCGCCGGTCACGAACGCGTGAATCAGCAGCGCGGACGCGACGATCATCAGCGCGGCGAGAAAGTAGAACGCGCCGATGCCGCTTTCGACGAGGCGCGTCGAGCGCCGGCGCGCGCCGGCAACCGATGCGGCTATCGCATAGGCGCACGTGACGAAAGCCGCGAGGAGGGTGAACGTGCCGAGTGCTGGCATGATTGTTCCTGGTCGGCTGGATTGGAGCCAGCGCTCCCTGTGGATTAGATGCCGGTTAGATGCCCGGCGCGCCGGGAGTCTTGTTCGCTTCGTACTTCGAGGGGCACTTCGCCATCACACCGTTCGGCGAGACGTCGAAGCCATGGGGCCCGAGCTGGCCCTTCAACACGACTTCCGATCCATCTTTGAACGTGTCAGGGACGACGCCGGTGTAGCGCGCGGAGATGACCTTGCCGTTGCTCTGGACCTGGAACCGGTATTCGAGGGTGTCCGGCTTCCCCAAAATCGACTTGTCGACGACGTAGCCGTGCAGGCTCATACGCTTGCCCTGCCACTCCGCCGGATTGGCCATGACCTCGTCCACGTGCTTGTAGTACTCGGTGCCCTCGCTGAGCGTGGTGTACATCAACCCGCCAAGCGCGGCAACGAGGACGCCGGCAGTCGCACCGATTTTGATAGTTCTGGCGGACATGGTTCAGCTCGACTCTGTTCAGCTCGAAGTTGGACTTAAGTTCAGCTCAGAATACCGTTTACCGCTCCACAGGGTCAATCGTGTTCCGCCGCGCCGGGCTGTCCCGCAGAACCGGCAGCGTTGAGGAGCCGGTAGACCGTCGCGATCGGCAGCCCGACCACGTTCGACCACGAGCCGTCGATGCGCTCGATGAACCGCGCCGCCCGGCCCTGAATCCCGTATCCGCCCGCTTTCCCGGCCCATTCTCCCGTCGCCAGATACCAGGCAATCTCAGCATCGGTGAGCGCGATGAACTGGACCCTGTTGTCACCATTCCTCGGATCTGACGCCGGGGCCGAGGACGACCACTGCCGTGTGGACCTCGTGCGTCGACGCCCGACAGGCCCCGCAGCATCGATTCGGCGTCAGCCGCGTCGGTGGGCTTTCCCATCAACCGCCCCGCGCTGACGACGACGGTTCGGCGCCAAGGACGACGCCGCCGCTCGAAACCAGCGACGCGACGTGCTCGGCCTTTTCCCGCGCCACGCGCAGCGCATAGTCACGGGGCCGCTCGCCGGCCCGAACGGTTTCATCGGTGTCTGCAGGAACGATGTCGAAGGCGAAGCCTGCGGCGCTCAGAAGCTCGGCGCGGCGGGGAGAGGCAGAGGCGAGCACCAGGCGCACGAGGCCAATGATAGCGTTTACGCTCGTCGACGGAGCCGCTGGCGTAGCACTAGATCGAGCGCAGCCGCGACATGATTCCCATTCAGCGTTTCAGTTCCGGTGTCCTCGGAGAAATCATTCGCCGGCAGCCTCCGTCACCAGGACGCACGACGCTCGCCTGGCAGTTGACCGTCGGCCCGGCGCTGGCCGGGCGCACGAGCGTGACGCTACACGGACGGCGTGCTCGTCGTGCGCTCGACGGATCGTCCGCTGGACCCGGGAAATCACCGCGCGCAGGGAGACCGTGCTCACCGTTGCAACACCTGCTGGGCCCCGAAACGTCAGGACGCTGCGAATCGAGACCTGAACTCACAATGACCCTTCCACACCGTTGCCAGTCACATTCGTAAATTCATTCAGCACTCAGCATTCGACATTCAGCAATGCGAAACCCCGTCATCATCTCCGCCGTCCGAACGCCCACCGGAAAGTTTCTCGGCGCGCTCAAGGACCTCACGGCCGCCGATCTCGGCGCGCGCGTCGTGCGCGAAGCCGTCGCGCGCGCCGGCATCGATCCCGCGATTGTCGATGAGTGCATCATGGGCAACGTCATCCAGGCCGGTAACGGGCAGAATCCGGCGCGCCAGGCGGCTCTGAACGGCGGCCTCCCGGATCACGTCGCCGCGTTGACGATCAACAAGGTCTGCGGCTCCGGCCTGAAGGCGGTGATGCTCGCAGCACAGGGCATCGCCGTCGGCGACATCGACGTCGCGGTAGCCGGCGGCATGGAGTCGATGAGCAGCGCGCCTTACCTCCTGCCGCGCGTTCGCGAAGGCCTGCGCATGGGCAACGGCAAAGTCGTCGATTCGCTGATCAATGACGGCCTGTGGTGCGCGTTCGAGAACTGCCACATGGGCATCTCGGGCGAAGTCGTCGCCGAGACGTATCAACGTCAGGCGCGACGAGCAGGACCGCTACGCCGCGGAGAGCCACCGCAAGGCGGCGCACGCCACGAGCGAAGGCTGGTTCAAGGACGAGATCCTGCCGATCGAGATCCCGCAGCGGAAGGGCGATCCGATCGTCGTCGACAGCGACGAAGGCATCCGCGCCGACACGACGCCGGAGGCGCTGGCCAGGCTTCAGCCGGCCTTCCGGAAGGACGGATCGGTCACCGCCGGAAACGCGCCTGGCGTCAACGATGCCGCCGCCGCCGTGGTCGTCATGGCCGACGAGCGCGCGAAGGCGCTCGGCCTGACGCCGATGGCGCGCATTGTCGGCCAGGCAACGAGCGGGCTGCCGCCGAAGCTGGTGATGATGACCCCGGTCGAAGCCGTGCGAAAGGTCGCGTCGAAAGTGGGCTGGAAACTCGACGACGTCGATCTCTTCGAGCTGAACGAGGCGTTCTCGGTGCAGTCCGTCGCGCTCATCAAGGAGCTCGGCATCGACGCCGCGAAGGTCAATGTCCACGGCGGCGCCGTGGCCCTCGGGCATGCGATCGGCGCCAGCGGCGCGCGGGTCCTGACGACGCTGCTCTTTGCGCTCAAGCGGCGGAACCTGAAGCGAGGCATCGCTTCACTGTGTCTTGGCGGTGGCAACGGCGTGGCGCTCGCGATCGAACGCCCGGTAGTCCGGCCATCGCTGGCTGGTGCCCCAGTGGCACGCCTGATCGGCTCGCTCGGCCCGCTGCTGCATTTGGTCCAGGTACGTGCTGGGTGACGCCGCCTTGAATCCTTTCAGCGCACGAGCGAAGAGCTCGCAGGAAGTTCCAGGCGCGAGAGCCTCCTGCGCAACGCCCAGTGTGAACAACGCCGCGGACATCAGCGCAGTCTGCTCTTTGGTTTTGTGCACCACTTCCTCCTGGATCGCCACCGACGACTGCGCAAGCTCGCGCGCCCGTTCCACGTGACCGAGCTCGATCTCCACGAGTGCAAGGCGCATCTTGACGTAACCGGTCTTGGACAGGGCGAGGACATCCTTCGGATCGCTATCGGAGAGGCCTTGCCGGATGTCGAGGCTCCTTGAATAGAGAGCGGCGGCTTCGTCGTCTTTGCCTGCGTGCTCCATCGCGGTGGCGACTGAGGAAAGCGACACGGCGAAATCGAATTGAGTCGTCCGGTTGCCAGGGTCGGCCAGGTAGCGGCGTTCGTCCAGCTCGACTGAGGGCGCGGCGCTGGAGTTTCAGCTTGCCGGATAGTCCCGCATGGTCTCTAACGCCACCGAGGTACTTGTGGAGTACGAGGGCGACATTCCGTTGATACTCGCGATTGTCCTGGGGATGCGCCGCCAGATCCTGCTCGTAGTGATCTCTGGCGCGCTCCCAGTGCGGGATCGACGCCGCGCCGGGGTTGTACAGAATCGCCTGGCAAAAAGCGCTCGCCCGAGCAGCGTGCGTGACTCGCGGCTGCTGGCTGAGATCCGAACCACCCGTTGTGCCTGTTCGACGGCTTCCTGCGATACTGCCCCGGCCTCGATGCCCGACCGACGCTTGACGAGATCCGCGATTGCCATGTCCACGCTGACGAGGTTTGAGATTGCCCCGGCAGAGGCGTCGCTCTTTAGACCCAGCGGCAGCCCCAGACGACGCGCCTTCTCATACTGCTTGAGCGCTTCTTCCCTGTTGCCCAGGTTGGCGGTATTGGGATTTCCCTGAATGAAACCGATCTGTCGATAAGCCCGGAAAGCTCGAGATCCAGCGACTCGTCGCCCTCAGATTCGGCCTCGAGCCGTTCGAGGTCGCCAGCGCCTCCGTGACGATCATCTGCCGGAACAGGCGTCGACCCCGCGAGCGGAACAATCGCGTCGTGAATCTTGACCAGTGTATTGGCGAGCTGCCGCGTTTCGGCAAACCGTCGTTCGGCCCGGGTCTGCGCCTGAACGGCGGCGCTGCGCTGCCACAACGCGACACCGAGCGCCGCAAGAATCGCCACGACCGCTGCGGCCGCAATCGCCACGGCCGCCCGGTTTCGGGCCGCCATCCGCCGCAATAGATAGCCAATCGAGGGCTCGCGGGCCACCACCGGTTGGTGGTTGACCACGCGGTCGAGATCGTCGGCCAACTCGCCCGCCGACCCGTATCGCGTTCGGCCGGTTGCTCATCGCCTTGAGGACGATGGCGTCCAGATCGCCGCGGAGTCGCGCGTGAGGATAAGGCGGCCGCGCCCGGCGTACGTCCGAGCGGACGCGCAGGCCCTGTCGACGCGGTCTCGAGATCTCAGCACATCTCGAGCGTCTTGCCGGTCGTCTCGTACGGACGCGCGCCCGTGCGATCTCGTAAATCAGCACGCCAAGGGCATAGACGTCACTCGCGGTCGTGACCGGCAATCCACGCAGTTGTTCCGGGCTGGCGTAGTTCGGTGTGAGCGGCCTGGGTACGCCGCTGTCAATTGCCGTCGGCTGCGGGGCCCTCGACGAGCTTGGCGACGCCGAAGTCGAGCACTTCGAGGCGCCGTCGCGGTCACGAGGATGTTGCTGGGTTTCAGATCCCGGTGGACGATCCCGCGCTGGTGGGCGATACTGCACCGCGCCGCCACCCGTCGCATCAACTGCAGGCTCTCCTCCAGTGGGAGGCCGTGGTCTGGCAGTGCGTGTTGATCGGTGTCCCGTCGACGTGTTCCATCACCAGGTACCCCTGCCCGCCGCCGACTCCACCGTCGAGCAGCGTGACGATGTTGGGGTGTTGGAGTGAGGCCAGAACTGGCGTTCGGCCCTGAACGGCGGGCGGCATCCATGTCGGGCAGGAGCGCACGGGTGAGTTTGACGGCAGCGTACCCTTCAAAGGCACCGTCGCCGCGCTCGGCCAGATAGACATCGCCCATGCCGCCCGAGCCAATTTTCCGCAGCAGCCGCCAGGCGCCCGACGCCTGCCGTCGCGCGGCTCCGGCTCGGCGTTCAGTCCGTGACTGGCATGAGGGCTCCCATGCGCGGGTTCTGCACGGGCCGTGGACGGCGAACAGCGAATCGACCTCTGCGCGGATGGCGGCGCGCGATGCACATCGCTCGTCGAGCAGCGCCGCGCGCGCAGTCGCCCTCGAGATCGACAGCGGCGTCGAAGATCGCCGCGACCTCTGCGAGGTCCTCACGGGACAGTGCTTCACGACTGGCCTCACGATTCCTCTCAGGCGCGTCCAACGCGCGGATCAGCCAGGCGCGTGCAAACGCCCAGTGACGCTTGACCGTGGCCGGCGACACCTCGTAGACCTCGGCGGTCTCTTCAATCGAAAGTCCCGACGAAATACCGCAGCTCGATGATCCGGGCGGGTTCGGGCGCGAAGGCGGCCAGTTCCTCGAGCGCTTCGTCCAGCCGGACGAAATCGAGGCGCACATCGATGGGCACGCCCATCGCTCGTCCAGGGGCACGCGCTGAGCGTCGCGGCCGCCTCGCTTCTCGCCTGCCGGGTGCGGGCGTGGTCCACCAGGATGCGCCGCATGGCGACCGCCGCGGCGCCATAGAAGTGGCGCCGGTTCTCGATTCGGACCGTGCGCCGGCCCGTGAGGTGCAGGTAGGCTTCGTTGACCAGGGCGGTCGGCTGCAGCGTGTGATCGGCGCGCTCGCCCCGCAGCAGGCCGCCGGCAATGCGCTTCAACTCCGGATAGACGACATCCAGCAGCTGCTTGAGCGCGTCGGCATCGCCCTGGTTCCACCGATCGAGGAGTCCGGTTACGTCGCTCATTAAAGGTCAGTTGGCGCCGCGCATTCTAGCGCAGTCGAATGCGCGGATGAGCCTTTCCACGCATTTCGTGCGCCACGTATAGGTGAGGGTTTCCGCGCAGAAACAGCGCGTAATCGTGTCACAACTCCACGGCCGCTACGGAAAGGCTGCCGCAGGGATGACCAAAGTCGCAGGCACGAACGACCAGGTGCACCTTATGCTCCACATCTCTTCGACTGACGTTTCTAACCTGCTTGCTCCTCACCCCGGGCGTTGCGCGCGCTAACGCGGACACCATAAACGTCGCAGAATTTCGATGGTCTTGCGGCGATTTCTAACTCGGTGTCGGGTGCCGCCTCCCCTATTCCTTGACGAATCGATTTCAGCCCTGACGGGACTCTGGGACTATGCCGCGCTCCCCGCACCGTTACTGACGGGTGTTAGCACATTCGACGGCACTATTGATGTTCCGTGGCTTGAGTATCGTGAGTGACGGCGGCTTCGACCAATACCTTGTGAGCGGATTACCTCTACCGGCAGTGACGACCATCTTCTTCGATTTCCTCGGCGAAACCCGAGCGCTCAGCGTGGGCCTCGACCGCACCCGGCTTCGCTGTTCTCGAGCTTCCAGGACTCGAACCACCGACGACGCCGCCGAACCCGGTGCCTGAACCCGGTAGCCTCGTGCTCCTCGGCACGGGAACTCGCGATTCTCGGTCGCTTGCGCCACCGACGCCGCCTCGAAATCTCACCACGCGGCTGAACAGTGAGCCGGAGACCCTCGAGAGGCCAGGCAGCGGCACGAAGGTGGCCGCATCCCAGGACGCGGCGTGCGCCCGCGGCCCTCGGCCTGCTTGTCGCATTGGCCGTCTCGCTGACTGCGCCCTTGAGGCGCCGATTCGTGCCGCCGTCGCGTTGAGTGCCGTCGCGCCGCTCGGCGCGTCCGCTGGCATCAACGTCCACATCACCGGCACCGGGTTCGACCCGGTGGCGGCGAACAATACGGTCACCCTGACGCCGCAAGGCGGCGCCGCCGTCAACCTCGTCGCCGAGAGCATCGCCGTCCTCGACGCCACCAAGGGGCTGCGCCGCATCGGCATCACGGTCCCGGCAGGACTTCCCGTCCTCAGGCCCCGCCGCGATACCGCTCGGCAATCGCACCACCAACGAGAGCGCCGGCGGCAAGACGCTTCAAATCGTTCAGATCACGCTGCCACAGACGACGACGGCCAGCCGCGGCGCCACCGCCGTTCCGGTTCGAATCGACGGATCGTCGAACGTGCAATTCGTCGCCGGCCGGACGACGCCGACCTTCGGAGCCGGCGTCACGGTCACTTCCACCCAGGTCCTGTCAGCAACGTCCCTCGTCGCAACAAGCTCCGGTGTCGCCATCCGCCGTGCTCGGCCCGCGGGCGGTCACCATCGTGACGAGCACCCAGACCATGCAGGCGGCGGCAGGCTTCACGGTCATCGCTCCAAACCAGTCACCGGCCATTACGTCGACTGCCGTAACGAGCGCTGCCGAAGGCAAGCCGTATGCGTATCAGGTCGTTGCTACCGATCCCGACGGCGATCCCCTCACTGACCCGTCTGGTAACGGCGCCCGCAGGCATGACGATCGCTGCGGGCCTCATCTCCTGGATGCCGACCGCGGCGCAGGCCGGTACGCAATTCGTCGTCGTCGAGGCGATGGACGGCCTCGGCGGCGGCACGGCGCAGCAGCCGTTCCAGATTTTGGTCACGGCAATCCCGCAGTTGCAGGCTATCGACCTGCAGCCGTCGCTTCTGCGCTTTTCCCTTGTCGACACGACGAGGGAGCTGAGCGTCGCAGGCCTGCGAACCAATGGCACAACCGTCGACTCGACGTCGCCGGTCAGCGGCACGATTTACGAGTCCAGCAACGCATTCGTGGCCCGTGTTGCCGCGGATGGCACGGTTACCGGCGTCGCCAACGGCACGGCCACCATCACCGCGCGAAACGGTGGACTGAGCGACACTACCTCGGGAGTCGTTGAAGCCGGTGTCACATTGGAGGCGCTCGAACTGACGCCAGGAAGTTCGACTCTTCGAGCCGCCGGCGCGACGCAGGCACTCCTGCTCCGTGGGCGATTCTCCGATGGCTCGACCCGGGACCTGACGGCCGGCGCCGGAGCGACATTCGAGTCCAGCAACCCGGCAGTCGCGGCCGTCGGCGCCAGCGGCGTCGTCACCGCCGTGACCACGGGTTCGATTGCGGCAACGGCGCGATACGACACGCGGACCGCCGCCGCTGGAATCACCGTGAGCATCAGCAGCGGTAACGGCTTCCTCCGTTGCGAGGCCTACGACGGACAGCAAGGGCCTGCCCCTCGACAGGTGGTCGTCAGCCTGCTCAGCGACGGAGGCGGGGCCCGCGACCCCACCCATCGATGTCGTGTCGGATGACCGCGGCCAGTTCGTCATCGCCGGGCGCGCCGGGGACGCCATCGTCCGGATCAGCAAGGCCGGGATATACCGCGGTCGAGCGCAGGAGCACATCCGGCAGGATCCTCGGCGACGCTGTTCGACGACGCCGCACACCACTCGATCCGGTGCCAGACGCTCGTGTCGTCAGCCGTTGGTGGGCAGGCGCGGAATCAGTCCGGACGCGCGACGTTGCAGGTTCCCCCGGGGGTGTGTGACGACCGATCAATCGATATCGCTGACGCTGCTGAGCCCGCAGGGTCTTGGCGCGCTGTTGCCCGCAGGCTGGTCGCCGGTTGCGGCGGTGAACGTGGCGGCAGGCGACATCTCCTTCGGCTTCCCGCTCACGCTCACCGTCACCAATACGGCGACGCTTCCCCAGAACACGAGCCTGACGGTCGCGCGGTACGACACCGCGAACTATGACTGGATGGCGGTGGGGACTGCGACAATCGACGTCGGCGGCCTGACGCTCCGCACCACGCTCCGAACAGAGCGGGCAATTCGCACTGCTGGTCCCTGACGCCGCGCCCTTCTCACCGGCTGACCCAGCACCTGGTACGACGCTGACGGGCGTGGAGCGACCGGCCAATCAGGCTACTGGCGTGACCGCGGTCGGCGAGGTCGTGCCCGGCGCATCCGCGCCACCGGCAGACGAGGCACGGGCACTCGGGCGTGTGGGGGTCACCACGCCAGCTCCCGCTCCGAGCGGCATGTTCATCCAGGCGCGCGTGTCCGAGCGCTTCGATCTCTTCGACCACCCGCAGGTCGTCACGCAGCCTTTCACGCAGGACCTCGTCAGCTACGTGGTGACGCCCCGATTCCAGCGTCGGCGGCGCGCTGGGCGCCGCGTTTCCCATCACGCCATCGCGCAACTTCACGATCCAGGAGCTGATGCTCGGCGTCGTTCGCCTCGACGTCACAGCTTTTGCCGGCGCCGACGCCGCGTCGGTCATCGGTTCAGGCGGCGGCACCGTCACCAGCGTCGAGGGCGCTGTGCTGCAGGTGCCGCCGGGCGCCCTTGCCGCCAGCATCCCAGTGACGCCTCCGCCAGTTATCTGCCGCAGACGCCGGCATCACCGTGCCCAGTGGCTTCGACCTGATCGCCGCTATCCAGGTCGACATGATTGGCGTGACGCTCTCCACCACGCCGGCGCAGCTCTCGACCGCGGCCGACGGCCTCACGGCGCAGGATCAGATTCTCGTCGCGCGTGCGTTCAACGACCCGTTCGGCCAGCGTCGCCTCAAGCTCATCGCGCTCGGCGAGCTCGCCGGAGGACGACTGGTCACGCGCACGACGTTCGGCGCGCTCAGGCTCGCCGGCGTTCGGACCGGCGGCGAG